>NZ_CP061378.1:3954000-5272000 GCF_015624485.1 Bradyrhizobium genosp. L
CGATTCGGCCGCGACCACGCCGCAGCCCGCGCCGCCCGTCCAGCAACAGGAAGCCGCGCCGCCCGCGCCAACCGTTGCCGCAGCTCCGCCGGCTGCTGCACCCAAGCCGGCCCCTAACCCGGTGCAGGCGGCAAATTCGCCGCTGGGCGTCTGGCTCACCGAGGAGAAGGAAGGCAAGGTCCGCATCGAGCAGTGCGGCGCCAATCTGTGCGGCTATGCCGTCGACAAGAAGACGAGCCAGAACCGCGAGCAGATCCTGATCAACATGAAGCCCGGCAAGGACAAATGGAGCGGCCGCATCGTCGATCCGAACAGCGGCAGCACCTACGATTCGACGATCGCGCTGAAAGGCTCGGACACGCTGCGGGTCCAGGGCTGCGCCTTCGGCGGCATGTTCTGCGGCGGCCAGACCTGGACGCGGGTGAATTGAGCCGCTTCATCCGGGTTACAAAAAAGCCCCGCGATTGCGGGGCTTTTCGTTCTTCAATCGCGAGGTCTTCACCCCACCTTGCCGTTGTATTCCTCGTCGGTGACGTGCTCCATCCAGGTCGAGAACACGCCGTCGAGCGCCTCCTGCATGGCGATGTGGGTCATGCTGTTGCCGGGCGAAGCGCCGTGCCAGTGCTTCTCGTTCGGCGGGATCCAGACCACGTCGCCGGGACGGATTTCCCGGATCGGGCCGCCCTTGGCCTGGACGCGGCCGATGCCTGAGATCACATAGAGCGTCTGCCCGAGCGGATGGGTGTGCCAGGCGGTGCGTGCGCCGGGCTCGAACGACACCCGCGATGCGTTCAGCCGCGCCGGGGCCGGCGCCATGTTGATCGGGTCCTGCAGCACCGAGCCGGTAAAGTTCTCCTTCGGCGCGCGGCGGGTCGGCCGCGAACCGGAAACGTGGATATCCATGGGGTTACCTCGCTCTCTTGATGTTACTTCTTGCTTGCGGCGTAGCGCGCCTTGGTCTCGGCATTCATCGGATAGAGGCCGGGGAGCTGGGCGCCATTGTTCACTTCATTGACGATCCAGGCTTCCATCCGTTCCTGCTCCGGACCCTCGGCCAGCACGTGGTCGAGGAACGCCTGCGGGATCAGCACCGCGCCATCCTGGTCGGCAACGACCACGTCATTCGGAAACACCGCAACGCCGCCGCAGCCGATCGGTTCGCCCCAGCCGACGAAGGTCAGGCCCGCGACCGACGGCGGCGCGGCATAGCCGTCGCACCACACCGGCAGGCCGGTGCCGAGCACGCCCTCGACGTCACGTACCACGCCGTCGGTGACGAGCGCCGTGACGCCGCGCTTCATCATGCGTGCGCAGAGGATATCGCCGAAGATACCGGCATCAGTGATGCCCATGGCGTCGACCACCGCGATGCAGCCCTCCGGCATCGCCTCGATTGCGGTGCGGGTCGAGATCGGCGACGACCAGGATTCCGGCGTCGCCAGATCCTCGCGCGCCGGCACGAAGCGCAGCGTGAAGGCCGGTCCGACCAGCCGCTTCGCGCCCGGCCGCAGCGGCTTGGTGTCGCGCATCCAGATGTTGCGCAGTCCCTTCTTGAGCAGGACGGTCGTGATGGTGGCGGTGGACACGTGCGACAGCGTCGCAATCGCTTCGGCGGACAGGGACATCTGGAAAATCAGCTCCGATGGGAGGAAAAGACCGCGCGCATGTTGCCGCGCAACGCCCCTGCGTCAAGGGCTGCGCAAGAATTCTGCGATCATCCAAATTTATCGCAGGCCTGCCGATTAATTTATTGAAGTTGCTGCATCATTTTGCACAGAGCGAATTCCGTTTCGTGCCGAAACACGCTAGCTTGATGGCTTACGAAGTCCGCTTGATCCCATGGCCGAAACCTTAAGTCCTCCCCGCCTTTTGCCGAGTGGCGATGCCGCCATCACGGTGGAATTCAGCCGCAGCATCGACGATGTCGCCAACCGGCGCGTGCTGGCGCTCGACCGCATCATCGCGGCCGAGCCGATCGGTGGCATCACCGAAACGGTGCCGACCTATCGCTCGCTGCTGGTGCATTACGATCCCGTCGAGATCGGCTTCGACACACTCGGCGAGCAGCTGCTCGTCCGCGCCGCCAAGGCATTGCCGACCGTGTCAGGCACGCGGCGCTGGCGCATCCCGGTCTGCTACGGCGGCGAGCACGGCATCGATCTGGAGGACGTCGCCAAGGCGCTCGAGACCACGCCGGATGCGATCGTCGCGCGCCATGTCGCCGGCGACTATCGCGTCGCCATGATCGGCTTCACGCCGGGCTGGTCCTATCTCAGCGGGCTGGAGAAGTTCTTGCACATGCCGCGCCGCAAGGATCCGCGGCTGCTGACCCCGGCCGGTACGATCTCGATCGGCGGCATCCAGACCGGCGTGCAGTGCCTCGCCGGTCCGAGCGGCTGGCACCTGCTCGGCCGCACCGCCGTCCGGACCTACCAGCTGCACCGCGACCCGATCTTCCTGCTCGAGCCGGGCGATGCCATCACCTTCATGCCGGTGGACGCCAAGACGTTTGCGGAACAGGACCGCGCCGCCGAGGCGGGCGAATTCGTCGCCGAGCAGGTGACGCCATGAGCAAGCTCGTCGTCACCTCGATCGGCCCGGCGAGTTCGGTGCAGGACGGCGGACGTCCGGGCTCGCAGCGCTACGGCCTGGTTCCGAGCGGCGCGATGGACCGTTTGGCGCTCGCCGCAGCGAACACGCTGGTCGGTAACGCGCCGTTCGCGGCGGCCGTCGAGATCGGCCCGTTCGGCGCGGCGCTGACCGCGCGTGGCGGCGCGGTGCGCATCGCGCTATCGGGCGCGCCCCGCAACGCCGACATCGGCGGCCGCGCGGTCGCCGCAGACTCGTCAGCCACGCTCGCCGACGGCGAAACCCTCAACCTCGGCTTCGCCCGCGGCGGCTCCTTCAGCTATCTCGCGATCGAGGGCGGCATTCAGGGCGAACCGATGTTCGGCAGCCTCGCCGTGAACGCCCGCGCCGGGCTTGGCAGCCCCTACCAGCGGCCGCTGCAGAGTGGAGACGAGTTGAAGACGAAGCCCGCCGGCGGCACCGCCGAGCGCCGCATCGAATTGCCGGCGGCAAGCGACGCGCCGATCCGCGTCGTGTTCGGCCCGCAGGACGATGAGTTCTCCGAGGACAACAAGAGGCTATTCCTCGACAGCGAATGGAAGATTTCGGCAACCAGCGACCGCATGGGCTACCGGCTCGAAGGCCCGAGCATCAAACATCTCGACGGCCACAACATCGTCTCCGACGGCACCGTGAACGGCAGTATCCAGGTGCCGGGCGTCGGCCAGCCGATCGTGCTGATGCCGGACCGCGGCACCAGCGGCGGCTATCCCAAGATCGCGACCGTGATCTCGGCCGATTTCGGCCGCTTCGCGCAGATCTCGGCCGGCCGGCCGTTCCGCTTCAAGGCAGTGACGATGGCGGAAGCGCAGGCCGAGGCACGCAAATTCCACGAGCTGCTACGGTCCCTGCCCGACCGTCTCCGCGGCATCGACGATTTCGGCCTCAACATCGAGGCGCTGCGAGATGCTAATGTCGCAGGCCAGGCGGTCAGCGCCATCGACGCTGCGACGTGGCAAGTGGCCGTTCCCTAGCGCATGATCCGGAAAAGTGTGAAGCGGTTTTCCGAAGAGATCATGCGCAAATAAAACAATGACATCAAGAAAAGGATCGATCGTCATGACCTCAACCATCGACCTCAATTGCGATCTCGGCGAAAGCTTCGGCCCCTGGGAAATGGGCAACGACGCCGCGATGATCGAGCTTGCGACCTCGGTCAATGTCGCCTGCGGCTTCCATGCCGGCGATGCCGACATCATGCGCAAGACCGTCGAGCTCGCGAAAGCGCGCGGCGTCAGCGTCGGCGCCCACCCCGGCTACCGCGACCTGCACGGCTTCGGCCGCCGCCCGATGCCGGGGCTGACGTCGTCGGAGATCGAGAACCTGATCGCCTACCAGATCGGCGCCTTGCAGGCGATCGCGACCGCCGCCGGCCACAAGGTGACGCACGTCAAGGCACACGGCGCGATCTCCAACGTCGCCTGCGAGGACGACATGACCGCGCGGGCAATCGCCAACGCGATCAAGGCGGTCGACCCCAATTTGATCTTCGTGGTGCTCGCCAACTCGAAGCTGGTGCGCGCGGGCGAAGCCGCCAACCTGCGGATGGCGCATGAGGTGTTCGCCGACCGGGCCTATGAGGACGACGGCAATCTGGTGTCGCGCAAGAAGCCCGGCGCCGTGCTGCACGATCCCAAGGCGATCGCCGAGCGCGTGGTGCGGATGGTGCAGGACAGTGCCGTGGTCTCCGTCACCGGCAAGGTGATCAAGATGCAGACCGACACCGTCTGCATCCACGGCGACACCAAGGGGGCCGTCGAGATCGCGCGCGGCCTGCGCGAGGCGCTGAAGGCTGCCGGCATCACGGTCGCGCCGTTCAAGACACACTGAGTTTGCTGACGACGCAAATGAAGGGCCGGCAGCAGCTGCCGGCCCTTTTAGATTCTGTTAAGAGTCTTCTTAAACCCAAACTTTGCCGATTTGTTGCTAGGTGCAAGCTTCCGAGCCTTCACGTTCCTCTCAGGACATTGGGTACGAAAGCATGTTCCGCACCACTCTCTCCATCGCAATTGCCGCGGTTGCCACGGCCGCCTTCACCAGCGCCGCCTCCGCCGGCTGCAACGTCTGCTACACGCCGCCGCCCCAGCCCTGCACGACCTGCTACCAGGTGCAGACCGTGCCGCCGCAGTATCGCACGGTCGAGCAGACCGTGATGGTGTCGCCGGGTCACGTCATCGCGCATCGCACGCCGGCGCAGTATCGCACCGTGATGGTGCCGAGGACCGTGATGGTTGCGCCCGAGGGTGTCGCCTATGAGCGCATCCCGCCGCAATATGCGACCCAGCAGCGCGTCGAGATGGTCTCGCCCGGCTATTCCTACTATCAACCGGTCCAGCCGACCTGCAGCACCTGCGGCGGTTACGGCTACGGCTACTGACGAGATTGCGTAGGGTGGGCAACGCGCAGCGTGCCCACCTTCACGAGCACAGCAGGGATGGTGGGCACGTCGCTGACGCTCCTTTGCCCACCCTACAAGTTCTATGAATTCGCAAACAAAAGCCGCCGCCTGAGGCCATCAGGCGGCGGCTTTTGGATTTTCTTGACGCCTCAGAACGGATGGACGGACAGCGTCCCGAACACGATCGCTGCAATCACCGCAAACGCGCTGTACAGCGCCGCGGTCTGAATTCCGGGCCCGGTCTTCCGTGAAATGCTTCGCGCGTAAAGATGCAGGCGGGCTTCCGCCGATAGTTCGCGCATGGTCGATCTCCAACGCCCCATTCGAGGCCATATGGAATATCGTTCCCGCGCGGTTTCAAGCGGGCGGCCAAAATAGTGATGCCGCCCCCTTGGGGAACTGGGTTCCGAGAGAATTATTCTTCGGCCCGGATTCGTCCGAGAATTTTATTCGGTGCAATTGGAGACGACTGGAACCTGGCTAGTAGACGTCCTGCTGGAACCGGCCCTTCTTCTTCAGATCGGCGACGAAGCTGATCGCCTCGTCGGTCGAGCGCGCGCCGAACTGGGCGACGATATCGACCATCGCCCGCTCGACGTCCTTCGCCATCCGCTTGGCGTCGCCGCAGATATAGACGTTGGCGCCTTCCGCGAGCCAGGTCCACAGCTCGCGGCCGACCTCGCGCATGCGATCCTGCACATAGAATTTCTTCTCGCCGTCGCGCGACCAGGCGAGCGACAGCCGCGTCAGCAAGCCCGCCGTCTTCATCGCGTTGAGCTCGTCGGCATAGAAGAAATCGCAGTCCGAGCGCTGATGGCCGAAGAACAGCCAGTTCTTGCCCTGCGCACCGGTGGCCCGGCGATCGAGCAGGAAGGCGCGGAACGGCGCGATGCCGGTGCCCGGCCCGATCATGATGATCGGCGTCTTCGAGTCCTGCGGCAGCGCGAAGCCGTGCGCCTTCTGCACGTAGACCCTGACCTCATCGCCCGGATTGATCCGCTCGGCGAGGAAGGTCGAGGCCAGTCCCAGGCGCTTGCGCTTGTTGACGACATAGCGGACGCAATCGACCGTCAGCGACAATTTCCCCGGCGTCGCGTTGTGCGACGACGAGATCGAGTAGAGCCGCGGCTGCAGCGGCTCCAGCGCCTCGACGAATGCCTCCGGATGCGGCCGCACCTTGGGGAATTTCTGCAGCGCGGCCATAACGTCGAGCGTTGCGGCGTCGCCATCGGGATCCTCGCCTTGCGCCAGCGCCCGCGCCTTCTCGCGCAGTGCGCCGCCGGTCAGATACGACACCAGCTCGAACAGCGTGTCGGGCGCCGGCGATAGCGAGACGTCATCCTGCAGCACCTCGCGCAGCGTCTTGCCGCGGACTTCCGTCGTATGCGAGGCGCCGAGCAGCGCGATCACCTGGTCGACCAGACCGAGATCGTTGCGCGCGAAGATGCCGAAGGAATCGCCGACCACATAGTCCAGGCCGCATGGATCGAGATCGAACTCGAAATGCCAGGTCTCCTTCTCCGATCCCTTCTTGTTGAGCTGCCGACGTGACAGGAATTTCGCCGCCACCGGATTGTCGCGCGAGCGGCCGGCTTCAGCCGCCGGCGCCGCTGCCGCGACCGGTTCGGCTTCAGCAGGCGCCGCGGCCGAAGCTGGCGCCTTGTCGAGCTCCTCGTAGAGCGACTTCAGCATCCGCGCGGTGTCCTTGCCGCCAGGGACGCAGAGGTTGAGCCGCGCTTCGCTCTTGCCGGCGATCGCTTCCGAATAGTCCTGGCAATTGTAGCCGCACTGGCCGCAATCCTGCTGCGCCATCGCCGCCATCATCCGCCGCCTGAGCGGCCGGCCTTCGGCGAGCTTCATGCGGTCAGCGATCGGCATGGTCTGGTCGTGCCACGGCGCCTCGCCGTCGTCGCCATCGCCATCGCCGGCCGCCTGCATGATACCGGCGCCCTGCTCCGATGACAGCGGCGTCGGCGCGTCCGACAACAGTCCGGCGAAGAAGCCGTTGAGCCAGGAGCGTTGCGCCTCCGAGAATGGCGCGCTGTCCGGAATGATCTCGAGCTTGGGCGGAGGGGTGATCTGGTTCATGCCAAAACCTCGGCGTCGGCGAGCTTGCGCAGCGCTTCGCCGTCATGGCGGCGCGCAAAGCTGAGGAAGGACTCTTCGGTGGACGTGCGATGGGCGAGATAGGCCTTCAGCAGCCGCTCGACCGCCTGCGGCGCGTCCTCGGCCTTGAGGTCGTGAAACACCTCCTGCCCGACCACGGCATTGGCGCCAAAGCCGCCGCCCGCGAACAGATGATAGCCCTCGACCGTGTCGCCATCGTCGTTGACGGGCACGCGCGCGCCGATCAGCCCGATGTCGCTGATATAGTGCTGGGCGCAGGAATGATGGCAGCCGGTCAAATGGATGTTGACCGGCACGTCCATCGCCACCCGCGGCTCGCACCAGTCGCCGATCTCGCTGGCATGCCGTTTGGTGTTCGATGCCGCGAAACGGCAGCCGGCATTGCCGGTACAGGCGATCAGCCCGGCCTTGATCTGCGAAGCTTCGACCGCAAGCCCGATGCTCTTGATTGCGGCGACCGCGAGCTCGATGTTCTCGTCGCGCACGCCCGAGATCAACAGGTTCTGCCAGACCGTCAGGCGGATATCGCCATCGCCGAGATCGTGCGCGATCTTCGCGAGGCCCCGCATCTGCGTGCAGCTGACCTTGCCGAGCGGCAACGCGACGCCGATCCAGTTCAGCCCGGCCTGCTTCTGCTTGTGCACGCCGATATGCGCCATGCGATCGAACCCGGGCCGCGCCACCAGCGCATCCGCCGGCACGCGGGTGAACGGCTGCCCCAGCCGCTGCTCGACCAGCGCAAGGAATTTGTCGTGGCCCATGTCGTCGAGCACATATTTCAACCGCGCCTTGTTGCGGTTGGTGCGGTCACCGGTCTCGATGAAGATGCGCACGATGGCATCCGCAACGCTGGTCGCATCCGACGGCTTGACGATGATGTCGGAGTACTTTGCGAAATCCCTGTGCCCGGTGATGCCGCCGACGCCGAGCCTGAACCAGACGCCGGGTTCGATGCCGAAGCCGTCCTTGACCTCGACCGCGGTGAAGGCGATGTCGTTGGTCTCCTCCAGCACCGCGATCGCGCCGGCGCCGTCGAAGGCGACGTTGAACTTGCGCGGCAGGCCGTACAGCGAGCGGTCGTTGAGGATGTGGTGGTGCCACTCCCGCGCATAGGGCCTGGTGTCGAGCAGTTCCTGCGGATCGATGCCGGCGGTCGGTGTGCCCGTGACGTTGCGGATGTTGTCGGCGCCGGAGCCGCGCGAGCTCAAACCCAGATCCTGAATGCCCTCGATCAGCGCCACCGCATGCTTCGGCGGAATTTCGCGCACCTGGAGATTGGCGCGCGTGGTGACGTGGCAATACGGCCCGCACAGCTCCTCGGTGAGATCGGCGAGATCGGCGAATTGCCAATGCTTCAGGATCCCGTTCGGGATGCGCAGCCGGCACATGTAGGAGTCCTGCGCCGGCGCGACATAGAACAGCCCGAAATAGCGCCAGCGGAAATTGTCCGCCGGCGTCGGGGCTGCGTTGTCGCGCGCCTGCTGCCTGAGCCGCGGATACGCATCGAACGGATGCTCCTCGCGCTTGAACTTCTCCTGGTCGGCGAGTTTCTTGCCCGACGCGGTGACCTTGTCCTGCGCCTTGAGATGGATGGCGTCGGGGCCGACCGGCTCGGCGCTCGCCTTGCTCGCACCACCACCAAGGCCGCGGCCGACGCGGCTGATCTGCAGGCCGGTGGTGAAACCTTCCAGATAGCGCTTCTGCTCGTCGGAGAAGTCGACTGAGAGCGGCTCGATTTTCATGACTGAGACGAAGCTCCTGCGGCCACCCTGCGGGTGGATTCAACGAAACGGGGTGACCGCTGAGGGATCGGATCCGGCGGCTCCCGCCGGTTCGTCCCCAAAACGGCCCGGACAGCCTCGTTGCTGCGGAAATCCATCTTGGACATTGCCAGCCGCCTTCGGCGACGGCTGGCTGCACTGCAACATTCAAGTCGCGTGCCAGTCCGATACGGAAGCAATATCTCGATATTTCAGTGAGTTACGAAAATGCGCGAAACCGACCGATCCGCCGGCCGTCTTGGTTTCTGGGCATCCCGCTCAGAAAATGAGCGAATGGCGTTCGCTGCCTAGAAAAGCATCGCGCCGGCTCACGGCTTCCAACGGCCGATCTTGAAGGCCGCCAGATGACCCGGAACGTCCTGCGGATCGAACGGCGGACCGGCAAAGGCGCCGATCGCGTGGGAGACGCCTGCGGGACGGCCCGAGGCGGCGTCGTAGAGGTCCGGTCGGAACACGGCCATGGCGGCCTTCAGCGCCTCCGGCTTGAACGGCGTCTGGCCCCAGCGGACCATCTGGGCGTACAGCCAGGCCGCCTGCGCCGGATCGGGCCGCGCCGCCGCCTCGCGCCCGACCAGCAAATACCGGTTGCTCTCCCGCATGGTGCCGTCGGGCGAGATCTTCAGCCTGCCATCGAGCGTGCGCTGGATGACGCCGGCATCGACCCCGATGCGTTCGGGCGAGCTGAGGATGCGCGCCACCTCGCCCCGGTTCTCCGGTTGCTCGATGAACTCGGCGGCGTGCAGATGCGCACGCAGCAGCGCCGCCACCACATCCGGATGCTTCTCCGACCAGGCCTGTCGCACCGCCAGCACCTTCTCGACCGCGCTGAGCAGGATGTCAGCGACGAAATGAAGGATGTGACCGATGCCGAGATCGACCGCGATCGAATTCCAGGGCGCGCCGACGCAGAAGGCGTCGATATGCCCATTGGCGAGGCTGTCCACCATGTAGGGCGGCGGCAGCACCACGAGCTGGACGTCCTCGTCGGGATCGACACCGCCGGCGGCCATCCAGAACCGCAGCTGATAATTGTGGGTCGAGAACGGGAAGGTCATGCCGAAGGTCAGCGGCTCCGCCCCGCTCTTCTTTCGTTTCGCCACCACGCGCGCCAGTGCGCGCGAGGTCGCCATCGGATCGAAACGGTCGCCGTCGATCTCCTCCATCAACGCCGCATGCAGCGCCGGCGACACCGTGATGGCGTTGCCGTTGAGCCCGAGATTGAACGGCGCTGCGATCGGCACCTTGACGTGGCCAAGCCCGAGGTGTGAGGCGATCGCCACCGGCGCCAACAGATGCGCGGCATCGAACAGGCCGATATTGAGCTTGTCGCGGACGTTCGACCACGACACCTCCCGCACCAAGGTGACGTCGAGCCCTTCGGCCGCGGCAAATCCCTTGTCGACCGCGACGATCAGCGCGGCGGCGTCGACCAGCGGAATGAACCCGATGCTCAGGGATGAGGTCATTTCAACAGCTCCGACGCGGTCAGGATCGATTGCGCGATCTCCCCGATCTTTTTCTTCTCGCGCATCGCGGTCGAGCGCATCAGCACATAGGCTTCTTCCTCCGTCAGCCCCTTCAGCTTCATCAGAATGCCCTTGGCGCGGTCGATCACCTTGCGCTCCTCCAGCGCATGCTTGGTGCGGTCGAGCTCGTCCTGCAGCTTGGAGAAGGCGTTGAAGCGGGAGACGCAGAGGTCGAGGATCGGCTTGATCCGCTCCTTCTTCAGCCCGTCGACGATGTAGGCGGAGACGCCGGCATCGACCGAGGCCTGGATCGAGGCGGCATCGCTTTGGTCGACGAACATCGCGATCGGCCGGCGCACGGCCCGGCTGACCTGGAACATTTGTTCCAGCACGTCGCGGCTGGGGTTCTCGAGATCGATGACGATGATCTCGGGGTCGAGCGCATAGATCCGCGAGAGCAGGCTCTGCATCTCGCTGATATGGACGACATCGGTGTAGCCGGCCTCGCGCAGTCCCTCCTCGAGGATGGCCGCGCGGATCGGGCTCTCGTCGACGATGACGATCTTGGGGGACGTTTCAGCGCTCATCGACGACTCGTAAAACCCGGCAACGCATCCATAACACGCCGAAGCGGTGCGGAAAGGGTTGTAATTCTCGGCAATTGGGACTAGCTCCTGCCCATCCATCAGGCAGATTCAGATATGCAAGAGGCCGCCGCGCCGAAAGTGAGCTTTGTGTCCTTGGGATGCCCCAAGGCCTTGGTCGATTCCGAGCGCATCATCACCCGGCTGCGCGCGGAAGGCTATGAGCTCGCGCGCAAGCATGACGGCGCCGACATCGTCATCGTCAACACCTGCGGCTTCCTCGACAGCGCCAAGCAGGAATCGCTCGCCGCGATCGGCGAGGCCATGGCCGAAAACGGCAAGGTCATCGTCACCGGCTGCATGGGGGCCGAGCCCGAGCAGATCGAGACCGCCTACCCCGGCGTGCTCTCGATCACGGGTCCGCAGCAATATGAGAGCGTGCTCGATGCCGTGCACCGCGCGCTGCCGCCGGCGCACAATCCGCATCTCGATCTGGTACCGCCGCAGGGCGTCAAGCTGACCCCGCGGCACTACGCTTACTTGAAGATTTCCGAAGGCTGCAACAACCGCTGCAGCTTCTGCATCATCCCGAAGCTGCGCGGCGATCTGGTGTCGCGCCCGGCCAACGACGTGCTGCGCGAGGCCGAGCGGCTGGTGAAGGCCGGCGTCAAGGAATTGCTCGTCATCTCGCAGGATACGTCGGCCTATGGCGTCGACCTGAAATATGCCGAAAGTCCCTGGCAGGACCGCGCCGTCCGCGCCAAATTCTTCGACCTCGCGAAAGAGCTCGGCGAACTCGGCGCCTGGGTCCGGCTGCAATACGTCTACCCCTACCCGCATGTCGACGAGGTCATCGGGTTGATGACCGAGGGCAAGGTGCTGCCCTATCTCGACATCCCCTTCCAGCATGCGAGCCCCGACGTGCTGCGCGCGATGAAGCGCCCGGCAGCGCAGGAGAAGACGTTGGGGCGGATCCAGAAGTGGCGCGAGCAGTGTCCTGACTTGACCCTGCGCTCGACCTTCATCGTCGGCTTCCCCGGCGAGACCGATGCCGATTTCGCCTATCTGCTGGACTGGCTCGAGGACGCCCAGATCGACCGTCTCGGCTGCTTCAAATACGAGCCGGTCGCGGGTGCTGCGTCGAATGCAATCGGCAACGCGGTGCCCGGCGAGGTCAAGCAGGAGCGCTGGAATGCGCTGATGGCGCGGCAGCAGAAGATTTCGGCCAAGCGCCTGAAGCGCAAGGTCGGCACCCGCCAGCAGGTGATCATCGACGAGGTCGGGCCGACGGTGGCAAAGGGGCGCTCAAAGGCCGACGCGCCCGAGATCGACGGTGCCGTCTATCTCTCCAGCCGCCGTCCGCTCAAGGTCGGCGAGATCGTCACCGCGAAGATCGAACGCGCCGATCAGTACGATCTACACGGTAGTGTCGCGGGGTTTTAGTACCATCCTGGCTCGCGACACATGGGGGAGCGGACGTGGATAGCGGTACAGCGGCGGTTCTCGGGTCACTAATTGGCAGTACGACCGGCGTCGCAACGATGTTGCTGGGCGAGTATCTTCGAAATAGACGACGTACTCGCTTGGACGGAATACGCAAAGTTACTTTGCAAAAACTGCTGCAGAACCCAAAGTTTGAGTGGCGCAAACTGTCTACTCTCTCCAATTCGATTGGGTTGGACGAAGACGAGACCGTTGAAATGCTCCTTGAGATTGGCGCACGAAAGAACCCCCTCAAGGGCAGCGTGACGTGGGGTCTAGTTTCCCGGCATCCGTGGCCAGACGAAGTCGAGGAGGCCGAAAGCTAGGGTGTCCGGGGTTGGCGCTTGACATTGCCGGCTCTCAGGCTGTATGCCCACGCGCCATGAAGCTGAACCGGACCAACCGCCGCGCCATCTGCCAGCGTCGTACCAACGACGATGAGGGGCCGCGCCGTGTCCGACGCCAGCGCTGATTAAGTAGATCAGCCCAGGTTTTCGAGAAGGCCGCGCCCCCAAGCGCGGCCTTCTCGCTTTTCGGCCCACCTTTATCCCCCACACCACCAGAGGAGATCGACATGACCAACGCCACCCATCCGTTCGACGCGCTGATGGACATCACCGCCCGTCCCGAGGTCGTGTTCGTGCGCGGCGCCGGCTCGTACCTCTGGGACGACAACCGCAACCGCTATCTCGATTTCGTGCAGGGCTGGGCCGTCAATCCGCTGGGTCATGCGCCGACCGCGGTTGCCGACGCGCTGGCCGCGCAGGCCAAACGGCTGCTGACGCCGAGCCCCGCGTTCTACAACGATCAGAGCCTGAAGCTCGCGAAGATGCTGGTCGACAACAGCTGCTTCGACCAGGTGTTCTTCGCCAACTCGGGCGCAGAGGCCAATGAGGGCGCGATCAAGCTCGCGCGCAAATTCGGTGCGAAGTACAAGAACGGCGCGCATGAGATCATCACCTTCGAAGGCGGCTTCCACGGCCGCACGCTCGCGACGATGTCGGCGTCGGGCAAGAAGGCATTCGAGCCGTTGTTCGAACCCAAGGTGCCCGGCTTCAGAAAGGCAAAGCTGAACGACATCGAGTCGGTGCGAAAGCTGATCACATCGTCGACCGTCGCCGTGATGCTGGAGCCGGTCCAGGGCGAAGCCGGCGTGTGGCCCGCGACCGACGCCTTCCTGCAGGAGCTGCGCGCGCTGACCCAGCAGCGCGGCCTGCTGCTGATCGTGGACGAGATCCAGACCGGCATCGGCCGGACCGGAAAACTGTTCGGCTACCAGCATGCCGGGATCGAACCCGACATTATGACGCTCGGTAAGGGCATCGGCGGCGGCGTGCCGCTTGCGGCGCTGCTCGCGACCGAGCACGCCGCGTGCTTCGAACACGGCGACCAGGGCGGCACCTTCAACGGCAATCCGTTGATGTGCGCCGCAGGCATTGCCGTGCTTGAGCAGATCGCGCAGGCCGATTTCCTGAGTTCGGTTGTCGACACCGGCCTCTATCTGGAGAGCGAGTTGCAGCGGTTGTCGGCGCGGCATGGGCTGGGCGGCATCCGGGGCCGCGGGCTGTTGCTCGCGCTCGACCTCAAGATGCCGATCGGCGCCGCCGTCGTCGCCGAGGCCTTTGCCGCCGGCGTGCTGGTCAACTCGCCGCAGCCGGACACGCTGCGCTTGATGCCGGCGCTCAACGTCGCGCGCGAGGAGATCGCTGAGATGACCGATTGCCTGGATACGGTGCTGACGAAGGTCGGCGCGGCGCGGCGGGTAGCGTAGCTCTTACAGCAATCGTCATTGCGAGGAGCGAAGCGACGAAGCAATCCATCGGTCCCCGCGTGGACAGATGGATTGCTTCGCTTCGCTCGCAATGACGGGGAGACTACGGCCGCAAGATCGCCGCGCCCGTGGTCGCCCGGCTCTCCAGGTCGATATGCGCCTTCGCGACGTCCTTCAGCGCATAAGCGTGATTGATCGGGACATGCAGCTTGCCGTTGATCACGGCGGCGAACAGCGTGTCGGCGCCTTCGAGCAGCTCCTTGCGGGTGCCGACATAATCGTTGAGCTTCGGCCGGGTCGCAAACAGCGAGCCGTGGTTGTTGAGCTCGGCGAGCGGGAATGGCGGCACCGGACCGGAGGCGTTGCCGAACGAGACGAACAGGCCGCGCGGCCGAAGGCACGACAGCGATCCCGGGAAGGTGGTCTTGCCGACGCCGTCATAGACGACGTCGCAAAGCTCGCCGCGGCTGATTTGTTTGACGCGCTCGACGAAATTCTCCTCGTTGTAGAGGATGACGTGGTCGCAGCCGTTGGCGAGCGCGATGTCGGCCTTGGCCTTGGAGCCGACGGTGCCGATGACATGCGCGCCGAGCGCCCGCGCCCATTGGCAGGCGAGCAACCCGATGCCGCCGGCCGCGGCGTGGATCAGCACGCGGTGGCCCTGCTCGACCTTGAAGGTCTTGTGCAGGAGATACCAGACCGTCAGGCCCTTGAGCATCAGCACGGCGCCCTGCTCATAGGTGATGTGGTCGGGCAGTTTGACCAGCTTGTCGGCGGGGATGACGCGCTCGGAGGCGTAGCCGCCGAGATTGTAGTAATAGGCGACGCGGTCGCCGGGATGGAAATTGGTCACGCCCGGGCCGACCGCCAAGACCTCACCCGCGGCCTCGTTGCCGGCGATGAACGGCAGGCCGGGCGCCTTGTACAGGCCGGTGCGGAAATAGACGTCGATGAAGTTCAGCCCGACCGCGTGCTGGCGGATGCGAACCTCGCCCGCGCCGGGCGCGCCGACCTCGACGTCCTCATAGGTCAGGACTTCCGGGCCCCCTACCTTGTGCACCCGCACGGCCTTGGTCATGTCAGTCCCTCCCCTTAAGGTTCTCGCGTGACGCGAGCGAATGCCATCGCGGCCGGCTTGTCAACCAAGCGGCTCGGAACCCGGCTATCCCGTAGCCTTCTTGCGGTTGCGCCGCGCCAGCACGTTGAACATCTCGACGGCGGCCGAGAACGCGATCGCGAAATAGATGTAGCCGCGCGGGATGTGGAAGCTGAAGCCGTCGGCGACCAGCGCGACGCCGATCAAGACCAGGAACGCCAGCGCCAGCATCTTGGTGGTCGGGTGCTCCGCGACGAACCGCGCCACCGGCCCGGACGAGATGTACATGATCGCGCAGGCGATCACGACCGCCGCGATCATGATCTCGATATGTTGCGCCATGCCGATCGCGGTGATGATCGAATCCAGCGAGAACACCAGGTCGATGACGATGATCTGCACGATCACCCAGAAGAACGCGCTCGGGTTCGGCTTGGCGTCCTCGTCGGCATCGCGCGCCTCGACCTCGCCGTGGATCTCGTGGGTCGCCTTCGCGATCAGGAACAGGCCGCCGCCGATCAGGATGATGTCGCGCCAGGACAGCGCGATGTTCTTGACCGTGATCACCGGCTCGGTCAGCCCGATCAGCCAGACCAGGATCGACAGCAGCACGATGCGGAACACCAGCGCCAGCGCCAGCCCGATTTGCCGGGCCCGCTTGGCCTGCGCCGGCGGAATCCGCGACACCAGCACCGACAGGAAGATCACATTGTCGATGCCGAGCACGATCTCGAGCGCGGTCAGTGTCAGCAGCGCCGCCCAGGCTTCCGGGCTCGCGATCAATTCCGTCATGCTCGAAAGGCTCTCATCCGGCGGATCAAGGTATCGCTGCCGATGATGTAGGCGGCGATGGCGCAGAGTCCGAAAGTGACTGCGGGCCCGACCAGGAAGTCATGCGCCAGCGTGTACATGCCGAGCAGTGTCCACGCCGCGAGCAGCCACAGCGTCAGCCAGCGCAGCCGCACCACGCGGAACGGGTGCAGCACATGGAACGGCGCGAAGGTCAGCGCGATCAGCGCTGCGACCACGATGGTCGACAGCACCGGCGGCAGATGCAGCAAGAACAGGTAGAACGCCGCCGCATTCCACAGCGCCGGGAAGCCGCGGAAATGATTGTCGTCGGATTTCATGCGGCGGTCGGCGAAATACAGCGCGCTGGACACCACGATGCCGATACCGAGGACCGGCGCGGCCAGCGGCAGCAGCATGCCGCTAGCGGTGATCGCATAGGCCGGCACGAACACGTAGGTGACGAAATCGACGACGAGGTCGAGCACCTCGCCGGACCAGTTCGGCTGCAACCGCACCACGTCAAGCCGGCGCGCCAAGGGCCCGTCGATGCCGTCGATGATCAGCGCGACCCCGAGCCAGGCGAACATGTTGGCCCAGTGCTCGCGCACCGCTTCCAGCATAGCCAGCAGCGCCACGCCGGCGCCAAGCGCCGTGAAGATGTGAACGGAAAATGCGGCGGTCCGCATCCGTTCCGGCAAGGCATCCGGCTGGCTGGTATGGTCCATTTGGCAGCAGTGCTATCAGGAATCGCTGCCCTTTGCATATCCGCCATTGCGGCGTTCCGCCGCGCAATTCGCCGGACACATTTGAAGGTGAAGGATGCTTGAAAATGCAGCCAACAATGTCAATTGTCGCGGGATGAACGACACCTTGCAGGATTATGACGTTATCGTCATAGGCGGCGGTCCCGCCGGGCTGACCGCCGCGATTGCGCTTTGCGACGCCGGCGCGCGAACCGCGCTTTTGGCGCGCCGCGCACCCTATGCCGATAACCGGACCACCGCGCTGCTCGGGGCTTCCACCGACCTGTTGGAACGGCTCGACGTCTGGCGGCATTGTGCCGACAGAGCGGCGCCGCTCAAGACCATGCGGCTGGTCGACGACACGCCCCGCCTGATACGCGCCCCCGAGGTGCGGTTCTCGGCTGAGGAGATCGGGCGCGAGCAGTTCGGCTTCAACATCGACAATCGTTCGCTGGTCGCGGCGCTCGAGGAGTGCGCCGGCGTGCGCTCGACGCTGACGCGATTCGACGACGAGGCGGCCGCCGTGCTTCCCGATGAGGCCGCGGTCATTGTCACGACGCGGCAGGGCCAGTCCCTGTCGGCCCGGCTCGTGGTCGGCGCCGACGGACGCAATTCGCTGTGCCGCGCGGCCGCCGGCATCGAAACTGTCAGCCGCGTGCTCGGTCAGTCCGCCCTCACCTTCAACCTCGCGCACACCCGGCCGCACAAGAATATCTCAACGGAGTTTCACACCGAGCATGGCCCCTGCGTGTTCGTGCCGCTTCACGGCAACCGAAGCAGCGTGGTCTGGGTCTCGACGCCGAAGGAAGCCGAGCGGCTGATGGCGCTCGGCGACGACGAATTGTCCGATGCGGCGGAGAAGCAGTCCCACTCCATCCTCGGCCGCGTCACCGTCGAGCCCGGCCGTCACGTGTTTCCCCTTGCGATCGAACGGCCCCGGCACTTCGCGCAGAACCGCATCGCACTGGTCGGGGAATCCGCCCACGTGCTGCCGCCGATCGGCGCGCAGGGTCTCAACATGGGGCTGCGCGACGCTGCCGATATCGCCGAGATCGCAGGGCAAGCCATCGCGCGCGGCGAGGATCCGGGGGCACCACCGGTGCTGTCGCGCTACCAGGCGGCACGGCGTCCTGATGTCAGCAGCCGGACGTTCGCGATCGATATCGCCAACCGTTCGCTGCTCAGCGACCTCGTGGGCGTGCAGACGGCACGCGCCGCCGGCCTGCATCTGATCGGCGCGATCGGCCCGCTGCGGCGGCTTGCGATGCGCGAGGGCCTGGCGCCGTCGTGGCGGCGCTAACCTCTCAAGGAAACACCAGCCGCCCGGTCTGCAGCAGCCACATCACGCCGGTCAACGTGATCACGGAAGCGAAGGTGCCGATCAGCACCGCGACCGAGGCCGGCTCGATCCAGGTGTTGTTCTGCCGTGCGATCACGAACACGTTCAGCGCCGGCGGCAGCGAGGCCATCAGCACCGCGGTCGCCGCCCACGGTTGCGCGAACGGGCCGAACAGCAGCATCAGGCCGAACGCCAGCAGCGGATGGATCAAAAGCTTGATCGCGATCACGCCGGGCACTTCCCACGGCACCCGCTGGAACGGCCGCAGCGCCACCGTGACGCCGAGCACGAACAGCGCCATCGGCGCCGCCGCGTTCTCCAGGAACTGGATGGTGCGGTCGAGCGCGACCGGCAGCGGAATGTGCAGCGCGGCGACCAGCGCGCCGAACACCGCCGACATGATCAGCGGGTTCTGCACGATCTGCCGTGCCACCACGCCGAGCGCATGCAGCAGCGAGAGATGGTCGCGATCGGTCAGCTCGATTAGCAGCGGCACGATCGAGAACAGGAAGATGCTGTCGCAGCAAAAGATCAGCGCGGTCGGCGCCGCCGCCTTGGCACCGAGCACGGCCAGCGCCAGCCCCGGCCCCATATAGCCGATATTGCCGTAGGCGCCGGACAGCCCCGCAAGCGTCGCCTCGCGCAGCGACAGCCGGCCCATCAGTCTGCCGGTGAGCATCGCCAGGAAGAACGCGGTCACGGTTCCAAGCGTGGTCGCGATCAGGAACGGCGGATTGTTCAGCTCCGCAAAAGGTGTCTTCGACATGATGCCGAACAGCAGCGCCGGCAGCGACACGTAGAGCAAGAAAAAGTTCATCCAGGCGAGCCCGCTCTCGGGCAGCCCCTTCACCTTGCCGCAGATATAGCCGATGAAGATCAGACCGAAATACGGCAGCGCCAAATTGAGGATATCAAGCATTCTGAAAGTGATTTCTCGGCCGTATTCCGGACGCAGTTGACCGGCTAGAATCGGTAAACCGCGGGTTAATTCGCCACCCTGCCCCTAGCATCGGCCACGCCGATGGTCTATCGACGGAACATGATCAAAGCGCGCACCGCCAAGTTTCAGATAGGGCAGATCGTCCGTCACCGGGTGTTCTCGTTCCGTGGCGTGATCTTCGACATCGATCCGGAATTCAACAACACCGAGGAGTGGTGGCTGTCGATTCCCGAGAACATCCGGCCGCACAAGGATCAGCCGTTCTACCACCTGCTCGCGGAGAACTCGGAGACCGAGTACGTCGCCTATGTCTCCGAGCAGAACCTGTTGCCCGACGAGTCCGGCGAGCCGATCCGACACTCCCAGGTGGCCGAGATCTTCGTGAAGGACAAGTCGGGCGGTTACCGTCCGCGCAATCCGTCGCTGAACTGAACGGCGGCTCACACGCCTTCCCGCGCGCCCAGCGACGCCGCGATCGCCCAGACCACGAACCCCGCCAGCGCCAGTCCCGCACCGACCAGGCCGGTCGACGTCCAGCCATAACCCGCGGCAACCGCCATGCCGCCGAGCCACGGCCCGAGCGCATTGGCGGTGTTGAAGGCGGAATGGTTCAAGGAGGCGGCAAGGCTCTGCGCCTCGCCGGCCACGTCCATCAGCCGGGTCTGCAGCACCGTCGCGAGCGCACCGCCGAGCCCGATCAGGAACACGTCACCGATCAGCGTCCAGAAATTCGCAGCCGCCAGCGGATACAGCGCCAGCATCGCCGCCGACCACAGCAACAGTCCGCCGGCCGTCCTCATCAGCGCGCGGTCGGCGAAACGCGGCACGATGATGTTGCCGGCGGTCAACCCGATGCCGAACACGCAGAGCGCCACCGGCACCAGCGCCGGCGAGGTGTGCGTCACCGCCATCATGGTTGAGGCCAGATAAGTGTAGACCGAGAACATCCCGCCAAAGCCGACGGCGCCAATCGCCAGCGTCAGCCAGACGTGCTTGCGGCCGAGCGCGGACAGCTCGCGCAACGGGCTCGCGCCGGTATTGGCGGCGTCGCGCGGCGCGAAGATCGCAACGAGAATGGCGGTCAACAGCGCAAGCGCGGCGACGATCGCGAACGCCCAGCGCCAGCCGATCGCCTGCCCGACCCCGTTGGCGAGCGGGACACCGATCGTCGTCGCGATGGTCAGGCCGAGCAGCACGCGGCCGACGGCTGCGGTGCGCTTGTCGACCGGGACGAGCGAGGCCGCGACCAGCATCGCGATGCCGAAATAGGCGCCGTGCGGCAAACCCGCGAGGAAGCGCAGCGCCAGCATGGTGTGATAATCAGGCGCGAGGCCAGAGAGGCCGTTCATCAGCGCGAAGAAGCCCATCAGCGCGATCAAGAGCGTGCGCCGCGCGACACGCGCCGACAGCACGGCGATGACGGGCGCACCGACGACGACGCCGAGCGCGTAGGCACTGATGGCATGGCCGGCCGCGGGTTCGCTGACCCCGAGGTCGTGCGCAAAGAACGGCAGCAGGCTCATGGTGGCGAATTCGGCGATGCCGATGGCAAAGCCGCCCATCGCCAGCGCGAAATGCACGACACCGGGATGAAATGCCCCGGCAGCATTGTCCTGCGTCACACGGCCGCCGGTATCGAGCGACGGGCGGCGAGCCGGCTGCTGCGACGACTGAGGGACCGGTTCCCGATGCTGCGTGTTCAGGCGCTGGGACATCAAGCGGATTCCATGGCTGCGATCGGCGGCCAGGGTTCGCGAGACACGCAATTGCACGCATTCGCGCATCGAAGGCGCGTGTCGCGCGCTTTCGCCTGACCTCCCGAATGGGTTCTGTGATTGTGCTTCGACGCCAAGGCGCCCGGATAAGGCAGCGCCGATACGCGATGCGCGATCGAACCGCCCTATAGAAACTTTCGCACACGCAGCATGGGATCACCAGCGCCGCAACTTGCCATCAGCCAGCCCGCCATCGCATGGCGGCGGGGGTTGAATCCGGCGCGGGCTCACACCTCTGCTGCGATTCTCCCGGAACAAAAAAGGCGCCCTCACGGGCGCCTTCGATGTTGATGCTGTTCCGCCGCTCGCGCTTACTTGGCGGCCGGGTTGGCCGGAGCCGCCGGCGCCGCGCCACCCTGGCCGGCCGCTTCGAGCTTCTTGCGCTGCTCTTCGGCGCGCTTCTGCAATTCTTCCTGCAGCTTCTTCGAGTTTTCCTCGAACTGCTTCGGATCGGTCGGCGGGCCGTCATAGGCCTTTGCGAACTCGCCGTTGAGCGGCAGCGGCAGGGTCAGCGGCGCGCCATTGGCGTTGATCGCCTGAACCACGAGGTTCTGGCCCTTCTTCAGATTGTTGATCAGCTCGGGGGTCGCCTCATAGTCCGACATGCAGCCGTTCTGGAAGCAGATCACATAGGGCGACTGCATCGGCGGGTTGTTGTCGACGATGATGCGGGTGCCGTGGACGAGCTGCATGCCGAGCGGCAGCGTCACGCGGAGAATCTTCTTCGGCTCGCCTTCCGGCTCGATGATCACGGCGGCAATCACCGGTTGACCGGATTCGATGCGGCCGTCCTTGCCGGTGAAGCAAACCTGCTTGGCATTGGCTTCCTGGCCCTTCAGGCAGAACTTGGTCCAGGGCGCGTAGATCAGCTGGATCTGCTGATCCTGTGCAGGCGGCTGCCCAGCCGCGGCGGCCGGAGCGCCGGCGGCCGGCGGAGCCGCTGCCGGAGGAGCGGCCTGCTGGGCGGCCGGTGCCGGCGCCCTCGGAGCTGCCTTCGGTGCCGCCCTGGGCGCAGCCTTCGGGGCCGCAGGCGCGGGCTGCTGGGCCTGCGCAGCAGGAACCAGGAGCGCTGCGGACAGGGCCGTCGCCGCCATCAGGGCGGTAACCCGCCCACGCGGCCGGACCGGAGCGGCCAAGGTACGGAAATTCATTGCGGAAAACCCTTTCTGAACGGCAGCGCCCGAAACCGCTGCAGGCGCCGACACATAGCCGTTTGGGCGGCTGTCTCCTAGTCAATTGAGGCGGATACGTGACAGGCATTTCCGCCCGTTCAATTGCCCGCCTTCAATACAGCGGCGCGCGGAAAGATCAATGGTGGCAAGCAGGTTTGCGCGCATCTCGCGGCGAGTTGTGGCCGCCTGTGATAAAGCTCTCGTGTGACGTTTCGCGAATCAAATCCGGCGCCTCACGCAACCGTTGCAGCGCGGCTCGGACGCCGCGCGATGGCCTGCCTGTCGCTCGCGCTTGCGCTGATGGCAACGGGAAGCGCCCCTGCGGCGGCGGCCGAGAGTTACGCTATCGCCATGCACGGCGACCCGGCGCTGCCGCCCGACTTTACCCACCTGCCCTACGCCAATCCCGACGCCCCCAAGGGCGGCCGCCTGGTGCAGAGCCCCCGCGAAGGCACCTTCGACAGCCTCAATCCCCTGATCGTCAGGGGCCTCGCCGTGCAGCAGCTCCGCGGCTACGCCTATGAACGCGGCTATGTCTATGAAAGCCTGATGGTTCGCAACAATGACGAGCCCTTCACCCTGTACGGCCTGCTGGCCCGCAGCGTCGAGACTGACGACGCGAGGGACTACGTCACCTTCCGCATCGATCCGCGTGCGCGGTTCTCCGACGGGCAGCCGGTCACCGCCGACGACGTGGTGTTCTCGCTGACGCTGTTGCGCGACCACGGCCGTCCGCTGCATCACCAGTATTATTCGAAAGTCGCAAAGACCGAGGTGCTCGACCCGCTGACGGTGCGGTTCGATTTCGGCGGCGTGGCGGATCGCGAATTGCCGCTGATCCTCGGCCTGATGCCGGTCCTGCCGCGTCATGCCACCGACGTCGCCAAATTCGAGGAGACGACAATGACGCCGCCGATCGGCTCCGGCCCGTACCGGGTGGCGGCGGTCAACCCCGGCACCAGCGTGACCTTCACCCGCAATCCCGATTACTGGGGGCGCGACCTGCCGGTGAACCGCGGCATGTGGAATTTCGACGAGATCAGGCTCGATTACTACCGCGACGCCAACAGCCAGTTCGAGGCCTTCAAGCGCGGCCTCTACGACTTCCGGACCGAGCCCGAGCCGCTGCGCTGGCACGACGGCTACGACTTCCCGGCGGCGACAAGCGGCGAGGTGATCCGCGATACCATCAAGCTCGGCACGCCCTACCCGTCCGAATTCCTGGTGTTCAACACCCGCCGGCCGAAATTCGCCGATGTCAGGGT
This sequence comes from Bradyrhizobium genosp. L, assembly GCF_015624485.1. Lineage (NCBI taxonomy): Bacteria > Pseudomonadati > Pseudomonadota > Alphaproteobacteria > Hyphomicrobiales > Nitrobacteraceae > Bradyrhizobium > Bradyrhizobium genosp. L. The sequence goes on from NZ_CP061378.1 coordinate 3,977,360, forward strand.
GCGCCAGGCGCTGTCGATGCTGTTCGATTTCGAATGGATCAACCGCAATTACTATTTCGGTCTCTATTCGCGCGCCGGCGGCTTTTTTGCCGGCTCGGAATTGTCGGCCTACGGCCGTCCCGCCGACGATCGCGAGCGCGATCTGCTCAAGCCGTATCTGTCGCATATCCCGCCCGACATCCTCGAGGGCCGCTATCGCCTGCCCGTCACCGACGGCTCGGGGCGCGACCGTACCGTGCTGCGTGACGCGCTGAAGCTGCTGTCGGACGCCGGCTACGCGCTCGACGGCACGGCGCTGAAGCAGCGTTCGACCGGAACGCCGCTCACCATCGAGATCCTGCTGACCACGCGCGAGCATGAACGCATCGCGCTCGCCTATCAGCGCGACCTCAAGCGCGCCGGGATCGACGCCACGGTGCGGGTGGTCGACGCCGTGCAGTTCGAGCAGCGCCGGCTCGGCTACGATTTCGACATGATCCCCAACCGCTGGGACCAGTCGCTGTCTCCCGGCAATGAGCAGGCTTTCTACTGGGGCAGCCAGGGCGCCGACGTCCCGGGCACCCGCAACTACATGGGCGCCAAGGACCCGGCCATCGATGCCATGATCGCGGCGCTGCTCAGGGCGCGGCAGCGGCCGGAATTCGTCTCGGCGGTGTGGGCGCTGGATCGTGCGCTGATGTCGGGCTTCTACGCTATCCCCCTCTTTAATGCGGGAGAGCAATGGATCGCACGCTGGAATCGGATAGAACGACCATCGACCGATGCGCTGTCGGGCTACCTGCCGGAGACCTGGTGGCAGAAGCCCGGCGCGCAGTCCCAGTAGTTGATCGAAGCGAGCCACCCGATCCCGGCAATGCAAGCGAAATTGACCCCGTGAACCAGCCGATCTCCTCGCCCACGCTCGATACCCTGTTCAAGCGGATCCTGGCGCGGCAACCGGATGCGCTGGCGCTGGTCGACCCGTTCAACAAGCAGCGCATCACCGGGCAGACCCGCAAGCGCCTGACCTACGCGCAGGCCGACCGCGCAATTGGCGCGATCGCGGCCCATTTCGTCGAGAGCGGATTGCCGGCCAATTCGGTGATCGCCGTCCAGTTGCCCACGACCGTCGAATTCGCGCTGACCATCCTGGCCGCGCATCGGGTCGGACTGGTGGTGCTGCCGCTGCCGCTGTTGTGGCGGCAGGCCGAACTGACCTCCGCGCTGAACCGCACCGCGGCGCGGGCGATCGTCACCTGCGGCCGGATCGACGGCGTCTCCTATGCCGACGTCGCGATGAATGCCGCCGCGGAAGCCTTCTCGATCCGCCATGTGTTCGGCTTCGGCGATGATCTGCCGGAAGGCATGGCCTCGCTCGATCAGGCGATCCTGCAGGACTCACGGACACAGCGCTCGGTGATCCAGGACGGCCGCAAGGCGGCCCTGATCTCCTTCGACGTCACCAGCGACGGCTTTCGTCCCGTCCCCCGCGCGCATTTCAGCCTGATCGCGGGCGGGCTCGCGATGTCGTTCGAGAGCGACATCGCGCAAGGCGCCACCATCATGTCGGCGTTCGCGCCGATGTCGTTTGCCGGCCTCTGCGCCTCGCTGGTGGTTTGGCTATTGTCCGGCGGCACCTTGGTGCTGCATCACCCGTTCGACGAAGAGACGTTCGAGACCCAGTTCAGGGATCATGAGTGCGACACGCTGTTCGCGCCCGCACAGCTCGCCCTGCGGCTCGACGAACGCGGGCTGTCGGAGCGGCTGCCGAGCCTGCACAGGGCCGTCGGCCTCTGGCGGACGCCGGAACAGGTCGCCTCCAGCGCAGCCTGGAGCTCGCAACGGGCGTCCCTGACCGACGTCTATCTGTTCGGCGAGGCCGGCCTGTTCAGCGCGCGCCGCACCAGCGAGGATGGATCGCCGGCGGCGATCAAGCCGGGTCCGCATGGCGCATCGCGGGATATCCCGGGTGCGGCCGTCGCCGGCGAGATCCTGCTTACGCCAAAGGGTACGCTGGCGCTGCGCGGCCCGATGGTTCCGGTCGCCGCCTATGCACCACCGCCGCCGCCGGGCGACAGCATGATCGCGCCGCCGCCGCGGGATTACGTTGATACCGAATATGCCGCGCGGGCCGACCGCGCGACGGGCGCCATCAGCATCACCGCACCGCCGTCGGGGGTCATGACGGTCGGCGGCTACCGCTTCCTTGCGCAGGAGTTGCAGGAGTGGTCGCGGCGGCTGGGCCAGGGCGCGTTGCTCACGGCCTTGCCTGACCGGCTCAGCGGCCACCGGCTCGCCGGACGCGCCCAGGACAATGCCCGGGCTCGCGACGCGCTGACGGAACTCGGGCTTAACCCCTTGATGGTCGAAGCGTTTCGCGACCGCGCTGGCGCCTTGGGTTAAACTCTTATCATTGCATTAGTCTTAGCATTGCGTTGACGCTGCATTAAGCCAAGCGAACTAGCATTCCGGCCATTGCTCATCCCTTTGGCTGACCCCTTGCTTTGGTTCCGAGCGTTCGCATGTCGCAACAAGGTCCGGTGCTCATCGTGACGGCGGCCGCAAGGCCCACCTTCGCTGCCGTGCTCGATGAGACCAAACTGTTCCCGGTGGTGACCACCGACTGGAACGAGGCCGGCCGTGCCATCGAGCAGGTGAAGCCGGCAGCGATCCTCGCGGCAGCCGAGATCGCCGATTTCGCGGCCCTGGCGATGCTCGCCAAGCGTGCCGCCGCCCGCGCGCCGTATCTGCCGCTGATCGCAGTCGATCCCTCGACCACCCTGCCCGACACCGCGATGGCGTTCTTCCAGCGCAAGGGCCAGCCGGATCGGCTGATCGCGCGTCTCAACGCCGCCCTGCGCGTCCGCGCGCTGCACGCCACCGTGATGCGGCGGCTGGTGCCACCGGCGCCGATCGCGCTCACGGACGTCGATCCGGTCGGCGAAGCGACCATGCTGCTGATCGGCCGCGGCGGCGCCTACCCGGCGCTGTCGGTCGCTCTCGGCGAACGCGCCGGCGTGGTCGGTGCGCTCAGCATCGAGGCCGCCGCGAAGCATCTTTCCAATCGCGACATCGACGGCATCGTGCTGTCGGAAGGCTTCACCACGCGGGTGATGGATGCGTTCCTGACCGTGCTGACCGAGGATGTCCGCTTCCGGCCTCTGCCCGTGATCGTCGCCTCGGGCGAGCTCACGCACCGCTACGACCTGCCCAATCTCGAAATCATCGCGGCCGGGCCGACACGGATCGCCGATATCGCATTGCCGATGATCCGTCAGCACGCCTTCGAGGCGCGGCTCAGCCGCATGCTGCGCGCGATCGACGCCAAGGGCCTGATCGATGCCCGCACCGGCCTGCTCACCAAGGTCGCATTCGACCGCGACTTCGCCACCGCCGTCTACCAGACCGCCGAGCGCGGCGGCGCGCTGTCGGTCGCGAAGTTTTCGTTCGACAGCGCCAATCCCCGCGCGCAATTCGACGGCGCGCGGATCATCAGCAAGCTGATGCGCCAGGCCGATTTCGGCGCGGTGCTGGACGACCAGTCGATCATCGTGGCGTTCGCCGGCACCGATTTGCGCAACGCGCAGGCGATCACGCGGCGCCTCGCCAGCGTGATGCGCCACACCAACCACGGCCGGCGCGACACGCGGAGCGAGCCCGCCGTCACCGTGACTGCGCTGCTGTCCGGCGATTCCGCAACATCGCTGCTGGCGCGCCTGATGCAGACGCCGGAGCGCGCCGCGTCGTAATGCCGATCATGTAGGGTGGGCAAAGGAGCGCAAGCGACGTGCACACCATTCTGGCTCGGTGCTCGTGAGGGTGGGCACGCTTCGCTTCGCCCACCCTACAAAGTCGCAATGACGTGGAGCGACTACGCCCTCACGCCGCCTTCTTGCTCTCCGCGAGATTGGCGAGCTGCCGCAGGATCTCGGTAGTGCCGGCGAGACGCTCTTCCGGCGTCTCCCAGTCCTGGAAGAACACCACCTTCATGTCCGGCCGCACCTTGGCGGCTTGGCCGTGCTGGCGAATGAACATCACCAGCCGATCCGGATGAGCGAAGGAGTTGTCGCGGAAGGTGATGACGGCGCCCTTCGGGCCGGCATCGACCTTCTCGACATTGGCGCGGCGGCAATAGGCCTTGATCGCGGCGACCTTGAACAGATAGCGCACCTCGTCGGGCAGCACGCCGAAGCGGTCGCGCATCTCGACGGCGAAATTGTCGATCTCGTCGTCGGTCTCCAGATCGGCGAGCCGGCGATACAGCGACAGCCGTACCGAGAGGTCGTTGACGTAATCCTCGGGGATCAGCACCGGCATGCCGATCGTGATCTGAGGCGACCAGCGGTCCGCCGCGGGCTCTGCGACGCCGGCCTTGAGGTTGATGATCGCTTCCTCCAGCATCGACTGGTAGAGCTCGAAGCCGACCTCCTTGATGTGGCCGGACTGCTCTTCGCCCAACAGATTGCCGGCGCCGCGGATGTCGAGATCGTGCGAAGCGAGCTGGAAGCCGGCGCCCAGCGTCTCCAGCGATTGCAGCACCTTGAGCCGCCGCTCCGCCTGCGCCGTGATCTTCTGCTGCGCCGGCAGCGTGAACAGCGCATAGGCGCGCAGCTTGGAACGGCCGACGCGGCCGCGCAGCTGATACAGTTGCGCGAGGCCGAACATGTCGGCACGATGCACGATCAGCGTGTTGGCGTTGGGGATGTCGAGGCCGGACTCGACGATGGTGGTCGAAAGCAGGAGGTCGTATTTGCCGTCGTAGAACGCCGACATGATGTCCTCGATCACGGTCGGCGGCATCTGGCCGTGGGCGACCGCGACCTTCATCTCCGGCACGTTCTTGTCGAGGAAATCCTTGACGCCGGCGAGGTCCTCGATCCGCGGCACGACATAGAACGCCTGCCCGCCGCGGTAGCGCTCGCGCAGCAGCGCCTCGCGGATCATCAGGGGATCGTGCGGCGCGACGAAGGTACGCACCGCCAGCCGATCGACCGGGGGCGAGGCGATGATCGAGAGCTCGCGGACGCCGGTGAGCGCCAGTTGCAGCGTGCGCGGGATTGGCGTCGCCGACAGCGTCAGCACGTGAACCTGGGCGCGCAACTGCTTCAGCCGCTCCTTGTGGCTGACGCCGAAATGCTGCTCTTCGTCGACGATCAGCAGCCCGAGGTCTTTGAACTTGATGGCCTTGCCGAGCAGCGCATGGGTGCCGACCACGATGTCGACGTGGCCCTCGGTGAGCCCTTTCTTGACCTGGTTCAACTCCTTGGTCGAGACCAGCCGTGAGGCCTGCGCGACATTGACCGGGAATCCCTTGAAACGTTCGGTGAAGGTGCGCGAGTGCTGCCGCGCCAGCAGCGTCGTCGGCACCACGACCGCGACCTGCTTGCCTTCCAGCGCCACCGCAAAGGCCGCGCGCAGCGCCACCTCGGTCTTGCCGAAGCCGACGTCGCCGCAGATCAGCCGGTCCATCGGACGGCCGATCTCGAGGTCTTTCAAGGTCGAGGTGATCGCCCCTAACTGGTCCTCGGTCTCCTCATAGGGGAAGCGCGCGCAGAACTCGTCATAGACATGCGGCTGCAGCGGGAATTTCGGCGCCTCGTGCAGCTGTCGCTCGGCGGCGATCTTGATCAGCTCGCCCGCGATCTCGCGGATGCGGTTCTTGAGTTTTGCCTTGCGCGCCTGCCAGCCGCCGCCACCGAGACGGTCGAGCTCGGCAGTGGCGCTGTCGGAGCCGTAGCGCGACAGCAGCTCGATGTTCTCCACCGGCAGGAACAGTTTGGTCTCGGCGGCATAATGCAGCTCGAGGCAGTCATGCGGCGCGCCGGACACCTGCAACGTCTGCAGCCCGACGAAGCGGCCGATGCCGTGCTCGACATGGACGACGAGATCGCCGGTCGCGAGAGACGTCACCTCCGAGATGAAATTGTCGAGCTTGCGGCTCGCCTTGCGCGGCCGCACCAGGCGGTCGCCCAGGATGTCCTGCTCGCTGATGACGGCGAATTCGTCGGTCTCGAAGCCGCTTTCCATGCCGAGCACGGCCAGCATGGTCTCGTTGCGCGGTGTCGCCTGCACAATGCGCCAGGTATTGACGCTGGTGGTGTTCAACAGCTTGTGGTCGCGCAGCATCGCGCCCATCCGGTCGCGCGAGCCCTCGCTCCACAGCGCGATGATCACCTTCTTGCGCTGGGTTTGCAGTGCGCCGACGTGGGCGACCACGGCCTCGAATACGTTGACGTTGCCGTCGGCCCGCTCCGGCGCAAAGCTGCGGCCGGCCCGCGCACCGGCGTCGAACACCTCGGTCGAGCCTTCCGGCACAGCAAACGGCGTCAGCCGCGCCAGCGGCACCTCGCCGAGCAGTTTGGTCCATTCGGCCTCGGTTAGATAGAGCTTGTCGGGCGGCAGCGGCTTGTAGATCGCGCCGCCGCCGGGATGCTCCAACGCCTCGCGGCGCGCCTCGTAATAATCGGCGATCTGCGTGAAGCGTTCGCGCGCGGCGTCCTCGCCCTGCGGCTCGATCGCGACGGTGGCGCCATCGAGATAGTCGAACAGCGTGTCCATCCGTTCCTGGAACAGCGGCAGCCAATGCTCCATGCCGGGATGGCGGCGGCCTTCTGAGACGGCCTCATAGAGCTGGTCGTCGCGCTCCGGCGCGCCGAACGCCGCCACATAGCCCATGCGGAAGCGGCGGATGGTTTCGGTGGTGAGCTGGAATTCGGAGACCGGGACGAGATCGAGCCCGCGCATGTCGAGATGCGTGCGCTGGGTCTCGGCATCGAAGGTGCGGATCGATTCCAGGCTATCGCCGAAGAAATCGAAGCGCACCGGCTGTTCGAGACCGGCAGGAAACAGATCGAGGATACCGCCGCGCACGGCGTATTCACCGGGTTCGCGCACCGTGGAGGAGCGCGTGTAGCCATTGTGCTCGAGCCAGGCGACGACTGAATCCATCGGCACGACATTGCCTGGGGCGACCGACAGCGCCTGCGAAGCGACCTGCTCGCGCGCCGGCACGCGCTGCACGGCCGCGTTCACCGTGGTCAGCACGATCAGCGGCTTGTCGCTTCCCGCGAGCCGCGACAGCTTCGCCAACGTGGTCAGGCGCTGCGCCAGAATACCGGCATGCGGCGACACCCGATCATAGGGCTGGCAGTCCCAGGCCGGGATCTGCATGACGCCGATATCGGGTGCGAAGAAAGACAACGCGCGCGCGAGCTGAGCCATCCGCGCGCCGTCGCGGCAGACCACGGCAAGGCTGACGGCCGGCCGCTTCGGCTTCGCCGCGATCGCGCGCGCCAGATCCGAGATGACGAGCCCCTCGGCACCCTCGGCCACATTGGCGATGGTCAGCACATGGCCCGGCGCCAGCAGCGCGGCAGGAGACTTGGCAGGCTGTTTCATGCGCCGTGGTCCGCCGGCCTAAACGCCTTGATCCGGGCGAACAACGCGGTGGCGTATGCCGCCGGCAGCACCTTGTCGCCGGTCAGCGCGGCATAGAGATCGGGATCCGGCAGCTCGATCAGGTGCTCGAGCTCGTCCAGTTCCTGGTCGGTGAGATCGGCGATCGCCGTATCCGCGAAGCGGCCCAGGATCAGGTCCATCTCCCTGGTGCCGCGGTGCCAGCAGCGAAACAAAAGCCGCTTGCGGCGGTCATCGAGCCCATCGCTCGACCGTGTCGATCCCGTCATGTCGCAAAATCCATCCAACGCGAAATGCCCGGACGTGCCGGGCGGGGTTGATATAGCGACCGCGACGGCCGATGTCAGTATCCGTTGTGCATCGACCCCTACCAAATCGTCATGGCCGGGCTTGACCCGGCCATCCACGTCGTGGCCACAAAAGACGTGGATGCTCGGGACCAGGCCGGGCATGACGGTGAAGATTGGTCCTAGGTTTCCCGAATGCGCCCCAGCCTGCTCAATCCGTTGTTTGCCCCGGTCACGACCCTGCCAGGCGTCGGCCCGAAGCAGGACAGACTGTTGCGCTATCTGCTGAGCCGTAGCGAGACGCCGCGGCTGGTGGACCTCGTGCTGCATCTACCCGCCAGCGTGATCGACCGCCGCGCCCGGCCGAAGATCCGCGACGCCACTGTTGGAACCGTGGTGACGCTGGAGGTCACCGTCGACCGCCATCGTCCACCGCCGCCCCGCAATGCGCGCGCCCCCTATCTGGTCTATGCCAGCGACGACACCGGCGACGTCGTGCTGACTTTCTTCCGTAGCCCGCCCGGCTTCGTCGAAAAACTGCTGCCGGTCGGCGAGAAGCGCTACGTCTCCGGCACGCTGGCGATGTATGACGGCATCCCGCAGATCGTGCATCCGCACCCGATTGTCGACGAGGCCGCTTTTGCAAAACTCTCCGGCATCGACCCGGTCTATCCGCTGACCGAGGGGCTCGCGCTCGGCTCGCTCCGCCGCGCCATCGCGCAGGCACTGACCAAGCTGCCGGAGCTGCCGGAATGGATCAGCCCCGAGGTGCTGCGCCGCTGCCACTTCCCGCCAATCAAGGAAGCGCTGACCCGCGTGCATGTGCCGGTCGAGCTGACGGACATCTTGCCCGACGGCCCGTTCTGGTCGCGCCTGGCGTTCGACGAATTGCTCGCCGGGCAGCTCGCGCTGGCGCTGATCCGGGCCACGCTGCGCCGGCCCGCCGGCGTCCGCAACGCCGGCGACGGCCATCTGCGCAACAGGATCATCGATGCCCTGCCCTACGCGCTGACCAAGTCGCAGCAGGACGCGGTTGCCGCGATCACCGAGGATTTGCGCCAGCCGGTGCGCATGCTGCGCCTCGTGCAGGGTGACGTCGGCTCCGGCAAGACCGTGGTGGCGCTGCTCGCCGCCGCAGCGGTCACCGAAGCCGGCAAGCAGGCCGCGCTGATGGCGCCGACGGAAATCCTCGCGCGCCAGCACATCAAGACCATCGCCCCGCTGGCCGAGCGCGCCGGATTGAGCGTCGCAATCCTCACCGGCCGCGAGAAAGGCAAGGAGCGCCGCGAGTTGCTGACGCGGCTTGAAGCCGGCGAGATCGATCTCCTCGTCGGCACCCACGCGCTGATCCAGGACGACGTGATCTACAAGGCGCTGGCGCTCGCCGTGGTCGACGAGCAGCACCGCTTCGGCGTGCGCGAACGGCTTGCACTAACCTCCAAGGGCGAAGCCGTCGACGTGCTGGTGCTGAGCGCGACGCCAATCCCGCGCACGCTGGTGCTGACCTATTTCGGCGACATGGACGTCTCGGAGCTGCGCGAAAAGCCCGCCGGCCGCCAGCCGATCGACACCCGCGCAGTGCCGATGAGCCGGATCGAGGACGTCATGGACGGCGTCGGCCGCGCGGTCGCCGCCGGCAAGCTGGTCTACTGGATTTGCCCGCTGGTCGATGAATCCGAGGCCGAAGGCACCGAGCACCTCACCAACGCCACCGAGCGGTTCGAGTCCCTGCAAAAACGCTTCGGCGAACGCGTCGGCCTGGTCCACGGCCAGATGAAGGGCGCCGAAAAGGACCACGTGATGGCGCAATTCGCCGCCCACGAGATCGGGCTGCTGGTCGCCACCACCGTGGTCGAGGTCGGCGTCGACGTGCCGGCCGCGACCATCATGGTGATCGAGAACGCCGAGCGCTTCGGGCTTTCGCAACTGCACCAGCTGCGCGGCCGTATCGGCCGCGGCTCGGAGGCCTCGACCTGCCTGTTGCTCTACAAGGAGCCGCTCGGCGAGATGTCGAAGGCACGGCTGAAAGTGATCCGCGAGACCACGGACGGATTCAGGATCGCCGAGGAGGATCTGAAGCTGCGCGGCGAAGGCGACGTGCTCGGCATCCGCCAGAGCGGCCTGCCCGGCTACCGCATCGCCCGCTCCGAGGTGCACGCCCAGCTGATCACGCAAGCCCGCGACGAAGTGCTGCGCATCATGAAGGACAATCCGAAGCTGAAAGGCGAGCGCGGCGAAGCCCTGCGCTGCCTGCTTTACCTCTACGAACGCGACGAAGCCGTGCCGCTGATCGGGGCTGGGTGAAGGGCCTTACCCCTCGACCTTCGCCGGCGTCGTTGCCGGCCGCAGCGAGGCCTGGTTGGCGATGCGGGCGGCGTTGGCCATGCCGGCGAGCGCCGCGGCCTTCTTCTGATCGGTCGTGCCGGGCTGCACCACGCCGGCCGACATGATCAGCGTCGCGGCATCTTCCGCGGTCATCTCGACCTCGATGATCTTGCTCCGCGGCACGTAGAAGAAGAAGCCGGTGGTCGGGTTCGGCGAGCACGGCAGGAACACCGAGATATGCTCTTCGTCGCCCGGCAGGCTGGCCGCGAGGTCCTCGCTCGGCGACTGCGAGATCAAGACGATCGACCACATCCCCGGCGAGGGAAACTCGACCAGGCCGACACGGCGGAAGCTCGAGCCGTTGCCCGAGAACAGCGTCTCGAACACCTGCTTCAGCCCGCGATAGATCGCGCGCACCGCCGGAATCCGCCCGAGCAGCCGCTCGCCGAGATCGACCAGCGTGCGGCCGATCAGATTGGCGGTCAGGAAGCCGAGCAAGGTCAGCGCGATCACGGCGACGACGAGCCCCGATCCCGGCAGGCCGAACGGCAGATAGGTTTCCGGCCGATAGGCGGTCGGCACGAACGGCCGCACCAGATTGTCGACCCAGGTGACGAACCACCAGGTCAGATACAGGGTGATCGCAACCGGCCCGGCCACCACGAGGCCGGTGAGGAAATAGTTGCGGAAGCGCGCCATCAGCCCGCGGGGGGCATCCGGGGGCACGTCACCCGGCGTCACGGGAGGCACTTGGTTGGACGTCATTGCGGTTCCAGGTCGTCGCAGCGGGCGGAATCGAACGCATGACCCTGGAAAACTTTGCGAACCGGTTTCCGAAAAGATCGTGCGCAAACAACAAGCTAAAGCGCGATCTTGATCGCGCTCCAAAACAGCTATGTCATCCTAGCAGGTTTTTGAAGGCTGCGTGATGTCGTCACTTGCGACTATTCGACCGTCACCGATTTGGCCAGATTCCGGGGCTGGTCGACGTCGGTGCCCATCACCACGGCGGTGTGATAGGCCAGCAGCTGCACCGGCACGGCGTAGACGATCGACGCGAAGGTCGCGCCCATGTCAGGCATCACGATCGTCACCAGCGACTGGATGGTCGCCTCTGCCGCGCCCTTGGCGTCGGTCATCAGGATGATCTTGCCGCCGCGCGCGGCGACCTCCTGCATGTTGGAGACGGTCTTCTCGAACACCTTGTCGTAGGGCGCGATCACGACGACCGGCATGTGCTCGTCGATCAGCGCGATCGGGCCGTGCTTGAGCTCGCCGGCGGCATAGCCCTCGGCGTGGATGTAGGAGATCTCCTTCAGCTTCAGCGCGCCTTCCAGCGCCAGCGGATAGGCGGTGCCGCGGCCGAGATAGAGCACGTCGCGCGATTTGGCGATCTCGCGCGCCAGCTTCTCGATCTGCGGTTCGGTGGTGAGCGCTTCCGACATCAACCGGGGGATCTCGACCAGACTGTGCACCAGCTTGGCCTCGTCGGCATCGGAGAGCTCGCCCCTCGCCTTGCCCGCCGCGACCGCAAGCGACGCCAGCACCATCAGCTGGCAGGTGAAGGCCTTGGTCGAGGCGACGCCGATCTCGGGGCCGGCCAGCGTCTGCAGCACGGTCTCGCTCTCGCGCGCGATCGTCGAGGTCGGCACGTTGACGACCGAGAGCGTGTGCGCGCCTTGCGCCTTGGCGTAGCGCAGCGCCGCCAGCGTGTCGGCGGTCTCGCCGGACTGCGAGATGAAGATCGCGAGATCGCCCTTGCGCAGCGGCGCCTCGCGGTAGCGGAATTCGGAGGCGACATCGAGCTCGACCGGCAGCCGGGCCAGCCGTTCCAGCCAGTATTTGCCGATGAAGCCGGCATAGCTCGCGGTGCCGCAGGCGACCACCGAGACGCGTTGGATATCCTTGAAGTCGAACGGCAGCTTCACCGGCAGCATGACGCGCTCGGTCGCCAATTCGACATAACGGGCGAGCGTGTGCCCGACCACTTCGGGCTGCTCGTGGATCTCCTTGGCCATGAAGTGGCGGTAGTTCGCCTTGTCGACCAACGCGGTCGCCATGGTGTGCTTGATCGCCTCGCGGTGGACGATCGCATTGTCCTTGTCGAAGATCGTCGCGCCCTTGCGGTTCAAGACCACCCAGTCGCCGTCCTCGAGATAGCTGATCGTGTCGGTGAACGGCCCGAGCGCGATCGCGTCCGAGCCGAGATACATCTCGCCCTCGCCATGCCCGATCGCGAGCGGCGGCCCGTTGCGCGCGCCGATCATCAGGTCGTCCTCGCCGGCGAAGATGAAGCCGAGCGCGAACGCGCCGCGCAGCTGCGACAGCGCCGCCCGCACCGCCTCGACCGGCGCGACGCCGCCCTTCAAGAGATCGTCGACCAGATGCACCACGACCTCGGTGTCGGTCTCGGTCGAGAACACCGTGCCCTTGGCCTCGAGGTGCTCGCGCAACTCGCGGAAATTCTCGATGATGCCGTTATGCACCACGGCGACGCGGTCGGTTGAGTGCGGATGCGCGTTGTTCTCGGTCGGCTTGCCGTGCGTCGCCCAGCGGGTGTGGCCGATCCCGGTATGGCCGCCGAGCGGCTTGGTGCCGAGCTTGGCCTCGAGATTCCTCAGCTTGCCCTCGGCGCGGCGCCGCGCCAGCGCGCCGTTCTCCAGCGTCGCGACCCCGGCGGAATCATAGCCGCGATATTCGAGCCGCTTGAGCGAATCCACCAACTGCTCCGCGACCGGAGCGCGTCCAAGAATGCCGACGATGCCGCACATGCGGTTTGATATCCCCAAATCGCCGAAAATTTGCCCGAGCGGCGACACGGTCCCTTAACGGGAATCGCCGCTCCGACGATACTCAATAATTATTGCGGATTGCGACAGTCTTAAGCGGCAAGGCTGACGCGAAGGGCTGGTTAACTTCGGCTAACCGGATCGCTTCGCATCGGCCTTAAAGCAAGGGCGTCAAATGGGCTCGACACCCTCGCGATAGCTCTCCGCCTCGGCCTCCTCCGCCGTCACATGCCCCATCCGCTTCGCCCCGAATCCGGTCAGGATCGGAACCAGGATCGCCGTCATCAGGCAGGAGGTCGCGACCAGCGCGGTGGCGGCCTGCGCCACCGGCCTGAAGCTCGGGACCATGTTGGCGATCAGGCCGCGAAGGCCGACAATCGGATCGAGGTCGCCTTCACCTGAAAGGCGCAGCGCCAGCCGCTCCAATCCGGTCGGCCCAATCGCCGTCATCGGCCGCTGATGATCGTCGGCGCGGTGCCGTCGGCAATGTTCGCGAACAGCAGATTGTTGCCCAGGCTCTGCGTCGCACCGCTGATCGCAGTGGTGTTGGAATTGACGCTTGAGTTCTGCACCGCAACCGTTCCCCCCGTGGCAATGCCCGTCGAATTGAACGAGATTTGCGACGAGCTGACGCCCACGAACGCACCGCCGTCGACCTGGATTCCCGACGTGGTGTTGGCGGTGAACACCGAGTTCTTGATCATGACGCGTCCGCCGCTGCCGACGGCAAGGCCATAGCTGTTATAAGCGGAGCTGACGTTGTCGAGTTCGGCCCCGATCGTCCCGCTCGATGGCGCGACGAGGATGCCGACGCCTTGAATGTTCACGATGCTGCTGTTGCGGATCACCAGCACCCCAGGTCCGGCCCGGTGATCCTTGATTCCGGGCATGAAGGAGGTACTCACAAGGACGTTCTCGAGGTAAACGCTGGCCGCGGCGATGATATCGATTCCACCGCGACCAAATCCGTCTATCGCGATATTCCGGAGCGTAACGATTTTCCCGGGGGCGTTAATGGTGATAGCTTCGGCATTGGCGCCTCCACCTGACGCAACGCAATCGATCACGACTGAAATGGTTATCGTAGCACTTCCAAAATAGCCTGCATCGACGCACTGAATGGCCCCGCCGTCGCTCGTGTGGCCCAGCGCCACGCTGAGTGACTGGCACGGGGTGTTTATGAAGCAGCCGTTTGTGTCTTGTCCCTGGCCTGCAAGATAAGTGATCGAATTCTGCGCTCTTGCCAGCGAGGTCAATTGGACGGTGAACGCCGCGGCCGTCAGAACGATCGCAATCAACGTCAGTAAACGCTTCATGGCTATTGCTCCGTGGGAGAAAAAGGGGGTGGCGTGGGTCCGACGGCTGAAAACCGCGCGGCGGGCAGCGTGAGCCGATCACTGCCCGCTGACGATCGTCGGCGCGTTGCCGTCGTGAACGTTGGCGAAGATGCGGTTGTTGCCCAGGCTCTGCGTCGCGCCCTGGATCGCAGTGGTATTGGAGACGACGGTGGACCCTTGCAGCGAAACCGTCCCCTGTGCGGCGACGCCGGTCTGATTGAACGAGATTTCGCTCGAGCTGATGCTCACGAACCCGCCGCCATCCACCTGGATTCCCGTGGTGGCGTTGTCGGTGAACACCGAGTTCTTGATCATCACGCGGCCGCCGCTGCCGACGGCGAGCCCGTAGGTGTTGAAGGCCGATTTCACGTTGTCGAGTTCGGCGCCGATGATTCCGGATCCCGGTGACACGACGATACCAGGTCCTTCGTTCTGGACAATGCTGCTGTTGCTGATCGCCAGCACGCCCGGCCCGTTGCGATGATCGTAGATTCCAAATTCAGAGGCGGACCGGGCAATCAGGACATTCTCAATATAGACGGTGTTGGCGGCCACGATCTCGATCACCGCAGGGGCCGATCCAGCGGAGGCGTTCCACTCGTTCACAACGAGATTTCGGAGCGTGATCTTGTCGCCCCCCGCGTTGATTTTGATCGAGTACACATTTGTGCCCCCGCCGCCCGCGAGGCAGTCGATGGTGACCCCGGAGGTTATGGTGATGATCCCGCCAAAATATCCTGCATCCAGGCAACTGAGAGAGCCGTTGGTCGGCGTCACCGCGAGCGCCCGAGTGAACGTCGCGCAAGGCGCAGCCAAAGAGCAAGCGTTCGCATCATTTCCGTTGTGGGACACGTATGTCGTGTTTGGCACGAAGTTTTGAGCTCTCACTTCCGACGTCCATCGGACCGCAAGCACCGCTGCGGCGAGAACGATCGCAATCAGGCAAAGTACGCGTTTCATTTCGATTGCTCCTTGGTGGCAAAGTGACATTCGAACGGGGCCGCGCGGTTGGTAGCCGTGCCCGGCTCCCGCTTGCTAATATCAACTCGACGGCGGTGGCGCGTCGGGCGCCCCCGGGCAATCACTGTCCGCTGACGATCGTCGGCGCGGTGCCGTCGTGAATGTTGGCGAAGATGCGGTTGTTGCCCAGGCTCTGGGTCGCGCCCTGGATCGCGGTGGTGTTGGAAACGACGGTCGAACCCTGCAGCGCAACCGATCCGCCCGCGCCGATGCCCGTCGAATTGAACGAGATCTCGCTCGAGCTGATGCTCACGAACCCACCCGCATCAACCTGGACTCCCGAGGTCGCGTTGTAGGCGAACACCGAGTTCTTGGCCATCACGCGCCCGCCGCTGCCGACGGCGAGGCCATAGTTGTTGTAGGCGGAGTTGACGTTGTCGAGCTCGACCCCGAGGCTCCCGCTCGCCGGCGCAACCAGAATGCCGACGCCGCTGCTTCCGACGATGCTGCTGTTGCGGACGACCAACCCGCCCGGGCCGGTGCGATGATCGTAGATTCCAGGGCCAGAAGGATTTCCGGAAGTGGTGACGTTCTCGAGAAAAACCTGGCTCGCGGCAACGATTTCGATCGCGGGTCCGGCAGTATAGCCACTCAGGCCGGTGATACCGACGTTGCGCAGCTTGACGATTTGGGACGGCGCATTGATGACGATCGAGGCTGCACTGATGGCAGCCCCCGCGACGCAGTTGATCGTGATCGATCTGTCGATGACGATATTGACGTGATTGGCGATAATGTTGAAATTCGCTGCATCCACACACTGCACGACACCACCACCAAAATTCTGGGCAATGGCTCGCGGAAGGGTCGCGCAAGCAGTGGCGGGGGTGTAGCAGGAGCTGCTGTCGCTGCCCGAGCTGGACACGTACGTAAAGATGGATTGAGCGTTCGCTTCCGACGACCATTGAATGGTCAACAGCGTTGCGGCGAGAACAATCGCAACCACTTCAAGTAAGCGCTTCATTTCTATTGCTCCTGGAAAATGACATCAAAAACGGGACGGTGTGGTTCAATCGTCGTCCTCGGCTCCTCTTTTCAGTTGTCGTACCATTCGCGGCGGCGTGACTGTCCCGTGGCCGGGAAAGCGGACTTGCCTTGTGGCATCGGCTGCGCCGAAGGCCGCAGCGGCAGCACCGCGGTCCGATCAGCCATCTCGAAGCGCGCGTCGCGTCGGCTGACCGAACGCAGGGTCCATCCGTCGCGACCTCCGCCGGTGGAGAGCTTGACGATCCTGTCGGAGGTCTCCTCGCGAAATACGCCGGTTTGCAGCGATGGGCCGATGATCGTGCCGATCAGCACCAGCGCTGGATGTTCCGGCAGTGAGACGACCGGCGCAGGAGGTGGCGGCCTCACCGGTGCGACGGCAATCGCGCGCGGAACTGGCGGACGGCGCGAAGCGGCAAAGATCGGGCGCTGCGTAGTGGCGGAGAGATCGCCAAGAGCGACCAGCCACAACGGATTGTGCGCGACGCGTGTGTCCTTCGAGGCGGCGTCAAGAACCGCGGGCGCCGCTTGCGTGCCGGCGGCATGCGACTGTGCAGTTGCCGCCAGCAGCCCGAGCGTCAGCAGCGGCAGCATGCGGCGACGCGTGCGGCGGAGATGTCTGCACAGCGCGCCGATCCCGCGATCGGTCCGCCGCGGTGACCCGACCGCAGCTTGCTGCATTGCCGGCATGGTGCCTCGACTTCCATTCGCACTGAAACACGTACGACAGTCTGACACAGTTTGCCGGCGTGGGTTCAATCGCTGCCGTGCAACTTCGCGCGCCACCGCTGGTCATCAGACCCGCCGGACTTTGCAAATTGCGAACTGCGCGGTCAGTCCGCCGGCAATCGGCGGCACATGATCGCGAGGGGCGCGCGCATCTGCCCAGGAGCGCGATGAGCGTCGGCAAATCGCCGTCGCGCCTAAGCCCGTCGCTTTCCGGAGCGACGTTTTCGAGAACAGCAGCACACTTATCGAAATCACGCTCTGACGCGAAGCGGGCTTTGCGTTTTGCGTACAATCCGGGGTTCACCGGCTACGACCGCGTCAAGTTGACGCAGGGGCCGGTCGCCGGTAATGTTTGGCAATATTGTCCCGGTATCGGGGCTCGGCTGGCCCGACCTCGATGCCCTGAAATGTGCCTTTTCATGGAATCCGATTGCGGACCGAAGCGGTTTTCGACCAGCGGCCTACCCGAACGCGAACGTCTCTCCCGATGGCGCGAGGAGTTCGGGCGGACCGTGGTCCGGGTGAACATCGAGCCGCTCGAGCCTGACGCCCCGTTTTGCGCCGAAGCCATCCTGCAGCGCCTTCCGGGCGTGGCGATTGCGTCGTGCTCCGGCTCGGCGGCGCGACTGGATCGCACCCGCGCGCTCGCCGCCGAAGGCGGCGATGACCTGGGGCTGATCGTCAATCTCGGCGATCCGGCGCTGGTGTGGCGGTCCGGGACGGACACCACATTGCGGGAGGGCAGCGCCGTTGTTGTCCGTCGGGACGAACCGGTCCTGTTGTGCGGCTCACGCCACCTCAACCTGGTGTTTCCGCGAACGGCGCTCGCGATGCGCGCGAATGTCGATTCCGCGGTCATGCGGGTCATCCCGCCCGACGATCCAGCACTGCGACTGCTGATCAGCTATCTCGGTCTGGTTCAGGCCGATCCGGAACTGGATCAGCCGATCCTGCAGCAGAAGATCGCCGACCACATCCACGACCTCGCCGCGTTGGTCATTTCTGCACATCGCGTCCCCCCGGAACATGCGGCGGGCGGCGTCGCGGCGGCGCGGTTGGCCGGTACGCTGGAAGATATCGGCAAGCATTTTTCCGATCCGGACATGACGGTCGCGAGCGTGGCAAGCCGGGCAGGCATCTCGCCGCGCTATCTTCAGGTGTTGCTGGAAAAGTCGGGCGTGTCGTTCACCGCCCGCGTCAACGAGCTCCGGCTGAAACGCGCGTTCGAGCTGCTGGTCCGGTTTCCGAACCGGCCGGTCTCCGACGTCGCCATGCAGGCGGGATTCTCCAACGTCTCACATTTCAACCGCTTGTTCCGGCGCCGGTTCGGCGATAGCCCGAACGGCGTGCGCGGCCGGGCCTGAGGCCCGCGCGGGCTACGGCGCGGTCTGGTGAGAAACTCCAGGAGCGTTGCCGGACAGCAACTCACGACGTGCCCGGCAATGCTGCGTGCAACCTCTGCGTCCGGTCGCCTGGAAACGATCGCGATCAGGCGGCGGCCCGCTCGCACGCCGCGAGCGCATCCTCGATTTGCCGTACGACAGCAGCCGTAGGCTGCCTTTCCCTTTGCAGGCGTCGGAGCTGGTTCCAGAGGCGGATGATGTTTTGCTGCCGGACCGCGTCGAGATCGGCAGCCCTCGGATTGTTCGCGTGCATGTCCTCGCGCTCGCGCTTGCCTATGCCTTCGCGCATTTAAGAACATAACACGAACAAAAAGTCAAGTCCGCATTAAGAAAATATTCCTCTTGGCATCCTACCCAACTCAGCTGTCTAATGTCCGCGTCTCACCCGATCGAGGGGCGCTTCGCGGTCGTCATGAGCGCGGTGTGAGATGCGGTGGACGCGGAGTGTGCGAAGACGTAGCGCGCGCAAGGCGGACGGTGAAGTCGTGCAGGCCTGACGCCCTAGTGGCAGGTGTTGATTCCTTTGACGCGAAAGCGTTGCGGATGACGGTGACACAAAAGCCCAGTCTCGCCGGGGCGAGCACGTATAAGCCGTAACCCATCGCGCAGGGAAAGCCGGGTTGTTCCCGGTTACACCTGTGGTCCTACCCCGGTGCTTTTTGTTGCACCGGGCCCATGGGTGCGATCGGCACCCGGCTTTCCCTGCGCCCTCTGTTCACAGAGCGGCGGAACGAACAGCAGACTCGGACAATTCATGTCGCGAGAACGCGAAGCTATATCCCCACCCACAACTGTCATCGCCCGGTTTAACCGGGCGACCCAGTACGCCGCGGCCTCTCGGCTCAAGCACGACTGCCTCTGGAATACTGGATCACCCGCATGCGCGGGTGACGACACCGCGGTGGTGGTTGGTGAATCGAGAACGACCCACAGCGTCGTCCTGGAAGGCCAGGACCCATTACCACAAGCATCAGTCGTTGCGCGACGCTGTGGCCACGATTCCGTTCACGATCAAATTCGGTCGTTATGGGCTCCTGGCCTTCGCCAGGACGACAATCTCTTCGTGGGAGCGGAAGCGAACGCGCCACGTCCAATCGTGCGCCTCACTTGCCCTTCGCCGCCTTCTCTTTCGTCTTCGCCGCACGATAGCGCGCGGCGCCGCCTTCGCGGATCATCTGCTGGCTGCGCTCGACGGCGAGTGCGTCGTCGGGGACATCCTTGGTGATGACAGAGCCGGAGCCGATATAGGCTCCCTTGCCGATCTTCACCGGGGCCACCAGCGAGGAATTGGTGCCGACGAAAGCGCCCTCGCCGATCTCGGTCTTGTGCTTGAGGAAGCCGTCATAGTTGCAGGTGATGGTGCCGGCGCCGAGGTTGGAATTGGCGCCGACATGGGCGTCGCCGACATAGGACAGATGATTGACCTTGACGCCGGCTTCCAGCACCGCGGCCTTGGTCTCGACGAAATTGCCGATCCGCGCGCCGTCGCCGAGCGAGGTGCCGGGCCGCAGCCGCGCATAGGGGCCGACCGAGACCTTCTTGCCGATCCTGGCTTCCACGATATGCGAGAAGGAATGGATCACGGCACCGTCCTCGATGGTGACGCCCGGACCGATCACGACGAACGGCTCGATGGTGACGTCCTTGCCGAATGTGGTGTCGGCGGCGAGATAGACCGTCTCGGGCGCGATCAGGGTGACGCCGGCCTCGAGCGCCTGCTTGCGCAGCCGCGCCTGCATCACGGCCTCGGCCTCGGCGAGCTGCGCCTTGGTGTTGATGCCGCGCACTTCGTCTTCGCTGGTTTCGATCACGACGGCCTCCAGTCCCAATTGCCTGACGATGCCGACGGCATCGGGCAGATAATATTCACCCTTGGCGTTGGCGTTGCCGATCTGCTCGAGGATCGCGAGCGCCTTGCGGCCATCGAGCGCCATCACCCCGGCATTGCACAGCGTGATCTTGCGTTCCTCGTCGCTGGCGTCGGCGTGCTCGCGGATCGCCGTGAGCTTGCCGTCCTTGACCACGAGCCGGCCATAGCCGGTCGGATCGGCGGCACGGAAGCCGAGCGCCGCCAGTGCCGCGCCCTCGCGCAAGGCTGCACGCAGCCGCGCAAAGGTCTCGGCCGAGATCAGCGGCGTGTCGCCGAAGGCGACCAAGAGGTCATCGGCGCCTTGCGCAATCGCATCGCGCGCCGCCAGCACTGCATGCGCGGTGCCGTGCCGCTCGCGCTGCACGAAGATCTGCGCATCGGGCCGCACCCGCCGCGCCTCGGCGGCGACCGCCTCGTGATCGGGGCCGATCACCACGGCGAGCCGCGATCCCTCGCCGGCGGCGGCGGCGCCCAGCACATGCGACAGCAGCGACTGTCCGGCGACGGGGTGCAGCACCTTCGGCAGCGACGAACGCATCCGCGTCCCCTCGCCGGCCGCAAGCACCACCGTCAGGCTCGATCGCGCAGTCATCAGGTATCCTCAAGATTCCGCGCGACACGGCGCGCCGCGATGTCTTTAATTGTTTTCCCGGGGAGAAGAAACCGATTCGCCCCCGTAGCGGTGCGGATTCAAGTTCCGTCTGCATTTCCTGTTAATCTTTACCTTGTGATTCGGCGGGCCTTGAGGAGGGCCAATCGCGCCTTGGCCAAAGATCCCGATAAGCTTGCGACGGATTTGCAGACCGATGACGGCCTGCTCGGCAGCGTGCTCGCCGAGGAGAAGGAGTCCGGCCGCCGACTGGCATGGCGGCTCGGCACCTGGGGCGTCGTTGCGGTCGGCGCCGTCGCGGTTGCCGTCATGGCCAATCAGTCGGCGTTGGTGCTGAAGCGCGACCAGCTCGCCGCGGCCGATATCGCGCACCAGGCGCAGCAGCTGCAATCGCTCGCCAAAGAGAGCCACAACGAGACGCGCCGGCTGGCGTCCGCAATCGACACACTCAACGGCGACCGCGACCGGCTGTATTCCCGCGTCACCACGCTGGAGCAGAACCTGGATTCCGTTACCGGCGCCATCGCCAAGCAAGCGACAATGCCGGTGCCGTCCCCGTCGACGGCAGCTGCGACGCCCGGTGCGCCGCCGGTCGCCGTGCCCCCGGCGCAACCCGTGGTGCCGGCGCCTGCGCCTTCCGTCGCCCCGGTCGCCTCCACCCAGCCCGTCGCGCCCGATAAGCCGGCGGCGCCCGACAAGGCCGCCTCCGCCGACAGCAAGGCTGCCGCGCCAACCGAGAAACCTGCCGCCGCGCCGGAGAAGCTCACCGCCGCGGACAAGAAGCCGCTGCCTGCCGGCAAGTCACAAACCAGCGCCGACACGACTCCGCCGACGGCGATCGACCGTCCGTCCGCAGCCTCGGCAACGCCCGCGCCCGCTGCGAGCCCGGCGGCATCGGCCGCGTCGATCGCGCCCGACGACGGCAAGCCGTCCGCGCCAACACCATCGGCGCCGCTGGTCGCCGAAAAATCGATGATCGGACCGCCGGATCCAGCCGCCGGCAAGCTGATCGAGCCGATCAAGCCACCATCGGCCAAGGACGTGGCCGCCGCGCCGATGGCGACGGCGGCTCCGACGGCCGACGATGAAGAGAGCGACGAGGCCGATGCGCCGAAGGCGCAGGTGCAGCGCACCGAGTTCGGCGTCGATCTCGGCTCCGCGAACTCCGTCAACGGCCTGCGCGCGCTGTGGCGCGGCCTGTTGAAATCCAAGGCCAATGCCACGCTGGCGGCGCTGCGGCCGATCATCGTGATCAAGGAAAACAGCAACGGGCTCGGCATGCAGCTTCGCCTTGTGGCTGGGCCGCTGAACGATGCCGGCACCGCCGCCAAGATCTGCGCCGGGCTGCCCCCGAGCCATCGCAGCTGTGAGACCGCGATATATGAGGGCCAGCGCCTGACCTTGAAGCCGGACGAGCCGCCCGCCGCCAGCAGACCCGCGCAGCCGCATCGGCGGATGCTGCCGAAGCGCGCCGCGGCGCCGCCACCAGTAGCCGAGGAGAAGAAGCCGGAGCCGACGACGATCTCCTCGATCTTCCGGCGGAACAGCCAATGATCCCGTTTACTCAGAGGATTGCGGCGAAGTTCTCAACCGCTTTCACGGCCTCTCGCCGCGCCTTGTCCCGTCCCGCTTTCCCGACCATAGTGCGGCGATGACAAAACCTCCGTTCCGCCTCTCCCCCTATCAGGTCCAGTTCCTGCTGGTCGTGGGCTTCCTCACGGTCGGCTACGCACTGTATCTGCGCTATCTCGGCATCGAGTTCTCGACCGTCGCGCTGGCCTGCGACGCCGGCACGCAGACCATGATCTGCAAGGCGCGGGCGCTGTCGACGGTCTTGTTCAAGAACTCGGTGTTCGGGATCACGGCGCTGGTCATCGCGGTGCTGAACCTGATGCGGCCATCGATCGTGCTGTTGACCGGCGGGCTGATCGCCGCCGGCCTCGGCATCGTGCTCTACAACATCGTGCTGTCGGGGCTCGCGATCGGGCTGTTCATCCTGGGTTTTGCGCGGCCCGCGCCCGCCACAGCGTAGAGGCAAGCAGCAGATACATCGCAACGGTCCAGTCCGACTGCCAGTTGATGGTGCCCTCGTTGTAGATCATGTAGCCGGCCGCAATCGTGAGCAGGCCGGCGAACACGGCCTCGGTGAGCGGGCGGGCGCCCTCCTTCCGCCGGTTGAGCATGGCCAGCAGCGCGAACGGCACCACCGCCATGGTCAGCGAGGCATAGGGGAAATCGCGGTAGCGCGGATCGAAGGTGAAGCCGAGCGCGGTCTCGGCTGAAATCACGGTGGTCACGGCGAGCGCGATCGCGAGCAACGCCATCAGCACGCCCTTGCCGCGATAGTCGCGCGGACCGAGCAGCTCGAGGAAGGTCGGCAGCGAGCGCCCGGCAATCAGCGCATGCGCCGACAGCAAGGGTGCCGCGATCGCGGCGGCCAGCAGCACGCCCCAATGCAGCCAGCCGTCGGTGCCGTAGCTCTCATAGGCCATCTTGTCGACGGCGATCCCGAGCAGCGCCCCCGCCGTCGTCGCGGAGACGGCGACTGCGACCCAGGCCGACGGGCGCGGCGTCCAGGGCCGGCGCCGCAGCGTCAGCCAGGCCGCGAGGAAGGTCGCGACGCTGAGCGCCATGCCGCACCCCATATAGAGCTTCCAGGCCGGATAATTGCTGATCGCTATGCCCGGCGGATACTTCACCTGCCGGTGCACCGAATCGAACAGGCCCCAATAGCCGCCGACGGTGCCCTCCAGCCGGCGCTTCCACGGCTGGTCATAGGCCTCGATCAGGTTGACGCGAAATCCCTCGCGCTTGGCGAGGTCGAGGATATCGGACACCACCCTGGCCTGGTTGGTCCGCGACGGCAGCGCGCCCTCCCGCATCCTCCCCTCGCTCGGCCAGCCGGTCTCGCCGATCAGGATCTCCTTGCCGGGGAATGCGCCCGCCATCCGCTTGCGGATCTCGTCGACATGGGCGGCGGCGAACTTGGCCTTGACCGGCATGTCCTCCCAATAGGGCAGGATGTGAATGGTGACGAAGTCGACCGCGTCATAGATCTCGCGATTCTTCAGCCAGAATTCCCAGACATCGGCATAGGTGACCGGGACATTGGCGGTGGCCTTCACCGCGCGGATGTTGGCGGCGAGATCGGCCGCCGTCATCTCGCCGCGCAGCAGCACCTCATTGCCGACGATCAGCGACGTGATGACACCGGGATATTCCTTGGACAGCCGCACTGCGATCGCGATCTGCTGCAAATTCTTGAACCGGTTGCTGCCGAGCCAGATGCCCTGCATCACCTTCAAGCCGACCTTGGCGGCAACGGCCGGCACCTGGTCGAGGCCGTTCTCGATCGAATAGGTGCGGACGCAATCGGTGACCTTGGCGAGGTCGGCGAGATCCTGCTGGATTTGCTCGACCGGAATCTGGGTGGTCGGATCGAGCGGCGTCTGGGTGCCGCGGAACGGCGTGTAGGACACGCATTGCAGCTTCGCGGCCGGATCGATCGGCGCGCGCGCAAGCGTAATCGGCGTGGCGAGCCACCACCACACGGCTGCGATCACGGAGAGCGAGATGAGGAGAAGCGCCAGCGGCGTACGAAGCGAAATCGGTTCCATCCTCCGGGGGACCGTCGAATTAGCCGGTCACAGCCCATCTGCCAAGAGCGGGAATCCGTCAATACCATGGTTGTCCTGCGACAGTTTTGCGCTGCTGCGATAAAGTTGTGAGCTTGCTGGACAAAATACCAAATTCCAGTCATGGGATTCCGCCAGAGTTTCCGCCGCACTGGAGACCTATTTGGACGGCATCACGCGAGCCGTTAGGATGATGATCCCGCGGGGGCAGGAACATATCGGGGAATACATGCGTCGACGGCTGCTTGAGTTGAAGAACACCGGTTTGCGTCACCTTGGCGTAGCAGGCCTTGCGCTGCTGATCGGCGCCGGCGGCGCTTTCGCGCAGAGCGGCTCGCCGAATCCGCCTGACCAGGCCAAGCAACAGCCCGGCAACGCGGCCGATGCCAACGCCAATGCCGTGAAGGAAGCCAACCAGCGCAAGGTCGAGGAATTCGTCGAGGCCCAGCAGGCCATCAACGGCCCGGCCGGCAATCCGGAATGCGTCTGGCTCGGCCGCCGAGTCGTCCGCCTGATGTGGAACGACGACCTCGACACCGCGTTCCGCCATCTCGACCTCTACGATCGCTTCGGCTGCCCCGGCGGCCATGTCCAGGCCGCGTTCCGCTGCCTGACCCGGTTCGGCGCCCAGATCGACGACAAGGTGCGCGGCAGCCTCGACGGCCGCATCCACGCCTGCTGGATCAATCCGGGCGCGCAGCCGCAGGCCGCGGCAGCTGCCGCAGCGCCCACCCCGGCACCGTCGACCGCCGGCAATGCCGCCGCTACGCCGGCCGCAGCGCCCTCGCCTGCACCGTCGCCGTCGGCCTCGCCGAGCCCTTCGAAATAGGGCCCGGTCGCGCCATCCGTGCCACGGGGATTTTTTCGCAGGCCGAACGGCTTGCGCCCTTAAAACGCCACCGCGGCATACCAGTTGTTAAATCGTCCGGCGGAGCTATCCTCAGCCCCGCCGTTTTGCCGGTCGAACCCAGGGGACGGGTTCGCTTAGTCCTCAATCTCAGGCCCCGTATGGTTTAACCGCGATGCGCGCCGTCGTCGCCGTCCTGTTGCTTGTCACTGCCGTTCACGCCGCGCTGTGGGGCCTGTTCCAGGAGAAGCAGTCGGCGCCGGATTTCCGCGGCACGCTGCCGAGCCTGTCCTACGCCCCGTTCGAGCCGGGCCATACCGTGGTCGACCTCGCAGCCGACACCGAGAAGGTGCGCGCGGACATGAGGAAGCTCTCCACGCTGTCACGCGCGGTCCGTCTCTATTCCTCGACCGAGGGCAATCAACTGGTGCCGCCGATCGCCGCCGAGTTCGGCATGAAGGTGACGGTCGGCGCCTGGATCGACAAGGACAAAGATCGCAACCAGCGCGAGATCGAAGCTGCCGTCGATCTGGCCCGACGCAACAGCAGCAACGTCATCGGCATCGTCGTCGGCAACGAAACCGTGTTTCGCGGCGAGCAGGTTCCGCTCGAGAACCTTGGTCCGATACCTAGTTCTGGACTTACCCCAGACGAGGCTGCCCGTTTTCGCGAAGAATCGGACCGGTTCCTTCGCCAGGAGTCCGAGCGCGTCCTGCGCGAGGAAGCTGAGCGACTTCGAGACGCCGAGGCGCAGCCCCAGGACAAGCGCGATGAAGCCATTAAATGGGCGATCGCGGAGAACAACGTCCATCGTCTGATCCGGGTGATCCAGCAGGTCAAGAAATCAGTCAGTGTCCCCGTGACGACTGGCGAAATCTGGAACATCTGGCGCGACCATCCGCAACTCGCGAATTCATCGGACTTCATCGCCGCGCACGTGCTTCCCTACTGGGAAAACTACACCGACAAACAGGCGGTGGACCAAGCGGTCGACCGCTACAAGGTGCTACGCGACACGTTCGGCGGCAAACGCATCATGATCGCAGAGTTCGGTTGGCCGAGCCAAGGTTACAACCTGCGCACCGCCGAACCCGGAGCGTTCCAGCAGGCGACCGTGCTCAGGAATTTCGTCGCCCGCGCCGAGGCCATCGGCATGGACTACAACATCGTCGAGGCGATCGATCAGCCCTGGAAATTCTTCGAAGGCGGCGTCGGTCCGTATTGGGGCATCCTGAACGCCGACCGTGAGGCGAAATTCGCCTGGACTGGCCCGATCACCAATCCGGACTACTGGAAGCTCGCGCTCGTCGCCGTCCTGGTCGGGCTGTTCATGTCGCTGCCGATCCTGCGGCTGGATGCGCCGACGGCGATGCAGGCGCTGTTGCTGTCGGTTGCGGCCAACGGCGTCGGCGCCTGGGCCGCCACTGTGTTTGCTTATTGGACTACGCACTATTTCGTCTGGGGCTCGGCGTTCGCGCTCAGCCTCGGCCTGGTACTCCTCGTTCCCCTCGTACTGATCGCAATGGCGCGGATCGAGGAGATCGCGGCTGTCGCGTTCGGCCGCGGCCCGCGCCGGCTGATCGCGCGGACCGAGCCGCTGGCGCCGGCGACGCTCGGCGAGAACGTCGCATTCCCCAAGGTCTCGATCCATATCCCCGCCTATTTCGAACCGGTCGAGATGTTGAAGCAGACGCTCGATGCGGTGTCGCGGCTCGACTATCCCAATTTCGAGTGCGTCTGCATCATCAACAACACGCCGGATCCCGAGTTCTGGCGGCCGATCCAGGATCACTGCCGTCAGCTCGGCGAACGCTTCAAGTTCATCAACGCCGAGAAGGTGCAGGGCTTCAAGGCCGGCGCGTTGCGCATCGCGATGGAGCGCACCGCCGCCGATGCCGAGATCATCGGTATCATCGATGCCGATTATGTCGTGCACGCGGACTGGCTGAAGGACCTGGTGCCGGCGTTCGCCGATCCCCGCGTCGGCCTGGTGCAGGCGCCGCAGGAGCATCGCGACGGCGACCGCTCGCTGATGCACTACATCATGAACGGCGAATATGCCGGGTTCTTCGATATCGGCATGGTCCAGCGCAACGAGGCCAACGCCATCATCGTGCACGGCACGATGTGCCTGATCCGCCGCGCCGCGATGGACAAGGCCGGCGGCTGGTCCTCCGACACGATCTGCGAGGACACCGATCTCGGCCTCACCATCCAGCAGCAGGGCTGGCTGACGCACTACACCAACGTGCGCTATGGCGAAGGCTTGCTGCCCGACACCTACGAGGCCTTCAAGAAACAGCGCCACCGCTGGGCCTATGGCGGCTTCCAGATCGTCAAGAAGCACTGGCGGCGCTTCCTGCCCGGCGCCAGCCGCCTGACGCCGGACCAGCGCCGCGAATTCTCGCTCGGCTGGCTCAACTGGCTCGGCGCCGAGAGCCTCGGCGTCGTGGTCGCGATCCTCAATTTGATCTGGGTGCCGATCGTCGCCTTTGCCGACATCGCGATCCCCGACAAGATCCTCACTTTGCCGATCATCGCCTCCTTCATCGTCTCGCTGGTGCATTTCGTCGCGCTGTACCGGCTGCGCGTGAACATCAAGGCCGGCCAGATGCTGGGCGCGATGATCGCGGCGATGAGCGTGCAATGGACGGTGTCGC
Organism: Bradyrhizobium genosp. L; assembly: GCF_015624485.1. Taxonomy (NCBI): domain Bacteria; kingdom Pseudomonadati; phylum Pseudomonadota; class Alphaproteobacteria; order Hyphomicrobiales; family Nitrobacteraceae; genus Bradyrhizobium; species Bradyrhizobium genosp. L. The sequence goes on from NZ_CP061378.1 coordinate 4,005,251, forward strand.
GTGCGGTGGCGCAGGGCCTGATCACCGAGCACCTCGCCTTCGCCCGCACCTCGAAGGGGGGCCTGTCGCGGATGTCGATCGAATTCCAGGCGTTCTGGGAAGCCGTGATCGGCGTGCTGCTCTTGGTCGGCGCCGCGGTGCTGGTCGCCACCAACGGCTTCAAGCAGGTCCGCGAGATCTACATCTTCGCCGGCGTCCTCGTGCTGCAAAGCCTGCCATTCCTCGCCGCGGTGTCGATCGCGATCCTGGAGAATTCGCGGATCAACGAGTTCGCGTTCTGGCGCAACAGCGCGATCCGCACCGCGGAACTGATCGGCCTGCGCCCGGTCAGCCTGCCCTCGGTCGCCGCCCCGTCGCAGCCGGCCGGCTCCGAGATGCGGCGGGATGGCTGAGCCGAAGGCGTGAAAGGCCGTGGACGCTGCCGGCCGTCCGACCTCAAGAAGCGGCCCTAACGTCCAGTGGTATCGAGGCAAATCCGGCCCACGCCGGGGCAGCATTGCCGCACCGTCAGCTATTGACCCGATGCGCCCTGCCCCCTACACAGCGCGGGCTGGAGCATGATCCGGACACCACAGGCAACCGCCGACGTCCGGACCCATATGTTCAGGTGAGTGAGCGCGTAGCTCAGGCGGTAGAGCACGTGACTTTTAATCATGGGGTCGAGGGTTCGAGTCCCTCCGCGCTCACCAAACAACATCAATAGTTTAGACTGAAAATCAGACACCAAACGAATTGCTCGTGTGGACGAAACGATTGCCCTGCTCTAAGCGTGCCGCCGCGGTGCCGTAGCGATCGGCCATGACCAGCATCGCCCGCCTCTCCTCCGGCATGACGCCACGTCCGGCGAGATGCCTGCGGACACGTTCAAGGCGGCGGTAGACTCCCCGCGCGGATTCGTCGTCAAGCCGCCATTTGGGTGCGCGCCGACAGGCGCACCCCCGCGCTCACTTGGCGTATCCGTGATCCTGCGGTGCAACGAATGGTAGATTCATCAAGGATTTCGTGCGGTAGTTGGCTCGGACCAGCGTGAGGAGAGTACGATGCCTGAAGCCGTGATGCTCCAGTTCAAATCGAGAAGGCGCGCTGCATTTGACCGGCGGGCCGCAGGGTTTAATCGGCAGGTCGCTGCCGCGCTCGCGGTATTTTCGACTGACGACCTTCGTCAACTCCTGGCCGAAATCGAACAAGCCTTGGAGGCTCGCGGCGCCTGCGAATAGCACCGTTGTCGAGCCCGACTGGCTGAGGCCGGCGCCCAGATGAGCGAGTGGCTGCGCTCTCCTGATCCGCAAGCTCGGCATAGAGCGCTCCAGATCGTTGCTGGCACGACCGTTGCGAGGTTTGTCTCGGCTGGGATTGCCCACCCCAGTTTGAAACAGGGCGCCGCCGGGACAGCGTATTTCGAGCCCGGCGGCGTATCTTTCCGGGACGGCGCGCTGTGCCAACCGTGTGCCAATTTGGCCTAGATGTTCTTATTCGCACGCTCTCGGCCGAACACCGTGTTCCGGCCGAAAGCTTCGTGGAATCAATTCCCCCTCTTGGGGAATCGCTTGCGCGCAACTGCCGGTTGCTCAAAATTGTGGGCCTCACCGAGGATCACCCATGAGCGATGAACTAGACTTGGAGCTGAAACGGCTTCAGATCGAGACCTCGAAGTTTGAACTCGAAGCAAAGCGATTGGAGTTGCAGAGCCGGCCGCGCTCTTTCTTTTTGAGTGCGATCTCGAATCCAATAGTAATCGCCGGCGCAATTGCGGCGATGGTTACGGTGTCGACCGGATGCATAAGCTATGTTCTCTCGGAACATCAGAAGCAACTGGAAGAAAAAAAGACGGACGCTCAAAAACGGCTTGAAGAACAGAAAGCCGAAGCGCAGATCAGATTAGCGCAAGTCAACGCGGACTCTCAGCGAAGGCTGGAGATACTGAAAACCGAATCTTCGTTGATTATGGATGCGGTTAGAACCGACAATCCAGATCAGGCCGCCGTAAATTTAAAGTTCTTGATCGATGCCGGATTGGTTTCTCAATCGGCACCGGACTTAGCTCGGTATCTGGACAGCCGCATGCCAGGCTCTGGGAAGACGCTTCCGCGTCCCCCCGCTTCTCCGCCTTTGAATCCTCCTCGCAACCGGTGACAGCCGCGGCGCGCGCCTGCCAGCAAGAGAAACTCCGCGAGCAGAATGCGCGGATCCGCGCCGATCGTATCAAGGAGGACCTGGCCGCATTGGAGCGGCTGCGGACCTACATCGTCCGGCAGCGGAGAGTCATCGTGCCGAGCGACGCGCTGCTCGCTGCGATCGACGACTATGTAGAGCAGCTGACCGGAGATCGAACCGCGCTCCACATGAAGGGGCACAGCATCGGAGTCGGATAGATTCGCAAAACCGGCCCGGCGTGACTATCTCCTGGCGGATGCCCTTCCGGAGAAAGCCCCTCGAAATCTCGCCAGAGGCCGCACGGCAGTTTGTCGCCGACATGCAGGCCTTTCATGCTGAGTACGACGTCGACCTGCGCGACGCGATCGCTGTCCGGACCAGGCACATGCTGCTGGACCACATGCCCAACGGCACGAAGCTTCGCCTGACGGAGGTCAAGGAGCTGTTCGATCAGATGAGGGCGCTGACATGACCGACGCGCTGCATCTGCTATGAGGACACGGGTCTGCGAGAACCACCAGGACCAGCCGTGAACCGAAGTTGCCATCTCCCGCGTTAGCAACCTAAAGCCATCATCCCTGCGATTACTTCCGCACCGAAGCGACCAGCAGATTGTCCCGACTCAGTCGCCCAACACCCTTGCGGGTACATGCGTTGATCGGCATGATCATACCAAGCGGTCCCATTTTGGCCGCCGGGCTTCGCCCGCAAAGATTTTTTAAAGGAGTAGAGACATGTCGTTCCGAAACGTCTGCTATTCTGTCCTCTTCGCCTGCGCATTGATCTCTTCAGGGTCTCAAGCCAAGGCAAACACCTTGTTCGTTGCAACCACCGGCTCCGATAGCAACAGCTGCTTTGCTGGCACTCCGTGCCAGAGCATAACGAGGGCACTCTCGCAGGCGAGTCCAGGTGACACGATCTTTTGTTTAAGCCCCGTCTTCGACGGCTTCATCCAGATTAACAAATCGGTCAATATCGATTGCTCGGGTGCCCGGGCGCTTATTCTCAGTATCGTTGTCAACCTGGCCCCCGGTGGCAACATTAACGCATCGGATTCAATTTCGACGGTTCACCTCCGCGGCATCTCGATGAACGGCTCGGCAAATGGCGGTCGAAGCCCTAGCGCGGGCATTACGCTGCAATTTGTTCAAAACGTATACCTCGAAGACGTGAGCGTTTCGGATTTTGGGGCACAGGGAATCCTCGATCTGCGCACCAACGGGTCTCCTGAACTCTATATTACGAATTCGATCGTCAACAACTGCGGCGGCCCAGGTATCGTCGCGGCAGCTTCCCACGGCTCCGGTCCGCTTCCAACGGTAGTACTCGAAAACGTCAGATCGGAAGGCAATGCCTATGGCGTTGCGGTTGCGGTCAACAACAATGTGGCGATCAATCGATCAGTTCTGTCCGGAAATTCCACAGCAGGTGTTATCGGCGATACCGGCGCGCACATCGTCGTCAACAATTCAACTATCAGCCACAACGGTTCCGGAGTGATCAGCAATTCGTCGGTCCGCATTTCTAACAGTGATATCGCGTTCAACACGACCGCCGTCTCGGGCAGCACGGGAACGTTCGGCAATAATCGGTTTTCAGGCAATACATCGACCGGTTCGCCGCTGACCCCTCTCGGAGCCGCATCCAGCGACGTTGCGCAACAGTAGGCAACTGCCCCCGTTGCAACAGGCCCGATGACGAAGTCCCGCGATTGCCGCGCGGCTTCCGCGATATGCTCGACAGGGATCACGACAACGAAAAGCCCGGCAGAAGCGGCTGCCGGGCGATCGTCAATACAACCAAGTAGGGCAATGCCGGCATTAAAACCCTTCGCCCATTACACCACTATGAATTTCGGGTCAGTAAGATTGCGGAGACCCCACCGGTGAGCGCAGGCGCGCGCCAGGGGGAGCACCCAATTCCACTTCCGGTCACATGCCGGCTCGATGTCGCATTGACGGCCTTCGCTCAACAGCAGGATTGATAATCGCCGGGCGATCCGCGGCTCAGACGCCGGCCGTCAGCGCGACGACTTCATGCGCTCACTGCGCCGCCTGCGCCTTCGCGGTCTCGGCTTGCCGATCACGCGCGGCGGTCAATTCTTTCTGCATCTTCGCGCGCTCATCCGGCGTCATGGTGGCCTGCTGGCGCGGTGGCGGCAGGTCTTCGACCGGGAGATAGCCGCTTTTCTTTGCCGGCATCGATGCGTCTTTCTTTGCGGGCGTCGGCGCCTCGGCGTGCGCGTCCATCAACGATGATTGCGGAGACGTTGCACAGCCGCCGAGCGGCACGCTCAATAGCAACAGCACCGCGGCGACGGGCGCCGCTCTCAAATGGGGGTAGCACGCAAACAACATGCGCGACCGTTCGACCAACATTGCGGGCCAATTGTGTCCGTCCGCAATTCCGTGATTGGTCGGCGTGCGGCGAGGTTAATCCGGGCTTAAAGACGCGGCAGGCGCGATCGGTGCTCGCCTGCCCGATGGCGAGCATCCACGCGCGCATCAATGCGCGCTGATCTTGCGCTTGTTTGCGCGCACGCGCTCTTCCGTCGAAGCGGCCGCGTCGTCGACGCGCTCGAAATTCTCTTCTTGCTTCGCGTTGGCCCAGGCCTGCTCGAGCCTGGCCAGCGACATCGTTGTGAAGTCGGCGCGATCGTCTCTCATGTGCAGTCTCACGCTTGGGTCCCCACCCAGCCCATGACTGGAAGGTGCACTCCGAAGCGCGGCAATTCTTTGGTGGAGTTCTGAAAAAACGATGACAAGCGAACGCTCCCGTCTCATCGCAGGAATACGCCCTAAGTCACTGAAATCGCCTCAATCTGCCCGGCATCACGCGCGCCGATCGCAACGCCGCTGCCCGCAATTTGAACAGCTCAGGTCAGCATCGAGATGATGGTCTGAACCTGATCGGAGGCGGAGGCCACCAGGCCGTCGAACGATGTCTGGCCGTGAGCCGCCGCGTGCAGGATGTATTCGGCGACCGCGGCCTTGAGGCCGAACACGACCTGGTCTCTCGGTACGCTTGCCATCACGGTCTCTAACGCATCACGCATCGTCTGGATGAGTTCGGAGCTGTATTTCATGGCGGCCCTCCGCATCGGCAGAATAGTCCGAGAGCCTCCGCCCGCCACTCACAAGCCTGCGATTCCGCGTTGCCTTTTCTTAATGAACTCGATCCTTAACAAGCGCGCGATCGGTTTGTGGCCGTTCTGCGCGCGCAATAACTACCTGCCGGTTCTTAGAGGGCCTCCAGCCTCCCGCGCATGTGATTGGTAACCGCGCTGCGCAGCCGCAATAACCAGTGCGCCTCCAAGGCACGACCACGAAAGCCCCGCTGCAGAGCTCACACTCGGCGGGGCTTTCTCAATTCGCCCTCGGGTCCCTTCGTCAAATCTTGATCCGCGGCGCGTCCCGCGCGCATCCGTCTTGCAGACCGAAAATCATTCCCCTACTGCTGGGGCTGCGCGCATGTCGTCAGGGGATCGAGTCTCGGCGAGCTCCGGGCGCTTCCACTGGAGACGGCCGCGGATGGCGCGGCGTTGGGTTGGCCTTGTTCGACCAGATGAAAAAACGTGATTGGGCGTTCGTCGCGGTCTGTGCCGCAGGTGCGCTTTTGTTCGGGGTCTGGAGCGTCCGGATGGGCATCGCGTTTCATCGCAGCCACCAGGGCGTGACGGAGCTCAGCAGCTCGCAGCGGCATCGTGCAGGCGCATCCGCTGAAGGCGCGGCGACGCGCGAGGCCGACGACAGCGACACGCAGACGGAGCAGCCGCGATAGGCGCGTGGCGGCGACGCCGCGCCGGGCGTGTCGATCTCAGGCGACCGCCAGGCCGGCAATCAGTGCTGGCTCATCCTCGTCCGGTTTGGCGCGCGCGATCTGGTTGCGGCGGCGCGCGCTGCCGGCGCGACGATGACGACCATCGATCCGACGCAGCGCATGCGACGCAAGCTGCGACATCCAGCGGAGGTGATCGGCGGCCTGCCTGATCATGGCGAGCACGGCCACCATGCGTGTCAGCAGGCTGACCAGCAGGATCATCGAGAAGATATCGATGTAGGCCAGCACGTCGCCGACCAGCATCAGTTCCGGAGGAAGCGGAATCCGGTGCAGATAGGCGCCGATCACGATGACGACGGGAATCAGCGCGATGATCTTCCGAAGGGTCAGCCGATCGAGCAGCGCGGCGAGTTCGACGACCAGGATCTGCCAGAGCCAATCGCCGACGGCGGCCGGCTTGTCGACGGTCCAAGTCTGCCAGAGTCGCTGCCACAACCGTTTCCGCATCGTCGCTTCCGTGCCTGCCGCCTGCGATGGTGAAGTTCACCATGCCGGCGGCAACGATTCAACATCGCACAGTTACGGCTCGGAAGACACCTGGCTTGCGCCGGCTTCGGGCGAAGCTGCCTGCTCGTCGCCCGAATCGCCCGACGGGAAGATGCGCTCGTAATTCGCCCGCGCCTCGCGGATCAGCCGCGCGCGTTCACGTTCGGCTTTCGAAATGAACCTGATGATCTCGCCCATTTGCTCTCCAGTTCCGGGACATCAGATGCGACCTGCACTGCAACCATCGTGCCGAAAGGCCGCCAAAGTCCCTCGCCGCGCCCTGCCAAGCAGCAAATCGCGCGTCATTGTTCGTGATCGACCTGATCCGGTGCGTTACCGGTACGCCCGCGGCGACATTCGCTGCTGGCTGAACGCAAAGCGTGGATTGTAGCCGCAATAGGCATCGCGGCCCGATGCCGACGCCTGGCACTGCTGATAGGTCTGGTAGCCGCAATAGCCGGGATATCCCTCGGCCCTGCCCTGAATGCACCAGGGATAGTCATAGGGATCGGCCGCCGCAGGCGCCGCGAAGCCGACAAGCGCGCCGGCGCCAAGCGCGGTGAACGCCATAATGGCCCAACTTGCTTTGCGCATGATCCTGTTCCTTCCTCGATCGGCGCCCAGCCTGATCTAGGGTACGGGAACGAGGTTCGCGAGGTTTCGGGCCGCTGCCTCAACAGACTGTGAGCCGGCGCGCCGCGACAAAAGCGCACGAGTCGGAATCGCCTCTGGATGCTAAAAAAAACACGAGGCCCGGCGTGCCTAGGAGGCCGGGCCTCGTGTCTTTCGTCCCCCGCCTCACGTGGCGGATCAGATAATGCCTGACGGCTCACCTGTTACGTCAGCTCATCCGCACGATCCATTCCGGATGACTACGGTGGCGCGCGGCGCCAAATCGCGACGAGATCGCGCGTTGACTCCTTATTGGGGCATGATCTTTTTGGAAAACCGCTTCACACTTTTCCGGATCAAGCCCGACGCCTCACTTGCTGTAGCTGTAGAATCCCTGGCCCGTCTTGCGTCCGAGATGCCCGGCATCGACCATCTCCTTCAGCAGCGGTGCCGGCCGGTATTTCGGGTCGTTGAAGCCGGTGTAGAACACGTCCATCACCGAGAGCATGGTGTCGAGCCCGATCATGTCGGCAAGCGCGAGCGGGCCGATCGGATGGTTGCAGCCGAGCTTCATGCCGGCGTCGATCTGCTCGGCGGTCGCGATGCCTTCCTGCAACGCGAAGATCGCCTCGTTGATCATCGGGCACAGGATGCGGTTCACGGCAAAGCCCGGGCTGTTCTTCGCTGTGATCGCGACCTTGCCGACGCGCTTGGCAAAAGCTTCCGCCTTGGCGACGGTGTCGTTGGAGGTCTGCAAGCCCCGGATCAATTCGAGCAGCGCCATCACCGGCACCGGATTGAAGAAGTGCATGCCGATGAAGCGGTCGGGACGATCGCTCGCCGCGGCAAGACGTGTGATCGAGATCGACGAGGTGTTGGTTGCGACCAGCGCGGCAGGCTTCAGGCCCACGCAGAGATCCTTCAGGATCTTGATCTTCAACTCCTCGTTCTCGGTGGCCGCCTCGATCACCAGATCGCAGGCGGCGAGCTTGGCCTTGTCGCTCGTGGCGGTGATCCGCGCGAGCGTCGCCTGGCGATCGGCTGCGGTCATCTTCTGCTTGGCGACCAGGCGGTCGAGACTTCCCTCGACGGTCTTGACGCCACGCTGCAAGGCGGCGTCGGAGACATCGACCATGGTCACCGCCAACCCCGCTGCCGCACACACCTGGGCGATGCCGTTGCCCATGGTCCCCGCGCCGATGATGCCGACCGTCTCGATCATTGTGTTCGTCCTTCCCCTCGCAGACCGCGGCGTCGCCGCCGGCACGGTCAGAAATGCGGACCTGCCGTCCGCGGATGAACGCATGCATAGCAGCCCGCTCCGATCGCGGAAACGGGACAAACCGGTACTATGGTGTTGCTATTCGGGTCGCGGCGGCACGGCTCGCCTCGGCGGGACGGGCGTGCGCGGCGGCGTATGGACTCGCGGCGGCTCGGCGGCGCGGGACGGCTCGAACAGGCGATTGAGCCGGACGATCCACCAGGCCAGCCGTCCGTAGCTGCGGCGCAGCGCCGATCCGGCTCCCTCGTCGATGTCATGCTCCGGTTCCATGGCGGGATTGCTAGCGTCGATTCCTTGAAGGAACAGTGTGACGTGACCGCACAGTGCGGGAGCGCTTGTTAGAGATTCGCTAACCAGTTTCGACTGCATGCGCACTGTTCGGCGATACCTGCCTGGACAAATGATCGGTTGTGCGACCTTCGCCCTACTTCCAAGCGAAGCAAAAGGTTGCTAATTTGTAATAGTGATTTGCGCTGTGAAACGCTGAGGGGTGCGGTGTTTCAACTATTTCAATGGTGGAAGACCAGCAAGCTCACCATGGCTTGCCCGCATTGCCGGGAAATTGCTTCCTCCGAGACGTTCCGGAAGGGCCGCTATATGGCCGGCGGGGCGCCACTACGCTGCGAACATTGCGGCGTCGCGGCGGCCGTGACGCTGTGGCGCTTTGCGGGATTATCCCACGGCGCCGATGAACCTCTCGGCTGCACCGAATCGCGGCAGCACGCATTCCAGTCAGAATCTCGCGCGCACTGAACGCGGCAGCGTGCCGATCATCACATTCGACCCGGTAATCAACCGGTAATCTCCCGGATTGAAGATGGCCGTGCTTGCGCCGCAGCATCACAATGCCGAGCGACTCGCGTTTTGTTGAATGAATTGCCGGAGCGATCGCTGCGACGAAAGGACATTGACGAAGAGGGCTACGCCCATGCTTGCTGAAAAGTTCATTATCCTTCTTGAGACCTTGCTCAAGAGCCAAGGCCATCCCGACGGAAGCCCGCGTGTGGTGAGCACATCGCCCCACGTCCCGGTCAAGCTGCCGGGCGGGAAATAGCCGGGCGGCTATCGACGGCGGGTCTATTCGCTGGCAACCTCGTCGAACGGGCCAGGCAGCCCGACGATGAGGTGAACAGATGAAACGCACGCTGGCGCTTGCCGTTCTGGCCCTGACCGTCGTTGCCCGGCCCGTGCAAAGCCACGAGTTCCTCCCTGCGATCCCGCCCGAGCTGGCGGTGGTTTCGCCGGTGCCGCCGCCCTTGCTTCCCTATCGTTGCACGGCCGGTCCGGTACGCATCGCCTATCACGGCGCGCTCTACCACGAGCCGCCGGCGATCTATCGCGGCTACGCCTACCGTCCATATTATCGCTACACCGCCGCCCGCCTCGTGCCGCGCACCTATTTCTGCGTGGACGCTGATTAGAGCGTTTTCAAGCGAAGCGGATACCGGTTCGCGTGAGGAAAGCGCGTCAAAACCAGACCTGGAGCTTCGGTTCCGATTGCAAATCAGAACCGAAAATGCGCGAGGCTCAGCGCGAGCAAGCGTGAGCCATCTCACAGCGGGCGGGACCGAGCCGGGCTACACCGACGCCTCAACAACGCGGGTGCCGCCATGGACAGCAAGACCGATTTCGTCGCCATCATTGTCGCAGTCTGCGTCGCCGCCTATGCCGCGATCCTGCTCGGCCATGTCGCTCAGAACGATCTCGGTCTCTCCGCGGTCCAGGTCCGTCACCTCGCGATGATCGCGGCGCTTGCCCTGGCGCTGCCGGTCGCGCTGGGCTCTCTGCGCACGGGCCCAGACAAGGTGCACTGACAAAGCGCACGCCTCCGCCTCGCCCGCTCGAAAACGCTCTAGGTGAAAACGCGCGAATCAGCATTACTACGCTACCGATCGTTGCTTGAGATTTTGGCGGCATGACCCAGTCCGAAGTCTTGAACCAGAATATCCGCGAGCTGCAGGAATGGCTGCGCAAGGCCTGGCTGCAGCTGGGGGATCCCTCGCTCACCGCTTTCTCACGCCGTGAACTGCGCAACCAGATGAAGCAGCAGAGCGCGGATTTGCGGATGCAGCTGCGGGCAGCCTCCGAGCTTCCGCCCGAGCCCTCGGTCACCGCCCCCAGGACATTCTCCAAACCGGAACTGCGGCTGCTGGCCTGGAGTTAGCGCGCATCAACCAGCGCCAAAATGCCGCGCCGATGCTGCGCATGCGGGTCATACGGGCGGCGCGGCCCATCAGGCACAGCAAAGTCGCGCCGCTGCCGCTATATAGGGGCGACGATGCCGCGACCCACGCGGCACAAGCCTAAAGCCCGAAGGACTCCCGTGCTGTATCTGGAACTGGCGATCGTGGCGGTGCTGATCATCGTCAACGGTCTCTTGTCGATGTCGGAACTTGCCATCGTCTCGTCGCGCCCGGCGCGGCTGGCGGCGCTGGTCGAGAAAGGCGTCTCGGGATCGCGCCGCGCGCTCACCCTGGCGTCCGATCCCGGTAAATTCCTTTCCACGGTGCAGATCGGCATCACCCTGATCGGCGTGCTATCCGGGGCCTTCTCCGGCGCAACGCTCGGTCAGCGCCTGACGCAATGGCTGCTCGAGCTCGGGCTGTCGGCCAGCGTCGCGGATGCGGCCGGCGTCGGCATCGTCGTCGGCATCATCACCTATGCCTCGCTGATCGTCGGCGAGTTGGTGCCGAAGCAGATCGCGCTGCGCGATCCGGAGCAGGTCGCGGTGAGGGTCGCGCCGGCGATGACCATGATGGCGAAGATGTCGCTGCCGCTGGTCTGGCTGCTCGACCGCTCCGGCAAGGCGCTGCTCTTGCTGCTCGGCCATCGCGAGGATGCGTCCGACCGGGTCAGCGAGGACGAGATCAAGACGCTGGTGGTCGAAGCCGAGAATGCCGGCGTGCTCGAGCCCGGCGAAAAGGAGATGATTGCCGGCGTGATGCGGCTCGGCGACCTGCCGGTCGGCGCCGTGATGACGCCGCGCCACGAGGTCAGCCTGATCGACCTCGCCGATCCCCTGCCCGAGATCCTGTCGGCGCTGCAGAAGAGCAGCCACTCGCGCTGCGTGGTGTTCGACGGCAACCGCGACCATGCGCTCGGCATCGTGCAGGCCAAGGACGTGCTCGACGTCTACCTCGCCGGCGCGACGCCCGACATCCGCGCGCTGACCCGCGACGCGCCGATCATCCCGGAGACCGTGGACGCTCGCGACGTGGTCGCGATCCTGCGCGACTCCGCGGTGCATATCGGCCTCGTGCATGACGAGTACGGCACCTTCCAGGGTGTCGTCACCAGCGCCGACATTCTGGAGGCCATCGTCGGCGCCTTCCACACCGAGCAGGGCCCGGCCGAGCCGGCCTATGTCAGGCGTGCCGACGGCTCCTACCTGATCTCGGGCTGGATGCCGGCGCTGCAATTCGCCGAGCTGCTCGGCGTCGCGCTGCCCTCGCCGCGGCCCTACCAGACCGCGGCCGGCTACCTGCTGCATGAATTCGGTGCGATCCCCGAGGTCGGCGCCAGGATCACGGCGCAGGGCTGGGAGTTCGAGATCGTCGATCTCGACGGCCGCCGCATCGACAAGATCCTCGCGAGCCGGCTCGCGGCCTGAGATTGCAAGCCGGCCGCCCTGTTGATAACCGGCATGAGGGCAAAACAGGCGGCCCCGTTATGCTATCGGCATAGCGGTCTTTATTGGTGAACCACGGAATTGATCCCATGCGCATTACCCTTGTCGGCTCCCGCCATTTCGGCGTGACGACCCTGAACATGCTGCGCGAGCACGGCGTCGACATCCTCAGGGTCGTGGTCCATGACGGCGAGGACCGGCTGGCGACGACGGCGAAGGGGCACGGCATCGAGGTGGTCGTGCAGGCCGATCCCAAGCTGGTGACCGCGAGCGAGATCGCCCCCGGCACCGATCTGATCGTGACGGCCCACAGCCACGCCCGGGTCAGCCGGGAGGCCCTGGCGGTCGCCAAGCACGGCGGCATCGGCTACCACCCGTCGCTGCTGCCCCGCCACCGCGGCATCGCGGCGGTGGAATGGACCATCAAGGAGGGCGATCCGATCGCCGGCGGCAGCATCTACCACCTCGCCGACCGCATGGACGCCGGCGCAATCGCCGCCCAGGACTGGGTGTTCGTCAAGAAAGGCGAGACCGCCCGCGAGCTGTGGGAGCGCGCGCTGGCTCCGCTCGGCCTGCGGCTGCTCGCCGAGGTCATCGACCACGGCAAGGCCCACGGCACCCTGCCCGCCAAGCCGCAGGACGAGCAGTTTGCCACCAAGGCGCCGAACCTGGGCGATGGCAAGCATTAGACTACCAAAATACCGCAAGAGATCGGCGAACCCGCAAAATTTCCCGTTCCGCGGCGGGAACCAGATTCACTATGATGTGTTTGAGTTCACAGGAACTTTCAACGGTTCTTGCGACGCACCAATTTTGAACACATTGTGACAGGATAAACTGGCCTATCACCACAAATGACAGGGATTTGATTCATGCGTTCGATCCGCATCCGCGACATGCTTTTGGCATCCTGTGTCGCCTCCGCAGCCGCTGTTGCCGCCGCCCCCGCATCCGCCCAGCAGCCCTATGACGGCCTTTGGAGCGTCACAGTCGTGACCAAGACCGGTAGCTGCGAACCGTCGTCCTCATCGACCGTGACCGTCAGCGAAGGGAAGATCTCGGCGCAGGGCGCGGCGATCTCCGGAACCGTTGGCAGCGGGGGACTTGTGCGAGTCTCGATCAATGGTGCATATGCGAACGGTCAACTCAACGGCAAAACCGGATCGGGGAAGTGGAATGGGGCATCAGCTGGCGTACCGTGCAGCGGCCGATGGGAAGCGTCCCGTCAGTAAGATCGGCAGCGCATCTGGATCTGTGCTCAAGGCAATTTTCTCCGAGAGCCGGCGGCCCGTATTCGCGGCCGCCGCTTTTTTTGTGACCACACTGGCGGCGACCACCGGACATGCCCAGTCTGGCCCGTTCGCCGGCATGAACGGCACCTGGTCCGGCGGCGGCTCGGTCACGCTGGATGACGGCTCCCAGGAGCGGATCCGTTGCCGCGCGACCTACCGTGTCGGCGGCGCGAACATGACCATGAGCCTCACGTGCGCCAGCGACGCCTACAAGTTCAATTTGGCGGCCGACGTGCAGGCTGAAGGGAGTGCAGTCACCGGCTCCTGGAGCGAGTCGAGCCGCAATGTCAGCGGCAACCTGCAGGGCCGCGGCGGCGGCGGTACCTTCCAGGTCGTCGCCAGCGCGCCCGGCTTCAACGCCGACATCGCGCTGCAGACCCGCGGCAACAAGCAATCGGTGACGATCCGCGCCGACAGCCAGTTCCGCGGCGCCAACATCACGCTGTCGAAGTAACCGGCAAGCGCGCGCAAACGATCAGCCCTCGGGTTCGCTCCCGAGGGCTTTTTGCTGTCCACCACGCTACGCGCCGGGCACGAAGGCCGTGACCTCGATCTCGACCTTGGCGCGCTGATCGACCAGCCCGTCGATATAAAGCAGCGTCGAGGGCGGGAAATTGCGCCCGAGCGTCTCCTTCCAGGCCGCGCCGATGCCGGCGCCCGCGGCCTCGTATTCGCCGCGGCTGGTCAGGTACCAGGTCAGGCGGACGATATGCTGCGGCCCCGCGCCGGCTTCGCCCAGGAGCTTGACGATGCGCGTCAGCGCAGTGCCGACCTGGGCGGCCATGTCGGGGGCGTACTCGCCCTTCTCGTCTCCGCCGGTCTGGCCGGCCAGCACGATCCATTGCCCGGGGCCGTCGAACGCGACGCCGTGCGAGAAGCCGCGGGGTTTCGACCATTCGGCCGGTTGCAAGACACGCATGAGCAGATCCTCCTGATGTCGTCCGTTTGAATGCTGCTTAGCATCGATCGCGCGCGGCGCGCATCCGCGCCGGCAGAATTGCGCGTTGCAAATTCTGATCAGCTCGCCGATACCGGCTATCCCTTCACGATTTTCCCCGCCATGGACCGCACACCCTCAATCCCCCGCGCCGCACTGTGGATGTCCGGCTGGCTCGCACTGATGCTGATCGTGGCGGTGGCCGGGCGCGAGGCGACGCGCGAGGTCAACGTCTTCCAGCTGATGTGCGTGCGCGGCGTGCTCGGCTTCGTGATGCTCACGCCGCTGATCTACATGAGCGGCGGCTTTGCGATCGTGAAGACCGCGCGGGTACAGGTGCACATCGCCCGCAACCTGATGCACTTCTGCGCGCAGCTCGGCTGGTTCTATGCGCTGACCCTGATCCCGATCGGCCAGGTGGTCGCGATCGAATTCACCATGCCGATCTGGACCGCGATCCTTGCGGCGAGCTTTCTCGGCGAACGCATGACGGTCTGGAAGGTCATCGCGATCGCGCTCGGCCTGGTCGGCGTGCTGGTGATCGTGCGGCCTGCGACCGGCGCGATCAATCCGGGTCAGTTGATCGCGCTCGCCGCCGCCGTCGGCTTCGGTGTCTCGGTGGCGATCGTGAAATCGCTGACGCGGACCGAGCAGACGCTGGCGATCATCTTCTGGATGCTGGTGGTGCAGTCGGCCGCGAGCCTCGGGCCCGCGCTCTATGTCTGGACCTGGCCGCCGCTTTCGACCTGGGGCTGGCTCGCCTTGATCGCGTTCGGCGGCACCTTCTCGCATTACTGCATGGCGCGCGCCTTGTTGCATGCCGACGCCACCGTCGTGATCCCGATGGATTTCGTGCGTGTCCCGCTGACCGCCTTCCTCGGCTGGCTGCTCTACGCGGAGCGGCTCGACGCCTTCACGGTGCTCGGCGCTGCGCTGATCCTGACCGGCAATCTGTTGAACCTGAAGCCGACGGCCGCACGCCCGGCTCGCGCCGCAACGTGAGCTCAAGTAGCGCCTTTCATGACGATCCGCCCGGCCGGTTCGGCGCGTCGTTCAGGTCGGCTCGACCCAGACGAATTCCGGACGGATCCCCTGCTTGATCAGGTCGGTGCCGAGGCCTTTCAGGGTGAACATGCCGCTGATGTCGACCGCGCTGCCGCTGGTCCAGCAAGCCTGAAGGTTGGCCAGGAGCTGCGACAGCGCCTGGCTGAAGGCCAGCGACGGAGACGGCGTCACCGTCGAGGGCTGGAAATCGAACGAGGTCGGAAACTGGATCGCGGCCCCCGTAAAACTCCAGTGCCCCGCCGCGTCCTGCACCAGGGTCTTCTGGGTGTAGATCTCCTTGAACACATAGTAGTGGGCGAAGGTGCGACTGCCGGACGGCGGCTGGTCGGGCGAGCCTTCCGCACCCTCGCCTTCACTCTTGATCAGCGCGATCGCTGCGAGCGCATCGGCCAGGCTCTTGATCGGCTTGGCCTCGCCGGATTTGACCGCGAAGCCGCCGGGATTGATCGTGGGATTGACCGTGTTGAACCCCGCCGCGATCGTGTCGTAGAACGCGCCGATGGTGGTCGGCTTCGCTCCGCCTGCCAGGGCAAAGGCTACAGGCGGAAACTCCGGATACTCGATCTGCATGAAGACCTGGGCCTGATCCGGCGTGAGCGGCTTGAGATCGACGGCCAGTGCCTGCGGGATGCCGCCCGGCAGCACATGGGTGGGGTATTGCGGGACGAAGCCGGCATTGGCGATGTTCGGTACGCCGCCGATCGCGGTCAGCATGTTGCCCGCCAGGGCGAAGTGAAACATCTCCTGCACCACGATGTCCTCGATCATGCCGGAGACGCTGCTCGGGTCGTCATTGATCGACCATTGCGCGCACAGATAGGGCGGGATGGTCGAGAATTCGAGCTGCATTGCCGTCTGTAGCGCATCCTTCAGGTCCGGAAGCGACGTGATGCCGTCGTTGACGAATTGAGCGATGCGTTTCATGTCGCCTGCCTCGCAATGTCCAAACAACCGATAGCTAAGCCATCGCCTGTGGCACGACCGCGCCTGCATTGACCCAGTCCGTCAACAACTGGATGTCGGCTTGCGCCAGCACGCCCTGCATCGGCCCGGTCCCGATGATCGCGACCAGGAACATGCTGCGATCCGCCTCGCCGGGAATGATCCAGCCGCCGCGGATCAGCGCGCCCATCATATCCAGCGGCGCGTCGAACAGCGGCTTCAGCGGCACCGGCTTGCCGGTGGCGTCCGGAAGCATGAGATCGTCATGGGCCCGTTTGGCGCGCGGCGCGATGCGCTTGATCAACGCTGCGACCTGGGTGCCGAGCGTATCGGGAGCTGCGCGCGCCGCACGCACCACCATGCCGGTGATCGCCTGGCCGTCGATGAGGACCCGGTACATGAAATGGCCGGTGCCGGTATCGACGCCGTCGTCGGTCTTGAAATTCCAGGAGAAGCTTCGCACGCCCGGCTGCGGCGTCGCCTCGTCGGCCAGCACCTTCACCAGCGTCTGCCGCGGATTGAAGACCGTGATCGTCAATCGCTTGGCGTGCTCCGGGACGTGAGCGTCGATCTCGAGCTTGTCCCAGGCGTGCGGGATCGGCAGCTCCACGCTGCGCGTTGCGGCCCGCAACGCGACCACTGCGGTGTCATCGACCTTCGTGCATTGATAGATCGTTCCGCCGGACGCATAGCCGACGATCGTCTCCGTCTTGGTGAAGCGAAAGCGGTTGAGGAAGCGGCCGACGCCGTTGGCATCGAACCATGTCGCGCCGCCGTCGGTGGTGCCGCTCGTGGTCCCGTCGGGCTGGTTCGCCATGAAACCGTGGCCCCAGCCGCCGACCCATCCGACCTGCTCGTTGACGAAGCCGATCCCCTCCAGCTCCACATTGCGCTGCGGATCGGTGATCGCAATCCGCTTCCAGCTGTTGCCCCCATCCGTCGTCTTCAGGATCGCCGCCGCGGTGTCGTTCTCCAGCGATACGAATCCGACTTGCGGCGTCAGGAACTGGATCTTCCAACCCCATTCGCCGGTCGGAAAATCGATCCCGGAATTCTCGAGCTTGTCCTGCCAGGTCTTGCCACCGTCGGCGGTGAACATGACCACGGGCTTCAACTTGTCATACGTGGTCCCGCCCTTGCCGCCGACCACCCAGCCGTGCAGGTCGTCGACGAAGTAGGTGTCGATCAGGAGATTGGCGTGCGCGGCCAAGGAAATCGAATTCCAGGTCTTGCCACCGTCAGCCGTGTGCATGACGCCCGCTTCGCGATTTGGATATTGCGTGCCCGACGCAAAGACGACGCCCTTGGACGGCGACGAGATTCCGCAGATCGCGCTCGGCAACGCCGGCAGGCTCGCGGTCACGTCAGTCCAGGTCTTGCCGTCCTCGGTCTTGAACAGCCGCTGCCGTCGCGTGATCGAGCCGACCCAGCCATCGGTCGGGCTCGTGAAGCTCATGCAGCGGAGCCAGGTGTCGCCGTCGACCGTGTGCTGGGTGGTCCAGTTCTCTCCGTCCTCGGTATGGACGATCTCTCCCGCGCTGTTCACGGCCCAGCCGACCAGCGGGCTGACGAACCAGATATCGTCGTAACGCGTTTGGGGCGTAGCCTTGGTCGGACGCCAGTTGAAAGCCATGCGTCATTCTCCGGAACCAATAAAAAATCCTCGCGGCACAGGGCCGCCCGCAAAAACATCAGGTCAGTCACTACAACTATCAAACTATAATACAACTAAAGGATGCGATCAAACGGGCATTCGGCACCGTGTCGAAATGACACGGTGCGGCAGCTCGGCCGCCACAGACGGCTGCCGCGGCGCAGACACGATCATTCTCGAGGTGCGCGTGCACCACCGCGATTCCACCCACGGCCCGCTTCGCCGAACATCTGATATCCGGTTGCCGTGACGGCAATCGTGTCCTCGAGCTTGATGAAACCGCGGCGAGGATGCTTCATCGTGGTTTCGACCGAGATCACCATGCCGGGTTCGAGCGGTCGGTCGGTGTCGGCGGCATCGTAGCGGATCGGGCCCGAGGCCGTCAGCCGCGGCGCCTCGTGACTGACCAGGCCCATGCCATGAGCCAGGAACTCGATGTTGTCGCGCTGGCCCGTCTCCTTCAACGCGCGCTCGGCCGCGGCATAGATCGCGCCGCCCATCGCGCCTGGCTCGATAACCGCAAAAACCGCCTGCTGCACGGCGTCGATTTCGGCCAGCAAGTCCTGCAACTCGGCATCCGGCTCGCCCAGCACGGCCATGCGGGCGAGATCGCCGATATAGCCGTGATAATTGCCACCCGAATCGAGCGACAGCACGTCGCCGGCTTCCCAGCGCTGTTCTGAGGGCGCGCGGTCGTAGCTCGAGCCTGCGGCCAGCAGGCAATATTCGAAGGTCAGGCCGCGCGTCACCTCGGCGATCCGCAGCGCGTCGAACAGCTGGCGCTTGGTGGTGCCGGGGCCGTGATGCGCGATCACATCGAGCATCGCCTCGGTGACGCGTTCGGAAGCGGCACGCAGCTTGGCGAGCTCGGCCGGCGTCTTCACCGCACGCAGCCGCTCCAGCACGAACAGCGCATCCTTGATTTCGCTGTGAGGGAACGCGTCCTGCAGCGCCCTACCCGCATCCATCGGCAGGAAGGCGGTCTCCACGCCGATGCGCCTGGCGGGCACGCCGCTGGCGCGGATCATCTGCACGGCGGTCGCGATCGCGTCCAGGCTGCCATGGCCGGAGACATTGAGCGTCGGCACCCAGGGGCGCATGGCCTCGCGCTGATGCGTCTCCATCCCGTGACCGACATAGCCGGCCTTCTCGGGTGCGCCCTTGGCATAGACCACGACCGGCAGATAGCGGCTGGTACCGATCGCATCCATGTAGTCGAAGAAGATCGCCCGCTCGACATCGAGCAGGTACTGCACGTTATGCTTTGAGGTGACGAACAGCACATCGAGGCCCGCCGCCTCCATCAGCCCGTCGAGCTTTGCGGTGTCGAAAGGAATCCGAGTGGCCGCGCCGGTCTGGACACTGTTCTGCATGATGCTTTTCCTTCGTGGTTGTGGATCGCGCTTCGGCAAGCCTTAGGACGGCGTCGAGCGCACGACGCTCTCGGCTTCGTGGTCAAGATGAGCGGCGACCGTTCCTGGGCTTTCGCCTGACTTCAGCACCTCCAACGCCAGCGGACGGCCGTGGGTTTCGACACCAAGCAGGGTGAACGCAAGCCCGATCGCCAACCCGCACGCCGCCAGGAACAGAAAGGCCGGCGTCACGGCGTCGATGGTGGCCTTCGGCGTGATCATGTTGGAGGTGCCGGCAATCAGCGCGAGACACAACGGACCGGCGATCTTGCCGACGCCGTTGGCGGCCTGCGCGAGCCCGACGCCTCGCGCGCTCAGGCGAACCGGGAAGATTTCGGCCGAATACGGTGCGATGTTGGAGAAGCCGCCGTCAAAGAACAGCGCGGCCGGGACCAGCAACACGACGAAGGCGGGATAGCCGAACAGCGTCCGGTCGAACAACAGTCCTGCGGCACCGAGCGACAATGCGGTCCCATACCCCATGATCTCGCCGCAGCGCCGTCGGCCGATCCGTTGTGCGAGCACCGAAAAAATCGTGCGCCCGATCATGCCGGTAAGCGAGACGATCACGAACAGATGAGCGACCTCGACCGCCGTCACCCCCATCAGCAGCGCGACGATGGTCGGCCCCCACAGGAACACGCCGTAATTGGCCGTACTGGCACCGAACCAGACGATCAACGTCAGCCAGACCCGCCTCGGCTCCTGCATCAGCTCGGCAAAGCCAGCGTCTTGCGGCTTGGTGGTCGTCTCGATCAGCGGTGATGACGGCAGTGCATCGGGCGCAACGCGCAGCGCGCGTGCGACAATGCGGCGAGCCTCCGCGTCGCGGCCGCGCGACACCAGCCAGCGCACCGATTCCGGCATGACGAGCCCGATCAAAACGGCCGGTGCCAGCGGCAGGAAGCCGAGCGCAGCAAGTCCGCGCCAGCCGATCTGATGCAGCAGTGTCGCCGCCGACAGCGATGCGGCCAGGATCCCGAGCGAGACCGGGATGACGGTGGCGCTGGTCACGAGGGTGCGGTGGCGCGTCGGCGTGTATTCGACGATCAGGGGGACTGCAACCGAGGCGGCGGCGCCGACGCCAAAGCCGACGAAGAAGCGCAGCATCGCGAAAGTGATCCAGGCGCCGTCCGGTATCAGCGACACCGAGCCTGCGCTCAGCGCACATAGCGTGACGCCGGCAACCAGCAGCGTTTTGCGCCCGAAGTAGTCGGCGAGCGCGCCCCAGGCCAGCGAGCCCATGATCGCGCCGACGCCCGCGCTGAGGAGGATCAGCGAGGTCTGCCCAAAGGTAAGCTGCCATTGCGGCGCCAGCACCGCGACCAGGAAGCCGACGACATAGTAGTCGAAATAGTCGAAGACGCTGATCGAGATAACGAGCGCTATGCTGATCCAGTAGTGCGCATCGAGCCGCGCCCCGTCATAGGCTGTGACGAGATCCTCCCGGGAATTCGTCATGGTCGTTCTCCTCCGCGTTGTGCTCGGTTCTTTGGCCTTGCAGAAAGGCAGTCACTTCCGCGGCCACTGCGGCCGGATCCTGAATCGTGCCGACATGGCCGACGCCGGCGATCACCGCAGTGCGAGCGGCAGGAATCTCGCGTGCCAGCGACAGCGTATGCGCCGGCGGGATCAGTCGATCTTCGCTGCCGACCACCACCAGCGTCGGAGCCTTGATCCCACCCAGCGACACCTCGATCGGCCGCGCCAGCACCGCGCCGCGGCGCTCCTTCTGTCCGGCGTCACGTTTGGTGCCGGTGAAGATCGCGAGCGCTTCGGGATAAGCCGCGATGTAGCTCGGCGGGAAGAAATATTCGGCGAAGGCCGCTAGGCTCTCCGGCAGATGCGCACGTAGTTCAGCAAATCGTGGAAAGCCTTCGGGGTTGATCGAGGCGACGGAAACGCCCGCGCGGAAGGTCGAGGCCAGCACCAGATGATCGATGCGGGCGGGATGACGAACGGCCGCCACCTGCGCAATCGCGCCGCCAAAAGAGGTGCCGAACACGTTGGCGCGCGTGTAACCGAGCGCTGCGATCAGCGCAGCAAGATCGTCGGCGAGCTCGCCCAGGCCATAAGGCAGGTGCGGATTCCGCGTGGCGCCGGAATCACGCTGGTCGTACGCGATGACAGTGAAATGCGATGCAAGCGCCGCACCAAATGCATCGAACATCGAATGATCGGCTTCCGCGCCATGCAGCAGGAACAGCGGCGGCCCCTCGCCCCTGCGCCTGAAGCTGATCGAGATGCCGTTGGCTTCAATCCTCTCCATGGCTAGTGCAACACGGTTTGCAGCGCGCCGGCGAGTTCGCGCGCGGGGTCCTGCGGGATGTAGGGCATGCGCCAGGCCACATGGCCATCGGGACGGACCAGTACGGCGCCGCGCGGGCCCATCTGGATACCGTCGGATTGATGCGCATTCGGCAGTTGCTGAAGGTTCAACGGAATGCCGAGCTTGCCGGAGACATTGCGACCGGCCTCCAGCCATTCGCCGCCGAGTGGGCCCGTCACGACCGTGAACTCCTTGTCGAACCAGTCGAGCGTCGAGCGCTTGCGCGCCATGTCGAGCCACAGGTGCGGAAAGCGCCCGCCCGGGCGATCGGATGGGAAATAGGTCCGGGTCAGGTGGCCGCCACGCGGCGTGCCGTCGGGGATCACCGCACCCTCTTCGTAGGAAAAGCCAAGCGCTTGGCCGATCGAGTGCAGATGGTTGTCGAGATCGTTGACCCAGAAGCGGATGCGGTCCTCATTGCCCGAGCGCACAGCGTCATCGATCCGGCGGAAGCGGATCATGTTGCCGTAGCTGAAATCGGCATTCGACTGCGCCACCGGACGGCGCTCCACGTCGTAGGAATCGAGCAGGTCTTCTGAAGCGAGCCCGCGCAGCACATAGACCAGCTTCCAGGCCAGGTTGTGCGCGTCCTGCACGCCGGAGTTCAGGCCGAATCCGCCGGTCGGCGGAAAGCGATGCGCGGCATCTCCGACCACGAAGACACGGTTCTTGCGGAATTGCGCCGCGACCTGCTTGCTCATCCGCCAGATCGAGCGGTTGAGCAGCGTCACGTCGAGGTCGGGAACGCCGGCATGGCTGCGGATGATTTCGATCGTCTCCGCATCGGTCCAGGGCCGCGGCCGCTCGTCCTTCTCCTCCCCGATCTGCATTACCGACAGCCAGCGATCGCGGCCGTTGGTGTTGAGAATGCTGGCCCGCCGCGGCATGCCCGGTTTGTCGCTGTAGACCTGATAGCCTGCGGCCTCCCGCGTGATCGGAAAGCGCGAGAGATCGCCGCGCCAATATTCGTTGAGCATCACCGCGAGCGTGGACGGGCCCACCATGTCGATGCCGGCATTGCGGCGGGTCTGGCTGCCGGCGCCGTCGCAGGCGAGAAGATATTTCGCGTGCCAGCGTTCTGTGCGACCGGTCTCCACCGCACGGACCTCGCAGACGACGCCATCCTCGACCTCTTCGAAGCCTATGAATTCGGTCGAGAAATGCACCTGCACCAGATTTGAGTGTGCGATGACCTTGTAGATCTCCTCCTCGACCGCGTCCTGGGCGACCAGCGATTTCCAGGACGGCGTCTGTCCGAGATTGGGCTCCGGGCGCGAGCGGCTGATCTCGCGGCCGGCGATGCTTTCGACCTGAACGAACATGTCGGAGGAATCCTGCAGGCCGCGGTCGCGGATCGCACCCTCGATGCCCCACTGCCGGAAGATCTCCATGGTGCGGACCCAGCAGCCGCGCGACTTCGGATGATCTGTCGTGGTCGGGCTCTTCTCGACGATGATGGCGTCGATGCCGAAGCGATCGAGCAACAACCCCATCGCGAGCCCAACCGGTCCGCCGCCGACGATCATGATCGATGTGCGGCGGGGCGTCTCGAGCGACGTGCCCATGAGCGTTTCCTCCCTGGTGTTCGTGTTGGCGGCAGGATGCGCCCTTTTTGACATCTCACAAGAATATGTTTGATATGCTTCCCATCTCATTCCGAGATGGAGGCGGCGATGGACCTGCGTCAGCTTCGTTATTTCATCGGTGTGGCCGAGCGCGGCGGCTTCGGCGCGGCCGCCAGCGCGCTGAACATCGCGCAGTCCGCGCTCAGCCGTCACATCAAGGAGCTGGAGTACGAGCTCGGCGGCGCCCTGCTCACGCGCACCGCGCGCGGCGTCGCGGTGACGGAATCGGGCAAGATGCTGCTCGAGCGTGGACGCTGGCTGCTCGGTGCGGTCGACGACATCAAGGCGGAGGTGCGCACCGAGAACCGCGAGCCGAGCGGCACGGTGCGGCTGGGCGCGCCATCGAGCGTGGCAGAGATCTTCTATCCGCCGCTCGCCCGCCTCATTGCCGAACGCTTTCCGCGCGTCCAGCTCGAGCTCGGCGAGGCCCTGACCGAGCTTGCCTGCGATCGCCTGCTGCGCGGCCAGCTCGATCTTGCGATCGTCACGGCGCCGCAGCCGAACGATCATCTGGCCTATGAGACGCTGGTGCTCGAGCAGGTGTTCTTGATCGGCCCGCCGCGCGATCCCCTGCTCAAGCGCGGCCGGATGACGCTGAATGACTTCAAGCGCCTGCCGCGGGCCGTGCTGCCATTGAGCCGCTCGGCCTTCCCTGCGGATATCCCGTTTTCCATCCGCGTCGAGAGCAGCACGCCGATGAAACGCATCGTCGCGTCCGGCCTCGGTTACGCGCTATTGACCTATTCCGGCATCTACCGGGAGGTCGACGAAGGCCAGCTTTCCGCGGCGCTGCTGCCATGGACGAGCGCCGAACGGGTGCTGGCGCTGCCACGTGGCCGCCCCATCAGCAGGGCAACGCACGAGACCGTGGCCCTGCTCAAGGAGATATGCGGCAATCTGATCAGCGACGGGGTCATCAGGACCGCGCGCCGTGGGAGCGGACGCAAGCGCAAAGCCTGATTGCCGGTCTCGGCCGTGGTCCGGCCTGCTATTTCCCGGCCGCCTTGCGCAGCGCCTCGTTGATGCGGTCCTGCCAGCCGGGGCCGCCCGCCTGGAAATATTCCAGCACGTCCTGGTCGATCCGCAACGTGACCTGCTCGCGGACGCCGGGCACCGCCACGGTCTTCGGCGGTGCCGCCACGACCTTGGTGGTGGCCTTCTTGAAAGCCGCCTCCGCCTCGCTGCGGGCGTCGTTCAGGGTTCGCGGTCGCCTCGGCTGATCGGCCATCTCTCAAATTCCTTCAAACAGCGCCGTCGACAGATAGCGCTCCGAGAACGACGGCACAATCGCCAGGATGGTCTTGGCGGCCGCCTCCGGCCGCTTGCCGATCTGCATGGCGGCTGCGATCGCAGCACCCGACGAGATGCCGCCGGGGATGCCTTCATTGCGCGCCAGTGCCCGCGAGGTCTCGATCGCAGTCGCACTGTTGACCTTGACGATCTCGTCGATGACAGAACGGTCGAGGATATCGGGGATGAAGCCGGCGCCGATGCCCTGGATCTTGTGCGGCGTGTGCTGGCCGCCCGACAGCACTGGGCTCTCCTCGGGCTCCACGGCGACGACCTTGAGCGAGGGCTTGCGGGGTTTGAGCACCTGCCCGACCCCGGTGATGGTGCCGCCGGTGCCGACACCGGCCACGAAGTAATCGATGTTGCCGGCGGTGTCGTTCCAGATCTCCTCGGCGGTGGTGCGGCGATGCACTTCCGGATTGGCGAGGTTCTTGAATTGCTGCGGCATCACGGCATTCGGCGTCGTGCGCACCAGCTCCTCGGCGGTCGCGATCGAGCCCTTCATGCCCTGCGCCGCAGGGGTCAGCACGATTTCGGCGCCGAGGAAGGCCAGCATCCGCCGCCGTTCGATCGACATCGATTCCGGCATCACCAGCTTCAGCCGGTAGCCGCGGGAGGCCGCGACATAGGCAAGCGCGATGCCGGTATTGCCCGAGGTCGGTTCGATCAGCACGGTGTCGGCATTGATGATGCCGGCCTTCTCCATCGCCGTGACCATCGCGGCGCCGATGCGGTCCTTCACGCTGGCCGCCGGATTGAAATATTCCAGCTTGGCAAGGATCGTCGCATCGACGCCGTTGGCCTGCGGCAGCCTTCGCAGCCGCACGGTCGGCGTATTGCCGATCGCGTCGACGATGGAGTCAAAGACGCGTCCGCGTCCGGGTTGCACTGCACTCGTTGTCGGCGCGTCCATTAGCTGCTCCTTGGGCATCGATGTTCATGGAAGATGCGATCTCCCGACATTAGACGCAGCGCGTCAAAAAGGCGCAAGCGCATAACGGAGCGATCCGGCATTCGTTGCATCGCAAAATAGAACTGACACAAATAACGTCAAACCAACGCATTTGTGTTGCGACAAGGTCAAACAATTCGGGCTATAGTACTTTCGTCAGTAGAGTTCAGAACGCAACTTGCTCACAACGCAGCCTGCTCAGAACGCAACCTGCTCAGAACGCAAGGAGGTCACGATGCCAGCGCTTGCTGAAGTCCTGTCGACCATCGCGTCTAGGCCCGATCCGCGTGGCAGCGATCTGCCCACCTGCCCGGTGTGCGCCGATTCCATGATTGCCGCAGAAGCGTCTGCGTATCTTTACGACAATTTGATCAGCTATCTCTGGACCTGCGACACCTGCGGTTACGGGTTCGTCACCAAGCACTCGGTGAAGCCGATCGTGTGCAACTGATAACAGAGCTCATCTCGGAGCAAGATCACCGCGCGCCCATCCGGCGCGCGTTTTCGTTTTGAAGTCCTCGAAGGTGCCGTTCGCGATCGCCTCGCGGATGCCCTGCATCAGCTGCTGGTAATAGGCGATATTGATTTCGGACAGCAGCATTGCCCCAAGCGTTTCACCCGACCGCACCAGATGGTGCAGGTAGGCGCGTGAATTGCTGCGCGCCGCCGGCCACGGACTTTCCTCGTCGAGCGGCCGCGGATCGTCGATATGGCGGGCGTTGCGCAGATTGATCTGGCCGAACCGGGTGAACGCCATGCCGTGGCGGCCGTTCCGGGTCGGCATCACGCAGTCGAACATGTCGACGCCGCGCGCCACCGCTTCCAGGATGTCCTCGGGCGTGCCGACGCCCATCAGGTAACGCGGCCGATCTGCCGGCAGCACCGGGGCGGTCTCCTCGATCATCGACAGCATCACCGCCTGCGGCTCGCCGACCGCAAGCCCGCCGATCGCATAACCATGAAAGCCGATTGCAGTGAGCTCCCGCGCACTGACGTGGCGCAACGCAGGAACGTCGCCGCCCTGCACGATGCCGAACAGCATATAGCCGTCTGGCGCGGTCTCGAAGGCGCGCTTGGAGCGTTCGGCCCAGCGCAGCGAGAGCTGCATCGCACGCTCGATGTCGGCACGCTCGGCCGGCAGGCGAACGCACTCGTCCATCTGCATCGCGATGTCGGAGCCGAGCAGCCGCTGCACCTCGATCGAGCGCTCCGGCGACAGCTCGACCTTGGCGCCGTCGATATGCGAGCGGAAGGTCACCGCCTGCTCGGTCACCTTGCGCAGCTCCGACAGCGACATCACCTGGAAGCCGCCGGAATCCGTCAGCATCGGGCCTCCCCAGCCGGTGAAGCGCTGCAGCCCGCCAAGTGCTGCGATCCGCTCGGCGCCCGGCCGCAGCATCAGGTGATAGGTGTTGCCGAGCACGATGTCGGCGCCGGCGTCGCGCACTTCGCGCCAATGCATTCCCTTCATCGCGCCTGCCGTGCCGACCGGCATGAACGCCGGCGTGCGCACCACGCCATGCGGCGTGGCCAGGCGCCCGGTGCGGGCGGCGCCATCGGTGGCGAGCAGCTCGAAATGATTGGCAGGATGATCGGCGGATGTCATGCGGCTGCTTATTGCGTGCCGCCGACGACCGATCAACCCACCGTACCGTGGCCGGGCGCGACGGCTTCGTGAACGCAAAATATCCGCGCGTAGCCTTGTCGCCGCCACGTTCCTTCATTAAACAAAACGAAACCGTATCGTTTTAAGTCGAGAATAAGGCGGTGGATGTCCTGCCGTTGCTCGATCCGCGCGAAATGTGACTGGCGTCAGATGTTCTCAATTCCAGGCCACGGCGGCCCCCAGATGATGGCCGCTCGCGCGATCCGGCTCGTCCTGCTCTGCGGCCTCGCGTTGACGCTGACCGCCTGCAGCTCGCTGCCGCGTACGCCCTACACCGCCGCCGATGCCGTCGGCTCACGCGTGCTGGATCTCGACGGGTTGCGGCGCTACGCGGATGAACCCGCTTCGAAATTCCGCCTGGAGAAGGACGACCGCCGCTTCCCGTTCAAGACCTATCTCGCCCTCTCCGGCGGCGGCGCCGACGGCGCCTATGCCGTCGGCATCCTCAACGGCTGGACCGCGGCCGGCAACCGTCCGACCTTCGGGGTGGTCTCGGGCGTCTCGACCGGCGGGCTGATTGCGCCCTTTGCATTCCTCGGACCGCGCTATGACGCGACGCTGAAGGAGGTCTACACCTCCGGCATCGCGGAAACCCTGCTGACGGATCCGAGCATCACGCGGGTGCTGTTCGGCTCCGGCCTGTTCGGCAACACGCGGCTGCGCGAGCTGGTCGCCCGCTATGTCGGGCCGGAGCTCCTGAGCGAGGTGGCGCGCGAGCATGCCAAGGGCAGAAAGCTCCTGATCGTCACCACCGATCTCGACACCCAGCGCACCGTGATCTGGGACATGGGGCGGATTGCCGCGGTCGGCACGCCGGAGGCGTTGCAGCTGTTTCGCGACGTGATGGCGGCCTCGGCCAGCATCCCGCTGGTGTTTCCGCCGATCATGATCGATGCAGAGGGCCAGGGCCGCCGCTTCCAGGAGATGCATGTCGATGGCGGGGTGACCGCGCCGGTCCTCACGCTGCCCGATGCGTTGCTGTTCCAGGGCCGCGCCTGGCCCGCCAACAGCCGCTTCGACATCTACATTCTGGTCAACAAGAAGCTCGAGCGAAACTTCGAGCTGGTCTCCAACTCCACGATCGACGTCGCCTCCCGCAGCATCTCCGCGATCACCCAGGCGCAGACCCGCTCGGTGATCCTGTCGACCTACGATTTCGCCCAGCGCAACCATCTGGGCTTCCATCTGTCCTATATCGAGCGCGACTACCCCTCGCCGGAGTCGATCGGGTTCGACACCGGCTATATGCGCGCGCTCTATCAATACGGATACGACAAGGCCGCCACCGGCAGCGCCTGGGCCGCGACGCCCCCGTGAGCGGAACGGCGCAGATCGCGGCCCGATTCGACGAATCCGTGATGAGCGGGGTATAGACCAAACAGACCCGTCCAACGGGCAAAACGAGAAACGATGGGCATGGAATTGACCGCAACCAGGGGCAAGGCAGGCAAACGCGGCGAGGCGAAGTCGCGCGGCGGCCGGCCGACCCGGGACGCCGCGATCGAGCGCGACCAGCGGCTGATCGAGGTCGCCACCCGCCTGTTCCTGGAGCGCGGCTTCGACGCCACCTCGATCGACGCACTGGCCGAGGCCGCGCGCGTCAGCAAGCCCACCGTCTATGCCCAATACGGCGACAAGCGCGGCCTGTTCACCGCGGTGCTGCGGCGTGAGATCGCGCGCTGGCTCGCCCCGCTCGCCGCGGCGGCCGGCGAAATGCGGGTCGATGGTCGATCGGACCGTTCGGTCGAGGAGCGCCTGATCGACCTTGGGCGCCAGCTGCTGACGCTGAACTGCAGTGCGGACTCGATCGCCTTCAGCCGGATACTGACCGCGCAGGCGATCAACTTCCCCGAGATCGCCAAGCTCGCGGTCGACGAAGGCTGGTCGAAGGCGGTCTCCACCACGGCCGAGTTCTTCGACCATCTGGTCGATGGCGGCGGCCTCGCACTCGAGGACACCACGATCGCGGCCGAGACCTTTCTCAACATGGTGGTCGGCCACACCCACCGGATGGCGACGTTCGGCATGCCGATCGACCTGAAAGCCGCCGAGAAACGCATGGAAGTCTCGATCCGGCTGTTTCTCGCCGGCGCCCTCGGACCGCCGGATCGCGCCGGCACCGGCGCCTCATCCAAAACCGTCCCGCGCCGCCGGCCGGCGCGCTGACAGTCCTCACGACATCGTCAGGGTTCCCGCGTCGACAGCGGCAATTCGATGCTTGACCCTAACAAAACGATACCGTATGGTTTCATTATAAGCGACGCGGATCCACTGCAACCGAGTCCCCCAAGGATTCGCGTCACCTTATAAACTTCGATCGTCGCAGCGGAGCGGCCGCCATGCTCCGTCTGAACGTTCGGCGGCCGACCTGAGACCAATAAAGGTCGGCCGCGCTCTCTCGATTTTGCGCGGCCGAGGCCATATGAAGTCGACACGCGAAGCACCGGGTTCGATGATGACGACAGCACCACTGCGCAGGTTCAAGCACTGGGCATTCGGAACGCGGCTACTCGCAATCGCGCTGCTCGGCCTGCCGCTCGCCTCCCCGGCGCATGCGATCGCGCGCTCCGGAGCCGCGACGACCCCCTCGGACAACACCGCTGACGACGCCCCGGACTTTGATCCCGCCGCGGTTCAGCGCGAGCTCGACAGTTTTCGGGTAGCGCCGGTCAGTCTGAGCCGGGCGATGGCCATCGCCGAGGCACGAAATGCCGGTTCGACCACCGCTGATGTCAGCTTCGAAGGCAAATCCGACCCCGCCTTCTATCGGGTCAAGACCGTCGCCAACGGCCGCATGTGGGAATACACCGTCAGCGCCGTGAATGGTGAATTGATCGGCGACGGGACGGTCTCCCTCCTGGAGACCTTGGGCGCCGAAGACCGCGGCAACCTCGCCGTATTGCGGACGCTTCGGCAGCGTCTGTCCGATGCCGTGCGTGTCGCCGAACGCACCACGTCGGGAAAGGCGATCAGCGGCGGATTGACCCGCGAGAGCGGCAAGCTCAATTTCGTGATCGTCGTGGTCGCGGGCAGCGATCTGAAACAGGTGATCCTCGAGCCGCCCGGCGCGCGTCTTCGGTAGCGCGATCCATCCCTGCCGAGATTTCGCCTGAAAGCCGTTGACGGGGGCGAAACTCTCGCCCATAAGTCCGCGCCATGATCACCTCGACCAAACGCACGACCAAAACCACCAAGCCCTCCGGGGCCTCGGGAGGCGTGCGCGCGTAGTCGGTCGAACCGCATCATCTCTACCCGAAGCCCCGCCTGATCAAGGTCCGGGGCTTTTTTGTTGTCTGCACCACATCTCATAAGGAGGACAAAGTGAGTAACGATCCCGTCGTCGCGATTGTCGGCGTCACCGGTGCCGTCGGCGCCGAGTTCATCGCCACCATGGACAAGCGCGGCTTCCGCGTCGGCAAGCTGAAGGCGCTGGCGAGCGCCCGCTCGGCCGGCAAGACCATCGATTTCCGCGGCAAGCAGGTGGTGATCGAGGAGCTCACCGAGCGCGCTTTCGAGGGCGTCGACATCGCGCTGTTCTCCGCCGGCAGCGGCATCTCGAAGAAGTTCGCGCCGCTTGCGGTGAAGTCGGGCGCCGTCGTGGTCGACAATTCCTCGGCGTTCCGGATGGATCCGAACGTGCCGCTGGTCATCCCGGAGGTCAACGCGGACCGCATCCGCGACCACAAGGGCATCATCGCCAACCCGAACTGCGCCGCCATCACAGCGCTGGTGCCGCTGTGGCCGATCCACCAGCGGAACCGCATCAAGCGCGTGATCATCTCGACCTACCAGGCCGCCAGCGGCGCCGGAGCTGCCGCGATGGACGAGCTCGTCGAATCGACCCGCGCCCATCTCAACGGACAAGTGTTCACGCCGAAGGTGATGCCGCATCCCTACGCCTTCAACCTGTTCAACCACAACACATCGATCGATCCCGAGACCGGCTACAACGACGAGGAGACCAAGGTCATCAAGGAGACCCACAAGATCTTCGAGGACGACAGGATCGCGGTCGGCGTCACCTGCGTGCGGGTGCCGGTGTTGCGCGCGCATTCCGAGGCGATCACGTTCGAATGCGAGAAGCCGATCACCGAGGATCAAGTGCGCGCGATCATGGCGCAGGCGCCTGGTGTCAAGGTGATCGACGATCGCGCCAGGAACTACTTCCCGATGCCGATCGACGCCTCCGGCCAGGACGACGTGCTGGTCGGCCGCATCCGCAAGGATCTCAGCGACCCCTCGGGACATTCGATCTCGATGTTCGTGGCGGCCGATCAGTTGCTCAAGGGCGCCGCATTGAACGCGGTGCAGATCGCCGAGCTCTTGCCCGAACACGCGATGGCGTGAGGCGGTAGCGGCGCGGCAATGCCAAACCCGTCATCCTGAGGAGCGCGGCGCGCGCGTCTCGAAGGATGCACGGCCCCCACTGGTGGCCGTCGACCCTTCGAGGCTCGCTCCGCTCGCACCTCAGGGTGACGGTGATGGATTGTCGAATCGTAGGGTGGGCAAAGCGCAAGCGTGCCCACTATCACAAGCACACCGAGGATGGTGGGCACGGCGCCATGCGCCTTTGCCCATCCTACAAATCTGCGCGTGCCTCATGCGCCCTGAACAGCAAACACGCATCGCCATACGAATAGAACCGGTAGCCGTCCCGGATCGCGTGCGCGTAGGCCTTCTGCATCGTCTCCAGTCCGGAGAACGCCGAGACCAGCATGAACAATGTCGAGCGCGGCAGATGGAAATTGGTCAGCAGGATGTCCACCGCGCGGAAGCGATAGCCGGGCATGATGAAGATCGAGGTCTCGGCCGCAAACGGCTGGACGGTGCCGTCGGGCGTCGTGGCACTCTCGAGCAGTCGCATCGACGTCGTGCCGATCGCGACGATACGGCCGCCCTTGGCGCGCGCGGCATTGAGCGCGGAGGCGGTCTCGGCGGTGATGCAGCCCCATTCGGCGTGCATCTTGTGCTCCGCGGTCTCCTCGACCTTCACGGGGAGGAACGTCCCTGCCCCGACATGCAGCGTCAGGCGATGCAGCCCGACGCCACGGCTATTCAGCGCCGCCTCTAGCGCCGGCGTGAAATGCAGCCCCGCCGTCGGTGCTGCGACCGCGCCTTCGTTGGCCGCGAACATGGTCTGGTAGTCGCTCGCATCCTGATCGTCGGGCGTGCGCCTCGAGGCGATGTAGGGCGGCAGCGGCGTGATGCCGACCTCGGCGATGGCCTGGTCGAGCGCGGGGCCGTGGAACGAGAATGACAGCGTCACCTCACCCTCCTGCCCCTTCGCCTCGACTGATGCGTCGAGATGGCCGAGCAGGCAGACCCTGCCCTCATTGCCAAACCGGATGCTGTCGCCTTCGGAGAGTTTCTTCGCCGGCTTCACCAGCGCCTGCCAGCGCGAGCCGTCGAGCCGCTTGATCAAGGTCGCCTCGATCTTCGGCTCGGTCTCGCGGCCGATGCGGCGACCTTTGAGCTGTGCTGCGATCACCTTGGTGTCGTTGACGACGATCTGATCGCCCGCCTCGAGCCAGCGCGGCAGGTCGGCGATGGTGGCATCGCGCAGCACGCCGTCGGGATGCACCACCAGGAGCCGTGCGGAATCGCGCGGGCTCGCGGGCCGCAACGCGATCCGTTCAGGAGGGAGCTCGAAGTCGAAGAGATCGGTGCGCATGATTGGTTGCCGTCATTCCGGGGCACGCGAAGCGTGAACCCGGAATCTCGAGATTCCGGGTTCGATGCTGCGCATCGCCCCGGAATGACGGAGAGCTTGGCTTACGCCGCGTCGGCGGCCATGCGCGCCTTGACGATCTTGTCCGGGTTCTGCACCGGCTCGCCGCGCTTGATCTTGTCGACGTGCTCCATGCCCTCGGTGACCTTGCCCCAGACCGTGTACTGGTTGTCGAGGAAGGAGGCGTCGTCGAAGCAGATGAAGAACTGGCTGTCGCCGGAATCCGGATTGGCGGCACGGGCCATCGAGGCGGTGCCACGGACATGCGGCTCCTTGTTGAACTCGGCCTTCAGCTTCTTGCCCGAGCCGCCCGTGCCGGTGCCCTGCGGGCAGCCGGTCTGCGCCATGAAACCGTCGATCACGCGATGGAACACGATGCCGTCGTAAAAGCCCTCGCGCACCAGTTCCTTGATCCGGGCGACATGGCCCGGCGCCAGATCCGGACGCATCTCGATCGTGACCGGACCCTGGGTGGTTTCGAGGATCAGAGTATTTTCGGTAGCAGCCATGCTCGCTTCTCCTGGCTTCGGGGTGGATATTTGGTGTGCCTGAAAGGGATGGCGAATGGGCGTCCGGCAACCGCGCCGCCCAGGCCTTCGGTAAATGGCAACGGCGTGCAGCGCTGCAAAGTTTCCATCACGGCGATCCGGTATTGCAGCCGATCGTTGTCGTTGGCCCCTTCCGATTCATAGGTGATCCTGGGATGGCCCAGGATCTCGCCCTTGCGGTTGAAGCTGACGATCACGGTGATGTCGATCGGCCCAGCCTTGTCCTGTGGTGGCGGTCGCCAGCAGCGGTGAATGGCCAGCACGACATCGCGGATGGTGTCGAGCTGCGCGCCTTGTTGGCCGCCTTGCGCCTGAGCTGCCGCGGTCAATACGAGCCACAGGAGCGGCGCGGCAAACCAGGCAAATGGCTTGCTGCGCGCCGCGTTCATGGGTCACTTGATGTCGGATGCGACCTGCACCTTCACCATCTTGTCGGGATCGGGAACCGGTTCGCCGCGCTTGAGCTTGTCGACGACGTCCATGCCGGACACCACTTCGCCGATCACGGTGTACTTGCCGTTCAGGCTCGGGCCGTCGGCGAACATGATGAAGAACTGCGAATTCGCCGAGTTCGGATCGCTGGTCCGCGCCATGCCGACGATGCCCCGCTTGTAGGGCACGTTGGAGAATTCAGCCGGCAGGTTCGGATATTTCGAGCCGCCGGTGCCGTTGAAGTTCTTGCCGTCACCGGTCTGCGCCATGAAGCCGTCGATCACGCGGTGGAACGGCACGTTGTTGTAGTAGCCCTCACGCGCCAGCAGCTTGATCCGCTCGGCATGCTTCGGCGCCAGATCGGGCCGCAGCTTGATCACGATGCGGCCCTTGGTGGTGTCGATCACGATCGCATTGGCCTTGTCGAGGCCGGCGGGCAGCGGTTGGGCGACCGCCGATGTGACGCAGAACAGCGCGGCAACGAGTGCAAGAATGCGGATCATGGAAACTCCGGATCTCTGGACGTTCGGGGTGTGGCTTGAGCCGGCATCAGCCGGCGAACTTGGCCTTCAGGCTAGCGGCGACCGATGACGGCACGAAGGCTGCGAAGTCGCCGCCCATCTGGGCGATCTGGCGCACCAGTGTGGCGGTGATCGGGCGGACCGCGACCGAGGCGGGCACGAATACGGTATGGACGTCCGGTGCCATCGCCTCGTTCATGCCGGCTAGCTGCATCTCGTAGTCGAGATCGGTGCCGTCGCGCAGGCCGCGAATCATGATGGTCGCGCCGAGTGTGCGCGCCGCCGTCACCGTTAGATTGTCGTAAGTGGTGCAATCGAACGCGCAGCCGGCTGCCTGGGCAATCGGGCCGCAGACTTCGGCCAGCATGGCGAGCCGTTCCTCGGTGGAGAATAGCGGCTTCTTGCCGGCATGGACGGCTACCGCGACGACCAGGCGGTCGCACAGATGGACGGCCTGCCGGACCACGTCGAGATGGCCGTTGGTAACGGGATCGAAGGAGCCTGGGTAGAGCGCGATACGGGGCATTGCCCGTCCTAACCCGCCCGGCCCGCCCCGGCAAGCGGCTCTGGTTCCCTGCAATTCCCGAAATAAATTTCCGCTGGTCCAGTGAACGATCCCTGGGATGCCAGCGTCTATGAGGGTGAATGTTTCGTCACCGATGGGCCGACGAAACAAACCGGCCGGGGATGAAACCATTTTCCGGTGTGGCGAAGACACCACGAAACTTGCCCCCGGTACAGGTTGGACAACGAAACGACGGGCCCGGGGGGCCCGAGATAAGGGGACCGTCATGATCAAGGCACTTTCCGCCATCGCTATTGCCGCGTTCATTGCTGCGGCGCTCACCGTTCTTCCCGGCTTTGCGCCGCAGGTCGAAGCCTCGACCCCGCAGCCGCTCGCCAAGGCCGACCGCCTCGACATCCACGCCATCGGCAAGGATTGCTCGCAGCAGGCCTGGCCGAATTTCGAGGCCTCCTGCCTGCGCACGGTCGGCGCCAAGACCATGGTGCGCGAAGCCCGGCTCGTCACCGCCGACCGCACGCCGTAGTCAGCCCTGGGTCAGCCTCGCGTAAGCACCGTCACGTAAATCCCAATGGTAATTTGCGACGCGCCGTCGCAGACTAACGTCTAAGGCGCCCGGCCCGGACACCGGACGGGCGCCAGAGACCGGGGGATTTCACGTGACCGCTACGCCAGCCATCGTCTCCTCCGGCCACCCTCCAAGCCCGCTGCCGTTCGCGATCACGATGGGTGCGCTCGGCGTCGTCTATGGCGACATCGGCACCAGCCCCCTTTACGCACTGAAGGAAGCCGCCAAGGCCGCAGCCCATGGCGGCGCCCTCACTCCGGATGCCGTGCTCGGCGTGGTCTCGCTGATCCTGTGGGCGTTGATCCTCATCATCTCCCTGAAATACGCCATGCTGATCCTGCGCGCGGACAACCGCGGCGAAGGCGGCATCGTCGCTCTGCTGGCGCTGTTGTCGGCACGCAACGCGGCGCCCGGCACCTGGCGGGCGCATCTGCTCGTGGTCGGCCTGGTCGGCGCCGCACTCCTCTATGGCGACGGCGCGATCACACCGGCGATCTCGGTGCTGTCGGCGATCGAGGGCCTCAAGGTCGATGCGCCCTCGCTGGCACCCGCGGTGGTGCCGGCGACCGTCGTCATCCTGATCGGCCTGTTCATCATGCAGAAGCAGGGCACCGGCTTCATCGGCAAGATCTTCGGCCCGGTGATGCTCGGCTGGTTCGCGGTGATCGCAGCCCTCGGCATCCATGGCATCGTCAAAGCGCCCTCCGTGCTGGTCGCGCTCAGCCCGCTCTACGCGTTCAACTTCCTGATCCACCAGGACTTCCATGTCAGCTTTGCGATCCTCGGCGCCGCCTTCCTCGCCGTCACCGGGGGCGAGGCGATGTATGCCGACATGGGGCATTTCGGCCGCTTCCCGATCCGGCTGGCGTGGTTCGCGATCTGCCTGCCGGCGCTGGTGCTGAACTATTTCGGCCAGGCCGGCGAACTGATCTCCGATCCCACCTCGATCGACAACCCGTTCTTCCAGCTTGCGCCGGACTGGGCGCATTATCCGCTGGTCCTGCTCGCAACCGTCGCCACCGTGATCGCCTCGCAGGCGATCATCTCGGGCGTCTTCTCGCTGACCCAGCAGTCGATCCAGCTCGGCTTCCTGCCGCGCATGCATATCCGCCACACCACCAGCGACGCGATCGGGCAGATCTACGTGCCGCTGGTGAACTGGCTGCTCGCCGTCGCAACGCTCGGCGCGGTGCTCGCCTTCGGCACCTCGGACGCGCTGGCCGGCGCCTATGGTATCGCAGTGTCGCTGCTGATGGCGATCACCACACTGCTCGCCGCGCTGGTCGCGATCCAGTGGGGCTATTCGCCGATCCTGGTGATCGCGGTGAACGGCTTCTTCTTCGTGATCGACGCGATCTTCTTTGCCGCAAACACCGAGAAGCTGTTCGAGGGCGGCTGGTTCCCGCTGCTGCTCGCCGCCGCCGTGGCGTTCCTGATGATGACTTGGCGCAGCGGCGTCAAACTGGTCGAGCGGGCCCGCGGCAAGCTGCGCCAGCCGGAGGAAGACCTGATCGAGACCGCGGTCAACAAGTGCCAGGCCCGCCTGCCCGGCACCGCCGTGTTCCTGGCCTCGGCCCCGAACGGCGTGCCACTGGCGCTGACGCAGTTCGTCAAGCACAACCACGTGCTGCACCAGCGCGTGCTGCTGGTCACCGTGCAGATCGAGGAGATGCCGCGCATCTCGGACGACGATCGCGCCGACGTCGTCGAGATCTCACCGGGCATCACCCGCATCATCCTGCATTACGGCTTCATGCAGTATCCGACGATCTATGAGGGGCTGAAGACCGCCTGCCGGCAGAACAGGCTGCCCGGCATCGATCTCTCTGACGTCACCTACTATATCGGCCGGGAAACCATCATCCCGAGCGAGGACATCCCGGGCATGTGGGTGTGGCGGGAATCGATGTTCGCCTTCCTGCAGCGCAACGCCGAGCGCTCGGCGGCGTTCTTCGGCGTGCCCAGCGGTCAGGTCGTCGAATTCGGCACGGAGATCGAGATCTAGGGCGTGTACTCATAAATCCGGGATGTGCGCTTTACGGGGCGAACTGGACACGCCACCCGACCTTCAGCGATTTCGCCTTTTGATCCGAAGCCGACCTTGTGGAGTGCTCGTTCTCGTTGATATGCTGGATCATTCAGCGGGGAGTGCCGAACGATGTTCGATATCTCGCGTCGCGACCTGACACTTGGTGCAGCCACCGCCTGCGCCGCCTTTGGACTCGACAAGCCGATCACGTTTGTCGACGCGGCTTACGCCCAGCAATCCGTCACGCAACCATTCCGCAAATACAAGGTCGGCGACATTGAGGTCTTCTCTCTGATCGATGGCGCGCGCGACGTTCCGCTGCGGGACGGTATGGTCAGGAATGTCAGCGTCGAACAGGTCAAGACCGCGTTGCGTGGTGCCGGTTTTCCTGAAAATCGGGCGCCCGTTCGGTTTATCGTCATGGCACTCAAGCTGCGCGATCAAGTGGTCCTGATCGACTCGGGTACGGGCGGTCATCCGATTTATGGCGAGGGGACCGGCCGGCTATTCGAGAGCATGGCCGCGGCGGGTCTTGACCCCAAGGCCGTCAAGACGATCCTCATTTCTCATCTTCATGGCGACCACATTTATGGGCTCATGAACAATGAGAGCAATGCGCAGGTCTTCCCGGATGCCGAAATCGTGGTACCGGCAGCGGAACTTAAATGGTGGACGCGCCCAGGGGTCGACTCGCTCGATCTTGGGCCGACGCGCAAGGGCCTCGCCCGGCGCATTCAGGCTACGGTAGCGACTTGGAAAAACGTCAGGGCTTTTGAGGGAGAACCTGAACTCCTGCCTGGCGTGCGCGCCATTGAGGTGCCCGGTCATAGCCCGGGAATGGTCGCGCATCTGGTCGCCTCCGGCAGTGAGCAGTTCCTGATCAGCG
Organism: Bradyrhizobium genosp. L; assembly: GCF_015624485.1. Taxonomy (NCBI): domain Bacteria; kingdom Pseudomonadati; phylum Pseudomonadota; class Alphaproteobacteria; order Hyphomicrobiales; family Nitrobacteraceae; genus Bradyrhizobium; species Bradyrhizobium genosp. L. Next base: position 4,043,652 of record NZ_CP061378.1, read on the forward strand.
CCGACGTGGTCAATCTTGCGCCCCACATTGCAACAAATCCTGAATGGCAGCTATCGATCGATCAGGATCCACAAATGGCGGTGGAAACGCGAAGGAGGATCTTCGATCGCGCGGTCGCCGACAAGCTCACCATTTCGGGTACTCACTGGTTGATGCCGAACGTTGGCACGCTGGCGAGGGATGGCAACGGCTACGTATTCGCAGCCAAGGGGTAACATCCCCCGCGACACTAGCCGTGGCTACGGACGACGACCGCTGCCGGTAGCGGGCGAACCGCTCGGCATATGAGTCAGCCTCTGGCCCGAAACCGACATGCCGTGGGCGCCCGGCGGTGTCCGGTTTTAAGGGACAGCCGACATGGCGAATTCATGATTACGCGCCTAGCTCGCGCAGCGGAGGCGCATTCCGGCGATGTCAGACGATCCACCGCTTCAGCTCAAACCCCGGCTGGCGATCTCGATCGACCAGGCCCAGGCGATCGTGTCCCGCGTCGCGCCGCGCGCGCTGGTGCGCGACATCATCGAGCTGCGCGGCGGCGAGATCAGCACGATCCTCGAGATCGTAGTGGCCGACGCGCCAGGCTGCATCCTCAAGGTCTATCCACCGTCGCTACAGTGGAAGATGGCGAAGGAGGTTCACGTCCTCGGGCTGCTCGAGAAGGTCGATATCCCAATCCCCCGCATCCTGCTTGCCGACGATACGCATGAGGTGATCGCTGGATGGCGCAGATCGGCAAACCCGAGGCACTGCCCGGCCTCACGGCAGAGCTGGAGCGCGCCACATAGCCCGCGCGGTCCTTAATTCGTCATCGGCTGCAACAAAACGTAACGCCCACTCATCCCAAAGTGCTTCAGACTCGCCGTCAGGCGAAGACGCGCCGAGAGAGCCTTTGAATGTCCCGAACCTCAACCGTTATTTTCCACCTTGCGCTGCTGATCCTGTCGGTATCGTCAACGGGTCTGGCCGAGGCGAGAGGTGGCTTCAATCCCAATTGCCACGTGGGAAGGATCAGCCTCTGCCCGGACTGCACGATCACCGTCAAGATCACCGTACTGCAAGACCACGAGTGCCGGATCAACTACGGTTCGATGGGCCCGATGCATGACCAGAAGATTCTGGTCGGAGCCAAGCACGGGAAATACTGGGCGGACAATGAGACCAGCACCGCTTACAGGCCGAGCAAGGGCTTTGTCGGCGATGACTATTTCGAGACGCGATTTTTCTACGAACTCTTTAACGGCAAGGCGGCTTCAACGCTGCTCAAGGCAAGCGTCGAAGTGGTTCCGCATCTTTAGCCGCAGTCGGTAGCCCGGATTTCGCTTCGCTTCGTCCGAACTATGGGAGGCCCCGACGGCACTAGCCGCCGTTGCCGTTCTCGCTCTCTTCTTCCGGAATATGCTCGACCGAGACGACGTGCTCGTCCTCGGCGGTGTCGAACACGATCACGCCCTGGGTGGAGCGGCCGGCGACCCGGATGTCGGCCACCGGGCAGCGGATCAGCTGGCCCTTGTCGGTGACCAGCATGATCTGGTCGGCGTCTTCGACCGGGAACGAGGCGACCAGCTTGCCGTTGCGGTTGTTGACGTTCATCGCGACGATGCCTTTGCCGCCGCGGCCGGTGGTGCGGTACTCGTAGGACGAGGTCCGCTTGCCGAAGCCGTTCACGGAAACCGTCAGCACCACCTGCTCGGCCGCCGACATTGCGGCATAGCGCTCCTGCGACAGCTGGATGGCATCCGACGCCTCCTCGCCCTCGGCATCCGCCGGCTCCTCGGTCGCGGCCTCGCCGGCAACCGCGCGGCGCATCTTCAAGTACGCCGAGCGCTCGTCCGAGGTCGCCTCGACATGGCGCAGGATCGCGAGCGAGATCAGCCTGTCGCCCTCGGCGAGCGCGATGCCACGCACGCCCATCGAGGTGCGGCCGGTGAAGACACGCACATCGGTGACCGGGAAGCGGATGCACTGGCCTCCGTCGGCGGTCAGCAGCACGTCGTCATGCTCGGTGCAGATCTGCACGTCGACGATCGCCTCCGTGTCGTCGAGCTTCATGGCGATGATGCCGGAGCGGCGGACGTCGACGAAGTCGGACAGCTTGTTGCGGCGGACGTTGCCGCCTGTGGTCGCGAACATCACGTCGAGATTGGCCCAGGAGGATTCATCCTCCGGCAGCGGCATGATGGTGGTGATGCGCTCGCCCTGCTCCAGCGGCAGGATGTTGATCAGCGCCTTGCCGCGGGCGTTGGGAGCCGCCATCGGCAGCCGCCAGACCTTCTCCTTGTAGACCTGGCCGCGCGACGAGAAGAACAGCACCGGCGTATGCGTCGACGCCACGAACAGGCGGCTGACAAAATCCTCGTCGCGGGTCTGCATGCCGGCACGGCCCTTGCCGCCGCGGCGCTGCGCCCGGTAGAGCGACAACGGGACGCGCTTGACATAGCCGGCGTGCGAGACGGTCACCACCATGTCCTCGCGCTGGATCAGGTCCTCGTCCTCGACCTCGCCTTCCTGCTCGATGATGACGGTCTTGCGCGGGGTGGCGAACTGGGCCTTCACCTCGGCGAGCTCGGTCTTGACGATGGTTTGCACGCGGGCGCGCGAGCGCAGGATGTCGAGATAGTCCTTGATCTCGGCGGCGAGCTTGTCGAGCTCTTCGGAGATCTCGTCGCGCCCGAGCGCCGTGAGCCGTTGCAGCCGCAGGTCGAGGATGGCTCGGGCCTGCTCCATCGATAGCCGGATCGTTCCGTCTTCGTTGATGCGATGGCGGGGATCGTCGATCAGCGTGATCATGGCCTCGACGTCCCGCGCCGCCCAGTCGCGCGACATCAGGGTGTCACGCGCGGTGATCGGATCGGGCGAGGTCCTGATGACCCGGATGATTTCATCGATATTGGCGACGGCAATCGCGAGGCCGACCAGGATATGGGCACGGTCGCGCGCCTTGCCGAGCAGGAACTTGGTTCGGCGGGTCACCACCTGCTCGCGGAACGCCACGAAGATGGTGAGCAGGTCCTTCAGGGTCATGGTCTGCGGCCGGCCGGAATCCAGCGCCAGCACGTTGGCCGGGAAACTCGACTGCAGCGGCGTGAATTTATAGAGCTGGTTCAGCACCACGTCGGGCACCGCGTCGCGCTTCAATTCGATCACGACGCGATAGCCGTCGCGGTCGGACTCGTCGCGCATCTCGCTGATGCCCTCGATCTTCTTCTCGCGCACGAGTTCGCCGATGCGCGCGACCATCGCGGCCTTGTTGATCTGATAGGGGATCTCCGTGACGATGATCGCCTCGCGATCCCTGCGGATGGTATCGATGGTCACCTTGCCGCGCATCACGATCGAGCCGCGGCCGAGATGATAGGCCGAGCGGATGCCCTGGCGGCCGAGGATGATGCCGCCGGTCGGGAAATCCGGTCCTGGAATGATGTTGTTGAGTTCGTCGATCGACAGCCCTGGATTGTCGATCAGCGCCACGCAGGCATCGACGACCTCGCCGAGATTGTGCGGCGGGATGTTGGTCGCCATGCCGACGGCGATGCCGCCGGCGCCGTTGACCAGCAGGTTCGGGAACCTGGCCGGCAGGACCGACGGCTCCCGTTCCGAATTGTCGTAGTTCGCCTGGAAATCGACGGTGTCCATGTCGATGTCGGCAAGCACCGCGAGCGCCGCCTTGGTCAGCCGGGCCTCGGTATATCGATAGGCCGCCGGCGGATCGCCGTCGATCGAGCCGAAATTGCCCTGACCGTCGATCAGCGGCACGCGCAGGGAGAAATCCTGCGCCATGCGCACCATCGCGTCATAGATCGATTGGTCGCCGTGCGGATGATATTTACCGATGACGTCGCCGACCACGCGCGCGGACTTGACGTATTTCTTGTCCGGCGTGTGTCCCTGCTCATGCATCGAGTAGAGAATGCGCCGGTGCACCGGCTTCAGTCCGTCGCGCGCATCGGGCAGCGCACGCGCCACGATCACGCTCATGGCGTAATCGAGGTAGGACTTCTTCATCTCGTCGAGGATGGAAACGGGACGAATATCGGAGGGCGCCGGCGGCTCGCCGGGCTTGTCGTCGTCGGTATCGGCCAAAGGGGAAATCCGGTCAGTTTGACTGGAGAATCATATAGCGTATCGATGGCCCGAAAACCACCCTCGCCGGCCTCCGCGGCGCCGTTTTTCCCTTCGTTTTTTCATGCACTTACGGGGAGGCTCGGGAGTTCCCCGACACTGCGCTTCAGGCTGCGAAGTGCGCGTGCCGAATAGCGAAAGAGTGAGCTCTATTCGCTGCTCGCCGCTCGCCTCTTCTCACTGCCCAAACACCACCGCATGCATGATCCGCCCCGGCATGAAGGTGAACAACCCGGCAATGACCAGCGCGCCGAAAAAGAGGCTGATCATCGTGAACTTGTGGCGGCGGACATTGTGCGTCCGCGCGGCCGTCACGCCGAGCACCAGCATCGCCAGCGTGAAGATCGACAGCAGATGGATCGGGCTCCAGGGGCCGAGCAGACGGATCTGATGGATCCAGAACGAGCTCAGCGCCACGGCCAGCATCAGGATCACCCAGATCCAGCCGAGCGTCCGGTGCGGCAGCGTCCCCTTCGGCGCGGCGAGTTGGATGGAGCCGAGCACGAAGGCGGCCATCGCCGCAAAGGCATGGAGGGGGATCGCAGGCGCGGCGTCCAATAGCGGTGCGAGGCTCATGACGGCAGCCCTCAAGGTCGCGGCCGGACATCGTCTGCCGGCACGGCGAATGTAAATATCATTTACATTGGCCTGTGTCAAAGTCGGAAAGCGCCGCAAACGCTGCCTTCAGTAAGCCAAGCAATGTCCGCGACTTACCTGGTTATCCTCTTTGTCCACATGAGAAATTTACCGCCGCGCATCAAGGCGCCGTTCCGGAGAATGACCTTCACGGAACGGCTCCCGAGGTCGCGTCAGAAAAACGCAGGGCCCGCTCCGCTCAGAACGGGATGTCGTCGTCCATGTCGCTGTTGCGGCCACCGCCGCTGCCGGCGGCAACCGCGCGGCGCGGCGCAGAGCTGACCGGACCGGACGAGCCGAAATCGCTGCCGCCATCGTCGGAGAAGCTGCCGCCTCCGCCGCTGCGGCCGTCGAGCATCGTGAGGTTGGAGTTGAAGCCCTGCAGCACGACCTCGGTCGAGTACTTCTCGACGCCGCTCTGGTCGGTCCATTTACGGGTCTGCAGCTGGCCCTCGATGTACACCTTGGCGCCCTTCTTCAGGTACTGCTCGGCGACCTTGCAGAGGCCTTCGTTGAAGATCACGACGCGATGCCACTCGGTCTTTTCCTTGCGCTCGCCGGTGCCCTTGTCGCGCCAGGTCTCCGAGGTGGCGATCGAGAGATTGGCGATCGGACGGCCGTCCTGTGTCCGCCGGATTTCCGGATCCTTGCCGAGGTTTCCAACCAGGATCACCTTGTTCACGCTTCCTGCCATCGCTTCATCTCCGCTCAAAAACCGGGCCGCCGGACATCGGCCGCCACTCTCAACCTTCGCCACTTACTGCAGGCGTCGCGGATGACCCTATACGCCGACACCGGGCCGTCGCATCGGCTGTCGCCCAACGATCCGGTCGTTATCCACGGTCTCGCGGATATCCACACGCCGTTATCCCCATATAGCATCATCCCCATATAGCATCGCGGCGGGGAATGTTCCAGTTTTGTTCACCGCAACCTGCCGTAGCAGCGGCACACCCATGGTGCCGCGCCAGCTTCGGGCAAGACGCCGCGAGCCACCCCGAACGACGATTCAAAAATCTCAAATAAAACAGCGCCTTGCTTTAACGTTACTTCTTCTGCGAGTGTTGCATTTGAGAGACGGCCCTTCAGGTTGAATCAGAGTATGGTCCTTGCAAATGACGCGGGCGCTCGCGTCTGATGATGCCGCTTCGGGGACGACGCAAGCGGATCGGGGAGCTGGGAGACTGACCATGAAGCGATATCTGCTAGCGACAGTTGCGTTGGTTGCGTTTGCTGCACCGGCAGCCGCTGCTGATCTCGCAGCGCGTCCCTACACCAAGGCACCGCCCCCGGTCATGGCCCCGATCTATGACTGGACCGGCTTCTACATCGGCGCCAACGGCGGCTGGGGCTCGAGCCACAATTGCTGGGATCAGGTCCCCGGCGGCACGTTCATTGGATCGGATGGTTGCCATGACGCGACCGGCGGCGTGGCCGGTGGCCAGATCGGCTACCGCTGGCAGTCCGGCACCTGGGTGTTCGGCCTCGAAGCGCAGGGCGACTGGGCTGACCTGAAGGGCAGCAACAACTCGGCGATCTTCCCGGGCTTCTTCAACAACCAGACCAAGATCGACGCTTTCGGCCTGTTCACCGGCCAGGTCGGCTGGGCGATCAACAACACGCTGCTGTACGTCAAGGGCGGCGCGGCCGTGACCGACAACCGCTACAACACCTTCTTCACGCCGACCGGCGCGCTCTCCGGCAGCGCCAGCGATACGCGCTGGGGCGGCACCGTGGGTGCCGGCGTCGAGTTCGGCTTCGCCCCGAACTGGACCGCGGGTGTCGAGTACGACCATCTGTTCATGCAGGACCAGACCTACAATCTGGTCACACCGGCCGGCGCGCTGTTCAGCACGGTTCGCGAGCGCCAGGACGTCGATCTCGTCACGGTTCGCGTGAACTACAAATGGGGTGGCCCGGTCGTCGCGAAGTACTGATCGCGCGATCGGATGTCAGACGGACGAAGAGGCCGGCCTTGCGCCGGCCTTTTTGTTTGCCGGTCCATCCACCGCGAATCGCAGTGGTTAAATCTTAAGAAATCGTAAAATATATAGCAAAATCAAAATGTTATGTCCGTTGCGGGCATGACACGGCGGTCTGCAACCTGGAATGGTAGCCTGCCTGCAGCGATCGAATCAAAGCGGGATGGATCTCCATGAAACAGCTTTGTGTTGCAGCAGCCGCCCTCGCCGCGCTGAGCGCTGCGCCGGCATCGGCGGCCGACCCCGCCGCGCGTCCCGTCAAGGCACCGCCGCCTGTGGTGACGCCAGCTGTGACCTGGGACGGGTTCTATCTCGGTGCCCCAGGGCGGCGGCGGCTGGGGCACCAGCAGGGAAACCTATCTCGGCGCACCGAACGACGCGGCGTTCATCGGCAGCCACAGCTACACCACCAGCGGCGGCTTCGTCGGCGGCGTGATCGGCTACAACTGGCAGACCGGTCCCGCCGTATTCGGCCTCGAGGGCGACTACCACTGGTCCGGCATCAATGGCCGCTCCGACATCATCAATGTCGGACCGCCCAACCTGCTCGACACCTACTACACCGCGCTGCGCAGCTTCGGCGACATCAAGGGCCGGCTCGGCTACGCCGACGGTCCGGCGCTGTGGTTCGTCAGCGGCGGGCGCTGCCGTCGGCGACATCCAGCATCGCTACAGCGCGGGCCTGGTCCCACCTTCGGTCAGTGCTAGCGACATCAGATGGGGTTGGACCGCGGGCGCCGGCCTCGAATACATGTTCACCCCGAACTGGTCGGCCAAGGCGGAATACAGCTACATCGACCTCGGCAAGGGCGCGCCGATCCAGTACACGGCCGGCGTGACCGACCGCTCGGAGTGGAAGGACACGTTCCACACCGTCAAGCTCGGCCTCAACTATCACTTCAACTCGGGCGGCGCGGTCGTCGCGAAATACTGATTGCACGGGCTGATTGCAGCCCGCGACAGGCCGGCCTTGGCGCCGGCCTTTTCGTTGCGCGAAAGGCGCGCCAAACGGCAGTCGAGTACCGGAGATTGCAGCTTTTCCGTGCGTTGTGGTTTTGCGGATACACAACTTGCGGATTCAACCATGTAGACACAGAGCAACGCTTGGCAACACGGCCGGCGCCCCTTCAAAGGCTTGAAGGGACCACAAGAAGATTGGGACTGGGAATTTTGAAAATGAGGACTCTTCTGCTGGCATCTGCCGGCTTGCTTGTTCTGAGCGCATTTGCACCGGCATCGGCCGCCGACCTGGCGGCCCGCCCCTACACCAAGGCGCCGCCCCCGGTGGCCGCCGTCTACAACTGGACCGGCTTCTACATCGGCGGCTTCGGTGGCTACGCCTCCGAGGACTCCGGCACCCCGAAGATGGAAGGCGGCTTCGCCGGCGGCACCGTCGGCTACAACTGGCAGGCCGGCAACATCGTGTACGGTCTTGAAGCTGACGGCGGCTGGGCCGACGTCGACGCCTCGGTCACCGGCTTTGGCGTGACCGTGAAGAGCAAGACCGACGCGCTCGGTACCGTGCGCGGCCGCGTCGGCTTTGCGGTCGACCAGGTGCTGTTCTACGGCACCGGCGGCTACGCCTGGATCGACAACAAGATCAGCGTCTCCGCCCTCGGCGTGACCGCCTCGCAGAGCAACTTCCACTCCGGCTGGACCGTCGGCGCGGGCATCGAGGCCTTCATCGCTCCACAGTGGTCGATCAAGGGCGAGTACCTGTACCGCAGCCTGAGCAGCGAGAACTATTTCGGCGTGCCCTCCGGCGACCTCAACCTGCACACCGTCCAGTTCGGCGTGAACTATCACTTCGGTGGCCCCGTCGTCGCGCGCTACTGATCGACGACGCAACCCATCAACTCGGAAAGGCCGGCCTCGCGCCGGCCTTTTTGCGTTGCTGGAACCCCTGCTGCTGACACCCGCTGCCAACAGGCAAACTATCCGTTGATGGTGCCAACTCAGCACTGGAAATTCCCCGCCGTTCTTCCTACGTTCCAAGGCTCACACAGCATCGGCGCAAGGTCCCGGCAGCACCGGCGATGCGCGCCCAAAAAGGCGCACACGTCACGCGCCCGGAATTGCCGCCATGGATGAAGTGCTCAAGGCGAAGCGCCAGCAGAACGCAGCAAGCTCGCGTGCCATCACGATCCGCGGCGCGCGAGAACACAATCTGAAGAACATCGACGTCGAGATTCCCCGCGACAAGCTCGTGGTGTTCACCGGCCTGTCCGGCTCGGGCAAGTCCTCGCTCGCCTTCGACACCATCTACGCGGAAGGCCAGCGCCGCTACGTCGAGTCGCTCTCGGCCTATGCGCGCCAGTTCCTGGAGATGATGCAGAAGCCCGATGTCGACCAGATCGACGGCCTGTCGCCGGCGATCTCGATCGAGCAGAAGACCACGTCGAAGAACCCGCGCTCAACCGTCGGCACCGTCACCGAGATCTACGACTACATGCGCCTGCTCTGGGCCCGCGTCGGCGTGCCCTATTCGCCGGCCACCGGCCTGCCGATCGAGAGCCAGATCGTCTCGCAGATGGTCGACCGCGTGCTGGCGCTGCCCGAAGGCACCCGCCTTTATCTGCTGGCGCCGGTCGTGCGCGGCCGCAAGGGCGAATACAAGAAGGAACTCGCCGAATATCTCAAGAAGGGCTTTCAGCGCGTCAAGATCGACGGCACCTTCCACGAGCTCGCGGAGGCGCCGACGCTCGACAAGAAATTCCCGCACGACATCGACGTCGTGGTCGACCGCATCGTGGTCCGCCCCGATTTGTCGCAGCGCCTGGCCGAGAGCTTCGAGACCGCGCTGAAGCTCGCCGAAGGCCTCGCCGTAATCGAATATGCCGACGCGCCGGCGGCGGCCGCGCAGGACGAGAAGAAAGACGACAAGAAGAAGACCGCCAAGATCCACGACAAGAGCGGCCCCGAGCGCATCCTGTTCTCGGAGAAATTCGCCTGCCCGGTCTCCGGCTTCACCATTCCCGAGGTCGAGCCCAGACTCTTTTCCTTCAACAACCCCTATGGCGCCTGCCCGGCCTGCGGTGGCCTCGGCGTCGAGCAGCATATCGACGAGGACCTCGTCATCCCCGACAAGGAGCTGAGCCTGGGCAAGGGCGCGATCGCGCCCTGGGCGAAATCGTCCTCGCCCTATTACACCCAGACCCTGACCGCGCTCGGCAAGCACTACAAGTTCACCCTCACCACCAAGTGGAAGGACCTGCCGAAGAAGGTGCAGCAGGCGCTGCTGCACGGCTCCGGCGACGACGAGATCAAGTTCTCCTACGAGGACGGCGTCCGCTCCTACGACACCAAGAAGCCGTTCGAAGGTGTCATCACCAACCTCGAGCGCCGCTACCGCGAGACCGAAAGCGAGTGGGCGCGCGAGGAGCTCGGCAAGTATTTCTCGGACGTGCCCTGCGCCGGCTGCAATGGCTACCGGCTGAAGCCCGAGGCGCTCTGCGTCAAGATCGGCGGCAAGCATATCGGCGAGATCTCCGAGCTCTCGGTGAAACGCGCCGGCGAATGGTTCGAGACCGTGCCGGATGCGTTGAACACGCAGCAGAACGAGATCGCCGCGCGCATCCTCAAGGAGATCCGCGAGCGGCTGACCTTCCTGCTCGACGTCGGCCTGAACTACCTGACGCTGTCGCGCTCCTCCGGCACGCTGTCCGGCGGCGAGAGCCAGCGCATCCGCCTGGCGTCGCAGATCGGCTCGGGACTCACAGGCGTGCTCTACGTGCTGGACGAGCCCTCGATCGGCCTGCACCAGCGCGACAACGCCCGCCTGCTCGACACCCTGAAGCGGCTGCGCGACCTCGGCAATACCGTGGTCGTGGTCGAGCATGACGAGGACGCGATCCGCCTCGCCGATTACGTACTCGACATCGGCCCCGGCGCCGGCATGCATGGCGGCCACATCGTCGCCGAAGGCACGCCCGACCAGATCATGCGCAATCCGAAATCGCTGACCGGCAAGTATCTCACCGGCGAGCTCTCGGTGCCGGTGCCCGACCGGCGGCCGCCGAACCATCGCCGCACCATCAAGGTCATCAACGCCCGCGGCAACAATCTGAAGAACGTCTCGGCGGAAATTCCGCTCGGCCTGTTCACCTGCGTGACCGGCGTCTCCGGCGGCGGCAAGTCGACCTTGCTGATCGACACGCTGTACCGCGCGATCGCCCGCAAGCTCAACAATGCCAGCGAGGGCGCCGCGCCGCACGACCGCATCGAGGGGCTCGAGCATATCGACAAGATCATCGACATCGACCAGTCGCCGATCGGACGCACCCCGCGTTCGAACCCCGCAACCTATACCGGCGCCTTCACCCCGATCCGCGAATGGTTCGCCGGCCTGCCCGAGGCGAAGGCGCGCGGCTACGAGCCCGGGCGCTTCTCCTTCAACGTCAAGGGTGGCCGCTGCGAGGCCTGCCAGGGCGACGGCGTCATCAAGATCGAGATGCACTTCCTGCCCGACGTCTACGTCACCTGCGATACCTGCAAGGGCAAGCGCTACAACCGCGAGACCCTGGAGGTGCTGTTCAAGGGCAAGAGCATCGCCGACGTGCTCGACATGACCGTCGAGGAAGCCGCCGAATTCTTCAAGGCCGTGCCGCGCGTGCGCGAGACGTTCCAGACCCTTCACCGCGTCGGGTTGGACTACATCCACGTCGGCCAGCAAGCGACGACCTTGTCGGGCGGCGAAGCCCAGCGCGTCAAACTGGCGAAAGAGTTGTCGAAGCGCGCCACCGGCCGCACGCTCTATATCCTCGACGAGCCGACCACCGGCCTGCACTTCCACGACGTCGCAAAACTGCTCGAAGTGCTGCACGAGCTGGTCGCCCAGGGCAACACGGTGGTGGTGATCGAGCACAATCTCGAAGTCATCAAGACCGCCGACTGGGTCATCGACCTCGGCCCCGAAGGCGGCGACGGCGGTGGTGAAATCGTCGCCTGGGGCCCGCCGGAGGACATCGTCAAGGCCCCGCGCAGCTACACGGGCAAGTTCCTGGCGCCGGTGCTGAAGAAGGCGAACAGCAAGCCGCGGAAGAACTCGGCGAGCGAGGCGGCGGAGTGAGGGTTAGCTCGTAGGGCGGATTAGCGAAGCGTAATCCGCCGCTCGGCGACGAAGCTGGCGGGTTACGCCTTCGGCTAACCCACCCTACGCTCCAATCTCGGCATCATGATTGGTTCGGGAAGCAAGCGATGCCCCTCACCGAAACCACCCGCCTGAAACTCCTCACCCCACCCGCCGGCCGCGTCCGCGTCGTGCTCGACACCGACACCTACAACGAGATCGACGATCAATTCGCGACCGTCCAGATGCTGCTGTCGCGGGATCGCTTCGATGTCGAGGCGATCTATGCCGCGCCGTTCTTCAACAGGCGTGCGGACGGTCCGGGTCGCGGCATGGAGCTGAGCTATCAGGAGATCCTGCGCCTGCTCGAACGGCTGGAAGTTTCGCCCAACGGCCTGGTGCATCGCGGCGTCACCGACTATGTCGGGCCGCACAAGCAGGCCCGCGAAGCGGCTGCGGTCGACGATTTGATCACGCGGGCGCGAGCCGGATCGCCGGACAATCCGCTCTACGTCATCGCCATCGCGGCGATCAGCAATGTCGCCTCGGCGCTGCTGAGGGCGCCCGACATCATCGATCGCGTCGTCGTGGTGTGGCTCGGCGGCCACGCGCTGGAGTGGCCTGACAACAGAGAGTTCAATCTTCGGCAGGATGTCGGCGGCGCGCAGGTGCTGCTCGACAGCGGCGTGCCGCTGGTTCTGGTGCCGTGCCTCGGCGTCACCTCCAGGCTGCATTCGACCGTGCCGGAGATCGAGCGTTACGTCGAACCGCATGGCGCGATCGGAGCGTTCCTCGCGATGCGCTTCAAGGAATACGCGTCGGATCATATCGGCTGGGCCAAGGAGATCTGGGACATGGCGCCGGTCGGCTGGCTGCTCAACCCGGCGTGGGCGCCGAGCGTGATCGTTCCGTCGCCGGTCCTGACCGATCAGATGACCTGGAGCATCGACCGCAGGCGTCATCCGATCCGCTACGTCACGTTCATCGACCGCAACGCGATCCTGAAGGATTTCTTCCTGAAATTGCGAGCGTTCGCAGAGAAGTAGGCGCCTACGACTACTCAGTTCTTCTGAGAAACATCCCGAACGCGCGCGGGCCGTCGCCGACCTCGACTTCGCCGACGACCTTCAGCTCGGCGGCGTCGATGATGCTGAGCGTGTTGCTGTCCCAGTTCGCGACCACCACGCGCCGCCCATCCGCCGTCGCCTCGATGCCTTCGGGATAATCCCCGACGGTGATCCGCTTCACCGGCTGCAAGCTCGCGAGGTCGAACACGCTGATTTTGCCGTCATACTGGTCGGTGACGAAGCCGCGGCCTTGCGCCAGCGCCACCGCGTAGGGGCGCAGGCCGACATGGACGCGGCCGATCTCGCGGCCGCCGGCGATGTCGATCACGGAGACGTCGTTGGAGCCGACATTGGCGGTGTAGGCGCGCTTGCCTTCGGGGTCGATCGTGATGCCGAATGGGCGCGAGCCGACCTTCACGATGCCCCTGCGCTCGCGCGAGCCGGTGTCGACGATCGACACGCTGTCGTCGTCGCGATCCGCCGAGAGCAGCAGCCGTCCGTCCGGCGTCACGGCAAGCCCGGATGGCGATGCGCCGACCGCGATGCTGGCTGTGACCTGCTGCGCCTTCGCATCGATCACCCGCACCACGGCGGCATACCAGTCGGCGACATAGACGGTGGCACCGTCGGGCGCGACCGCAATGCCGAGCGGGCCGCCGCCGACATCGATCCGGCCAACGACCTTTCGCGCCGACCACGGTGAGCGCCTTGGCGTCGGGGCTCGTCACATAGGCGAAGCGGCCATCCGACGTGACGGCCACGCCGGCCGGCTTGCCGCCGATCGCAATCGTCGCGACCGGCCTCAACGTCGCGAGATCGACGATGGTGAGATCGTCACTGAGCTGGTTAGTGACGAACGCCTCCTCGGCCCGCGCGGCCGTAAGTCCTGCGAGCAACATCACGAGTGCGATGACGCGCAAGGTCAGCTGCCGCTCTCGATCTTCTTCTTCAGCCCTTCGAGCCCGGCACGATAGAGCGCGCTCACCGCCGTCTTCGCGGCCTCGTCGTTCAGCTCGGGCGGCGGGTCGTTGTTGGGAAAACCGCGATAGAATGCACCAGCCCGTTCCAGCTTCGCCTTGCCGTCCGGCGCCGGCGATACCGTCAAGGTCGAGGAATAGTTGGTGACCGGCAACACCTTCACGTCGACGGCCGTGATCCGGTACGAATAGCTCAGCATGTCGGGCTCGTATTTGTAGAGCTCCTCGTCGATGGTCGCGCCATCAGCCAGCGTCAGCCGCCTGATGGCACCGATCTCGTTGCCCTTGTCGCCCTCGGTCTTGCTGACGCCGACCAGCCAGCCCATGTCCTGGAAATTGCCGATCGCCGCCCACACCTTCGCCTGCGGCGCGTCGATCTCGATCGATTCCCGTACCTTCTGCCGGGTCGGCCCGTGCGCCCAGGCGGCTCCCAACACAGCCAACGCCGCCACCACGGCGCCGGCCCTCGCGATCGTTCCCATCCCGTCTCCTCCGGTATCTGCCCGGCCTGCGCCGCATCGGCGTGCCGAAGCTTATGGTTCGGCATTCTGGACCGGATGGAGAAGCGGCATCTTGCACCAGAGTGCAGTCACGGCAGCCGTCGTGTTCGCCGGGAGGCAAGCCTCCCCGAATTCAGGCATGCTTTGGAGCGCGCGCGGCGGACAAGTGCAAGCCGGCTACTTCGCCGGCGTCGCCCGCTCCCATGGCCGCTTGCCATTGGCATCCCGATCCCACGGCCGGGCGCTCGGCGCGGTCTTCTCATCGGCGGCAGCTTTGGCGCGATCGGCCTGGACCCGCTCGCGATCCGTCGGCGGCGTGGGAGACGGCTGAGCTGTCTGCGCGGCGACCGGGCAGACGGTGAGCAAGACGATGATCAGGAACCTTTTCATCCCCGGCTCTACCACGCCCCGCGCGGCCTGTCCGATTTGTCGCATAGGGCAGATCAGCGCAGCGTGGTTGCGTCGCTATGTGACGTCCGCATTACATCGCGCCACACCCGCGCGCTCACTCCTCGATCGCCGCCTCGACAAATCCCCTGGGGTCGGCGCAAAATTCGCGCATGACGCGGTAGTGATCGGTCTGCTCGACGTCGACAGGCTCGAGCCCGTATTTCGACAGCCGCAGCAGTGCTGCGTTGGGATAGGCCATCAGCATCGGCGCGTGGGTTGCCATGATGACCTGGCAATGGCCCGATTCATCCATCCGCCGCAGCAGCTTCAAAAATTCGATCTGGCGCGCCGGCGACAGCGCCGATTCCGGCTCGTCGAAGATGAAAATGCCCTGCCGCGCGCAGCGCTCCTGGAAGAACTGAATGAAACCCTCGCCATGAGAGAAGGACAAATAGTCCGGTGCAAAATGAGCTGACGCGCCGGTCACTCCGGCGAGGTCTTGTTGTGCGGCCACCGCGGAACGGTCGAGATACCGCGCAACCGAAAAAAACGTCTCGGCACGGAAGAACCAGCCGTAAGGCACTTTCGGCAGCCAGCCCGCGCGCAGGGCCGAGGCCAGCTCGGCGCCGGTCACTTCGAAGCCTTGCTCGACCGAGTCATGTCCCTTCCCGCCACCGCCGCTGTCAAAGCCGGCAACCGCGGCAATTCCCTCCAGGATGGTCGATTTGCCGGCGCCGTTTTCGCCGACGATGATGGTGATGGCGGACTCGAACCCGAGATCGAAGCCGTCCCTAAAGATCGGGAGGCAAAACGGATAAGCTTCGTGATCCGCGACGAGCGACGGATCGAGCCAGACCCGCTTGAGATACGGCGCGGGAAGATTGATCTCGCGATTCCGTCGTCGTGCCATTATGCCGCCGCCTCCGTCAGTGCCGCCTCAACAATCCCCTCGGGGTCGTCGCAGAACTGGCGCATCAGCCTGTAGTGATCGGTATTCCTGAAACCGACAGGTTCGAGCCCGCCTTTGGTCAGCCGCAAGGCCGCGTCGGGATAGGCCATCAGCACCGGCGAATGCGTGGCCGTGGTGACCTGGCAATGGCCCATTGCGTTCATCCGGTGCAGCCGTTTTGAGACATGCGATCTGGCACAGCAGCGTGAAGGATAGACGTTGCGGTTCGCGATGCGGACCGGATCCGGCCAGACGCGCCGAAGATACGGCGCGGGCATGTTGATCTCACGACTTCGTCTTGCCACTCACCCTGCCCCGAACTCGACGCAACCGGCCGATACAATCGCAGATAGGCAGATCGGTGTCAAGAACATAACAAGAACATGCCCAGCAAGGCCTATAGCCTTTTCCGCGAAGCGATTCTCAGCGAGCAGCAGGTCGTCTGCCGCTACGACGGCCGGCCGCGCGAGCTCTGCCCGCACATCATCGGCCTTAGCAAGGGCGGCGAAGAGGTCGTGCTGGCCTGGCAGTTCGCCGGCCAGAGCTCCGGCAAGCTGCCGCAATGGCGCTGCCTGCGACTCGCACAAGTCAGCGACATCAGCCTGCGCAAGGGTCGCTGGCACGAAGGCGGCTCGCATCGTTCGGAACAGACCTGCGTGAGCACGGTCCACCTCGACATCAACATCCATGTGCGGAAGCGGCGGTAATGTGCTCCCGACGATCCCTCCACTCGTCATTCCGGGGCATGCGAAGCATGAGCCCGGAATCCATTGGGCCACGCATGATGCGGCCCGATGGATTCCGGGCTCTCGCTACGCGAGCCCCGGAACGACGAAGAAAAGAGCCGCGCAAGCGACTTCGTTTTTTCGTAATTTTCTCTTGACGCGGACCCCAACTCAGCTGTCTAATGTCGGCGTCTCATCCGATCGAGGGGCGCTGCGCATCGTCTGGAGTGTTGTGGTGAGATGCGGTGGACGCCGAGCGTGTCGGTGACGACAGCACGCGAGGCGGACGGTGAAGTCGTGCAGGCCTGACGCCCTAGTGGCAGGTGTTGATTCCTTTGAGAAGCTAGCGCTTCTCAGGGATGACGGTGACACAAAAGCCCAGTCTCGCCGGGGCGAGCACGTATAAGCCGTAACCCATCGCGCAGGGAAAGCCGGGTTGTTTCCGGTTACACCTGTGGTCCTACTCCCGTGCTTTTTGTTGCACGGGACCCATGGGTGCAATCGGCACCCGGCTTTCCCTGCGCCCTCTACAAAGCAAGAGGGCGGAACGACAAGCAAAGCTCGGACAACTCATGTCGCGAGAACGCGAAGCTACATCCCCACCCACAACTGTCATCGCCCGATTTAATCGGGCGACCCAGTACGCCGCGGCCTCTCGGCTCAAGCACTCCTGCCTCTGGAATACTGGTTCCCCCGCATGCGCGGAGGACGACACCACATATGTGGAGCCCCTCACGGTCGATCCGCTTCCTCCAGCACCTCGAGCACCAGCTCCATCGTCATCAGCACCGGGTTGTCGCCGCGCACCAGCCGGCCCTCGGCGATGCCGCCGAGATAATCGACCAGTGCGACGTCGAGGCTGGCACGCAGCCGCCGGTTGGCATCGGGCGCGATGTGGCCTGCGGTGACCGCAAGCTCGGTCGCGAACGGCACCACGCTGCGACCGTCGCTGAAGACGGCGCCGATGGTCGAGCCGACGCCGCCATGCAGGCGGGCGCGCAGGATGCCGTGCTGGCGGCAAAAACCCTCCAGACTGCCGGCAAAATCCTGGTTCGGCCGCAGCCGCAACGCAAAGGCGCGGCTCGTGGTCTTCGCCGCCGTCGGCGCCGTTGCGACGGGGCCGAACAGCTTGAAATTGGTCTCACTGTCGGGCTCGCCGCGAAACACAGCACCCTCGATGCCGAACGCGCTGGTCTCGAACGTCTCGGCGACGATGGTCTCCTCCGGCAGCATGTGGCCGCCATTGAAGCGGCCGTCCGCTTCGGTCCACAGCCCATGGCAATGAAAGAACGGCGCGCCGTCGCGCTCGCCAAACGTCAGCGCCGCAAGCTTGAGCCGGGTCACGCCGGCAGGACGAAAGGTCTCGCTGTAGAACGCCGCGTTGGCGCCGTCCTTGGACAGCGCCGGCATCACATAGGCGAACGGGCCGAGCGCCCCGCCCTTCGCGCTCAGCACGCCACTCGCAAATCCTTCCGCCGCGAAACCGCGCCGCACGGACTCGAGCAAGGGAATGCCGGCCTCGAGCGTCATTGGGAAGGCGCGACCGCGCGCCGCGACCGATTGGATGCGCTCAGGCTTGGGAGCGCCGGGCTGGGCAATGCTGCGCATCGCCTCAACCGCCCGTCGATTTGGCTGTCACCTCGAGCAGCCCGCGCGCCTCGAGCTCGTCGCGGACCAGCCGCTTCGGCACCTTGCCGTAACCGGACTTCGGCAGCGCCTCCCAGAAGAAGAAGCGCTTCGGCATCTTGTAGCGCGGCACCTTCGGCGCGAGATAGGCCGCAAGCTCCGCCTCGCCCACTGCATCCGTGCCTTCGCGCGCAACGCAAACGGCGATGCCGACCTCGCCCCAGAACGGGTCGGGCACGCCGAGCACGGCGACCTCGCCGACCGCCGGATGGGTCAGGATCTTCTCCTCGATCTCGCGCGGATAGATGTTGGAGCCGCCGGAGATGTACATGTCGGAGGCGCGCCCGGTGATGTAGACGAAGCCTTCGTCGTCGATATGGCCGAGATCGCCGGTGCGAAACCAGCCGTCGCGGAACGCCTTCGCGTTGGCTTCGGGATTGTCGTAATAGCCCGCGAACACGCCGGGGCCGATCACGCAGATCTCGCCGGTCTCGAACGGCTTCAGCTCGCGTCCGTCGTCGCCCTGGATCGAGACCTGCATGCCGGTGCGCTCGAATCCGCAGGTGCCGATCCGCGCATGCGGGCCGTCCTCGGGGTCGTGCAGCGCGGGCGGCAGCACGGTGATGTTGCCGGTGACCTCGCCGAGCCCGAAGTACTGCACCAGCACGCCGCCGAGCTTTGCCAGGGCCGCCTTCTGGTCCTCGCGATACATCGGCGCTCCCGCATAGATGATGTAGCGCAGCGAGGAATGATCGTGCTGGTCGGCCGCGGGATGCTCGACCATCATCTTCAGAATGGTCGGCACCGTGAACAGGTTACTGACGCGGTATCTGGCGATCAGCCGGAACGCCTCGGCGATGTCGAACTTCTCCGATGGCAGCAGGATAGTCGGCACACCGCGCGCGGTCTGCACCAGCTGATGCACGCCGGCACCGTGCGACAAGGGTGCCACCACGAGCGACGCATCCTGCTCGGTGGTGCCGGGCATCAGATCGGCGAGATGGTTGGTGATGACAAAGGCCATCTGGCCATGAGTCAGCACCGCAGCCTTGGAGCGGCCCGTCGTGCCGGAAGTGAAGAAGAACCAGCAGGGATCATCGTAGTCGACCGGCGCGTTCTCGACCTGCGCACCGGCATGCTTGGCGATGACATCGCCGACCGTCGCTTCACCGAATGTGCCCTCTTCGCCGATCCGCCAGGTGAATTCGAGCGCCGGATTGGCGGCCGCCTTGGCGTGCTCGGGGAAGTCGCCATGGCAGAGGAACGCCTTGGCGCCGGAAGCCGCGGCGAGATAAGCGACCTCGTCAGGCATCAGGCGGAAGTTGGTCGGCACCCAGACCGCACCGAGCCGGAACGCCGCGAACATCGACCAGAACATCTCGTCGCAGTTCTTGGAATGCACCAGGATGCGGTCGCCCTTGACGATGCCGCGCGCGGCAAGCGCCGCCGCCAGCGCCGAGACGTTCTGGTCGATATGCCGCCAGGACCAGGCCTTCTCGTTCCAGATGAAGCCGGGGCGATCGGCGTGACGGCGGGCGTTCTGGGTCAGGATGTAGGCGAGGTTCATCACCCGGCGCGACACCCGCGCGATCCCGCCGCGCGGCGCGGTCGTCCCGCTCATCGCCGCCCCGCCGCTACGCGCAACACATTGGGCATGGTCAGGACGGTCATCAGCTGTTTCCTCGGCGAGAGTCGGGCGTCTTCAAGCGCCGCGAAGGGATCGTGTGATCCGGTTTATCGCCAAGCCGCTGCCCCCTGCAAGGCCCACAAGAATACGACCGAGGTTCGAGCGGTACAGCCGAGACTAGTGCGAATGCTCGGCCAACTCCTGCTCGCTCAGGTTCCAGTCCTGCCAGAGCGCCAGCGCGCCCATCACAGCGACGAGCGCGCCGAGCGCGATGTGCCAGAGCTGCAGCGCCTGATCTTGGGAATAGCTGAGCACGAAGGGCGAAGCGATCAGCCACAGCCCGAGCAAGATGCTCGCCACCTCCTCCCAGCGATGCAGCGCGACATATTCGAGCTGGGCGAGCCCCAGCACCAGCATGCCGACCACAAAGCTGTTGAGCACCAGATGGCTGTGCTCGAGGTCGATCGCGTTGCTGACCTGCATTGGAAACCAGGGCGAGACCATGATCAGCACGCCGAGCAGCATGCCGAGCCAGTCCTCCCAAGAGCGGTGTGTGCCAAACAGACGATTGCCCGACATGACGAACCTCCTCCACGGCGGCGCATCTCCGGGGCCAAGCCTAATCCAACCGTATTGGCCTGCAAGGGCTCACACGCCATGTGTGCGGCGCAGCGTCGCGGAGGCCGGGCTATTCTCGCCTGGCACCGTCATTGCGAGCAGCGGAAGCGACGAAGCAATCCATTACTCCGAACACACGGAAGGATGGACTGCTTCGCTTCGATCGCGATGACGCCAGGACGGCTCTATCGCGTCGCGCCAAGGCGTTCCAGCGCCTCCTGGGCGGTCTTGAGATCCGGGCGCAGTTCGAGCGCCTTGCGGAAATCGGCCACCGCCCCTGGCTTGTCGCCGAGCTGCATCTTGCCCAGGGCGCGGTTGCTCCAGGAATAGGCGTCGTTCGGATCGTACTGCAACGCCTTGTCGTAATCGGCGACCCCGCCTTTGGCATCGTCCTGGAAAAGCCGGATCAGGCCGCGGTTGCGCCAGCCGCGCGCGTCGGTCGGCGCGATCCTGGCCGCCTCGCCGTAATCGGCGGCGGCACGGTCGAGCTGCTTCATGTCGCGGTAGACGTTGCCGCGGTTGATATAGGCGAGCACATTGGCCTGGAGCTGAATTTCCGTCGTGTAATCGGCGATCGCATGCGCCGTGTCGCGCTTGCGGAAATAGACGAAGCCGCGATTGCCATAGGCGCTGGCGAGCTTCGGATCGTACTTGATGGCCAGGCTGAAATCGGCCAATGCGCGATCGAGATCGCCCTTGCCGGCCCAGGCGTCACCACGATTATTGTAGCCGGTCGCGAAGGTCGGATCGATGCGGATGGCCTCGTCGTAATCGGCGATCGCATGATCGAGATCGCCTTTGAAGGCATAGACGCGGCCGCGATTGCTGTAGGGGCAGGCGTAGGCGGGATTGAGCCTGATCGACTCGTTGAGATCGGTAAGCGCGGCGTCGAACTCGCGCCTTTCGGTCAAACCGTAGCCGCGCCCGCAATAGGCCGCCGCGAGCCGCTTGTCCGTTTCGGTCTTGCCGTCGATCACGGCACTGCAGGCGGTCACGCGATCGACAGCCGCGGTCTTCTTGCCGATGCATGCCTGCCAATTCGGATCGTCGTCGGCCGCCGAAGCCTTTGGTGGATTGGGCAACGTCAGGGCGGCGCCGAGCAATACAGCAGTCAGGCAGGCCAAAATGCGCATATCGTCAATCCACAAATGCCAATTTGCGGGTTGGTCGCGCATTTGCGCAGATCGGTTCACGCGCTTACATCAAGGCATGGGAATCAAACAGGATTTTGCGATGGGCGCCGTCCGCGACAACAGCGATCAAAACCGCTTCGAGCTCGACACCGAGGGCGGCATGGCCTTCGCCAATTACCGGCTGACACCGTCGGCCGTGATCATCACCCATACCGAGACACCGCGCGCCCTGCGCGGCCGCGGTATTGCGTCAGAGCTGGTCAAGGGTGCGCTGGAACTGATCCGCGCCGACGGCCACAAGGTGATCGCCGGCTGCGGCTTCGTGGTGGACTACCTCAGCAAGCATCCGGAATATTCGGATCTTGCAGGGTAGCGCCCTGCCCCTCAAACGATCTTGATCGACATATCGGGCAAGCCCTCGAGCTTGCAGAGCAGCACGTCGCCCTTCACCACCGGACCGACATTTTCCGGCGTGCCGGAATAGACGATGTCGCCGGCCTTCAGCTCGAACGCCTCGGAGAGCTTCGCGATCTGCTCGGCGACGCTCCAGATCATGTTCTTCAGGTCCGAACTCTGCCGCACCGTGCCGTTCACCGCGAGCGAGATCGCGCCCTTGGTGAAATGGCCGGTCTTGTCAGCCGGGTGGATCGGACCGAGCACTGCGGCGTGGTCAAAACTCTTGCCGATCTCCCACGGCTTCTTCTCCGCGGCCATGCCGTTCTGCAGATCGCGCCGCGTCATGTCGAGGCCGAGCGCATAGCCATAGACGTGATCCAGCGCCTGCTCGGGCGGGATGTTGGTGCCGCCGGATTTCAGCGCCGCCACCAGTTCGACCTCGTGATGATAGTTCTTGGTCAGCGACGGATACGGGTGATCGGCGACCGTGCCGATCGCGACATTCTGGATCGCATCAGTCGGCTTCTGGAAGAAGAACGGCGGCTCGCGGGTCGGATCCGAGCCGCGCTCGATCGCGTGCGCCGCATAGTTGCGGCCGATGCAGTAGATGCGGCGGACCTGGAACACCTCGCTCGCGCCGACGATCGGGATCGTCACGGCCGGCACCGCAAATATCGGCTTCGGCGCGGTCTCTGCATGCGCCGGCGCGAATTGCGCGGCGGCGCCGGCCAGTGCCAGGGCGCCAGTCGTCAGCATGGTGCGGCGGTCGAGATCAGTCATGGGCGTTCTCCTTCTTGTTGGCTGATCTATAGAGGCTCGCCGTACCATAAAAAAGGGCCCGCGCCGGCGCGGGCCCTCGTCATATCGGCGGTGAACCGATTAGTGCTTGATGTCCGGCGGCAGCTTGCCGCCATTGGCGGCGAGCTTGGTCATCACCTGCTTGTGCAGCCAGATGTTCATGCTGGCGGAATCGTTGGTGTCGCCGGTGTAGCCGAGCTCATGGGCGAGCTCCTTGCGCGCCGACAGGCTGGAGTCGATGTCGAGCGCCTTCATCAGGTCGACGATCGAGGTCCGCCACTCCAGCTTCTCGCCCTTCGCCTTGACAGCCGCGTCGAGGATCGGCGCGACGTCGACGGTTTGGCCGGGTGCCGGCGCGGCATAGGACGACGAGGACGTGGAGGACGATCCGCCGGCGGCGGGAGCCGAGCTCGTCGCCGTGCCGCCGGCCGGCGCCGCACCGCCAGCGGGCGCGGCGCTCGCGCTGCTGCCGAAGATCGCGCCCATGATTTTTCCGAAAATGCTCATCGTTCGCTCCCAGAAGAGTTGAGATGGTGTGAAGGCCAGACGGCGGTGGAACGCCTGACCTGGTCGCAGTTCGACTGTACCGCCCCCTCCATAGCTTGCCAATGCGACATTCACTTGCGCGTGAAAGGCTTTGGTGCGGCTCGGTTTGGGTGTAGCCTTGATGGTTCAGTTCGCGACATGGCCAGTTCCCTGTCTTTCGCGTCTGGCCTGTTCGTGATCGCTTTCGAGAAGACGGCACGTTGTGCCCATGCGCCGGGCGCGGAATGCGGCTGTCCAGAGGGAGACAACGACCATGGCCACTCCATATCAAGGCAATCTCAATCAAGGCAGTGTCACATCGGTGACGCAGAGCGGACAAGGCGCCGCATCTGCGCCGATCATCCGCACCATCGACCTGTCCGATCTGCATCAAGCGCTGCGTCTCGGCTGGGAAGACTTCAAGGCGGTGCCGACGCACGCCATCCTGCTGTGCCTGATCTATCCCGTGCTCGGTCTCGTGCTGGCGCGGCTGGTGCACGGCTACACCGTGCTGCCGCTGCTGTTTCCGCTCGCCGCGGGCTTCGCCCTGCTCGGCCCGTTTGCCGCGATCGGCCTCTACGAGATGAGCCGCCGCCGCGAGGATGGCGGGGAAGCGTCGGCATGGGATGCCATGGAGGTGTTCCGCTCACCCTCGTTCGGCGCGATGCTTGGAGTCGGCACGCTGCTGTTTGCGCTGTTCGTGACCTGGATCGCCACGGCCCAAGGAATCTACACGGCGGTGTTCGGCTACGCGACCGCGGCCAACATTCCCGATTTCGCCGAGCGCGTCCTGACCACCCAGCAGGGCTGGTGGCTGATCGTGGTCGGCTGCGGCGTCGGCTTCCTATTCGCGCTGGTGGCGCTCTGCATCAGCGTGGTGGCCTTCCCGATGATGCTCGATCGCCAGGCGAGTGCCGGCGAAGCGATGGTGACATCGATGCGTGTGGTGGCGCAGAACCCGGTGCCGATGGCGGCCTGGGGCCTCATCGTCGCCGCGTTGCTGGTGCTGGGCACGATTCCGTTCTTCCTCGGCCTTGCCGTCGTGATCCCCCTGCTCGGTCACGCCACCTGGCATCTCTATCGCGAGGTCATCGTCAAGGATCCCAATGTGCGGCCGGTCATCCCCGAACCCCGCGCGCGCAAACCCGCCGCCGATTTCCCGGCCAACCTGTTCCCGTGGCGGCGGAGCGATCGCGGATAACGCGGTTCACCTGGCAAGCAATTCCTGTCCCGACCGCCGGCCGCCCCTCGGCCGGCGGTTTTCTGTCACCGGGGTGCGGCGGGACGCCGTCAACAGGTTGTGAAACTAGCATGGCATTTGCAGCGCTATCTGAGATCGAATCGGTCGACCGGGAGCCTTGCTTTGGCCGCTGTTGTTGCGAACATGCGCGCCGGGTTCTGCGACCAATGACGATGATATTGCAGCCTCCGGAGTGAACGGCCACATGACATTTCGTTTTTCCTTTCGCACGATCGCCGTCGGCGCCTGGCTTTTGACATCGACGGCGTCGGCGCTAGCCGCACAGTGCGGCACCGGGACGTTCGAGTCCTGGCTCGACGACTTCAAGAAGGAAGCCGTCGCCAAGGGCATTTCCCAGAGCGCGATCCAGGCCGGGTTGAACGGCGTCACCCAGGACAAGGCGATCCTGGCGCGCGACCATTCGCAGCAGGTGTTCAGCCAGACCTTCGAGCAGTTCTCCGGCCGCATGGTGCCGCCACGGATGACCCGCGGCTCCAACATGATGAAGCAATACGGCTCGGTGCTGTCGCGGATCGAGGAGACCTACGGCGTGCCCGGCGAGATCCTGGTCGCGATCTGGGGGCTGGAGACCGATTTCGGCGTCAACATCGGCAAGTTTCCGACCACGCGCTCGCTGGCGACGCTGGCCTATGACTGCCGCCGCTCCGACATGTTCAAGGCCGAGTTGATGGATGCACTGCGCATCATCGATCGCGGCGATCTGCAGCCGCAGGAGATGCGCGGCGCCTGGGCCGGCGAAATCGGGCAGACCCAGTTCATGCCATCGTCCTACATCAAGTTCGCGGTCGACTTCGACAACAACGGCAAACGCGACCTGTTACACAACGTGCCCGACGTGCTGGCCTCGACGGCGAATTTCCTCAAGAGCTATGGCTGGAAGCCGGGCAAGGACTGGCAGCCCGGCAGCGAGAATTTTGCGGTGCTCCAGCAGTGGAACAAGAGCGAGGTCTACACCAAGACCGTCGGCTATTTCGCCACCCAGCTCGCCCACGCGCCATAGGGCGCTTTGGGCGTCGGTGCGCGACAGGGAAACGCGCTTGAGAACAAGGCAAAATCAAAGGGCCGATCGCCCCAGGCGACCGGCCCTTATCAGATTAAGCAAAAGCTTACTTGGACATCGAGGCGTGCGCGGCGCGCGAGAGATGCATGCCGCAGGCACCCATCTTGCCGTCCAGCATGGCGCCCTGGGCGAGAGAGACTTCCTTCTCGGCCTCGAACTTGACCGGGGTGTCAGCCATGGCTTCGACGGCCGACTCGGTCTTGGTGAGGTTCGGGCCGCTGCAGCCCATGCCCATATGAGCCGCCTGGGCGGGGACGACAGCGAAAGCAACGGCAGCCATCGCGGCTGCACCGATCAATGTCTTGATCATGGGACTATCCATTCTTTTTCTTAGACAGATCGCCGCATGATTGCGGAATCTGCGAACGGATTATTCGCTGTTCCCGGCAACGTTTCAGAATGAAATTCGCGCGATACAAATGTGATGAGCGCTGCGTGCAACTCCCGCATGCGTTGCATCGGTTTTTCATTACGTGTTGGTAACGAAGCGCTGCGGTTGTTCGTGCGGCAACGCGCGTTCAACCGAAGCGATCAGACTGGATTCTTATTTCTGATAACCAGCAGCAAGCTGCGAGCGCCAGCACGCTCTTCGGTCGTGATCGGCTTGCCAACAGGCCCAAATTGCCAGCCCGGTCAATGTGGCTCATTGCCGCTGCTTCGATCAGGAGTTCGAAACTGCAAACAAATGAACGATTGTTCACTATATAGGCACTCGTTCGCATGCGAATCACGCATGGAACACAGTCCAGTGAACACCTCGCACGACGCCTGCTCGCGCTTGATTAGGCGGTCCGTAAATACCACGTATAGGCTATCACTTGGTATGGCAAAAATTCATTCAACTATCTGACTTGGATTGGCTTTCCTGAAAACCTCTGCGTTCGACGGAACTCGTGTAGGGCAGTTTTCTCCGCAGGCCCGGAACGGTTAATCAAACCTTGCCGTTGCCATGCGTTTTGGTCCTAGCTGCATCGCAACATCGGAACTAGTGCAGCGCACCATATCATCTATATTCACTTCAACGATGACGCTATGGAAAAGCTGAATCGGAACTACTAGGAGACTACCAATGTTACTTTCGCTCATCCGCATGATCCAGGCCTTCCGGGAGTATCAGCGCAATGTCAGCGAACTCTCCCAGCTCAGCGACCGCGAGCTGGCTGATATCGGCCTCGACCGCTCTGACATTCCGCGCGTTGCTGCCGGCACCTACAACGGCTAATCGCCGCGAAGCCACTGAAACGAACGGATAACGCCCGCTCCTGCAGCGGGCGTTGTCGTTTCCGGCGGGATCTGGATGCCTGCAAAGCGCTTTCCGGTACGCACAGACCGGCCATAAAAGCGGGCGATGATTCCACCGTTCTCATCGCGATTTGGCTCGGTTTCAGATGCACGCAGGATCAAAACGCGCTAACGCTGCGCGATGACACCGCATTCTTCACCTTCCGAACCCGTGCACATCGTGGGCGCGGGGCTCGCCGGCTCGGAAGCCGCCTGGCAGGTTGCCAATTCCGGCGTCCGTGTCGTGCTGCACGAGATGCGCCCACACCGGATGACCGAGGCGCACCAGACCGACGGCTGCGCCGAACTGGTCTGCTCGAACTCTTTCCGCTCCGACGATGCCGCCAACAACGCGGTCGGGCTGCTGCATGCCGAGATGCGCCGGCTGGGCTCGCTGATCATGCGATCGGCCGACGCCAATCAGGTGCCCGCCGGCGGCGCGCTCGCGGTCGACCGCGACGGCTTCTCCGCCGCCGTCACCAAGGCGCTGCACGAGCATCCGTTGATCGATCTCAGCCGCGAGGAAGTCGCCGGCCTGCCGCCTTCCGACTGGAGCAACGTCATCGTCGCGACCGGCCCCCTCACCTCGGCCCCGCTGGCCGATGCGATCAGACAATTGACGGACGAGAGCGCGCTCGCGTTCTTCGATGCGATCGCGCCGATCGTGCACAAGGACTCCATCGACATGTCGGTGGCCTGGTTCCAGTCGCGCTACGACAAGGTCGGTCCGGGCGGCACCGGTGCCGACTACATCAACTGTCCGATGACCAGGGAGCAGTATGACGCCTTCGTCGCGGCGCTGCTCGACGGTGAGAAGGTCGACTTCAAAGACTGGGAGACCAACACGCCCTATTTCGACGGCTGCCTGCCGGTCGAGGTGATGGCCGAGCGCGGTCACGAGACCTTGCGCCACGGGCCGATGAAGCCGGTGGGGCTGACCAACCCGCACAATCCGACGGTCAAGCCCTACGCGATCGTCCAGCTGCGGCAGGACAACAAGCTCGGCACGCTCTACAACATCGTCGGCTTCCAGACCAAGCTGAAGCATGGCGCGCAGCAGCGTGTATTCCGGACCATCCCCGGCCTCGAGAAGGCGGAGTTTGCGCGCCTCGGCGGCCTGCATCGCAACACATTCCTGAACTCGCCAAAGCTGCTCGACGCGCAACTGCGCCTGCGCGCCCAGCCCCGGCTGCGATTTGCCGGACAGATGACGGGCTGCGAGGGCTATGTGGAATCGGCGAGCGTCGGTCTCATCGCCGGGCTCTGCGCCGCAGCCGACATGCGCGGCCTGTCGCTGACGCCACCGCCGGCCACGACGGCGCTCGGTGCGCTGCTCGGTCACATCACCGGCGGCCATCTCGAGACGATCGACGCAGGTCCGCGCTCGTTCCAGCCGATGAACATCAATTTCGGCCTGTTCCCGCCGCTCGCCAGTCCGCCGACCAAGAAGCCTGACGGCACGCGGCTGCGCGGCAATGAGAAGACGGTCGCCAAGAAGCAGGCGATCAGCGCGCGGGCGCTGGCCGATCTCGATCGCTGGATCGCAGAGCATCTGCGCATGGCGGCGGCGGCCTGACCATCATGAGCCTCCCGAAAGACGACGCGGCCACCCTGTCGGCGCGCTGGACCCAGGGCGTGCTGCTCAAGCGCGACGTGTTCTCGACCGTCGAGCGCGGCCGCTTCCGCGACCGTGACGGCGAGGTCGACGGCGTGCTGCGCCGGCTCGACCAGGTGCCGTTCTGGTCGTTCGCCCTCGCCCAGCATCTGTTCTGGCGCGAGCGCCGCGCGCTGACCTTGGCGCGCGAGCTCGATGTCGGCCCCAAACTGCTGTGGGCCGGCCGACGTGCGCTGGTGCGCGGCTTCATCGACGGCGTCGCGCTGCATTTGGCAAAACCGCATGGCGACGTTGCCTATTTCCGGTCCGCCAAGCAGGCGTTGTGCAAGCTGCACCGCGCCGGCATCTGCCACAACGACCTCGCCAAGGAACAAAACTGGCTGGTCGGCCGCGACGGCCGCGCCTACCTCACCGACTTCCAGCTTGCCGCCTGCTTCAAGAGCCGAAGCCGGCTGTTCCGCATCGCGGCCTATGAGGATCTGCGCCATCTCCTCAAGCACAAGCGCAGCTATGCTCCGGACGCGCTGACGCCGATGGAGCGCAAGGTGCTGGCCAAGAAATCGGCGTTCGCCAGCATCTGGCTGATGACCGGCAAGAAGGTCTACCAGGCGATCACGCGCGGCATCTTCAATTTCACCGACCGCGAAGGCGGCGGCCGGCGATTGGTCAACGACGCGCCGGTGCTGGCCAACCTGATCCGCAGGAATCCGCAGGTGCGCGATACCGCGATCGTCGCCTTTGCCGACCGTCGCGTCGGTGTCGGGTTGTACGCATTCGTCGAGGCGGATCAGTCGGCACTCGAGAAGACGCTGCAGAGCGAGCTTGCCGCGGCCAAGGGCGTCAAGCCACCCGAGCACATCCAGGTGGTGCATGCGCTGCCGCGCGATGCCGCCGGCAAGCCGCGCACCGAGATCCTGCAGCTCGTCGCAATGAACCAGATCGACTTGATCGAACCGATGATGCGCAGCGATGCCGATCGCGAATTCCTCAAGGACATTCTCGAGCAACGCAAGAATCTGCGCGACAGATTCAATTTCGAAGTCGCCGAGATGGACCGGCCCTCGACAAACGCGTCTTGACCCCCCACTCTTGCGCCGGGCTGGCGCGCTCAAGGGACTCGTTATCATGCCACTCACTCGTGGCCGTATCGGAGGCTATGATTCCGAGCGCATGGCGTTCGGATTCACCATGCTGGACGGCGATCAGGAAATCGAATGCCAGATCAGCGATGCCGCGATGGACGAGCTGGCCGGCACGCGGGGAACGCCGAGCATCGCGCGCCAGGGACAATTCGTCGCCCTGCGCGACGCCGTCGAGCGGATCGCTTCCGACCTCTACGACAGCGGCCCGATGGTGAAGGGCGTCATCGTCCGGATCTTCACGAAGCACATTCCCAAGAACTAGAGTGTTTTCGAGCGAAGTGGAAACCGGTTCGCGTGAAGAAGACGCGTCAAAACAAAAACCTAGAGTCCCGTTCCGATTCCATCGGAACGGGAAAGGCTCTAGCTGCCGAATTGCCTGCCGTGTGCAGCGCGCCAGAGCGTCCACAGAATGCGCAGGCGTGAGGCCGGTCTTGGTGCGAACGGATTCGTGTCCGCGCGGGCTGCTCGGTTCAGTTCGCGTCGCACCTGGGCGAGTGGCAGGAAGACCGGCCTCACCTCGCCTGGAACATCCGCAAGCAGCGCCAGCGCCGTCTCGAGATGGCGCTGCGCCTCGCGGGCGAGCTGGTCGATCGCGGCACGGATGTTCGGCGTAGGCCTGCCGGCAAACACCTCTTCCTTGCTGCTGCCATGCTGCTGCAGGAGCTGTAACGGCAAGAACAGTTGCTGCCGCGCGGCGTCGTGTCCGAACGTCGCGATCACCTCGGCCATGCCGAGGGCAAGACCGGCGTGACGGGCCAGATGGTCGATCCCATCCGACGGCCGCGCCATCACCCGCGCGGCGAGCGTGAACAGTGCCGAATCTGTGGCGTCGAGATAGCCCTTGAGCGCGGCGAGCGATGGCATCGGATCGTTGTAGAGATCGAACTGATGCTCCTCGACCAGCCGCGACAGCGGCGAGACCGGCAGGCGGTGCTTGCGGATCGCCGCAAGCAGCTCGGCTGCGACCGGATTGCCTTCGACGCCGCCATGCTCGCTGCCGGCCAGCATGTCGGTCCACCATTGCATCCTGATCTCGCCGGGCAACGGCTGGCTGACCTGCTCGTGCACACGCGAGATCTCGGCATTGAAGGCGTAGATCGCAAGCAGCGCCCGGCGTTCCGGGCCGGGGACGAACAGGGTCGAGGCGTAACGCAGGAAATCGCGGGTCCGCACCAGATCGGCGCAGAAGGCCGCGCCGTCGCCTGGCGCTTCCCTGGCCGCCTCCGTCGCGGTCATGGCACTGCGATCAGCGCCGCCGCGACGCGCCGCCGCTCGCCCAGCATGACATTGTAGGTGCGGATCGCGGGGCCGGTCTGCATGGCATCGAGCACCACGCGTACCGCGCGCAGCGCCTCGCGCAGGCCTTTCGGCACCACCCAGACCTCGGTGCCGCTGCCGACGATCAGCGTGTCGATCGCGTTCGCCGCCGCGAACACCTTCTGCAGCGAAACTTCGTCGATCTCATCCGGCCTGGTCACCGGCCAGGCCCAGATCGCATCCGGCAGGCACAGCAGCGAGCCGCGATGCGACATGTCGGCGAATGCGAAGCCGCCCTTGCCGTAGGCCTCGATCGGCGCCGACCTCGGAAGATGCGGTGCGTCCGAGGACATCGGCATGGTCGCTACTTCTTGGCTGCGGCCGCGTCCGGCTTCTTGACCGGCGCATCCTGCGCCTCGCCCCTCGTGGTGTGAACGCCGAGATAGATCAGGATCGGCGCCGCGATGAAGATCGAGGTGTAGGTGCCGACCAGCACGACGCCGAACATCATCACGGCGGTGAAGCTGTGGATGGCGTTGCCGCCGAACAGCAGCAGCGCGAGCAGCGCCAGCGTCACGGTGACGTGGGTGATGATGGAGCGCGACAGCGTCGAATTGATCGATTCGTTGAGCAGCTGCGGCATCGGCATCTTCTTGTAGCGCCGCAGCATCTCGCGGATACGGTCGTAGATGACGACGGTGTCGTTGAGCGAATAGCCGAGAATCGTCAGAAGTGCCGCGATGCTGGTGAGGTCGAAATCGACCTGGGTGATCGACATGAAGCCGATCGTGAGCACGATGTCGTGCACGTTGGCGATCATGGCGCCGAGCGCGAACTGCCACTCGAACCGGAACCAGAGGTAGATCAGGATGCCGACGATCGCGAACATCAGACCAAGCATGCCGTAGGCCAGCAACTCGCCGGAGACGCGCGGCCCCACCACCTCGACGCGGCGATAGTCGACGGATTCGCCGAGCGCGCCGCGGACCTTTCCTACGGCGTCCTGCTGCGCCTTGTCGCCACCGGGCTGTTCGGCGACGCGGATCAGCACTTCAGCCGGACCGCCGAATTGCTGCAACTGCACGTCGCCGAGGCCGAGGCCGTTCAGCGTGGTACGCATCGCGGCGATATCGGCCGTGCCGGACTTGGCCCGCACTTCCAGCAGCGTTCCGCCCTTGAAGTCGATGCCGAAATTCAGGCCATGGGTGAAGAACAGCGTGATCGCGACGATCGAGAGCAGCGCCGAGATCGGGAAGCTGATGCGGCGGAAGCGGGTGAAATCGAAATGCGTGTCGTCGGGCACGATGCGCAGCGACGGCATCCAGCCGAACGCTGCCACGACGGTCAGCACGGCGATCAGGATGCCTAGGCCAATCAGAACAATATGGGTCACGACAGGCCTCTCAGATCGGCACGGTTTGCGGCCGCTTCCAGCGCACCCACGTCGCGACGATCAGGCGCGTCATCGTGAAGGCGGTGAACACCGTGGTGATGATGCCGATGCCGAGCGTCACGGCGAAGCCGCGCACCGGCCCGGTGCCGATATAGAACAGCACCGCAGCGGCGATGAAGGTGGTGATGTTGGAGTCGAGGATGGTCGCCAGCGCCCGCTTGAATCCGGCGTCGATCGCCGAGATCGCGTTGCGGCCGCCGCGCAGTTCCTCGCGGATGCGCTCGTAGATCAGCACGTTGGAGTCGACCGCGATGCCGACCGTCAGCACGATGCCGGCGATGCCGGGCAGCGTCAGCGTGGCGTTGAGCAGCGACAGCAGGCCGAAGATCATGGCGACGTTGATGGCGACGGCGATGTTGGCGAACACCCCGAACAGACGGTAGGTGATCAACATGAAGACGACGACCAGGATCGAGCCGACATAGGCGGCGAGCTCACCCTTCGCGATCGAGTCCGCGCCGAGGCCGGGACCGACGGTGCGCTCCTCGGCGACCGTCAACGGTGCCGGCAGCGCGCCGGCGCGCATCAGGATCGCCAGGTCGTTGGCGGACTGTACGTTGAAGCTGCCGGAGATCTGCCCTTGCCCCCCGGTGATGGGCTCGCGGATGACCGGCGCCGAGAGCACTTTGCCGTCAAGCACGATAGCGAAGGGTTGGCCGACATTCTCGCTCGTCGCCTGGGCGAATTTGCGCGCGCCGGCCGTGTTGAATTTGAAGCTCACGATCGCCTCACCGGTGCGCTGGTCGAAACCGGGCTGCGCGTCGGACAACTCGCTGCCGGAGACCAGAACCTGCTTCTTGACGACGGTGGGAGGATTCGACGGCGTCGCGCTCGGGAGCAGTTCGGAATCCGGCGGCACCGAGCCTTGCTGGGCCTGCTCGGGCGATACCGTCGTGTCGACCATCCGGAATTCCATCTTCGCCGTCTTGCCGAGCAGTTGCTTCAACCGCGTCGGATCCTGCAGGCCGGGGACCTGCACCAGGATGCGGTCCGTGCCCTGGCGCTGGATCAACGGCTCGACCGTGCCGAGCTCGTTGACACGCTTTTCGACGATCTGGATGGACTGCTCGATGGTCTTGCGCAGGCGATCGAGCGTGGCCGCCGGAGGCACGCTCAAGCGGATCACCCCACCGCCGGCATCCGCCACCTCAAGGTCACGTTGCCCGCTCGATCCCATCAGTCCGCCGATCGGCTGCGCCAGTTCGCGCAACTTGGATAGCGCCTGAGCCGCGTCGGCCTCCTTGGAGATGCGAACCTCGACGGCGTCGTTGCGCGTCGCCAGGCCGGTATAGGCGATCTTGGCCTCGCGCAGCACACGCCGCACGTCGTCGCGAATCCCGTCCAGTCGCTCCTTCTTCACGTAATTCGAATCGACCTCCAGCAGCAGGTAGGAGCCGCCCTGCAAGTCGAGGCCAAGCACCATGCGCCGCTGCGCCCAGGCGGGCCAGGTCTTGACCTGCGTTTCCGGGAAGAAGTTCGGAACGGCGCACAGGCAGACCACCAGCGCCGTCAGAACGATCGCCAGCGCCTTCCACCGAGTGAAATACAACATCGAATTACCTGTCAGATTCCCAAAAAGGCGGCGCCGTTGTCAGCTCGCGGACGCCTCGTCCTTGGCGTCGCCCTTCGCCGGCTCGCCCTTGGTGCGCACGCCGGTGATCATCTGTCGCATCTGCCGCACCCGCACGCCATCGGAAATCTCGAACTCGACCTGGTCGTCGTCGACCACCTTGGTCACCTTGCCGACCAGGCCACCCGAGGTCACGATGGTATCGCCGCGGCGGACGTTCTTCACGAGCTCGGCATGGTCCTTCACCTTCTTCTGCTGCGGACGCAGAATCAGGAAGTACATGATCACGAAGATCAGCGCGAATGGCAGCAGCGACATCAACATGCTGTTGGTGTCACCACTTGCTCCAGCCTGAGCAAACGCAGGAGTAATCAGCATTCGAACGATCCTCGATAAGACGGGAAAGAACCGGCAGCGCCCGATGGTCCCTGGGGCGGTATGGCGGTCCGGACAAATTCGCGCGGACTATAGCGGCCGCGGTCCCAATTGCAACGTTAACGGGCCTTCATTTAGGGCGCTTGCGGGACCGCCGCCAGCCCGATAAGGCTGCGCCGTCAGGAACGGGAAAAATGCCGAAAAAAGCCAAGAAAACAACCAGCAGGACAGCCCCGAAAGCTGCCGGCACGCGCGCCGCAAAAACCGCGACAAAACGCCCGGAAGCAGCCCTCGACGGCGCCGCCGTGGAGCGGATCGCAATCGCCCTCGAAGCCATCGCCGGCAAGCTCGCGGCCGCCTCCCCGGCCCCCGATCCGGCCACGCTGCTTGGCGCCGCGGACGCCTTCATCTGGCATCCGGATGGCCGCCTCACGGCGGTGCCGCGGGTCAGCCGCGTCGAGATCGGCCTGCTCAAGGGCGTCGACCGGATGCGCGACATCCTGATCGAGAACACCGAGCGTTTCGCCAACGGCCTTCCCGCCAACAACGCGCTGCTCTGGGGCGCGCGCGGCATGGGCAAGTCGTCGCTGGTGAAGGCCGCGCATGCGAGCCTCAATGTCGCGCGCAAGCCGGCCGACCGGCTGAAGCTGGTCGAGATCCACCGCGAGGACATCGAGAGCCTGCCCGCGCTGATGGAGCTTTTGCGCAGCTCCTCATTCCGCTTCATCGTGTTCTGCGACGACCTCTCCTTCGATGGCAATGACGCCTCCTACAAGTCGCTGAAGGCGGTGCTCGAGGGCGGCATCGAGGGCCGGCCCGAGAACGTCATCCTCTACGCCACTTCGAACCGGCGGCATCTGCTGGCGCGCGAGATGATCGAGAACGAGCGCTCGACTGCGATCAATCCGGGCGAAGCCGTCGAGGAGAAAGTGTCGCTGTCCGACCGCTTCGGCCTCTGGCTCGGCTTCCATCGCTGCAGCCAGGACGAATATCTGGCGATGGTGAAAGGCTATTGCGACCATTACGGCATTGCGATCGCGGACGAGGCGCGCGAGCGCGAGGCGTTGGAATGGTCGACCACCCGCGGCTCGCGCTCCGGCCGCGTCGCCTGGCAGTTCACCCAGGAGCTCGCCGGACGGCTCGGCGTCCGGCTGAGCGGGAAGTAGCGCGCTCGCGCCACGGATGATGCCGTCATCCTCCGCGAAAGCGGGGGATCCAGTACGCCGCGGCCTCTCGATCTGAAATGGATGTCTCTGGAATACTGGGTCGCCCGGTCAAGCCGGGCGATGACGGACGTGGAGATGATGCAAAACGGGGGAGGCTTGCGCCTCCCCCGCTGTCATTGTCGTAAGCACCTGGAAGTGCGGCGCTTACGCGCCGTTGAGGAATTGCAGCGGGTCGACCGGCGACGAGCCCTTGCGGATCTCGAAGTGCAGCTGCGGCGAGCCGACTTCGCCCGACTGACCGGACTTCGCGATCACCTGGCCGCGCTTGATGGTGTCGCCGCGCTTCACGAGCAGCTCGCTCGCATGGGCGTAGGCGGTGACATAACCGTTGGAATGACGAACCAGCACGAGGTTGCCGTAACCCTTGAGCTCGTTGCCCGAATAGGCGACGACACCGTCCTCGGCCGCCTTCACCGGCGTACCCTCAGGCACCGCGACATTGATGCCGTCATTGACCTTGCCGTTGG
Organism: Bradyrhizobium genosp. L; assembly: GCF_015624485.1. Classification (NCBI taxonomy): domain Bacteria; kingdom Pseudomonadati; phylum Pseudomonadota; class Alphaproteobacteria; order Hyphomicrobiales; family Nitrobacteraceae; genus Bradyrhizobium; species Bradyrhizobium genosp. L. Next base: position 4,079,495 of record NZ_CP061378.1, read on the forward strand.
TCTTGGAGCCGTAGGCGGTGATGACCTTGCCGCGCACCGGCCAGCGGAAGGTCGGCAGCGCGCCGGTAGCCTCGCTCGATTTGGTAACGACTGGAGCCTCGGCGGCCGCAGTCGGCGGTTCGACAGTGGCGGTCGGCTGGACCAGCCGCGCGCTCTGCGGCTGCGCGGTCGCAACGACCCTCGGGGCAGCCACCGCCGGCGCAGGCGCCATCGCAACCGGCGCCGCTACGGGAGCAGCAACCGGTGCGGCCGGCGCGACCATCGCGGTCTTGGCGCCGGGCACGGTGAGCTTCATGCCGGGGCTGAGCCGCGCCGACAGATCGAGATTGTTGGCGTGGGCGAGCTCGGCTGCGGAGATGTGGTGCTGGCGCGCGATGCTGTGCAGCGTGTCACCGCGATTGACGTAGTGGATGCCAGGCGCGGCCGCCACGGCGACCGGCTTGACCATCGGCGCGGCCATCGCGGGCGCAGGCACCGCGGCGGTTGCGGTCGGATGCGGAATGATCAGCTGCTGGCCGGGCGACAGCGCGCGCGGCCCCTTGTAGCCGTTGGCGTGCAGGATCTCGGCCTTCGAAACATTGTAGCGCTTGGCGATGACGTCGAGCGTATCGCTGGTGCCGACGATGATCGTGGTCCCGCTGCGCGGAGGCGCAGCATGTGCAGCGGCGAGCGAATGCGGCACGGTGCCGGTGGATTCGATCTGCGGCCGCGCCGGGGGCGGCGCGTAGGAGGAAAGCCCGCGCCCTCCTCCGGAGACGCCACCACCTCCGCCGGCCACCGGATAGGATTGCGGCGCCGCGACCGGCGGCGGCAACGGCTGCGACTGGTACTGCGAGTACTGCGACTGCGGCCGGGAATATTGCGGCAGCTCGCGCGGCGGTTGCTGCTGCTGGACCGTGCCGGTCGGCTGCGGATCGAAGGCAAACGGATTTTGCGAGTAGGAGTTTTGCGAGAAGCGCGACGACATATCGGCGCTGCAACCGGCAAAGGCGATGGACATCAGCGCCAGCACCGCAGCTTGCGGCGCGCGACGCGAGCGAAGCAACTCAACGACCCCAGACATGGTTACTCACTCGTACGCAACAAAAGACTGTTTTGAGTAAACACGTCCCGAGTAAATAACCGCTTAACCCTGCGAATAAGACGTTGGCGGCAAGCGCCAATCCACGCTTCTCACAATTCACGCGCAATCCCGTGCAGCGCGGGCACGAAGCGCACATCGACCAGTTCCTTGCGGTCGAAGCCAGCATCGGTGCGCACCATACGGACCAGGGTCTGGGTACCCTGCTGCGGCCCGACCGGGGCGATCAGGACGCCGGCCGGCTCGAGCCGCTGCAGGAGCGGCTCCGGGATTTGCTCCATCGCCGCGGTGACCATGATGCGGTCGAATTCGCCGGCGCCCGCAGGTATGTCGAAACCGTCCCCGAGCAGCACCTCGATATTGAAATAGCCGAGCTTTTCGATCCGCTTGCGGGCGACGTCGGCCAGCGTGCGGTAGCGCTCGATGGTCAGCACATGCTTGCAGAGCCGGGACAGGATCGCGGCCTGGTAGCCCGAGCCGGTGCCGATCTCGAGCACCCGGTGGTCCTTCCGCAACTGCAGCTGCTCGGTCATGTAGGCCACCACGAAGGGCTGGCTGATGGTCTGCCCGCAGGGGATCGCAAGCGCACTGTCGCGATAGGCATGATCGCGGTCGGCGGCCTCGACGAAGACTTCGCGGGGCACCTCCTCCATGGTCCGCAGCACGGCCTGGTCGCTGATTCCGCGCCGCCGCAAGGTCAGCTGAAACATCATTTTCTCGGGCGGATGTGGGTTCACAGCCATGCTTTCAACGTCTCTGGCCCGCAGCGGGTCCCCTCATAAGGTTCTTGCCACGAGAGTTCGAAATGCCGCGTTAAGGAAAAATTTCTCCTGATATCTGTTCCTGACCGGGAACCGTGGCCCTCGGTTTTCTTGCCGGCACCACGGCTGCTTCCCATATGACGGCGAGCGACGCACGACAGGAAGCCCCGCGCTTGAAGCGGATCGAGGGCTTGGCTTGCTAACCAACTCCCTGGACGCGATCTCATGCGACGAGCCGGCTTGAGCGATTCGCCGCTATGCACTGCAAATTGCAGGCAATTCTCAAACGTTTGCATTGCGCCTTTCGGTGTTATTTGCGAGCTTGGTTCAGGGACGGGCAAGGATTCCATCATGACGGCGATACGGCCGGCGGGCTGTTCAGTTTTCCTCGTAGAGGACGAGGTCATGATCCGGATGATGGTCGCCGATATGCTGGAGGAACTCGGCCACAGCGTCGCGGCCGAGGCCGGCGAAATCGGCGAAGCGGTAAAGCTCGCGCAGTCGACCGAATTCGACCTTGCGATCCTGGACGTCAACGTCAACGGCAAGGTGATCACGCCGGTCGCCGAGCTGATCAACGCGCGGAACCGGCCCTTCATCTTCGCGACCGGCTACGGCTCTTCCGGCCTGCCCCAGGAATATCGCGACCGCCCGGCGTTGCAGAAGCCGTTTCAGCTGGAGACGCTGGCGCAGGCGATCAACAACGCGATGAAGAGCGCACCGGTTTAGCAGCAAACTCAGTGCGCAGCCCGGATGCAGCGCAGCGCAATCCGGGATTCCACCGCGGCTAAGAGCGGTGCCTGATTTCGCTTCGCTCCATCCGGGCTACAGGATCACTTCAGCGTCGTGGTGAGCGCTTCCGAAAATACTTCATCGGTGCGGTCGAGCCGCAGCGGCGTCACCGAGACGTAGCCCGCGGCGAGCGCCGCGAGATCGGTGCCCTCCGCCGGCGTATCCATCATCGCCGCGCGCTCGAATCCGATCCAGAAATACGGATTGCCGCGCCCGTCGTGACGGCGATCGATCTTGAGGAAGCCGAGATTGCGCTTGCCCTGCCGGGTGACGCGGATGCCCTTGACCTCGTCGGGCAAGACGGCCGGGAAGTTGACGTTGACGACGGTGTTCTTCGGGATGCCGGCCGCGAGCACCTTGCGCAGAATATCGGGACCGAATTTCAGCGCGGTGTCCCACAGCGGCTTGTCGCGGGTGGCGATGCTGAACTCCTGGGACAGCGCAAATGACGGCAGGCCGAGAATGGTGCCCTCCAGCGCGCCGGCGATGGTGCCGGAATAGACCACGTCCTCGGCGACGTTGCGGCCCTTGTTGACGCCGCTCAGCACGAGATCGGGCAGCTTCTCGCCGAGGATGTGGCGCGCACCCATGATCACGCAATCGGTCGGCGTACCGCGCACCGCGAAGTGCCGCGGGCCGACCTCGCGCAGGCGCAGCGGATCGTTCAGCGACAGCGAATGCGAGACGCCGGACTGATCGAGCTCGGGCGCGACGATCCAGACGTCGTCGGACAAAGCGCGGGCGATCTGTTCGAGGACCTGGAGGCCGGGTGCGTGGATGCCGTCATCATTGGTGCAGAGAATTCGCATCCGTCAAATTGCCTTTGTTGCGATTCGAGGCGGGTTTTCGTTGGCTTGGTGGCCGTCTTAGCCCCCTAGGGCCGCGGAGGCAAACCGGGCAAATTCCTGTGCCATCGCGTCAGCGATGCGCGCCACGGACGGACGAATCTGCCGCTGCCGGCGATCTTGCGGGTGAACACCGGCCAGGCCGATTTCGGCCGTCCCGACAGCGGAGGATCGGCTGCCCGAACCGCGACCGCGGCAGGCGCTGGGGGCACTGCCGGCGCAGGCGGATCGGGTATGACCGGTGCGGCTTGCGGAGGCTCAGGCTCGGCAAGTTCAGGCTTTGGCGCTTCGGATTCGAGCGGCGCGGCAATGGGTGCCTCCACCGACCTTGCGGCTGACGCAGCCGCGGCCGATCTCGACTTCAGCCTCGCCAGCAGCTCCTCGATCGTCGGCACCGATGACGGCTCGATCGCAGGGCGCGGCGGCGGCACGGCGCGGGCCGGCGGCGCTGGCGTCACCTGAGGTGGCGGCATGCCGCCGGGCGCGACATCGACAAACCTGTTGCGCGCAATTTCGACCGCCTTGTCGAAATCATCCCGGTTGATCCAGGCCTTCGACTGCATCGCCTCGACCACGCCCGGCTCCCACAGCCGCGCGATCTCGATATCGTAATAGCCCATCTGCTTCTGATTGATCAGCTGCAGCCCGTGGCCCGTGACGGCCCATTGGCGACCAAGCCAGTGGATGTCACGGTGGAGTGGCATCGGCTAAAGCGCGATAAAATTGGGTGGAGTTGTCATCGCGCTTCAGCTCCCCGTTTTGAGCATGATCTGTTCGGAAAACCGCTTTGCACTTTGCGCTAACGCGGCCCTTCGGGTCCGGATCATGCCGTGGCTCCCCGCCTACATGCCGTGCTCGATGACCTTGAGCCCGCCCATATAGGGCTGCAGCACATCGGGCACCGCGATCGAGCCGTCCTGCTGCTGATAGGTCTCCATGACAGCGATCAGCGCGCGGCCGACCGCCGTGCCGGAGCCGTTCAGCGTGTGCACGAAACGCGGCTTGCCGTCGGGACCGCGCGAGCGCGCATCCATGCGGCGGGCCTGGAAGTCGCCGCACACCGAGCAGCTCGAGATCTCGCGATAGGCGCCGCCGTCGCCCTGCCCCGGCATCCACACCTCGATGTCGTAGGTCTTCTGCGCGGAGAATCCCATGTCGCCGGCGCACAGCGTCATCACGCGGTAATGCAGATCGAGCCGCCGCAGCACTTCCTCGGCGCAGGACAGCATGCGCTCCAGTTCGTCCTTGCTGGCCTCCGGCGTCGTGATCGAAACCAGCTCGACCTTCGTGAACTGGTGCTGCCGGATCATGCCGCGGGTATCACGTCCGGCCGCACCTGCCTCGGCGCGAAAACACGGCGTCAGCGCGGTGAGCCGCATCGGCAGATCCTTCTCGTCAAGAATGGATTCGCGCGCGAGATTGGTCAGCGAGACTTCGGCGGTCGGGATCAGGCCAAGCCGCTCGCTGCGCAGATCAGCATTCGGCGACGCGAGCAACTCGCCCTTGATCGCCCAGAACTGGTCGTCCTCGAATTTCGGCAACTGCCCCGTGCCGAACATCACGGCGTCGCGCACGAGCAGCGGCGGATTGATCTCGGTATAGCCGTGCTCGCCGGTGTGCAGATCGAGCATGAACTGCCCGATCGCACGCTCCAGGCGCGCCAGGCCCTTCTTCAGCACGACGAAGCGCGCGCCGGACAATTTTGCTGCCGCCTCGAAATCCATATCCCCGAGCGCAGTGCCGAGATCGTCGTGCAGCTTCGGCGCAAAACCGTAATCGCGCTTCTTGCCGTAGACATGGTGCTGAACATTGCCGCGCTCGTCGACGCCATCGGGCACCTCGTCGAGCGGCAAGTTTGGAATCGACGACAGCTCCTTGGTCAGCTCCTCATCGGCCGTCTTCGCCGCGGCCTCGAGCTCCGGCATCGTGGTCTTGAGCTCCGCGACCTCGGCCATCAGCTTGGCGGCGCGCGGCTCGTCCTTGGCCTTCTTGGCATCGCCGATCTCCTTCGAGGCCGCGTTGCGCCGGGCCTGGGCCTGCTCGGAGGCCAGGATCGCGGCACGGCGCTTCTCGTCGATCGCCAGCAGCGACGACGACAGCGCGGCCAGTCCGCGGCGCTTGAGGCCGGCGTCGAAGGCCGTCGGATTGTCGCGGATCGCTTTGATGTCGTGCATGGCGCAAAATTCCCGGATCGATGCCCCCGAAGGGCCGTCTCAACTACCACGACCGTCATCACCCGCGAAAGCGGGTGATCCAGTATTCCAGAGACGGCAGTGTGTGACCGAGAGGCCGCAGCGTACTGGATACCCCGCATTCGCGGGGTACGACGACCGGATATGTGACGAAATCACCCTACTCGGCCGGATTGGGGGCCGAGGGCGCGGCCGCCGAGGCGGCGGCCTTTTTCTCCACAATGCGGACGGCGACGATCGAGCCCTCGTAGAGCAGCAGCAGCGGGATCGCGAGCGAGGCCTGGCTCAGCACGTCAGGCGGCGTCAGGACGGCCGCGATGATGAAGGCGACCACGATGAAATAGCGCCGCTTTTCCTTCAGCATCTTCGAGGTGACGATGCCGATCCGTCCGAGCAGCGTCAGGATCACCGGCAGCTGGAACGCAATGCCGAAGGCGAAGATCAGCGACATCATCAGCGAAAGATATTCGCCGACCTTGGGCAGCAGCTGGATCTGCGCCGATTCTGCGCCGGCCGCCTGCTGCATGCCGAGCGAGAAGCGGGTCAACATCGGGAACACCACGAAGTAGACCATCATCGCGCCCAGCACGAAGAACACGGGCGTGGCGATCAAATACGGCAGGAACGCATTGCGCTCGTGCCGATAGAGGCCGGGCGCCACGAACTTGTAGATTTGTGCCGCCACGATCGGAAATGAGATGAACCCGGCGCCGAACAGCGCGAGCTTGAGCTGCGTCAGAAAATATTCGAGCAGCGCCGTGTAGATGAATTTGGAATTCTCCGGTCCGGCGACCCAGATGAAGGGCCACACCAGCACGTTGAAGATCTGCTTGGCGAAGAAGAAGCAGAAGATGAAGGCCACGCCGAAGCCAAGCAGCGCCTTGATCAGCCGCGAGCGCAGCTCGATCAGATGATCCATCAAGGGGGCCTTGCTGGCCTCGATGTCTTCGGCGCTCATGACGCTCTCGCGTCCTTCAGCGCACCAGGCTCGGCCGGCGTGGCCTCGGCCGGCGTCACGTCGTGCGGCGCCGGCGGCTCCGGCTTGACCTCGCTGGTGATCGCAAGCGGCTCGCTGGTCGCGACGTGAGTCTCGGCCTCGACAAACGTTTCTGGCGTTGGCGCGACCGGCGTCGTGGGCATCACCGGCGCGTCGCTCGACGTCACCGGTGCGTCGCTTGACGTCACCGGCGCGTCGATCGCGGAGGCGACCTGCGCATCGGCGGGCTTATCGATCTGGAGCGCGTCGCTGACGTCCTTTTGCAACGAGGTCATGATGTTGCCGCTGGTGATGCCGGTGGCGGCTTCCCTGACCTCGTCGAAGCTCTTCTTGAGATCGGCCATCTCGGCCTCGCGCATGGCCTCCTGGAACTGGCCCTGGAATTCGGCGGCCATCTTGCGGGCCTTGCCCATCCATTGCCCGACCATGCGCAGCACGCCCGGCAGTTCTTTCGGGCCGATGGCGATCAGCGCGACGACCGCGATGACGACCAGTTCACTCCACCCGATATCGAACATGAATTCTTCCGCCTAAGCGCACCGCAGACGGCCCCATCCCCAACAGGATATGGGGCGGCCGGCGCCTTGTCTCAATCGGCGTCCATAGCGCGTCTGTGCGACGGCGTCACCGTTTCGCGCAACAAAAAACGTCGGAATAAACGTATCCTGCAAGGGCCTTAGACGGCCTTGCTGCCGACATCCTGGCGCGCGGCCTGCGGCGCCGCATTGTGGTCGATGGCCTTGGTCGGCTCGGGCTTGTCGGCAACCTTGTCGTCGTCCTGCATGCCCTTCTTGAAGGCCTTGATGCCCTGGGCGACGTCACCCATGAGGTCCGAAATCTTGCCGCGCCCGAACAGCAGCAGGACCACTGCGATCACGACGATCCAGTGCCAAATGCTCAACGAACCCATCCTGCAACCCTCCGAAAATGGCCGGCGAACCGGCCTGACTTTGCCCGGAAGGTAGGCCCGCGAGACGTCAAAAACAAGGACTTCAGCCGCGGCAAATCGCTGTCGCGGCTACGTAATATTGCTAGCCTTAACCGGGAATATTCCGGGCTATTCGCCCTTCTCCTCGGGGTCGGTGTCGCCGCTTTCATCATGACCGCTTTCATCGTGGCCGCGGTCATCCGGCGCGTCCTCGTCGGCAGCCTCGGACGCCATCGCTTCGGCGTCCTCCGTGGCGGATGCTTCGGCTGGCTCCGGCGCGGCGGCTTCGGTCTCGGCGGTCTCCGCTTCCGGCTCGGCGGCCGGCGCCAGCAACAGTTCCAGCGTGTCGCCGGGCTCCAGCGGGTCCTCGTCGTCGCGTAGGGTTGCATCGTCGGTCGGCGACGGAACGCTGAAGCCGGTCGGCAGACGCGAGTCGAGCAGACCGGTGCCCTTCAGCTCTTCGAGCCCCGGCAGATCGCCGAGCGCCTCGAGGCTGAACTGCGACAGGAACCCGTCGGTGGTTCCGAAGGTCAGCGGACGGCCCGGCGTCTTGCGGCGACCGCGCGGACGGATCCACCCGGTCTCCAGCAGCACGTCGATGGTTCCCTTCGACGTGACGACACCGCGGATCTCTTCGATCTCGGCCCGCGTCACCGGCTGGTGATAGGCGATGATCGCCAGCACCTCGATCGCGGCGCGCGACAGCTTGCGCGTCTCCGTGCTCTCGCGCGTCATCAGCCACGCCAGATCGCCGGCGGTGCGGAACGTCCACTTGTTGGCAACCTTCACGAGGTTGACGCCGCGCGACGCGTACTCCGCCTGCAATTGCGCCAGCGCCACCTTGACGTCCACGCCGTCGGGCATCCGCTTTGCCAGCGTCGCCTGATCGATCGGTTCGCTCGATGCAAACAACAGGGCTTCCAGGAGCCGCAATTCTTCAGGACGCGCCATCGGATCCATCGGAGAAACCTCCTCCGCGGGTTCTTCTATGCGCACTTCCGCCAAGCTTGCCATGGGCTTGCTCTCCTTCTTCCGCTTACTCAACCGATAGATCCGGCGCCGCCATGGCGGCTTGCGCAGGACGCTTTCGGAAATAGATCGGCGCGAACGCCTGCTTCTGGTTGATTTCCATCCCGCCTTCGCGGACCAGCTCGAGGGCCGCTGCGAAGCTCGACGCGAACACCGTCGCCTTCTGGGTGGGATCGGCGACGTAGTTCAGCAAATACTCGTCGAGGCAGCTCCACTCCTCGGCGATACCGACCAGTCGCTCCAGCGAGGCGCGCGCTTCCGCGAGCGACCACACCTTGCGCTTGGCCAGATGCACCGAGGTCAGCACCCGCGACTGGCGCTGCGTGGCGTAGGCCGACAGCAGGTCGTAGAGCGTCGCGGTGAACTTGGGATGCTTGATCTCGGCGATCGATTCCGGATTGCCGCGCGGAAAGATATCGCGCTGGAACTGGGGCCGGTTCAGCAGCCGGTTCGCAGCCTCGCGGATCGCCTCCAGCCGGCGCAGCCGGTTGGCCAGCGCAGTCGCCATCTCCTCCGCGCTCGGCCCTTCCGCGCTCGGCGGTTCCGGCAGCAGCAGCCGCGACTTCAGGAACGCAAGCCACGCCGCCATCACCAGATAGTCCGCTGCAAGCTCGAGGCGAATCTTGCGCGCTGCCTCGATGAACGAAAGGTACTGATCGGCGAGCGCCAGGATCGAGATCTTGGACAAGTCGACCTTCTGCTGCCGCGCCAGCGTCAGCAGCAGGTCGAGCGGCCCCTCATAGCCCTCGACGTCGACCACCAGCGCCGGCTCGCCCTCGGCGAGATCAGCCGGCCGCCCGGTCTCGAATGACAAAATCTCAGCGGTCATGCCGTCCCTACCCGATCCAACAACGCATCCAGTTCAGCCCGCGCCGCCTGCCGGTCGAGCGGTTGCGGCGGCTTCCGCGCAGCCAACGCCGCTTCGGCGCGCGCCAGCGCCATGCCGGCCAGTTCCGGCGTCTCCGCTGCGACCGCGCGCATCTCGTCGAGATTGCCGTTGCAGTGCAGGACCATGTCGCAACCGGCACTGACGATGGCCCGGGTGCGTTCGGCGATCGAGCCGGCCAGCGCATTCATCGACACGTCATCACTCATCAACAAACCTTGGAACCCGATCCGGCCGCGAATCACCTGATCCACGATTGTCGCAGAAGTCGTCGCCGGATGGGCGCCGTCGAGCGCGCTAAACACAACATGTGCAGTCATCGCCATCGGCAGGTCGGCAAGCGGCTGGAACGCGACGAAATCAGTCCGTTCGAGCTCATCTTTGGCGGTATCGACCGTCGGAAGCCGGAAATGGCTATCCGCCGTGGCCCGGCCATGGCCGGGAATATGCTTGAGAACCGGCAACACCCCGCCCCGTTCCAGGCCGTCCGTGACCGCGCGGGCGATCGCCGCGACCTTGCCCGGCTCGGTTCCATAGGCCCGGTTGCCGATCACGGCATCCGCGCCGGCCACCGGCACGTCGGCCAGAGGCAGGCAATCGACGGTAATCCCGAGATCGGCCAGATCCGCCGCGATCAGGCGGGAGCTCAACCGCGCCGCGGTCAGTCCCAGATTCGGGTCGATGTCATAGAGCGCGGCAAAGCTCGCGCCGGGTGGATAGACCGGCCAGTGCGGCGGCCCGAGCCGCTGCACCCGGCCGCCTTCCTGGTCGATCAGGACCGGCGCATCTTCATCACCGAGCGTGGCCCTGAGTTCCGCAACCAGAGCCGAGACTTGCGCCGGGGTCTCGATGTTGCGCTTGAACAGGATGAAGCCCCATGGTCGTTCGGCGCGAATGAATTCGCGTTCGGCCTCGCTGAGGACCAGTCCGGATATACCGATAATGAATGCGCGGTTCGTCATCCGGCCGATTAGGCCGTATGCGGCTCACGGGTCAAGGAAACCGCCGTTAATTCCTTTGGACGACGCACTGTCCGCCGGCAGATTTCAGGTTGCCGCAGAACTGCGTCGCCTCATCCGGCGAACCGAACGGGCCAACCATGGCGCGATAATACACGCCCTTCTCGCCAAGATCGGCGCGCCTGATCACCGGCGGATGCGACCCGAGCACGCCCGGGAACTTGCCCTGCAGCGCCCGGTACGATGACTGCGCGTCAGCCTCGTTCCGCTGCGAGGAGACCTGGACCATGTAGCCGCTGCTGACGGAGGCTGTCGAAGTCGAAGCCAGCCGGGTCGGCGGCGCGGCGGGAGCAGGATCAGACTGACCCGGGGCCAGCGACAACGGCGCATTGGCGCTGGCATTGGCCGAGGCCGGGTTGCCGCGCGACACCGGAGGCTTTGTCGCTCCCGCCGGCTTGGCCGGCACAGCGGCCTGGGCTTGCGCGCCGTCAGGCGTATCGCCCTTCACCGAGAGGGTGCGGATCTTGCGCGGCTCGCTATTCGGCATGGTGCCGTTGGCTGAGGCCGGCGCCGGCGGAGGCGGCGCGGTCTGCACGCTGGCCGGCGGCGGCGGATTGGCATTGGCGTTCAACGGCGGAAACACGACGCGCGGTCCGGCCGCCTTGCTGTTGACGTCGACTGGAGCCTCTTCGCGCGACACGATTTTCTCGGTGCCGTCGCCACTGGCCATGCGGTCCGGCGTCTTGGCCGGTGCATCGGCCTGGGCCGGGATCACCTTGGTCGGCGTGTTGTCAGCCTTGATGATCGGCGGCTCGCCGTTGCGGGGCGATCCGACATAGGTGCGGTAGGCGTACGCGCCGCCGACGCCGAACACCGCGAGCGCAAGCACGGCAGCAACCGTCATCAGGCCGCTGCTGCGCCGGCGCGGCTCGGGCTCTTCGTCCTCATAACCCTGATAGGCATAGGGATCGTCCGGATAGGCTGGATCGCGCTGCAAATCCTGCTCCCCGGCTTCCAACTGCCCGTACAGCGCATCGTCATAGCGCGACGGATCGTGGCCTTGATCGGCGGCCTGGTAATGCTGCTCTTCGTCGTCATAGGTCTCAGCCGGCTGGTAGGTCTGGACCGACGGCGACGGATAGCTGTGGACGGGCGCAGGCACGGGGAGCGGCGCAGGCGCCGGCTGGGCCGCATAACGGTGCAGCGGATGCACCGGGCTCGGCTGGAAATCCTGCTCGGGCTCCTCGTCATCGATCTGCGGCGGCGGTGGCGGCGAAGCGTCCTGCCGCGCACGTTGCATCCATGGCGGCGGGCCGGCCGGCCGCGCATCGTCATCCTCGACCGGCGGTTGATAAGGCTGCGGCGGCCGGACGTTGGCGCGCGACTGCAAAGGATGCGGCGGCAACGGCGCTTGCTGCTTGTTGGCGGTACCGAACGGATCGGTCTGGCCGATCAGCCGGGCCAGTTCGGCAAGCGGATCGCTCTCGGCCTTGGCAGCCGCGTCCGGATAAGCACCGCGATCATAGTCATCGGCGGCGGGAAAAGGTCGGTCCTGATATCGATCAGCCATCGTGATGATGCATCCCCTTCGGGACAGCGCCAGGATTGCCAAGCGCTGCCGGTCCGAACGAATTGGCCCCTGCCAGATGCCCTCACAAATCCCCACTCGTGAGGGCCAAATGCCCCTGCCTACCGCATCTCGGTTGGTGCTTGGACGCCTAGAACTCTTAGGCCCGATGCGAGAACCGAGACGACGCCCTGAACCATTGCCAGTCGCGCCCTCGTGATCTCTGCATCATTATTGATAATGAAGCGTAAATAGGGCAAATCCCGCCCCTTGGTCCAAAGCGCATGAAATTCGCTGGCCAAATCATACAGATAAAAAGCGATTCGGTGCGGCTCATGTGCAGTCGCCGCAGCTTCGATCATGCGCGGATAGAGCGCAAGCCGCTTCAAGAGGTCGAGCTCGGCCGGGTCGGTCAGCCGCTCGACCGCAGCATCCCGTAGAAATACCAGCCTGGCGTCATCGGCCTGAGGCAGCTCCGGAACCGCCTCTTCCCGCGCATTGCGGAAGATCGAATGGCCGCGGGCGTGGCCGTACTGCACGTAGAAGACGGCGTTGTCCTTGGACTGCTCGATCACCTTGGCGAGGTCGAAATCGAGCACCGCGTCGTTCTTGCGGAACAGCATCATGAAGCGGACGGCATCCGAGCCGACCTCGTCGACCACTTCGCGCAGCGTCACGAACTCGCCCGAGCGCTTCGACATCTTCACCGGCTCGCCGTCGCGCAGCAGCTTGACGAGTTGCACGATCTTGACGTCGAGCTCGGCCTTGCCGTCGGAGACAGCCTTCACCGCCGCCTGCATCCGCTTGATGTAGCCGCCGTGATCGGCGCCGAACACGTCGATCAGATTGCCGAAACCGCGCTCGAACTTGTTGCGGTGGTTGGCGATGTCGGAGGCGAAGTATGTGTAGGAGCCGTCCGACTTGATCAGCGGACGATCGACGTCGTCGCCATAGGCGGTGGCGCGGAACAGCGACTGCTCACGGTCCTCGTAGTCCTCGACCGGCTTGCCCTTCGGCGGCGGCAGGCGCCCTTCGTAGATGTCGCCCTTGGCGCGCAGGAAATCGATGGTCTCGGCGACCTTGTTGTTGCCCGTCGCGATCAGCGACCGCTCCGAGAAGAACACGTCGTGATGGATGTTGAGCGCGGCGAGATCGGCCTTGATCATCTCCATCATCATGGCGATCGCCTTGTCGCGCACGACCGGCAGCCATTGGGCTTCCGTCATGTCGAGCAGCTTGTCGCCATGGTCCTTGGCAAGCGCCTCGCCGACCGGCTTGAGGTAATCGCCGGGATAGAGCCCTTCCGGGATCGCGCCGATGTCCTCGCCCAACGCTTCGCGGTAGCGCAGGAATGCCGAGCGCGCGAGCACGTCGACCTGGGCGCCGGCGTCGTTGATGTAATATTCGCGACAGACGTCGAAGCCGGCAAACTGCAGCAGACTGCACAGCGCGTCGCCGAACACGGCGCCGCGGCAATGGCCGACATGCATCGGTCCGGTCGGGTTGGCCGAGACGTACTCGACATTGACCTTCTCGGCCTTGCCGATGCCGCTCTGCCCATAGGTCGAACCGGCAGCCAGCACCGCGCGCAGCGCGTCGGCCCAGACCTCGGGCTTCAGGGTCAAATTGATGAAGCCGGGTCCGGCGACGTCGACGGACGCGACCAGCGGGTCGGCGCGCAGCCGCTCGGCGATCTTGTCGGCGAGCTCGCGCGGCTTGGCCTTGGCTTCCTTCGCCAGCACCATCGCGGCGTTGGTCGCCATGTCGCCGTGGCTGGCATCGCGCGGCGGCTCGACCACCACGCGCGACAGATCGGTGCCGGCAGGCCAACCATCCTGGGCGGCGATCTCGGCGCAGATGGCGTGCACGCGCGCCAGCACGTCGGCGAAAAGATGCAGTGAAGCGGTGGTATCGGCCATGGCAGGGCGCTAACGCAAATCCGGGGTCGAGTCAAAAAGCCGCTGATGCTCGATCAGGGCGAAACGGTCGGTCATTCCGGCGATGAAATTGCCGATCCGCCTGTTCCGCGCGCTCTCGGTCTCATCTGCCGTGCCCTCGATCCATTCGGCCGGCAGGTCGCCCGGCGACTGCCGGTAGCGCTCGAACAAATTGCGGACCACCTGCTCCGCCTCGCCCATCACCTGCATCACCCGGTGATGCCGGTACATCCGCTTGTACAGGAAGGTCTTGATCGCCGCCTCCTGCTCGGCCACGTCGGGCGGAAAGCCGATCAGCGGCGCATGGTGATGGCGGACGTCATGGACCGATTGCGGCTGCGCGGCAGCAAGGCGCGCGCTCGCCTCCCTGGAGACCGCGTTGATGAAATGCGAGATCAGCTCACGCACCAGCTCGGCGCCGCGCCGGACCTCGTCGAGCGCCGGATAATGGGCGTCGATCTCGCCGATGATTTCCGCGGTCAGCGGCATCTCCTTCAGATCGTCGACCGCGAACAGGCCGGCGCGCAGGCCATCGTCGATGTCGTGGGCATCATAGGCGATGTCGTCGGCGAAGGCCGCGACCTGCGCCTCGAGCGAGGCGTAGCTCCACAGCTCGAGATCGTAGATCGCATTATAGTCGGCGATGCCGACCGGAATGCCGCTCTCCACGTAGCGTCCGACGGGCGCGCCGTTGCGCGCGGTCAGCGGGCCATTGTGCTTGACGATGCCCTCCAGTGCCTCCCAGGTCAGGTTGAGGCCACCGAACTCGGGATAGCGGTGCTCCAGCGAGGTGACGACCCGCAGCGTCTGCGCATTGTGGTCGAAGCCGCCATGCGCGTTCAGGCACTGGTCCAGCGCCCGCTCCCCGGCATGGCCGAACGGCGGATGGCCGAGGTCGTGCGCCAGCGCCAGCGTCTCGGTCAGGTCCTCGTCAAGCCCGAGCTGGCGGGCCAGCGCCCGGGCGACTTGGGCCACCTCAAGCGAATGGGTCAGCCGGGTGCGGTAATGATCGCCTTCGTGGAAGACGAAGACCTGGGTCTTGTGCTTGAGCCGGCGGAACGCGGTCGAGTGGATCACTCGGTCGCAGTCGCGCCGGAACGGGCTGCGGGTCCGGCTCGGCGGCTCCGCGACCAGTCGGCCCCGGCTGCGACCGGGGTCGCAGGCATAGGGCGCGCGGGGGGCAGCCATTCCGACCGACACGGTATTTTAGTCCTTATCCATTTGATTCCATGGCCCGACGCACTTAACTATTGATGGCGCCGGATACCAAATGAATTGGGTATGACGGGCTATCTACCGGAGACTGAGCATGACTGCCGCCATCACCGTCAGCGAACGAGCCGCACGCCGGATCGGGCAGATCCTCAGCAAGGAAGGCGACGGCGCCAAGCTGCGCATCTCGGTCGAGGGCGGCGGTTGCTCCGGCTTCCAGTACAAGTTCGACGTCGAGCGCACCCAGGCCGATGACGACCTCGTGATCGAGCGCGACAACGCCGTGGTGCTGATCGATTCCGCCTCCGTGCCGTTCCTGGCCGGGTCTGAGGTCGACTTCGTCGACGATTTGATCGGCGCCTCTTTCCGCGTCGTGAACCCGAACGCCACCGCCTCCTGCGGCTGCGGCACCAGCTTCTCGATCTGATCAGACAACCCTGCGCCGCGACCAGCTGCGGCCGCTCGGCGTCGCCGTCAGGAGTCGCGGCCTCATGTCCACGCCCGTCCTGATCTGCCCTTGGGAACAAGCCCGCGAACCCTCCCGCGCCATCCGCTACAGCGTCTTTGTCGAGGAACAGGGCGTGCCGGTCGAGCTGGAATGGGACGACATGGACACGTCGAGCTGGCATGCGCTGGCGTTTGCCGAGGACGGCACGCCCGTGGCCACCGGCCGGCTGCTGCCCGACGGCCATATCGGACGCATGGCGGTGCTCAAAGCGGTGCGCGGCACGGGCGTGGGCGCCCGGGTGCTGGACGCGCTGATGGCCAAGGCGGCCGAACTCGGCTATCCCGAGCTGATCCTCAACGCGCAGACGCACGCAGAGCCGTTCTACGCGCGCGTCGGGTTCGAACCAGTCGGCGAGAAATTCGAAGAGGCTGGCATCCCGCACATCGAGATGCGAAAACGCTTGATCAAAAACCCATGAAGTGAAGGACTTTCGATGTCAGTTCGCATCGCGACCTGGAACGTCAACTCGGTCCGGCAGCGGATCGAACCTCTGATGAGCTGGCTCAAGGAGTGTTCGCCCGACATCGTCTGCCTGCAGGAGATCAAATGCGTCGATGACGCGTTCCCGCGGCTCGAGATCGAATCGCTCGGCTACAACGTCGTGACCCACGGCCAGAAGACGTTCAACGGTGTCGCGCTGCTCTCAAAGCTGCCGTTCGACGAAACCAAGTCGGGGCTTGCCGGTGACGATGACGATGCCCACGCCCGTTTCCTCGAAGGCGTGGTCACGCTGAAGCAGGGCGTGGTCCGCATAGCCTGCCTCTATCTGCCCAATGGCAATCCAGCGAATACCGACAAATATCCATACAAACTCAAATGGATGTTGCGGCTTCTTGAGTACGCGAAGCAGCGGCTTAAGACCGAGGAGCCGCTGATCCTGGCCGGCGACTTCAACGTCATTCCGGCGGCCCGCGACGTCTACAATCCGGCCGCCTGGACCGGCGATGCGCTGTTCCGTCCCGAGACGCGGGAGGCCTTTCAATCCCTCCTCGGCCTCGGCCTCACCGATGCGTTGCGCGCGGTCAATGACGAGCCAGGTCAATACACCTTCTGGGACTACCAGGCCGGCGCCTGGCAGAAGAACTGGGGCTTGCGGATCGACCATCTGCTGATGTCGCCACAGGCCAGCGACCGGCTGATCGACGTCGGCATCGACAGCTATGTCCGTGCCTGGGAGAAGCCGTCGGACCATGTGCCGGTCTGGGCCGATCTCGATTTCGAGACGGCGTGACCTAGAACGTCAACTGTACCTTCATCGCGCGCGAGCGGTCGCTGGCGAGCTCGAAGGCATCGACTGCCTGTTCGAACGGAATCGACGCCGTCACCAGCGGCGTCAGGTCGACCAGCCCCTCGCCCATCAGCCGCAGCGCCAGCTCGAACTCCGGATCGAAGCGGAAGGTGCCGCGCAGCTGCAGCTCCTTGGCGACGACGGTGTTGATCGGCAGCGTCACCTCGCCGCCGAGCCCGACCTGCACGATGACGGCGCCGGGCCGCAGCAGATCGAGCGCGCCACGCAGCGCCGCCTGATTGCCGGAGGCCTCGAACAGCACGTCGAACGTGCCCTTGCCGATCTTGTACGGCTCAAGTGCGGTGCCATCGGTCGCACTGTTGATCGCGTGCGTTGCGCCCAGCCTGCGCGCCATCGCCAGCGGCGGCTCGGCGATGTCGGTCGCGACGATCTCGGACGCGCCGCCGTAGCGCGCGACCACGACCATCAGCGCGCCGATCGGACCGCAGCCGGTCACCAGCACCCGCTTGCCGAGCAGGCTGCCGGCCTGATGCCCGGCGTGCAGGCAGACCGCGAACGGCTCGGCCATCGCGGCCTCGGCGAACGACAGCCGGTCGGCGATCGGGATCGCCTGCGAGGCGTCGACCGTGATGAATTCGCGAAAGCCGCCCTGGACATGGGGAAAGCGCATCGCGCTGCCGAGGAAGCGCATGTCGGTGCACTGGTTACGCATGCCCTCGCGGCAATAGGCGCACTGGCCGCACGGCAGGCTCGGATTGACCGCGACCCGCGTTCCCGCGCGGAGATGGGAGACGCCACTGCCGACATCGGCGATGGTGCCTGAAATCTCGTGCCCCAGCGCCATCGGCTCTCGGATCCGCACCACGCCGAAACCGCCGTGATGGTAGTAGTGTAGATCGGAGCCGCAGATGCCGCCGGCCGCGATCTTCAGCCGCACCTGATGCGGCACCGGCGCGGGATTTTCAAAACTGTCGATCCGCAAGTCGTGCGGAGCATGGATGACGACGGCGCGCATGTGCTCAATCCTTCCCTTTGATGCCGGCCGGACCCGCGCGGCTACATCGCCGCCAGCATACCGCCGTCGACATAGATGATCTGCCCGTTGACGTAACTGGACGCTTCCGAGGCGAGGAAGATCGCGGCACCGACCAGCTCGTCGGGCTTGCCCCAACGCTTCGCCGGCACGCGCGACATCAGCCAGTTATTGAACTCGACATTCGACATCAGCGCTTCGTTCATGTCGGTCAGCATGTAGCCGGGTCCGATCGCATTGGCCTGGATGCCGCTCTGCGCCCATTCCACCGCCATCGACCGCGTCAGGTTACGGATGCCGCCCTTCGCCGCCGTGTAGGGCGCGATCGTCGGCCGCGCCAGTTCGCTGCCGAGCGAGCCGATATTGATGATCTTGCCGCGCTTGCGGGCGATCATCCGCTTGGCCGCCTCGCGCCCGGCGACGAAGGCGCTGGTGAGATTGGTCTCGATCACCTTGCGCCATTCCTCGGTGGTGAACTCGACCAGCGGCTTGCGGCGCTGGATGCCGGCATTGTTGACGAGGATGTCGACGGCAATGCCTTCGCGGTCGAACCGCTCGAAGGCGCCGACGATCGCCGGCTCATCGGTGACGTCGAAGGCTGCGCCCTCGACCTGGTGCCCGGCGGCGCGGAACTCGGTGACCGCGGCATCCACCCGCGCGGGGTCGACGCCGTTGATGATCAGCCGGGCGCCGGCTTTTGCCATGCCCTCGGCGATGGCGCGGCCGAGACCGCGTGAGGAGCCGGTCACCAGCGCGGTGCGGCCGGAAAGATCGAACAAGGCGGTGCTCATGTTTGGGGTCCTCAGGCGTTGGAGCGGCGCACGGTGAGATCGGAGCGGTCGAACACCGCAGGCAACAGGTCGACGCCGAGCCCCGGCCCTTCCATCGGATAGACGTAGCCATCCTTGATCACGGGCATGGTGGTGACAAGCTCGTTATACCAGCCGTTGTAGAACGCGCGCACCGATTCCTGGATCAGCGTGTTGGGCTGGCTGAACGACATGTGGATCGCGGCGATGAATCCGATCGGCCCGATGCAATCATGGGGAGCAAACGGCCGGTGATAGGTCTCGGCCATCGCCGCGATCTTGCGGCCTTCGGTAAGACCGCCGGTCCAGCACAGATCGGCCATCACCACATGCATGGCGTCGCGGTCCAGCATGTCCTTGTAGGGAAAGCGCGAGCCGAGCGTTTCGCTGGCGCAGACCCAGACATCGGTCGAGCGCGCATATTCGGCCAGCGCCTGAGGCGAGTTCATCCGGATCGGGTCTTCGTACCAGGTCGGCTTGTACGACTCGAGCGCGCGCGCGATCTGTTTTGCGGTCGGCAAATTCCACAGCGAATGCAGTTCGACCATGATCTCCATTCTGTCGCCGACGGCTTTGCGGATCTTCTCGAACGGTTCGATCGCCTGCTTCATCTGCGCCGCTGTGATGTAGAGACCCTTGTTCTCCTGCGCCGCCGGATCGAACGGCCAGATCTTCATCGCCGAGATGCCGCTTTCAAGAAGGCTTTCCGCCAGCGCGTCGGCGCGGTGCATGAAGCCGTCGAGGTCCTCGTAGGATCCCTGCGCCTCACCGAGATTCCAGTTCGACACCGGGCTGATGTTGGTGGAGCGGACATATTTGGTGCCGGCGCAGGTGTTGTAGATGCGCTGCTTGTCGCGGCAGAGGCCGCCGAGCATCTGGTGCACCGGCTGGCCGCACACCTTGCCGAACAAATCCCACAGCGCGATGTCGATCGCGGACGCCGCGCGATACTCGACGCCGGTCGAGGATTGCGCCATCGGCAGATTGAGCATGTCGCGGTGGATCGCCTCGATATGCAGCGGATTGCGGCCGAGCAGACGCCCGGCGAAGGTGTCGTGGATCTGCGCTTCGATCGCGCCTGCGCCGTAGAAGGTCTCGCCGAGCCCGATCAGCCCGGTATCGGTGTGGACACGGACCCAGATCACGTTGGCGAACTCTTCCGTGCGCAACGTCTCGATCGAGGTGATCTTCATCGCCATGTCCTCCCGAAGCCGACGTAGCGCGGCTCCATGTTCTTTGATTGCGAACGTCCCTTTTGCCCGGGCGTCGTCGCCCATTGATACGGCCGCTTGTAATATTTCACAACATGTTTTAAAGCGGACCAAGATCAATCAGGCCCACGCGATGCACGCGGGCCTGTGGGAGGAAGCAGACATGGTACGGCGCAAACGCGCGCTTGACGTCGTACGTCCCGACGAGGACGCGGCCCCCGGCCGGCGCAACCGCATCAATTTTTTCGAGCTCGCCTATCAGCGGATCGAGGATCTGCTGGTCAATTGTAAGCTGCGGCCCGGCCAGTCCCTCACCGTGCAGGAATTGCAGGACGTCACCGGCTTCGGCCGCACGCCGGTGCACAACGCCGTCAACACACTCGCGGCCGACACGCTGATCATCATCCGTCCGCGCCACGGCCTGCAGATCGCGCCGATCGACCTCGCGCGCGAACGGCGGCTACTGGCGCTGCGGCGCGACCTCGAGCGTTTCGTCATCCGCCTCGCGGCCGAGCACGCCAGCCTCTCGCATCGCAATCAGGCGCTGCATATCGAGCGCGCCATGACGGAGAAGCGCGCGACGCTTTCGCTCGACGCATTCAACAGCCTCGATCGCCGCATCGACGGCCTGATCCTGGCCGCCGCCGGCGAGCCGTTTCTCGCCCACACGCTGCGGCCGCTGCACACGCTCTACCGCCGCATCGGCTTCATCCATCACAGCTGCATGCCCGGGCAGGCCGACCTGTCCGGCACCATCGACAGCCATCTCGCTATTCTGAATGCGGTGGCCAACCGCCACGTCGACCGCGCGATGGCCGCGAGCGACGCGCTGATCGACTACATGGACGCGATGTTCGAGGGCATGGAGGCCGGCATCGATCCGCGCCTGCTCGATTGCAGCATCGAGCCGCTGCTCGGCGCATAGGATTTTGGGACAACGGGAGAAGCAACGATGTCAACAATGGCAGTTCCGCAGCAGGCGGCGATCGAGGGCGCGGTTCGCCACCTCGTCACCAATTACAGCCCGAAGGGCAACAAGGTCGGCTGGCTGATGATGGCCTCGATCCTGGTCGAGGCCTGGGACCTCTACTCGATCGCCTTCGTGCTGATCTTCATCAAGGAGCAGTACAATCCCGATCCGCTGATGCTCGGGCTCGCCGCCGCCGGCACCCAGGGCGGCGCACTGATCGGGGCGCTGCTCGGCGGCTGGCTGTCCGACAAGATCGGCCGCCGCGTGATGTTCATCTCGACCATGATCATGTTCATCGTGCTGGCGCTGGCGCAGGCCTTCGTGCCCAACGTGACCTGGCTGATCGTGATCCGGTTCCTGCTCGGCATCCCGCTCGGCAGCGATATCTCGACCGGCTACACCTACATCATGGAATCCATGGCCAAGGGCGAGCGCGAAGTCATGGGCAATCGCTGGCAGTTCATGTTCGCGGTCGGCGAGGTGCTGACGATCGGCGTCATCATCCTGTTCCTGCTCACCAACATGCAGCACGAGACGCTGTGGCGGGTCACGCTCGGCCTCGGCGCCCTGCCCGCGCTGATCATCCTCATCATGCGCCACGACGTGCCGGAGACCGCGGTGTGGCTGGTGCAGCGCGGCCGGTTCCGCGAGGCCAAGCAGGTGGCGCGGCACATGTACAACGACGATCTCAAGATGCTGCCGGACCAGGACGTCGTGATGCCGCGACCGAGCACGTCGGCCTTCATCGCCGACCTGCGCAAGGATCCGATCCGCTGGCGCGCCACGTTGTACGGCTGGATCGCCTGCTTTGCACAGGGCAGCGAGTTCTCCACCTTCGCCTTCTACCTGCCGGTGCTGTTCGCGATGGTGGGCGTCTCCAGCGTGCTCGGCAACAACCTCGTGACCATGGCGCTGTTCGCCTTTGCCGCGGTCTCGGGCTGGGTCGGACCGCTGCTGACGCCGAAGATCGGCCACCGCGGCATCAGCATCGCCGGCTTCGGCATCGTGCTGGTCTCGCTGTTGGTCGCGGCGGGTGCGCTCTACACCGGCCAGAAATACATCCTGCCGTTCGCGGCGGCCGCCATGCTGTGGGGCCATTATTGGGACGCCTCGAACTGCATGACGATCCCGACCATGGTGGCGCGGCCGCAATATCGCGGCACGGCGTCGGGCTTTGCCTACATGTTCGTGAAGCTGCCGTCGTTCCTGGCGATCTTCTTGTTTCCGTCGCTGTTCGAGGCGATCGGCCAGGCCAATGCGACGCTGCTGGTTGCGATCTTCCCGCTGATCGGGCTGCTCGCAGCGATCTTCATCCTGCCGGAGGTCTACGGCTACGAGCAGGACTAGTCCCGACGCCCTTTAGTCCCGACGCCCCTGCACCCAGTGCTCGAGCATCTGCAGCGCCATCGCCTTGTCGTCCTCGGACGCCTTGGCGACGGCCCGGTTGTAGTTTTCCTTGATCCAGTTCTCGTCGGGCGTGGCGCTGTCGCGCGCCAGGGTCAGCCACATCAGGCCACGCGCCCGCTGCGGCGGCAGGCGGTCGCCGTTGAACAGCATCTGGCCGAGCAGCGCCTGGGCCTGGTGCTGGCCCTTCTGGGCGGCAAGGCCGAGCCAGCGGGCGCCGTAACGGAAATCGTCGCGCGAGGCGTCCGGCGTCTTCAGGTACAGCCGGGCGAGGTCGTACTGGGCGTCGGCATTGCCGAAATAGGACGCGGCATAGGAGAACATCTCCCGCGCCCGCTCGGTGTCCGCCTTGATCTTGGAATTGGGGATGCCGGCCAGATAATAGCGGCCGAGCGCCACGAAGGCGTTGGCCACGATCGAGGCCTGCGGCGCCGACGGGGAATCCTCCGCATGCGCATTGGCGATGCGGCTGAAATATTCGAACGCGCGGACATCGTCCTGGGCGACGCCGTCGCCCTCGGCGTACATCTTGCCGAGCTTCCACTGCGCCACCGGGTGGCCGGCTTCGGCCAGCGACATCACGCTGGAATTGCTGATGGTCTCGGCCGGGGCGACCGGGACCGCGGTCCGCTTCAGGGCGGCTGCGCTCGGCTGCGGCGAGACGATCGGAAGCGCGGTGTCCTGCGGGTTGACCGGGGCTCCGTCGAATCCGAATCCGGGGCCCGCCACCGGAATGGCCCCTAACGCAAACGCCAATATGGTACGCCTAAACGTCCGCATAACACTGTTTCTCGTACGCGCCACCCGGATGGGTGACAGCACCATCCACCGCCGGCCCCACTTGCTCGGCGTACTTCCACAGCGCACCAGATGTATGGTTGGTCGCGCGAGGGGCCCATTTGGTCTTACGATTTGCGAGCTCGGCGTCGCTCAATTTTACGTCAAGCGTGCCGTCATCCGCGTCGATCTCGATGATGTCGCCGTCCTGCAACAGGGCGATCGGCCCGCCGACCGCCGCTTCCGGCCCGATATGGCCGATGCAGAAGCCGCGGGTGGCGCCGGAGAACCGGCCGTCGGTGATCAGGGCGACCTTGCCGCCCATGCCCTGCCCGGTCAGCGCCGCCGTGGTCGACAGCATCTCCCGCATGCCGGGGCCGCCCTTGGGGCCCTCGTAGCGGATCACGATGACGTCGCCTTCCCGGTAGGTGCGCTTCTGGACCGCCTCGAAGGCGTCCTCCTCGCAGTCGAAGCACCGGGCCGGACCGGTGAACTTCAGGTTGGACATACCCGCGACCTTCACGATCGCACCCTCCGGAGCGAGATTACCCTTCAATCCGACAACGCCACCTGTGACGGTGATCGGATTGTCGGCGGGCCGCACCACATCCTGGTGCGGATTCCATTTCACGCTTTTGAGGTTTTCGGCGATCGTTCGGCCCGTAACGGTGAGGCAATTCCCGTGCAGGTGGCCATTGTCGAGCAGCGTCTTCATCAACAGCGGTATGCCACCTACTTCAAACATGTCTTTGGCAACATAACGGCCGCCCGGCTTCAAATCCGCGACGTAAGGAGTCTTTTTGAAGATTTCCGCAACGTCGAACAAATCGAACTTGATTCCGCACTCATGCGCGATCGCCGGCAGGTGCAGTGCAGCATTGGTCGAACCACCTGAGGCTGCAACCACGGCCGCAGCATTTTCAAGGGCTTCGCGGGTAACGATGTCACGCGGCCTGATGTTCTTCTCGATCAGCTCCATCACCTTCTCGCCGGCGGCGGCACAGAAGGCGTCGCGGATCTCGTAAGGCGCCGGAGCCCCGGCAGAATACGGGAGCGCGAGGCCGATCGCCTCGGAGACGGTCGCCATGGTGTTGGCGGTGAACTGGGCGCCGCAGGCGCCGGCCGAGGGACACGCCACCCGCTCGATCTCGTCGAGGTCCTCGTCCGACATCGCGCCGACCGAGTGCTTGCCGACCGCCTCGAACATGTCCTGCACGGTGACCGGCTGTCCCCGGAAATTGCCCGGCAGGATCGAGCCGCCGTAGATGAAGATCGAGGGCACGTTGAGCCGAACCATCGCCATCATCATGCCCGGCAGCGACTTGTCGCAGCCGGCCAGCCCGACCAGCGCGTCATAGGCGTGGCCGCGGACCGTCAGCTCGACCGAATCGGCGATGCATTCGCGCGACGGCAGCGACGAGCGCATGCCGTCATGGCCCATGGCGATGCCGTCGGTGACGGTGATGGTGCAGAACTCGCGCGGCGTACCGCCGGCCGAGGCGACGCCCTTCTTCACCGCCTGCGCCTGGCGCATCAGCGAGATGTTGCATGGAGCCGCTTCATTCCAGCATGAAGCAACGCCGACAAACGGTTGATGGATCTGGGCTGTCGTCAGCCCCATGGCATAGAGATAGGAGCGGTGCGGCGCGCGCGCGGGGCCTTCCGTCACATGACGGCTCGGCAGCCTGCCCTTGATGTTCGTCTTGGCGTCCATCTTGGCGTCCATCCGCAAACCTGTTTCCAGCCTCCCCTCGCTCAAACGCCGGAACCTGTAAAAAATATCCCGGTCACTGCGAGCGCTGGTGAAATTCAGCTTTATGAACATCCTTTCATGGAGGGGTGTGGCCAAAAAGCGGCGCGCGCAAGGGCCGGCTGGCGATAAGGTTAAATGTTCAGGATATGTTGCGATGAAGCAACAATCGTGGCTGCTGGGCAACCATGTATTACAGCCCCTTATGGGAACCTGACTGTGACCTGACAGATATCGACGGCAAAGTGCGCTCTCGCGACGGAACTCGCCCGAGTTGTGGATCGATCCGCCCTCTTGCTTTGTAGAGGGCGCAGGGAAAGCCGGGTGCCTATTGCACCCATGGGCCCGGTGCAACAAAAAGCACCGGGGTAGGACCACAGGTGTAACCGGAAACAACCCGGCTTTCCCTGCGCGATGGGTTACGGCTTATACGTGCTCGCCCCGGTGAGACTGGGCTTTTGTGTCACCGTCATCCCTGAGAAGCGCTAGCTTCTCAAAGGAATCAACACCTGCCACTAGGGCGTCAGGCCTGCACGACTTCACCGTCCGCCTCGCGCGCGTTACGTCTTCGCACACTCCGCGTCCACCGCATCTCACCGCAACACTTATGACGACCGCGAAGCGCCCCTCGATCGGGTGAGACGGCAACATTAGACAGCTGAGTTGGGGTCCGCGTCAAGAGGAAATTACGAAAAAACGAAGTCGCTTGCGCGGCTCTTTCCTTCGTCATTCCGGGGCTCGCGTAGCGAGAGCCCGGAATCCATCGGGCCGCATCATGCGTGGCCCAATGGATTCCGGGCTCATGCTTCGCATGCCCCGGAATGACGAGTGGAGAGATGCGGGACAAGCGAGCGAACTGCAGCAACGGCCTCACTCTCCGTCGCCCATTGACGGCCGCGCCTGCTGGTGTCCATCATCCCGCTACGGTCTCCGGAGTGGCAGCCATGATCCAGAACGTCGTCGCCGGACTTGTCGTCGTCGCGCTGATTGCGATCGGCTTGATCAGCTTCGCGCAGGAGCACCATGAGTGCTGGAACGGGCACTGGCTCAAGACCTTGAAGCCTTGCGGCTCTATGGCCCCTGACGTGTAGGAATTGCGGCGGCGAAGTGTGGGTGCGCACCGTCGTGCGCAATGCGCGCGAAGGTGGGCACGCTTGCGCTTTGCCCGCCGCAACGCTGCATTTCCCTCTCCTTCGTCATTCCGGGGCTCGCGTCAGCGAGAGCCCGGAATCCATCAGGCCGCATTAACGCGCGGATGAATGGATTCCGGGCTCATGCGGAGCCTGTCATCGGGCGCGCGTTCGCGCGACCCGTTGGCATGCCCCGGACGCGCAATTGCGCACCGGGGAATGACGAGGGGTGAGACGCGGGCAGCTCACGGATACCCGTCGCCGGCCGTCCCGACCTCGATCACATCGATCCGCGAGATCGACTTACCCTTGCGCAGGTCCTCATACGAGGTCTCGGCACTCAGGCAGAACAGCGTCTTCCGCTCCTCGCCGCCGAGCGCGCAGGCCAGTGCGCGACGGCCGGGCACGCTGATGCGCGCAAGCTCCTTGCCGTCGCGGCCGGTCCGGATGAAGGCGTCCTCGGTGAAGGAGGCGACCCAGACCGCGCCGTCGCGGTCGAGGCAGATGCCGTCGGGTTCGCTGATGCGGCCGAACCGGCCGCGCAGGCTGAGGCTGCCATCGGGCGCAATGTCGTAGTCGGCGAGATCGGCACCGTCCATCTCGGCGACCACAAGCCGGCGGTGATCGGACGAGACCGCGATGCCGTTGGGAAAGCGCAGGCCGTCGGCGACGACGCGCCCGCGGCCGTCGGGCTCGACCAGGATGATCCGGCCGACCGCGCCGCGCCCCTCGGGCGGCGGCAGGTCGAAGCCGAGATCGCCGACATAGGCACGCCCTTGCCCGTCGATGATCACGTCGTCGATCGTACCAGTGGCCAGTTGCGAGAGATCGGCGTAGAGCGAGAGCTTGCCGTCCGCGAAACGCAGCAGCCGCTTCCTGAACATCGTCAGCACGACGATGTCGCCGTCGGGCAGCACGCCGAGGCCGCAAGGGGTGTCATCGGTCACGGCCGCGTGCTGCTGCAGGTCACCCGCCGGGCCGATGCTGAGCAGGGTCCGCGCCATGCAGTCGACGAACCACAGCCGTCCATCGTGCCAGCGCGGGCCCTCGAAATACCGCCCGCCGTCGAGCACAGTCTTCAGTTGCAGCGACATCGGCAGGCCCCCCGGATCGTTTGGGGCACAGAATAAATCCCGGCAGTCCCCTGTAAAGACACGGGGATTGGCCGCCTCCCGGCCAAGCGAAAAATTGCCGATTCCAGCCGGTTCCACACGCCGTGTTCCACATTTCGCCGTCTTTCCCTGTTGAGTTGCGCCGGCCTTAACGGTTGAGAATCAGGGGTAGTGGTAGTCTGCGGCCCGTTGTGCCGCGTGCGGTCTGTTTGTGCCTGATGGTTTCGCAGGGGGGACCAGGGAATGAACCGTTGCCTACGTCCGCTGGCGTGCTTCGCCACCGTCGCCGCGCTCGCGCTGCTTCCGGTTAAGGCGACCGCCAAGCCGCATCACCAGCACGCAGCAAAAAGCGCGCATGGCGCGGAGAAGAAAGGCGGCAAGGCCGTGCGCGAGGCCACGTCGAGCAAGCGCCGCCATGCCAAGAGCGCCGCAGGCAACGGCAAGAGCGCCGCAGGCAACAAGAACGAAGCGGGCAAAGAAAAGTCCGAGCGAAAGTCCGCCAAGGCGAAATCCGATAAATCCAAATCCACTGAGAGCAAGGCCGCGCCGGAGAAACCTGCCGGTCCGGAATTGTCGGGTGATCTCGCCGCGGTCAGGGATGCCATCCTCGCCGCGCGCAAGGGCCGGACCAGCGAGGCGACCGAGATCCAGGGCACCATCTCCGACCCGGTCGGCCGCAAGCTCGTCGAATGGTACCTGCTCCGCCACGCCGAGTCGGATGCGAATTTTGGCCGCTACGCCGCGTTCATCTCGGCCAATCCGGACTGGCCGAGCATCACGATGCTGCGGCGGCGGGCCGAGGCGCGGATGTGGCAGCAGCGCAGCGATGCGGCCACCGTGCACGGCTTCACGCTCGATCAGCCGCTCAGCGCCAAGGGCAAGTTCGCGCTGGCCCGCGTGCTGCTGGCCGAGGGCGACCGCGATCGCGCGACCCGGCTGGTGCGCGAGGCCTGGCGTTCGGAAGACCTGTCCGAGCGCACCGAGAGTGACGCCTATGATGCCTTCAAGGACCTGCTGACCCGCGACGACCATCGCGCGCGCATGGACAAGCGGATCGGCGCCAGGGATCTCGCCGGCGCACGGCGCGCCGCCAAGCTGCTCGGCAGCGATGAGCTTGCGATCGTCAAGGCCTGCGGCAGCAAGACCCAGAAGGCGTTCGACAACGTCCCGGACGACGCCCGCCGCGATCTCGGCTACACGCTGTGCCGCATGCAATGGCTGCTGGCACAGAACAAGATCGACGATGCCGCCCGCGTCACCATCGCGGCTGCGCCGGAGACGATGAACCAGCAGGACACCGACCAATGGTGGCGCGAGCGGCGCATCCTGTCGCGCAAGCTGCTCGACCAGGGCAAGTTCCAGACCGCCTATGACGTGATCCGGCCCGCGGCGCTGCCCGACAATCCCTATTACCGTTCCGACCTGCACTTCATGCTGGGCTGGATCGCGCTGCGCTATCTCGACGACGCCAGGACCGCGGCAGCGCATTTCGCGCGGATCGACGAGGGCCAGAGCAATCCGACCGTGCTGTCGCGCGCCGCCTATTGGCGCGGCCGCGCCGCCGAGGCGCTCGGCAACACGTCGGCGATGCGGGCCGACTACCAGGCCGCCGCGCGCTATCCGACCGCCTATTACGGTCAGCTCGCACTCGCAAAACTCGGGCGCGACGCGATCGACCTGCATGCGCCCTCACCGGCCGCGCTGACCACGAACGCAGCGGCCGACGAACGGGTGCGCGCGGCCGACATGCTCTACGCCATCGGCGAGCCCGATGTCGTGCTCTACTTCGCATCCGACCTCGCCGAGGAAAGCTCCGACGTCGGCATGCTCGAGGCGCTCGGCGAGCTCACCAGCCGCCGCAACGACCCCCGCGCCATGCTGCAGATCGGCAAGATCGCGCTCGCGCGCGGCCTGGCATTCGACCACTACGCCTTCCCGATCATCGGCATCCCCGCGCACACCCCGATCGCCCCGGATATCGGGCGCAGCATGACCTATTCGATCGCGCGGACCGAGAGCGCCTTCGACCAGCGCGACAAATCGGCGGCCAAGGCGGTTGGGCTGATGCAGGTAACGCCGGAAGCCGGCCGCGACACCGCCAAGCGCTTCAAGGTCAGCTATGACTGGGACAAATTGGTCTCCGATCCCGTCTACAACACCCAGATGGGCGCCGCCGAGCTCAGCGCGCTGCTGTCGGAATATCGAGGCTGCCACATCATGACGTTCGCCGGCTACAACGCCGGGCGCGGCCGCGTCCGCGACTGGGTCAAGGCCTATGGCGATCCGCGCGATCCCAATGTCGATGCGGTCGACTGGGTGGAACGGATCCCGATCTCGGAGACCCGCAACTACGTGCAGCGCGTGATGGAGAATTTTGCGGTCTACCGTGCCAGGTTCGAGGACGCCGGCACGGCGATGGCGAAGAACAGCGAGCGCGTCGGCACGCAGGAGAGCAACGCGGCGCCGGCGGCACTGCCGCCGCAGTAACCGCTGTCGTCCTGGCGAAAGCCAGGACCCATTACCACAAATGCAAAAGACTCGAGCCAAATGGGGCCCCGGCCTTCGTCAAATCAATCGCGGTGGTTATGGGTCCTGGCTTTCGCCAGGACGACCCGTGGATAGATCACGCAACTCACTCCACCTTCACATTGGCGGACTTGATCATCGGCCACCATTTGGCGATTTCCGCCTTTTGCCAGGTGCCGAGCGCCTCCGGCGTCAGCTGGTCCTTCGGCGGCATCTGCAAGCCCAGATTTTCAAGCTGCTTCTGCACCGCCGGATCGTTCAGCGCATCGACAGCCGCAGCATTGAGCTTTGCCACGATCTCCTTCGGCGTGCCTTTGGGCACCCAGAGGCCCGACCACAGCGTCATGTGGAAGCCCGGCAGGCCGGCCTCGTCGGCAGTCGGGATGTCAGGGGCGTTCTCGACGCGCTTGGAATCGGTGACGGCATAGGCGCGGATGTTGCCGGCGCGGACCTGATTGATCGAGTTCGAGGTCTGGTCGACGATGATGTCGATCTGTCCGGCGACGAGATCGTTCAGCGCCGGACCCGTGCCGCGATACGGCACGTATTGCAGCTTGATGCCGGTCACGCTCTCGAAATACAGCCCGGCGATGTGGCTGCCGCTTCCGGCGCCGGCGGTGCCCGCGGTCGGCGGCTGCGGCCGCGATTTCAGCCAGGCCAGAAGCTCCTTCAGCGATTTCGCCGGCACCGCGTTCTTGCTGACGATGATCATCGGATTGCTCGGCAGCAGCACCACCGGCTCGAGATCCTCGACCAGGTCGTAGCCGAGCTTGTAGATCGCGCCGTTGGCGACATGGGTGCCGAGATGACCGAACGAAATGGTGTAACCATCCGGCGCCGAACGCACCGCGCGGCCGACGCCGATCGAGCCGCCCGCCCCCGTCACGTTCTCGATCAGCAGCACCTCGCCGAGCGACTGCTTCATGCGCTCGCCGAGAATCCGCGCCATCGCGTCCGAGGGCCCGCCGGCGGCGAACGGCACGATGATGGTGATGGGATGGGAGGGATAGGTTTCGGCTGCCCGCGCCGTCGTGAGCGCGAATATCGCCAATACGGCCAGTGCAAGCTTCCGCATCACGTCTCCCTCAATCGTCTTTATTCTTGATTATTTTCGAAGGGCCACCTTTCGACAAGATGGCCCTTCGGATGACGTCTCAGAACTGCGAGAAATCGATCGGCTTGTGCCGATCGAGCGTGCGGTCGACCTTCGGCAGCGGATATTTCAGGCCGCTGGCGCAGTTGAACAGCATCACGCGGTCGCTCTTGGTGACCCGCCCGTCGGCAAGGCTCTCCTTGTAGGCGGCGTAGGTCGCGGCGCCCTCGGGGCACAGCAGCAGGCCCTCCTCGCGCGCGACCTCGTTGAGCGCCGCCGAAATCCTGTCGTCGTCGACGGCGATCGCAAAGCCCTTGCTCTCGCGCACCGCACGCAGGATCAGGAAATCGCCGATCGCCTGCGGCACGCGGATGCCGGAGGCGATGGTGTGGGCGTCCTCCCAGCGCGTCGCATGCTCGGTGCCGGCCTCATAGGCCCGCACCATCGGTGCGCAGCCGGAGGCCTGCACGGCCACCATGCGCGGGCGCTTCGAACCGATGAAGCCGATCTGCTCCAGCTCGTCGAACGCCTTCCACATTCCGATCAGGCCGGTGCCGCCGCCGGTCGGATAGAAGATCACGTCGGGCACCTCCCAGCCGAGCTGCTCGGCGAGCTCGAGGCCCATCGTCTTCTTGCCTTCGATCCGGTACGGCTCCTTCAACGTCGAGGTGTCGAACCAGCCGACCTTGGCCTTGCCCTCGCCGACGATCTTGCCGCAATCGTCGATATAGCCGTTGACGCGATAGACGGTGGCGCCCTGCAGCTCGATCTCGCTGACATTCACTTCAGGCGTATCGGCCGGGCAGAAGATCGTGGTCTTGATGCCGCAGGACGTCGCGTAGGCCGCCAGCGCCGCGCCGGCATTGCCGTTGGTCGGCATCGCCATGTGCTTGATGCCGAGCGCCTTGCCCATCGACACCGCCATGACCAGGCCGCGCGCCTTGAATGACGCGGTCGGCAGCCGCCCCTCGTCCTTCACGATGATCTCGCCGCCGCCGAGCTTGTGCGACAGCTTCGGCAGCCGGATCAGCGGCGTCGTGACCTCGCCGAGCGAGACGATGTCCTTGCAGTGGCGCACCGGCAGCAGCTCGCGGTAGCGCCACATGTCGGCGGGGCGTTCGGCCAGCGCCTGCTTGGTCAGCGCCTTCTTCACGCCGGCGAGATCGTAGCGCACCAACAGCGGCTTGCCGGCCTTGGAGAGGTTGTGCACCTGGTCGGCCGGATAATGATCGCCCTCCATCGCGCATTCGAGATGCGTGACGAAGGTCGGGCGTTCGATGGTGAGGTTGTCGTTGTCTTTCACGAGGTACGCTCTTTCTTGTTATTGGGTTCACCCATATCAGACCCGTCACCCTGAGGTGGCCGCTCTTCAGCGGCCCTCGAAGGGCGACGAGCCCCGTTGCTTGATCCGGGCCGTACATCCTTCGAGGCTTGCTCCGCTCGCACCTCAGGATGACGGGACTTTGGACGCCGTTCTGCGATGTCAAATATTCAGCACGCGGCCGTAGGCGTCGAGCACCGCTTCCTTCATCATTTCGGATAGGGTCGGATGCGGGAACACGGTGTGCATCAGTTCCTCTTCCGTGGTCTCCAGGTTCATCGCCACGACGTAGCCCTGGATCAGTTCGGTGACCTCCGCGCCGATCATGTGGGCGCCGAGCAACTGCCCGGTCTTCTTGTCGAATACGACCTTGACCAGGCCCTGGTCCTCGCCGAGCGCGATCGCCTTGCCGTTGCCGACGAAGGGGAAGCGGCCGACGCGGATCTCGCGGCCGCCCTCTCTCGCTTTCGCCTCGGTGAGGCCGACGGAGGCCACCTGCGGATTGCAATAGGTGCAGCCCGGGATCATCAGCTTGTCCATCGGATGCGGATGCAGGCCCTTGATCGCCTCGACGCAGATCACGCCCTCATGCTCGGCCTTGTGCGCCAGCATCGGGGGACCCGCGACGTCGCCGATCGCGTAGATGCCGGGGACGTTGGTCTTGCACAGGCCGTCGATCACGATGCAGCCGCGGTCGGTCTTCACGCCGAGCTTCTCCAGCCCGAGATTCTCGATATTGCCGACCACGCCGACCGCGGAGATGACGCGGTCGAACTCCTTGGTCTGCGGCGCCTTGCCGTCGTCGATGGTCGCGACCACGCTGTCGGCCTTCTTCTCGAGTTTTGTCACTTTGGTCGAGGTGAGAATCTTGATGCCCATCTTCTCGAAACGCTTGCGCGCGAGCCCTGCGATCTCGGCGTCCTCGACGGGCAGAATCTGCGGCAACACCTCGACCACGGTGACGTCTGATCCCATGGTGTGGAAGAACGACGCGAATTCGATGCCGATCGCGCCGGAACCGACCACGAGCAGCGATTTCGGCATCCGCTCCGGCACCATCGCCTCGAAATAGGTCCAGACCAGCTTCTTGTCAGGCTCGAGCCCCGGCAGCGCGCGCGGCCGCGCGCCGGTCGCGATGATGATGTGCTTTGCGTCGTAGCTGCCCTCGCCGAGCGCGCCCTTCGGCCCCTCGACATCCGACTTCTTCACCGTGATCTTGCCGGGCGCATCGATCGAGGCGGCGCCCCAGATGATCTGGACCTTGTTCTTCTTCATCAGGAAGCCGACGCCGTCGTTGAGTCGCTTCGACACCCCGCGCGAGCGCTGCACCACGGCCTTCGGATCGAACGACACGTTGTCCGCCGACAGCCCGTAATCCTTGGCGTGCTGCATGTAATGATAGATCTCGGCCGAGCGCAGCAGCGCCTTGGTCGGGATGCAGCCCCAATTCAGGCAGATGCCGCCGAGATAGGCCTTCTCCACGATCGCAGTCTTGAAGCCGAGCTGGGCGGCACGGATCGCCGTGACATAGCCGCCGGGACCGGAGCCGATGATGATGACGTCGAAAGATGTGTCGGCCATGTCGGCTCCCGTTCAACTCAATTGTTAAAGCCGCGGGCGCGGCTTGCAGTGATCAAAGCTCCGGCCAGCACGGATATGTCGGCCATCACCCATGCTCCGGCCATAGCACGCCCATGACCACCGCCCAGACCAGCGCGAGCACGCCCGAGCCGATCATCGCGATCCGGAATTGCATCGTCGAGATCAGGTCACGGCTGACCGCAACGATCGCCGCGATCGCAATGGCGGCGAGGAGGACGTACGGAGCGTAGACCGCGTGCATGGCTGATGTCCGTCAGACCATCATCATCACGGGGTTCTCGATCAGTTGCCTGAAGGCGCCGATCAGCTCGGCGCCGAGCGCGCCGTCGATCGCGCGATGATCGCACGACAACGTCACGCTCATGATGCTCGCGATCTCGATCTTGCCGCCGCGCACGACGGGGCGCTCCTCCGAGGTGCCGACCGCCAGGATCGAGGCGTGCGGCGGGTTGATCACCGCGGTGAAGTGGTTGATGCCGTACATGCCGAGGTTGGACACCGCGGTGGTGCCGCCCTGATATTCTTCCGGCTTCAGCTTGCGGGCGCGCGCGCGTGCCGCAAAGTCCTTCATCTCGTTGGAGATGGTGGAGAGCGTCTTGGTCTCCGCCTTGCGGATGATCGGGGTGATCAGGCCGCCCGGCATGGCGACCGCGACGCCGACGTCGGAATGCTTGTGCTTGAGCATGCCGCCTTCGGTCCAGCTGACGTTGCAGTTCGGGATCTTCTGCAATGCGACCGCCATCGCCTTGATGACGAAATCGTTGACCGAGATCTTGTAGAGCGGCTTCTTCTCCTTGTCCTTCGGAGCGGCCGCGTTGATCTCCTCGCGCGCGGCGAGCAGCTTGCCGATGTCGCAGTCGATGGTCAGATAGAAGTGCGGAACGTTCTGCACCGAGGCGGTAAGCCGCTGCGCGATGGTGCGGCGCATGCCGTCATGCGGCACCACCTCGTAGGAGCCCGGCTCGAACAGCGCCAGGATCTGCTTGTCCGACATCGACGGCGCGATGCTCGGTCCCGCGGCGGCCGGTGTTGCCGCCGGCGCCTTAAGGCCCTTGCCGGACTTCGCCTCCGCGACGTCGCGCGCGACGACGCGGCCATGCGGGCCGGTGCCGGTGATGCGGCCGAGCTCGATGCCGGCCTCCTTCGCCAGACGGCGCGCCAGCGGCGAGGAGAAAATGCGGGCGTGACCATTGGCCTGTGCGGCCGGAGCAGCAGCGGCCTGCGGCGCGGGAGCAGGTGCCGCGGCCGGCTTCGGCGCGGGCGCGGCAGCCGGAGCTGGAGCCGCCGCAGGCGCGGCAGCAGCAGGCTTTGGCGCCTCCGCCGGCTTCGGCGCAGGCGCAGCTCCACCGCCCGCGCTCGCCGCAGCCTTCACGTCCTCGCCGTCGCCGGCGAGCACCGCGATGACGTCGTTGACCGGCACGTCCTGGGTACCTTCGGGTACGACAATCTTGGCAAGCGTGCCCTCGTCGACCGCCTCGACTTCCATCGTCGCCTTGTCGGTCTCGATCTCCGCGATCACGTCGCCGGACTTGACCTTGTCGCCCTCTTTCTTGAGCCACTTGGCGAGGTTGCCCTTCTCCATCGTCGGCGACAGCGCGGGCATGAGAATGTTGATCGGCATTGTCAGTGACCTTGTTGCGACCGCGGCATGGTTTTGCCCGTGTCGGTCGGCCGGGCGATTTCGGCTTCGAACATCTCGACGATGCGCGCGAGCGCCTCGTCCTCGGTGTATTCGCTCTCGCGTGCATAGGCGCGCGCGGCGTGGCGGGCGATGTCGACCAGCAACAACCCCCACATGTCGGGCTCCTCGAAGGCGCGCTGGAACGCGATCGACAGGCCGCCGTCGACGACAAAGGCGCGCAGCACCTCGATTGCATCGTCGCGGCCCATCACGTCAGGCGGCAGCGGCTGCTCCTTGGGACCGGTCATCGGCGCTACCGATACGACACGGCCTTGGCGGCGGCGACCACCTCGGCGACGTTGGGCAGCGCGAGCTTCTCCAGATTATGGGCATAGGGCATCGGCACGTCCTTGCCGGAGACGCGCGCGACCGGCGCATCCAGATAGTCGAACGCGTGCTCCATGATCCGCGCCGCGACCTCGGCGCCGACACCGCTCTGCTGCCAGCCCTCCTCCACCGTGACGGCGCGGCCGGTCTTCTTCACGGAGTTGATGACGGTCTCGGTGTCCATCGGGCGGATGGTGCGCAGATCGATCACCTCGGCCTCGATGCCTTCCTTTGCGAGCTCCTCGGCCGCCTTCAGCGCGTAGGACATGCCCATCGCCCAGGAGACGAGGGTGACGTCCTTGCCGGCGCGCGCGATCCGCGCTTTGCCGATCGGCACCACGAAATCGGCGAGCTTCGGCACCTCGCCGGTGTGGCCGTACAACACTTCGTTCTCGAGGAAGATCACCGGATTGGGATCGCGGATCGCGGCCTTGAGCAGGCCCTTGTAGTCGGCGGCCGAGTACGGCGCGACCACCTTCAGTCCCGGCACCTGCGAGTACCAGGCGGCATAGTCCTGGCTGTGCTGGGCGGCGACGCGGGCGGCGGCGCCGTTCGGGCCGCGGAACACGATCGAGCAGCCCATCTGGCCGCCCGACATGTACAGCGTCTTGGCGGCGGAATTGATGATCTGGTCGATCGCCTGCATCGCGAAATTCCAGGTCATGAACTCGACGATCGGCTTCAGGCCGGCCATCGCCGCGCCGACGCCGACGCCGGCAAAGCCGTGCTCGGTGATCGGCGTGTCGATCACGCGCCGCGCGCCGAACTCCTGCAACAGGCCCTGTGTCACCTTGTAGGCGCCTTGATATTCCGCGACCTCCTCGCCCATGATAAAGACGTCGCCGTCGCGGCGCATCTCCTCGGCCATCGCATCGCGCAGCGCTTCGCGGATGGTCTGCGTCACCATCTCAGTGCCGGCGGGGATTTCAGGATCGGGCGGCGCCTCCGTGGCGGGCGCAGCCGGCGCCTTTGCTTCCGCCTTCGGCGCTTCAGACTTTGCTTCAGACTTGGCCTCAGCGGGAGGCGCGGCCTCGGCCTTCGGTGCCGGCGCGGCGGCAGGCGCCTTGTCGAGATCGGCGGCGCTCTCGCCGTCGGCGAGGATGGTAGCGATCGGCGTGTTCACCGCGACGTCGGCGGTGCCTTCCGGAATCAGGATCTTGCCGAGTGTGCCCTCATCGGTCGCCTCGACCTCCATGGTCGCCTTGTCGGTTTCGATCTCGGCGATCACGTCGCCGGACTTGATGGTCTCGCCTTCCTTCTTCAGCCATTTGGCGAGGTTGCCCTTCTCCATGGTGGGCGACAGCGCAGGCATCAGCACTTGAATGGGCATATCAGCTCCCGAAATCGGTCTTGAAAGTTCTTCTGCGCGGGGGGATCAGCGGTAGATGTCGGTGTAGAGCTCGGAGGGATCGGGCTCCGGATCGTGCTGGGCGAAGTCGGCAGCCGCGTTGACGATCTCGCGCACCTCGCCGTCGATCGCCTTGAGGTCCTGCTCGCTGACGCCGGCCTCCAACAGGCGGTTGCGCACCTGCTCGATCGGATCCTGGTCGTGGCGGACCTTCTCGACCTCCTCGCGGGTGCGGTACTTCGCGGGATCGGACATCGAATGGCCGCGGTAGCGATAGGTCTGCATCTCCAGGATGATCGGCCCGTTGCCGCCGCGACACCAGGCCGTGGCCTCCTCGCCCGCGGCTTTCACCGCGCGCACGTCCATGCCGTCGACCTGCTTGCCAGGGATATTGAACGAGACGCCGCGCTTGGAGAAATCCTGCTGCGCTGACGCGCGCGACACCGAGGTGCCCATGGCGTAGCGGTTGTTCTCGATGACATAGATCACCGGCAGCTTCCAGAGCTCCGCCATGTTGAAGCTCTCATAGACCTGGCCCTGGTTGGCGGCGCCGTCGCCGAAATAGGTCACGCTGACGTTATCGTTGCCGCGATAGCGGTTGGCGAAGGCGAGGCCAGTGCCGAGCGGCACCTGCGCGCCGACGATGCCGTGACCGCCGTAGAAGTGCTTCTCCTTGCTGAACATGTGCATGGAGCCGCCCTTGCCCCGCGAATAGCCGCCGCGGCGCCCGGTCAGTTCCGCCATCACGCCCTTGGCTTCCATGCCGGTCGCCAGCATGTGGCCGTGGTCCCGGTACCCGGTTATGACCTCGTCGCCTTTCTTCAAGGCCATCTGCATGCCGACGACGACGGCCTCCTGGCCGATATAGAGATGGCAGAAACCGCCGATCGCACCCATGCCGTAAAGCTGACCGGCCTTCTCCTCGAAGCGGCGGATCAAGAGCATGTCGCGCAGCGCCTTGAGCTCCTGGTCCCTGGTCAGCTCGGGCGGAGAACCTGCCTTCTCCTGCCCTGATTCTTTCGCGGCGGTCTTCTTGGGTGCGGCCATGGCAATTCCGGGTGAGAGAAGTCGAAGAACCCTCTCTAACCCAACTCAAATCGCCTTGGAAGGATTGCGTTCGCCCGCTGGAATTTTGCTATGCCGCACTGCAACGCGGCGCGACACTTTTGTGATAGCACGTGAAGCTTTTTGAAATTTGAGAACGCGTCAATTCGGCTTGTTGATCCGAACCAGGTCCCGCGGATTGACATAGTCGAGCTGGAAGCGCGCACGCTCGTCGAGCATGTCGGGATCGACGCGATCCGAGCGCAACAGCGACACCCGCTGCTCGCCCTCGGCCCGCTCCTTCTTCAACCGCGCCAGCTCCGAGGTCAGCGCGATGATTTCCTGGTCGAGCTCCTGCCGCGCGTTGAGGCCGTACTTGCCGGTGTAGGCATTGACCCCGAAATAGCCGACCATCAGCGCCGCCAGCGTGTAGAGGGCAAGCCCGGTCAGGATCGATTTGAGGCGTGTGCGGGAGACCATGGCCGCAACCATCGGCCATGGCGGTTAATGGAATGCTAAGTTTGATTAGCGGTGCTGCTTCTCGATGAACGCCGCGAAGGCGTCGAGGTATTGCTGCAACACGGTCTTGAGCGAGTCCTTGATCAGCTTACCCTTCTCGTCGAACGCATCGCCCACGCCGTTGAGATAGGCTTCCGGCTGGCCCATGATCGGGCCCGAAATGCCCGGCAGGATGTTCTGCAGGGTTTTTGCGGCACTGACGCCGCCGAGCGGGCCTGGCGAGTTCGAGATGATCCCGATGGGCTTGCCGAGGAACGAGCTCTTGCCGTAGGGGCGCGAGGCAACGTCGATGGCGTTCTTCAACACGCCCGGGATCGCGCGGTTGTATTCGGGCGTTACGAACAGCACGCCGTTCGACTTCTGCAGCTTCTCGCGGAACGTCGTCCAGTCCGCCGGCGGCGCGGCCTCAAGGTCCTGGTTGAAGAAGGAGATGCCCTGCAGCGTGGTGACGTCGAGCTTCAGCGAGGCGGGCGCGAGCTTGGCCATTGCGTTGGCGATCTTGAGCGAAAAACTCTCTTTGCGGATACTGCCGACGATGGTGACGATGTTATAGGCCATTGCAAAATTCCCTGGGTTGCGCGTGAAGCCGGACCGACGGCCATCACCTACCGGCGCGGCGATAAGGATGCAAGTGCATGGATTGCGCAATTCCGGAAACCCAGCGTTTGCGGAATCTGGCCGATCGGCAACCCGGCTTCCCGGCGAGCGCCGGGTCGGGGCCCATTCTGGACACGTTCGTTAGGATATGTTGCGGCATCCGCGGCATCATCCAGCTCGAGACTTGAAGACCATGACAGCACGCAAGACACGGGTTGCAATCCTGTTCGGTGGCCGCTCGGCCGAGCACGACGTGTCGCGGGCGTCGGCGGCGAATGTGCTGCGCTCGCTCGATCCTGATCGCTATGACGTCACGGCGATCGGCATCGTCAGGGACGGCCGCTGGATCGCCGTCGGCGCGGGCAACGGCGCCGGCACAGGCGGCGGCGCGCTGACCATTCCGGACGACGGACCGCAACTGGCCTTGCTGCCAGGCGGACAGGGCCGCGCCTTGGCGCTTGAAGGTGCGACGTCGCGGGAATTGCCCGCGTTCGATGTCGTCTTCCCGGTCCTGCACGGCCCCAACGGCGAGGACGGCACCGTGCAAGGCGCGCTCGAGCTCGCCGATGTCGCCTATGTCGGCTCGCGCGTGATGGGCTCGGCGGCGGCGATGGACAAGGACGTCGCCAAGCGGCTGCTACGCGAGGCCGGATTGCCGATCGTCCCCTTCGTTGCAATGTCGGCCGCAGCTCCGCTCGGTTATGACGATGCGGTCAGTGCCCTCGAATCGCAGGAGCTCTTCGTCAAGCCGGCCAACATGGGCTCGTCGGTCGGCGTGTCGCGGGCGCGGAACGCGGCCGAGTTCGAGGCCGGCTGCCGACTGGCGTTCCGCTTCGACAGCAAGATCCTGATCGAGCGCAGCCTGGCGCCGATCCGCGAGGTCGAATGCTCCGTGCTCGAGGATGCCGAGGGACACATTCGCGCGTCGCTGCTTGGCGAGATCGTGCCCTCCGACAAGCACGGCTTCTACTCTTACGATGCAAAATATCTCGATGCGGATGGCGCCTTGCTTCAGGTGCCCGCCATGGTGCCGCCCGTACTCGCCGATCGCATCCGAGAGCTCGCCATCGAGACCTTCCGCGTCCTCGGTTGCGAAGGCATGGCACGGATCGACTTCTTCCTGCACGGCGAAGAGGCTTATGTGAACGAGGCAAACACCCTGCCCGGCTTCACCGATATCAGCATGTATCCAAAGCTGTGGGAGGCCAGCGGCCTGCCGCAATCCGAGCTGATCGATATCCTGATCGGCCATGCCCTGGAGCGACAAAAGCGCTCCAGACGCCTGGTGTTCGAGCGGGAGTAGACAGCGGCTCGCGCGTTACATGCCCTTGTTCGGGTTGATCAGGAATTTCTCGCCCGTCGAACGCTTGTTGTAGATGGCGATGTTGTCGAGCTGCAAAACCTCCTGCAGCGACACCACGCTGGTGTAGTGGCTGGCGAACGTGGTCTTCAACTCCGCCACCACGCGCTGGCGCAATTTGTTGCCCGCCTCCGGGCCGATCTTCATCAGGAACGGGAACAGCAGCCAGCCGCCGACGCCCCAGGCCATGCCGAAGCCGCGCGGCAATTCGATCGGACGGGTGTCGAGGCCGCCATAGACATAGACCTGCTTGTGCACGTTCGAGCCGTAGCGGCTGTAGGCCTTGGCGGTCTTGTTGATGGCGGTCTCCATCGCGACAAGGATCTGGCCGGCGAGCTTGCCGCCGCCGATCGCATCGAACGCGATGGTCGCGCCGGTCTCGACCAGCGCGTTGGTGAGATCGTCGGTGAAAGTAGGTGCCGTCGAATCGACGACGTGCTTGGCGCCGATCTTGTGCAGGATGTCGGCCTGCTCCTTATTGCGCACGATGTTGACGAGGCCGATGCCGTCCTTGAGGCAGACCTTGTTCAGCATCTGGCCGAGGTTGGAGGCGGCAGCGGTGTGCACCAGCGCCTTGTGGCCCTCGCGCCGCATCGTTTCGGTCATGCCGAGCGCAGTCAGCGGATTGACGAAGCAGGACGCGCCCTCCGCTGGCGTGGTGCCCTCGGGCAGCGGCAGGCACTCGCCCACCCGCAGCGTGCGGTACTGTGCGTACATCGCGCCGCCGATCATCGCGACCGTCTTGCCCAGCAGCGCCTTGGCCGCATCGGACGAGCCGGTCTTGATCACGACGCCGGCGCCCTCATTGCCGACCGGCATGGACTCGTCGAGCCGCGCCGCCAGCCCCGGCAGCGCTGCCTCAGGCACTCGCGCGGTCACGACCGGCAATTCGCTGCTGCCGGAGACCTTTGCCGCCGACATGTCGGCGGGGCCGATCAGCAGGCCAAGGTCGGAGGGATTGATCGGGGTGCCCTCGACCCGGACCACGACCTCGTCGGGGCCGGGCTCGGGGGTCGGGACATTGACCAGCGATATCTCGAGCTCGCCATTTTTCTTGAGCAGCGAACGCAGTTGCAATCCGCTCTTGCCGTCACTCATCCCGACCTCCCCTTCGCTCACGTGTTTTTGGGTTCCGATCAGTTGGGGCGCTAAGCCAGCGCCTTCAAGGCCGCCCTGCCCGCATATTTCGCCTGCGTACCGAGCTGCTGCTCGATGCGCAACAGCTGGTTGTACTTGGCGGTGCGGTCGGAGCGCGCCAGCGAACCGGTCTTGATCTGCCCGCAATTGGTGGCGACCGCGAGATCGGCGATGGTGGAATCCTCGGTCTCGCCGGAGCGGTGCGACATCACGGCGGTGTAGCCGGCCTTGTAGGCCATCTCGATCGCAGCCAGCGTTTCAGTCAGCGTGCCGATCTGGTTGACCTTGACCAGGATCGAGTTGGCGCGGCCGTTCTTGATGCCGTCGGCGAGCCGCGTGACGTTGGTGACGAACAGATCGTCGCCGACCAGCTGGCACTTAGCTCCGATCGCATCCGTCAGTTCCTTCCAGCCGTCCATGTCGTCCTCGGACATGCCGTCCTCGATGGTGACGATCGGATAGCGACCGACCAGGTCGGCGAGATACTTCACCTGCTCGGAACGCGAGCGGGTCTTGTTCTCGCCGCCATAGACGTAAGACCCTTCCTTGAAGAATTCGGTGGAGGCGCAGTCGAGGCCGAGCACGACGTCGCCGCCGGCCTTGTAGCCGGCCTTGCCGATCGCGTTCATGACGAACTCCAGCGCGGCGTCGGCCGACGGCAGGTTCGGCGCAAAACCGCCCTCGTCGCCGACATTGGTGTTGTGGCCGGCCTTCTTCAACTCGCCGCGCAGGGTGTGGAAGATCTCCGAGCCGCAGCGCAGCGCTTCGGCGAAGCTGGCGGCGCCCACGGGGAGGATCATGAATTCCTGGAAGTCGATCGGGTTGTCGGCATGCACGCCGCCATTGATGATGTTCATCATCGGCACCGGCAGCGTCCGCGCCGAGGTGCCGCCGACATAGCGATAGAGCGGCATGTCGAAGGACTCAGCCGCCGCCTTGGCGCAGGCGAGCGAGACGCCGAGGATGGCATTGGCGCCGAGCCGGCTCTTGTTCGGCGTGCCGTCGAGATCGATCATGATCTGGTCGATCGAAACCTGGTCCTCGACCGAGTGGTCTTCCAGCGCCTCGAAGATCTCGCCGTTGACGGCGGCGACCGCCTTCTGCACGCCCTTGCCGAGATAGCGCGCCTTGTCGCCGTCGCGGAGTTCCACGGCCTCATGGGCGCCGGTCGAGGCGCCCGACGGCACCGCTGCCCGACCGATCGACCCATCCTCCAGGACCACATCGACCTCGACCGTGGGATTGCCGCGGCTGTCCAGGATTTCGCGGCCGATGATGTCGATGATGGCAGTCATGAGGACCTCTTGTGGCGAGTGCGGGGATCGAATGGCGGTGCTTCTACCGCAATGCATCGGGGTCGAAAAGGCCGGGTGACTGATCCGCCATCATTGAGTAAAGACGGCGCACGGAGACCCCCGCGATGGCGAAAAAGTCCAGCAAATCGAACCTGTCAGGCGACCTGCAACTCGGCCGTGCGGTGGAATGGCCCGATGCGCCGGAAAAGGCGAAATTGGACCGCGTGCCCAACCCGCAGGCTGGTACCGATTATCTGGTACGCTTCACCGTGCCGGAATTCACCTCGATCTGCCCGGTGACGGGACAACCGGACTTTGCGCATCTGGTGATCGACTACGTGCCGGGCCGCTTCCTGCTGGAGTCCAAGTCGCTGAAACTGTTCGCTGCGAGCTTCCGCAACCATGGCGCGTTCCACGAAGACTGCACCGTCATGATCGGCCGGCGCATCGCCAGTGAGATCAAGCCAAAGTGGCTCAGGATCGGCGGCTACTGGTATCCGCGCGGCGGCATCCCGATCGACGTGTTCTTCCAGACCGGCCGGCTGCCGAAGGGCGTGTGGGTTCCGGACCAGGGCGTCGCGCCGTATCGCGGGCGGGGTTAAGACGCAACGTCCGGCCGCGCGTCGGCATCAGCCGGACGCCGCTGCTTCAAGAACCTTGCACAGACAAAACCGAGCACGACCATCACGGCCGCCGCTGACACCAGTGTCGCGGTCTTGCCGGCATGCTGCAAACCAAAACCGTAGGCGATCGGGCCGACGGTCTGGCCCATGAAGAAGAAGAACGAGTGCAGCGACAGCGCGGTGGCGCGGGCTTCGACCGAGAGCTCGCTGGCGAACACCTGCAGGCAGCCATGGATCATGTAGAAGCCGAGGCCCATCACCATCAGGCCGGCCATCTGCAGCTTCCAATGCGGACCGAAGGCGACACCGACGAGCTGGATCGCGACCAGCGTGGCGCCTGCGATCATCATGCCGCGGACGCCGAGCCAGGGCAGCATGCGCGACACGGTGAGCGTGTAGACCAGCCCGCCGATGGCAAAGCCGGCGATCACGATGCCGGCGATCGACAGCGAGCTTTCGCCGAGCTCGAACAGGAACGAGGCGATGAAGGGAAACAGTCCGAGCACGCAGCAGCCTTCGACGAAGACGGCCGAATAGCAGATCCGCGCATTGGGGTTGGTGAAGATGGTGCGGTAGCCGTGGCGCAGCGCTCTCAGGCTGGTGCGCGGCGGGCGGTTCAGCGCGGCACCGCGAAAGCCGGCCGCGACAGCAACCGCGACAATGATCACGAGGCCGCCGAGCACCGCGAGCACGCCGCGCCAGCCGAGCAGATCGCCGATCAGGCCGGAGGCCGTGGCGCCGAGCAGATTGCCGGTCATCGAGCCCGCGAGCGTGCGCCCGATTGCGAGCTGCCGCTTCTCGGGTCCGACCAGGTCTGAGGTCAGCGACAGCGCCACCGGAAACACGCCGCCGGAGCCGACGCCGGCGAGGATCCGGGTCACGAACAGCATCGGGAACGAGGTCGAGAGCGCGCCGAGCACATTGGCCGCGCCGAGCAGCACCAGGCAGATCGTCATCAGCCGCGCCTTGCCGAACAGGTCGGCAGCGGCGCCGATCGCCGGCTGGACGATCGCGAAGGTGAAGGCGAACACCGCGGCGAAGCTCGCAGCGGTGGCGATGCTGACGGAAAAATCCTCGGCGACATGCGGCAGCA
Organism: Bradyrhizobium genosp. L; assembly: GCF_015624485.1. Lineage (NCBI taxonomy): Bacteria > Pseudomonadati > Pseudomonadota > Alphaproteobacteria > Hyphomicrobiales > Nitrobacteraceae > Bradyrhizobium > Bradyrhizobium genosp. L. The sequence goes on from NZ_CP061378.1 coordinate 4,124,200, forward strand.
CCGGATCGAGCGCACGCACCGACAAGCTCGCCGCAAATGTCGCCAGCGTGATGACGTTGAGGGCCGGCGGCATGCCGCCTTTCGCGGTCACGTTCCGATCCGCCGCCTCACGCCGCGGTCTTGGCGAGCGCGTCGAACGCCATCAGCCGCTTGACGAGGGCCTCGAACTCGCGGAGCGGCACCATGTTCGGGCCGTCGGAAGGTGCGTGATCCGGATCGGGATGGGTCTCGATGAACACGCCGGCGACGCCGACCGCGACCGCCGCACGCGCCAGCACCGGCACGAATTCGCGCTCGCCGCCGGACGATGTCCCCTTGCCGCCCGGCTGCTGCACCGAATGGGTCGCATCGAAGATCACGGGTGCGCCGGTGGTGCGCGCCAGGATCGGCAGCGCGCGCATGTCGGAGACCAGCGTGTTGTAGCCGAACGAGGCGCCACGCTCGGTGACCAGCACATTGGCGTTGCCGGCGCCGGTGATCTTGCTGACGACATTGGCCATGTCCCACGGCGCCAGGAACTGGCCCTTCTTGACGTTGACCACCTTGCCGGTCGCGGCAGCCGCCAGCAGCAGATCGGTCTGCCGGCAAAGGAACGCCGGGATCTGCAGCACGTCGACCGCCTGCGCCACCTCGCCGCACTGCGAGGCCTCGTGCACATCGGTCAGCACCGGCAGTCCCAGCGAAGAACGAATCTCGGCGAAGATCGGCAGCGCCTGCTCGAGCCCGATGCCGCGCGCGGCGGACGCGCTGGTGCGGTTCGCCTTGTCGAACGAGGTCTTGTAGACCAGACCGATCCCGAGCCTCGCCGCGATCTCCTTCAGCGCGGACGCGACTTCGAGCGCATGCGCGCGGCTCTCGAGCTGGCACGGACCGGCGATGATGGAGATCGGCAGCGCATTGCCGAATTTGGCCGGTCCAACGGACACGACGGGCGCGGCGGTCTGCGCAGAAAGCTGATTGGTCAAGTGCGGTATCCTTTCGCGGGCGACCATGCAATCCCGCGCGCGATGGATCAAGCCACCGGTACGACAATGGGGGTTGCGCTGACGCCGTAGATGCTCCGTGCTATCACAATCCTGCCCCAGCTGCCCCTGTAGACTGGGCCGGAATCGGATATCCACGAGGGACCAATGCGCATATCGCTTGTCATCACAGCTGCGGCCGCCTTGTCCACCTTGTCGGGCCTGGCGCACGGCCAGACCAGCGCTCAGCCCGGCGTCGTCACCAGCGGCGCCACGGGTGTCACCGTCAACGGCAAGCCGGCGGCGCGCAGCGGCGACACCACCAGCAATGGCGGTCCGCTGGTCGAGGGCGTGCCAAACGTATTGATCAACGGCAAGCCCGCGGTCGTGATCGGCGACCGCACCCATTGCGGCGGCAAGGCCGTCTCCGGCAGCCATGGCGTCTTCATCAACGGCAAGCCGATGGTCCGCGAAGGCGACCAGACGTCGGGCTGCGCGGAGTAAGGGGCAGCCGACGCCGCGTCACTCACTTCACCGACGAGAACGCGGTCGGCACCAGAAGCTGGTTGACGATGTTGAGAACGATCTGGCCGTCCTCCTCGGTCTTGGCGCGCGCGGTGATCCATTCCGGATCGGACTGGAACGCGGCCCATTTCTTGTCGCGGTCGGCAAGCGACTCCCAGGCCAACAGATAGGTCAGCTCCTGGTTGGATTCGCCGACCAGCGTCGTGAAGAAGCCGGCCTGCTTGATGCCGTGCTTGTCCCACAGTTTCAGCGTGACGGTCTCGAAGCGCTTCAACAGCGCCGGCAACCGGCCCGGCAGGCAGCGATAGACACGGCTCTCATAGATCATCGGCAGTCCTCCCAAATTGTGGTGCGAGGGGTTATAGCGAGCGGGTTCCCGGCTGTCTCGGGGGGCGACAACATGGCACCCCTGCTCGCCCTCGCGGACCATTTCCGCAATGTTGTTGCAATGTGACTTGCCCTAGAGTCGGTGGTTTGAACCCAGGGTTGCGGCATGCGGATATTGCTGGTCGAGGATGAGGCCGAAATGGCGGCGGCGCTGTCGCAGGCGCTGAAGGGTTTTGACATGGTGGTCGACCATGTGCCGAACCTTGCCGAGGCCGAAGAGGCGATCTCGGCCGATGTCCACGGCGCGGTCCTGCTCGACCGGCAACTGCCCGACGGCGACGGGCTGTCGCTGATCCCGAAGCTGCGCGCCAAGGCTGACGGCGTCCCGATCATCGTGCTGACCGCGCGCGGCGATCTCGCCGACCGTATCACCGGGCTCGACAGCGGCGCTGACGACTATCTGGCAAAGCCCTTCGCGGTCGAGGAGCTGCTGGCGCGGCTGCGCGCCGTGCTGCGCCGCCCCGCCGGCCTGCAGCTCGACATCATCCGGGCCGGCCGCGTCGCCTTCGACTGCGGCCATCGCGAGGCCAGCGTCGACGGCCGCCCGCTCGATCTGCCGCGCCGCGAGCTGTTGGTGCTGGAGACGCTGCTGCGCCGGATGGGCCGCACCGTGCTGCGCGCGACGCTGGAAGACGCCGTGTACAATTTCGACGACGAGATCCAGTCGAACGCGCTCGATGCCCATGTCTCGCGCCTGCGGCGCAAGCTCACTGATGCCGAGGCCGGTGTCGAGATCCACAGCATCCGCGGCGTCGGCTATCTCCTGAAGCAGGTCTCATGAGCGAGACCGCCGATCATTATTGCCTGCGCTCGCAGCTGAGCTGGCGGCTGGTCGCGCTCCAGGCGGCGGTGCTGGCCATGCTGCTCGTTCTGCTGATCGGCGCGCTGTGCGCGTCCGGCGTGCTGGTGGTCCCGCGCGACGAGGATCACGTCATCGCCATCGTGCAGGGCGCGCTCGCCCGCAATGCGCAGGGCGAACTGACGCTGCGCCCGACGGCGGAGCTGAAAGAGCTCCGCGAGACCACCCCCGACCTCTGGTTCCTGGTGCGCGACCACCAGGGACATTCGTTGTCGGAAGGCACGGTGCCGGGCGAATTTGCCAGGATCGGCGACGCGCTCGATCAGATCAGCCAGGCGCGGCTCGGCTGGCAGATGTTCGAGGACGATCCGCGCAAGCTGCCGGCGCGGATGAAGCGCGTCAATTCCGATGCCGGCCAGGTGCAGGTGCTCACCGCCGCGCAGGGACCGATGACACGCGCGAAGACGCTGCTCGCCACCTCGTTCGCGTTCCTCGCCATCGCGCTGCCTGGCGTGCTGGTGATGGCCGCCGCGACCTTCGTCGCGACCCCGATGGTGGTCAGGCGCGCCCTCGCCGGCCTCGACACCACGGCCGACCAGGCGCGCCGGATCGATTTCCGCCAACGCGGCAGCCGGCTGTCCGCCGACCATCTGCCGCTCGAGGTCGTGCCGATGGTCACCGCCATCAACGATGCGCTGAAGCGGCTCGATGACGGCTATTCGCGGCACCAGCGCTTTGTCGCGGACGCGGCGCACGAACTGCGCACGCCGATCGCGATCCTCACCACGCGGCTGGAATCGCTGCCCGCAGGCGCCGAGAAAACCCGCCTGCTCGAAGACGCCGGCCGGCTTGCGACGCTGGCCGAGCAGCTGCTCGACATCCAGCGCTTCGACCAGTGCCGCAATCCGTTTACCCGCGTCGATCTCGTCGCGGTCGCGCGCAACGTCGCGGCGGATCTCGCGCCGCTCGCGATTGCGGCCGGCTACGAGCTGTCGCTGGAGACCGCGGCCGAACAGGTCGCGACGTCGGGCGACCGCGCGGCGCTGGAGCGCGCGCTGACCAACCTGGTGCAGAACGCGATCCAGCATGGCGGACGGCGCGGCACCATCGCCATCCATGTCGGCAGCACGGCCACGATCGACGTCACGGACGAAGGCGACGGCATTCCGCAGGACGCGCGCGCGCGGATCTTCGATCCGTTCTACCGGCTCGCGCCGCTCGATCGCGGCGCCGGCCTCGGCCTCAACATGGTGCGCGAGATCGCGCGCCTGCATGGCGGTCACGTCTCCGTGCTCGACGGGCCGAACGGCGGCGCCTGCTTCCGCCTGTCACTGCCGCCGGCGCCGCTCGTCGAATAGCGCGAACGTGTCATTGCGCAATGCTGCCGCAATGCTGACTCTGCAAAACAGCTCATGCCTCGCAATCGAATCGAGGCGCGATGACACCTTGCCGGGAATGCACATGGCACACGATTTCCTCTCCTTCTTCACCGCGTGGATGGCCGCGCCGGGGCGCGTCGGCGCGATCGCGCCATCGGGCACCGCGCTCGCCGAGCTGATCACGCGCGACGTCACCGCCGCGACCGGCCCCGTGCTGGAGCTCGGCCCGGGCACCGGCGCGTTCACCTATCACTTGCTGAAGCGCGGGCTGCGGCAGCAGGATCTGACGCTGATCGAATACGGCTCCGACTTCATGCGGCTGTTGCAGCTCCGCTTTCCCGGCGCGCGCGTGCTGTGGATGGATGCGGCGCGGCTGGCATCGGAACGGCTCTACGACGGCGCGCCGGTCGGCGCTGTGATCAGCGGCCTGCCGCTGCTCAACATGTCGCCGCGCAAGGTGATCTCGATCGTCGGCGGCGCGTTCAGCTATTTGCGTCCCGGCGGCGCGTTCTATCAGTTCACCTACGGCATGCGCTGCCCGATCCCGCGGCCGATCCTCGACCGTCTAAGCCTGCGCGCCACCCTGGTCGACCGCGCGATCCTCAACGTGCCGCCTGCCGCAGTCTACCGGCTGACGCGACGGCCGCAGTACCGGCTAATCACGCGCGATGCGACGACGGCGGCAGAGTCCGGCATACCGCCTAGCGCGAAAGCGAGCCGGGTCAGCGATGACTGTATCGCCGAGGTCTGAATGACGGCTATGACCGGCGGTCGCAGTTTCGCTGCGACGCGGTCAGGCTTGCCGGTTGGCGCTCGAGCCACATGCACACACATGCTGTGCAGTGGCCAAGGCCCCTTTACAATCTCAGCTGGCCGATCGAATATGCTTCTATTGAACGTTTATTTCATTTCATTCCTGAATTTGGGGTGCTCCGATGGATCATCCAGCGTCTCCGGCATCGTCCGCGCCATCAGATGAGCACGGTTCCGAAACCGATGCAGGTCGAGTCCAAGCCAATGGCGAAGGCGCGGACGTGTCAAAATCCGACGGCGCCGAGAAGGGCTCGAAATTGAGTCCCATCCTGATCGCGGTCTGGACTGCCGCCATCGCAGCGCTCGGCAATGGCGTCGTCAGCTATATGAACGGGCGGCAGATGTACGCGCTGGAGCACGAGAAGGCGCAATCCGCGGTGATCCTCGAAGTGGTCAAGACCAACAGTCCCGACAGGGCCGCGGGCAACCTTGCGTTCCTGGTCGAGATCGGCGTGATCTCGGAGGAGCAGGCCGGAGAGCGGCTCAAGAACTATCTGAAGACACGCGTCGCGGGTCAGGGCCCGTCGCTGCCGTCGGTCAGCGACAAATCGTCAGGTGACCTCTCAGCCGAGGCAACCTGCGCGCCGGTCGCAGGCGATTACGTGGTCGCCGGCGTCCATCTCGGCGACAGCGACGGCGGCCTCAACATTCGGGTCGGACCGAACCAGACGTCGATCGGTGTCATCCCCACGACGGGCACTGGAATCGATGTCGGGACGTGCATGAACGCCTGGTGCCAGGTCCGCTACAAGTGCCTGTCGGGGTGGGCCTTCGCCAACTACCTCGCCCTGCGCACGTCCCGGCTGGCGCGGGTCAAGGGGAGCACCGATCCCGGCGGCCTCGTGGTGCGCCGCGATCCCGGCCCCAAGGGCGAGCCGACCGGCGCGCTTGCCGCCGGCACTCCCGACGTGGTCAAGCACGTCTGCCAGGAAGCGCCCCTCACCGATCACGAACAATGGTGCCAGATCAGCTCGGGAAAGATCGCGGGCTGGGTGCCGTATGCGAATCTGGAGGACCAGAAAAACCTGCCAACGGCTCAAGCCGCGCCGGTTGCCGACCACGCAGCGACCCAATCCGTCGAAGCCACGCCAGCGCCGCCGAAATGAGACGGCGCGCCGCTGCGCTCGAGGACGCTACACCAGCCGGCTCTGCTTCGCCGCCGCCTGGATGAACGACGCGAACAGCGGATGCGGCTCAAACGGCCGCGACTTCAGCTCGGGGTGGAACTGGACGCCGATGAACCAGGGATGGTCCTCATACTCGACGATCTCCGGCAGCACGCCGTCGGGCGACATGCCGGAGAAGCGCAGGCCGTGCTGTTCGAGCCGGTCCTTGTAGGCGGTGTTGACCTCGTAGCGGTGGCGGTGCCGCTCCGAGATCTCGGTCGCGTCGCCATAAACCTGCGAGACGCGGCTGCCGCGGTTCAACGCCGCGGGATAGGCCCCGAGCCGCATCGTGCCGCCGAGATCGCCGCTCTGCGAACGCTTCTCCAGCTCATTGCCGCGCAGCCATTCGGTCATCAGGCCGACCAAGGGCTCCTTGGTCGGCCCGAACTCGGTCGAGTTGGCGTTCTCGATGCCGACGAGATTTCGCGCGGCCTCGATCACCGCCATCTGCATGCCGAAGCAGATGCCGAAATACGGCACGTCGCGCTCGCGCGCGAACTGCGCCGCCTTGATCTTGCCTTCGGCGCCGCGCTGGCCGAAGCCGCCGGGCACCAGGATGCCGTTGACATGCTCAAGGAACGGCGCCGGGTCCTCGTTCTCGAACACCTCGCTCTCGATCCAGTCGAGGTTGACCTTCACCTTGTTGGCGATGCCGCCGTGCGACAGCGCCTCGATCAGCGATTTGTAGGCGTCCTTCATCCCGGTGTATTTGCCGACGATCGCGATCGTCACCGCGCCTTCCGGATTGCGGACGCGCTCGTTGATCACGTTCCAGCTCGCCAGCGCCGGTGGAATCTTGGGCGCGATGCCGAACGCGGCCAGCACCTCGTCGTCGAGGCCGGCGGCATGATAGGCCTCGGGCACCGCGTAGATGTTGTCGACGTCGCGCGCCTCGATCACGGCGCTTTCGCGCACGTTGCAGAACAGGCCGAGCTTGCGCCGCTCCTCCTTGGGGATTTCGCGGTCGGTGCGGCACAACAGGATGTCCGGCTGGATGCCGATCGAGCGCAGCTCCTTCACCGAGTGCTGCGTCGGCTTTGTCTTGAGTTCGCCGGCACTTGGAATGTACGGCAGAAGCGTCAGGTGAATGTAGACGGCGTGATCGCGCGGCAGCTCATTCTTGAGCTGGCGGATCGCCTCGAAGAACGGCAGGCCCTCGATGTCGCCGACGGTGCCGCCGATCTCGACCAGCACGAAATCGTACTCCTCGTTGCCCGAGAGTACGAACTCCTTGATCGCGTTGGTGACGTGCGGGACCACCTGGATGGTGGCGCCGAGATAATCGCCGCGGCGTTCCTTGGAGATGATGTCCTGATAGATGCGCCCGGTCGTGATGTTGTCGGCTTTGGTGGCCGGACGCCCGGTGAAGCGCTCATAATGGCCGAGATCGAGATCGGTCTCGGCGCCGTCGTCGGTCACGAACACTTCGCCGTGCTGATACGGCGACATCGTGCCTGGATCGAGGTTGAGATAAGGGTCGAGCTTGCGGAGACGGACCTTGTACCCGCGAGCCTGCAACAGCGCACCAAGTGCCGCCGATGCCAAACCCTTTCCGAGCGATGAGACCACGCCGCCGGTGATGAAGATGTACCGCGCCATGGGACTTAACCTTTAATCCGCTTCCTGCGATTCGCAAAACGAATCGCCTGTTCCCGGCAAAACAATTCACCGGGCTGTGGGTGACGTTAAATTGACAGCGATTTCAGAGCATTAATGGGGGCTTTGGATGCAGGATGCCAGCGTCGCATCCTGCATGGCCACCCTGCTTTATTGCGACTGCGGCGCCTGCGGGCCCGACGGGGCCGCGGGAGCCTGCTGGCCCTGCTGCTGGTCGGACTTCTTCAGGGAATCGAGGATGCCGCCTGAGGTCGGCGCGGTGATCGGCGCGCCGCCGGCCGGCTGGGTCTGCGCCGGGGCGCCGATGATCGAGGTCGGCTGGCGATTGTAGCCGGCGTACCAGGACAGGAACAGGCTGGTCAGGAAGAAGCCCGCGGCCAGCACCGCCGTCGTCCGCGTCAGCAGATTGGCGGTGCCGCGGCTCGACATGAACCCGGCGCCGCCCCCCATGCCCAGGCCGCCGCCTTCGGACTTCTGCAGCAGCACGGAGCCGATCAGAACGGTGACGATCATGAGGTGGATGACGATAACAACTGTCTGCATTGCAAGCCTTCCGTCACAAGCCCGGAAGCGGCCTGACAAACGGCGCTATCGGCTTCTCGCGGGTTTTCATGAAGTCGCGCCCTGTTACACGATTGGACCGGGCATTGTCACCCCCGAGATAGTCGCAAGCCCTGCGATGGCAAGCGCTGTGAACAGACCGCTGCCGGCGGCTTGATCGGCAGGCCAAAATCCATAATAATCGACGAATGGATACTTTGATAGACGATCTCAGCCAGCGCCTCGCACAGCGCATCAAGCTGGAGCGTGATGGCCGGGGCTGGTCGCTGGCTGAGCTCGCCGAACGTTCCGGCGTCTCCAAGGCCACGATCAGCAAGATCGAGCGTGCCGAGGTCAGCCCGACAGCCGTGGTGTTGGTACGCCTTGCCGGCGCCTTCGATCTCACCCTCGCCGGCTTGATGCTGCGCGCCGAGGGCGAAGGCGAGCGGCTGTCGCGTGCGACAAGGCAACCGGTCTGGCGCGACCCCGAAACCGGCTATCTGCGCCGCCAGGTGTTCAGCCGTCCCGATCATCCCGTCGAGCTGGTGCGGGTCGAGCTGCCGCCGAAGCAGGCCGTCACCCTGCCTGCCTCCTCCTATGCCCATATCCGCCAGCTGGTCTGGGTCTTGACCGGCAGCCTTGTCATCACCGAGGGCACCACGCGCCACCCGCTTGGCCCCGGCGATTGCCTCGGCTTCGGTCCGCCGGCGGAGACCACTTTCTCAAACGAGACCAACGCCGGCTGCACCTACGTTGTCGCCCTGGCGCGGAGCTGATCGATGCCGCCTTTCGCCATCAAACCGCTCGACGACCGGCCAGAGATTCGCGACTCGCTCAGCGAGCTGTTGGTCGAGACCGTCGCCAGCGGCGGCTCAGTCAGCTTCATGCATCCGCTGGCGCCGGATGACGCACAGGCCTTTTGGCGTGATTCGCTGGCATCAGCCGCGCGCGGCGAGCGCATCGTACTCGGCGCCTTCGGGGACGACGAATTGATCGGCACCGTCACGCTGCTGCTCAAGCTGCCGCCAAACCAGCCGCACCGGGCGGAGATCGCCAAAATGATGACGCGCGTGGCGCATCGCCATCGTGGCGTGGCGACGTCCCTGATGCGAACTGCCGAGCAGCTCGCGATCGCACACGGCCGCACGCTGCTGGTGCTCGACACCGCGGAGGAAGACGGAGCCGCGAAGCTTTACGAGCGATGCGGCTTCCAGTTCACCGGCATCATCCCGGACTACGCGCTGAAGCCGCACGGCGGCCTTACCGGCACGTTGATCTATTGGAAGCGGATTGGGGCGACGGCGACGGCCTAGTTGTCTGTCATTGCGAGCGAAGCGAAGCAATCCATCTCCCCGCCCGGAGATAGATGGATTGCTTCGTCGCTAACGCTCCTCGCAATGACGGGGATGGAGTGGCCACGGCCTAGCAGCCCGCCGCGATCGCCAGGAAATCCGACGCCTTCAGGCTGGCGCCGCCGACCAGCGCGCCGTTGACATTGGCCACCGCCATCAGCTCGGCCGCGTTCGACGGCTTCACCGAGCCGCCATAGAGGATGCGGATCCGGTTTCCCTGGTCCTTGAAGCGTTCGGTGAGCTGACCTCGGATAAAGGCATGAACTTCCTCGACATCTTTCGTCGTGGGCGTGAGACCGGTGCCGATCGCCCAGACTGGCTCATAGGCCACCACCAGATTGGCTGCGGTCGAGCCGTCCGGCAGCGAGCCCTTGAGCTGCCCGCCGCAGAGATCCAGCGTCTTGCCGGCATCACGCTGCTCGCGCGTCTCCCCGATGCAGACGATCGCGACGAGCCCAGCGCGCCAGGCAGCTTCCGCCTTCTGCCGCACCAGCGCGTCGGTCTCGCCATGGTCGGCGCGGCGCTCGGAATGACCGACGATGATGGCGACGGCACCCAGATCCCTGAACATTTCCGCCGACAAATCACCGGTATGAGCGCCCGACGCCTTGGGGTGGCAATCCTGGGCACCGACCGCGACCTTGCCGCCGCGCGCCTTGGCGGCGAAGGCGCCGACCAGGGTTGCGGGCGGACAGACCAGGAGATCGGCCTTGGCCGACACAGCGCCCGCCCCCGCCAGCATCGCCTCGAACTCGGCCGTCGAGGCGGTCAAGCCGTTCATTTTCCAGTTGCCGGCGATCAGGGGCCGGATGGCATCGGTCATGTCAAGATTCCCATCGATCAAGCTGATCCCTGCGCTAGCAGAGCTCGGCTTCAACTTCCAGAGAGCGGCTTCGCGCAGGCCGCGCGGCGAATAATCGCTTCAATCCACCCCGCAGCCTCAAGGTTGCGGGGGGCTCTCGGCCACTTTATAAGCGTTTTCAATTCGGTGACGCCCTACCGCGAGACATTCAGCCTCGCCTTGGGCACGACCCGGTTCCCCTCCCTACAAGACAAGTTGGACCCATGCTTCGAGGAATGCGGAAAGCCTCATCAAACTGGCTCGGCAAGACCATTATGGCCTTGGTGATGGGCGTTTTGATCGTCAGTTTCGGCATCTGGGGCATCGCCGACATCTTCAGGGGGTTTGGCCAGTCGACGCTCGCCAAGATCGGCGGGACGGAGATTTCGGCCGAGCAGTTCCGCCAGATCTATACCGACCGCCTGCAGCAGCTCGGCCGCCAGTTCGGCCGGCCGCTGACGCCGGAGCAGGCCCGCGCCTTCGGCATCGACCGCCAGGTGCTGCAGCAGACGCTGGCCGAAGCAGCCCTTGACGAGGAAGCGCGCCGCATCGGCCTCAACCAATCCGACGCCGAGGTGCTGCGCACGATCTACAACGACCCGAACTTCCGCGGCCTCAATGGCCAGTTTGATCCGCAGCGCTTCGCCGCCGTGATCCGCAACGCTGGCTATACCGAAGGCCGCTACATCGCCGAGCAGCGCCGCGTCGGCCTTCGCCGCCAGATCGCGAGCACGGTCTCGGCCGGGATCGAGCCGCCGAAATCGATGATCGAGGCGCTGACCCGCTTCCAGAACGAGCAGCGCTCGATCGACTATGTCACGCTGGGCGCTGCCCAGGCAGGCGCCATCGAGGCGCCCTCGCCGGAAGCGCTCGCCGCCTATTTCGACGACCACAAGGCCCAGTTCCGCGCCCCCGAATACCGCAAGATCGCCTTCGTCGCTATTACGCCCGAGGCGATCGGCAAGTGGGAGACCGTCTCCGACGAGGACGCCAGGAAAGTGTTCGAAGAGCGCAAAGACCGGGTCAGCACGCCGGAGAAGCGCGAGGTATCGCAGATCGTGTTCCCGAACGCCGCCGAGGCACAGGCGGCGCGCGAGCGCATCACCGCGGGGACGTCGTTCGACGACATCGCCAAGGAGCGCAAGCTCGATCTCTCCGACGTCAATCTCGGCCTGGTGACGAAGTCGGCGATCCTCGACCCCGCCGTCGGCGATGCCGCCTTCACGCTGCCGTCCGGCGAGGTCAGTCAGCCGGTGCAGGGCCGCTTCGGCGTGGCACTCGTCAAGGTCGGCAAGATCGAGCCAGGCGTGACCCCGACCTATGAGAGCGTCGCGGCGCGGGTGAAGAGCGAGATCGCGACCGAGCGCGCCCGCAACAAGGTCGCCGAGCTGCGCGACAAGATGGAGGACGAGCGCGGCGGCGGCACCAGCGTGGTCGAAGCCGGACAAAAACTCGGCCTGACACCGGTCACGATCGACGCGATCGACCGCTCCGGCCGGATGCCGAACGGCCAGCCCGCACCCAATATTCCGCAGGGCCTCGACGTGGTCTCGCAGGCCTTCGGCAGCGATATCGGCGTCGACAACGACCCGATCCAGTTCAACAATGGCTGGGTCTGGTACGACGTGCTCGGCATCACGCCGTCGCGCGAGCGCAACCTCGACGAGGTCCGCGACCAGGTCGAGGCGAAATGGCGCGAGGACCAGATCTCGACCAGGCTGCGCACCAAGGCGACCGAGCTCGTGCAGAAGCTCGACACCGGCGGCAAGCTTGCCGACGAGGCGACGGCGCTCGGCGTCAAGGTCGAGGCCGCCACCAATTTCCGCCGCGATGCGACGGTCGCAGGCGTGCCGGCGGCCGCGATCACCGCAGCGTTCCGTACCGCCAAGGATAGCGACGGGCAGACGCCGACCGCCGGCGGCAGCCAGTGGATCGTGTTCCGCGTCACCGACGTGACCGTGCCCCCGGTCGACTTCGCCTCCAACGAGGTCAAGCAGCTCCAGGAGGCCGTGCGGCGCTCGCTGAGCGACGAGCAGGTCGCGGAATATGTCGGCAAGATCGAGGCCGACATCGGCATGACCGTCAACCAGTCCGCCTTCGCCCAGGTGACAGGCGCAAACAACAATTGAGCGTGGCGAATGGACGACCTCAAATCGATCATCGGAAAAGTCGCCACCGGCGCCACGCTGACGCGTGAGGAGGCAGCCACCGCCTTCGACGCCATGATGTCGGGCGAAGCCACGCCCTCGCAGATGGGCGGCCTGCTGATGGCGCTCAGGGTGCGCGGCGAGACCGTCGAGGAGATCACCGGCGCGGTCACGGCGATGCGCGGCAAGATGCTGCGGGTCTCGGCCCCAGCGGAGGCCGTCGACATCGTCGGCACCGGCGGCGACGGCTCCGGCTCGGTCAATGTCTCGACCTGCGCCTCGTTCATCGTGGCGGGCGCCGGCGTGCCGGTGGCCAAGCATGGCAACCGCGCACTGTCGTCGAAATCGGGTGCCGCCGACGTGCTGGCCGCGCTCGGCGTCAAGCTCGACCTCACCCCCGAGCAGGTCGGGCGCTGCGTGCGCGAGGCCGGCATCGGCTTCATGTTCGCGCCCTCGCATCATCCGGCGATGAAGAATGTCGGCCCGACCCGGGTCGAGCTGGCCACCCGCACCATCTTCAATTTGCTCGGCCCGCTGTCGAACCCGGCCGGCGTCAAGCGGCAGATGGTCGGCGTGTTCTCCCGGCAATGGGTGCAGCCGCTGGCCCAGGTGCTGAAGAATCTCGGCGCCGACAAGGTCTGGGTCGTGCACGGCTCCGACGGGCTCGACGAGATCACCCTGACCGGCCCGACCTTCGTCGCGACCTTGGAAAACGGCGAGATCAGGACGTTCGACGTGAACCCGGAGGACGCCGGTCTCGGCCGCGTCGGCGGCGAGGCGCTCAAGGGCGGCGACGCCGATGCCAATGCGATCGCGCTGTCGAGCGTGCTGGCCGGCAAGCCGAGCGCCTATCGTGACGTCGCGCTGCTCAATGCCGCCGCCGCGCTGATCGTGGCCGGCCGCGCCAAGGATCTGAAGGAAGGCGTCGCGATCGGCGCAAAATCGCTCGACAGCGGTGCGGCGGCGGCAAAGCTGAAGCACCTTGTCGCTGTATCCAACGGGTAGCGGTGCGATCATGTCCGACATTTTGACCAAGATCGAAGCCTACAAGCGCGAGGAGATCGCGGGCGCCAAGCGTGCGCGTCCGCTCGCCGAGGTCGAGGCGCAGGCGAAGGCCGCCTCGGCGCCGCGCGGCTTCGTCCGCGCCATCAAGGACAAGCACGCACGCGGCGACTTCGCGCTGATCGCCGAGGTGAAGAAGGCCTCGCCTTCGAAGGGCCTGATCCGCGCCGACTTCGATCCGCCGGTGCTCGCGAAAGCCTATCAGGCCGGTGGCGCGGCGTGCCTGTCGGTGCTGACGGATGCGCCTTCGTTCCAGGGTCATCTCGATTTCATGGTCGCCGCGCACGCGGCCACCGATCTGCCGGTGCTGCGCAAGGACTTCATGTTCGACACCTACCAGGTGGCGGAGGCACGCGCCCATGGCGCCGACTGCATCCTGATTATCATGGCCGCGCTCGACGACGCCGCGGCAAAGGATCTCGAAGACGCCGCGCTCGCGCATGGCATGGACGTGCTGATCGAGATCCATGACCGCGCCGAGCTTGAGCGTGCGCTCAAACTTAGGTCGCCGATGATCGGCGTCAACAACCGCAATCTGCGCACCTTCGAGACCACGCTCGCCACCAGCGAGGCGCTGGCGCCGCTGATCCCGCCCGACCGCCTGATGGTCGGCGAGAGCGGCATCTTCACGTCGGACGATCTCGCCCGCCTCGAACGCGTCGGCATATCGACCTTCCTGGTCGGCGAAAGCCTGATGCGCCAGCAGGACGTCACGGCAGCGACGAGGACCCTGTTGACCCGGCAGTCCGCGCCGCGCGCGACCGGCACGCGCTGACGCGATGGCGCGGAAGGCCAAAGCCAGAGCATCCGGCACCGCCCTCACCCATATCGACGCCAGGGGCGAGGCGCGGATGGTCGACGTCTCCGAAAAACCCGCCACCGAACGCACGGCGGTTGCCGAAGGCCGCGTCGTGATGAACAAGGCGACGCTGGCGCTGATCACCTCCGGTCAGGCCAAGAAGGGCGACGTGCTGGCGACCGCGCGGATCGCTGGCATCATGGCCGCAAAGCGGACCTCGGAGCTGATCCCGCTGTGCCATCCGCTGGCACTCGCCAAGGTCACGGTCGATATCGCAACCGACGCCAAGCTGCCGGGCTGCATCGTCCGCGCCGCCGTCAAGGTGACCGGGCCGACCGGCGTCGAGATGGAGGCGTTGACCGCGGTGTCGGTCGCGTGCCTGACGATCTACGACATGATCAAGGCCGTCGAGCGCGGCGTGCGCATCGAGGGTATCCATCTGATCGAGAAGATCGGCGGCAAGTCCGGGCATTATCGCGCCGGTGCGTGATCGACGCCGATGCGCAGCCGCCGCCTGATCTGGCTGATTGCGATCGTCGCAGCACTTGCCTGGCCGGCGTGGATCGCGTCGCGGTGGGAGACCGCGCGCCGGATCTATGCCGATCCCGACGACCCCGCGCTGTCTGTGACACCGCAGCATATCGAGGCCTTGCGCAAGCTGCAATTTGCCTGGAACACGCGGATCGAAAGCGGCGGTCCGGAGGTCGATCCGCTGACGCCCTATGGCAGCCCGGATTTGGCCGCCGACCTCAGCGCGATCATCGGCTCAAATGACCGCGCGGCGATTGCGCGGTTTCATCGCGAGGTCTCGGCACTCTTGATCTGGGCCCTGCACAATTGCGACCTCGCGGAGGGTCGCTACCGACTGGCCCATCTCGACAATGCCGCGATGGAGCAGCGGCTGCGGCGCGATCTTACCGGATTGCCGGAGGCGCGGATCAACGCGGTCATGGCCGAGCTGCCCCGCCTCGCGCCCGATGGCATGTTCGATTTCACGCGCCGGCACCTGCTGCTTCTGCACGAGATGCGGTTCGAGTGGCCGGACAGCGACGTCATGTGGATCGTGGCAGGCACCGGCTATCCGGTGCCCGCCATCCACTTCAAGCGCCCGTTCGGCGACATGACCGCGTTCGAGATCGACATGGCTGCGATCGTCGGCCTGCCCCGCCCCGACACCAACCGCGTCGATCCCGTGCTTGAGCGCCTCTATTGGGAGATGTGGCCGGCACTGCAGACCTTTGTGCAATACGTCAAGATCGACGCAGGACATTCCTCCTGCGCCGGCAAGTGACGACGGCATCCGCTTCGTCGAAATATCGGTGGATCCGGAGCGCGGGCGCGCAATCGCCTCGCGCGTTCGCTTACTTCAACGAGCCGCTGATCGAATTGAAGGTGCCCGAGAGCTTCGTGCCCACGCCCTTCACGGCGGCGATGATGGCGATGGCAATGCCGGTTGCGATCAAGCCGTATTCGATCGCGGTGGCTCCGGTCTCGTCGACCCAAAAATCCCGCAGCAGCTTTTTCATGGATACACACTCACACGTGATGAACTTATAGATCGCGCTACGCAAACAACGTGCCGACGACGACATCGAGTGTCCTCATAGGCTTAGATCGTAAACCGTTGCTTGCATCGATCGCGCACCCGGCAACGGATTCCGCGTCACGCACCTGACGCGGCAAAATCTGCAGTTCCGAATCCGGAACTTGTCGTTCTGTTATCGATCAACCGCGCGGCCGTGCGGATGTCGCAGCAGCAACATTTCCGCGGTTCGTTCCGCTTGCCACCGTAAAGCAACGCCCCTCGCCGACATCGGCAACCGTTTGTTAACCAGTCTCGCTAACCGCCGCTCCATTTCGTTTCGTTACGACTTTCACGGGCCGGCAGTGCGTCAAAGCTACTTCCGGATGAAACACCGGGAAACGATCATACGCAGATGAATCCAAGCGGCAGCACCTTGTTCAACATCACCTCGATCCTGCGCAGCGGCCCCATCCGCTGGCTGATCCTTGGCGGCGTGCTGCTGGTGGCTGCGATCGCGATCGGCGCGACCCTGATGGCGGAGAATTTCCGCGAGCGCGCCCTGCACAACAGCGAGCGTGAGCTCGAGAACACCGTGCTGCTGCTGGCGCGGCATTTCGACCAGCAGCTCGAGGATCTCGAAGTGGTCCAGAAGGACCTGATCGCGTTCATGCGCGACAATGGGATCGCGACGACCGAGAACTACCGGCGCCGGATGTCGGCTGCCGACATCCATGCCATGCTCAAGTCCAAGATCGACGCGCTGGCCTATGTCGGCAGCCTCAACGTGTTCGATGCCGACGGCACGCTGATCAACAGCTCGCTCGCCTGGCCGCTTGCGCGGGCCAGCATCGCCGACCGCGACTACTTCCGGGACTTCAAGTCGAACCCCGCCTCGCCGGAGCGGTTCATCGCCCCCGTCTTCAGCCGCGTCACCGGGGCCTGGACCATCGTGATCGTGCGCAAGGTCACCGGGCCGAACGGCGAATTCCTCGGCGTGATCGGCCGCGGCGTCGAACCGGCCACCTTCGAGAAATTCTTCTCCACGGTGGCACTCGGCGAAGGCGCCGCGATCGCGATGCATCACCGCGACGGCACGCTGCTCGCGCGCTATCCCCATGCCGAAGAGCTGATCGGCAAGAATTTTCGCGCCGGCCCGGCCGTCCAGCAGAGGGTATTCGATCTGCCGCAGACCACCGCGCGGCTGACCAGTCCGCTCGACGGCAAGGACCGCGTGGTGTCCTCGCGCGCGCTCAGCAACTTCCCGATCGTGATCGTCGCGGCAACGACCACGGCGGCGGCGCTCGCCAACTGGCGCGAGCAGATCGCGATCCTGATCGCGGTGACCGGACTGTCGATGCTCGCGATCGCGATCCTCCTGACGTTCGTGGTGCGCAAGCTGGTGCAGCAGCATCGCGCCCAGCAGCAGCGCCTGACGCTGGAGAAGCTGCGGCTCGATACCGCCGTCAACAACATGACGCAGGGGCTTCTGCTGTTCGATGCCGCGCGGCGCCTGGTGATCTGCAACAAGCGCTACATCGAGATGTACGGATTGTCGGCGGACGTCATCAAGCCGGGCTGCACCTTCCACGACGTCATCGCGCACCGCCACCACACCGGCTCGTTCAAGGGCGACGTCGAACGCTACGTCAATCTCGTGCTGCGCGACATCGGCAGCCGCAACACCATGGTGATCGCGACGCCCGACGGCCGCTCGATCCAGGTCGTCAACGAGCCGCTCGCCGACGGCGGCTGGCTCGCGACCCACGAGGACGTCACCGAGCGCCGGCGCGCCGAGGAGCGCATCACGCATCTTGCCCACTACGATGCGCTGACCGACCTGCCGAACCGCGCTTTGTTCCGCGACGAGATCAGGCGCGAGCTGCCGCATGTCACGCCGGACAGCCAGCTTGCGGTGCTCTATATCGACATCGACGAGTTCAAGGGCGTCAACGACTCGCTCGGCCACATGGTCGGCGACGAACTGCTGAAATCCGTAGCCAAGTCGCTGAGCGGGTTGATCCGAGACGGCGGCTTCGTCGCGCGCCTGGGCGGTGACGAATTCGCGATCGTCCAGACCGCCGTGAAGAGCCGCGAGGAGATCACCGATCTCGTGGGCCGGCTCTACGAGGCGATCCGCGCGCCGTATGAGTGCCTCGGCCACCAGCTCACCACCGATGCCAGCATCGGCATCGCGCTCGCGCCGACCGACGGCACCGACCTCGACCAGATCCTCAAGAATGCCGACCTCGCTATGTATGCGGCGAAGGCGGCCGGACGGCGCACCTCGCGCTTCTTCGAGCCGACCATGGATGCCGACGCCCGCGCCCGCCGCGAGCTCGAGATGGAGCTGCGGGCTGCGATCGCCGCGGGCAGCGGCCTCGAGGTCTACTACCAGCCCTGCCTCGACTTGCGGACCAACGAGATCACCGGCTGCGAGGCGCTGGTGCGCTGGCGCCATCCGGCGCGCGGCATGATTTCGCCGGCCGACTTCGTGCCGATCGCCGAGGAGACCGGCCTGATCAACCAGCTCGGCGAATGGGTGCTGCTGACGGCCTGCCGCGAAGCCGTGAACTGGCCCGAGCGCGTCAAGCTCGCGGTCAACGTCTCGCCGGTCCAGTTCCGCAGCGGCACGCTGGCCTTGAAGGTGATCACGGCGCTGGCGGCGTCCGGGCTGTCGGCCGGCCGGCTCGAGCTCGAGATCACCGAGGCCGTGTTGATCCGCGACGACGAAACGGCGCTGGCAGCGCTGCACCAGCTTCGCGCCATCGGGGTGCGGATCGCGCTCGACGATTTCGGCACCGGCTATTCGTCGTTGAGCTATCTGAAGCGCTTCCCGTTCGACAAGATCAAGATCGACCGTTGCTTCGTGACCGATATCGCCGATCCGCAAGGCTCGGCCGGCATCGTCGAGGCCGTCGTCAATATCGCCGCCGAGCGGAGCATGACGACGACGGCGGAAGGGGTCGAGACAGCGCAGCAGCAGCAATTGCTGCGCGAGCTCGGCTGCTCGGAAATGCAGGGCTATCTGTTCAGCCCACCGAAGCCTGCCGGCCAGATCCGCGAACTGCTCTCCGCGCACCGCCAGGGCCCGCCCGCCGGCAGCGGCCGCGCCCGCCGGCGCAAACCGGTCGCCGGCGCGGCGTGAGCTTTTCGTAGCCTGGATCAAAGACGAAAATGGCCAGGCAAGCCCGGCCATGACGCAGGAAAACCTCAGCGACTAATTCGGCACCGGCCGCTTCTGCTGCGCAGCCGACTTGGCGTCCGCGTTCTTGGCGTCGGCGTTGATGGTGACGCCGCGGAGCTGATTGAGGGCAGCCGCCAGCGCCTTGTCGTTCTTCTCGTCCGGCGGGACGTAGGACTGCGAGCCGGTCTGCTCGGCGCCCTCGGCGGCGAGATGACCGCGCATCTTGGCCTCGCTCACGATCTCGGAGCGGGTCTTGAACTCATCCGGCACGTCCTGAAGGATCTCGATGTCGGGGTTGATGCCCTGGGCCTGGATCGAATGTCCCGACGGCGTGAAGTAGCGCGCCGTGGTCAGCGCCAGCGCGCCGTTGCCGGTGCCGAGCGGAATGATCGTCTGCACCGAACCCTTGCCGAACGAACGGGTGCCGATCAACGTGGCGCGCTTGTGGTCGTGCAGCGCTCCGGCGACGATCTCCGAGGCCGATGCCGAGCCGCCGTTGATCAGCACGACCAGCGGCTTGCCCTTGGTCATGTCGCCGCCATGGGCGGTGAAGCGCTGGGTTTCTTCCGGATTGCGGCCGCGGGTCGAGACCACCTCGCCGCGCTGCATCAGGGTCGAGACCACCGACACCGCCTGGTCGAGCAGGCCGCCCGGATTGTTGCGGAGGTCGATGACGTAGCCCGCGAGCTTGTCCTGCGGGACCTCCTTCTGGATATCGCCGATCGCCTTGCGCAGGCCCTCGGTGGTCTGCTCGTTGAACGAGGTGATCCTGACATAGCCGATGTCGCCGCCCTCGACGTGAGACTTCACCGGGCGGACGCGGATGATCTCGCGGTTGATCGCGAGCTCGATCGGCTTGTCGGCGTCCTTGCGGACGATCTTCAGCTTGATCGACGTGTTGGGCGCGCCCTTCATCTTGTTGACGGCCTGGTCGAGCGTCATGCCCTGGATCGACTCGCCGTCGATCGTGGTGATGACGTCACCCGACATGACGCCGGCGCGCGAGGCCGGCGTGTCGTCGATCGGCGCCACCACCTTGATGAAGCCGTCTTCCATTGTCACCTCGATGCCGAGCCCGCCGAACTCGCCATGGGTGGTCTCCTGCATCTCCGACCAGCCCTTCTCGTTCATGTAGCGAGAATGCGGGTCGAGCGAGGAGATCATGCCGTTGATCGCGCCTTCGACGAGCTTAGAGTCTTCGGGCTTCTCGACGTAGTCGGATTTGACCTTTTCGAAGACCTCGCCGAACAGATTGAGTTGCGAGTAGGTGTTGTCGGAATGCGCGGCGGCCCTGGCGATCCCGACCAGATGCGCTCCCTGCGGCGAGGTGACGAGAACCGTGAGACACGCACCCGCAACCGTCCCCAGGAAAAACCCAACGTGTTTGCGCATCTTCCGCGATCCTTTTTCGCTACGGCCGGCAATGTTTCGCAACACTGGCCACCTCACCCCGACGGGGCACCACACAATGCCTTTTTGGTCGGATCAAGGCCGCAGCCTTACCGGACCATTACGGAACGCCGCAAACAACCTCCCGGCGACCCGAAAAGATCATGACCGAACAAGGAGATGGGATCGCCATGCGATTCCGTCCAGTGGTCCTTTGACCTAGACGCCTTTGCCGGCCTCCTGCAGCCCGCTCTGCCAGGTCGACGGCCGGGTCCCGAATCCGCGCTTCGCCCTCGTGCCCAACCAATAGCCAAATTGCGGTGGAACGCCCCTGAACGGGCCCTCCACACCGAGCTTCAGTGCGGCATCCATCGGCCAGTTCGGGTTATTGAGGATTTCCCGGCCGACCGCGATCAAATCTGCTTGTTTATCACGCAGGATTTGCTCGGCCTGGTCACCATGGATGATCAGGCCGACCGCCATGGTCATGATATCGGCCTGCCCGCGGACATATTCCGAGAGCGGCACCTGGTAGCTGTATTTGATCTCCTTGCCGAGGATCGGGGCCGCCTCGGTGATTCCCCCCGACGAGCAGTCGATGACGTCGACGCCCTTCCCCTTCAGGATTTTCGCCAGTCGCGCGCTCTGCTCCGGCCCCCAGCCGGCATTGTCCTCGACCGACAGCCGCACGAACAAGGGCTTGTGATCGGGCCAGTGCGCACGCACCGCCTCGGTCACCTCGATCAGGAAGCGCATGCGGTTGGATTCGGAGCCGCCATATTCGTCGCTGCGCTGATTGGAGCGCTCGGAGAGGAATTCATGCACGAGGTAGCCATGGGCGCCGTGCAGTTCGAGCACCTCGAAGCCTGCCTCGTGCGCCCGCCGCGCCGCCTGCCCCCAGGCCGCGACGAGGTCCTTCACCTCATCCGTTTCAAGCGCCCGCGGCACTGGCCAGCGCTCGCTATGGGCGATCGCGCTCGGCGCCACCGGGGTCCAGGCGTCCCAATCCTCGATCTCGGGCGTGCGCGCCAGCGGACGGTCGCCCTCCCACGGCCGGCTCGCCCGCGCCTTGCGGCCGGAATGGCCGAGCTGGATACCGGCCACCGCATTCTGCTGCTTGATGAAGCCGACGAGCCGGCTGAGCGGCGCGATGAACTTGTCGTCCCAGATGCCGAGATCGCCGACCGTGCCGCAGCCGCGCCGCTCGACCTTGGTCGATTCGACGATCACCAGCCCCGCACCGCCGGCGGCGAACTTGCCGGCATTCATCAGGTGCCAGTCGGTCGCAAAACCCCTTTCGGCCGAATATTGGTGCATCGGCGGCACCACGATACGGTTCTTCAGCGTGACGCCGCGGATCGTCATCGGCGAAAACAGCAGCATGTCGGACATCGGCTTCCTCGCGTCCTTCGAGTCGTTACCCAGCGCGTGCCGGGCCGATCTTCTGACGGCGCGAGACGATATAGGTCCGACGCGATCGCCGAAAGCGATTTGTCCGGCTGTCAGGGCAGCTCCGCACGTCCCGGAAACGGCGCGGAAATGACGCCCAGGATCAGGAAGCCGGCCGTGTAGACCACGAGAACTTTCTGCGAGAGCCAGATAAGCCTCCCCAGAATGAACAGCGCTGAGTCCTTCGGGCTCCCGAAGTGATAAGTGCCAACAGCGATCTGCCACGCGGCAACGATCAGCGGGATCCAGACGATCGCGTACAGCACGAGGAAAACGTAGGAGAAGGCGCCTTCCTGACGAGGAGCATTGCGAGCAGAGGAAGGAAGCACATCAGGGAATCGACGCCGTCCTTGGCTTTGTTGACGGCGCCAGAATAGCAGACGCTCAGTCTTCGGGTCGATGATACGTCCGTGCCACACGGGCTACCGCGATGGGAACATTTGAACCCAAAGGACTTTTTACCCCGGAATTTTCAGCAATGGGAGTGAGTAGGACTTGGCTTCCGACTTTCGGCCCCTATACGTTGCGCTTGAGACGATATTCAATCCTATTTCACGCACGATCGGCGGTCGGGGGACACTGCAGAATGCGCTGGAAGTTATGGCTCGGCTGTGCAGTGCCGATTTATTTTATTCTCGCGAACTGGCTGTCCTACGCCTATGTGCCGGTCTTGACCGCGCCGGGCGTGGGGGGCGAGCGGCATGAGCTGATGCGGCCATTCGTGCCGATCAACTCAACATTCGCCATGACCAGCGTCGACCCTTGGTTCGGCGACCTAGCCGATCGCGCAGGCGATCTCGACGGCACCTCGCCGATCGTGATTTATGAGGACGACAAGCCGCTCGGCCCGGCACATTCCACGCCGCATGCCGAGATCAGCACGCTCGGCCACGGCCGCTTCTCACACTGGAAGGGCAGCTTCTCCGTGTTCGTGTTCTCGTCCAGCGACAACACCGATCCCCGCACCAACGGTCGCACTTATTGGGCGGTCAAGCCTCCGATCCCGAAGGGCTCCGGAATCGTGCCCGACGTGCCCGGCGAAAAGCACCTCCTCGAGCGCCCCTTCAAACCCTTCGCAACCTCACCTTTCGCGGTCAGCACCAGGGACAAATGGTTCGCCGATGTGGCGGATGTCGCCGGACAGTTCGACTCTAGTTCGCCGATCATGATCTACGAGGACGGCAAGCCGCTCGGGCCGGCTCACTCCACGCCGCACGACACCATCGCGACGCTGGGCCACGGCCGCTTCTCGCACTGGATGGGCAACTATCCCGTGTTCGTATTCTCGTCGAGCGACAACACCGATCCGGAGACCAACGGTCGCGACTACTGGGTGGTACGGCCGCCGCCTCCCAAGGGATCCGGAATCGTGCCTGACGTTCCCGGAGAAAAGCATCTTCTCGAGCGGCCATTCGTACGTTTCGGAAAATCGCCCTTCGCTGCGATCGCGAAGGACGACTGGTTCTCCGACTCTGCCGACGTGCCCGGACGATTCGACTCGAGCTCGCCCATCATGATCTATGAGGACGGGAAGCCGCTTGGCCGCGCGCACTCGACACCGCATGATCTGATCAGCAGCCGCGGTCATGGTCGCTTCTCGCACTGGAAGGGCAATGCGTCGGTTTTCGTGTTCTCCTCCAGCGACAACACCGACCCCGAAACGAATGGCCGCGATTACTGGGCGGTCAAACCCGAGCGTGATCGATGATGCTCGCCACGCTTCGTGAATGGGTGGTCCAGCGGCCGCGGGCGATGAGGCGCGCGCCGCGTGATGGCACGCGAATCGAAGCGCTGACGTCCGGCAACGAATGGCTGGAAGTCTACTGGGATCCGTTCGAAGGCGCGTGGCATGCCGGCCACCACTTCGACCACCGAAAGATCGAGGATCTGAATGCGTGGCGGCCGCTGCGCCCCCTCGGGTGATGGCCGCGCGCCGAACGCGACCGCCGTCACGGGCTCCGATCGGCAGCCGTCACGAGGCGTCATACATCGCCAGAAACATCGCCACGGCGGATTCGACATGGTCGCGGACCTCGCGTTCCGACGGCCGCTTCCAGTTGGGCTGCACCAGGCAGTGCAGATGATATTGCGAGACCACGGCGCCGAGGTACAGGCGCGCCGCCTGCTGCGGGTCGCTGCAGCGCAATTCGCCGCGCTCGGTCGCGGCCGCGAGATAGGCCGCGAGCCGCCGCACGGTGCGGCCGGGTCCCCGCTTGTAGAAGAGGTCGCCGAGTTCCGGCGTGCGCGGCGCCTCCGCGACAAGGATTCGAAACAGCGACGACGATGGCGACCGCAGCACCATGGTCAACAGCTCGGCGCCGAGGTCGAACAGCACGGTCGCCGGCGCCCCGCCGCGCGCCAGCGCCGAATCCGGACCGGAGAGCTCGCGGGCCTTGCGGTCGACGATCCCGGCGAACAACTGTTCCTTGCTGGAGAAATGACGGTACAGCGTTTCCTTCGAGGCGCCCGCCGCTTCCGCGATCATCTGCATCGTGGTCTCGGCGAAGCCGCGCTCGAGGAACATCCGCTCGGCGACGTCGACCAGTTCCATCCGACGCCGCTCGCCGCGTGGAACTTTTCTCGATGGAACTGGTGCAGCCACGTCACAGGCTCCGATTTGCGTTCCTGACGGCGTTGTGCATAAGCGAACTAGTCGGTACGGTTAGTATATCCATTGGGCGGGGGCGTGAACAACAGGGTAGCTCCACCCGCTGCGGAGTCGCGTGCAATGCCGGTTGACCAGTTGCAGGATGAAGCTCCAGCCAAGGAGCAGCCGGCGAACGAGGCGCGCCCCCAGCAAGCTCCGCCGGCGGCCGCGCCGCCGCAGGACGTCGCCAAGGCTGACGACGATGCCAAGGCGAAGCGGCGGCCGACCGTGCTGATCATCGGCATCGTCATCCTGGTGCTGCTCGCGATCGGCGTGTTCTATTACTGGCTCACCACCCGCAACATCGAGAGCACCGACGACGCCTATACCGATGGCCGCGCCATCACGATCGCGCCGCAAGTGTCCGGCGCCGTGGCGTCGCTCGACGTCACCGACAACCAGCGCGTCAAGCAGGGACAGCCGCTGATCCATATCGATCCCCGGCAATACCGGATCGACCGCGAGCAGGCCGAGGGCGCGCTCGCCACCGCCAAGGCGCAGTATCGCGGCCAGCAATTCGGATTGGAGATCGCCAAGAAGAACTTCCCGGCCCAGCTCGAGCAGGCCAAGGCGCAGCTCGAGAACGCGAAGGCCGCGCGCGAAAAGGCGCAGTCTGATTTCGACCGTCAGAAAGCGCTGCCGAAGGCCGCGACCTCGCAGCAGGAGGTCGACGCCGCCGATGCCGCCTTGAAACAAGCCGACGCCCAGGTCGCGCTGGCGCAGGCGCAGATCACGCAGAACTCGCCGGTGCCGGAGCGGATCAACGAGACCGACGCGCAGGTCGGTCAGCTCAAGGGCCAGGTCGAGCAGGCGCAGGCGAAGCTCGACCAGGCCGATCTCAATCTGTCATGGACGACGCTGACCGCGCCGCAGGATGGCTGGATCACCAAGCGCAACGTCGAACAGGGTAACTATGTCGCGCCCGGACAGCAGCTGTTCTCGATCGTCGCCCCCGACGTCTGGATCACCGCCAATTTCAAGGAGAGCCAGCTCGCCGACATGCGGCCGGGCCAGCACGTCACGATCCGGGTCGACGCCTATCCGAACCTGCGGCTCGAGGGCCATGTCGACTCGATCCAGCTTGGCTCGGGCTCGAAGTTCACCGCCTTCCCGCCGGAGAACGCCACCGGCAATTTCATCAAGATCGTGCAGCGCGTGCCGGTCAAGATCGTGATCGACAAGGGTCTCGATCCGAACGTGCCGCTGCCGCTCGGCATCTCCGTGGTGCCGACGGTGACGGTGCGATGAGCCAGACGGCGGACCATCACGACGACTGGAAGCCGGCCTATAATCCCTGGCTGATCGCGATCGTGGTGACGCTCGCCGCCTTCATGGAGATCCTCGACACCACGATCGTCAACGTGGCGCTGCCGCACATCGCCGGCAGCCTGTCCTCCAGCAACGACGAAGCGACCTGGGCGCTGACCTCCTACCTGGTCGCCAACGGCATCGTGCTGACGATCTCGGGCTGGCTCGGCGACCTGTTCGGCCGCAAGCGCTATTTCATCATCTGCATCGTGATGTTCACGGTCTGCTCTTTCCTGTGCGGCATCGCGCAGAGCCTGGCGCAATTGATCATCTTCCGCCTGATGCAGGGCTTCTTCGGCGGCGGCCTGCAGCCGAACCAGCAATCGATCATCCTCGACACCTTCCCGCCGGCCAAGCGCGGCGCCGCGTTCGGCGTCGCGGCGATCGCAACCGTCGTCGCGCCAATCATGGGGCCGACGCTCGGCGGCTACATCACCGACCAGGCGACCTGGCGCTGGATCTTCTTCCTCAACATCCCCGTCGGCATGATCGCCGCCTTCTTCGTCTCGCTGATGGTCGAGGACCCGCCGTGGGAGAAGAACCGCCGGAGCCGCGGCATCGACTATATCGGGCTGTCGCTGATCACGCTCGGTCTCGGCGCGCTGCAGATCATGATGGACCGCGGCGAGGACGCCGACTGGTTCCAGTCCGGCTTCATCAAGCTGATGGCGATCACGGCCTTCCTCGGCATCACCGGGGCGATCGGCTGGCTCCTGATCGCCAAGAAGCCGATCGTCGATCTCTCGGTGTTCAAGGACAAGAATTTCACCGGCGGCTGCATCATGATGGGCGCCACCGGCGGCATCCTCTACGCCAGCGCCGTCATCATCCCGCAATTCGCCCAGACCGTGCTGCAGTACACCCCGACCTGGGCCGGCCTGATCCTGTCGCCCGGCGGCATCGCCGTGGTGCTGCTGATCCCGATCGTCGGGCGGATCATGACAATCGTGCAGACGCGCTTCGTCATTGCGGCCGGCTTCACCATCATGGGCTGCGCCCTGCTCTATGCCACCACGCTGGTGCCCAATATCGACTTCAAGACGCTGATGTTCATGCGCACGTTCCAGTCGTCCGGGCTGGCCTTCCTGTTCGTGCCGATCTCGACGGTCGCCTACATGACGCTGCCGCGCGAGCTCAATGGCGACGGCTCGGCGATGTTCGCTATGTTCCGCAACGTGTTCGGCTCGATCGGGATCTCGCTTGCGACATCGCAGATCACCCAGCGATCGCAGGTCCACCAGAGCTATCTGTCGGAATGGGCGACGCCGTTCCACCAGCCGTATCAGGCGCTGGTCGCGCAATACGAGCAGTCGCTGCGCGCCATGGGGCGCGCCGGCACCGCGGCGCATGACGCCGCCGTCGGCCACGTCTACCAGGCGATGCGAACCCAGGTCGCCGTGCTGGCCTATGCCGACGTGTTCTTCTATTGCGCGGTGGTTGCCTTCGCCGTCGTGCCGTTCTGCTTCCTGCTCTCGGCGAAGACCGGCGGCATGCGACCGGGGGGTGGTCACTGATGGCGCGGCCGATCCACAGACTTGCGGTGTGCTTGCTAGCGAGCGCCGCCCTGCTCGCCGGCTGCAGCGTCGGCCCGGATTTCGTGCAGCCGGATTCCCATCTGCCCGACCACACGACCTTCTCGGGGCAAGCCTTCTCCGACGCGCATCTGCCGGCGCCGACCGATCCAACCTGGTGGAAAGTATTCGCCGATCCCGTGCTCACCGGCCTCGAAAGCCGCGTGGCGGAGGCCAATCTCGACGTCCGCACCGCCACCATCCGAATCGCCGAGAGCCGCTATCAGCGCAGCGCCACCGCTTCCGCGCAGTTTCCGAGCATCAACGGCGATGCGAAGTATAACCGCGAGCTGTACAGCCAGAACGGCATCGCGAGCCTGCTCTCGCCGCTGCTGCCGCCGGGCTCCGGCGGGCTGAGCCTGGCCCCGATCAACGAGTACAATGTCGGCCTCGACATGTCCTGGGAGATCGACCTCTGGGGCCACGTCCGCCGCCAGATCGAATCCGCCGACGCGTCCGTCGACCAGGCCGAGGACCGCCGCCGCGACGCGCTGGTCTCGGTGCTCGCCGAGCTCGCCAGCGACTACATCCAGCTGCGCGGGGTGCAGGAGCAGATCCGGATCGCCGAGAACAATCTCAAGGTCGACCGCGAGGTGCTGCAGCTTGCGCAGCAGCTGCAGCAGAAGGGCGTCCGCTCCGGCCTCGATGCGGAGAATGCCGCAGCGCAAGTCGAGGGCATCCGCGCCCAGCTGCCGAGCCTGGAGCAGCAGCAGATCCAGTACATGAACGCGATCGCGCTGTTGCTCGACCTGCCGCCGACCGCGCTCAACGCCGAGCTCGCGCCGCGCCGCGTGATCCCGCGCTCGCCGCCGCGGATTCCGCTCGGCATTCCCTCCGAGCTGGCGCGCCGCCGCCCCGATATCCGCGCAGCGGAGGATCAGCTGCATGCCGCGACCGCCAATATCGGCGTCGCGGTCGCCAATTTCTATCCGAAATTCCAGCTCAACGGCACGGTCGGCCTCGACGCGCTCGACTTCAACAATCTGTTCAAGTCGTCGTCGCTGCAATACAACGCCGGCCCCAGCGTCTCGCTGCCGATCTTCGACGGCGCGCGGCTGAAGAGCGTGCTGAAACTCAGCGACGCCCAGCAGGCCGAAGCTGCGATCACCTACCACAAGACCGTGCTGCAGGCCTGGCACGAGGTCGTCAACGCGCTCGCCGCGCACCGGCTCGAGCAGACCCGCCGCGTCAGGCTGCGCGCCCAGCTCGATCACACCCGAGCGGCGCTCGACCTCGCCCGCTCGCGCTACAATGACGGCGTCACCGATTTCCTGAGCGTGCTCGATGCCGAACGCAGCCTGCTGCAGAACGAGCAGCAATACGCCACCAGCACCACCAACGTCTCGCTCAACCTGGTGACCCTGTTCAAATCGCTCGGCGGCGGCTGGGAGCAGGTGTTCCCCGATCCGCCACGGCCGGCGGCAACGCAGGCCAGCAACTAGGCCGTGTACTCATAAATCGGAAAGCTTGGTCACGGCCGATCTGATGTCCGCTTTTCCCCCAACGGTGGCACAAGAGCGGACATGGTTGGAAGTCCGAGAAGGGCCAATAAGCGACATCAACGCGAGCCGACAATCGGCTGACGACTTCTGGATCGGTTCCGAAGTTTCTCTGATTGGACTATTCGAGCGGCACGGTAAGTCTTTTGATTGTGGTCCGGGTGTCGGGACGCAGGCCACGCCACCACACAAACGCCTCCGCCGCCTGCTCGACCAGCATACCGACACCGTCCGCAAGCCGCTTCACGCCGGCGTTCCGCGCCAGCCGGAGGAATGGCGTAAGGCCCTTTCCATAGAGCAACTCATAGGCAAGGCAATCGTCGCCAAAAGCCTCCGGGCTTATCGGCGGAAGCTCGCCGAGCAAGCTGGCAGAAGTTGCGTTCACGACTAGATCGAACCGGCCGAGTTTTTTGTCAGCGAGGGCCGAATAGCCGATAGCAGTAACGGGCCCATATCGCTCAAATTTACGGCCAAGCTCTTCCGCCTTGGTTACGGTGCGGTTTGCTATAACCAGCTCCGCCGGCCCCTGTTCGAGGAACGGCAGCACGACGCCTCGTGCAGCCCCACCCGCACCGAGCAGCGCTACCCGGCGCCCCTGCATCAAGCAGCCGAGATTGCGTGTGATATCGTTGGTAAGGCCGATGCCGTCGAAGTTCTCTCCGGTCACCCGGTCTGCCTCGAACTTCATCGCGTTGACGGCACCAGCGAGCCGGGCGCGCTCCTTGAGAACGGTGCAATACGCGAACGCATCCATCTTGAACGGAGCGGTGATGTTGAGGCCCACGCCGCCTTCGCGCCGAAACCTGTCCACCACGTCGCTGAAGCCGCCGACGGGAGCTTCAATGGCGATGTAGTCGATAGTCTGCCCGGTCTCTTTTGCGAAGCTGAGATGGATCAGCGGCGATTTCGTGTGGTCGATCGGATTGCCGACCACGGCATATTTGTCAGACATCAAGTCGCTCCCCACGCCTTCGCCTCGTTGACGGCAGGCTCGCGTACAGCACGCCTTCGCTGACTTCGGCTGCGTCCTCCTTTTTCGAGATGCGGCCTTTTCGATTGACACGCGTCCCGCGCCAAAATCTCTCCAATGCGACCCCATCGAGTTCGACCGCGGCAATGTCCGCCTCGGGTCATGAACGACAAAACTCACCCTGAGCATAATAGGTCCGCTTTGCGGAGTGTAGCGGCCAGTTGAGCTTTGGCGGCGAACCATGATTCAAGCCCTTCGCGTCGCCAGGGGCTCGAATCATGCGCTACGAACTCACCGAACACGAATGGACCGCCATCAAGCCAATGCTACCCAACAAACCGCGCGGCGTCCCTCGGGTAAATGACCGTCGCGTACTCAACGGCATCTTCTGGGTTCTGCGCTCCGGCGCGCCTTGGCGCGATCTACCGGGCGCCTTTGGCCCCTACACCACCTGCTACAATCGCTTCGTCCGTTGGCGCCGGGCGGGCGTGTGGAGCCGTATCATAGACGCGCTCGCCGCTGCCCACGATGCGGCTGTCCAGATGATCGACACTTCTATTGTCCGCGTGCACCAGCATGGAGCATGCATCAAATGGAACCAACGGCAGCTGATGGGGCGATCACGGGGTGGATTGACCAGCAAGATTCATGCGGTTGTAGACGCCAACGGCTTGCCGGTCCGCCTTGCGCTAACGCGCGGCGAGACACACGACAATCGGCTTGCAGGAAAACTCCTGTCTCGCTTGAAGTCTGGATCGATGTTGCTTGCCGACCGCGGCTATGATGCCGATTGGATCAGAGGCTCGCCATGCGGCGAGGCGCATGGGCCAATATCCCCCCCAAAACGCAATCGCAGTAATCCGATCAACTTCAGTCCTTATCTCTACCGCGACCGCAACCGGATCGAGCGCTTCTTCAATAGGATCAAGCAATGCCGTCGCGTTGCAACGCGCTACGACAAGCTGGCTGCCAACTACCTTGCCTTCGTACAGCTTGCCTCGATCAGGCTATGGCTTCGCGCTTATGAGTCCACGCCCTAGCCAGGCCGCGGATCACCTCGCTTGCGGGTATCTGTCATGTTGCACATCCACAAAGTGTGCTAGCGTCGGTGCATTGCCGGCAGCAGCACGCTCCGTCGCCTGTTCGTCATCCAACGGTTGTTGACTGCCGACCATTTTCAGACCGGGAGAGTTTCATGCTGGAAATGCGCTTTGCTCGCGCCAATCTGTGCCGCGCCGTCGCTGGCCTGTTGCTGCTGCTCGCGTCGGGTGGCCCGTTGCGGGCGTGGGGCCAGGAAGGCCATTCCGTGATCGCCGAGATTGCCGACCTCAATCTGACGGCGAGCGCCAAATCGCAAATCGCGGCGCTGATCGGCCAGAACGCCTCGCTGGCCTCGATCTCGAGCTGGGCGGACGATATCCGCGACGATCGGCCGGAAACCTACAACTGGCATTTCGTCGATATCCCGCTCGACGCCGACGACTACGTGCCGAGCCGTGACTGCCTTGACTCCAGCAAGGGCGATTGCGCCATCAACGCGATCGAGCGCAACCGCAAGATGTTGCTCGATCCCGCCGCTTCCGTGCAGGCCAAGATGGAAGCGCTGATGTATCTCGTGCACTTCATCGGCGACATCCATCAGCCGCTCCACACCATCGGCGACTATCGCGGCGCCAACGACTATCCCGTCAAATTCTTCGTCGATCCCCTGAAGAAGACCAAGGAGGACACCAATCTGCATACGGTGTGGGATGTCGGCCTGATCCACGCCACGGTGTGGGATTGGGGCGCCTATGTCCGGCGCCTGCAGGACAATTGGCTGCCGGGCAAGGACATCAAGCAGCTCACCGCCGGCAGCGTCGTCGACTGGATGCTGGAAGCGCACCGCGCCGCGCGCGACATCGCCTTCAAGGCATCGATGAACGAGGAGCTCGGGCAGGACTATCTGACGCTGGCGCTGCCGACCGTCGACCGGCAGCTCGCGGTCGGCGGCCTGCGCCTCGCCCGCGTGCTCAACGAAACCTTCACCGACAGCCCGCTCGCATGCAAACCGCTGTCGAACCAGGCGCTGTCGATGAGCCAGCCGCTCAATGTCGGCGAGCTGAAGCTGCAGCTAGACGACTACAAATGCTCAGGCCAGTATGATCGCGAGGTCGACGACACCCTCGCCGCTGCCCAGGCCTATGTCGACAAGCGCGCAAGCCAGGTCAACCACCCCGCCATCGTGCTCGACATCGACGAGACCTCGCTGTCGAACTGGCCCCAGATCATCGCCAATGATTACGGCTACATCCCTTCGGGCGCGTGCAATCTTGCGGGCCCGTGCGGCGAGACCGCCTGGGAATTGAGCGCGCAGGCGCCCGCGCTCGCGCCGACGCTGCGGCTGTTCAACGAGGCCAAGGCGAAGGGCGTCAAGATCTTCTTCGTCACCAGTCGGCGCGAGACGCCGGCGCTGCGTGATGCGACCGAGAAGAACCTGCGCGCTGCCGGCTACGACGGTTGGGAAACGCTGTTGATGCGTCCCGTTTCGAATGCCCGGTACCCGAACGTGCAGGCGTTCAAGACCGCTATGCGCGACGACATCCACAAGACCTTCACGATCATCGCCAACATCGGCGATCAGCGCAGCGACCTCGACGGCGGTTTCGCCGAACGGACCTGGAAGGTGCCGAATCCGTTCTACTTCATCCCATGAGACGCATCCGCTCACATCGCGAGGAAACTTCCGCGCGTTGCGGAACTGATCGGCCACCGAGGTGTTTGAAGGCCGGGCAATGGGCATGTTGGAGACCAATGGAAATGATCAGAAAAATTCTTGCCGCAGGTGTGATCGGCGCCGGCGTGATGGCGGCGTCAACGTTCGGCGCGTCGGCGGCCATCGTGTGCCAGGGCCACACCTGCTGGCACACGCATGAAGCCTATGATTTCCCCCATGAAGCAGGTGTCGTCGTTCACGAGGACAATTGGCGTGCGGGACCGCATGAGAAATACAGCTTCCGCGAACACGAGGGGCGCGGCTATTGGCGCGGCGGCAAGTGGGTGGCCTGGTAAGTCCGGCCTCTATCGACCCCGCGACCGAGGCCGCCGTTTCGGCGGCCTCACTGCCTGTGACCGGGCGCAGTCACAACGCTATTGGTGCGCCTCGCGCGCGAGCAGGCGGTCGCCGACCAGATGCACCGCGCCGCGCGTCCAGGAGTAATCGGCGCCCATCCGCAGGCCGCTGTCGCCGCGTGAGATGACCGCGCCGCTGCTGGCATCGCGCACCTGAAATCCCACCGTGTATTCGGTACGGCTTACCCGCCGCACCACGCCGACCAGCGATTGCTCGGCACCGAGCTTTTGCGCGATCGCGGCATCGCAGCCATTGCAATCGCGCAAGGTGTGACGCTTGGCGGCGTCAAGGTCTGTGCTGCCGGGATCGACCAGACGATATCGACCGGATTGTGCGAGCAACTGACGCACGCCGTTGGTGACATCGGCGAGATAGGCCGCATCCGACGCCTCGCGTCCGGCTTCCGGCGTCGCCGCGCTGGTGTCCTCGAGCTCGAAGTCGAACACCGCAAGCCCAATCGGCGCCGCCGCGGGCTCGGCCGCGGCCAGCACGGCGAGAATGTCGCGGGACACGAAGCCGCGGGCACGATCCCACGCCTCGTCGGTGTCGCCGCGAAACGTATAGAGCTTGTCGAACAGCACCCGGTTCGCCACGGTGTCGACCACCGCAACCTTCGCCCACTGGATGAGGGTGCTCATCTTTTGAACGCCGCCGACGACCTTGATCCGGGCATCTCCCGACGACACCGGACGGTCATGCGGCTGCGCCGCGACATCCTCCCTCAGCGCGCGCACGAATGCGTCGAGGCGCTTCTGGTGCGCTGCGGTCTGATCGATCACCTCGCCCGAGGTATCGCGATAGCTGAAATCCTCGACCTCGACGCCGAGGCCGGGACCCGAGGGCGCTTCTTTCCCGGCCCACGCCGGAGGCCCGGCCAGCAGGCCGAGCAGCGCCAGAACAGACAGACCGGGACCGAATTGGGACATGGTTTGAACCTCAGCGATGATGGAGCGGTCGGTTGACGGCAGCCTGGACCCGCAAGCCTCGACGCCGCAACGGAGCCCCTCCCGGCCTGCACCGGGAAAATTTCACGACGGCAAGCCGGGCCCGACGACGGAGCTTCCCGCTGCCGCCGTTCTGCCGTTAGATGGCGGGAAGGTTCACCCACGGCCGCGTGGAGACGGACACAGACCAACGAGGATCCGCCGATGTGGAATTGGTCAGGGAGCGACCTGAAGGTGAGGTTGACGCTGCGTGTGGCGGCCATCTCGATGCTGTGCTTCGTCGCCATCTCCGGCTATGTCCTGATCGACTCCCACCACACCGTGCGCAGCAGGATCGATGCCATCGCCGACGTCGCCGCCCGGACGCTGGAGCTCCAGCAGAACAAGATCCAGTGGATCAGCAATCCGCAGTCGGACTTTCCGGATCTCGACAGCGTCGCGGCGTCGGTCATGACATCGGGACTGTGCCTCGCATTCCGGACCGGCGGCGGCGACGTCCGCCAGCGGATCTGCAGCGGCGCGTCATTCGATGTGGCGACACCGCCGCTGGCGTTTGCGACGCTGTATCGCCGCCTGTTCGATCCCGGACGCGAGACGGTGCGACCGGTGGTGGTTCGCGGCCAGGCGATCGGCGAAGCCGTGGTCTGGACCGATCCCGCCGTGCTCACGGCCGAAGCCTGGCATGATGCCGGCCGGCTGATGGTCGCGCTCGCGATCACGCTGCCGCTGCTTTGCGCCCTGGTCTATGCGGCGCTGGCGCGCGCATTGCGCCCGACCCGCTTGATCCGCGACGGCCTGGAGCGGATCGCCGCCAACGACCTCACCGCACGCCTGCCGCCGTTCGACCTTGCCGAGCTTTCGGCGATCCGCGACGTATTCAATCACCTGGCCGAAAGCCTCGCGAGCGCGCTGGCCGACCGCAATGCGCTGATGCAGAAGCTGGTCTCCGTGCAGGACGAGGAGCGCCGCCATCTGGCGCGCGAACTCCACGACGAGTTCGGGCAGTCGCTTGCCGCGATCCGCGCGCTCGCGGCATCGGCCCGGCAGACTGCGGTACAGGAATGCTCGCCCCTGCTCGCCGAATGCGACGGCATCGCGCGCACCGCGGCCGACATGATGGAGACGCTGCGCGGCGCGCTGCTCAGGTTGCGGCCGCCCGATGTCGACGAGCTCGGCCTCGCGGCGAGCCTGGAAGGCCTGGTCGCCGGCTGGAACGCGCGCAGCCGGGGCCGGCCCCGGTTCGAGATTGCGATCACCGGAACGTTCGAGCGCCTCGCCGCCACCGTCACCGCCAATCTCTACCGCGTCGTGCAGGAGGCGCTCACCAACGCCGCCAAGCACGCCGGCGCCACGCGCGTGCTGCTTCGGCTCGACGGGCACGAGGCCGAAATCGCGATTGCGATCGATGATGACGGGCGCCCCGGCGATCCGCCGGCCAGGTCGGGCATGGGCCTGCTCGGCATGCGCGAACGAGTGGCGGCGCTCGGCGGACGGCTGAGCTTCGAGACCAAGGACGGCAAGGGATCATCGCTCCGGGTCGCCGTTCCCGTCGCCATCGGCCACGCGGTCGACGCCGCCGTGGAGTGTTCCGTGTGAGCGTGTCAGCGCGAACCATCATGCTGGTCGACGACCACGCCGTGGTTCGCGAGGGCTATCGGTCGATGCTGCAGAAGCAGCCGGGGCTCTGCGTCGTCGCCGAGGCGTCCGACGGCGCGGAGGCGTACCGCCTGTACAAGGAAACCGGCCCCGATCTCGTCATCATGGATCTGGCGATGCCCGGCATCGGCGGGATCGAGGCGATCCGGCGGATCAGACAATGGGACAAGCGCGCCAGAATCCTGGTGTTCACCATGCACCAGAGTGCCGCCTTTGCCGTGCAGGCGATCCGCGCCGGCGCGAGCGGCTATGTCACCAAAACCAGCCCGCCGGAGGCGCTCGTGCATGCCGTCATGGACGCGCTCGCCGGAAAAATCGCGATCAGTCCCGACATCGATCACGAGCTCGCGCTCAGTCACCTCGCCGGCGAAACCGCGGCGGCGGAGCTTCTGACCGCGCGGGAATTCGAAGTGCTGCGCATGCTGCTCGCGGAACGGACCACGGACGAGATCGCCACCGCGCTGCACATCAGCCCGAAGACCGTCGCGAACCTGCATTCCCTGATCAAGGACAAGCTCAGCGTCGGCTCGGACATCGAGCTGGTCCGCCTCGCCCTCCGTCAGGGAATCCTGACGCAGATCGATGACCAGGCTCGAAGTCGATGAAGGGCGCCGTCGCCGGCTCTAGTTGGAGAGCGGAGCCGCCTTGCGGACGAGCAGGCTGTCGCCGTTGCGGCTGATCTCGAGCGCGCTCGCCAGCTTCGGCGTCGAGAACACGACGCGCTGGCCGGGCGCCAGCACCGACACGAAGCGGATCGGCGTCCCCGCCTCGCCCTCGGCAAGCGTCGTCACAACGCGAAAACCGTCGCGCTCGGCGGTGTAATAGGCGACGCCCGAGACATCGCCGAGATGGATGCTCTGCGCCGCGATCGGCCGCAGGCCGTCGGCATGGGCGGCGCCCAGCGAGGCCAGAGTGACGGCGGCTGCGAGAAGCGTGCTGCGGACTGACATGGACATTCTCCGTCGGTAATGGGCGGCGGGCCGGTCGCCCGCCTGATCCCTTGCCGATGGAGATGGTCAGGCTATGATTATTAATCAAACCGATAGGATCGATAATGAGCATCGACGCCGTCAATTTGGCTCGTATCGACTTGAATCTGCTGGTTCATCTCGATGCGCTGCTGACCGAAAGAAGCGTCACGCGCGCCGCGGCGCGGGTCGGCATTGGCCAGTCGGCGATGAGCCATAACCTCGGCCGCCTGCGCGATCTGTTCGACGACGAGCTGCTCACCCGCGGATCCGAGGGCATGCGCCTGACGCCGCGCGCGATGACGCTGCTGGAGCCGGTGCGATCCATGCTGGCGCAGGTCGAGGCGCTGGTGTCGCGCGAACAGGATTTCGATCCGACAACGGCGGTGCGCACGTTCCGGTTCGGCCTGCCCGACAGCATGGAGATCCTGATCATGCCGGCGCTGCTGGCGCGGATGCGCGAGGTCGCGCCCGGCATCCACCTGCGGCTCTATAATTTCGACACGTCCCGGCTGTTCGACGATCTCGACGCCGACCAGATGGACCTCGCCATCGGCTACGACATGTTCCAGCAGGGCCAGACCCACCACAAGCGGCGCAAGCTGTTCACCGAAACCTATCTGTGCATGTTCAACGCCGAGAAGACCGGCATCGCGTCGCCGATCTCGCTCGAGGACTATGTGCGGCTTCCGCACGTGCTGACCAGCCTGCGGCCGGGGTTGAGCGTCCGCGGCGTCGTCGACGAAGCGCTGGAGAAGCTCGGCCTGCAGCGCTCCGTCGCGCTGACCACGCCGCGCTTCCTCACGGTCCCCTTCCTGGTGGCGCGCGCGCCCGTGATCGTCACCATGCATGCACGGCTGGCGCGGCTGTTCGCCACCGAGCTCGGACTGAGCCTGAGCCCGCCGCCGGTCGAGCTGCGCGAGGTCACGGTGTCACTGCTGTGGCACACGTCCTACGACCACGATCCGGCGCACCGCTGGCTGCGCGAGCTAATCGCCGGGCTGGTCGCTGATGTGTGAGACCTCGGCTCCGTCCTACTTCGCGACCGCGTACACGTCGGGATCGTAGCTCGAGCTCGGATGCTTGAACGCATTGCGCAGCGCCGGCGACATCGGGACATTGTAGTTGATGCCGTTGGGCGGGGTCGGCTGCTGCAGCCATTTCTTGTAGATGACCTCGATCTCGGGGCTCGCATAGAGCTCGGCGGTCGCGCGGTCGGCCAGCGCCTTGAAGGGCGGGTCTTCCCGGCGCAGCATGATGCCGAACGGCTCGGCCTTCGACAGCGTCTCGCTGCCGATCATGTAGAGCGCAGGCTGCTTCGAGCGCGCGATCGCCACCGCAAGCTGGATGTCGTCGAGCGCATAGGCCTGGGCGCGATCGGTCTCCAGCATCAGGAACGCCTCGGCCTGGTCCTTGGCCGGGAGAATGTTGATGCCGAGCTTGCGCTCGGTGTTGGCCTTGATCAGCTGCGCCAGATTGACAGAGCCCGCCACCGCCGTCACCGACTTGCCCTTGAGGTCGTCGATGACGTTGATGCCGGCCGATTTCTTGGCAGCGATCCCGGTGGCGCTCAAATAATGCGTGTTGGTGAAGTCGACCTGCTTCTGGCGGTCGGCGCTGTTGGTGGTCGCCGAGCAATGCAGGTCGATGGTGCCGTTGACCATCAGGGGAATCCGGTTCGACGAGGTCACCGGGAGGTAGTCGACGGCGAGATCGGGCATGCCGAGCTGCTTCTTCACGGCGTCGACGATCTTGAGGCAGATATCGAGCGCAAAGCCGATCGGACGCTGATTGTCGTCGAGATAGCTGAAGGGAACCGAAGCCTCCTGGTAGCCGAGCGTGATCTTCTTCGTCTCCTTGACCTTCTGCAAGGTGCCCGACAGCTCCTCGGCGGCCGCAAGACTCGTTGCAAGAGGACTCGTAGCAAGGCTTGCGGCGAGCGAGAGGGCAAAGAGAATGGCGGGCAGACGCATCGACGGCTCCTGTGCGGTGACGGCAGCAGAGCCATAGCCTGTAGCGGCGCCGGAAGGAAGACGAGGATGTGTCTAGCAGCTATCGCGCCTTGCTATCGTCCGACCCGTGGCGCCCGCAGGCTGCCGAAGACCAGCCTGTGCTCAATAGCCGCAATCCGCGTAGTGCCGGCTGGCGAGCCTGTATTGCGCGCCCACCGCGACGAAGTCGACGTCGACGCACTGATTGCCGCGCCGGAATTCGCCAAGGCCGTCGCAGCGCAGATATTCGAGATTGATCCGCCAGCGCCGCTCATGCGGATTGTAGGTCGCGAAATCATGCTGGGCGGCCGGCGCCGACTTGCAGATGCCCGCGATGTAGCTCTGCACCTCCGGCGGCAGGCCGCTGATGTGACGCGGATCCCAGGGATCGTGTTTGTTCATCGAGCCGGCAAAAGCCTGTGGCGCGGTACAGACGAGCAAGCAGACAATGAGCGACCAGGTTCGGATGGCCATGTGACACCCCTCGGCGAGGCTTGTGTCGGGGCAGACGCGAGCCGCAGTAGCGCTCGCGTGTGCGATGATGCCGATACGCTACAGCACGGCACTTACGTGAAACTGACGGGACGATCGCAGCAGGTTCGGTTTCTGGCCGTCGCAGTGCACCACGGACGCTCGATGAAAACGCTAACGCGTACCCTGCAGCCGCCGTTTACTGAGGATAGTTGAAATGATACTGCTTCGGATATTCGTCTAGGGGTTGTCGATGCCCAATCAGGACATGCACGCGCTGGAATGGGCGATACGGACCGCGCGCACTACCGACGCTCACGATATCCACGCGATCTACGCGCCGATCGTGACTACGACAGCGATTTCATTCGAGATTGAGCCGCCGTCTGTCGCTCAACTCGAAGACCGCATTCGGGGTACGCTGACGAGGTTTCCTTATCTTGTTTGCGTTACGGACGAGAAGGTGCTCGGGTTCGCGTATGCTGGAGCTCACCGCGAGCGGGCCGCTTATCGATGGTCCGTCGACGTGACGGTCTATGTCGGCGAAGAGGCCCGGAGAAGCGGTGTCGGGCGATCGCTCTACGGCAGCTTGATTCGAATATTGCAGCGCCAGCGTTTCCATGCCGCGTTCGCCGGGATTACGCTTCCCAATGAAGGCAGCGTTTCTCTTCACAAGTCGCTCGGATTTCAGCTTCTCGGAATCTACGAAGAGGTCGGCTTCAAGTTCGGACGCTGGCACAGCGTCAGTTGGTGGCGGCGTGCCCTTAGTGACGGCCAGACAGTTGCCGAACCCATCTCATTCGAAGCGTTGCGGGATGAACTACCCAATCTCTTCCGGACGGATACGATGAGCTGACGGCGCGCGGACGAGCATCCTGACGATAACTGCGTGCTATTCCGCGAGCACGGGTGCTCTCGGCGAGTTTGTTCGCGGCAGCATCGCCAAGGCGATCAGGGCCGAAAGACTGAGACCGGCCGACACCACGACCACCGCCCTGCCCAGCGGCTCGATCAAGAGCCCGAAGGCCAGCGGCGCAACCGCTTGGCAGATTCGGGATGGCGCCCCGATCAGCCCGAGACGGTACGCGTAATTCTCCGAGCCGAAGATTGCGAGCGGCAGCGTTCCGCGCGCGATGGTCAGGATGCCGTTGCCGGCACCGTGCAGCAGAGCGAACGCCGCCGCTGCGCCGCCGCCAAAGATGCCGATCACGCACGCCCCGATCGGATGGGTGATGCAGGCAAGCCGCGTCGAGAGCAGCGGATGGAAACGGCTCAGAAGACCCGCTTCGAGAATCCGCGCCCCGACCTGGGCCGGACCGATCATCATGCCGGCAAAGATGGCTTGCGCGGGCGTCGCTCCAAAGGCTTCCACGATCCGCGGCAGATGCGCCGCCATCGCGGACGTCACGGTCCAGGCGGCGGCGAATGCGAAGGAAAGCACCACCATCGTCCGATCGATCGGAATGTGCGGCTTCCTGGGCGGGCCTTCGGCCGACGCCAGCCGCTCCGTGCGCGGCAACAACAGATTGAGCGGCAGCCCGATGACGAGATGCGCGATCGCCCAGGCGTAGCAGGTCTCCCGCCAGCCGATCGTTCCGAGGCCGAGTGAGCTCAGCGGCCAGCCAACCGTGCTGGCGAAGCCGGCAATCAACGTGATTCCGGTGATCGAGGCGCGGGCATCGCTGCCGTAGATCCGCCCGAGCGTCCCGAACGCGGCGTCGTAGAGCCCAAGCCCCATCCCGACGCCGAGCAGCAGCCATGCTGCCGACATCGTCCACACCGAGCCGGCCGCGCCGAGCAGCGCCAGTCCCGCCGCGAGCACGATGTTCGAAGCGCAGAGCACCTGCCGCCCTCCGACCCGATCGATCTGGCGCCCGACGCGCGGCCCGAGCAATCCGGAGACCACGAGCGATGCCGAGAACGCCGCAAAGAACCAGTTGCTGGAAATCCCGAGGTCGCGCGCGATCGGATCGGCGAGGATCGCGGGCAGATAGTAGCTCGACGCCCAGGCCAGGGTCTGGGCGGAGCCAAGCGCCGCCACGATCGTAAGTCGGTTGCGATCCATCAGGCGCAGCCGCAACCGCCGCGTCCAGCCGATTTTGCCGACGCATCCTCCGCACAGCATGCGTTTGCTTCGGTCGGCGCAGGACCACCACAGCAGCCGCCCGCGGCCTCACCGCCCTCGACGCCTCCCCGGGTGCAGACGCCGGTCTCGGGCAGCTCCAGCTCGACACGCTCGGCGGCTTCACGGTCTCCCGCGATGTCGGCGGCGATCGAGCGCACCTGCTCATAACCGGTGATCATCAGGAAGGTCGGCGCGCGGCCGTAGCTCTTGATGCCAGCAAGGTAGAAGCCGGGATCGTCCTGAACCAGCTCGCGCGCCCCGTGCGGCCGTACCGTTCCACAGGAATGCTCATTCGGATCGATCAACGGGGCCAACGCCACCGGCGCTTCGATTGCCGGATCGAGCCGCAAACGAATCTCGCCCAGGAACGACAGATCGGAACGGAAGCCGGTCGCGACAATCAGCTCATCGACGACGATGCTGCGCGCGCAGCACGCGGTAGACGTCGCGATCCTGAGGCGCCCCTCGGCCTGGCTCAGCGCAGCGACCGGAAATCCCGCCTCCACCTGAACGCGGCCTGACGCGACGAGCGACGCGAAGTGAGCGCCCAATTCGCCGCGGGCTGCAAGCTTGTCGTTCGCTCCGCCGCCGAAGGCCTTCGCCGGATTGGTCCCGCGGAGCAGCCAGATCGGCCGCGTGCCCGGCGCCTCATGTGCGAGCCTCGTCAAATCGGTCAGCGTGCCGATCGCGGAGTGCCCTGCTCCCAGCACGGCAACGGCCTTGCCGGCATATCGGCTCCGATCCTTGCCGAGCACGTCAGGCATGCCATAGGCGATGTTGTCCCTCGCTTCGCGCTCGCCGATGGCGGTGAGCCCGTTTGCGCCGGCAGGGTTCGGCGAGGTCCACGTTCCCGAGCAGTCGATGACGGCGTCCGCGCGCAGCGTCTGCGGACCCTTGCCGTTCTGGCAGCGAATTTCGAATGGCGCCTCGTCGCGGCCCCTGGTCTTGGCCTTGTCAAAGCCGGCGCGGGCGACCGCCGTGACGCGGCACGATGTGCGGATTGCGTCCCTCAGCGGCGTCCGGGTCGCGAGCGGGATGAGATAGTGATCCAGCAGCTCACCGCCGGTCGGATAGACATGCGGATCCGGTCGGTTCCAGCCGATGCCGGCAAGCAGCCGCTCGGCCGCACGGTCCACATTGTATTCCCAGGGCGAGAACAGCTGCACATGCTGCCATTGCCGCACGGCGTCTCCGGCTTCGCGCCCGGCCTCCAGCACGACCGGTGTCATGCCGCGCTCCATCACATGCGCCGCCGCGGCAAGGCCGACGGGTCCTGCCCCGATGATCGCGACCGTCTTCCCAGCGCTCATCCCTTTTCTCCTGTCTTTCTAGAATTATCGAATAATTGGCCGGAAAAATCAGGCGGCCGTCTGCGCCGGACTGCATCGCGCTTCCTCGACGCAGCACTCCGCCACCAGGAAATCGACCAAGCCCTGCATCGTGTCGTATTCGGCGTGGCAAACCAGCGTCGTCCCCTCGCGCTTCTGCGAAATCAGCCCTACGGACACCAGCGCCTTGACGTGGTGCGATAGTGTCGACGCCGGGATTTTCAGCCTTTCCTGCAGGCGCCCGACGGGCATGCCCGCGTGCCCGGCACGAACCAGCGCCCGGTAGATCTTGAGCCTGGTCGTATTACCGAGGGCTTCCAGTTGCGCCGCTGCATCGTCGATCTTCATGAGGCAAACATTCGCTCGCGGCGTCCCCGTGTCAATCGATATTTCTAGTATTTTCGAAATAACCACGGCCGTCCCGATTCGAGAATTGACTCGAGCTTATCATTTCCATAAATCTGGATATATGGAAACCGAACAAGCCGTTCTCGCCCTGGCCGCCCTCTCCCAGTCGACCCGCCTGGAGGCGTTTCGGACGCTCGTCAGACGCGAGCCCGATGGTCTCGCCGCCGGCGATCTCGCCCGGCTGCTGGAGGTGCCGCAGAACACCCTTTCCGCACATCTGTCGATCCTTACGCGCGCCCGCCTCGTCACGTCCGAGCGACGAAGCCGATCGATCGTCTATCGCGCCAACCTGACCGAATTTCGCGACGTCGCGATGTTCCTGCTCCGGGATTGTTGCGATGGCCGGCCGGAGGTCTGCGCACCGGTCGTCGAAAGCCTGCAACCGTGCTGTCCTCCGAAGCGAAAGGAGCGAAGCCGTGTCTGACCAAGGTGGGAGCACAACTTCATCGCCGATGCACGGCTTCGATCTCTCGCGGCGTCTTGCTGCCGAAGCGCTTGGCACCGGCATGCTCGTCGCCACGGTGGTGGGGTCCGGCATCATGGCCGAAACCTTGACCAGAGATGTCGCGCTCGCGCTTCTCTGCAACACGCTGCCGACCGGGGCCATTCTGGTCGTCCTCATCACCGTGTTCGGTCCGATCTCGGGCGCCCACTTCAACCCGGCCGTCACGCTGGTCTTCACGGCAAGGCGCGAGTTGCCGGTGAACGAAGCGGTGTCCTACATCGTCGCGCAGGTG
This sequence comes from Bradyrhizobium genosp. L, assembly GCF_015624485.1. Taxonomy (NCBI): domain Bacteria; kingdom Pseudomonadati; phylum Pseudomonadota; class Alphaproteobacteria; order Hyphomicrobiales; family Nitrobacteraceae; genus Bradyrhizobium; species Bradyrhizobium genosp. L. Next base: position 4,167,871 of record NZ_CP061378.1, read on the forward strand.
GCAGGTGGTGCCCTCGGCACGATGGCGGCGCACGTGATGTTTGCACATCCCCTGATCGATCTGTCGATGAAGGTCAGGACCGGCGGTGCGCAATGGTGCGCGGAAGCGATGGCGGCCTTTGGTCTCATCGCAGTCATTCTGGCCGGCATCCGCTTCCAGCGAGCGGCTGTCCCGTGGCTGGTCGGCCTCTACATCACGGCAGCCTACTGGTTCACAGCGTCAACGTCGTTTGCCAATCCGGCGGTCGCAATCGCTCGCTCCCTGACCAACACCTTTTCCGGCATTCGTCCCGCAGACCTTCCCGGGTTCATTCTCGCCGAACTCGGTGGGGCCATCGCCGGCATGCTGCTGATGAACTGGCTGCTCGGGCATTCCGAGATGCACCGCCCCGTTGCCGTCGTGGAGACACAACCATGAGCGTCACGATCTATCACAATCCGGATTGCGGCACCTCGCGCAATACGCTGGCGATGATCCGACAGAGCGGCGTCGAACCCGTCGTCATCGAATACCTCAAGACGCCCCCTTCGCGTGAAAAGCTCCGGGAGCTGATCGCGGCGATGGAAATTTCGGTGCGCGCTGTGCTGCGTGAAAAGGGTACGCCGTACAACGCGCTGGGTCTTGACGATCCAAAATGGACGGACGACGAACTGCTCGACGCGATGATGGCGCATCCCATCCTGATCAACCGGCCGATCGTGGTCACGCCGAAAGGCGTGCGCCTATGCCGGCCGTCGGAAGCCGTCATCGATTTGTTGGACGCGCCCGTCGGGCGGTTCGTCAAGGAGGACGGCGAAATCGTCGAAGCGCGCTGAGGCACGTTGCTTCGTTTTTCGTAATTTTGTCTTGACGCATCGTCCAACTCAGGCGGGGCGACCCAGTACCCCGCGGCCTCTCGGCTCAAGCGCTTCTGTCTCTGGAATATTGGATCACCCGTACGCGCAGGTGACGACACCGCGGTGGTGGATAGTGAATTGAGAACCATCCCATCGTCGTCCTGGCGAAAGCCAGGACCCATTACCCCAATTGCACGTTGTTGCGCGATGCGCGAGGCCACGACCACAACCACAATGCAATTCAGTGGTTATGGGTCCTGGCTTTCGCCAGGACGACGCGAGAATGACGAGCCGCCATCACAAAATTCGCAGCCATTGCCCCCTGCCCGCAATTTTCGTAAACCGTCCGTGCAATGACATCCTCCCTCTCCCCGAATTCCGTCGACGTGCTGCTGTTCGACATCGGCCGCGTCGTGATCGACATCAGCTTCGACAAAGTGATGGCGAGCTGGGCTGGCCATGCCGGCTGCGCGCCTGCCGAGCTCGCGCAGCGCTTCGTCGTCAACGACAGCTTCAAGCATCACGAGATCGGGCGCATCGACGATGCGGCGTTCTTCGAGAACCTGCGCGCGTCGCTCGGCATCACGCTGACCGACGCCCAGTTCCTCGAAGGCTGGAATGCGATCTTCACCGGCGCGATGCCGGGGATCGCGCCGCTGCTCGCGAGCGCCGCGAAGCGGATGCCGCTGTACGCCTTCTCCAACACCAACCCGGCCCATGTCGCGCATTTCTCGGTCGCCTATGCCGACCTGCTCAGTCACTTCCACACCGTGTTCCTGTCCTCGAGCATCGGGTTCCGGAAGCCCGACGCCGCGGCCTATGATCATGTGGTAAAGGAGATCGGCGTGCCGGCGTCGCGGATCCTGTTCTTCGACGATACGGCCGCCAACATCGAGGGGGCGCGGGCGCGCGGCCTTCATGCCGTCCACGTGACATCGACGGATGACGTGGCGAGGGCGCTTGCCGAATTGGGAATGTGAGGAGGCCTGCCCGTGGCCCTGATGCCGGTTGCCGATGCCCTATCAGCCATTCTCGCCGGCGCCGATCCGCTGGCGGAAGAGATGGTCGCGCTCGATGCCGCCCATGACCGCACCCTGGCACGCGACACAGCGGCCCGGCGTACCCAGCCGCCGCAGCCGATGTCGGCGATGGACGGCTATGCGGTGCGCGCGGCCGATGCGGCCGATCTGTCCGCTCGCCTGAAGGTGATCGGCGAAGTCGCGGCCGGCCGGCCGTTCGCGCGCAGCCTCAGTGCGGGCGAAGCGGTGCGGATCTTCACCGGCGGCGTGATCCCCGACGGCGCCGATGCGGTCATCATCCAGGAAGACACGGCCATCGACGGCGACCACATCACCATCACCGAGGCCGCGACCAGGGGACGGCACATCCGCCCCGCCGGCGTCGACTTCAACGCCGGCGACGTGCTGCTCGCGGCAGGCCAGCGGCTCTCCGACCGCGCGCTGTCGCTGGCCGCCGCCATGAATTATCCGGAACTCGCGGTGCACCGCCGCCCCAAGGTCGCGTTGCTCGCAACCGGCGACGAGCTGGTGATGCCGGGCTCGGAGCCTGGTCCCGGCCAGATCGTCTATTCCAACGGCTATGCGCTGCGGGCGCTGGCGCGCCGCGAGGGCGCCGAAACCATCGATCTCGGGATCGCGGCCGATACCGTGGCGGCGACCACCGCCGGCATCCGCCGTGCACGCGAGGTCGACGCCGATATCCTGGTCACGACCGGCGGAGCATCGGTCGGCGACCATGATCTGGTCAAGCAGTCGCTGGAGGCCGAGGGCGTCGCCATGGCGTTCTGGCGGATCGCAATGCGGCCCGGCAAGCCGATGATGCATGGCCGGCTCGGCACCATGCGGGTGATCGGCCTGCCCGGCAATCCGGTGTCGTCCTATGTCTGCGCCTACCTGTTTCTGGTGCCTTTGATTCGGGCTTTGAGCGGCCGCAAGGTGATTCATCACACTCGCGCGCGCGCCTTGCTCGGCCGCGATCTCGCCGCCAACGACCAGCGCGAGGACTATCTGCGCGCGCGTCTGGAAGAGCGCGACCACGGCACGCTGATCGCAACGCCGGTGATGCAGCAGGACAGCTCGCTGCTGGGAAATCTCGCTGCGGCACGGGCACTTCTGATCCGTCCGCCATTCGCGCCGGCGGCTCTCAAAGGCAGCGCATGCGATATCCTGACACTGCCGGAATGACCCCGCGCGGCAGCGTCGGGTGAGCGCGTTCACCTGAAATTAAGTGGTTGCAGAACATGTATCGAACATATAGTGTCCGTTCATGATTTGTTTCGAGTACTGGTGTCACCAAATGGGAGTCCCTCGTCGCTGGCGCGCATCGTGCTCGCAAGATCGGGGCTCCTGAGGTCTCGGAATCGAACGACGCACTCAACCGGGGGAATACTCGAGATGCTCACGCGCAAACAGTACGAACTTCTGCGTTTCATCAATGAACGTCTGAAAGAGGCCGGCGTGCCCCCCTCCTTCGACGAGATGAAGGATGCGCTCGACCTGCGCTCGAAGTCCGGTATCCACCGCCTCATCACCGCGCTGGAAGAGCGCGGCTTCATCCGCCGGCTGCCGAACCGCGCCCGCGCCATCGAGGTGATCAAGCTCCCCGAATTGGCCGCCGGTGGCGGCAACGGCCGCCGCGGCTTCACGCCGAGCGTCATCGAGGGCACGCTCGGCAAGCGCGCCTCCGCCCCCGTGATCGAGGACGACGGCAACCGCCCGGTCGCCGTCCCGGTGATGGGCCGGATCGCGGCCGGTACCCCGATCGAGGCGCTGCAGACCCGCAGCCACACCATCAGCGTACCGCCCGACATGCTCGGCACCGGCGAGCACTACGCGCTCGAGGTGCGCGGCGACTCGATGGTCGAGGCCGGTATTCTCGACGGCGACATGGCGCTGATCCAGCGCAACGACACCGCCAACACCGGCGACATCGTGGTGGCCTTGATCGACGAGGAGGAAGCCACCCTGAAGCGCTTCCGCCGCCGCGGTGCATCGATCGCGCTGGAGCCGGCCAACACCGCCTATGAAGTGCGCATCCTGCCGCCGAACCGGGTTCGCATCCAGGGCAAGCTGATCGGGCTCTATCGCAAATACTGAGGCCGCGAAGGAACGCGCGACACATCCGACCGTTGCTTGGCAGATAGCGCGACGTGTGAGCTTGCCAGATGCGCCCCGATACCTCTCGTGCGTAGCGCGTTTGTGATCGGGCCGCTCTGCAGCCAGTCGTACAATCGCCAAGAAACGGGGAAACACTCGTTCGCTATCGTCCACTCTGGTAGAGGCCTGCGCCTCAAGGGGAGGCTTTGGGTCGCTACCTCGAACCGAGGAGCCATCCGATGTGTGACTATAGCCTGCACGCGGTGCAATCGCGTCCCGCCGTCGTCGGAGAGACGCTTGTCACCACGACCTTCCGCGGCACGTCGACCCGCGGCTTTGCCTCCGAAAGCGATCTCGCGGTTGCGGTCTGCATGTTGCCCGGCACCGAGCTCGCCTTCACCGAGAACGTCCGCTACGACAGCCGCTGGATCTGGACCAAGACGATCGGCTTCCGTGTCGGCGTGTTCAACGAGATCGAGCCCGATGTGCCGGATCGCCATCACGACGCGGTCGAATTCCCCGACGGCAACCGCGTGCTGGTGACCCAGCTCGTCGAGGGACAGCGCGTCACGGTGCTGCAACTGCCGGCGCTGCCTCAACAGATCGAGCAGAAGCCCAAGGTCGCAGAGCGGCGGCCCTCCGCATTCGCATCGCTGTTTTTGGGTTGAACGCATCGCAGCCGCAGGACGACCATTCCCGCGGCGGGTGACCAAAGCAATTTCAAGCGGCCCCGGACTTCGGGTTCCGGGCCGCGGCCTGAGGAATTGCGTCTGACGACGCGTTGGCGCATCATCGCGCACGGAGGGCGTGCGCGGTGGTCGACAAGGTCACGTGGCAAAAGGCTGGACGCGTCACCGAACCGGGCCGCTACATGTTCCGGTTCGGCTGGCTGACGATCACCGCCGACGACCTCAAGGTCTGGCAGCAGTTTCCCGAAGCCGCCTTCACCCTGGTCAAGAAGCCCGACGCCGGCCCCGATTCCGACGAGTACCATCTCGGCCTGTTCGAGCTGCCCCCGCCCGGCCAGACTTAATCGTCGCCTTGCAGATCGGTCTCGGCGGGTGTCGCATCGACGGGACGGGACGGCTTGTCAGGCGTGCGCAGCAGCGCCTCGCTGTCACCTTCACCGGGAACCGCCGGCGACCAGGGCCGGTCGATGCCACCGGGTTTGACCGCATCGATGGCGAAGCCGCCGCTGACGCGGCGCAGCGTCAGCGCGCCGTGGCGGCGTAGCCGCTCGGCATCGATCACCGAGGCCGCGCAGCCCTGCGGCGCGGGGTGGGCCATGACGATCAGCGCCGCCCGCTCGCAATCGTCGGCCAGCGCATCGGGCCGGTTCGCCAGCGCGACGAAACTGCCGGCGCCAGGAGTGACGCAGCCGCTGGAATCGCAGGAAACGCTCTCGCCGAGCGACGGATCCGCGGCGAAGCGCGCGTCGGCATCGGCCGCGAGCCACTCCTTGACCAAAAAGGCATCCTTCGCGCTGTGCATAAGATGCAGCCGCCCGTCGCCGCCGCGCACCGCGACATTGCGGCCATCGGCGGAGACCAGCACATCCGGCTGCGGCACCCGCACCGCCCAGACCGTCGCCACCACGAGCAGCATCGCACCCGACCAGCGCAGCGGCGTCCGCAACAGCCCGAGCAGGACGAGCCCCGCGCTGGCCAGGATCATCGGTCCGGTGCCGAACGCCGCCATCCGTCCGACCGCGCCCGGCAGTGCGGCGACCCATTGCGTCACCACGATCATCCAGTCGATGCCAATGCCCATGATCGCCCAGAACACGCCGTCGAACCCGAACGGCATTGCGGCAAGCCCGAGCAGGCCCGCGGGCATCACGACCGCCGAGACCACCGGCATCGCCGCCAGGTTGGCGAGCAGTCCGTAGGGCGTGATGCGATGGAAATGGAACGCGGCATAGGGCGTCGTCGCCAGCCCCGCCACCAGCGAGGCCAGCACCAGCACGATGAGCTCACGCCCGCCCCACAGCGCGATCCGCGCGGTCACCGAATGGTCCGGCGACGCAAACAGGCTCGGCATCCCGATCTGCACCAACGCCACCAGCCCGAGCGTCGCGGCGAACGACATCTGAAAGCTCGGATGCACCAGCGCTTCCGGCGCAATCGCCAGCACGATCAGCGCCGCCACCGCCAGCGTTCGGAAGGTGATGGCGCGGCGATCGACCATGACGGCGATCAGCACCACTGCCGTCATGAAGAAGGATCGCTGCGTCGCGACCTCCGCGCCCGACAGCAACAGATAGAACGCGGCAGCGAACAGCGCCGCCCCGGCCGCCCATTTCTTGATCGGCTGTCCGGCCGTGAACGCCGGAAACAGCGCGAGCAGCGCGCGGATCGTGAAGAACACCACGCCGGCGACGACAGCCATGTGATAGCCGGAGATCGACAGCACATGGCCGAGCCCGGAGATGAACATCGCGTCGTTGACCGGCGTCGTGATCGCATCGCGCCGGCCGGTGAGCAGCGCGGTCGCGATCGCGCGCTGGTCGCCGTCGAGCGTGGTGCGGATCCGCGCATCGATGGCGTCGCGCAGGCCCTGCATGACGGCCGCATAGCGCAGCGCAAGGCCGCCACTCGCCGGCGGCTGCTTCGTCCTGACCGCGCCCATCGCGAAGCCGGAGGCGCCGATGCCCTGGAAATAAAGGTCGCGACCGAAATCATAGGAGCCGGGTCGCTGCGGCCCGAGCGGCGGCATCAACCGCGCCTTCAATTCGACGAAGCTGCCGACCTCGGGCGCGGTGCCCTTCTTCACCGAAAGCCGCACGCGCTCGAGCTTCGTCAAGTCGCGCGGGCTCTCCATCGAGACCACGCGCAGCACGAAGCGATCGGTCTTCTCCCTGATGTCGCGGGTCTCGACGAAGCCGGTCAGCGTCACCGAGAACATCGGCCGCGCCAGCACGCCATGCGCGATCCGCGCCGTCTTCCAGGTCGCGGTCGCAAAACCCGCCGCGACCGCCGCCAGCATCACGAGCGCGGGAAACATCCTGTGCCGCCGCAGCAGGAAGGCCAGCGCACAGAGCGCGACCGCGGCGACGGCCGCGGGCAACAACATCGGCTCATGCTCGGCCGCGAAGTAGAACGCGATGCCGGTGCCGAACGCCACCGGCACCCAGGGCAACAGCCGCCCGGCCCCCGCCTCGGCGCGCACCCATTGCCGCAACCGCTCGACCAGCGGCGGCCAAATACTGGCGCGCGTCGGGATATAGCCGCCGACTGGCGCAGCCGCCCGCGGCGGCCACGTCCCCGCGTAGCCGCGCTTGCCGCCCGGCGTCGTGCCCTGCTCCGCCATTCCGCTTGCGATCCCTGCCGGGCCGCAAAGCTAGCGGTGCCGCAGTCACCCGGCTAGCGGAACACAACCGGAACGGTTGGTGGCGGCGGTCGACCCGCCTAGATCAGCGGCGTCTGCGACGACACGTGATGGCAGGCGATCTTCCAGTCGCCATCCTCGCGCGCGATCACCCAGGTGATCTTGACCACCAGCGCCGGCGCGTCGCCGTCGAGGACAAACGATGTGACGGCCGCCATGTTGACGAGATCGGCGTTGACCTGCTCGGTCCTGACCTCGCTGAACTGGACGCGTGGCGCGCGCCAGCGCGGCAGGCCGTTGCAATAGGCCTTCACCCCATCGCGGCCGCGATACAGCGACGGGTTCGAGCCGAAGAAGAACGCGTGCTTCGAATAGAGCGCGGCAAGCGCATCCGCGTCGAGCCTGCTGAAGCCCGCGGACCATCTTGCGATGATGGCGGAGACGATGTCGTCGGCTTCGCTTGGCATCACCCGGCCCCCGGTGAGCCTTCGCTTTCTGGATTTCCAGAACTCGATGCTCCGCTGGCTACAACAGGGACACCACCGAGAAATGGCGCCAAACCTTCTGGACAATAGCGGATTAGGTTTTCCATATTTTCCTTAACGGTGGGATTGTCGTGATGCTCTGCATACCAACGTTTTGCGGCCGCTATCATCTCACCGCAAAATTGCGCGAGATCAAACATAGCAGCCTTCTTGCCCGTCGCTTGGTCTACGATACTTAGCGCATGTATGCTTGCGAACGTGTTTGGCAGAGTGAATACGACATTTGTTGCCCCAAACTTGTCGTGACCGGCCATATTGGCCCTGTGAACCACGCCGCCGCGCAAGCGATAGCACGACTGCCCCTCGAGACCTAAGGCTGGCTCCGTCGTATACTTGTCAACGAACGCCACATAGTGCTTCTCCTTAACAAAGGCGCTGTTCGGCAGTGCCAGCGCGGAACAAATATCTGGCACGGTCAAAGCAGCAAGCAACGCCGGGTAGTAGAGTTTCGCCTTTATGGCGAGATCAATGTCATTGAGTACACTGTACAGCGGAGAAGACGCCGCCAAAACGGGTGGATTCGTCATCTTTCCTCCGACTTCCTTCGCGAACGTATCGCGCAGGCCGATCGTGCGGTTGAACACCAGCCTGTCCGGCGTCGAGTCCCGGTCGCGCACGAAATAACCTTGGCGCTCGAACTGCATTGCGTCGGGCGAATTGCTGTCGGCGATCGCCGGCTCGACGCGTGCGTCGGTCAGCACTTCCAGCGACTGCGGATTGAGGTCGGTGGCGAAGTTGCCCGCATCCGGGCTCGGATTGGCGAACAGCTGGTTGTAGATGCGGATCTCCGCCGGCTTCGACTGCGCAGCAGGCAGCCAGTGCATGGTCGCCTTCACCTTGCGGCCATCGGGCGCGTTGCCGCCCTTGGTCGCGGGATCGTAGGTCGCGCGCAGCTCGACGATCTCGCCGGCATCGTCCTTCACCACGCCGGTGCACTTGATGAAGTAGGCGTAGCGCAGCCGCACCTCGTTGCCGGGCGAGAGGCGGAAGAACTTCTTCGGCGGGTTTTCCATGAAATCGTCGCGCTCGATATAGAGCTCGCGGCCGAAGGCGATCTTGCGGGTGCCGGCCTCCGGATTGTCAGGGTGGTTGATCGCCTCGAGCTCCTCGACCTGGCCTTCCGGATAGTTCTCGATCACCACCTTGAGCGGCCGCAGCACCGCCATGCGGCGCAGCGCCGTGCGGTTCAATTCCTCGCGGATACAGAACTCCAGCATGCCGACGTCGACCACGCTGTTGGCCTTGGCGACGCCGATCCGCTTGATGAACTCGCGCACCGCAGCCGGCGGCACACCGCGCCGCTTCAACCCGGCGATGGTCGGCATCCGCGGATCGTCCCAGCCCGAGACATGGCCGTCGCGCACGAGCTGGGTCAGCACGCGCTTGGACAGCAGCGTGTAGGTCAGGTTGAGCCGCGCCATCTCATACTGGCGCGGCTGCGAGGGCACCGGCAGCTTGTCGAGCAGCCACTCATAGAGCGGGCGGTGATCCTCGAACTCCAGCGTGCAGATCGAATGCGTGATGCCTTCGATGGCATCCGACTGGCCGTGGGCGTAGTCGTAACTCGGATAGATCGACCATTTGTCGCCGGTGCGCGGATGGTGGGCGTGCAGGATTCTGTACAGTACCGGGTCGCGCAGATTGATGTTGCCCGACGCCATGTCGATCTTGGCGCGCAGCACACGGGTGCCGTTCGGAAACTCGCCGGCCTTCATGCGGCGGAACAGGTCGAGGTTCTGCTCGACCGAGCGGTCGCGGAACGGCGAGTTCTTGCCGGGTTCGGTCAGCGTGCCGCGCGAGGTCCGGATCGCCTCCTGCGACTGGTCGTCGACATAGGCAAAGCCGGCCTTGATCAGGCCCTCGGCCCAGTCGTAGAGCCGCGCGAAATAGTCGGAGGCGTAGAACAGGTTGTTGCCCCAGTCATAGCCGAGCCAATGCACGTCGGCCTGGATGGAGTCGATATATTCCTGCTCCTCCCGGGTCGGATTGGTGTCGTCGAAGCGCAGATTGCACTGGCCGCCGAACTCCTGCGCAATGCCGAAATTGAGCGCAATCGACTTGGCGTGGCCGATATGCAAATAGCCGTTCGGCTCCGGCGGGAAGCGCGTCACGACCTTGGCGTGCTTGTGGGAGGAGAGATCGGCCTGGACGATGTCGCGGATGAAGTCGCGCCCTGCCTCTGCCGTCGCCGTGTCAGTCGTCATCATGGGTTCCCTGGAGGAGCTAGGTGGACCTTCTGCCAAATTCGCGCCGCCGGGCCAAGCCTACTCTGGAGCCTCGTGGCCGGCCAAATGGCCTCACCCGAGGCTTTAGTTATGTCGGGTTCCTGCTATACACCAGCGCCGTTCCCGCATACGTCTCGCTGCAATCATGACCGATTCCGTCGTTACCCGCTTCGCCCCCTCGCCGACCGGCTTCCTCCACATCGGAGGCGCCCGCACCGCCCTGTTCAACTGGCTCTACGCCAAGAAGCACGGCGGCAAGATGCTGCTGCGGATCGAGGACACCGATCGCGAGCGCTCGACCAAGGAGGCGATCGACGCCATCCTGGACGGCCTGAAGTGGCTCGAGCTCGATTGGGACGGCGACGTCATCTACCAGTTCAGCCGTGCCGCCCGCCACCGCGAGGTCGCCGAAAGCCTGCTCGCCGCCGGCCGCGCCTATTACTGCTACGCGACGCCGGAGGAGCTGACCGCGATGCGCGAGAAGGCGCGCGCCGATGGCCGCACCCGGCTCTATGACGGCCTGTGGCGCGACCGCGATCCCTCGACTGCGCCTGCCGGCATCAAGCCGACCATCCGCCTGAAAGCGCCGCAGACCGGCGAGACCGTGCTCGAGGACCAGGTGCAGGGCCGCGTGGTCTGGCAGAACGAGAACCTCGACGACCTCGTCCTGCTGCGCGGCGACGGCACGCCGACCTACATGCTGGCGGTCGTGGTCGACGACCACGACATGGCGGTCACCCATATCATCCGCGGCGACGATCACCTGATCAACGGCGCCCGCCAGAAGCAGATCTACGACGCGCTGGAGTGGGAGCTGCCGAGCATGTCCCACATTCCGCTGATCCATGGTCCGGACGGCTCGAAACTGTCGAAGCGCCATGGCGCGCTTGGCGTCGATGCCTATCGCGCGCTCGGCTACCTGCCGGCCGCCCTGCGCAACTATTTGGTCCGGCTCGGCTGGAGCCATGGCGACCAGGAGATCTTCTCGACAGAGGAGATGATCGACGCGTTCGACCTCTCCGGCATCGGCCGCTCGGCGGCGCGGTTCGATTTCGCCAAGCTGGAGAACCTCAACGGCCACTACATCCGCCAGAGCGACGATCAATCCCTCGTGACCCAGTTCGAGAGCGTGCTGGACTATATTCCCGAGGGCGCCGCGCTGAAGGCCAAGCTCAACGACACCACCCGTGCGCAATTGCTGCGGGCGATGCCGAGCCTGAAGGAGCGCGCCAAGACGCTGCTCGAGCTGATCTCGGGCGCCTATTTCATCTTCGCCGACCGCCCGCTCGCGCTCGATGCCAAGGCGGCCGCGCTGCTGACGCCTGAGACGCGCGCGCTGATCGGCCAGTTGCGGGCGGCGCTCGAGGCCGTGACCGATTGGAACGCGGAAACGACCGAAACCGCCATGCGGAATTTCGCCGAGCAGAACGGCCTGAAGCTCGGCGCCGTCGCCCAGCCGCTGCGGGTGGCACTGACCGGACGCACCACGTCGCCCGGTATCTTCGATGTCCTGGCCGTGCTGGGACGCCAGGAGTGCCTCGCGCGCCTCGCCGATCAGGCGGCGTGATCCTCCTGCATGGACCCCCTCCAGGGTCCATCTTGCAGCGCACATTGCAATGAGCTACCCATCCTCGGACGCTTTCTCAACAAGCCGTTCCGCCCCGCCATGGGCCGCAGTTCAGCGACTGGGCAAGGTCGGTTTTCGCAACGAATTCATCGGGGATATCGCGATGGACGCAAAATCCAGCAAGACAGCCACACTCACCATCGGCAACAAGAACTACGATTTCCCGATCCTGAGCGGCACGGTTGGGCCTGATGTCATCGACATCGCCAAGCTCTACGGCCAGGCCGGGGTGTTCACCTACGACCCCGGCTTCACCTCGACCGGCAGCTGCCAGTCCAAGATCACCTACATCGACGGCGATGCCGGTGTCCTCGAATACCGTGGCTACCCCATCGAGCAGCTCGCCGAGCACGGCGATTTCCTCGAGACCTGCTATCTGCTGCTCAACGGCGAGCTCCCGACCCCGGCGCAGAAGAAGGACTTCGACTATCTGGTCACGCACCACACCATGGTGCATGAGCAGATGGCCCGCTTCTTCCAGGGCTTCCGCCGCGACGCCCACCCGATGGCGATCATGGTCGCAGCCGTCGGCGCGCTCGCCGCGTTCTATCACGACTCGACCGACATCAACGATGCGAAGCAGCGGGAGATCGCCTCGATCCGGATGATCGCCAAGATCCCGACGCTGGCGGCGATGGCCTACAAATACACGGTCGGCCAGCCCTTCGTGTACCCGAAGAACTCGCTCTCGTTCGCCGAGAACTTCCTCAACATGTGCTTCGCGGTGCCCTGCGAGGACTACAAGATCAATCCCGTTCTCGCCGACGCACTCGACAAGATCTTCATCCTGCACGCCGACCATGAGCAGAACGCCTCGACCTCGACGGTGCGTATCGCCGGCTCGTCGGGCGCCAACCCGTTCGCCTGCATCGCGGCCGGCATCGCCTGCCTGTGGGGCCCGGCGCATGGCGGCGCCAACGAAGCGGCGCTGGCGATGCTCGCCGACATCGGTACGGTCGACAAGATCCCCGACTTCATCGCCAAGGTGAAGGACAAGAACAGCGAAGTCCGCCTGATGGGCTTCGGCCACCGCGTCTACAAGAACTACGATCCGCGCGCCAAGATCATGCAGAAGATGTGTCACGCGGTGCTCAAGGAGACCGGCCACGGCGACGATCCGATGCTCAAGGTCGCGCTCGAGCTCGAGAAGATCGCGCTCAGCGACCCCTACTTCATCGACCGCAAGCTCTATCCGAACGTCGACTTCTATTCGGGCATCACGCTGAAGGCGATGGGCTTCCCGACCTCGATGTTCACCGTGCTGTTCGCGGTCGCCCGCACCGTCGGCTGGATCAGCCAGTGGAGCGAGATGATCGAGGATCCGCAGCAGAAGATCGGCCGTCCGCGCCAGCTCTACACCGGCGTTGCCCGCCGCGAATACGTCGCGATCGACAAGCGCAAGTAAGCGCAGCCGATCCTGTTCCTCAAAGCCGGATGCGGGCGACCGCGTCCGGCTTTTTCGTCCAAAGCATGACGAAGTCAGGGTGAGTCAGAACGGCGTTGAAGGTTCACCTCTCCCTTGGGAGAGGTCGATTTGCGGAGCAAATCGGGTGAGGGTTTACGGTCCATCGAGAGTGCAAGAGCCCTCACCCGGATTGCTGCGCAATCCACCTCTCCTCGTTGGGGAGAGGTGGACCGAAGCGTGGCGAACCGATTCAACCAAAACCCATCCCGCTCTAGCATCTCGCCGCGTCACTTTGCCTTCGACGGACAGGATGAACGGATACTGCGCGTTGTCGATGATCGGCGTGATGCCGAAGAAATCGTCGAGCACGGCATCCCAACGTTGAGGACGTCAACGCATCGGCGGAAATTTCAATCCTGCCGGCGCCGCTTTCGCTTGCCGCGGGCGACCTCCGTTGCGAGCGCATCGAGCTTCGGCAGCCAGAACGCCCGGAAACGGTCGAGCCAGTCATCGACCTCGCGCAGCCGCCGCGGCTCGACCGCGTAGATGCGACGCGTGCCGTCAACGCGCACCGACGCGAACCCAGCATCGCGCAGGATCCGCAGCTGCTGCGACACCGCCGATTGGGTGATGCCGAATTGGCGCTGCACGACCGTGACGATGTCGCCCGAGCTGTGCTCGCCGGTCGCCAATAATTCGAGGATGCGCCGGCGGACGGGATCGCCGAGGATGTCGAAGGCGTGCACGTGAACTAGCCTCCGCCGGGCTCCGGCTCGCCAAGATAAAACGCCGTGGTGTTGGCTCCGGCCCTGCGCGCCGCATCTTCCTCAGTACCGGCTGCGATCGAGGCGCGGCACCAGTCCGTGCTGCTGCGGCGGATGAAATCCTTGCCATCATCAGAGGCAGGCCATGCCGCGGCGGCGGCACGATCAAATTCCTCACCGACACCGGTAGCGAGATACAGCGCGAGCCCGATCAAAGCGAGATCCCAGCCGACGCCGACCGCACCCGGCCCGTAGCGGTCCCAGAAATCGCCCTCGACAATCGAAAGATGCTCCAGTTCCAGTCGCGTGCCGCCGGAGCCGTCATCGGCCAGCGTCACGGTGACCCAGCTGACGCTGCCCATGGCCTCCCACGTCACCGCGAGCCGACGTGGCGGCTCGCAGGCCGTGATCTCGCCACCCGCCTGCCCTTCGAATTTGTAGCGGCCGCCAGGTCGCAGATTGCCCGAGATCGGCAGGAACCAGCGCGGAATGCGCTCGGGATTGGTCAGCGCATCCCAGAGGTCGTCGATGTCGGTCTCGTAACTGCGGGTGGCGATGACCGCCCGCGCCGGCTTGCCGTCGCGCTCCCTGACTGCGACGTCGCGCACGACCGCGCCGGCATAGGCGACTGGATCGATCTTCATGGCAGGCTCCACAATTATATTAGCTACATCTAATATTAGTACCATCTAATATACGAAGGCAAGCCAAAACCCTGCGGCGAGATGCCGCCTGCGAATGGCTTTATAAGACGTTAGAGCGTTTTCGAGCGAAGTGGATTACCGGTTCGCGTGAAGAAAATGCGTCAAAACAAAACCTAGAGCCCCGTTCCGATCCCATTGGAACGGGAAAGGCTCTAGCCCAACGTTCCGCGCATCGTCGCCAGCACGATGTCGGCCGCGCGGACACTTGGCGGCTGATCGCCGGTCGACATTTTCGCGTCCAGCGTCCCGAACGCCACGAGCTGCCGCAGCCGCTCGGGCGTGTCAGCGATCACTTCGCCAAGCGCCGCCGCCAGCTTCTCCGGGGTGCAGTCCTCCTGCAGGAATTCGGGAATGATGTCGCTGCCGATCACGAGGTTGGCAAGGATCACCGACGACACCCGGATCGCGCGGCGCAGGATGAACGCCTCGGCCGCGCCGACGCGATAGGCCGTGACCATCGGAATGCCCGACAGCGCGAGCTCGAGCGTCACGGTGCCCGATTTCGCCAGTGCGGCGCGCGCGATGCGGAACGCGGCGCGCTTCTCGGTCTCGCCGACCGCGATCCGCGGGGCGATCGGCCAGGACGCCACGCCCTCGTGCACCATCACCTCGAGATGCGGCATGGTGGGCAGCACGAGCTCGAATTTGGTTTGCTGGCCAAGCCGGCCGAGCGCGGCACCGAACAGCGCCAGATGATGCCTGATCTCGCTGCGCCGGCTGCCTGGCAGCACCAGCAGCACCGGCCGCTCGCCATCGCGCCGCTGCCGCTCCTCCGCGTTCGGGCGCAGCACGTCCAGTTGCTCGATCAGGGGATGGCCGACATAGCTGCAGGGCGGACCCGCCAGCTTGCGATACTCCTCCGGCTCGAACGGCAATAGCGCCAGCACGTGGTCGACATAGCCCGTCATCGCGCGCGCCCGGCCCGGCCGCCACGCCCAGACCGATGGCGACACGTAGTCGACGACCGGGATCGCAGGATTGCGCGCACGGACCCGGCGGGCGACGCGATGGGTGAAATCGGGACTGTCGATGATGACGAGCATATCGGGCGCATCGTCGAGCACCGCCTCGGTGGTGCGGCGGATCAAGTGCAGGATCTTTGGCAATTGCTTCACGACGGCGGCAAGGCCCACGATCGACAATTCCTCGATCGGAAACAGCGGGACGATCCCCTCCTCGGTCATCGCGCGGCCGCCGACGCCGGAGAACCGCACGGCATCGCCGAGGCGCTGGCGCAGCACCTTCATCAAGGCGGCGCCGAGCCGGTCGCCGGACTCCTCGGTTGCGATGAGGAAGATCTTGCGGGCTCTGGTGGGGTTTTGGGCCTGCATCAGCCGGCCAGACCGATGACGAACAGCCCGCGCGCATCGGCGGCCTCGATCAGCGCCTGCGGCTCGGCGGCGAGCGTGTTGCCGGCGATCACGGCGATCCCCGCGATGCCTGCCGCCGCTGCGCCCTCGGCCGTGCGCGGGCCGATGGTCGGCAGGTCGAAGCGCAGGTCCTGTTTGCTCTTGGGCGCCTTCACCAGCACGCCGCGGCCGGCCCTAGCGCGGATCCGGCCCTCGGCGCGCAGCCGCGCCACGCGCGCGAGCAGCCCGTCGGTGCCTTCGATGTCCTCGACGGCGACCACGTGCCCGTCGATCACGACGGCCGCCTGCCCGATGTCGAACGGGCCGAGCGCGTCGAGCACGCTGCGTCCGCGCGCGATGTCGGCCTGTGCGCTGCTGTCGGGCACGGCGCGGGTGACGGCGCCCTCCGGCATCAAGAGATCGGGCGCGACGTCCCTGATTCCGACCATGCGGAAGCCCTGCTGCTCCAGGATGCGGCCGACGCTCGACAACAGGTGATCGTCGCCGCCGCGGAACGCGCGGACGACATGGCCGAGCAGGCGCAGCGTGCCCCAGTCGAGCCGGATCTCCGACAGCGCCGGACGCACCAGCGTGCCGATGAAGATCAGGTCGCGGCAACCTTCGTCACGGAACAGCCGTGTCGCCCGCCCGAGCTGGCCGACCGAGATCCACCGATGCCGAAACCGCTGTACCCGCGCCGAATCGCAGGCGCCGCGCAGCGCGAACAGCACCGGCGCGATGCCGCGCGCAACGAGCGAGTCCGCCACCGCGAACGGCATGGCGCCGCCGCCGGCGATCACGCCGACCGGCGAAGAGAGCGAGGGCGCCGCTGAAATCATGCTGGCGGCCATCCCATGCTCAGTTGGTGTTGGCGGGAAGACAGAGCGCGCGGTGCCTGGCGCCGTCGATGAAGGCCAGGATCTCGGCGATCGCGGGATCCTCGCCGGCCTGCGGCTGCGCTGCGGCGAGCCGTTCGGCGAAGATGCCGGGACCGTGGAACAGCTTCTGATAGAACGCGCGCACGGTCGCCAGCCGCTGCTTGGTGAACTGGCGACGCTTCATGCCGATCAGGTTGAGGCCGTCGAGCACCGCATGTTGGCCATTGGCGAGCCCGAACGGGATGATGTCGCCGCGCACGCCGCAGACGCCGCCGATCATCACCTGCGGGCCGACGCGGGTGAACTGATGCACCGCCGACAGGCCGCCGATATAGACGAAGTCGCCGATCTCGCAGTGGCCGCCGAGCGTCGCCGAGGTCGCGAAGATCACGTCGTTGCCGACCGTGCAGTCGTGGCCGACATGGGCGTTGTTCATGAAGAAGCCGCGAGCGCCGACCCGGGTCAGCCCGCCGCCCTTCTTGGTGCCGACGTTCATCGTCACGCCCTCGCGGATCGTGCAGGCCTCGCCGATCTCGAGCCGGGTCGGCTCGCCGCGATAGCTGAGATCCTGCGGCGGTCCGCCGAGGGCTGCAAATGGCGAGATGACGCAACCGGCGCCGATGCTGGTATGCCCGCTGACCGTGACATGCGCGACCAGCTTGCAGTTCTCGCCGATCACGGCATTGGGGCCGACGACGCAGTACGGACCGATCTCGGCGCCGGCGCCGATCACGGCGCCATCCGCTATCCGCGCGGTGGGATCGATCTTGCTCATGCAGTTACAGTCCGGAATTCGTTCGGGTTTCGCGGTCGTTAGCGCGACTTCGGCCGGCCTGTCCAGTGACGTATCATGACCACCTGTTGCAGCGGCATCCAACACACGATGTCGTCCCTGCGAAAGCAGAAACCCATAACCACAGGGTCGAGTTGTTGAAGCGTGCTGTGGCCCCAGCGACGCAAACCAATTGGCATTGGTGGCTATGGTTCACTGCTTTCGCAGGGACGACAGCGAATTTTTGCCTCAATCCGTCAGCATGGCGCCGACATCGGCCTCGGCCACCACCTGCCCGTTGACCTTGGCGTCGCCGTGAAACCACCACATCGTCTTGCGGCGGCCGAGCGAGCGCATGTGGTACTCGATGGTGTCGCCGGGCATCACCGGCTTCCTGAACTTGCACTTGTCGATGGTGAGGAAATACACCGCGCGCGGCTTCTCGGTGCCCTCGACCGATTTGATGCCGATCACGCCCGCGGTCTGCGCCATCGCCTCGATCATCATCACGCCGGGATAGACCGGGCGGTCCGGGAAATGGCCCTGGAACGGCGGCTCGTTGAAGGTGACGTTCTTGATGCCGATCCCGCTGTAGTCGGCGCGAATCCTGACGACCCGGTCGATCAGCAACATCGGAAAGCGATGCGGCAGCGTCTTCAGGATATCGTTGATATCCACGAGCTCGAACCTGACCGGCGACTCCTCCATCACTCCTGTTCCTTACCCTTCGCTTCGTTGTCGCCCACCAGGCGCTCCACCGCGATAATTTCCCTGAACCATTGCTTGGTCGGCTTGGCGAAGTGCCCGCCCCAACGGCCGCCGGCGGGGATGTCGTCCTTGACCGCGCTCATCGCCGTCACCTGGGCGCCGTCGCCGATCTTGAGGTGGTTGTTGATGCCCACCTTGGCGCCGAGCGCAACATTGTCGCCGATCGTCAGGCTGCCCGCGAGCCCGATCTGGGCCGCGAGCAGGCAGTGCCTGCCGATGATCACATTGTGGCCAATCTGGACCTGATTGTCGACTTTGGTGCCCTCCCCGATCACGGTGTCGCGCAGCGAGCCGCGATCGATGGTCGAGCCCGCGCCGACCTCGACATTGTTCTGGATCACCACGCGGCCGGTCTGCGGCACCTTGATGTGGCCTGCCGAGCTGAAGAAGATGAAGCCGTAGCCGTCCTGGCCGATATTGCAGCCGGGGTGGATCAGGACATTGTTGCCGATCAGGGCGAACTGGATCGTGGTCTTGGCGCCGACATTGCAGTCGCGGCCGATCTTGACGTCGGCCCCGATCACCGCGCCCGCCCCGACGATGGTGCCCGCGCCGATCTCGACCCGTGGGCCGATCACGACCAGCGGATCGACGATGACGCCGTCCTCGAGGCGCGCGGTGGGATCGATGATCGCGGACGGCGCGATGCCCTCGGTATCGAACCAGGACTGCGGCCGCAGCGCATCGGCGTGCCACTCCCGGGCGATCTGCACGAAGGCGTGGAACGGCTTGGTCGCCCGCAGCACGGCGACCCCCTTGGGCACACTGGCCTCGAACCGCGCGCTGACAAGCAAGGCGCCGGCCTTGGTCGCAGCCAGCTGATCGGCATATTTGAGATTGTCGAAGAAGGCGAGATGCATCGGGCCGGCCTCGTCGAGCGAAGCCAGTCCCCTGATCTGTTGCGCGCCCCTTTCGGGGTCGACCAATTGCGCCTTCGTCAGCGCGGCGATTTCAGCCAGCGTTGACGAAGGAGGACTCTTGAAGAAATTCGGCTGCGCCATTCCATCCGTCGCAGTCCGGGAGGCCAGCGGTCTTAGAACGTCGTACCGCCGCCGAACCGGAATTCTTGCACGCGGTCATACGCGCCCTTGGTGAGCGGAACCGCATAGTCGAAGCGCAGCGGGCCGAACGGCGACTGCCAGATCAGACCAACGCCGACCGAGGAGCGGACGATCTTGCTGTCGTCGTACTGCAGGCCAAGGCAGCTGCCCGGAGACGGCGGGTTCTGCGTCGGCGGCTTGCAGCCGGGCGTGTTGACTTCGCCCGTCGCCGCCCACGAGGTTGGTCCCTGGTAGTCGTAGAGGCCGCCAGCGTCGGCGTAGACCGCGCCCTTGAGCCCGACTTCCTTCGGCAGGAACCAGAACGGCATCTGCAATTCGGCCGACACGCCCCAATACTTGGTGCCGCCGATCGCGTCCTGGGTGCCGTAGGGATTGATGTCACGCGGACCGATGCCGTTCGGCGCGAAGCCGCGGACCAGGTTCGGGCCCATCTGGAAGTGATCCAGCATGCGCAGCTCGTCGCTGCCCAGCTTGTTGAGGATACCGCCCTGGGCGTGGATCACGCCGACGATGTCGGAGACCAGCGGGGTGTAGTACTTCGCATCGATCGCGGTCTTGATGTAGCTGACGTCGCCGCCGACACCCGCGAAGTCCTGCTTGAAGTCGATCAGCAGACCGTCGGTCGGGTTCTTGTTGTTGTCGAGGGTGTTGTAGTTCAGCGTGTAGCCCAGCGCCGAGGTCAGCGACGAGCCGCTAGCCAGCTCCTTGCGGACCGGCAGCGAGGCTTCGCCGTCGCTGTAGCACCACAGACCGAGGGCCGAGGCGTCGGTGGCGGTCTGGCCGTTGAGGGTCGCAGTGCCGCCCGCAGGGTAGCCGTTCGTCGACGCGAAGGCCGGCGTCGGATTGAACGCCAGCAACCCGTTCGAGGTGTTGTTGTTACAGTTCGCCAGCGTCGACGGCAGGGTGATTTCCTGCTGGTAGATCGAATAGCGCAGCTGCAGCGAGAGGTCTTCGCGGAGGCTGAAGCCGAGCCGCGGGCTAAAGCCCAGCGTCTTGGTGCCGTAGGCGATGTAGCTATTGGACAGTTGCTGGCGCTGATAGAAGTCGAGGCCGAGCGCGACGCGGTAGTCGAGCAGATAGGGCTCGACGAACGACAGCGAGTAGCCGCGCGCATACTGGCCGTAGGTCACGCTCGCCTTGGCGAACAGGCCGCGGCCCAAGAGGTTGCGCTCGGAGACCGAGACTTCGGCCAGCGCGCCGTCGGTGGTCGAGTAGCCGCCCGAGATCGAGAAGTCGCCGGTCGACTTCTCCTCGAGATCGACGATCAGGATGACGCGATCGCTCGACGAGCCGGGCTCGGTGGTGATCTTGACGGTCTTGAAGAAGTCGAGGTTCTTCAGCCGGCGCTCGGCACGGTCGACCAGCGCGCGGTTGTAGGCGTCGCCCTCGGAGATGTCGAACTCGCGGCGGATCACGTAGTCGCGGGT
The DNA here is from genome assembly GCF_015624485.1 of Bradyrhizobium genosp. L. NCBI lineage: Bacteria > Pseudomonadati > Pseudomonadota > Alphaproteobacteria > Hyphomicrobiales > Nitrobacteraceae > Bradyrhizobium > Bradyrhizobium genosp. L. The sequence goes on from NZ_CP061378.1 coordinate 4,188,675, forward strand.
GCGGGTGTTGCCGCGGATGTTGATGCGCTCGATATAGGTGCGCGGGCCCTCGTCGATCGCAAAGGTGATCGACACCGTGTGATTGTCGAAATTGCGATCGCCGCGCGGCCGCACCACCGCGAACGCATAGCCGCGACGGGACGCCTCGATCTGCATCTCCTCGACCGACTTCTCCAGCGCTTCGGCATTGTAGAGCGAGCCGACATTGACGCGCGAGAACGAGCGCAGCGCGTTCGGGTCGAGGTTTGCGATCGACGACGTGAAGTTGACGGTCGCGACGCGATATTGCTGGCCTTCCTCGATCTTGAAGGTGACCAGGAAGCCCTTCTTGTCGGGATCGTATTCGGTCAGCGCGGCGACGACCTGGACGTCGGCGTAGCCGTTCTTGAGATAGAACCGGCGCAGCAGATCGCGGTCCGCCTCGACACGGTCGGGGTCGTAGACGTCGTTGCCACCGAGGAAGCTCAGGATGTTCGATTCGCGGGTCTTGATGACGTCGCGCAGGCGGGACGCCGAATAGGCGTTGTTGCCGATGAATTCGATCGAGCGGACGCCGGTCTTCACGCCTTCATCGACCACGAAGATCAGGTCGACGCGGTTGTTCGGCTGCTCGATGATCTGCGGATTGACCCGCACGTCATAGCGACCGGAATGGCGGTAGATGTCGGCGATTCGCAGCGCATCGGCCTGAACCATCGGGCGCGAGAACGTGCCGCGCGGCTTAGACTGGACCTCGGCGGTCAGCTGCTCATCCTTGACCTTCTTGTTGCCCTCGAAGGCGACGCGGCCAATCACGGGGTTCTCGACCACCACCACGACGATGCGGCCGCCGCGCTGCTCGATATGGACGTCCTGGAACAGGCCGGTCTCGATCAGCGCCTTCAGGCCGTCGTCGACATCGGCCTGGCTCAGCCGGCCGCCCGCGCTGGCGTGGAAATAGGAGCGGATGGTCTCCAGCTCGACCCGCCGATTCCCCTCCACGGAGATCGAATCGACGCTCTGAGCGAGCGCAGGCGCAGACATAGCAACGGCCGCCAAGGTGGCAGCCACCGGCACGGCGAACATGATTAGGGCAGCGAACAAGCCCCCCCTCACTCGCATTCCAAACATCATGCGCAACGCGCCCTTATCTTCCGATGCCGTCCCGTTCCCCAACGGTCCGACAGATTCCCAACCTTATGCCCAGCTTGTAACCAAAATTGCCACGGCGGCAAACTTAACAGCCGGCATATTTCCATTTCGTACCAAGACGTTGCCCTTCGGCAACGCCACAAAAAAGCCTACTTTAAGACGCCGCCAAATGCAGGATGTCGTTGTAGGTCGCAAACACCATTAGCATCAGCACCAAGCCCAATCCGATTCGGAACCCCATCTCCTGGGCCCGCTCCGAGAGCGGGCGGCCGCGGATGGCTTCCACCGCATAGAACAGCAGGTGCCCACCATCGAGCAGCGGAACCGGGAACAGGTTCAGCAGGCCGATGGAGATCGAGAGTACCGCAGCCAGGTGAATCAATGCTGCAACGCCGATGGTGGCGACCTGCCCCGAGATCTGGGCGATTCGGAGCGGGCCGCCGACCTGGTCGGCCGCCTCGCGGCCGGTGAAGATGCCGCCGATATAGGCCAGGGTCCGGTCGATCACGAACCAGGTTTCCTTGACGCCCAGCCCGAGCGCGGTGATGGGATCGACCCGCTCGGTGACGGTGTCACCGGGGGTGGTTGCCCGGGTGATGCCCAGCACGCCCTGCCGGTGGGCGTTGCCGAAGGGATCCTTGACCTCGCGCAGTTCCGGGGTGCCTTGCAGCTGGACGGTCGAATCGCCCCGCTTGACCGTGAAGGTGAGCTTGTCGCCGGCATGGACGCTGACGATGCGCTGCATGTCCGAGAAGCTGCCGATCGTGGAACCGTCGATCGCGGTGACGACGTCGCCGACCTGGAACCCGGCGGCCGCAGCGGCACTGTTGGCCTCGATCTTGTCGACCCGCGCCGTCGTGCTCGGCTTGCCGAAGAAGGTGAACAGGCAGGTGAAGATCACGATCGCCAGGATGAAATTGGCAAACGGGCCGGCGGCGACGATCGCGGCGCGCCTGGCGACACTCTTGTGGTGGAATGAGCCGGCGCGCTCCTCCGCGGTCATCGCGGCCAGCGTCTCCATCGCCGGCGTCGAGGCCTCGGTGTCGTCGCCGAAGAATTTCACGTAGCCGCCGAGCGGGATCGCGGAGATCTTCCAGCGTGTGCCATGGCGGTCATTGAAGCCGGCAAGCTCCGGCCCGAAGCCAAGCGAGAAGGTCAGCACCTTCACGCCGGCCCAGCGCGCGACCAGGAAATGGCCGAGCTCATGAAAGAAGACGACGATCGTCAGGACGAACAGGAAGGGAACGATGTAGCCGATGAGCCCATGGCTCAACCAATTGAAACTATGCAGAAAAAACTCAGACATCCGATTCCCCTCGACAAGAGCCGCAAGGCTCCGTCCCCAACCCTCTAGGTTGCCTTTAAGGCAATTTGAGGCAATAGGGCGGCAGCAACATTTCGCGCTTTATGGTCAACGGAAATCGTCTCGTCCGCCGATTCCAGCGGTGCCTGATTCCCCGACCGGATCCAATCGTTCATCGTCGCCTCGACCAGGCGGGCGATCGCGCCGAACTTGATCTTGCCGGCGATAAACGCCGCGACCGCGATTTCGTTCGCGGCGTTGTAGACCGTGGTCGCGCCATTGCCGGTGCGCAGCGCATCGTAGGCCAGCCGCAGCGCGGGGAAGCGGGCGAAATCCGGCGCCTCGAAGGTGAGCTGCCCGATCTTGGCGAGATCGAGCTTGGCCGACGGGCCGACGATACGGTCGGGCCAGCCGAGGCAATGGGCGATCGGAATCCGCATGTCGGGCGTGCCAAGCTGCGCCACCACCGAGCGATCGGAGAACTCGACCATGCCGTGGACGATCGATTGCGGGTGCACCAGCACGTCGATCTCGTCGGGCGCCAGCGCGAACAGATAGGACGCCTCGATCACCTCGAGACCCTTGTTCATCATCGAGGCGGAATCGATCGTGATCTTCTGCCCCATGCTCCAGTTCGGATGCTTCAGCGCCTGCTCCAGGGTCGCCTGCTCGATATCGGCGGGCGCCCAGGTGCGGAACGGGCCGCCGGAGGCGGTGATGATCACCCGCACCAGCTCTTCGCGGTTGCCTGAGCTCAGCGCCTGGAACAGCGCATTGTGCTCGGAGTCCGCCGGCAGGATGCAGGCCCCCGCCTTCTTGGCGCGCTCCATGAAGAAATCCCCGGCGCAGACCAGGCACTCCTTGTTGGCTAGGGCAACCGTGGCGCCGCGATCGACCGCGGCAAGCGCAGGCTTCAGTCCGGCGGCGCCGCTGACTGCGGCCATCACCCAGTCCGCCGGCCGCGCCGCGGCTTCGATGATCGCGCTCTCGCCTGCCCCGCATTCGGTGCGGGTGCCGGCCAGCGCATCCTTCAATTCGGACAGCTTCGCCGGATCGGCAATCGCGGCAAAACGGGCGCCGAATTCCCTGGCAAGCTTGGCAAGCGCTGCGACATTGCTGTTCGCGGTCAGCGCCTCGACGCGATAGCGCTCCCGCGCACCGCGCAGTAGGTCCATGGTGCTGTCGCCGATCGAGCCGGTGGCACCGAGGACCGTCACGGACCGCACGGCTGAGGCCGCGGCCTTGTTGCTACGCAATGGAACTGCGCTCATCTGATCACCAAACCATAAGACCGCGCCCGACGCCATCGGCACCGCCGCGCAGGAAGCCGAAAATCGCCGCCACAATGACGGCTGCGACAAATCCGTCCAGGCGGTCCAGGACGCCGCCATGGCCGGGAATGATGTGACTCGAATCCTTCACCCCGAACCGTCGCTTGACGGCGGATTCGAAGAGATCGCCGAGCTGCGAGACCACCGACAGCACGGCGCCGAGCACAAGCAGCGGCCCGGTCGAGCCGATCTCGAAGGCGGCAAAGCCAAGCGCCACGAGCAGGCTCGCCACGAAGCCGCCGATCGCACCGGCCCAGGTCTTCTTCGGTGAGATCCGCACCCAGAGTTTTGGGCCACCGATGCTGCGGCCGGCGAAGTAGCCGCCGATATCGGTGACCCAGACCACCAGCAGCACGAACATCAGCGCGGCAAATCCCTTGGCCGCATCGAGGCGCACCAGGACCGAGGCGATCTCGGCGCCCGCGGCATAGAGCAATCCCGCAACAGCCCAGTTCCGCTGCTGCCCGGACGTCAGCGCCACCGCGACCGCTCCGATCGCGGCAACGACGAGCGCCGCATCGATCCGCCCGGCCATCAGGCAGGCACCGGCGAGCAGCAGCGCGACAACGCCCGGCACCACGACACGAAGCTCGCGCGCGAGCCCCGTGATCATCAGCCATTCCGCGAACAATCCGATCGCCGCCACCATCACCAGCAGCGACCAGGCGATGCCGCCCGCATAAGCCAGTGCGATCGCAAGCGGCGCCAGCACCAGCGCGGCCACCACGCGCATCACCAGATTGCTGCGCGCGCCCTGCTCGCTTGCGGCTTCAGGCGCGGCTTCCGCTGCCTCAGGCGCGGCTTGCGCTGCCTCGGGCGCGGCTTGCGCTGCCGCCGGCGCGGCTTCGCCCTCGGTCACGAGCCGGTTTTCGCGGCGAGGCCGCCGAACCGGCGCTCGCGCCGGCTATACTCGGCGATCGCGCTTTCAAGTGCCGCCTTGTCGAAATCCGGCCAGTGGATCGGCACGAACACCAATTCGCTGTAGGCGGCCTGCCACATCAGGAAGTTCGACAGCCGCTGCTCGCCGCTGGTGCGGATGATCAGATCGGGATCGGGAATGTCGGGCGCATCGAGATAGTGACCGAGCGTATCGGCGTCGATCGTGTCGGGATCGCGCTTGCCTTCGGCGACCTCGCGCGCAAGCCGGCGCGCGGCCGAGGCGATCTCGGCCCGCGAGCCGTAATTGAAGGCGACGACGAGATTGAGCTTGGTGTTGGCCCTGGTCAGCTCCTCGGCCTCGTTGAGCAGCGCGCAGATGTCGGGCTCGAGCCCGTCGCGCTCGCCGATCACGCGCACCCGCACCCCGTCGCGGTGCAGCGTCGCCAGATCGTTGCGGATGAAGCGGCGCAACAGGCCGAACAGGTCGCCGATCTCGGTCGCAGGCCGCGACCAGTTCTCCGAGCTGAACGAGAAGATCGTCAGATAGAGCACGCCGAGCTCATTGGCCGCGCGCACCACACGCCGCAGCGCCTCGACGCCGCGGCGATGACCCTCGGCGCGCGGCAGTCCGCGCGCTGCGGCCCAACGTCCGTTTCCGTCCATGATAACAGCCACATGCAACGGACTGCCGGAGCGATCCGGTCCGTCGGTTGCGGGGGCGGCGGCATTTGACATGGTGTGTTCCTGGCGTCTCAGACGGTCAGGATTTCCTTTTCCTTGGCGGCCAGCAGCTGATCGATCTCAGTGATCACGCCGTCGGTCGCCTTCTGCACCTCGTTGGAGAGGCGCTCCTGATCGTCTTCGGAGATCTCGTGATTCTTCTCGAGCTTCTTGATGATGTCGAGGCCGTCGCGGCGCACGTGGCGCACCGCGACCTTGGCCGCTTCCGCGTATTTATGTGCGACCTTGACGAGTTCCTTGCGGCGGTCCGCGTTGAGCTCTGGAATCCGCAGGCGCAGCACCGTCCCTTCGGTCGCCGGCGACAGGCCGAGATTGGAATCGACAATCGCCTTCTCGACCGCCTTCACCATCGACTTGTCCCAGACCTGGACCGAGAGCAGCCGCGGCTCGGGCACGCTGATGGTCGCAACCTGGTTGAGCGGCATATGCGAGCCGTAGGCCTCGACCTGGACCGGCTCCAGCATGGAGGCGGCGGCACGGCCGGTGCGCAGGCCGCCGAGCTCGTGCTTCAGCGACTGGGTGGCGCCCTGCATGCGGCGCTTCACTTCGTTGATGTCAAAACCTGGTGCGGCCATGACGTTCTCCCTTCTCAAGAAGCCGGGTAGCTGCGCCCGGAGGCGCTGCAATCAGCCGGCGACAACCGTGCCGTGTCCGGACCCGCGCAGGATGGCTCCGATCGAACCGGGCTCCGCGATCGAGAACACGATGATAGGCAGCGACGTCTCGCGGGCAAGCGCGAAAGCGGTCGCGTCCATGACCTTGTAGCCGCCCTCGATCGCCTGCGAATGGGTCAGGCGGTCGAAGCGCTTGGCCTTGGGGTCCTTCTTCGGATCGGCGCTGTAGACGCCGTCGACATTGGTGGCCTTCAGCACCGCCTCCGCGCCGATCTCGGCCGCGCGCAGCACCGCGGTGGTGTCGGTGGTGAAGAACGGATTACCGGTTCCACCGCCGAGCAGCACGATCCGTCCCTCGGCAAGATATTTGTGCGCCGCAGTGCGGGTGAACAGCTCGGAAATCTCCGGCATCACGAACGCCGACAGCGTTCGCGCCGGCGTCCCCTTGCGCTCGATCGCCGCCTCCAGCGCCAGGCAGTTCATCATGGTGGCGAGCATGCCCATAGTGTCGCCGGTCGGCCGCGACACGCCGCGCGAGGACACTTCGACGCCGCGGACGATGTTGCCGCCGCCGATCACCACGGCGACCTCGATGCCGAGCTTTTGCGCCGCGATCAGGTCGTCGGCGATGCGGTCGATGGTCGGCTGGTCGATACCGAAAGCGTGGGAGCCGGCCAGGTATTCGCCGGACAGCTTGATCACCACGCGACGATAGACCGGCTCAGCCATGATGCGATCGCTTTCTCATCTCGCGCAGGCAAGCCTCTGGCGCACGCCAGAGGCCTGATCTCAACAGCGGTTACTTCTTGCCGCTGGCGGCAGCGACTTCGGCGGCGAAGTCGCTTTCCTGCTTCTCGATTCCCTCGCCGAGAGCATAGTTCACGAAGCCCGCGATCTTGATCGGACCGCCGACCTTACCCTCAGCTTCCTTCACGGCCTGGGCAACGGACTTGCCGCTGTCGTGGATGAAGGCCTGATCGAGCAAGCAGACCTCTTTGTAGTAGGTCTTCAGGCCGGAATCGACGATCTTCTCGATGACGTTCTCGGGCTTGCCGGCCTGACGGTACTTGTCGGCCAGCACGTCCTTCTCGCGCTTGACGGTCTCCGGATCGAGGCCGGCCGGATCGAGCGCCAGCGGCTTGGCGGCGGCGACGTGCATGGCGAGCTGGCGGCCGAGCACCGCGAGCTCGTCGGTCTTGCCAGTGGACTCCAGCGCCACGATCACGCCGATCTTGCCGGCGCCGTCGATGACCGCGTTATGGACATAGCTCGACACCACGCCGTTGCTGACCGCGAGCGAAGCGGCGCGGCGCAGCGACATGTTCTCGCCGATGGTCGCGATCGCGTCCGAGATCGCCCGCTCCACCGTGAACTCGCCGACCTTGGAGGCCTTGATGGTCTCGACGTCGGCGCCGTGCTTCAGCGCGACCTGGGCGATCATCTTGACCAGGCCCTGGAACTGCTCGTTGCGCGCGACGAAATCGGTCTCCGAATTGACCTCGACCAGCACGCCCTTGTTGCCGTGGGTCAGCGCGCCGATCAGGCCCTCGGCCGCGACGCGACCAGCCTTCTTGGCGGCCTTGGAGAGGCCTTTCTTGCGCAGCCAATCCTGCGCGGCCGTCATGTCGCCACTGGTTTCGGTCAGCGCCGCCTTGCAATCCATCATGCCCGCGCCGGTCGACTCGCGGAGCTCCTTGACCATCGCTGCAGAGATCGTTGCCATCGTTCAATGCCCTTCTTGCCTGTCAAGAAACCGCGCGCCCGTGGGCGCCGCCATCAGCGACAGGGAAATCGTTGTTCGTGGAATGGAAGCGGCGGCCGGATCGGATCCGGCCACGCCGCGTAACCTTTATTCCGCTTCGGCCAGCGTCTTGGCTTGGGCGACCCAGGCGTCGGCGCGGCTCGGCAGACCGACTTCTTCGCCGATCTTGTGCGCGGTGTCGTGGTCGAGCTCGGCGAGCTGCCAGTAGTGGAAGATGCCGAGGTCGTTGAGCTTCTTCTCGATCGTACCGGACACGCCGGTGAGCTTCTTGAGGTTGTCGGCGGTGCCGCGCGGACCGGCCAGGCCCTGGAAGCCCGACGGCGCAGCCGCCGGCAGCTCTTCCGGCACGGGAGCCGTGGACGCACCGACGTCGATGCCGGAATCGCCCTGGGCGCGCGAGATGCCGTCGATGGCGGCGCGCGCCACGAGGTCGCAATACAGCGAGATCGCACGGCCGGCATCGTCATTGCCCGGCACCACATAGGTGATGCCCTTGGGGTCCGAGTTGGTGTCGACGATCGCGGCGACCGGGATGTTGAGCCGGGTCGCTTCCTGGATCGCGATGTCTTCTTTGTTGGTGTCGATCACGAAGATCATGTCGGGCAAGCCGCCCATGTCCTTGATGCCGCCGAGCGAGCGATCGAGCTTGTCGCGCTCGCGCTGCAAGGTCAGCCGCTCCTTCTTGGTGTAGGAGGAGGCATCGCCCGAAGCGAGCACCTCGTCGAGGTGACGCAGACGCTTGATCGAGGCGGAGATCGTCTTCCAGTTGGTCAGCGTGCCGCCGAGCCAGCGCGAGTTGACGAAGTACTGCGCCGAGCGCTTGGCCGCGTCGGCAACGCCGTCCTGCGCCGAACGCTTGGTGCCGACGAACAGGATGCGGCCGCCCTTGGCGACGGTATCGCTGACCGCCTTCAGCGCGGTGTGCAGCATCGGCACGGTCTGCGCGAGGTCGATGATGTGGATGTTGTTGCGGGCGCCGAAGATGTAATTCTGCATCTTCGGGTTCCAGCGGTGAGACTGGTGACCAAAGTGAACGCCAGCTTCCAAAAGCTGACGCATGTTGAAGTCGGGTAGCGCCATAGTCGATGATTCTCCGGTTGGTTCCTCCGGAAACGTGTGAGCAAACGAGCCGACTGGCCCGGTTGCCACCGGACGGCCTTTGAGAGCCATGTTTCCGTGTGAGATGGCGCGGTATATAGCGCGATTTGCGCCAGAAGCAAGGAAATAAGGCCGGTTTCGCCGACCTGAACCGCGGAATTCCGGCCAAAACGGCCCGAATCCAGGCCAATCCGGCACCTGCCCTACAGCGTCTGCACGTCGACGACGCCGGCCACCGCCTTGATCGCGCCGGCGATCTGCGGCGAGACCTTGTAGCGGCCAGGCAGCTTCATCTCCACCTCGGTTTCGAGATCGAGCATCATCACCAGCGACACGTCGCCATCGGCGCCCGCAACCGGCGCGGTCGTGGGCGCGGGCTTCATGGCCGCCGGCATCCTCCCGCCGCCGCCAGGCGCGGGCGCGGCGTCCGGCATGTTGAGGCGGCGGGCGATCGAATCGAGCGGCTTGGTGTCGCGCACGAAGATGCGAAGGCCCTTTTGCGTCTTGGCCGCGGCGTGATCGAGCGGCTCGGCGTGCAGCACCCTCGCCCGCACGTCCTCGCCCTGCAGCTCGGCGCCGAGCTGGAGCAGCACGGCAGCGCCTGGCTCCAGCACGTCGCGATATTGCGCGAGCCCCTCGGAGAACAGCACCGCCTCGAAATGGCCGGTCGGATCCGACAGGCCCATGATGCCCATCTTGTTGCCGGTCTTGGTGCGCCGCTCCATGCGCGACACCACGGTCGCCGCGACCTTGCCCGCGGTCGCGCCGGTCTTCACCGCGCGAGAGAAATCCGCCCACGACTGCACGCGCAGCCGCTTCAGCGCGGTGGCGTAGTCGTCGAGCGGATGGCCGGACAGGAAGAAGCCGATCGCGTCGTATTCGCGGCGCAGCCGGTCCGCGGGCAGCCACGGCTCGACCTGCGGCAGCACGATGCTCGGCGCATCCGGCGCGCTGCCGAACATGTCGTTCTGGCCCGACGTGGCGGCCTCGTGGCTGCGCTGGCAGGCGGCGAGGATCGCATCGGCGCCGGCGAACACCCGTGCACGATTGGAATCGAGCGTGTCGAAAGCGCCCGCGGCGGCGAGGCTCTCGATGATCCGCTTGTTGATGGCGCGCGGGCTGACGCGCGCGGCGAAATCGGCGAGCGAGGTGAAGGCGCCCTTCTTGCGCTCCTCGATGATCTGCTCCACGGCCTGGATGCCGACGCCCTTCAGCGCGGCGAGCGCATAGTAGATCGTGTTCTCGCTGACCTCGAAGGTCGCCCCCGAGCGGTTGATGTTCGGGGCCTCGACCTTGATGCCGAGCCGCTGCGCCTCGGCGCGGAATTCTGACAGCTTGTCGGTATTGTTGAGTTCGAGCGTCATCGACGCCGCCAGGAACTCGACCGGGTAATGTGCCTTCATGTAGGCGGTGTGGAACGAGACCAGCGCGTAGGCCGCCGCATGGCTCTTATTGAAGCCGTAGTCGGCGAATTTGGCAAGCAGCTCGAAGATCGTCTCCGCCTGCGCCTTCGGCACGCCGTTCTTGGTCGCGCCGGCGACGAAGATATCGCGCTGCTTGTCCATCTCGGCGCGGATCTTCTTGCCCATCGCGCGGCGCAGCAGGTCGGCGTCGCCGAGCGAATAGCCGGCCATCACCTGCGCGATCTGCATCACCTGTTCCTGGTAGATGATGACGCCGAAGGTCTCCTTCAGGATCGGCTCCAGGATCGGATGTAGATATTCCGGCTCCTCGTCGCCGTGCTTGCGCGCGCAATAGGTCGGGATGTTGGCCATCGGGCCCGGGCGATACAGCGCCACCAGCGCGATGATGTCCTCGAAACGGTCCGGCCGCATGTCGATCAGCGCGCGCCGCATGCCCTGGCTTTCCACCTGGAACACGCCGACCACATCGCCGCGCGCCAGCATCTGGTAGCTTGCCGGATCTTCGATCGGCAGCGTGGCGAGGTCGACATGGACGTCGCGCTGCTTGAGCAGCTTGACCGCGACGTCGAGCACCGTCAGCGTCTTCAGGCCGAGGAAGTCGAACTTGACGAGGCCCGCGGGCTCGACCCACTTCATGTTGAACTGGGTCACCGGCATGTCCGATTTCGGATCGCGGTACATCGGCACCAGTTCGCTCAGCGGACGGTCGCCGATCACGATGCCGGCCGCGTGCGTCGACGCGTGCCGGGTCAGGCCTTCCAGGCGCTGCGCGATGTCGAAGGCGCGCGCCACCACCGGATCCTCGTCGCGGAACGCCTGCAGCTTGGGCTCGCCTTCGATCGCCTGCGCCAGTGTCACCGGCGCGGCCGGGTTCTGCGGCACCAGCTTGGTCAGCTTGTCGACCTGCCCATAGGGCATTTGCAGCACACGGCCGACGTCGCGCAGCACGCCGCGCGCCTGCAACGTACCGAAGGTGATGATCTGCGCCACCTGGTCGCGGCCGTAGCGCTGCTGCACATACTGGATCACCTCGCCGCGGCGATCCTGGCAGAAGTCGATGTCGAAGTCCGGCATCGAGACGCGCTCGGGATTGAGGAAGCGTTCGAACAGCAGCGCAAAGCGCATCGGATCGAGGTCGGTGATGGTGAGCACCCAGGCGACCAGCGATCCCGCGCCGGAGCCGCGGCCCGGGCCGACCGGAATGCCCTGCGCTTTGGCCCATTTGATGAAGTCCGAGACGATCAGGAAGTAGCCCGCATATTTCATGCGGGTGATGACGTCGAGCTCGAAGGCGAGCCGTTTGGCGTAGTCCTCCTCGGTCATTCCCGGCGACAGCCCGTGCACCTTGAGCCGGTTCGCCAGCCCTTCCTCGGCCTGGCGCTTCAGCTCGGCGGCCTCGTCGGCGGCGGCATCCGAGCTCTGCGCGGCACCGACGGTGAAGAACGGCAGGATCGGCTTGCGCGTCTTCGGCCGGAACGAGCAGCGTTCCGCAATCTCCACCGTCGAGGCCAGCGCTTCCGGAATATCGGCGAACAGCACCGCCATCTCGGCGCGGGTCTTGAAGCGGTGATCCGGCGTCAGCTGCTCGCGCTCGGTCTCGGCGATCAGATGGCCGCCGGCGATGCACAGCAGCGCATCGTGCGATTCATAGTCGTCGTTGGAGGCGAAATACGGCTCGTTGGTCGCAACCAGCGGCAGCCCTTTGGCGTAGGCGAGATCGATCAGGCCCGATTCGGTGCGCCGTTCCTTGTCCACGTTGTGGCGCTGCAATTCGACGTAGAGCCGATCGCCGAACAGGCCGGCCAAACGATCGCAGCGCGTCGCCGCCAGCGCGGCCTGATCGGCGCGCAGCGCCAGCGCGATCGGCCCGTCGGGTCCGCCGGTCAGCGCAATCAGGTCCTCGGCGTCATCGGTGAGCCACTCGAACTTGATGTGCGGGGTTTGGTTGACCGGCGTTTCCAGGAACGCCCGCGAGTTCAACCGCATCAGGCTGCGATAGCCACGCTCGCGCGCCGCCAGCAGCACGATGCGCGAGGGCCCCGCCGCCAGGATGCTGCGGGCGTTGGGATCGACGTCGCCGAAATCCACCGCAAGCTCGCAGCCGACGATCGGCTGGATGCCGTAGCCCGCCATCTTGTCGGAGAATTCCAGCGCACCGAACATGTTGTCGGTGTCGGTCAGCGCCAGCGCCGGCTGGCGGTCGGCCTTGGCGAGCTCGCCGAGCTTGGCGATCTTGATCGAGCCCTTCAGCAGCGAATAGGCCGAATGAACGTGAAGGTGGACGAATCCGGGATTCGACATGGCTGCTCGGGGAAACTCTGCGTCAGGGATGGCGCGAGCGGCATGACCGGAAGCCCGCATGCTTCAGACCCGACTCGCTTGCCTCATCGTGAGGCCTGCCCCCTGCCAAGTCCACGCCGAACGCGGCATGGCGGCGGGTCGTCCTGCTTATCCCCAGGGTGACCTACGGGCGGCCTATGCCCATGGTCCTGTTCGCACATTTCAGAACTGGCTGAACAGCTGGGCCCACACCGCGATCATCCCGACGAACAGCGTGATCGATGCCAGTGCTGCCGCCTCTTCCACGAAAACCTTCAACATGGCCGCCTCCCTTGAACTGGAACGTATGCAGAACATTGTTCCTTTTTTGTTCTAGGAGTCAAGCGCACCCAAAGACCGCGCCGCGACGATCGGGACCGATGGTTAACCCGCGTGCCGCAACAGACGAGCCCAACGAAAAAGCCCCGGGCCAAGGCCCGGGGCTTTCGATGTCGCTTGGGACGTTAAGCGAGCGATCAGTACTTCGCGATGATCGGGCCGCCGAACTTGTAGTTCAGACGAACCGTGACGAGGTCCGCATCCTGCTTGATGCTGTCGGTGCGGCTGTTGACGCCGGCCGGGGTGACCAGGGTGTAGCTCTGCGAGTCCATGAACAGATGGTCGTATTCGACCGCAGCCGACCAGTTCTGAGCGAACGCCCATTCCAGACCGACGCCGACCGTGCCACCCCAGCGGGTGTCGGAAGCGCTGTCGACCAGCGCGCCGGCAAAGGAGATGCCCTGGTAACGGTTATCGGTGACCGCAGCACCGCCCTTGACGTAGAGCAAGGTGGTGTTCCAGGCGTAGCCGACCTGGCCGGTGAACAGGCCGAAGGCGTCCATCTTGGTGCGGTTGTTCAGCAGGAACACCGCGCTGGTGTTGGAGCCCTTGAAGTCAGCCCAGTTGCCCTGAGCTTCGAGGCCGAACACCCAGTTGCCGGACTGCCAGCGGTAGCCGACCTGACCACCGACCGTGCCGCCATCCGCATCGTGGCTGCCTTCGCCGGCCGGCGCGAACGGAACGCCACCGATCGCGTTGTTGGTCCAGCTGTTGTGGCTGGAGCCCCAACCGCCGTTGATACCGATGTAGAACCCGCTCCAGTCATAGGCCGTCTGAATCATCGGCGGCGCCTTGGTGTAAGGGCGAGCCGCGAGATCAGCCGCGGAAGCCGGAGCAACCGCGCCCAGCGCGATCAGGCTAGCCGTAGCGAACAAAATCTTTTTCATTTTCCCGTTCCAACTTTTTCTACTGGCCCCCAAGGCCGCGAGACCAAGCTCATAGCAGCCCCGGTCGGAATTGCTGTAACCTCGCTGCAACAGACAGGTCCAAACGACTCCGTTCAAATTTTAAGTTAATGCTGTGTTACAGGCACTTTTTGAATTTTCCGCCACACCATTGCCGCACAAATTTCACAATTCAAATCCGCGTGTACAATTGCGCGTGATCGTGTTGACGGGAACCCGCTTGTCCGATTTGGATCAGTGCCGAAACTGGTCTTCGCAGCAAAGGAAATGCACATGCGGACAATGATTCTTGCTGCGGCGTCCGTGGTTACGCTGGCAGCTCTCGGCACGGTTCCCGCACATGCCGTCGGCGTGCGCTACCCGTTCTGCATTCAGGGCGACCGCTATCCCGGTCTCAGCAACTGCGCGTATCCTTCATATGAGGCGTGCCTGGCCACCGCATCGGGCATCGGGCAGCACTGCATCGCCAACCCCTATTATGTCGGCGACGATAATCCCCGCTCCTATCTCCACATCCCTCCGCGCCGGCGCGATGAGGGCAATTTCCTCGGGCTGTTCTTCAACAATTGACGGCCGAACTGCGGACGCGCGTGTTCGACCACAGGGCGGTTGCATATGGCCCGCCCAAGGCGCCGCACTTGACGATTTCGGAATAATGGAAGAGTACTGCTGAGTTGCCCGACGTGTCAAGTTGCCGTGTCGAAGGCCGGCCACCCGCAGCGGCACCTTTGCATGGGGTTGTTTTTCGATATTTTGGCAGAGCGCCCTGCGGCCGCAGGCGATCGACCGGGAGATACGCGATGCGCAGCCTGTTTCTGGCCACGGTGGCCCTTGGCATCCTGGTGAGCGCGCCGGCGAACGCCCAGAAGTATGATTCGACCTCGCCGGTCTGCAAACGCAACTACCGCTGGGGCGGCGAAGATACCGACTGCGGTTACACGTCGATGGCGCAGTGCCAGGCATCGGCATCGGGCCTCGGCGCGATGTGCATCGATAATCCCTATTACGCCGGACCGTCTCCCGCTCATCCGGGGAAGCCGGCCAGGCGGCACCGCCCTGCCTACTGAAGGCAGATCGTGAATGCGGCCTAATCCAGCTCGACAACCTGGCCGTTCGACAGCGACACCCGGCGATCCATCCGCGCGGCGAGATCCATGTTGTGGGTCGCGATCAGCATTGCGACCCGCGTTGCCTTCACGAGCTGCATCAGCGCGCTGAAGACGTGGTCGGCGGTGGCGGGATCGAGATTGCCGGTCGGCTCGTCCGCGAGCAGCGCCCGCGGCGCGTTGGCCACCGCGCGCGCGATCGCGACGCGCTGCTGCTCGCCGCCGGAGAGCTCGGAGGGGCGATGGGTGATGCGGTCGCCGAGCCCGAGATAGGCCAGGATTTCGGTCGCCCGCTTCACGGTCTCGGAGCGCTTCAGGCCGCGGATCATCTGCGGCAGCATGACGTTCTCGAGCGCGGTGAATTCCGGCAGCAGGCGGTGCTGTTGGTAGACGAAGCCGATGTCGGAGCGCCTGATCTGGGTGCGATCGGTGTCCGATAATTGCGAGGTCGGCGTTCCCGCGACATAGACCTCGCCGTCATCGGGGCTTTCCAGCAACCCCGCGATGTGCAGCAGCGTCGACTTGCCCGATCCGGACGGCGCCACCAGCGCCACCGATTGTCCGGGCCACAGCGCGAGCTTGGCGCCGTTCAGGATCGTCAGCGTCGCTTCGCCCTGCCTGTACTCCCGCTTGATGTCATGGAGATAGATGACCGGTACATCTTCCGCCCCCTCCGCCATCGGTCCCTCACTCGTACCGGAGCGCATCGACCGGATCGAGGCGCGCGGCGCGCCACGACGGGTAGAGCGTCGCGAGGAAGGACAGCGTCAGGGCCATGATCACCACGGCCAGCGTCTCGCCGAAATCGATCTCGGCCGGCAGCTTGGACAGGAAGTAGAGCGTCGGATCGAACACCTCGGTATTGGTGACCCAGGACACGAATTGCCGGATCGATTCGATGTTGAAGCAGATCGTCAACCCGACCAGGAGGCCGACCAGCGTACCGACCACGCCGATCGATGCGCCGGTGATCAGGAAGATGCGCATGATCGAGCCTTGCGACGCGCCCATGGTGCGCAGGATCGCGATGTCCTGCCCCTTGTCCTTCACCAGCATGATCAGGCCCGAGACGATGTTGAGGGCTGCGACCAGCACGATCATGGTCAGGATCAGGAACATGACGTTGCGCTCGACCTGCAACGCGTTGAAGAAGGTCGAATTGCGCTGTCGCCAGTCGACCAGGAACACCGGTCGCCCCGCCGCCTCCGTCACCAGCTTGCGGTAGGTGTCGATCTTGTCGGGGTTGGTGGTGAACACCTCGATCGAGGAGACGTCGTTGTTGCGGTTGAAATAGGCCTGCGCTTCGGCGAGCGGCATGAACACGAAGGTCGAATCGTATTCCGACATGCCGATCTCGAACACCGCAGTGATCTTGTAGGGCTTGATCCGCGGCGTGGTGCCCATCGGCGTCACCGCGCCCTTGGGCGAGACCAGCGTGATCATGTCGCCGGCATGCAGCGAGAGCTGGTCGGCAAGCCTTCGGCCGATGGCGACGCCCTGCCCCTCGTCAAATCCTTCCAGCGTGCCCTGCTTGATGTTGTTGGCGATCGAGGTGAGGTTGTTGAGGTCGTCGGCGCGGATGCCGCGGATGAACACGCCGGCCGCGTTGAACGGCGAGGAGCCGAGCCCCTGCCCGTCGACCACAGGCGCCGCCAGCCGGATACCGGGGACCTGGCTGATGCGGTCGGCGACGTCCTTCCAGTCGGTGAGCGGCGATTCCAGCGGCTGCACCAGCAGATGCCCGTTGAGACCGAGGATCTTGTCGAGCAGCTCCTTGCGGAAGCCATTCATGACCGCCATCACCACAATCAGCGTGGCGACACCGAGCATGATGCCGAGGAACGAAAAGCCGGCGATGACCGAGATGAAGCCTTCCTTGCGGCGTGCGCGCAGATAGCGTCCGGACAACAGCCATTCGAAGGCCGCAAACGGCGGGGTACGGGCTGGCTCGCTCATGGTCTCATCCATCTGTCGATAATCCCATGATTCGGGGCAAATGTGGCCGCATTACCCTGCGGATCAGCGCGTGGTGAATAAACTTTAGTTCGCCAGTTTCGCGACCACGTCAGCAGGGGTCATGTTGTCGCGCGAGCCGTCGCTGCGGCGCTTGACCTCGACCTTGCCGTCCGCAAGCCCCTTCGGGCCGACCAGGATCTGCCAGGGAATGCCGATCAGGTCGGCGGCTGCGAACTTCGCGCCGGCGCGCTGGTCGGTGTCGTCATAGAGCACGTCGACGCCCTTCGCGCTCAGGTCGCGATAGAGTGCCTCGCAGGCCGCATCGACCGCGGCATCGCCCTGCTTGAGATTGAGGATCGCGACGCGGAACGGCGCCACCGCCTCCGGCCATTTGATGCCGGCGTCGTCGTGACAGGCCTCGATGATCGCGCCGACCAGGCGCGATACGCCGACGCCGTAGGAGCCGCCATGGATCGGCACGTCGACGCCGTCGGGGCCCGCCACCAGCGCCTTCATGGTGTCGGAATATTTGGTGCCGAAATAGAAGATCTGGCCGACCTCGATGCCGCGGGTGTTGAGCCGCTTGGCCTCGGGCACCTCCTGCTCGAAGCGCGCGCCATCGTGGACGTCTTCGGTCGCTGCATAGACCGAGGTCCATTGCTTGATGATCGGGGTCAGGTCGCCGTCATAGTCGACGTCCTCGCCCGGCACCGGCAGATCGAGCACATCGCGGTTGATGTAGACGCCGGACTCGCCGGTCTCCGCCAGCACGATGAATTCATGGCTGAGATCGCCGCCGATCGGGCCGGTCTCGGCGCGCATCGGGATCGCCTTCAATCCCATCCGCGCGAAGGTGCGCAGGTAAGCGACGAACATCTTGTTGTAGGAGCGCCGCGCGGCGGCCTCGTCGAGATCGAACGAATAGGCGTCCTTCATCAGGAATTCGCGGCCGCGCATCACGCCGAAACGCGGACGCTGCTCGTCGCGGAATTTCCACTGGATGTGGTAGAGATTGAGCGGCAGGTTCTTGTACGACTTGACGTAGGCCCGGAAGATCTCGGTGATCATCTCCTCGTTGGTCGGCCCGTACAGCAGCTCACGCTTGTGACGGTCGGCGATCCGCAGCATCTCGGGACCATAGGCATCGTAGCGGCCGCTCTCGCGCCAGAGATCGGCGAGCTGCAAGGTCGGCATCAGAAGCTCGAGCGCGCCGGCGCGGTCCTGCTCCTCGCGGACGATCTGCTCGATCTTCTTCAGCACCCGGAAGCCGAGCGGCAGCCAGGCATAGATGCCGGCCGCCTCCTGCCGCATCATGCCCGCGCGCAGCATCAGCCGATGCGAGACGATCTCCGCCTCTTTCGGGTTCTCTTTCAGGATGGGCAGGAAAAACCGCGACAATCGCATGGGCTTACTCGGAGAATCAGTGGGAGCCTGGGAAGCGCTGCAGTGAAACCGGATCGGGTGCGAAAATACAAGGCCAGCACGACTGAAAAACCCGTCAAATCAGGCGAATTTCAGCCATCCCGGCGCATTGCGCCCGACATCACAGAGGCGTCGGCTCATCTGATCTCGAAATCGTCCTCCAATGTCACTTTCTTGAAATCGGTCACCAGGGCATCGATCTGCATGTGCCAGCGGCCGGGGAACGGCAGCGGCACCTTGTGCAGGTGCCAATAGCCGTCGGGACCGAGCGTGGCGCTGCGTTCCATCGGCTCGATGCCGCGATCCGGCAGGGTCAACGTCAATGTCGCCTCCTTGGCGGCGAACGGGCTGGCATCGCCGTTCATCAATTGCAGCGTGAAATCGTTCTGGCCGACCTTGCCGGGCCCGATCAGCACCTGGAACATCGCAGCATCGGTGTGGATGTGGACGGCGAGCGGAACGTCCGACGACATCGCCAGCGCGCGCGGCGGCGGCGTGAAACGCCAGAGCGCAACGAGGCCGAGGATGGCGATCATGAGCACGAATTCAAGCGCGATCGAGCGCTGCAGCGGTCGCGTCCGGTGCAATTCGCGCGCGACCGCTGGCGTGAACACCCATCGATTGAGCGCAGCCAGCCCCAACAGCAGCGACACCAGCACGAGTTTGGCCACCAGGATGTTGCCGTAGCTGGTATCGATCAGCGCGTGAAGGCTTTCGAGCTGAACGACGGCAAGCGCCAGGCCGGACAGCACGATCAACGCGACGACCGGCACCGCTAGTGTCGAGAATCTCCGGAGCACACGCGAGAGCGAATCCTTGCGCTGCCAGGCCAGGACGGCCAGCGGCGCGAGCGCGCCGATCCAGTAAGCCAGGCCAACGCCATGGATGAACAGCGCGGGCTGGGTCAGCCATTGCGGCTCGGCGGTTGCGGCATGGCCGCTGATTGCAAATGACAGCCCGACACAGACCATCGCGAGCGCAGTGCGTCGCCAGGACGCGCCGACCGACGGGCTGCGCCAGGCAATCGCCGCGATCAGCATCGCTGCGATCGCGAGCAACAAGGCCGGAAACAGGCTGGTGCCCATCGCGCTGGCCCACGCAGCCCATGTCAGGACGCCCGACGGCGGCAGGTTCAACAACTCGATGCCCTGCAGGCCGAGCGAGGCGATCGCGCCGATCATGCCGATCAGGAGCGACCACATGATCAGCCGCTCCCCTGCCGGCCCGTGCGAGATCCAGGCCGCGAAGAACACGCCGCCGACGCCGGCAAACAGCCCGAGATAGACACAGATCCGCGCCAGCCAGACCAGTATGTCGACCGTGTCATCGCCGGCCGGCACCGCCGAGCCGGTGACGACGCCGATCGAGAACAGCAGCGAGCCCGCGACGGGGTGGCCATCCTGCGACACGATGCGATAGCTGACCACCTGCGTCCCCTCAGGCAGATCGGCCGGCAGCGTCACCAGCACCGACTGATCGATGGCCTTGACCGCAACGTCGCGCGGCTTGCCTTTGGCGTCGAGCAGGCTGACCGCGGTCGGCGCCACCGCCTCGTTGAAGCGGAGCACCAACGTTTTCGGCGCCTGCTTCAACACGCTGCCGTCGGCCGGCTCGGCGCCGATCAGCACCGCATGCGCATGCGCTGCGGTCGCAAGGCACAGCGCCACGAGCAACGCGGCGAGACTTGCAACGACAGATCTTGCGACCAGCCGCACGGTCTTACGACTTCGGCAGCAGCTTGACGCCCGGCGCGGGCCACTTGCTGCCATGGTCGTGACCGCCCTCTCCGTCGGCTGGAATCTCGATCCAGCGGCTGACGCCCTGCTCGCATTCCTGGACGACCGGGAAATACAGCGTGGTGTTCGGCTTCAGCGCGTCGGTGAGGAAGGTATGCATCACGAACTCGTCGTAGTTCTGGTCGATGAGCTTGCCGCCGCTCCAGGCCACCTCCTTGACTCCCTCGGAGAACTTGCGGCCGTGATACTCATACTCGGTGGCATATTTGCCGGTGATGGACTCGACGTTCCAGCCCGCCTTCGGCATCGGCTTCACCGCGATCACGCCGTCCGGGATCTGCACGCGAAGCTTGATGGTCGCCGAGCCGGCACAGCCATGCGGCACCGCGAATACGGCCTTGTAGGACGCGCCAATGGTCGCCTGCTTTCCTTCCAGGGTGACGTGGGCGATAGCCGGCGACGTCGCGACGACTGCGATGGCGCCAGCGAGGAGCATGCGTTTCATCGTCGGCCTCACATCTTCTTCATCATCATGTGGCCGGAATGGTCGTCCCCGCCGGGAGCCTGCGCGCCGACCGCCTGCACGTCGAGCGAGACCGCGACCTTGCCGGCCTTCTCGAACTCCAGCGTGACCGGCACCTTGTCGCCCTGCTTCAGCGGGTTCTTCAGGTCGAACATCATCAGGTGGTAGCCGCCGGGTGCGAGCTTCACGGTCTTGCCGGGCTCGATGGTGAGGCCCTTGTCGAGCGCGCGCATCTTCATCACGCCGTTGTCCATCGACATCTCGTGGACCTCGACTTTGCCGGCAGCATCGGCCGAGCCGCCGACCAGCCGATCCGGCGCCGTCCCCTTGTTCTCGATCGTCAGGTAGCCGCCGCCGATCTTGGCGCCGTTCGGCGTGGCGCGGGTCCAGGCCTGCGTGATCACGAGGTCGCCGGCCTTGACCTCTTGCGCCACTGCAGGCGCGGCCAGCATGAGGGCAACGATCGCAGCAAGTCCGGCCAGTGTGTTTTTCATGATTGATGCTCCTTTTGTTGGTGCGGACGCCCGCCATTCAGAAGGTGTATTTCCCGGCCAGAACGAAGGTTCGGCCCGGGAACGGGTGGAACAGGAAGTATTGCTCGTTGAAGAGGTTATCGATGCCGAAATCGAACGCGAAATTCTTGGTCGCGTTGTAGTGGACCTTCATGTCGACGACGAAGAAATTGTCGAACGCGCCATAGACGTGGGAAATGCGATCGGTGTTGTCCAGCGTCGAATATTGCTTGCCGCTGTAACGCGCCGCGACCGTGTACGCCCAGCTCTCGTTCGGCCGATAGGTCATGCCAAGCTTGGCGCGCCAGTCCGGCACGTAGGGCACGCGCTTGCCGACCACGGTGGTCGGCACATTTGTCAGCGGATCGCGTCCGGTCCAGCTCGCATCGGCCAGGATTTTCGAATCGACGTAAGTGACGCTGCCGAACAGTTGCAGACCGGTGACGAGCACATTGTCCTTCTCGGCCGACAACTCAACTCCCTGCATCTGGATCGCATCGACATTGCTGACGACCGTGGTCGGTGTTTGCGCGCCGGTGACCGGATTGGTCACAGAATTGGTCTGCGAGATGATCGCATCGTTGGTTCGCTCCGAGAACAGCGTCAGGCGAACGCGGCCGTCGGTCCATTTGCGCTCGATGTTCAACTCGCCGGTAAAATCCTGCTCCGGCTTGAGGAATGGGTTGGCGAAGGTGGCGACGCCGCCGACCGTGACGTTCTGATAGAGCTCGGTCACGGTCGGATAGCGATAGGCCTCGCCGAAGTTCGCCGTGATGTTCCAGTCCTTGTTCGGATCGAACGACACCGATACCTTCGGCGAGAAGTTCGTCGCGTTGAGACTGGGCTGGTTGACCGCGGCGGTCGAGGTGATGACCCCCGCGCTCGTGGTCGTGGTGTTGAGATTGTAACCGTCGAGCGCCTGCCAGCTCTCCAGGCGACCGCCCAGCGTCAGCTTGAGATTCGGCGTGAGCTTCCAGGCATCCTGCAGCCATAGCGCGCCGGTGCGCGTCTCGCCGACACCGGTCGAATACAACGCGCCCGTACCGGTCGATGACGTCGCATTCCAGACCGAGGATGCATAGACCGGATTTTGCAGCTCGTAGCGATCGCCGTGGAGACCAAAACTGATCTCCTGCGGGCCGTCGAAGCCGAACGGCCGCCAGATGCCCTTGGCGTCGGCGTTCTGCCAGTTGGTGCCGTCCATCCGAGTGATCTTGCCGTTCGGCGAATAGCCGATCCCGGAGGCCGCGACCGTGAACGGATTGAGTTGGGTGTCCTGAAGGTAGTTGTAGCTCGAGGCCGAGATGTCGAAATCGTAGACGCCCTTGGTGTCGCTCTTCAGCGAGACCGCGTTGCTGAGATGGGTCTGGTCCCAGATGTACTTGCCGGTGGCGAAGCCCGAGATGCCGGCGAAGGTCGGCGCGCCGGTGGCCGTCGAGCGCAGATAGGTCTGCGGATCGGAGACCTGATGGTTGTTCCAGACGCCGAGCGAATAGGTCGCCTGCACCGGCGGCGACACGTCGTAAGCGAGACGGAGATTGGCAGAGGTCTGCTGCGAATGCGCGAGGATGCCGGTGCCGACGACGTCGGCCTCCTGCCCGACCTTGTTCTTAGCTGCGAACGCGCCAGTGGTGCCCGCGGGGATGCTGCCGTTCGTCGTGTACGTCAGCGGCTGCTGATAGCTGTCGAGATGGTTGGCGGTGACCAGCCACGATAGCTTGCCATCGCGATTGCCCGCCGCGGCGCTGGCCTGGCTGGTCGGATAGACGTCCTTGGTACCGTACTGGCTCCACGGCATCACCGAGACCGTCTCCTTGGCCACTGCGAACGGCTTGTCCGGCATTTTCGAGGAGATCAGCAGCACGCCGCCGATCGAGTTGCCGGGATAGGCGGCTGCGAACGGGCCGTTGAGGAAGTCGATCCGGCCGATCGCCTCCGGCGAGATCAGGTTCCATTTCGGCGACGCCGAGGTGTTGTTGTTGCCGATCAGCGCCGAGACCAGCAGGTCGTCGTAATAGATCAGCGTTCGCGCACTGGAATTGACGCCCCAGCTGCGGGTCGCCAGCACCGCCATGTTGTCGCCGTCGTTGCGCTTCCGCACGAACAGGCTCGGCATGTATTTGACGGCGTCCTCGGGGTCCTTGAGGTTGATGGTCTCGTCGATCTGCTTCGAGGTGACGCTGTAGGACCGTTGCGGCAGCTGGAACCGGGCCACCGCGGGCGGCGTCCCAAGCGCGGCATTGGTGCCCGCCCGCTCCGTGGTGACGACGACGACCGGCCGGTTCTGCCGGGGCGCCGCGACCGGCGCGGTCCGATGCCGGGCCACGGCCATCGGTTTGGCAGGCTTGTGGGCGGCCGGCTTCGGCGGCGGCGCTTCGACGGTGACCGGCGGCAGTTTCTGCTCGCCACCCTGGGCATGGGCGATCTCGGCGGACGCCAGCAGCGCAGCCTGGATGGCAACAACGCTCATGCCACCGACGGCATGATAACGGAACATGGGTGAATCCTGACACCGGCTGTTCGGCCGGCTTGCTCAAGGGCACTGGCCGATGCGCAAGGCGCGCTCCGGCCGCGAGAGACGTCGTCAGGACAAGGATGGCGGGCCGCGGGCCTGCGCGTGGGAGCCGGCATGCGACCGGTCGAGGCGTGAAGCGAAGCCGTGCCAGACGATCGCGCCCGGGACGCGTTCGACGGCGGCTGCTAAGGCTTGCGGGGCGTCGAGCGGCGCACCGGTCTGCAACACGCTGCAGGCGGCGCAGCAGCCATCGTGGGCCTGGTGCCCGGTCTGGTCGTCTTGTCCACTTCCGGGGTTTGCGCCGTGGCAGATGCTGGCTACGGCCAGCGGATCGGACAAAGCGAGGCTCATCGCCCAGCAGGCACCGATCGGTGCGAAAATCTGCACCAACAGGGCAACCAGGACGATTGGCAGGAAATTCTTCAGCCGCCGGCGCATCGCAAAACCCATCCGCAGAGGAACTAATCACCACAGACCTTGGAAGTCGAGACACCGTTCGGCTTCTGTCTATTCCAACGGCAGGAATTGCCCCGTCGTGGCGGTTGCGCCACGGACGTTCGCATCCGCCGTATCCCCTTACCCCACAGCGCGATTTCGGGACCGCACCTGCAACTGGCGGTGGCATCATCCCAATCATTTCGCAAACTGCTCGAAATTTGAACAATCGTTGCCGAAAATGGTGACAAGCCCAGAAAGATGGTCTACCAATTCGGGCTCAGGCCAGCCGTGAGGTGTGTCCTGGTGGTCCAAGTCTCGGGAGGAGCCCGGCGCGCACAAGCAGCGTCACCCCATCAATCAAGATCAAATCGCATTTTTGGGGCAAATAGGGTCGACACAATTTTTGGAGCAGGGCTTGGAGCCCTGCTCTTTTTTTGTGTGATGATCGCGATCGCCAATGACATCATCATCCAATCCGATCGAACAGAGCTTTGAGCTTGCCGCCGCGGTTTGCGATGATCTGACGCCGCTCGTCTATCAACGCCTGCATCGCGAATACCCCGAGACGCGCGCGATGTTTCGCAGCGAAGGCAGCGAACCTGTGAAGGGTTCGATGCTCTCGCTGACCATCGAAGCCATCCTCGATTTCGCAGGCGAACGGCGCGGACATTTTCGCCTGATCGAATGCGAGGTGTCGTCGCATGACGCCGCGTGATCAGCAAAAGTGGAAGCCGGTTTTGCGTCCGATCGCGCGCTAATCTTTAATCGGCGCATGATCTTATCGCCGAACCGCATACACTTCTGCGGATCATGCGCTGGCACGCCGCGCGAGCTGTTCATCGCGTTCTTCGCCGTGATCGCCGATACGCTGCGCGAGCTTCTCGCGGAGCAATGGTCCGACGAGATCGATGCTGCATGGCACAAGCTGTTGCGCGATGTCGAAGCCATCGTGCTGCAGCAGCAACATCTGGTCGGCGAGACACCGTAGCGTCGCCGTTCCGATTGTGACACACTCGCTTGATCCGCGGCGCGTGCAACTGACGCCGACGAGAAAAAACATGAGGGAGCCAACAACGATGCCAGGGATGGACAAGTCGTCGACGACAAGGCGCGACCTTTTGCAGATCGCGGCAGCCGGAGGAGCCGCCGCAGGCCTGTTCGGAATGGGGATGACCTCCGCGCTCGCGGCCGAGATGGGCCGCTCCGAGAAGCCGCTGAAAGCCGCCTTCTCCAACGCCGGATTGCAGGCCACCTGGTGTGCCCAGGGCAAGCAGGCCGCCGAGTTCTGGGGCAAGCTGTTCAATGTCGAGGTGACCTGGTTCGACGGCCAGCTCGATGCCGTCAAGCAGCGCGCCGCGATCGACAACATGGCCTCGCAGAAATGGGACTTCGTCGCGATCCAGGCCTTCGGCATCGGCACCCTCACCCAGCCGGTGCAGAAGATGATCGACGCCGGCACGCCGGTCATCGACATGGACACGCTGATTGCGCCGCTCGATCAGATCAACGTCCACTCCTTCCTCGCCCCCGACAACGAGTTCATGGGCGCCTCGGTGACGCAGGCGCTGTGCAACGCCATCGGCGGCAAGGGCAAGATGATCATGACCCAGGGCGCGCTCGGCCACACCGGCGCGCAGGGCCGCGCCAAGGGCTTCAACTCCGTCGTCAAGCAGTTCCCGAACATCGAGGTGCTGGACACCCAGCCCGGCGACTGGGACGTGTCGAAGACCGCCCGGCTCTGGGAAACCTACCTGACCAAGTATCCGCAGATCGACGCGGCGTTCTTCCACAATGACGACATGGCGCTGGCCGCCGCCAACATCATGAAGGCGCACAACCGCACCAACATCCTGATCGGCGGCGTCGACGCCATGCCGCCGGCGATCCAGGCGGTCAGCGAGGGCCGCATGTTCGCGACCGTCCGCAATCCCTCCTGCCGTATCCATGGCGGTGCGATCGTCGCGGGGGTCGCGGCGGTCGTGAACGGCGAAAAGACCGGCCAGGGCGGCATCCCGAAGAACGTCGTGACCGACGGTCCCGTCGTGACCAAGGCCAATGCCCCGGGCATGCAATGGATGGAGGATCACTTCCTGATTTGAGCGGCCCGCATGTCTGAGGGACGCTCCCCGATCCTCGAGTTGAACCAGATCACGAAGGCCTTCGGCGGTGTCGAAGCCCTTCGTGGGGTCGACTTCGCGCTGCGCGCCGGCGAGATCCACGGTCTCGTCGGCGAGAACGGCGCCGGCAAGAGCACGCTGATGAAGATCATCGCCGGCGTGCATCCGGAATTCTCCGGCCGCTTCATGCTGGACGGCAAGGAGACCCGCTTCCGCTCCACCCGCGACGCGCATGCCGCCGGCATCGGCATGGTGCATCAGGAGCTCAGCGTCGCCCCCGATCTCACCGTCGCCGAGAACGTCTTCCTCGGCAACCAGCCGACCAACAAGCTTGGCGTGGTGCAATGGCGGCGGATGGCGCGCGAGGCCGGCGAGCAGCTCGCTCGCTTCGGCATCGACGTCGATCCGATGAGCAGGCTCGGCGACCTGCCGATCGGGCTGCAGCAGCTGATCGAGATCGCCCGCGTGTTGTTCTCCGGCGCGCGCATCATCATCCTGGACGAGCCGACCTCGGCGCTGTCGCCGCCCGAGGTCGAACGTCTCTTCGCCACGCTCAGGAAGCTGCGTGGCGAAGGCACCAGCATCGTCTTCATCTCGCATTTCATCGAAGATATCCTGCGCGTCTCCGATCTCGTGACGGTGTT
This sequence comes from Bradyrhizobium genosp. L, assembly GCF_015624485.1. Lineage (NCBI taxonomy): Bacteria > Pseudomonadati > Pseudomonadota > Alphaproteobacteria > Hyphomicrobiales > Nitrobacteraceae > Bradyrhizobium > Bradyrhizobium genosp. L. Next base: position 4,215,490 of record NZ_CP061378.1, read on the forward strand.
CCGCAACGGCCGCAAGGTCGCCGAGACCGCTTCCGCCGACACCAGCAAGGGCGCGCTGATCGAGGCCATGATCGGCCGCGGCGGCGAGGCGCTCGAGCACAGCTATACCGACGATCTGATGCTGCCTGCGCCGAACGCCGGCGCGGTGGTGCTGAAGGTCGACCAGCTCTCGCTCGGCCGCAGCCTGCAGGATGTCTCGTTCGAGGCGCGCTCCGGCGAGGTGCTCGGCGTCTACGGCTTCATGGGCTGCGGACAGCTCGAGCTGTCGCGCATCCTGTTCGGCAAGCTCAAGCCCGACGGCGGCACGCTCGCGGTCGACGGCGCGGCCCGCAGGTTCCGCAGCACTGCCGATGCACGGCGCGCCGGCGTCGCGCTGGTGCCGGAGAGCCGGCGCGCGATGCTGTTTCACCAGGAGCCGGTCTACAAGAACGTCTCGATCAGCATCCTCGACCGCATCTCCGCTTTGCTGCTCAAGCCGATGACCGAGCGCGCGATCGCCCAGCGCCAGGTCGAGCAGTTGCAGATCCGGCCGCCGGTGGTCGGCCTCGACCTCGGCATGCTCTCCGGCGGCAACCAGCAGAAGGTGGCGCTGGCGAAATGGCTGACCTACCCGCCGCGCCTGCTGGTGCTGTGCGAGCCGACCCGCGGCATGGATGTCGGGGCCAAGAACGACGTGATCAACATCGTCCGCGATCTCCGCGCCAAGGGACTGGCGATCATCGTGCTGTCGACCGAGCCGGAGACGGTGCTGTCGCTGGCCGACCGCATCCTGGTGCTGAAGCGCGGCGCGGTGGTGCGTGAATTCGCCGGCGAAGCGGTGAGTAAAGACAGGCTGCTGCAGGCGGCGTGATGGAGTGGCAAGATGGCAAGCAGTGACGGCGCGACGAGGCCGGCGGATCAGAAACGGCCGCGCGGGCTGGCGACCTTCCTGCGCTCGCAGATGCGCAACATCGCGCCGTTCCTCACCCTGATCTTCCTCAGCGCCTTCTTCGCGATCGCGAGCCCGTCGTTCGCGACCATCGACAATGTCGGCAACATCCTGACCCAGGTATCGGTCACCGGCATCATCGCCGTCGGCCTCACCTTCGTCATCCTGTGCGCGGAGATCGATCTGTCGGTCGCCAGCATCGCCAACGTCACCGGGATCGCGGTCGCCTATTTCACGATGCAGGAATCCTACGTCAACATCGCCAACGTCCCGATGCCCGGCTGGGCCGCGATCCTGCTGGCGCTGGCGCTGTGCGCGCTGCTCGGCCTGGTCAACGCGCTCGGGCTGACCATGATCGGCATCCCCTCCTTCATCATGACGCTGGCCATGATGCAGATCGCGGCCGGCGTCTCGGCGCTGCTGGTGCGCGGCCAGATCGCCTACAAGGTGCCGGACCTGATCACGACGCTCGGCTCGGGCTCGATCGGGGGCATCCCCTGGATCGTGATCGTCGCCGCCGTGATGCTGCTCGGCGGCCATCTGGTGCTGACCTACACGCGGTTCGGCCGCTACGTCTACATGGTCGGCGGCAACCGCGAGGCCGCCGAATTCTCCGGCCTCAACGTCAAGCTGATCCTCGGCAGCGTGATGGTGATCTCGGCAGTCTGCTGCGGCATCGGCGGCATGCTCGGCGTCGCGCATTTCGGCAGCGCGCAGCAGAACGAGTTCGATACCTATCTGCTCGACTCCATCGCGGCAGTGGTGGTCGGCGGCACCAGCCTGTTCGGCGGCCGCGGCGGCATCGGCAACACCATCGTCGGCCTGTTCGTGCTCGGCGTGCTCAACAACGGCCTCGACCATGTCAACATCGACAGCTTCCTCAAGATCCTGATCCGCGGCCTGATCCTGCTCGCCGCGCTGATCATCAACGTGTATGCGCAGCGGCTACGGGAGCAAGCGGCGGACTAGGGACGGCATTCGGATCGAATGCGTGCAAGCCGGCACGATGTCGTCCCGGCGAAAGCCGGGACCACCTTGCAACACATTGTACGTCTTCAAACAAACGAGCGCGGTTGGATTTGACGTTCGCCTCGCAGGTCGTCTTCAGCTATTCTCCGCGCCTCGGAACTTCCGGACTCCAATGGAGGGTACGGGAAATGAGGACGCGGGCGCTAGGTGCGATGGTTTCTGGTTCTGAGACTGGGTTTCCCAACCCGAAGATCCGGTCGGTGCCGGAGATCAATTTTATCAACGGCCCGAGCGTGCAATCCGTTCGAACGGGCGGATTGATTGCCCGATGTTTCCGCACGACCTGTCTGGAACCGAAGCCTGACGTTTTCCTCGGCTTTTGCGCCGAAGACACCTACATGGTCAGGCTGTTTCTGAAGGCACATCCGGCAAACACGTTGGTCCGGGGACGGCGACGCATTGACTTGCCTCCGCGGGGCTCGATGGAAAGTGCGATCAGGCACGTTTGCGAGCCCTTCTCCTGGAAGATGAGCCACGCGGTCGATGTCATCAATTTTGAGATTCCAACGATGACAATCCACGATTACCTGCCAAGCCGCCGCTCTCGTTCGGTCGCGCAATTGAAGGTCGATGAAAATTCCAGCCTTACCGATCCGACGATCGCGTCATTCGGCCTTGCAACGCTACAGGTCATCGACGCGGAGAAGGACTTCACTCAGTTCTTTGTCGATCATATCGTCGATGGCCTCTGCAAACACGTCGCGCTCCAATATTTCGGAGCTGACGATCTCGAGGCACGACGCGGCGGATTGGCTCCCTGGCAGGAACGCCGCGCGAAGGACCTGATGCATTCGGCGATCGGTCGAACCCTCTCTCTGCAGGAAGTTGCGGATTTATGCGGATTGTCAGTGGGGCATTTTTCGAAGGCTTTCAAGAAATCGACCGGCTGCTCGCCGCACAAATGGCTCATGGAGCAGCGGATCGAAATGGCGCTGTCCCTCCTGTCGGACGACACGTTGTCTCTGACGGATATCGCAGCACGGTGCGGCTTCGTCGACCAGAGCCACCTTACGAAAACGTGCAACCGCCGCGTCGGAGTGCCTCCGGGCGTCTATAGAAGGCGCGCGGCTTCGGCCTTGGCCGGGTAGCTCGAAAATTCCAGCATCGAAATATCCAAAACGCTCGGCCTCGTACAAGACGGTGACCGGCCAGCGGCCGATATTGCCCCAGGTGGCGGACGTGTTGGTTCCGACTGCCTCCGCCGAAGATTTGTAGGCGGTGTCAATCATCTGGTGTGGGCCTCCTGCGAATCCGGTGTCGGCGGTCAGACCGGGTCAACCTTTGAAAGGGATGGCGAGATGGCCTCGTTCACTGAAGGGACTCCTGCATCCCGCCGCGACTTGCTGCTTGCGAGCGCGGGAGGCCTGGCGCTGGCTTTGGCGAGCCCTTCCCGTGCAACACCGGACAAGCCGAGCATCGAGCCGCCGATGGCTTCGGACGTGCCATATACCGAGCATCGCATATCCAGCGGCGACGGCATGGTTTATGCGCGTGAGTATCCCGGCCAGGATCCCGCGTTCGTCATGATGCACGGATTCCCGGACAACCTTCACATCTACGATTACCTCGTCCCCTATCTGACGCGCGCCGGCAGGCGCGTCGCGGTGTTCGATTTCCTTGGATTCGGTCGGTCGGAGAAGGTCGCGGTCGAAGGCTATCGATACACGTTCAAGCAGCAGGTTGGGGACCTGGCCGCCGTCGTCGATACGCTCAAGATCGACAAGTTCGTACCAGTCGGTCACGACTCCGGTGGACCATGCGCTGCCAACTACGCCCTCGACAATCCCGACCGGGTGGCCTGGCTTTGCCTGATGAATTGCTACTATTCGGACTCTCCGACGTGGCGACTGCCTGAAATCATCGAAGTATTCGGCGACCCCTGGCTCAAGGAGCTTGCCCACGCGTTTCTGAGCGATCCCGACAAGATGGCTTGGCTGATCACGTTCCAGGACAAGCATTTTCAGGTCAACATGCCCGCGGACTTGAGAGAGCGCTTCGACGGCATCGTGCGACCGATCGTCAACGGCAACTTCTCAGGCGGGGCCGGTCCCGCCTTTGCGCAAATGACCGCACAGGTCCGCGACAGCGTGGCCTACAATACGTCACGGCTCCCCGACGTCCGTCGGTTCGGCAAGAAGGTCAACCTGATCTGGGGCGTCCAGGACCCTTATTTGACGTCCGCCACGGCGGCAGCGATCGCCGCGACCTATCCCCAAGGCGGCGTAAAGTCGGTCCAGGCCGGCCATTGGCTGATGATCGACAGACCGGCCGAGGTCGCGCAACTCCTGCTCACATCGAGCTGAGATCCCAGGCCATGCTCCCGCTGTTTCGGAGGTCTGGACTGAGCACACCCGCACGGCTGCGGGAATGGCCAGAGACGGCCATGCGGCGCTGGAAACGAGGTCTGCCATGGACGTAACGAACGCAACTGTCTTCATCACTGGCGCCAACCGCGGCTTGGGCCTGGCTTTTGCTCGGGAGGCAAGACTCCGTGGGGCAAAGAAGGTCTACGCCGGCGTGCGCAACACGGGCGGCTTTCAGGAGCCCGGCATTACCCCGATCAGGATCGATGTCACGGACAAGGCCTCGATCGCCGCAGCCGCCGAACTGGCCGCGGATACGACCCTGCTGATCAACAACGCCGGAATCGCCGCGCTGATCGACGGGCCACTGGCGCCGGATGTCGAAGCGCAGTCGATCCGGATGTTCGAGACGAACTACTATGGCGTCGTGCGCGTCACGCAGGCCTTCGAGCGGACCTTGCTGGCCAAGCCGCATGCCGCCATCATCAACGTGCTTTCCGATATCGTGTGGCTTCCGCGGCCCTATCTGACCCCCTATGCGGCGTCAAAGACGGCGGCATGGAGCTTCACCAACCAGCTTCGCTTTCACCTGCGGGAGCGAGGCGTGCAGGTCCTCGGCCTGCATGTCGGCTTCATGGATACCGACCTGACCAACGGCATCGACGTGGCGAAAGCCAGCCCGGAGGACGTGGTGCGACAGACCTATGATGCTCTCGCGGCCGGCAAGAGCGAGATCATGGCCGACAAGGGAACGGCGGTGCTGAAAGGCACGCTGGCGGCTGAGGTGCCCGGCTACATCACCCCGCCGCCAGGGCTTTGATCACGGGTCCGAAGACCCCAAGAGTGAATTCCAAGGAGAACACATGAAGGCGGCTGTCAGCATCGGGGGCGTTGTCGCTCCAGACTCGGATCTCGCGCGCAAGGCCGCGACGCTCGCGGAGCAGGCCCATTCCAAGGCGCTGCTCAACCACGTGCACCGGACGTGGTGGTTTGCCGAGTTCCTCGGCAGGAAGCGGGAGATGAAATATGATCGCGAGCTCGTCTACATCGCCTCGATGCTCCATGACCTCGGCCTTTCGCCTTTGCACATCGCCGACAAGCGGTTCGAGGTCGACGGCGCCGATGCGGCCAGCCGTTTCTTGCGCGAGAACGATTATCCAAAGTCGAAAACCGAGCTCGTTTGGGATGCAATCGCGCTTCACTCGGTCGTTGACATCGCCGATCGCAGGCAGCCGGAGGTCGCGCTTGTCCATTTCGGCGCTCACGTCGACGTCATGGGACTTCGGATAGAGGAGATCACTCCGTCCCTGATCGACGATACCCTTGCGCTCTACCCGAGGATTGGAATGAAGGCAGCGTTCACGGAAGCCTTGGCTGAAGTCGCCAGGAAGAAGCCGCATACTGCAATCGGGACCGGGCTGGCCGACATTGGCCGGCGCCTCGTGCATGGTCTCGAGATTCCGAACGTCTGCGATATCATTTACGCCGCCCCCTTCGACAGTTGAAGCGCAGCGCTACCCGGCAAATTCAGGCTGCCAGTTACGTACCTCGCGTGCTGCCTTTGTCACCGCTCCGATGGTTGCGAACGACGGCGTTTCCAGCATCATGTCGCGCGCGAGCTTGAGGCTCCTCGCCTCGCAGATCGCGCGCTGCTTCTCGTCGGCGATCCATTCGAAATCGATGTTGTGGGCGAGACCGAGGATGCGGCGGATGGTCTTTGCGGCCGCAAAGCCGACGGTGTCCTGGAACAGCCGAGCCATGTAGGCCTGCCGCTCCGCCTCCAGCCGCGCGGCGCCGGCTTCGCCTGGGAATAGCGAGGCCGGATAGCCGTCGCCCTTGGCTTCGCTGCGCCAGAGTGCCAGGAATTTTCGCGAGAACTCGATCCAGACGCCCTCGGTGATTTCCAGCAGCCAAGCCTCGAACGACGCCCGCTCGCCCGCCGTGCCCTCGTGCCCGGCCGAGGCCAGATAGGCCATCAAGAGATTGCCGATGACGGCGCCGATATCGAACCCCATCGGGCCGTAAAAGGCGAACTCGGGATCGATCACCTTGGTCTCTGTGGCGGTGACCATGATCGAGCCGGTGTGCAGATCGCCGTGCAGCAGCGCCTCCGGGCTCGCCATGAATTTCAGCTTCAGCCTGGAGATCGCGACATGGAGGTCGAGGTCGTCGCGGAAGGCGGCCGCCGTTTGGTCGAGCCAGGGCGCGGTCCAACGGTTCTGCTCGGCGATGCGATAGGGATCGGTGAAGATCAGATCCTCGGTGATCTTGCAGAGTGCATGATTGCCGGCGAAGGCCGCGATCCCCTCCTTCTTCTCCGCGGCCGTGCGTGCGAGGTCGGAGGAGAAGAACAGGGTTTGCGCCAGGAAGGTCGAGATATCCTCGACGAAGCGCGGATAGTGCGTCGCCGCGATTAGCCCCTTGCGCATGATGATGTGCGGCTCGAGCAGTTCCATCGCGGTGAGCGCGAGCGGGCTGTCATGATGCAGCACCGCCGGCACCAGCTTTGGCGCGAGATGCGCCTGATGGACCAGCGCCATGTGCTCGTAATGGGCGCGCGACAGCGGCAGCGGCCAGCTCTCGCCGACCAGCCGTACATAGGGCAGCGCCTGCTTGACCGCCAGCCCGCCGCTTATCCCCTTGACGATGAAGACGAGGTTGAGATTGCCGTCGCCGACCTCGCTGATCGACCAGTCGGCGGGCGCACCGCCGAGTCGCGCGGCGATGGCGGGCTGTGCGGCGAGATAATCCCTGAGGTCGGTCTCGCGCAGGATTCGATATGCACTTTGCCCGGAGGCCGGTTGCGCCTGCAGGTTCATCGTCGTCTCCTCCAGATAGTCCGGGGCGAGGTTCATCCCCACTCCCGCTTTCAGGCATCAATTGTGAAACTCGGGCACTCCCATCAGGCGCGACAACCGGTCGACCGAGAGATAGCCGGCATAATAGGCCCACATCCCGATCGCGAAGAACACCGCCGAGAGCAACGTGGTCCAGAGCAGCTTGCGGCCCATCCGCGCCAGGACCGGCGCGCCGGGGTCGGTGCCGGGGGCGCCGATGCCGTCCTCATGCTGGCTGCGCACGCCGAAGGGCAGCGTCAGGAACAGCACGAGCCACCACAGCACGAAGTAGATCGCAAACCCGGTGGAGATCTGGTAGGCCGAGATCTGGAAGGGCATGGCGGCTCAGGCCTGTTCGATCTCAACCAGCGCGCCGGAAAAGTCCTTCGGGTGGAAGAACAGCACCGGCTTGCCGTGGGCGCCGATCTTCGGCTGGCCGTCGCCGAGCACCCGTGCGCCCTCGGCGACCATGCGGTCGCGCGCCGCGATGATGTCGGGCACGTCGTAGCAGACATGGTGGATGCCGCCATCGGCATTGCGCTCGACGAATTTCGCGATCGGCGAGGCCTCGCCGAGCGGTTCGATGAACTCGATCTTGGTGTTCGGCAGCGTCACGAACACAGTGATGACGCCGTGCTCCGGCAGCGGCACGGCGTCGGACACCTCGGCATTGAAGGCGGCGCCGTAGATCTTCGCGGCCTGCCTGGCGTCCTTCACCGCGATCGCGACGTGATTGAGCCGACCCAGCATGTCTCTCTCCCTTGTCGTTTATACGCGCTCAGACCGTCAGCACGTGCACGAGGCAGATCGGCTTCTTGCCCCATTGCTCGTTCAGGGCGGACCGCACCGCGCGGCGCACCGATTCCGCCAGCGCATCCGGATCGCGCCGGCGCGGCTTCGGCAGGCCTTCGACAGTCGAGACCACCACGTCGAACACGATGTCGTCGAGTGCTTCGCCTGCTGCATTGTTCTCCGGCATGCCGACGAGTTCAACCTCGGGATCGTCGACCAGCTCGCCCTGCCCGGTCATCGCGATGGCGACGAAGGCACACCCGGCAAAGCCCATCCGCCGCCGCTCCACCACCGCGCGCGACTTGGAATCCTCCAGGATGGTTCCGTCCTTGTAGAGCCGGCCCGCCGGCACCTCGCCGATGATGCCGGGCTCGCCGGGACCGAGCTTGACCAGGTCGCCGTTGCGGCAGGTCAAGACCTTCGGCACGCCGGCGGCACGCGCCAGCTTGGCGTGCTCGGCGAGATGCAGCGCTTCGCCATGCACCGGGATCAAAAGCTGCGGCCGCACCCAGGAGATCATGTCGCGCAGCTCGTCGCGGCGCGGATGGCCGGAGACATGCACCAGATGCTCGCGGTCGGTGATGATCTCGACGCCCTGCTCGACCAGCCCGTTGATGATGCTGCCGACCGCCTTCTCGTTGCCGGGAATGGTGCGCGAGGAGAAGATCACGGTGTCGCCCTTGTTCAGCGTCACCTGCGGATGATCGTCATTGGCGATCCGCGCCAGCGCCGCGCGCGGCTCGCCCTGGCTGCCGGTGCACAGCGCCAGCACCTTGTCAGCGGGGAAATGGCCGTAATATTCGGGGCTGCGGAACTTGTGCGAGGCGTCGAGATAGCCGCACTCGCGCGCCACCTGCACGACGCGCTCCATGGCGCGGCCGACCACGACGACCTCGCGACCGACGGCGTTGGCAGCGTCCGCCACCGCCCTGACGCGGGCCACGTTGGAGGCGAAGGTGGTGACGGCGACCCGGCCCTTGGCCGCGCCGACCAGTTTCTTGATGGTGGCGGCAACCTCGGTCTCCGAGGGCGAACGGCCGTCACGCACCGCATTGGTGGAATCGCCGACCAGCGCCAGCACGCCCTCGTCACCGAGCTGGCGCAGCCGCCGCTCGTCGGTCGGCAGCCCGATGATCGGGGTCGGATCGATCTTCCAGTCGCCGGTGTGCAGCACCGTGCCGACGTCGGTCTTGATCGCCAGCGCATGCGATTCCGGAATCGAATGCGCGACCGGGATGAACTCGACATTGAACGGGCCGATGTCGATCCGGCTGCCCGACTGGATCACGGTGACCGGAATTCGCGGCGGGTTGCGCTCTGCGGCGCATTTGGCCTCGAACAGCGCGGCGCTGAACGGGGTCGCGTAGATCTTGCAGCCGAGTTTCGGCCAGAGATCGATGATGGCGCCGAAATGGTCCTCATGGGCGTGGGTCAGCACCAGGCCCATCAAATTGTTGCGTTCCTTCTCCAGGAAGCGGACATCCGGCATGATCAGGTCGATGCCGGGCAGATGCTCCTCGTCACCGAAGGAGACGCCGAGATCGACCGCGAGGAAGGAGCGCTGCTGGCGGTTGCCGAGGCCGTAGATCGACAGGTTCATGCCGATCTCGCCGACGCCGCCGAGCGGTGCAAAGGTCAATTCATCCGGCCGCGCCATCAAACCGCCCTCGCAGAGGCTGCATTGCCGAAATAGACCTCGCCGGCGGTGACCGGCATGCGGCGGCCGTCGGCGGTGCGCACGATCAGGCAGCCGGTATCGTCGATGGTGTCGAACGTGCCTTCCAGCAGCGCTGAGCCGGTCTGGACCGCGACCTTTTCGCCGAGGCCGGCGGCGCGCTCCAGCCAGAGCCGGCGGATCTCGGCAAAGCCGCGGCCATTGTCCCAGATACCGCGGAACTCGACCCAGGCGTCCGACAGCGCGGCAAACAGCTCCTCCGCCCCGATCTGGACGCCGAGCGCCGCGAGCGAGACGGCCGGCGTCGGCGTGCCCTCAGGCGCGGCCACGACATTGGTGCCGATACCGACCACCACGGCGAGCCGGTCGCCGACGGTCTCGGCCTCCAGCAGAATGCCGGAGAGCTTCTTGCCGTCGGCCAGCACGTCGTTCGGCCATTTCAACTGATAGTTCGGGCTGCCCGGGCCGAGCCGCAGCGCCGCCTCGATCGAGACCTTCTGCAGCGCAGCTTCGAGCGAAAGCCCGGCGGCAAAGCCGAGCGTCGCCGCAACCGCGGGCTGCACGTCCATGACCTCGAGGATGCTGCACGGGAGATTGCCGCGCGGCGCGACCCAGGCGCGCTGCCGGCGGCCGCGCCCCGCGGTCTGTTCCACGGTCGCCAACCAGATCGGACCGCGCTCGCCATCGCGGGCGCGCGCAAGCGCCTCAGCGTTGGTCGAGCCGATCCGGTCGAACGCAGCGAGCTGGTGGCCCGCCGCTATGGCTCGGGGTCCGAGCGTGAAGGTCATGCGGGAGTTATGCGCATGATCCGCCCCGAAAGCCAGCTTGTCTGGTTTGGAATCATGTGCGTCAGAACAGGGATTTCGCTGCCGCCGAGGCCGCGCTGACCAGCGGTCCCGGATAGGCCCAGTAGAACACGGTGAAGATGCCGGCGACCGCCAGCACGGTGCGCAGCTCGAAGCGCATCGGGTCGAGCTTGCCGAGCGGCTGGTCGAAATACATCACCTTGACGATCGACAGATAGTAGAACGCGCCCACCACGCTGGTCAGCACGCCGATCACCGCAAGCGTGAACAGGTTGGCCTTGATCGCGGCGACGAAGACGTACCATTTGCCGAAGAAGCCGGCGAGCGGCGGCACGCCGGCGAGCGAGAACAACAGCATCGCGAAGAAGAAGGCGAGCAGCGGATTGGTCCGGGACAGGCCGGCGAAATCGGAAATCTGCTCCACGGCCTGGCCGTTGCGCTTCATGGCGAGGATGATCGAGAAGGTGCCGAGCGTCATCGCGACATAGATCGCGATGTAGACCAGTACGCCCTGCGCGCCCTCGACCGTGCCGGCGGCGAGCCCAACCAGGGCGAAGCCCATATGGCCGATCGAGGAATAGGCCATCAGCCGCTTGATGTTGCTCTGGCCGATCGCCGCAAACGAGCCCAGCGCCATCGAGGCGATCGCCACGAACACCAGGATCTGCTGCCATTCGGTGACGATGCCGGGGAATGCGGTCAGCGTCGCCCGGGTGAACACTGCGAGGGCTGCGACCTTCGGCGCCGAGGCGAAGAACGCCGTCACCGGCGTCGGCGCGCCCTCGTAGACGTCGGGCGTCCACATGTGGAACGGCACCGCCGAGACCTTGAAGCAGAGGCCGGCGAGCAGGAACACCAGGCCGAACACGATGCCGAGGCTGCCCTTGGTCGCGGCCGCGGCGATACCGGCGAAGGAGACCGTGCCGGTGAAGCCGTAGATCAGCGAGGCGCCATAGAGCAGCATGCCCGACGACAGCGCGCCGAGCACGAAATATTTCAGGCCGGCTTCGCTGGACTTGGCGTTGTCGCGCTGGCTGGCGGCGACGACGTAAAGCGCAAGGCTCATCAGCTCGAGGCCGAGATAGAGCGCGATCAAATCGCCGGCCGAGATCAGCACCAGCATGCCGAGCGTCGACAGCAGCACCAGGATCGAGAACTCGAAGTTGCGGTTCGACGGCTGCGACAGGAATTCGGTCGCCAGGATCAACGTCGCGGCCGAGGCGATCAGGGCCAGGATCTTCAGGAAGCGGGCGAAGTCGTCGACGATGAAGCTGCCGCCGAAGGTGATGAGCTTGCCGGCCGGCAGCCACGCCTCCAGCACGCCGGTCAGGATCAGCAGGCAGACCGCGAGCGCGGTGACGAGCCGGGTCGTCCCCTGCCCGCGGAAGGCTCCGATCATCAACAGCACCATCGCACCGACCGCGAGCACCAGCTCCGGCAGCACCGGCTGCAACTGATAACCTGCACTGGAAAAGCTCATGGCATGGTCCTAATCGAGAACCCCGACTTCGATCGAGGTTCTGGCCTTTTTGTTTGGCGCGTTTTCTTCATGCGAACCGGGTCCCACTTCGCTTGAAAACGCTATGTTAATGGACGACCAGCGCAGCAGCCTTAACGGCTCCCACGGCGGTGTTGTAATTGTTGACGAGCTGCTGCACCGAGGCGGCCGACATGTCGAGCACCGGCTTCGGATAGACGCCGAACAGGATGGTCAGCACGATCAGCGGGACCAGCGTCACGCATTCGCGCAGCGTGAGGTCTTTCATCGACATCAGCGACGGCTTGACCAGCGCGCCGAACACCACCTTGCGGTAGAGCCACAGCGCGTAGCACGCCGACAGGATCACGCCCGTGGTGGCGAAGAACACCGTCGGCAGCGACACCTTGAAGGTGCCGAGCAGCGTCATGAACTCGCCGATGAATCCGCTCGTGCCGGGCAGACCGACATTGGCCATGGTGAAGACCATGAAGGTCAACGCGTAGAACGGCATCCGGTTGACCAGGCCGCCATAGGCGGCGATCTCGCGGGTGTGCATGCGGTCGTAGACCACGCCGACGCAGAGGAACAGCGCGCCGGAGACGATGCCGTGCGAGATCATCTGGAACATGCCGCCGGCGACGCCCTGCGTCGTCACCGCGAAGATGCCCATGGTGACGAAGCCCATATGCGCGACCGAGGAGTACGCGATCAGCTTCTTCATGTCCTCCTGCATCAGCGCCACCAGCGAGGTGTAGATGATGGCGATGACGGACAGCGTGAACACGAACGGCGCGAAGTCATGCGAGGCCAGCGGGAACATCGGCAGCGAGAAACGCAGGAAGCCGTAGCCGCCCATCTTCAGCAGGATTGCCGCCAGGATCACCGAGCCCGCGGTCGGCGCCTCGACGTGCGCGTCCGGCAGCCAGGTGTGCACCGGCCACATCGGCATCTTCACCGCGAACGAGGCGAAGAAGGCGAGCCAGGCCCAGGTCTGCAACGAGCGCGGCACCGCGGTGTGCATTAGCGTCGGAATGTCCGTGGTGCCGGCGTTCCAGTACAGTGCCATGATGGCGAGCAACATCAGGACCGAGCCGAGGAAGGTGTAGAGGAAGAACTTGAACGAGGCATAGACCCGGCGCGGGCCGCCCCAGACGCCGATGATCAGGAACATCGGGATCAGGCCGCCCTCGAAGAACAGATAGAACAGCATGAGATCGAGCGCCGAGAAGGTGCCGACCATCAGCGTTTCCAGGATCAGGAACGCCATCATGTATTCGCTGACGCGGCTCGTCACCGACTTCCAGCTCGCGATGATGCAGAGCGGCATGATCGCGGTGGTGAGGACGATCAGCGGCAGCGAGATGCCGTCGACACCCATGTGATAGGTGATGCCGGTGGCGAGCCAGGACGCCTTCTCGACGAACTGGAAGTCGCTCGAGGCCGGATCGAATCGCGCGACCAGGATCAGCGAGATCGCAAAGGTGATCAGCGTGGTCCACAGCGCAATCCAGCGCGCGGTGCGGTTGGCGGCCTCGTCGCCGCCCCTCGCGAGCAGATAGACCAGGATCGCGCCGACGGCCGGCAGGAAGGTGGTGACGGAAAGGATCGGCCAGGTGGTCATTTACTGGCCTCCAAAGCCGAACATGAACCAGGTGATCAATCCGGCAGCCCCGATCAGCATCGCGAAAGCGTAGTGATAGAGGTAGCCGGTCTGTAGCTTGACGACGTTGCGGGTGACGTCGAGCACGCGGGCGGAGACGCCGTCCGGCCCGAAGCCGTCGATGACGAAGCCGTCGCCCTTCTTCCACAGCGTGTAGCCGATCCACTTCGCGGGTCGCACGAAGATCAGGTCATACAGCTCGTCGAAGTACCATTTGTTGAGCAGGAACTGGTACAGCATCGGCTGCTGCTCGGCGAGCTCGACCGGCAGATATGGCCGCGCGATGTAGAAGATGTAAGACAGGATGAAGCCCAGAACCATCATGATGAACGGCAGCTGCCCCAGCAGGAATGGCATGTGCTCCATATCCTCGAGGATATGAGGGTTCATCTTCACGGACTCGCGGAAGAATTCCTCGACGCCATGAGGGCTCGCGAACAGCTCCTTGAAGGGGAAGCCCGCGAAAACCGATCCGACCGCAAGGACGCCGATCGGGATCAGCATCCACATCGGACTCTCGTGCGCCGCCTCGTAGTGCTCTTGATCGTGGGGTTCACCGAAGAACGTCTTCCAGATCAAGCGCCACGAATAGAAGGACGTGAGACCAGCCGCAGCGACGGTGAGCAGATAAGCATAAGTCGCGATCGGGTTATGCGAAGCATAGGCGGACTCGATGATGGCATCCTTAGAGAAGAAGCCTGCGAAGCCAGGCACGCCGGTCAGCGCCATCGTACCCACGGCCATCACCGCGAAGGTGTACGGAATCTTGCGCCACAGGCCGCCCATGTTGCGGATGTCCTGCTCGTGATGCATCGCGTAGATCACCGAGCCGGAGCCCAGGAACAGCAACGCCTTGAAGAAGGCGTGCGTGAACAGGTGGAACATGCCGACCGAATAGGCCCCCGCCCCCATCGCCACGAACATGTAGCCGAGCTGCGAACAGGTCGAGTAGGCGACGATGCGCTTGATGTCGTTCTGCACCAGGCCGATCGTGGCCGCGAAGAACGCCGTGGTCGCGCCGAAGAACATCACCACCGCCTGCGCGGTCGGTGACAGCTCGAACAGCGGCGACAACCGCGCGACCATGAAGACGCCGGCGGTGACCATGGTCGCGGCGTGGATCAGCGCCGACACCGGAGTCGGGCCTTCCATCGCATCCGGCAACCAGGTGTGCAGCAGGAACTGGGCCGACTTGCCCATCGCGCCCATGAACAGCAGGCAGCAGGTCAGGGTCATCGCGTCGACCGGGTGGCCGAAGAAGTCGATGGTCTTGCCGGTCAGGCCGGGTGCGGCGTGGAAGATGGTATCGAAGTCGGTCGAGCCGACCAGCGCGAAGATTGCGAAGATTCCGAGCGCAAAGCCGAAGTCGCCGACACGGTTGACCACGAAGGCCTTGATCGCCGCCGCGTTCGCGGACGGCTTCTGGTACCAGAACCCGATCAAGAGGTAGCTCGCCAGGCCGACGCCCTCCCAGCCGAAGAACAGCTGCACCAGGTTGTCTGCGGTCACCAGCATCAGCATCGCGAAGGTGAACAGGCTGAGATAGCCGAAGAAGCGCGGCCGGTTCGGATCCTCGTCCATGTAGCCGATGGAATAGAGGTGAACGAGCGCGGACACCGTGTTGACCACGACCAGCATCACCGCGGTCAGCGTGTCGACCCGCAGCGTCCAGAACACCTGAAGATCCCCGGACGTGATCCAGGGCAGCAGCTGGACGCGGGCGTCCTCGTGCATGAAGCCGACATTGACCAGCGTGATCCAGGACAGCGCCGCCGAGACGAACAAGAGCGTCGTCGTGATCAATTCGGCCGCCCGCGAACCGGCGGCCGGCGGCTCGGAGACGTGGTGATCGTCGTGGCCGTTGTCGTCATGGCCGTCGTGGCCGTGATCGTCGTGCGCAACAGCGGCATGGGCGTCGCCATGCGCATCGTCATGGTGATCGACGCTGTCGCCGCTCGGGTTGCGCGCATGCGCGCCCGTGAGCGCAATGATGCCTGCGAGGATGGCGCCCAGCAGAGGCAGGAAGACGATTGCCTGTATCATTTGGCGTTCTCTTTGCGCATGATCTTGCCGGAAAACCGGCGTCCACTTTTCCGGATCATGCGTCCTAGCCCTTCATCAGATTGACGTCTTCAACCGCGATCGAGCCGCGGTTGCGGAAATACGTGACCAGCACGGCAAGCCCGATCGCGGCTTCGGCGGCTGCGACCGTCAGCACCAGCAGCGCGAACACCTGGCCGACGATGTCGCCGAGGAAGGTCGAGAACGCCACCAGGTTGATGTTGACCGAGAGCAGGATCAGCTCGATCGACATCAGGATGATGATGATGTTCTTGCGGTTGAGGAAAATGCCGAGGATCCCGAGCGTGAACAGGATCGCGGCGACCGCGAGATAGTGCCCCAAACCGATCGTCATTTCACCCACTCCGCCGCATCGGCGTCCGAGAGCCCCTGCCCCGACGTCACCTTGCGCAGCGCCATCGCCATCTCGGGCGTGCGCGCGTTCTGGACATTGATGTTCTGCCGCTTGACGTTGGACTTGTGACGCAAGGTCAGCACGATGGCGCCGATCATCGCGACCAGCAGCACCATGCCGGCGAGCTGGAAGTAGTGGATGTACTTCGTATACAGCACGAGGCCGAGCGCCTCGGTGTTGCTGACATTGGTGGGGATCGCCGCCGTGATCGTCTTGGTCACGGACGGGTTGATCACCCAGGCACCGACCACCAGCAGCAGCTCGAACAGGAAGATGCCGCCGATCACGATGCCGATCGGCAGATACTGGATGAAGCCCTCGCGCAACTCGACGAAGTCGACGTCGAGCATCATGATCACGAACAGGAACAGCACCGCGACCGCGCCGACATAGACCACGATCAGCATCATGCCGAGGAACTCGGCGCCCATCAGGATGAACAGGCCGGAGGCGTTGACGAAGGCCAGGATCAGGAACAGCACGGAGTGCACGGGATTGCGCGAGACAATCACCATCACCGCCGAAGCCACGCAGATCGCGGCAAACAGATAGAAGAACAGCGCCGGAAGGATCATCGAGCAGCCCCCGTCATTCCGGGGCGCGGCCGCAGGCTGCGAACCCGGAATCCAGAAGTTGTGGCGCGAGATTCCGGGTTCACGCTGCGCGTGCCCCGGAATGACGGCGTGCGACTGGGAAGGATCATGCCCTCACCTCACCGGTACGGCGCGTCGAGCGCGATCGACTTAGCGAGATCGCGCTCCCAGCGGTCGCCATTGGCGAGCAGCTTGGCCTTGTCATAGTACAGCTCCTCGCGGGTCTCGGTCGCGAACTCGAAGTTCGGTCCCTCGACGATGGCGTCGACCGGGCAGGCCTCCTGGCACAGGCCGCAATAGATGCACTTCACCATGTCGATGTCGTAGCGCACCGTGCGGCGGGTGCCATCGTTGCGGCGCGGGCCGGCCTCGATCGTGATCGCCTGCGCCGGGCAGATCGCCTCGCACAGCTTGCAGGCGATGCAGCGCTCCTCGCCGTTCGGGTAGCGGCGCAGCGCATGCTCGCCGCGGAAGCGCGGCGAGATCGGGCCCTTCTCGAAGGGATAGTTCAGCGTCGGCTTCGGCTTGAAGAAATAGCGCATGGCGAGGACGAACGCCGAGACGAATTCAGAGAGCAGAAGCGAGCGGGCTGTTGCGTTGACGTTGACACTCATGACGGCCTCACTTCGGCGCGATGCCGGCGAATTGCAGCACGCCGGCCACAATCACCACCATCGCCAGCGACAGCGGCAGGAACACCTTCCAGCCGAGCCGCATCAGTTGATCGTAGCGGTAGCGCGGCACGATCGCCTTCGCCATCGCGAACATGAAGAACATGAAGAAGACTTTCAGCGCGAACCAGATGATGCCCGGGATCCAGGTGAAAGGCGGCAGGTTCACCGGCGGCAGCCAGCCGCCCAGGAACAGGATCGACGCCAGCGCGCACATCGTGGTGATCGCGACATACTCGCCGAGCATGAACAACAGATACGGCGTCGAGCCGTATTCGGTCATGAAGCCCGCCACGAGCTCGGATTCCGCTTCCACCAGGTCGAACGGCGGACGGTTGGTCTCAGCCAGCGCCGAGACGTAGAATACCACGAACATCGGGAACAGCGGCCACACATACCAGTTCAGGATGGTGAGCTGCGGCAGGCCGATCAGGCTGCCGAGCCCACGGGTGTTCTGCGCCTCCACCACGGCCGACAGGTTCAGCGAGCCTGCGCAGAGCAGCACGGTGATGATCACGAACCCGATCGAGACTTCATAGGACACCATCTGCGCCGCCGAGCGCAGCGCGGCCAGGAACGGATATTTCGAGTTCGACGACCAGCCGGCCATGATGACGCCGTAGACCGACAGCGACGAGATCGCGAAGATGTAGAGCACGCCGACATTGATGTCCGAGATCACCCAGCCGAGATTCATCGGGATCACGGCCCAGGCGGCCAGCGCCAGCACGCAGGAGACCAGCGGCGCCAGCAGGAACACGCCCTTGTTGGCGCTGTCGGGGATGATCGGCTCCTTCAGCACGAACTTCAGCAGGTCGGCGAAGGATTGCAGCAGGCCGAACGGCCCGACCACATTGGGGCCACGGCGGATCTGCACCGCCGCCCAGATCTTGCGGTCGGCGAGCAGGATATAGGCGATCGCGATCAGGAGCGCGACGAGCAGCAACAGGCTCTCCGCGACCATGATGATCGCGGGCCAGAGGAAGCCGGTCCAGAACGAGCTTGCGAAGAAATCAGCCATCAGGTCACGCTCACTCCGCTGCCGCCAGCACGTGCCCCGACGCGAGCCGCGAGCATTCCGCCATCACGGCCGAGGCCCGTGCGATCGGGTTGGTCAGGTAGAAATCCGCAACCGTCGGCTGGAACGCCGCCTTGTCGACGCTGCCGCCCTTCCCCGCCAGCGCCTTGACGCTGTCGGCGGTGCCGGCCTCGATCTGGTCGAGCCGCATCAGATGCGGGGTGGCCTTGAACATCGCCTGGCGCAGCGCCTGCAGCGAGTCGAACGGCAGCTTCTTGCCGAGCACATCCGACAGCGCGCGAATGATCGCCCAGTCTTCGCGGGCCTCGCCCGGCGGGAAGGCGGCGCGGTTGGCGATCTGGACCCGGCCCTCGGTGTTGACATAGATGCCGGACTTCTCGGTGTAGGCCGCGCCCGGCAGGATGACGTCGGCGCGATGCGCGCCGCGGTCACCATGGGTGCCGATATAGACCACGAAGGTGCCATCCGGCACCGTCACCTCGTCGGCGCCGAGCGAGAACAGCACGTCGAGCGTCCCGAACGTCGTCATCTGCGCCGCGGTCAGGCCGCCTGCCGCAGGCGAAAAGCCGATATCGAGCGCGCCGGTGCGCGACGCCGTGTCCTGCAGCACCGCAAAGCCGTTCCAGCCGTCCTTGAGCGCGCCGACATCGACGGCGAGTTTCGCCGCCTGCGCCAGCACCGCCGCGCCGTCATGCCTGGTGTAGGCGCCGGCGCCGACCAGGACGATCGGACGCTGCGCATTCTTCAGCACGTCGGCAAAGGCGTGCTTGCCGGCGGCGAGATCGGCAAGCGTGTCGCTGCCGGCGCCGAGATAGTCGTGCGGATAGGTGAAATCGGCCTTGCTGCCGATCAGGCCGACCTTGACCCCGCCGGCGCGCCAGCGCTTGCGGATCCGCGCGTTCAGCACCGCGGCTTCCTTGCGCGGATGCGAGCCGATGATCAGGATCGCATCGGCCTGGTCGATGCCGGCAATGCCCGGGTTGAAGATGTAGGCGCCGCGGCCGGCCTTGGCGTCGAAGGCGTCGCCGCCCTGCACCGCCAGATTGACCGAGCCGAACTTCGCCAGCAGCTCCTTCAGCGCATACATCTCGTCGACCGCGGCGAGATCGCCGGCGATGGCGCCGATCCGCTTGCCGTCGATGCGGCCGACCTTGGCCGCGATCGCCGCGAAGGCCTGCTGCCACGACGCCGGCTTGAGCTGGCCGTTCTCACGCACATAGGGACGGTCGAGGCGCTGGGTGCGCAGGCCGTCGACGACGTGTCGGGTCTTGTCGGAGATCCATTCCTCGTTCACCGCCTCATTGATGCGCGGCAGGATCCGCATCACCTCGCGGCCGCGGGTGTCGACGCGGATCGCCGAGCCGACGCCGTCCATGACGTCGACCGACTGGGTCTTGCCGAGCTCCCAGGGCCGCGCCGCGAACGCGTAAGGCTTCGAGGTCAGCGCACCGACCGGGCAGATATCGACCAGATTGCCCTGCAGCTCCGAGGAGAGCGCGGACTCCAGATAGGTCGTGATCTCCATGTCCTCGCCGCGGCCGGTCGCGCCCATCTCCGGCGCGCCGCAGACCTCGGCGGAGAAACGGACGCAGCGCGTGCACTGGATGCAGCGGTTCATCGAGGTCTTGACCAGCGCGCCGAGATACTTGTCCTCGACCGCGCGCTTGTTCTCGGCGAAACGGCTGGTGTCGACACCGTAGCCCATCGCCTGGTCCTGCAGGTCGCATTCGCCGCCCTGGTCGCAGATCGGGCAGTCCAGCGGATGGTTGATCAGCAGGAATTCCATCACGCCTTCGCGGGCCTTCTTGACCATCGGCGAACGCGTCGAAATCTCCGGAGGCTCGCCCTTCGGGCCGGGCCGGCAGTCGCGCACGGCCCAGGCGCAGCTCGCGACCGGCTTCGGGCCGCCCTTCACCTCGACCAGGCACATCCGGCAATTGCCGGCGATCGACAGCCGCTCGTGGTAGCAGAAGCGCGGGATCTCGGCGCCGGCCGCCTCGCACGCCTGCAACAGCGTGTACTCCGGCGGGACATCGATCTCTTTGCCATCGATGATGATCTTGCTCATGTCTGTCTCAGGTCTTTCCGAACTTGCAGTCGGGCGGTGCGACGCTGGCTGATGTCAGTGAGGTCTTCACCCATTGCTGGGTCTCAGTGCCGTAGGTCGCGAGATAGGCGGGCTGCGCCTGGTTCTTCTCGCAGAGGAACGGCAAATGCGGCTTCAAATCGTAGTCACAGGACGCCTGCCATTCGCGCTTGTCGGCGAACGCGGCGATGGTTTCCTCGCAGGCATAGAGGAAGTACGAGACGAAGCTCTCATACTGGGCCCGCTCCTCGCGGCTGCCGGCCTTGATCGCCTGATAGTCGGGCTGGGCGAATTTCGGGTTCTTGAAGGCGAGATCGGTGTAGCCCAAATACGCCGTGCGCGCGGCGGACGCGCGGTTCGACGACCGGACCTCGTTGATTTGCAGCAGGACGGCGCCAAAGCCGAGCAGCGCCACGGTCGCGTGCGCCATCTGCGCAAGCGTCCCGTATTTCTGCCACCACGCGGCCTGTTGCACCATTGCCGTCATTACTCCGCAGCCACCATGTGCACGGGATCGCGCACGCCCTGATCGTCGAGATCGGCCTTGCGCGAATACTGATCGATCCGCTCTTCAATCTCATGACGGAAATGCGCGATCAGGCCCTGGATCGGCCAGGCGGCGGCGTCGCCAAGCGCGCAGATGGTGTGGCCTTCGACCTGCTTCGTCACCTCGAGCAGCATGTCGATCTCGCGCTTGTGGGCGCGGCCCTCGGCCATCCGGGTCAGCACCCGCCACATCCAGCCGGTGCCCTCGCGGCACGGCGTGCACTGGCCGCAGCTCTCATGCTTGTAGAAATAGGAGATGCGGGCGATCGCGCGGATCAGGTCGGTCGACTTGTCCATCACGATCACGGCCGCGGTGCCGAGGCCCGAGCGCAGCTTGCTCAGTGAGTCGAAATCCATCGGCGTGTCGATGATCTGTTCGGCCGGCACCATGCGCACCGAGGAGCCGCCGGGGATCACCGCCTTCAGATTGTCCCAGCCGCCGCGGATGCCGCCGCAATGCTTCTCGATCAGCTCGCGGAACGGAATCCCCATCGCCTCTTCGACGTTGCAGGGCCGCTCGACATGGCCGGAGACACAAAACAGCTTGGTGCCGACATTGTTGGGCCGGCCGATAGCGGCGAACCAGGCCGCGCCGCGGCGCAGGATGTCGGGCGCGACCGCGATCGACTCGACGTTGTTGACGGTGGTCGGGCAGCCATAGAGGCCGACATTGGCCGGGAACGGCGGCTTCAGCCGCGGCTGGCCCTTCTTGCCCTCGAGGCTCTCGAGCAGCGCGGTCTCCTCGCCGCAGATATAGGCGCCGGCGCCGTGGGCGACGTAGATGTCGAACGGCCAGCCGTTGATATTGTCCTTGCCGACCAGCTTGGCGTCATAGGCCTGGTCGATCGCGGCCTGCAGATGCTCGCGCTCGCGGATGAACTCGCCGCGGATATAGATGTAGCAGGCATGCGCGCCCATCGCGAAGCTCGCCAGCAGGCAGCCCTCGACCAGGAGATGCGGATCGTGCCGCATGATCTCGCGGTCCTTGCAGGTGCCGGGCTCGGACTCGTCGGCGTTGACGACGAGATAGCTCGGGCGGCCGTCCTTGGACTCCTTCGGCATGAAGGACCACTTCATGCCGGTCGGAAAGCCGGCGCCGCCGCGGCCGCGCAGCCCGGACGCCTTCATCTCGTTGATGATCCAGTCGCGGCCCTTGTCGATGATCCCCTTGGTGCCGTCCCAGGCGCCCCTGCGGCGCGCGCCCTCGAGGCCCCAATCATGCAGGCCGTAGAGGTTCTTGAAGATGCGGTCCTTGTCGTCGAGCATGCTCAAAACTTTCCGAACATCACCGATTGGCTTGGGAATAGGCGACCGCCGCGGCGCAGCAGCCGAAAGCCGCGGCCCACAGCAGGCTGTTTTCCAGCGCGGCGTTCAGCCCGTAGCGTTGCAGCAGAAACATGAAGCAGGCGGCCGCCGCGGTATGCAGCGCGATCGTGCGCCAGGCTTTCATCGCAGCCGCTGCTCCCCGTTCCATTCGCCCGCATCTGAACGCCACCCATCAGGTGACCTCCTTCAGCGTGGTCGGGCCGCCGGCGGGGGCCGAGAACTGACGGTCAACCTGCGGACCGGGCTTCGGCGGATTGCCGGCGGCGAAGCCGTCGAGCACCTTGCCGAAGCTTTCCTTGGTCAGGTCCTCATAGGTGTCCTTCCAGATCAGCACCATCGGCGCGTTCACGCAGGCCCCGAGGCACTCGACTTCTTCCCACGAGAAGGCGCCGTCCTTGGAGAGCTGGAACGGATCGTGATGGATGCGATGCTGGCAGACCTCGATCAGGTCGGCGGCGCCGCGCAGCCGGCACGGCGTGGTGCCGCAGACCTGGACATGCGCCTTCTTGCCGACCGGCGAGAGCTGGAACATGGTGTAGAAGGTCGCGATCTCGAGCATGCGGATATGCGGCATCTCGAGCAGGTCGGCCACCGCACGGATCGCAGCTTCCGACACCCAGCCGTCATGCTGCTCCTGCACGCGCCACAGGATCGCGATCGCAGCCGAGGCCTGCCGACCCGGCGGATATTTCTCGATCTGCTTCTTCGCCCAGGCGAGATTCTCGTCCGTGAACGTGAAGCTCGCGGGCTGCAATTCCTTCGGGGCAAGGCGGCGGACGGACATCGATCAAACTCTCAATTAGCGCGCGGTGCGGATGCGGACATCATCACCGGTCGACCTCGCCGAACACGATGTCGAGCGAACCAAGGATGGCGGAAACGTCGGCCAGCAAATGGCCCTTGCAGATGTGATCCATCGCCTGCAGATGGGCAAAGCCGGGCGCGCGGATCTTGCACTTGTAGGGCTTGTTGGTGCCGTCGGCGACGAGGAAGACGCCGAATTCGCCCTTCGGCGCCTCGACCGCGGCATAGACCTCGCCGGCCGGCACGTGAACGCCTTCGGTGTAGAGCTTGAAGTGGTGGATGAGGGCTTCCATCGAGCGCTTCATCTCGCCACGGCGCGGTGGCGCGACCTTGTTGTCCTCGACGACAACGGGCCCCTGCCCGTCTGATGCCTTCAGCTTCTGGACGCACTGCTTCATGATGCGCACCGACTGGCGCATCTCTTCCATGCGGATCAGGTAGCGGTCGTAGCAGTCGCCGTTCTTGCCGATCGGAATGTCGAACTCCATCTCGGCGTAGCATTCATAGGGCTGCGACTTGCGCAGGTCCCAGGCCGCGCCGGAGCCGCGCACCATCACGCCGGAGAAGCCCCACTCCCAGGCTTCCTTCAGCGGCACCACGCCGATGTCGACGTTGCGCTGCTTGAAGATGCGGTTGCCGGTCAAGAGCGTGTCGAGATCATCGACCACCTTGAGGAACGGATCGCACCAGGCGTCGATGTCGTCGATCAGCTTCGGCGGCAGGTCCTGGTGCACGCCGCCGACGCGGAAGAAAGCCGCATGCATGCGCGAGCCGGAGGCGCGCTCGTAGAACACCATCAGCTTCTCGCGCTCTTCAAACCCCCACAGCGGCGGGGTCAAGGCGCCGACGTCCATCGCCTGCGTGGTGACGTTGAGCAGATGCGAGAGGATGCGGCCGATCTCGCAATAGAGCACGCGGATCAACTGGCCGCGGCGCGGCACCGTGATGCCGAGCAGCTTCTCGGCCGCGAGGCAGAACGCATGCTCCTGGTTCATCGGCGCGACGTAGTCGAGCCGATCGAAATACGGGATCGCCTGCAGATAGGTCTTGTGCTCGATCAGCTTCTCGGTGCCGCGATGAAGCAGTCCGATATGCGGATCGACGCGCTCGACCACTTCGCCGTCGAGCTCCAGCACGAGGCGGAGCACGCCGTGAGCGGCCGGATGCTGCGGTCCAAAGTTGATGGTGAAGTTGCGCAGGTTTTGCGGCTGTTCATTCATGGCTTCGGCTCCGCCTTGGCCTTCTCGTCGCCGGGCAGCGGATAATCAGCGCCTTCCCAGGGCGAGAGGAAATCGAACTTGCGGAATTCCTGGTTGAGCCTGACCGGCTCGTACAGCACCCGCTTCTCCTGGTCGTCGTAGCGGACCTCAACGAAGCCGGTGAGCGGAAAATCCTTGCGCAGCGGATGGCCATCGAAGCCGTAATCGGTGAGCAGGCGGCGCATGTCGGGATGGCCGATGAAGATCACGCCGTAGAGATCGTAGGTTTCGCGCTCGAACCAGTCGGCGCCCGGGAAGACGCTGATGATCGACGGCACCTGGGTGGTCTCGTCGGCCTGGCCGCGCAGCCGGATGCGGGCGTTCAGCACGGGCGACAGCAGATGGTAGACGACGTCGAAGCGCTTCTCGCGGCCGGGATGGTCGACCGCCGTGACGTCGGTGAAGTTGACGAAGCGGCAGTTGGCGTCATCCCGCAGGAATTTGACGACGTCGATGATCTTGCCGATCTCGACATCGATGGTGAGTTGGTTGAACGCGACCGAGTGCGCGGTGGCGGCGCCCGGGAGCGCGCTCACGATCGTCTGCCCAAGGGCGTCGAGCTTGCCGTCGTCCATGACGTAAAACCTTAGCGTTCGATGGTGCCGATGCGGCGAATCTTCTTTTGCAGCAAGAGCACGCCGTAGAGCAGCGCTTCCGCGGTGGGCGGGCAGCCCGGCACGTAGATGTCGATCGGCACGATGCGGTCGCAGCCGCGCACCACCGAGTAGGAATAGTGGTAGTACCCGCCGCCATTGGCGCAGGAGCCCATCGAGATGACGTAGCGCGGCTCCGGCATCTGGTCGTAGACCTTGCGCAGCGCCGGCGCCATCTTGTTGGTCAGGGTGCCGGCGACGATCATCACGTCGGACTGGCGCGGCGAGGCGCGCGGCGCGAAGCCGAAGCGCTCGACGTCGTAACGCGGCATCGAGACCTGCATCATCTCGACCGCGCAGCAGGCGAGACCGAAGGTCATCCACATCAAGGAGCCGGTCCGCGCCCAGGTGATCAGGTCGTCGGCGGCGGCGACGAAGAAGCCCTTGTCGGACAGCTCGTGATTGACCTCGAGGAAGAACGGGTCGTTGGCGCCGACCGGCTTGCCGGTCGACGGATCGAGGATGCCTTTCGGAGCTTGCGCGATCGCCGGCTGCGAAGAGGTAGCGGTGGGGCTCAATCCCATTCGAGCGCGCCTTTCTTCCATTCGTAGGCAAATCCGACGGTCAGCACGGCCAGGAACACCATCATCGACCAGAACCCGGTCGCGCCGAGCTTTCCGAACGCCACGGCCCACGGGAACAAGAAGGCTACTTCGAGGTCGAAGATGATGAAGAGGATGGCCACCAGGTAGAAGCGGACGTCGAACTTCATGCGGGCGTCGTCGAATGCGTTGAATCCGCATTCATAGGCCGAGAGCTTTTCGGGATCCGGCGACTGGAACGCGACCAGGAACGGCGCAATCAGCAGTGCCAAGCCGATCAGGCTGGCGACCCCGATAAAGACCACAAGTGGGAGATAATTCTGCAGGATGCCGGTCATCGGCGAGGCCTTTTTGCTGCGGCTCAGGGGTGCCGCAGATTCGTTGATTGGAATTGTTCTTGAGGCTTTAGCGCAGCGCAACAGGGGGCGCAAGACAAGCTATTTTGACGCTTTTACCGCCGTCTCCACGGGCGCTCGGCCCGATCAAGCGTCGCTGCCCGCCTCACTGGGGCAACGCGGTGACGGCGTCCGGGAGCCCTGCACTGCCCCCATATCAGTCCAGCTCTTTCTCCACGGCGAGCATTTCGGCGGCGGTCGCAGCCAGCTGCTCGATATGTCCAAGCAGAACCTCAAGATCCCGCGGACTGAACTGTTCCAGCAAGCGCCGGTTGCGCTGCTGCGCGCCGGCCACGATGGCATCATGCGCGGCGAGCCCGGCTTTGGTCAGAGAGATCAGTGTCTCACGATTGTCACGCGGATTGGGCGCCTTGGCGACCAGCTTGCGCGCGACGAGTTCGGCGAGCGCCCGGCTGATCTGTCCCTTGTCCATGCCCACGGCCTCCGCCAGCCGAACCACGCTCATCGGCGGCCGACGGCCGAGCGAGGCGACCAGGCCGAACTCGACCGAGGACAGCCCGGTGAGGCGCCTGTAGCGCAGGATGGCGCCGCGCTTGAGCAGGTTCGCCACCACCATCAGCCGCGACGACAGCATGGCGGTGATCGGCGCCAGCTCGGCGTCAATCACGGTGTCCTGCGGCAGGGCCCGCGCGTTCTTCAGCTTCTCGGTCATGACCAATCTCTGCCAACAAAGCCGTGCGCTGCCAAGCTAACCAAGATCGTTGACATTGTCATCGATATATCGTTGATTTGGTCAACGGACCGCGAGCAATGCGGCCGCGGCGGGAGGACACAGCATGACCATCACCCAGCGGGATCGCGATCTCGGGACCGCCTATGCGATGAAGCCGTCGACCAGCCGGACCGAGCTCACCGCGGTGGCGCGCGGCACGCCGATGGGCGAATTGCTCCGTCGCTACTGGCACCCGATTGGCCTCGTCAGCGACGCCACCGATATCCCCAGGAAAGTCCGCGCGCTCGGCGAAGACCTTGTCCTGTTTCGTGACCGGCATGGCCGGATCGGACTGTTGCATGCCCGCTGCTGCCATCGCGGCACCACGCTCTATTATGGCAAGGTCGAGGACGACGGCATCCGCTGCTGCTACCACGGCTGGAAATTCGACACCGAGGGCCATTGCCTGGAGCAGCCCTGCGAGCCCGAGGGCGGCCTGTTCAAGGACAAGGTGCGCCAGCCCTGGTATCCGGTGCAGGAACGCTATGGCCTGATCTTCGCGTACATGGGCCCGGCCGAGAAAATGCCGGTGCTGCCACGCTACGAGTGCCTCGAGACCATGGACGAGGCTGAAATCGTCGAGGCCGACGATTCCTCGATCGGCGGCGGGGGCCCGGCCGTGATCCCCTGCAACTGGTTGCAGCATTTCGAGAACGTGGTCGATCCCTACCACGTGCCCGTCCTGCACGGTTCGTTCTCAGGACCGCAATTCACCACCATGATGGCTTCGATGCCCGAGGTGAAGTTCGAGACGTCGCCGCGCGGCGTCTCGGTGCGCTCGATCCGCAAGCAGGATGACGGCCGCGTGTTCTACCGCGTCACCGAGGCCGCCCTGCCCACGCTGCGCGTCGTGCCCAATCCGCGGGTCGCGCAATTCGCCCGCGTGGAATCGATCGGCTGGACCTTGCCGATCGACGACACCTCGTTCCGGATCTACGTCGCCGGCCGGGTCAAGAATTCCGGCGACATCGGCCGCATGCGCTCGAAGTTCAACGGCAAGTTCTGGTGGGATATGACCGAGCGGGAGCACCAGCAATTCCCCGGCGATTACGAGGCGCAGGTCGGCCAGGGACCGATGACCGTTCATTCGGAGGAGCATTTCGGGCAGAGCGACCGCGGCATCCTGATGATCCGCCGCATGCTGACTGATCAGCTCGAAGCGATGGCCGCCGGCCGCGACCCGATCGGGATCTCGTTCGACGCCGATGCGAAGCCGGTGGAGTTCGAGGCTGGGAACTATATCCGCGAGGCGTAAAGCCCGCGCGACCAAACGACAATAAGGACATCAGGGGGAAGCCATGGTCGACGTCGCACCACAAGCGACTGTGCAAGCGGAGGCCGCGGCACGCCCCTCCGCCCGCCGCTACTATGTGCTCGGCCTACTCACGATCATCTATGCGCTGAACTTCCTCGACCGTACGATCTTCAACGTGCTGATCGAGCCGATCAAGAAGGAGTTTGCGCTCAGCGACACCACGATGGGACTGCTCGCAGGCTTCGGCTTCGTGCTGTTCTATTCGCTGCTCGGCATTCCCATCGCGCGGATGGCCGACCGCCTGAACCGCCGCAACATCGTCGCTTTGGCCTTCGCGTTCTGGAGCGCGATGACTTATCTTTGCGGCATGGCGTCCAGCGTCGGCACGCTGGCGCTGGCACGAATTGGTGTCGGCATCGGCGAGTCCGCCGGCACGCCGGCGTCGCAATCGATGATCGCCGATCTGTTCGACAAGAACGAGCGCCCGCGCGCGCTCGGCATCTATGCCATCGGCACCTATCTCGGCGTCTTCCTCGGCTATTTCATCGGCGGTTACGTCAACCAGCATTATGGCTGGCGGACGGCGTTCTTCACCGCGGGCCTGCCCGGCATCGCGCTCGCGGCGGTGCTGTGGCTGACGATCTCCGAGCCGCGGCGCGGCGCGATGGCCGAGACCTTCAAGGCGGAGCCGATCGGGCCGACGCTGCGCTTCCTTAGTCTCCAGCCGAGCTTCGTCATCGTGCTGATCGGTTTTTGCCTGACGACCTACACCAACTACGCCACCGCGGTCTGGATCCCGCCGTTCCTGGCGCGCATCCATCATCTCACGAGCGCCGAGATCGGCACCTATGCCGGCACCTTCAAGGGCCTCGCCGGGATGGCAGGCACCCTGGTCGGCGGCCTCGTGGTGGCGCAGATCAGCCGCCGCGACGATCGCTGGAAACTATGGGCACCCGCGATCATGTCCGGCCTCGCCGGCCCGGTGTTCGCGCTGTGCATGCTGACGCAGAGCTTCACATTGATGGTTGCGATGCTGGCGCTGACGTCGTTCATGGTCGGCTTCCATCTCGGCCCGATCTTCGCGATCGCCCAGACGGTGGCGAAGCCGAGCATGCGCGCGCTCGCCTCGGCGCTCGTCCTGCTTACCGCCACCTGCTTCGGCCAGGGTGTCGGCCCGCTCGCCGTCGGCATGATCAACGACGCGCTGAAGGGCAGTTACGGCGTCGATGCAGTGCGCTACTCGCTGCTGTCGGCCTCGGTGACGACGACGCTTGGCGCCGTCCTCTTCGTCTGGGCCGCGCGCTGGATCCGATCCGACATCGCGCGCGCGGCCTGATTGGCGACCTCAACTCGCCATGAAGGCGAGCATGTCTGACAGCAGCTGCTCGCTGTGCGTCAGCGGCAGCGCGTGCGGTGCATTCGCATAGACGGTGAGCTTGCTGTCCTTGATTAGCCTCGCCGTCTTGGTGCCGGTCAGGGCGAGCGGTGCGCTGGCGTCGTTGTCGCCGTGGACGATCAGGCTTGGGCGATCAATCTTCGCCGCTGCCGCGCGCAGATCGGCGAAGGAGATCGTCTTGCGGCAGGCCAGCGCGACCGGCAGCGGCACGCTCAGCATCATCTGCCTGATCCAGGCCCGCGTCACCTCCGGCGTATCGGGCATAAAGAACGGCGCTTCGTTGGCGGCGATCCATTTCGAAAAGTCCTGCGCCATGGCCGCGTTCTGCGCGTCGATCATCGGCTGCGGCACCGCGTCGGGATTGTCTTCGGTCTTGACCAGGAACGGCGTCGTCGGCGCCACCAGCACCAGCCGCGCGATGCGCTCCGAGCCGTGGCGCGCGAGGTAGTTCACCGCCTCGATCGATCCCATCGAATGCGCCACCAGCGTGACGTCGCGCAGGTCGCGCTGCTCGATCACGGCGGCGACATCGTCGGTCAACGTCTCCAGATCGTAGCCGGTCATCGGCATCTCGGAGCGGCCGTGCCCGCGCCGGTCAGGCGCGACGCAGCGATAGCCCTTGTCGTTGAGGGCAACGATATGGCTGCCCCAGACGCTGGAATTGAACGTCCAGGCGGCAAGCAACACGACAGGCTTGCCCGCGCCCCAATCCTGCACGAACAGCTTTGTGCCGTCCTTCGCGGTGGCGTGGAGCGGCCGGGTCGCCTGCTGCGCACTGGCCGGTTGCGCACCCGCGACCGACGCCGCCGCCAGCGCGGTGCCGGCCAACGTTGCTTCGAGGACAGTCCGACGGTTCATCTCGCATCTCCCTTGCAGGTCGATCGGCAGCGGCAGTGCCGCCTTCTTGTCGATCATCGCAAAGGAAGATCGTGCGTGCGATTACGCGTCAGGTAATCGCAGGCGCGAGGTCATGTCAGCTTGCCCGTATACTTCTCCAGCGTCGCCCAGGCATCCGCGCCGTAGGTCTTCTGCCACTGGGCATAGAAGCCGGCCTTCACCAGCGCCGCCCTGAACTGCACCGGATCGGGCGTGTTGAAGGTCATGCCCTTCGCCGTCAGTTCGGCCTGCAATGAGCGATCCATCTCGACCAGATCCGCCCGCTCCTTCACCGCCGCGGCGTCGAACGCCGCGTTGATGATCTCGAGCAGGTCGGGCGGCAGGCTCGCCATGGCGCGGCGGTTGCCGAGGATCCAGTAGCCGCTCCAGCAATGGTTCGACAGTGCGCAGTATTTCTGCACCTCGTAGAGCTTTCCAGTCGAGACCTGCGCCAAGGGATTCTCCTGGCCTTCGACGATATGGGTCTGCAACGCCGAATAGAGCTCGTTGTAACTGATACTCGAGGGCAGCGCGCCGAGGCCGGAGAACAACGAGGTCAGCAGCGCGGTCACCGGCACGCGGATCTTGAAGCCCTTGAAATCGTCGATGCTGTTCAGCTGCCGGTTCGACGACGAGGTGATCTGGCGGAAGCCGTTGTCCCAGACCTTGCGCAGCGGCGTCACACCGGTCTTGGTGATGGCGTCGCGCACGAAGTCGCCGACGCCGCCATCCATCGCCGCCCAGACCTGATCGTAGGATTGGAACGCAAAGCCGATGCTGGGCAGGCCCGACAGCGGCACCAGGATCGACAGGGTCAGGCTCGGCGCCGCCATCAATTCGATGCCGCCGGCGCGGACCTGCGACAGCATTTCGGGGTCGCCGCCAAGCTGGCTGTTGGGAAACACCGTGATGTTGACCCGGCCAGACGATTGCGCAGCCACCGCCTTGGCAGCCTCGACCAGGCGAATCGTCAGCGGATGGGTTTCCGGGGTGTCTACGCCAAGCTTAAAATCGAACTCGGCCGCGGCAAGAACCCGTTTGCCAAACATCGTGGCGGCGACCGCACCGGAGCCGCCTGCCAGCAGGCCCCTGCGGGTCATCTTCATTGTTTTCATTATTATTTTTCTCCCAGACGCCTTCCCGCGCCGGCGGCCAATTTCAGCCCTCCGCCTCTGTGACGCAAGACACGGAGAAACCAATCCGCCCGTGGGATGAAACCATTTCCGGGAACCCACGAAACGATCCGGAAACAGATGGGCCTTACGAGTATCTGCAACACATGGCGCATAGACGCCTGGGAGGCGATCATGAACCACTCGATCCATTCAGCGGACCGTTCGACCCACCTCAAGATCGTGGTCGTTGCCCTCGTGGCCGGCATCGCGGTCGCGGCTTTCGGCATTTCGGCCCGCAACGCGGACTTCACCCAGACCGCCCAGTCGACTCAGGTCATCAAGGCCGGCAAGCCGGTGGTGATCACCTCGTCGGGCACCTCGACCGTCCGCTAACGACTTTCCCGACCTCGGCAGACAAAACGGCCGCCTCTGGCGGCTTTTTTGTTGCCTGAACGTCATCCGCTGAATTGACACAGCTGTCTCATTCCGGCGCAGGCATCGATCGGTCATCGGCGGGATCGGCGTCCTCCGTCGGGCAATGAACCAAGCTGCCGCTGGCCGCACGGAGCCAAAAGCCGCCGACGGCCCCGCCTCCCCGCAAGCGTTAACCGCGTTGCGCGCCTTTCCCCCGACTGACCGCCGCTCCGCAAGCCGCGGCACGATCGCTGCCATTCCAAAGCGTCTCCCCCCGCACGCGCCCCGATGCGGGACAGGCAGAGTTTGGAGGAGTGCGATGTCCGTTACCAATCACGCCCAGCCGACCGCCGGGATCGCCGACTACATTGCGATCGCCAGGCCCGACCACTGGATCAAGCATGTGCTGATCATCCCCGGCATCGCCTTCGCGCTGATCATGTCGCAGACCGGGCCGATCGAGGTCACGACGCTCGCCGAGCGCATCATGATCTGCCTGTTCGTCGCGATGGCGCTGTCCTCGGCCAACTACACCATCAACGAATGGCTCGACGCGCCCTTCGACGCCATGCACCCGACCAAGCGTTCGCGGCCCGCGGTGCAGACTGCGATGTCGCCGACCATCGTGTTTGCCCAGTACATCCTGCTCACCGCGGCCGGCATCTGGGCCGCCAACAAGCTCGGCTACGCCTTCGCCACCACCGCCGTCGTCTTCGCGGTGTTCGGCGTGATCTATAATGTGCGTCCGATCCGCGCCAAGGACCGCGCCTTCCTCGACGTCATCGTGGAGTCCCTCAACAATCCGCTGCGCTTCCTGTTCGGCTGGTTCGCCGTGGTGCCGGCGATCGCCCCGCCAACCTCGATCCTGCTCGCCTACTGGTGCGGCGGCGCCTTCCTGATGGCCGCCAAGCGCGTCTCCGAGCATCGCGCCATCGTCGAGGCCGGCGGCACCGCCAACCTTGCCGCCTATCGCCCCTCGTTCGCGGTCTACACCCATTCGAGCCTGGTCACGAGTTGCCTCGTTTATGCCCAGGGCTTCGCCTTCATGATGGCGATCTTCCTGTTGAAGTACCGCATCGAATATCTCGTCGTCGTCCCGATGCTGATCGCGCTGTTCGCTGCCTATATGCGTCTGGCGCTGACGCCGGATTCCGCCGCGGCGCGGCCGGAAGAACTGATGCGGCAGCCGGCGATGCTGATCGCGGCTGCCGTCACGATGGCCTTGTTCGGCGTGCTCACGTTCATCGACCTGCCCTGGCTCAATACGCTGACCAGCTCGGACCTGATCCATCTCAGCGGGATCCGCTAAAATGTCGATCGCAGCCCCGTTCGAGACGTCGAAGACCAATGTCGGCATCGTCACAGCGGCCCTGTTGTTCACAGGGCTGCTCGTGCTGCTGGACGGTCCGATCTGGCTGGTGAAACTGGTGCCGACCCAGGACGGGCCGGTGCATCTCGCGCAGGCCGATCTGATCGCCCGGTTCGGCTGGGGCGGCGCGCTCGCCGAGCCGGCGGCGTCGTTCTATCAGTGGAATCCGCGCATCGAACCGAATTCGGCGATCTATCTGCTGCTCGCCGGCCTGATCCGGCTCACCGGCGATCCCCTGGTCGCGAACAGCCTGTTCCTCAGCCTCTACGGCCTGCTCTGGATCGTCGCAGCGTTCGTCGCAGGCCGAGCCGAGACCGATCGACCAATGTTGCCCGCGCTGCTGTTGCTGCCGATCGCCTTCGGCGTCTTCATCCATTGGGGCTTCTACAATTTCGCGCTCGGCGTCCCGCTGTTGCTGCTGTTCGCGAGCTTCTGGCGCAATCTGGGCGGACGCCGCGATGCGCTCGCCTTCGTCGCGACCGCGCTGTTTCTCGCTACGCTCTACCTCACCCACATCACCTCGGTCGTTGCCGCCTGTCTGCTGCTCGCCGCCGACGGCATCGCGCGGGCGATCGCGACATTGCAGCGGCAGGATGCAAGGGCGGCGATGCGGCGATTGCTGCTCGACGGCGCCTGGGCGGCGGCTGCGGCGTTGCCGATCCTGCTCCTGATCGCAAGCTTCCTGCTCGCCTACCAGAACATTCCCGGCGAGACGGCGAGCGCCGAGGGCGGCATCACCCAGATCATCCGCCGCATCGCGGGTGCGACCTATCTCTACACCTTCACCTGGTGGGAGGTGGTGGCGCTGGCGCCGGTGCTCGGCGCGATCGTCGTGGCTGGCTTTGTGGCGCTGCGGCGCTTTCGATCCGGCGATCTCTTGTGGCCGGCTTTCTTCATCCTCGTGGCCGCGCTCTCGCTGCTCAACCTGAAGACCGGCTCGGCGCTGCTGTCGGAACGGCTTGCCCCCTATAGCGGGATTGCGATCGTGCTCACGATCGCAAGCCGCCAGGCCGCGCCTCGCCTGGTCCGCCTGCTCTGCCTTGCGGCACTGTCCGGCCTGGTCGGACAGACGGCGGTGCGCGCCATCGCCTACAAGAGCTGGGCGCCGGTGCTGGAGAGCGAGCTTGCCGCCGGCCGCGCCAATCCCGGCCAGACTTTTGCCAATGCCGACCTGATCGCCCAGCGCGACAGCCATTTGTTCGCCTGGCGCATCCGCCCGACGTTGCATGCGGCGCAGACCGCGGCACTCGCGGGCGGTGGCGTCAGCCTGTCGTCGACGCTGCCGTCGACGCGGTATTTCGGCTACTTTCCGCTGCAATACAACGAGACGCACGACTTCATGCGCGCCACGCCGGATTGGCAGGACGCGCCCGACGTGGCCTCAGTTGCCAGGTTCCGCGCCGCCAACCGCGGCGCGCCGCAGGTGCTGATCGTCTCGGCCTTGGACGACGACGGCGCCGCGTTTGCCAGCAAGTTCGGCTACGGCGACTGCCGGACCACCGACACCGGCGCGCGCGAGATCAATGTCTGCAAGACATCGACCCAGTTGAGCGCGGCGCATGACTGAGCTCCGACTCGATACCATGACGATCGACCGGCCGGCACCGCGGGCGACAAAGGCCGGCGCATCGAACGCGGTGCTCAGCCTGCCCAACACCGTGCCGCTGGTGCTCGACCTCGACGGCACGCTGATCCGGGGCGACCTGCTCTATCTCAGCTTCTTCTCGATCCTGCGCCGCAATCCGCTCGCCGCGCTGATGACGCCGGTCTGGCTGCTGCGCGGCCGTGCCGCGCTGAAACGGCAGCTCGCGCTGCGCAACCGGATCGCCTGGGACCGCATCATCCTGCACGAGGATGTCGTGGCGCTGGCGCTGCGCGAGAAGGCCACCGGCCGCCGCGTCGTGCTCGCGACCGCGGCCGACGCCGTGCTGGCCAACCAGCTCGCCTCCCGCCTGCCCTGGATCGACGAGGTGTTTGCCTCCGACGGCCGGCACAATCTGAAGGGTGCCAACAAGGCCACTCTGCTCCGCCAGACCTTCCCGCATGGCTTCATCTATGCCGGCGACAGTGCCTCCGACCTTGCGGTCTGGGCGCAGGCTGCGGGGATCATCACCGTCAATGCCAACGAAGCTGTGCGTAAAGCTGTGCGGGCGCTTGGAAAGCCGACCCTGCATCTGCCCGGCCGGCGCCTGATCTGATATCCTAATGACAGCTTAAAGTGACTGTTCGATTGCTACCCAGTCCGCGGCCCCAGTTTTAAAAATTGTTCCCTAAGGTCAGCGTCAACGAAGGCGTAGGCCACAATGAATTTGCAGCAGCAAACCGTTTCGACCGGCTTCAAGATCATCTGCACCGATTGCGGCAGCCTGTCGATCAAGCCGACCGACCCGGCGCGTGCGTCCGACGACACCATCATCGAATGCCGCCGCTGCAATGCCGTGCGCGGCACGATGGCCGACCTGCACGTGCTGGCGCGGCGCGGCCGCGACCTGTTCGAATTCTAACCCGCGCGGTCCGCTGGATGCTGTCAAATCCGAAAGCCGCGACGTCGAGCGACATCCCGATGGACACGATCTGGTCGATCCTCGATGCCGCCAACGAACTGGGCGACACCCACACCGTCGACGCCTGCCGTCGCGTCATCGACGCCAGTCTGCGTGGCGCCCTGCCGGGCCAATCCGACCTCGACGCGATCGCCGCATTCTTTGCCTGACCGCCGGCGCCGCCTTCGCGTAGCCAACAGCGATCGGTCGGATCACGTGTTCGCGAGCCGCGCACACGGCATTGACCCGACCGCGACGTGCGGTGCCGCAAGTGTCGGGAGAACGGGACAATCCGTCGTTCTGTGATCAGCAACACGGAAACAAAACGCACGATTTGGCCTAACTTGCCTCGGCTGAGGTTGCTGGCTATCAGTCCCGAGTCTTGCGGGACTGGACCGGCTGATGAAACTGACGCGCGATGATCTGCTGGTCGGGGCCACCATCCCCGCCTTTTTCATCGCCAGCGTCGTGTCGATGATCGCCTGCGGGCATGTCTTTCCGGCAATGCATTTCTGGCGTTCCGACAGCGTCACCGCCCAGGCCGTTCTCGGCACCGCCGTGATGCTGGTGTTCGTCCCGGCGTTCGTCGCCGCCAGATTCAGCTTCGGCTATCTCGTGG
Organism: Bradyrhizobium genosp. L; assembly: GCF_015624485.1. Lineage (NCBI taxonomy): Bacteria > Pseudomonadati > Pseudomonadota > Alphaproteobacteria > Hyphomicrobiales > Nitrobacteraceae > Bradyrhizobium > Bradyrhizobium genosp. L. The sequence goes on from NZ_CP061378.1 coordinate 4,251,710, forward strand.
CCTTCTCGCTGCTGTCGGCCGTGTTCGGATTCGTCTGGCTCAGCTTCTTCAGCGCGTTCGATTATCCGCACACGATCGCGCGCTGGGCCATGATCGCCGCGCTGGCCGCATCGATGATCCCGCTGCTGCTGCAGAATTTTCCGCTCTGGCGCCCGGCTTTGTCGGAAGCGGCATGGGAGCGGATCGTCGTGCTGCTGCTCGGCGCGTCGTTTGCCGTGCTGGTCGGAGACGCCTTCTACGGCGTCCATCTCGGCGATCCCTTCGGGGCCGTACGCAGCACCATCACGCGCCCCCTGTTGCTGAACTATCTCACCGGCATCGTCATCGGCGCCGTCCTGCCCTATCTGTTCGCGCACTACGCGACGCGCAAACGATGGGGACTGGCGATCGGCGTGCTGCTGCTCGCGCTCTGCTTCTATCCGGTCGTCATCAACAAGACGGTTCTGCTGCTGCCGGTCTGGCTGCCGTTCCTGTTCTGGCTGTTCGGCCGCGTCAGTCCGCGCCAGGCCACCGTGCTGGCGCTTCTGATCCCGATCATCATCGGCTTGATCGCCTTTACCATCCTGCTCGCCGACCACCGCCTCGTGCTGTTCAGCGCCATCAATTTGCGGCTGATCGCGATCCCGTCGCTGGCGCTCGACCACTATGCGGACTATTTCGCCCACCGCGAGCTCACCCATTTCTGCCAGATCTCGGTCGTGCATTACGTGACGGGTTGCCGCTATGGCGAGCTCGGGCCGGCGCTTGCCCAAGTCTATCAGGACGGCAATTTCAACGCCTCGTTCCTCGCCACCGAGGGCATCGCCTCGGTCGGCCTTGCGCTCGCCCCGCTATCGGCCTTCGTGTGCGGCCTGATCCTGTCGGTCGGATCGATGGTCTCGCGCCATCTGCCGCCGCGCTTCATCGCGGTGTCCTCGGGCATCGCCGTCCAGGCGATCATGAACGTGCCGCTGACGACAGGGTTGCTGTCGAACGGGATCGCGCTGTTGTTTCTGCTGTGGTGGCTGACGCCGGAGCCGCAGACGGAACTGCGTCAGCAACCCGGCTAGCGAGCCGGGCCGATCCACCCGATCATCGCGCGCGGCCCTGGATGGCCACAGGAACTAAGGACGGCGCCGGGCAAAACCCGCGCCCTGTGCAGGATTTGCAACGTCCTTGACTAACGGGATGCAGGCCATTATGCCCTCGGTTCTGCGCGGATCAATCCGATGACCGGCATCCGCGGGAGTAGCTCAGTTGGTTAGAGCGCCGCCCTGTCACGGCGGAGGCCGCGGGTTCGAGTCCCGTCTCTCGCGCCATTCATTTCAATGGCTTAGCACCAAAACTTCCGAACCGGCGTCGACTGCTACAACATCGTTGATGCGGAATGTGGCCTGTTTTCAGGGGAAACAGCGTAGTCAGCCGCGCCCCGAATCGAATAAGGCCTGATACGTCTTGGTTTCCTGACGCTGGTCCGGCGCTGCCGCTGTCAGAACCGCCGGCCTCGGGACTCTTCGGGACACATTCCCGACGCGAACGGCTTCGACCATTCGCATGAAAGCAGCAATCCAGCCATTCAGCACTGAGGAGGGCCACACATGGCGAAGAAAGCAGCGACCCCGGCGACCATCACGCTGAAGCATCTGGCGGCGGCGATCGCCGAGGACCAGGAGCTGTCCAAGAAGCAGGCCGAGGCGATCCTGACCGACATGGTGACCCGGATCACCAAGCACCTCAAGAAGGGCGAGCGGATCCGGATCGTCGGCCTCGGCATCCTCCAGGTCCGCAAGCGCGCCGCCCGCATGGGCCGCAACCCGGCCACCGGCGAGCAGATCCAGATCAAGGCCAGCAAGAAGGTCGCCTTCCGCGCCGCCAAGGAGCTGAAGGAAGCGGTCTGACCCACCGCATCTTTGGATCGACAAGGCGCCATTCCGGCTCGCGGCCCGGACTGGCGCCTTTTTGTTTTGCAACCGACACGCTTATGCTCTGTTGAAGCAGATCGTCCCCTCACCTCGCGCAGGTCTCATGCTGGCACCGGCTCTCGACTTCAAGCACACCGTCACCGAGCGCTTCCTGCGCTATGTCGTGATCGATACCCAGTCCGATCCGGATTCGCCCAGCACTCCGTCGACCGAGAAGCAGAAGGATCTCGGCCGCGTGCTGGTTGCCGAGCTGCAGGCGATGGGCATCTCGGATGCGCATCTCGATGCGCATGGATATGTCTATGCGACGATACCGGCCAACACCGACAAGAAGGTGCCGGTGATCTGCTTCTGCTCGCACATGGACACCTCGCCCGACTGCACCGGCAAGGACGTCAAGCCGCAGATCGTCCGGAACTACCGCGGCGGCGACATCGTGCTGCCAGCCGATCCCGCGCAGGTGATCCGCGCCGCGGAGCATGAGGCGCTGGCCGAGCAGATCGGCAACGACATCATCACGTCAGACGGCACCACCCTGTTAGGGGCCGACAACAAGGCCGGCCTCGCCGAGATCATGGACGCCGCGCACGTCCTCGTCACGAATCCGCAGGTGAAGCACGGCACCATCAAGATCCTGTTCACCCCGGACGAGGAGATCGGCCGCGGCGTCGACAAGGTCGATATCAAGAAGCTCGGCGCGGAATTCGGCTACACCATGGACGGCGAGAGCGCCGGCCACATCGAGGACGAGACCTTCTCCGCCGATGGCGCCAGCATCCTGATCGAGGGCGTCGCGACCCATCCGGGTTTTGCCAAGGGCAAGATGGAGCACGCGATCAAGATCGCGGCCGCGATCGTCGACCGCCTGCCCAAGGATACTTGCTCGCCCGAAACCACCGAAGGCAAGGAAGGCTTTCTGCATCCGGTCGCGATCACGGGCGCGCTGGAGAAGGCGCGGATCGACTTCATCGTGCGCGACTTCACCGAAGACGGCCTGAAGCAGAAGGAAGCACTGCTCGAGACGATCGCGAACAATGTGATGAAAGACTATCCGCGCTCAACTTTCCGCATGGAGGTCAAGCCGCAATACCGCAACATGAAGGAGGTCATCGACCGTCACCCCGAGGTCGTCGCCTACGCGATCGAGGCGATCAGGCGCGCCGGGCTGACACCGGTGAAGACCTCGATCCGCGGCGGCACCGACGGCTCGCGGCTGTCCTTCATGGGACTGCCCTGCCCCAACATCTTCGCAGGCGAGCACGCCTTCCACTCACGCCTCGAATGGGTCAGCCGGCAGGACATGGAAAAGGCGGTGCAGACCATCGTGCATCTGGCGATGATCTGGGAAGAGAAGGCGTAGGGAGCGCGTTAACGCAACTGCGTGGTCCGTCATCCTGAGGCGCGAGCCTTGCGGCGCAATTGCGCCGCTGGGCGAGCCTCGAAGGATGAATCGGCCATAAGCGGGGCCGTGCATCCTTCGAGGCTCGCTGAAGAGGCTCGCACCTCAGGATGACGGGAGACGCAGCGAAGACGCGGGACGCAGTCGCTTCATGGCATTGTGTCGGTGCTAAGACGCCCGCGCCGTCACGATCCAGATCGCGCCGGGCAGCAGCACCGAGTCGCCCTTTGCATATTGCGCCAGCGTCTCGCGCATCGAACTGATGGCGGCGGCGCGCACATCGTCCGGGTGACCATCGAGGGCGCGGCTGGCCGGGCCGATCTCGAGCGCGCTCTGGATCGCCGTGTCCATGCCGCGTCCGATCGCGATATCGAGATCGACCTTGCACGGCTCCATGGCGATGGTGGAAAAACCGGCCTCGCCAAGGATCCGCGTCACCCGCGCTTCGGAGGCAAAGGAAAACGGACCCGGATCCTCGGGGCCCAGTTGCGGCAGCTTCGGCACATGCTTGTAGACGGCCTGCAGCGGCGCCATGAAGAACGGATTTTCGCGCGGCTCTTTCCAGCACGCGAAAGCGAGCCGGCCCGAGGGCTTCAGCGCCTTGCGCAGATTGGCGAACGACGCCACGGGATCGGCGAAGAACATCACGCCGAATCGTGAGGCGAGCAGGTCGACGCTCGCGGGATCGAACGGATAGACCGTGGCATCGGCGAGCGCGTAGTCGACCGGCGCGTCCTTCGGGGTGCTCTGCCTGGCCCGCTCCAGCATCGGGCCGGAGACGTCGACCCCGAACACATGGCCCGACGGCGCGACCTTGTCGGCGAGCGCTTTGGTCGACGCGCCGCTGCCGCAGCCAACATCGAGCACGCGTTCGCCGGCCTTCGGCGCCGCGCGGTCGATGAGGAGGTCGAGCACCGGTTTGAGCACGATGTCCTGCGCGGCCTGGCGGTCGGCCCAACGCTGGCCGCCGGGCCCGTTCCAATAGGCGATCTGATCGGCATTGCGCTCGTGGCCCTGCAAATTGTCCATCAACAGGTCTCTTTGGTTGCGGCGCGCAGCATCGGCATCACCTGATAGGTGAAACCGGCGTCGGCCTTGATGACGGGATCATCGACGATGATCGCCTGCGGATCGGCATCGTCGGGCAGTTGCAGCACGCCGAGCCCCCAGACGCCGGCGGGATCGGCCACGGGGCCGAAGATCAGCGCTTTGCCGGTGCGCAGCAATTCGCCGCAATAGGCGACATGCGCCTGCATGATTGCGGCCTCCTGCGGCGTCATGTCCTGCGGAAACGTCGGACGCGGACCGAGCAGCCTGCAAACGTAATGCTTCATCTGTCCGGCCCGCCTTCCGGGATCAATTGGCGGCGGTGCCCTGCTTCGGCGCGGGCTTCTTCGCGGTCGATTTGGCCGGCGTCTTGGGCGCCGCCGGCTGCGCGCTGTCGCTGCGCGCAATTCCCCACGGATCGCTCTGCTTCTGGTCCGGAACGCTCCTCAGCGCGCGCTGGTAGTTGCGCTGGGCCTGCTTCTCGGCATCGAGCTCCACCTGCGACTTCTCCTTGTCGGGCTCGCGGTATCCCTGAACGTGATCCTGCGCAAAGGCGGGCGTGACGAGCAGGGCGACGGAAGCGATGGAAAAGGCAATAGCGAGTCTGCGCATGGATCGAGTTCCCAAGTTTGCGGCGAACATATCATCGAGCAAAAGCCGGCGCCAATTCAGCGCGGCAACATGGCAGGGATTGGACGACGGGCCCACTTGGCAAATTGGCCAGTTCGGTTGCGCATTGAGAATGTTGGAGCACTTCGACGCGGGCTGCCATGCCGAGACCTAGCCCGAGCGAAGGCTGGTAGGCGGCGAGAGATTCGAACTCCCGACCCTCTCGGTGTAAACGAGATGCTCTAACCAGCTGAGCTAGCCGCCCTTACCTGCCGCGCCTCTTTAGCCTCGCCGGCCCCTGTGGCGCAAGATCGGCGGCCCTAATCCATCGCCCGGCCCGGCAATCCGCTGAGATCATTGATCCATGGCACGGCGGAGCGGCACCAGATTTGTCGCTTTGGGCTCAATTGCCCGCGCTGGCGGATGCTGCCCCAGCGGATGCCCCAATCGTCGGGACCGCCGTCTTCGCCGCTGGTGAACAGCGGGGCGCCGCAATCGCCGCAAAAATGCTGGAAGCGGATCCGGCCATTGTCACCGCGCTTGCCGTACACTTTCGGCGCCAGTCCGGTCAGTCGCACCTGCTCGGCAGCGCAGATCACCGTCACGCGGTAGGGCGAGCCGGTCAGCGTCTGGCAATCGGTGCAATGACAGATCGACACCCGTTCCGGATCGATCTCGGCCTGGTAGGTCACGGCGCCGCAGTGGCATTGCCCGTTGATCCGCATCGCGACTTCCCTCTCCGTTCCTTGCGCGGTGATCATCCTAGCCCATCTGGTGCGCAGGTCGCCCGACCCGGCAATGGGACATATCTCGGTATCCCAGGATGCACTTGTTTGGGATACCAAATCGGGATATGGCCGGATCATGTCGCAGATGCTTCAGATTCACGATCAGCTCCGGGAGATGATCCTCTCGCTCGACCTCGGCCCCGGCGAACGGCTCACCGAACGCTGGCTGGAGAGCCGCTTTGAGGGCTCGCGGACCCCGATCCGCGCCGCGCTGGTGCGGCTCGAGGGCGAAGAACTGGTGCGCCGCGACGGCCGCAACTGGATCGTGGCGCCGATCGACCTCGGCGAGCTGGAGGCATTGGCCGAGTTCCGGCTCCCGCTCGAGACAACCGCGGTTCGCCTCGCCTGCGCGCGGGCTGGCGAGGCCGACATCGCGGGGATCGAAGCGATGCTCAATGCCTGCCAGTCCGGCGCGCCGCGCGAGGAATGGCACCGCGTCGGCACCGACTTCCATGTCGAGATCGCCCGCCTCTCCGGCAATCCCTTCATCGTCAAGGCGATCGCCGGCGCCATGACGCGGCTGTCGCGGGCGCGCTGGCTGGAGGTGTGGACCGAACCGTCGCGCGAGCAGGCCTGGCGCGAGCACCGGCGCATCCTTTCCTTCATCAAGGCGAACGATCCGGACGCCGCCGCGCGCGAGGCGGCCGACCACATCAAGGACACCCGCGATCGCCTGCTGCGCTCGCTCGACGAGGATCGCCGCGGCCTGAAAGCGCGCGGCTTCGCGGTGATCGGGCTGCGCTGACATGAATATCGACATCGATCGCGAAGCGGCCCTCGAGGCGGGCCCCTGGAAACGCAACCTGATCGTCTGCACCTTGGGCTCCTTCACCACCATCGTGGGAATGACGCTGCTGCTGCCGTTCCTGCCGCTCTTCGTCGAGCAGCTCGGCGTCAGCGACCATGCCGCCATCGTGCAATGGTCGGGCATCGCCTACGGCGCGACTTTCTTCACGGCCGCGCTGACCGCGCCGCTGTGGGGCCGGCTCGCCGACCGCTACGGCCGCAAGCTGATGCTGATCCGTGCCAGCCTCGGCATGGCGATCGCGATGTCGCTGATCGGCATGGCGCACAATGTCTATGAGCTGGTCGGCTTGCGGCTGTTGACCGGCTTGCTCGGCGGTTACGCTTCGGGCTCGACCGTGCTGGTCGCTTCGCAGACGCCGAAGGCGCGCTCGGGATGGGCGATCGGCGTGCTGTCGGCCGGCATCATGGCCGGCAGCCTGGTCGGCCCGCTGGTCGGCGGCATCCTGCCGCCTCTGATCGGCATCCGCGCGGCCTTCTTCCTGATCGGGGGCATTATCTTTTTCACCTTCCTCGGCACCACTTTCCTGATCCGCGAGGGCGCACGGTCGAAGCCGAAGGACGGCAGCAAGGCGCGCGGCGGCTGGGCGCTGGTCGGCGACAAGCGGCCGGTGGCCGCGATGTGGGTGACCGGCCTGCTCTTGATGGTCGCCAACATGTCGATCGAGCCGATCATCACGGTCTATGTCGCGCAACTGGTCGAGACGCCGCGGGTGACGTTCGTGGCCGGCCTCGTGATGTCGGCCGCGGCGTTCGGCAGCCTGTTGTCGTCATCGCATCTCGGCAAGCTCGCCGATCGCGTCGGGCACTGGCGGATCATCATTATCTGCCTCGCGGTTTCGGCCGTGCTGTTGATCCCGCAGGCGTTTGTCGTCAGTGGCTGGCAACTGATCGTGCTGCGCTTCCTGATGGGGCTGGCGCTCGGCGGCCTACTGCCGTGCATCGCCAGCGTGATCCGGCACAATGTGCCTGACACGGTCACCGGCAGCATGCTCGGCTATTCAGTCTCGGCGCAATATGCCGGACAGGTGATCGGCCCGCTTGCCGGCGGCTTCGTCGGCGGCCATATCGGCATGCGCGCGGTGTTTCTCGGAACCAGCGTGCTGATGGCGGCAGGCGCGATCGGCAATTTCCTGGTCGAGAAGAGAAAATAGGCAAAACAAAAACGGCGCCCGAAGGCGCCGTTTGATGTTTCAGATCAGAGCTTGCTCAGTGCGCCGTCAGGCCGCCGGAGGCTTCGTCCGACGCGTCCGGCTTGACGTCGACCTTGGTGTCTTCTTCCCAGACGATCGGCGTCGGCACGCGGGTCAGCGCTCGCGCGACGACCTCGTCCAGCCGCGAGACCGGGATGATCTCCATGCCGCCCTTGATCGCATCGGAAATCTCCGTGAGATCCTTGGCGTTGTCTTCGGGGATCAGCACCGTCTTGATGCCGCCGCGCGCGGCAGCCAACAGCTTTTCCTTCAGGCCGCCGATCGGCAGCACGCGGCCGCGCAGCGTGATCTCGCCGGTCATCGCGACATCATGGCGGACCGGGATGCCGGTCATGACCGAGATGATCGCGGTGGCCATCGCCACGCCGGCGGACGGACCGTCCTTCGGGGTTGCGCCCTCCGGCACGTGGACGTGGATGTCGCGGCGATCGAACAGCGGCGGCTCGATGCCGTAGACGATCGCGCGCGAGCGGACGTAGGACGCCGCCGCAGAGATCGACTCCTTCATCACGTCACGCAGGTTGCCGGTGACCGTCATCCTGCCCTTGCCGGGCATCATGACGCCTTCGATTGTCAGGAGCTCGCCGCCGACATCGGTCCAGGCAAGGCCCGTCACGATGCCAACCTGGTCCTCCTCGTCGATCTCGCCGAAGCGATACTTCGGCACGCCGAGGAACTCCTCGATGTTGGCCTCGGTGACCTTGACCGACTTCTTCTTGGAGATCATGAGGTCCTTCACCGCCTTGCGGGCGAGTGTCGAGAGCTCACGCTCCAGGTTGCGCACGCCCGCTTCGCGGGTGTAGCGGCGGATCATCAGAAGCAAGGCCGCGTCGTCGATCGACCATTCCTTGGAGTCCAGGCCGTGCTTGGAGAGCGCGGACGGGATCAGGTGCTTGCGCGCGATCTCGACCTTCTCGTTCTCGGTGTAGCCGGCGATCCGGATGATCTCCATGCGGTCCATCAGCGGGCCCGGAATATTCAGCGTATTCGCGGTCGTGATGAACATCACGTTGGACAGGTCGTAGTCGACCTCCAGGTAATGGTCGTTGAAGGTCGAGTTCTGCTCGGGGTCCAGGACCTCGAGCAGCGCCGACGACGGATCGCCGCGGAAATCGGCGCCCATCTTGTCGATCTCGTCGAGCAGGAACAGCGGGTTCGAGCTCTTCGCCTTGCGCATCGACTGGATGATCTTGCCGGGCATCGAGCCGATATAGGTCCGACGGTGACCGCGGATCTCGGCCTCGTCACGCACGCCGCCGAGCGACACGCGCACGAACTCGCGCCCCGTGGCCTTCGCGATCGACTTGCCGAGCGAGGTCTTGCCGACGCCGGGAGGTCCGACCAGGCACAGGATCGGTCCGGTCAGCTTGTTGGCGCGCGACTGCACCGCCAGATACTCGACGATACGATCCTTGACCTTCTCCAACCCGTAGTGATCCGAGTCCAGGACCGCCTGCGCGGCCTCGAGGTCCTTCTTGACCTTGGACTTCTTGCCCCACGGGATCGACAGCAGCCAATCCAGATAGTTGCGCACGACGGTCGCTTCCGCGGACATCGGCGACATCTGGCGCAGCTTCTTCAACTCGTGCTGGGCTTTCTCGCGCGCTTCCTTGGAGAGCTTGGTCTTGGAGATCTTCTCCTCCAGATCGGCCAGCTCGTCGCGACCTTCGTCGTCGCCGAGCTCCTTCTGGATCGCCTTCATCTGCTCGTTCAGGTAATACTCGCGCTGGGTCTTCTCCATCTGGCGCTTGACGCGCGAGCGGATGCGCTTCTCGACCTGCAGCACCGAGATCTCGCTCTCCATCAGGCCCAGCACCTTCTCCAGGCGCTGCGTGACGGACAACGTCTCCAGGATCGCCTGGCGGTCGGCGATCTTGACCGCGAGATGCGAGGCAACGGTATCACCGAGCTTGGCGAAATCGGTGATCGCCTGCACCACGCCGACGACCTCGGCGGAGATCTTCTTGTTCAGCTTCACATAGTTTTCGAAGTCGGACACGACCGAACGCGACAGCGCCTCGGCCTCGACCGAGGTGGCGTCGGTGTCTTCGAGCGCGACCGCTGTCGCCTCGTAGTACTCGCTGCGATCGGAATATTTCTCGACACGCGCACGCTCTAATCCTTCGACCAGCACCTTGACGGTGCCGTCGGGCAGCTTCAGGAGCTGCAGGACGCTCGCGAGCGTACCGGTCTCGTAAATTGAATCGGGCGCCGGATCATCATCGGACGCATTCTTCTGCGTGGCGAGCATGATGAGCGCGTCGGTCTTCATGACCTCCTCGAGGGCGCGGATCGATTTCTCGCGGCCCACGAACAGCGGCACGATCATGTGCGGGAAGACGACGATGTCGCGGAGCGGCAGCACCGGATAGGAGTGGCTTTCGCCGTGGACGATCGTTGGCCGGGGTTTCGAAGTCGTCATGGCCTAATCCTTTTTGTTTCGCCCCCTTGCACGCAGCCCGCCTGCTTGCGCAACCGCCACAAGGTGCCTTGGTGATCCGGAATAAGTTTGACGTCAGCAGCCGCTTTTTTCCGCATCGTGAAGCGACGAATCTCGACGCACGAGACCCCTCACCGATAGCATTAGGTGGCTATCGGGCACAGGGGTGTCAAGTCTGAGAAGTGCCCGGAAATACGGGCTAAACAGGCATTTGCTGCTGCGCGAAAATAGCCGCTGCTGCTGTGCCGCAACGGCCGCCGGAACTTCCGGCAGCCGTGATTTTTGCGACGATGCGACGAGCGCGGTTACGCGCTCGCGCTGCTTTCGACGGCGCGGTCGGAACGATCCGCGTAGATATAGAGGGGACGCGCCGTTCCCTCGACCACTTCGCGCGAGATCACGACTTCCTCGACCCCTTCGAGGCCCGGAAGGTCGAACATGGTCTCGAGCAGGATGCTCTCCAGGATCGAGCGCAGGCCCCGCGCGCCGGTCTTGCGCTCGATCGCCTTGCGGGCGACCGCGCCAAGCGCCTCGTCGGCGAAGGTCAGCTCGATATTCTCCATCTCGAACAGACGCTGGTACTGCTTCACCAGCGCGTTCTTCGGATCGGTCAGGATCTTCTTCAGCGAGGCTTCGTCGAGGTCTTCCAGCGTCGCGACGACGGGCAGACGGCCGACGAATTCCGGGATCAGACCGTACTTCAGGAGATCCTCGGGCTCGACGTGGCGGAAGATCTCGCCGGTGCGGCGATCTTCCGGCGCCAGCACCTGCGCCGCGAAGCCGATCGACGTGGAACGTCCGCGCGCCGAGATGATCTTCTCGAGGCCCGAGAAGGCGCCGCCGCAGATGAACAGGATGTTGGTGGTATCCACCTGCAGGAACTCCTGCTGCGGATGCTTGCGACCGCCCTGCGGCGGGACCGAGGCCACCGTGCCTTCCATGATCTTGAGCAGCGCCTGCTGGACGCCCTCGCCCGACACGTCGCGGGTGATCGAGGGATTGTCCGACTTGCGGCTGATCTTGTCGATTTCGTCGATGTAGACGATGCCGCGCTGCGCGCGCTCGACGTTGTAGTCGGCGGCCTGCAGCAGCTTCAGGATGATGTTCTCGACGTCCTCGCCGACATAGCCGGCCTCGGTCAGCGTCGTCGCATCGGCCATGGTAAAGGGAACATCGAGGATGCGGGCCAGCGTCTGCGCCAGCAGCGTCTTGCCCGAGCCGGTCGGACCGATCAGCAGGATGTTCGACTTCGCGAGCTCGACGTCGTTGTGCTTGGTCTGGTGGTTGAGCCGCTTGTAGTGGTTGTGGACGGCGACCGACAGCACCTTCTTGGCATGGCTCTGGCCGATCACGTAATCGTCCAGCACCTTGCAGATTTCCTTCGGCGTCGGGATGCCGTCGCGCGACTTCACCAGCGAGGACTTGTTCTCCTCACGGATGATGTCCATGCAGAGCTCAACGCATTCGTCGCAGATGAAGACGGTCGGTCCGGCAATCAGCTTGCGGACTTCATGCTGGCTCTTGCCGCAGAACGAGCAATACAGTGTGTTCTTGGAGTCGCTCGCGCCGACCTTACTCATTCATTATCTCCGTCCGCCGTTCGATCTCGGCCGTTCCGATCTTGTTTGCCAGATCGCCCCATTCCGGCACCAGACCGGGCCAAAGGGGTAGATAGAGCAAATTCCGTACCAAAAAAGACCCTACACAGTAGTGACCGTGCGAATCACGGTTTATTCGAATCCCCCGCGATCATAGTCGATACGTCACAGCCAACCATGCTGGCACCCGACTATCAAGAATTCGCTAATCGGGCGGCTTGCTCAAGACCGTGACAATACCGTGATTTCCACCGTTCGCACGTGGAATACGCGTCGAAATCCTTGAGACGTTGCGGGATTACCACGCCGCCCGGTGAGCACGAAAGAGGAACTTTCCGCCCACGCGCGGGCTTCGGCGGAGGCCGCCACAGCCCTGCTTGCCGCTTATGTGAGGCGTCGATGCGAGGATCACACCGACGCCAATTCGCGCATCCCTCGACTAGGCCGCCTTCGCCGACGCCGGGTCTTCCGGACGCTTGTCGATCACCTTGTCGACCAGGCCGAATGCCTTGGCATCGTCAGCAGTCAGGAACTTGTCGCGCTCCAGCGCATCCTCGATCGCCTTGTAGGTCTGGCCGGTGTGCTTCACATAAATCTCGTTGAGGCGCTTCTTGAGATTTAGGATCTCCTGCGCGTGCAGCATGATGTCGGTGGCCTGGCCCTGGAAGCCGCCGGAGGGCTGATGCACCATGATGCGAGAGTTCGGCAGCGTGAAGCGCATGTCCTTCTCGCCGGCGCAAAGCAGCAGCGAGCCCATCGAGGCCGCCTGCCCGGTGCACAGCGTCGACACCGGCGGACGGATGAACTGCATGGTGTCGTAGATCGCGAGACCCGACGTCACCACGCCACCCGGCGAGTTGATGTACATCGAGATTTCCTTCTTCGGATTCTCGGCCTCGAGGAACAGCAGCTGCGCGACGATCAGCGTCGACATGCCGTCTTCCACCGGACCGGTGACGAAGATGATGCGTTCCTTCAAGAGCCGCGAGAAAATATCGTAGGCGCGTTCGCCGCGATTGGTCTGCTCGACGACCATCGGCACGAGGTTCATGTAGGTTTCAACGGGATCGCGCATTTTGGGACAACCCAGGGGTTAGAGGGTTTGTTAGGGTGATGCAGAATGGGACTCAGCGTTAACCCAGATATAGACCAATTTCCGGCCGACAAGACCGGCACGCGCCTAGCCATCTGGGCAGGTCGAATCGCACGTCGAAGTTCAAACCGATTCGCGCAAATGCGGCCAGCCGAGGCGAACCTCGCCGGCCGCGCTTTTGCCGTTCATCATTAACGCGAGGTGCCGCAATTAAGCGGCAGTTTTCTCGGCGTCTTCATCCCTGAACAGCTCTTCCTTGGTGACGTTCTTCTCGGTCACCTTGGCGAGCTCCAGGATGAAGTCGACCACCTTGTCCTCGTAGATCGGGGCGCGCAGCTGGGCGAGCGCCTGGGCGTTGTTGCGATAGTAATCCCAGACCTCCTTCTCGCGGCCCGGCACCTGGCGGGCGCGCTCGATCACGGCGCGGGAGACCTCGTCGTCGGTGACGGTGATCTTGTTCTTCTCGCCGATCTCCGAGAGCACGAGGCCGAGGCGGACGCGGCGGTCGGCGATCTTCTGATACTCTTCCTTGGCGGCATCCTCGGTGGTGCTCTCGTCGGCAAAGGTCTTGCCGGAGGACTCCATCTCGGCCTTGATCGAGTTCCACATCAGGTTGAACTCCTCCGCAACAAGCGACGGCGGCGCCTCGAACCGGTGGCTCTCGTCGAGACGGTCGAGCAGCGCGCGCTTGACGCGCTGGCGGGTGGCGCCGGCGAACTCGCCCTTCAGGCGCTCGCGCATCAGCTCCTTGAGCTTGTCCAGCGACTCCAGGCCGAGTGTCTTGGCGAAGTCGTCGTCGATCGTGGTTTCGCCGGGCGACTCGACGGCCGTCGCCGTGGTCTCGAACTCCGCCGGCTGGCCGGCGAGCTTCTCGTTGAGGTAATTCTTCGGGAAGCCGACCTTCAGCGTGCGGGTCTCGCCCGCGCCGATCCCGATCAGCTGCTCTTCGAAGCCTGGGATGAACTGGCCGGCACCGATCACAACCTGGATGCCCTCGCCGGCGCCGCCCTCGAAGGCTTCGCCGTTGATGGTGCCCTTGAAGTTGATGGTGACGCGGTCGCCGTTCTCGGCCTTCGCGCCGTCGGACTTGGCATTGTAGGGACGGCCGCCTTCGGCGACCCGCTTGATGGCGTCGTCGACATCGGCGTCGGACACCTCGACCACCGGCTTCTCGACCTCGAAGGTCTTGAAGTCAGCGAGCTGGATCGGCGGCACGACCTCGATCGCGACCGTGTAGGTCAGGTCGGTCTTGCCGGACAGCAATTCCTCGACCTCGGCCTTCTCGGTCGGCATCGTGATCTTCGGCTCGCCGGCGAGACGGAAGCCGCGGTCCTCGAAGATCTTGCGGTTGGTGTCGCTGATGGTCTGGTCGATGGTCTCGGCCATCACCGAGCGGCCGTAGATCTTCTTCAGATGCGCCACCGGCACCTTGCCGGGACGGAAGCCGTTGAGACGGACCTTGTCCTTGAGGTCGACCAGCTTGGCACCCGCCTTGGCATCGAGATCGGATGCCGGAACGCTGATCGTGAACTCGTGCTTCAGTCCCTCGTTGAGGGTCTCGGTGACCTGCATATCAATCTTCTTCCGCTTTCGGCCGCCGGCCTCGCGGCCGTGGCAGTGTTCAATCATGTCGACGCGCGGCCGCTTGGGCCTGACGCCGGTGGTTCGGTGAACCCGCGGCCCCTCAAGGGGCTCAAGGCTCGCCAAGGAATCGTCATGCAAACGCGGTAAGCGCTTGGTGCGGGCGGAGGGACTCGAACCCCCACGACTTTCGTCACTGGAACCTAAATCCAGCGCGTCTACCAGTTCCGCCACGCCCGCGTGAAAAGCATCCAATTCGGCCGCGGTGCCTGAGCATGATTGCCGAAAAGTGCTCTGCGGTTTTCGGGCGGCCAATCATGCTCCAACTAAATGGAATCGATCACGTTTATGGCTTTGGATGCCCGCGTCCAAAGCCATAAACGTGATCGTTGCGGCGGGCTTATAACATGCGCCCACCGGTTCGCAGCAAAAAAATGGCCGGTTTTGCTTCCGTCCTGCGACCGATCGCGACTGGACAGGTTCACTCGAAAATGGTCCGCATCGGTCCGATGGCAAGACCTTTGGCAAGTCCTTTGGAAAGACCTTTGGCAAGCTCCGAACTTCCCCTCACCCGGCGCGACCTGCTGACCGTCCTTGGCGCCACGGCGGTTGGCTCCGGCTTGCCGACCACCAGTTGGGCGCAAGGCCGCACCGCGGTTGCCTTGACCGCCAAGCTGGACCGCATCGCGCTGCGTCCCGGCGGCCCCGAGACACCGGTCACCGCGCTTGCCGGCAGCGACCTCCGCTTCAAGCGGGGCGAGACCCTCGATGTGACCTTTGCGAACGAGCTGAAGCTCCCCGCCGCGCTCGATTGCCGCGGGCTCGACGGCGTGCCGGCCGCGGAGCCGCTGATCTCGCGTGCGCCGATCGCAACGGGGGCAAAGGATAGCTTTCAGCTCCCGCTTCGGCATGCCGGCACCTTCCTCTGCGAGGCCACGCTCGACGGCGACGCCACGCCGGCGCGGCCGCGCGCGCTCGTCGTGACCAGCGCCTCACCGGTCGCGGTCGATCGCGACGAGGTGCTGCTGATCGAGGAATGGCATCTACGTGCCGACGGAATGGCAGTGCCGGCAGGAACCGATCCGAAGGATACTTCGCTAATTCATACAGTTAACGGCAAGACCTCGCTCGATATCTCGGCGCCCGCCAACGCCCGCCTCAGACTCCGCTTCATCAACGGCAGCCCGCGCAGCGTGCTGGCGGTGAAGCTGGAGAACGTCGAAGTCCGGGTGATGGCGATTGACGGCCAACCGGCAGAACCATTCGCGGCCCGCAACGGTGCTTTGGTACTGGCGCCGGGAAACCGCACCGACGTCTTTATCGATGCGACCGGCCCGGCTGGAACCAGCTTTCCGATCCTGATCCATGACGGCAAGCAGGCGAAGCCGGTCGGCAGACTGGTCGTCTCGAACGACCCGACAATCCGTTCTGCGCCATTTCCGCCCGCGCCGCCGCTCCCAGGCAACGACCTGCCGGCGCAGATCGACCTCAAGGCCGCCCTCCGGTTCGATCTCACGCTCGGGACCGAGGCCGATTGGGCCCGGGCCTCCGACTTCAAGCCATCCGCCGCGCCGGCCTTTCAGGCCAAGGCCGGCCGGCCGGTCGTGCTGGCCCTGACCAACCGCAATGCCCTCGCCACCGTGTTCCACCTGCACGGCCATCACTTCCGTCTGCTCGACCGGCTCGACGACGGCTGGAAGCCGTTCTGGCTCGACACGCTGGCGCTCGAGCCCGGCCAGACCCAGCGCATCGCCTTCCTCGCCGAATATCCCGGCCGTTATCTGATCGAGCAGGTCGCGACCGACTGGGCCGCGCCGCGCCTGCTCCGATGGTACAGTGTCCAATAACAACAAGAGGAAACACCCATGAGCCAGACAGTTGCAGCGATCCGCGGAGTTCGTGCGCGAAGCGTCGTGGTGCCGCTCAAGCGCCCCGTGAAGAACGCCTTCGGCGTGATCGATTCCGGCCCGCTGGTGCTGATCGATGTCGAGACCGATCAAGGTGTTACCGGCCGCACCTACATCTTCGCCTATAGCAAGCTCACACTTAACCCACTTTGCTATCTGATCGAGGAGATCGGCCGCGAGCTTGTCGGCAGGCCGGTCGCGCCGTTCGAGCTGATGAAGGCGATGGATGCCAAGTTCCGGCTGCTCGGCTGGCAGGGCCTGGTCGGCATGGCCGTGTCCGGCCTCGACATGGCGTATTGGGATGTACTCGGGCAACTCGCCGGCCGGCCGCTGGTCGAACTGCTCGGCGGCTCGGCAAAGCCGATCAAGGCCTATGACAGCTACGGCGTGGTCGATCCGGTCGCCGACGAGCGCGCGCTGCGCCGGTCGCTCGACCAGGGCTTTCGCGGCATCAAGATCAAGGGCGGCGATGGCGATGCCACCAATGACGAGCGCGTGGTCAGCGGTGTGCGCGCCCTGCTCGGCCCCGACATCGCATTGATGATCGACTTCAACCAGTCGCTCGATCCGGCGGAAGCGACCCGCCGCATCGAACGGCTGGCGCCTTACGATCTGCACTGGATCGAGGAGCCGGTGCCGCAGGAAAACCTGTCCGGCCACGCGCAGGTGCGCGAGCTCTCGCCGACGCCGATCCAGGCCGGCGAGAACTGGTGGTTCCCGCGCGGCTTTGCCGAGGCGATCGCGGCCGGTGCGTCCGACTTCATCATGCCCGACGTGATGAAGGTCGGCGGCGTCACCGGTTGGCTTCAAGTCTCAGGCCAGGCCGACGCGGCAAACATTCCAATGTCGAGCCATCTGTTTGCGGAAGTCAGCTCCCATCTGCTCGCGGTGACGCCAACCGCGCACTGGCTCGAATTCCTCGACTTCGCCGGCGCGATCCTGGACAAGCCCGCCGAGATCGTCGACGGCGCGGTGACCGCCCGCGGCCCTGGCCTCGGCATCAGCTGGAACGAGCCGGCGGTTGCGAAGTATCTGGTGAGTTGAAGTATCTGGTGAGTTAGAGCGCGTAGACCGTAGTAGTCCGTAGGATGGGTGGAGCGAAGCGATACCCATCGACTTTTTTCCACGCGGCGGGATGATCGCTGCGCTCCACCCATCCTACAAACACACTCTCTATCGCTCCGGATTGGTGCCGACGCCGAGCGAGCCGATGCCGGCGTCGGGTGCCGCATCGAGGCCGGCCGCCGTGATCGGCTGATCGACGATGAACAGATAGGATCCCGCCGAGACGACACCAATCAAGGCACCGACGACGAGCGCCGGGACGAACGAGCCGGTCTTCTGCACGATCAATCCGGTCACGGTCGGCGCCAGCGCGCCGCCGAGATAGCCGCCGAAATTCTGCACCGCGCCGATCGAGGCGGTGCAATTAGTCGGGACTGCGACCGAGCTCAGCGCCCAGGCGCAGGTGCTGGTGACATAGACCAGGAACAACGAGATCGAAATGAAGGCGATCGCCAACGTGTTGCTCTCGACATAAGCGGCCGCCACCGTGCAGGCCGCCGTTCCAAGCAGCGAGATCGCCGCCGGATAACGCCGGCTCTTGAGCGGCTCGACGCCACGCCGCACCAGCATGTCGGCGATGTAGCCGCCGAGCACGCCGCCGACGACACCGCAGGCGAACGGGACTGCCGCCGCCCATCCGGTGTATTTCACGCTCATGTGGCGCTCGATCTCGAGATAGCCCGGCAGCCACGCCGTGTAGATCCAGGTCAGATAGATGCAGCCGAAATAGCCGAAGATCATGCCCCAGGTGGCGCGGAAGCGGAACAGCTGGCGCCACTCGCGAAACGTCACCCGCGTGCGCTGGCCGGGCGGATCGCCCTGCGTCCGGTAGGCATTCTCCTGCGACGAGAGCGCAACCTCGTGCGGATTGCGATAGAGCACGCACCACAGCGCGGCGACGATCAGGCCGGCGACGCCCATGATCACGAACATCGCGCGCCAGCCGAACGAGAGCATGAGATAGGTCAGCAGCGGCACGGCGATCGCGGTGCCGAGCGACGACGCACAGTTGAAGACGCCGGTGGCAAGGCCGCGGTCGCGCTGATTGAACCAGTCGCGCACCACCCGCGCACCGGTCGGGAATTGCGGCGCCTCGCCGACACCGAGCAGCACGCGGGCGCCGAAGAATTGTCCGAAATTCTGCACCAGGCCGCCGAGCAACTGCGCCAGCGACCACAGGCTGAGGCCCATGGTCAGCAAGATGCGCGGCCCCAACCTGTCGACCATCGCCCCGGTCGGCAGTTGCGCGAACGCATAGGCCCAAAGGAACGCCGACAACAAATAGCCCATGTCGGCGATCGACAATCCGAGTTCCTCGCGGATCAGCGGATTGGCGACGGCGAGCGTTGCCCGATCGATGTAGTTGACGACGCCGGCAACCACCAGCAGGGCCAGCGCAACGCGCTGAATTGTTTTCAGACGTGGCGTCGCAAGCTCGATCCCGGACATCAACTTCCTCTTCTGCATTTTTTTGCGAGAGGTTATCGGGACGATACGCGATGGACCAGAACGGAACGCGCGGGGCCTCGTTGCATTTCGACATGGGCTGCGCTGCATAGTTCCGCATGCATCGTGCCGAAGCGCGGACACGCAGGATGAATAGAGCGTAGCGAAGCGCCATCAACGATGCGCGTCATCAAGCAGTCGCGCGCGTCCAGAGATAGCGCACGTCCGGTTCTCGCTCCTCGTTGCGGCTGCCGTCGGTCGCCTCGACCAAGCGGAAACCGCGCGCCTCGTAGAAACGCAGCGCTTGCTTGTTGCGCTGAAAGGTCCAGAGCTGCAACCGGTCGGCGCCTTGCCTCGCGATCTCAAGCAGCGCGCTGCCGATGCCGCGGCCCTGCGCTGAAGGCAGCACATAGAGCTGCTCGATCCAGTCGTCATGGAAGGCGATCACGCCGATCATCGCGTCGCCCTCGAACGCGCCCCACAGCGTGCAGGCGGCATACATCCGCTCGCGATAGAACCAGCGGTCCTCATCCGGCGTGTGCAGACCCGTAAGCCACGGCAGCGCCTGATCGAACGCCGTGCGATGCACGCGCGCGGCCGCATCCATGTCGGCGCGTTCGAGCAGCCTAATACTCAATCCCGAACTCGTCATAGAGACGGCGGAACACGGCAGGCAGCACCTCGGTCAGATCCTCCGCGATCAGGCCGGGCCCCGCTTCGCTGGCGCCCTCGCCGTGCATCCAGACGCCGATGCTGGCGGCCTCGAAGGCTGCAACGCCCTGCGCAAGGAAACCCGCGATGATGCCGGACAACACATCGCCGGCGCCGGCGGTCGCAAGCCAGGGCGGTGCGTTGGCGGCGATGGTGGTGCGGCCGTCGGGGGACGCGACCACGGTGTCGGCGCCCTTCAGCAGCACGACGGCACCGGAGCGCTCGGCCGCGGCGCGCACGCGCTCGAGCTTCGAGCGGCCGGGATGCTTGTTTGAGATATCGCTGAACAGCCGCGGAAACTCGCCCTCATGCGGCGTCAGCACTACCTGCTGGCCGTCGGAAGCCTTGATCGCTTCGAACAACCGGTCCGGCGCGCCGGCAAAGCTGGTCAGCGCATCGGCGTCGAGCACGAGATGCCGCTGCGCCGACAGCGCGGTGTGGACGAAGTCACGGGTCCGCGCGCTGACGCCGGCGCCCGGCCCGATCACACAGGCATTGAGCCTGACGTCGTCGAGCAATTCGGCGAACTGGATCGGATTGTCGACCGCGCGCACCATCACCGCGGTGAGCGCCGCCGCGTTGACGGCCAGCGCATCGCGCGGCGAGGCCAGCGTCACGAGCCCCGCACCGGCGCGCAGCGCGCCGCGCGCGGCGAGCCGTGCCGCCCCGGTCGAAGCGATATCGCCGGACACCACGACGGCATGGCCGCGGGCGTATTTGTGGCCGTCGATCCGTGGCACCGGGAACGACCAGCGCCAGGCCTGCGGCGCATTCTCAGCGGTCAGTGGCTTGATCTCGTCGAGCACCTGCGGATCGATACCGATGTCGGCGAGCCGCACCCGGCCGCAATGCATCCGCCCGGGCAACAAGAGGTGCGCCGGCTTCTTGCGGAAGAAGGTCACCGTCTCGGTCGCCTGCACCGCGGTGCCCATCACCGCGCCTGACGTGCCGTTGATGCCGCTCGGCAGGTCGACGGCGAGCACCGGCGCGCCGTTGGCATTGACAGCCGCAATCATCTCCAGGGGATCGCCCTTCACCGGCCGGTTCAACCCGGCGCCGAACAGCGCGTCGATGATCAAGGCGGGCTTGCCGAGCGCCTGCGGGTTGAACGGCAGCACCGGATATTTCCAGCCCTTGGCCGCCAGCGCCGCGTCGCCCTGCAGGCTGTCGCGCTCGCAGAGCAGGATGACCGAGACCTCGCGGCCGCGCGCGGCGAGCTCGGCGGCGGCAACAAAGCCGTCACCGCCATTGTTGCCGCGGCCGGCGACCACGACGATCGGTCCCTCCTCGACCAGCTCCATCGCCGCCTCCGCGACCGCCTGGCCCGCGCTCATCATCAATGCGAAGCCGGGCGTGCCGGCTGCGATGGTCAGCCGGTCGGCACGCTCCATTTCGGTGGTGGTCAGGACGTCCATGCCGAATCCTCAATCGCTTCGCCTTTTCCAGAGGCAATTCCCATGACGTTCCCAAGGTTTCTGCTGGCCGATTGCATACGGATTGATCTATTTGCCTATTCGTTGGGCTTGGCTATCATAGCCCAGCTGGTTCGATATCAGCCGACTGCCTGTTAAAAGGCTGATAACATTTCGAAATCGGGGACCTTAACAACTTGGCATAGACCCTGCTTTTGAGGAAGCCGCGCGCGGCGGCGCTTGCTGCGACCATTGCGCGTGTTTCCGGCCCGCTGCCGGAGGCTTTAGAACCGACCAGACTGCGCCCCACGCGCATCGAAACATGACCTGCAATCTGCAATGCCCGGGAGGCGCTCAGTGAAGAAGATTGAAGCCATCATCAAGCCCTTCAAGCTCGACGAGGTGAAAGAAGCGCTCCAGGAAGTCGGACTGCAAGGTATCACGGTCACCGAGGCCAAGGGATTCGGCCGCCAGAAGGGGCATGCCGAGCTGTATCGCGGTGCGGAATACATCGTCGACTTCCTGCCCAAGGTGAAGATCGAGATCGTGATCGGCGACGATCTGGTCGAGAAGGCAATCGACGCGATCCGCCGCGCCGCCCAGACCGGGCGCATCGGCGACGGCAAGATCTTCGTCTCCAATATCGAGGAAGCGATCCGCATCCGAACCGGCGAATCCGGGCTGGACGCTATTTGAGCCCGGTGCTATCCGGATTTTCCGACGCCAAAAGAGAAAAAAGGCTGCTTCGGCAGCCTGATTTCGTTTGAGCCGTCATACCAGCTCGCCAGAAGCGGGAATAACGTCGCCCACCGCCGGAACCGACCCGCACATCAAAAGGGGTATTCATGAAGACCGCCAAAGACGTCCTGAAATCGATCAAGGACAACGACGTCAAATACGTCGACCTGCGCTTCACCGATCCGCGCGGCAAATGGCAGCACGTGACCTTCGACGTCGGCATGATCGAAGAGGACACCTTTGCCGAAGGCCAGATGTTCGACGGCTCCTCGATCGCCGGTTGGAAAGCGATCAACGAATCCGACATGTGCCTGATGCCCGACCCGGTCACCGCGACGATCGACCCGTTCTTCGCCGAGACCACCATGGTCATCACCTGCGACGTGCTGGAGCCGACCACCGGCGAGCCCTACAACCGCGACCCCCGCGGCATCGCCAAGAAGGCGGAGGCGATGGTGAAGTCGATGGGCGTCGGCGACACCGTGTTCGTCGGTCCCGAGGCCGAGTTCTTCGTGTTCGACGACGTGCGCTATTCGGCCGACCCCTATCACACCGGCTTCCGGCTCGACTCGTCCGAGCTGCCGATCAACTCGGCGACCGAATATGAAGGCGGTAATCTCGGCCACCGCATTCGCACCAAGGCCGGCTACTTCCCGGTGCCGCCGCAGGACTCGGTGCAGGACATGCGCTCGGAGATGCTCGGCGCGATGGCCAAGATGGGCGTCAAGGTCGAGAAGCATCACCACGAGGTCGCGTCCGCCCAGCACGAGCTCGGCATGAAGTTCGACACGCTGACGCTGATGGCCGACCAGATGCAGATCTACAAGTACTGCATCCACCAGGTCGCCCACATCTACGGCAAGACGGCCACCTTCATGCCGAAGCCGGTCTATGGCGACAACGGCTCGGGCATGCACGTGCACCAGTCGATCTGGAAGGACGGCAAGCCGGCCTTCGCCGGCAACAAATACGCCGACCTGTCGGAGACCTGCCTGCACTACATCGGCGGCATCATCAAGCACGCCAAGGCGATCAATGCCTTCACCAACCCGTCGACCAACTCCTACAAGCGCCTGGTCCCGGGCTATGAGGCCCCCGTGCTGCTCGCCTATTCCGCGCGCAACCGTTCGGCCTCCTGCCGCATCCCCTATACGTCGAACCCGAAGGCCAAGCGCGTCGAGGTCCGCTTCCCCGACCCGATGGCCAACCCCTATCTCGGCTTCGCCGCGATGCTGATGGCCGGCCTCGACGGCATCAAGAACAAGATCGATCCGGGCCCGGCGATGGACAAGGATCTCTACGACCTGCCGAAGGAAGAGCTGAAGCAGATCCCGACCGTCTGCGGCTCGCTCCGCGAGGCACTCGAGAACCTCGACAAGGACCGCGCCTTCCTGAAGAACGGCGGCGTGTTCGACGACGACTTCATCGACGCCTATATCGAGCTGAAGATGACCGAGGTCGCCCGCTTCGAGATGACCCCGCACCCGGTCGAGTTCGAGATGTACTACTCGCTGTAAGCCCTACGGCTCACGATTGCGAAAGGCGCTTCCGAAAAGAGGCGCCTTTTGTTTTTTGAGTTGGGTTATCCTGTGATGATGGTGATGCGGCGAATCTCTCCCCTCGGTCGTCCCGGCGAAAGCCGGGACCCATAACCACAGGGTTGGGTTGTTGAAAAAGGCTGTGGCCCCCAGCGCCGCGCAACAATGACCTTTGGTGGTTATGGGTCCCGGCTTTCGCCGGGACGACATCGAATATGTTGCATCGCCGAGCGTCATCCTCGGATGACGGGTCGGGCCGTTACAGCGACCGCACTACACCCGAAACAGCTTCGCGTATCTCGCCTTGATCTCCTCGCTCTGCGCCTGCACCTGGGCCGGATCCGCTTTCAGCATCTTCAGCTTGTCGAGCGGCACGTGGCCGGCCTTCTCCTTCACCTGCGCATGGAACGAACGGTGGGCGAACTCATCGGCCAGCATCTGCTGGGTCTCGGCGCTGAAGAAGAAGCTCTGGAACAGCCGTGCCGCATTCGGGTTCGGCGCAGACTTGAAGATGCCGCTCGGCACGATGATCAGCGGCACGCCCTCGGCCGGATACACCACCTCGACCGGCTTGCCCTGGTCCCGCGCCAGCACGAGATTGTAGTCGTTGCCGTCGGCCATCACGGCGCGCTCGCCGAGCAAAATCTTCTTCGGCGGGTCGGCTGCCGACTGCACCTGCATCACGCGCTGCTGCGCGAGCTTTTCCAGATACGGCCAACCGAGGTCGCGCGCCAGCACGAAGGTCGCGGTCATGATCGCGCCGCTATAACCCGGATGGCCCTTGACGATCTTGCCGCGCCAGCGGGGATCCAGCAGGTCGGCAAAGCTCTTCGGCGCCTCCTCTTGCTTCACCTGCTCGGTGTTGTAGCCGATCACCTCGAACCAGGCGCAGGATGTCGCCGAAGTGCCGTCGGGATCGATCTGGTCGGCCGGAAAGTGTTTTGCGACGTCCTCCGGCAGATAGGCCGCGAGCCAGTCGTTCTTCTTCCAGTCGAGATAATGCGCGGGGTCGGTGGAATTGGCGACGTCGACGGCATTGATGCCGCTGCCCTGCTCCTGCGCGATGCGCTGAAAGATCCGCTCGGCGCCGGAGCGCTCCACCCGGACGCTGATTCCGGGATATTTCTGCTCGAAGTCGCGCGCCAGGCGCTCGGCGGTGTTCAATTCCAGCGCGCTGTAGAACGAGATCTTGCCTTCCTTCTTGGCCGCCGCGATCAGCTCCGGCGTCACCGCTTCGGCCGGCGGCGGCGTGGCGCGCGAAGGTTCGGCGAACACCATGCCGGCCGCGGTCGCCGCCGTCACCTTCAGCCAATCACGCCTCGACCATTTGCGGTCCTGCATCTGCACACTCCCCGAGATCGGGCCGTTGTCCGGCCACGCCATTGTGGGGGCATGATAGCGTGTCGGATGGGTGGAGCGAAGCGATACCCATCAATTCGGACCTGCGGCGAAAAACGATGGGTATCGCTTCGCTCCACCCATCCGACGAAACTGCAGCTACGTCTTGTCCGGCGGGTTCTCGCGCAGGAAGCGTTCGAGATCGGGCTGCACGGAATATGGCTGCGGAACCGGGTCCCCCTGAAAATCGACCTGAAGATCGAGGCAGCGCCGCAGCATCCGCGCCAGCTCGCTGCGCCGGTAGGGCTTTGTCAGCAGCGGAATGCCGTGGCCGGCGCGGCCCGACGGCGCGGCGTCGCGGTAGCCCGAGCGGAACGCGCCGTCGCTGTAGCCTGAGGTGTACAACACCCGCAGCATCGGTCGCCCTTCCATTAGCGTCTCGGCGAGCTGCCGGCCATTCATGCGGCCGGGCATCACGATGTCGGTGAACAAGAGATCGAACGCCGCGCCGCCGGCGGCGATCTCGAGCGCCGCATCCGCGTTCGCCGCGACCAGCACCTTGTAGCCGAGGCTGGCGAGCTGGCCGGTGACGTATTCGCGGATGCTGGCGTCGTCCTCGACGCACAAAATGGTCTCGCTGCCACCGCGGACCGGCTGCTCGTCCTCCCCGGTGGCACGCGGCGCGCTGCCATCGGCCTTGGGCAGGTAGATCCGGAACACGGTGCCGTGCCCCTGCTCGCTCTTGACCTCGATGCCGCCGCCGCTCTGCTTGACGAAGCCGAACACCATGGAAAGACCGAGCCCGGTGCCCTGTCCGACCTCCTTGGTCGAGAAGAACGGATCAAAGATCTTCTCTAGATGCGCTCTTGAAATCCCGACGCCGGTATCGGTCACCTCGATGACGAGATGGTCGCCGGCCCGCTCGACGCCGCGCGCCACCGCTTCGGGAATGCCGAGCTGGATGTTGCGGGTCGCAAACGTCACCGAGCCGCCATCAGGCATGGCGTCGCGCGCATTGATGCCGAGATTGACCAGCGCCGCCGAGAGCTGGCTGCGGTCGACGAAGGCGAGCCAGGCGTCGCGGCCGAGCTCGGTCCGGATCTCGATCTGCGAACCGAGCGTCTGCGACAACAGCCGCACCACCTCGCCGATCAGCTCGTTGACGTCGGTCTCGGCCGGCTGCAGCGGCTGTTTTCGCGCGAAAGCGAGCAGGCTCGACGTCAGCTGCGCGCCGCGGTCGGCGGCATCGCTGATCAGCTTGGCGATGGCGGCAAGCTGAGGGTTGTCGCTGACGCCGTCGGCAAGGATCTCGATCGTGCCCGTTATCACAGTCAGCATGTTGTTGAAGTCGTGGGCGATGCCGCCGGTGAGCCGTCCAAGGGACTCTGTCTTTTGCGCCTGGATCAGCTGCTCCTCGGCGATGCGGCGCTGGGTGACGTCCCGGACGAAGGCGTTGATGACGTAGCCGTCGCCGCGCTTGAGCGCATTGAGCGACACTTCGACGAAGAACGGGTGACCGTCGCGATGCACGGACGGCGATTCATAGCGCATGCCCATGCCGCCGGTCGCGGCCTCCTGCAGGAAGCGGGCGATCCGCTGCCGGTGCGCATCGCGCAGCTCTTCCGGAAACACCAATTGCACCACCCGGCGGCCGATGGCCTCGGATCGGGTCCAGCCGGTCAGTGCCTCGGCCTGCGGGCTCCAGTCGAGCACGACGCCGTCCTGGTCGGTCTGCACGAAGGCATCGAGCGCGGTCTTGACGATGGCCTGCGCCATCTGCTCGCTCTCGACCAGCGCGCGATGCGCCTGCCGTTGCGCGGTGACGTCATGCAGCACGGTGACCGCGCCGCGCAAATTGCCGGCCTCGTCGCGCAGCGGCCGGGCGTTGGCGACGAGGCAGACCTCGGGATGCGGCGGCTGCAGCTTCACGATCAGCTCGCAGTCGTCGACGTCCTCGCCGCGCAGCGCGCGCGCCAGCGGCGTCTCCGGAATCGGCATCGCGGTCTTGCCGTCGGCGTAATAGCACTGAAAGGTTCGGATCCCGGTCAGGCTGTTGAAGCCGGAATCGATGCCGAACATCCGCCGCGCGGTGGCGTTGGCGATCACCACCGCCCCCAGTTCGTCGGCCACCACCACGGGGTCGCGGATGCTTTCGACCGTCTTCTCGAGCAGATGCTGCCTGGTGCCCAGTTGCGACGACAGCTCGGCGAGCGCGGCCGTGAGGCGCGCGATCTCACGGCCGCCGCCTGACGGCGTTGTCTCGCTGCGCGACAGCTCCTGCGCCGCGCGCGTCCTCGACAGCGACCTTGCGATCAACTCAGCGATCATCAGCACCACCGCGATTGCGCCTGCGGCGAGCAGGACACTCGGCCAGTACACACCATCCACAAAGCCCAACGCGAACAGGATCGCGACGATGGCAAGCATCATCACGAGCGCCAGGCGGCTCGACAAATTCATCCCGACCAACTCATCGTGATCAGCCGCACCGGAGAAACAGGAAAAGGGAAACGTATTCTGCAAAAGGTGTCGGCGCCGGGAAATATCCGGTGACTTGCCCATGTTGCTTAGCCGAGTCCGGCGCGCTGATCCGCCAATTTCGTCTCCGTAGAATTACGGAGGCGGATTTCACGGAGACGAGTTCCTGGCACACAAGCCATTGAGCCGAGAAACCACCCACGGTGTCGTCCTGGCTTTCGCCAGGGACGACGGTGAGGACAGAGCTACGCCGCCCGCCGCTCGCGCAGGGCCTCGCCGAAGGCCTCGAACAGCGCGCGGTTGATCGGGTTGCGCTGCGGGTCGTATTCGGCGTGCCATTGCACACCGAGTGCAAAGCCGGGCGCGTCGGCGATACGGATCGCCTCGATGGTGCCGTCCTCCGCGATGCCCTCGATCACGACGCGCTTGCCCGGTTTGAGGATGCCCTGGCCGTGCAGCGAGTTGACGCGGATGGTTTCGCGGCCAAGGATCGTTGCGAATGCGCCGCCCGGCGTCAGCGTGACGTCGTGACGGTCGGCGAACACGACGGTGGGATCGGGATGGATCTCGCCGTTCTCCAGCCGCGGCATCCGGTGATTCATGCGGCCGGGAATCTCGCGGATCTCCGGATGCAGCGAGCCGCCGAAGGCGACGTTCATCTCCTGCAGACCGCGGCAAATGCCGAAGATCGGCACGCCGCGCGCGACGCAGGCCTCCGACAGCGCGAGCGCCACGTCGTCGCGATGCAGGTCGTACGGCTCGTGGGCCTCGCAGGGCTCGGTATTGAAGCGGGTCGGATGGACGTTGGCGCGTGCGCCGGTCAGGACCACGCCGTCGACCACGTCGAGCAACGCCGCGACATCGGTGATCTCGGGGCTGCCCGCGAACATCAGCGGGACGGCGCCCGACACCTCGGCAACCGCGCGAAGGTTGCGCTCCCCGACCATCTGGACTGTGAAACGATTTTCGATGCGATGGGCGTTTCCGATCACGCCGACCACGGGCCGTCTCATTATCTCAAGTCTCGCGCAATGATTCTTCTAAGTTTGCCGTGCTTCGGAGACGATCATGCCTCCGAGTTCCCCAGGGATCAACTGTCTAAATCTGCACAGACAGGCTTGCAGCCCTGCACAAAGCTGGGCCCCAGGGAGGCGCCCCCTGCTCCGCGGCCAGCGGCAAACCGGCACGGGGGCGGGCTGCTTGATCCCGGCGGCGTTTTCGCGAAAGAGTGGCCGGGCACCGGCGCAAGGAGGGAATCACCGTGACCGATCCGGCCGACAGTCGCCTGCAGACCCGCAACGACATGGCTTGGGCGATCGCCGTCGGCGGCATCGGCATCGTGCTGTTCGCGGCGTTGCTGCTGTTCGCCTGGAATTTCGCAGCGACCCTGTTCCTGTTGTTTTCGGGCATGCTGCTGGGCGTCGGGCTGAATGCCATGACCGCCCATCTTGGCCGGCTGATCGGGCTGCCCCACGCGCTGCGGCTCGCGATCGTCTGCGTGGTGCTGGCGGGGCTGCTGGGCGGCATTGTCTTCCTTGGCGGAACCACGATCGCCGAACAGGCCACCGTGCTGAGCAACACCATCAAGTCGCAGCTCGGCAACGTCCGCAGTTTCCTGGAACAGCACGGCGTCGATACCAGCTATCTCGATTTCACCAACGCCGCCGGCGAGGCCAAGCCGGAAGCCGGCGGCGTCGCGACGACGACGCAAGCGCCGGCCCAAACGCATGGCGGCATACCCGGCGCCGGTGCGCTCGCCTCCAGCGGGGGCGCCATCATCAGCCAGACGCTGAAGGTCTTGCTCGGCACCGTCAGCGTGGTCGGCAATTTCTTCATTGTGCTGTTCCTGGGGCTGGCCTTCGCGGCGCAGCCGAGCATCTATCGCGCCGGGCTCTTGTTCATCGCGCCGGCGGAATATCGCGATCAGGCCACACATATCGTCGACCGCATCGGCGAGACGCTGGAGCGCTGGCTGATCGCGCAGATCATCACCATGGTGGCGGTGTTCCTGGTGACCTGGATCGGGCTTCTGATCATCGGGATTCCGAGCTCGTTCATCCTCGGCATCCAGGCCGGCCTGCTGGCCTTCATCCCGACGGTCGGCGCGATCCTCGGCGGGCTGATCGTGGTGTTGGCGAGCCTCGCCACGGGATGGATCGCGGCGCTGTCCGCCTTCATCCTGTTCCTCGGCGTGCACGCGCTGGAAAGCTACGTGCTGACGCCGATCATCCAGCGCCAGGCGCTCGACATCCCGCCGGCGACGCTGTTCGCGTTCCAGATCCTGCTCGGCGTCGTCTTCGGCATCTGGGGGCTGGCGCTGGCGCTGCCACTGATGGCGATCGCCAAGGTGATGATCGACCACTTCAAGGCCGAGGACGGAGCGCCCGCGCAGGCGACGTGAAGCGCCCTTAACTCAACGAAACAGCAGCACGGTGCCAACGACCATCAGCAAGGCGCCGAGCAGCAGCGCCACCGGCCAGCGGCGCCTCGGCTTGACGTAACGGCCCTGCGCGCGGCGCTCCGCGATCAGCGCGCTCTCGTATTCGTCGGAGTTTGAAAACAGGCAGGCAAAGCCGCTTCGCGCCGAGACCGCGTCCGCCTCGAGCGACATCAGGGCTGCCTGCGGATTGCGGATGCGGATCGACTCCATGCCTGAAAGCATGGGATCGAATGGTTAATCGATCGTTACCGCCGCTCAGCCCTGGACAATCACCGGCTTGTGCCGCGCCGACGCCGGCAGCCCGGCCGTCTTGCGCCGCCAGTTCTCCAGCGAGAGCGGCAGCTCTTCGGCGGCCTCGACCCGGTTGCGACCGCCGCGCTTGGCCTGGTACAGCGCGGTGTCGGCGGATGCCAGCAGCACCTCGAGCTCGGTCCCGGCCGGCCCGCCGGCGACGCCGATCGAGACGGTGGTATCGACCGCGCCTTCCTCGCAGACGATGTTGCTGGTCTCGAAGGCCTCGCGCACGCGCTCGGCGACCAGCACGCCCTCCTCCAGCGAGCACGGCAGCAACGCCGCGAATTCCTCGCCGCCGATGCGGCCGGAGAGATCGCTGATTCTCAAATTGTTGACCACGACGGCGGCGAACAGCTTCAAGATCTCGTCGCCCGCCGGATGGCCGAAGCGGTCGTTGATCGACTTGAAGTGATCGATGTCGAAGATCATCACCGTGACCGGGCGGCCGGCATTGGCCTCGCGCTCGATCACCCGCGCGCAGGCCTCCGAGAAGCCGCGGCGGTTGAGCATGCCGCTCAGGGGATCGACCGAGGCCGCGGTCTTGTGCACGGCCACCGCGCGGTCCGACACCATCATGAAGATCACGAACACGGTGCCGATCGCGTACAGCACGAGCTCGATCGAGAACAGCGTGACCCAGACGCTCGATCCGAAATTCTCGTCATGCGGCCGCAACAGGTCGCCGAGCAGGATCGGCAGCATCAGCACGCAGCCATGTGCGACCGGAACGACGATCGCGGGCCAGCGCTTCTGCATCGCGCGGCGGCGCTCGCGCCAGAGCTCGGAGGCGGTCAGCGCGGCGTAGACCGCGACGATCGCAGCGCCAATGGTCAGGCGCAGCGCGGGATTCTCCACCACCGTCACGGCGCCGACCCAGGCGATCGGGCCGAGCACCAGCCCGGGCAGATTGGGCTTGCGGCCGTGGAAGACGCGCGAGGCGTTCCAGACCATGCTGCAGGCGGCAAAGCCGACCGCGTTCAGCGCCAGCGAGATCGGGACGCCAAGCGTCGCGCCTGCGGCGGTCGAGAGCGCCACCGACGTGGCGCCGAGCAGATAGGCGGTGCCCCACCATTTCAGCGCGGGAATGTTCTCCTGCCTGCCGAACAGCAACAGCATGGCGCCGAGCATGCCCGCAACCATGGTGGCGAACAAATAAAGTGTCGACGTGTCGAACGACATAAACTCACCCCAGCCCGGTGATGCAAAACCTCCGCAGGCGCAATTGAAATTGGTGATGCAGCGCTACTGCGAAGTCCGCACGCTAAGACGCGCGCGTTCGAATTTCGTTTGCACGCATACGCAAGTTTTCATGAAAAACTGCGCTAATTCGCTGCGAAGCGCATTGCAACAAAAAGGGCGCCTCGCGGCGCCCTCTTCAACTCGGTACTGGCGGCGATTGCCGCAAATTTTAGGACTCGTATTAGCGCTTCGAGAACTGGAAGGACTTGCGGGCCTTCGCCTTGCCGTACTTCTTGCGCTCGACCGCGCGTGAGTCGCGGGTGAGGAAGCCGCCCTTCTTGAGGACACTGCGCAGCTCGGGCTCGAAGTTGGTCAGCGCCCGGGAGATGCCGTGTCTGACGGCACCGGCCTGGCCGGACAGGCCGCCGCCGGCGACGGTGCAGATCACGTCGTACTGGCCATTGCGGGCGGCCGCGACCAGCGGCTGCTGGATCATCATGCGCAGCACCGGGCGGGCGAAGTAAACTTCGAATTCGCGGGTGTTGACCGAGATCTTGCCGGAGCCGGGCTTGACCCAGACGCGGGCGACGGCGTCCTTGCGCTTGCCGGTGGCGTAGGCGCGGTTGAACTTGTCGACCTTCTTGACATATTTCGGCGCGTCGGGCGCCGCCGGCTTGACCTGCGAGAGCTGGTCGAGGGACTGCAACGTGTCGGACATTAAGCGGCCCTCGTGTTCTTGCGGTTCAGGGAAGCGATATCGACCTTCTCGGGGCTCTGCGCTTCATGCGGGTGCTCGGCACCGGGATAGACGCGCAGATTGCCCATCTGCATGCGGCCGAGCGGGCCGCGCGGGATCATGCGCTCGATCGCCTTCTCGACGACGCGCTCGGGGAAGCGACCCTCGAGGATCTGCTTCGCGGTGCGCTCCTTGATGCCGCCGATGAAACCGGTGTGCTTGTAGTAGGTCTTCTGCTCGCGCTTGCGACCGGTCAGCACCACATGCGCGGCGTTGATGATGACGACGTTGTCGCCGCAGTCGACATGCGGGGTGTAGGTGGGCAGGTGTTTGCCGCGCAGGCGCATCGCAACGAGGGTGGCGAGACGGCCGACGACCAAACCCTTGGCGTCGATCACGACCCACTTCTTCGTCACTTCGGCGGGCTTGGCCGAGAACGTGCTCATGGTGAAATCCGTGAAAAAGGAAATCGGCGCCGAATGCGCCGAACTGGGCGGCTTTCTAGAGAACCCGCGCGTCCACGTCAACGCCTTCGCGCGGCAATTAAATCAATCAGAACAAAAGCTTAGAAATATGGTGCAATAATACCAGTAAAAAGATCACGTATTTGGAATGGAATAGGTCGCCGTGACATGGGCGATCGGATCGGGCGACGTGCCGGACAGCAGATTGACCTCGCCGACCGCAAGCCGCCTGCCGAGCTTGAGCAGTTTCGCCACCGCCATCACATCCTGCCCGGTCTGGCCCTTGCGCAGGAAGTTGATATTGAGGTTGGTGGTGACGGCGAGACCGACCGGCCCGATCGCCGACAGCAGCACCACATACATCGCGAAATCGGCGAGCCCCATCAGGGTCGGCCCCGACACCGTTCCTCCCGGGCGCAGCATGCGCTCGCTGAACTGCTGGCGCAGCAGGGCCGTCTCGCCGTCGGCGCTTTCGATCCTGATGTCGTCGTGGACGAACGCCTGTGGGAATTCCCGCCGCAGGAACTCCTCCACGTCAGCCACGCTCATTTTCGCAATCGCCATGCGGTTCCTGCCCTCGCCTCGCCCTGCCTGTTACATTAAGTTGTCACAGACACAAAAGTGGAATCTTTCCCAGGAACGACCGCAATGTCCGCCCAAGCCGCCCGCGCCGAAGCACCGCACGCCTCGATCCTGCTGCGCGAAACCGTCGGCAGTATCGCGATACTGACGCTCAATCGCCCGGCGGCGCGCAACAGCCTGTCGGAAGGCATGATCGGCGAGCTGCACGCTGCGCTGAACGGGATCCGGGACGACAAGGCCATTCGCGGCGTCGTGCTCGCCGCAAATGGTCCGGCCTACTCCGCCGGCCATGACATGAAGGAATTGACCGCACGCCGCAGCGACGCCGACCGCGGCCGCGGCTATTTTGCGCAGATCATGAACGCCTGTAGCGCGATGATGCAGGCCATCGTGCATCTGCCGAAGCCGGTGGTCGCCGCCGTGCAGGGCATCGCGACCGCGGCCGGCTGCCAGCTCGTCGCGAGCTGCGATCTCGCGATCGCTTCCGAGGCCGCGACGTTTGCGACGCCGGGCGTCGACATCGGACTGTTCTGCTCGACGCCGATGGTGGCGCTGTCGCGCAACGTGCCGCGCAAGCAGGCGATGGAGATGCTGCTGACCGGCGAGCCGATCTCCGCGGCAACCGCGCAAGATATCGGCCTGATCAACCGCGTGGTGCCATCAGGCACCGAGCGCGACGCGGCGATCGCGCTGGCACAGAAGGTCGCGCTGAAATCGGCCTACACCGTCAAGCTCGGCAAGGAGGCGTTCTATCGCCAGGCCGAGATGAGCCTCGCGGATGCCTATCGCTTCGCCGCCGAGGTGATGACCGAGAACATGATGGCGCGCGACGCCGAGGAAGGCATCGGCGCCTTCATCGAAAAGCGCGAGCCGAAATGGCAGGACAAGTAAGAACAACATGAACCACGACGCCTACGACGACAATTACATCCGCAGCATCCTCAACGGCGTGAAGTCGATCGCGATGGTCGGCGCCTCGCCGGTCAATGTGCGGCCGAGCTATTTTGCGTTCAAATATCTGGCGCAGCGCGGCTACGACATGATCCCGGTCAATCCCGGCCATGTCGGCAAGACGCTGATGGGCAAGCCGTTCGTGGCGTCACTCGCCGATATCGGCCGCCCGATCGACATGATCGACATCTTCCGCAATTCGAGCCACATCATGCCCGTCGTCGACGAGGCGCTGAAGCTGTCACCGCTGCCGAAGGTGATCTGGATGCAGCTCGGCGCGCGCGACGATGCCGCCGCCGAAAAGGCCGAGGCCGCGGGGCTGAAGGTCGTGATGAACCGCTGCCCGAAGATCGAGTATGGCCGGCTGTCGTCGGAGATTTCCTGGATGGGGGTCAATTCGCGCACGCTGAGTTCCAAGCGCGCACCGGTGCCGACGCAGGGCATGCGGCTGTCGCTCAACCGCACCAGCTTCGGCGGCGGCCAGACTGCGGCATCCGATCGCGCCGCGAAAAACAAAACCGAGAGGACCTGACGCAGCTGCGGAATAATCGCCGCGATCCGGCGGTATCGCGCAGCATGCCCATTCCAAACACGCTTTCGCCGTTCAACTCAGCTTGACGGCGGAGCGCGCCGCCATCAGCATGCCGCGCGTTTCGACCAGGCCACAACTGGACATCAAGCAGGACATCAAGAATGACCGATCGCCTTCCGGGATTTTCCACCCTCGCCGTGCACGCCGGCGCGCAGCCTGATCCCACCACCGGCGCGCGGGCGACGCCGATCTACCAGACCACGTCATTCGTGTTCAACGATGCCGACCATGCGGCCTCGCTGTTCGGCCTGCAGGCGTTCGGCAACATCTATACCCGCATCGGCAACCCGACCAACGCAGTGCTGGAAGAACGCGTCGCCGCGCTCGAGGGCGGCACCGCGGCGCTCGCGGTCGCCTCCGGCCATGCGGCACAGGTCGTCGTGCTGCAACAGCTGATGCGGCCCGGCGACGAAGTGCTCGCCGCGCGGAAACTCTATGGCGGTTCGATCAACCAGTTCACCCACGCCTTCAAGGCGTTCGGCTGGAACGTGGCCTGGGCCGATCCCGACGACGTCTCGAGCTTCGAGCGCGCGGTGACGCCGCACACCAAGGCGATCTTCATCGAGTCGATCGCCAACCCCGCCGGCAGCATCACCGACATCGA
The DNA here is from genome assembly GCF_015624485.1 of Bradyrhizobium genosp. L. NCBI lineage: Bacteria > Pseudomonadati > Pseudomonadota > Alphaproteobacteria > Hyphomicrobiales > Nitrobacteraceae > Bradyrhizobium > Bradyrhizobium genosp. L. Next base: position 4,286,659 of record NZ_CP061378.1, read on the forward strand.
GGCGATTGCGGCGGTGGCGCGCAAGGCCGGCGTGCCCCTGATCGTCGACAACACGCTGGCCTCGCCCTATCTGATCAAGCCGATCGACCACGGCGCCGACATCGTCGTGCACTCCTTGACCAAATTCCTCGGCGGCCACGGCAATTCGCTCGGCGGCATCATCGTCGACGCCGGCACTTTCGACTGGGCCAAGGACAACAAATATCCGATGCTGAGCGAGCCGCGGCCGGAATATCATGGCATCCGGCTCCAGGAGACCTTTGGCAATTTTGCCTTCGCGATCGCCTGCCGCGTGCTCGGCCTGCGCGACCTCGGTCCGGCGCTGTCGCCGTTCAACGCCTTCATGATCCTGACCGGCATCGAGACGCTGCCGCTGCGCATGCAGAAACACTGCGACAATGCCAAGGCGGTGGCGGAATTCCTCTCCGGCCATGCGGCGGTCTCGGCGGTGAACTATGCCGGACTGCCCGGCGACCGGTACAATCAACTCCAGCGCAAATATGCGCCGAAGGGTGCCGGCGCCGTGTTCACTTTCAGCCTCAAGGGCGGCTACGACGCCGGCGTCAATCTGGTGTCGAACCTGAAACTGTTCTCGCACCTGGCCAATGTCGGCGACACCCGCTCGCTGGTGATCCACCCGGCCTCCACCACCCACAGCCAGCTCGACGACGTGGCCAAGGTGAAGTCGGGCGCGGCGCCCGACGTGGTCCGCGTCTCGATCGGCATCGAGGACAAGGAAGACCTGATTGCGGACCTCGACCAGGCGCTCAACGCCTGATCCGGCCGATCCCTCGGGAGCGGTGCGCCGCATCGCTCCCGGCATTTTTGCGACAACGACAAGTCTCTCGTTAACGCTCATTCCGGCATAAGATGGCAGTGATAGGCTCCGGATGATTCGGGAGACCATTGATGCTGCGCCTCATATTGCCGCTTGCGATCGCACTATCGGCGATCCCGCCCGCTGACGCCGCCGACAGCCTCGCCGTTCCCGCCGTCAAGGCCGCACGCCAGCTTCCGCCCGGCCTGCCCCGGCGGCCCTACGCCTACCGCACCACGATCGCGCCGCCGACCTATGTCCGGCGCGGGCGCCAGCTCGTTGTGGTCGAGCCGAAAGTGGTGGTGGTGCCGCTGAACGCGGACCCGCAAATCCCGTTCGTGCGTGGCGAGCCGCTGCTGCCGGGATCCGCCGCACTGCCCGGCTATTACGGCGATGCGCGCTCCTACAGCTATCTCGGCCCGTATTACGGCGGCGCCTATGTCGATTATTCGGACCGCCTGCCCTATGCCTGCGGCATCTACGGCTACTGCTAGCGCGGGACGATCGCGTGGCACGATCGCCGCAGAAACCCAGCATATCAGGCAATGCCATCACCGCCGACCTCGTCGCGGTGCTGGTCGCCGTCACCGACGGCACGCCTGAGATCATGACCATCGCGGGCGGCTCGGCGCTGCCCAGCGGCCCGTTCGAATTCAGCCACCGTTCGCTGCAGACGGCGCTGCGGGCCTGGGTCGAGACCCAGACCGGCCATCCGCTCGGTTATGTCGAGCAGCTCTACACGTTCGCCGACCGAGGCCGCTCCGGCGACGTCAAGGCGCCGCACAGCGTCTCCATCAGCTATCTCGGCCTCACCCGCGAGGACCAGGTCGGTCAGGGTTTCGAGGCGCATTGGTTCGCCTGGTACGACTATTTCCCCTGGGAGGACCATCGCGCCGGCGCACCGGCCTGTATCGCCAAGCTGATTGCGCCGAAGCTGAAGGCGTGGGCGAAAGCGGCACCGTCGCCAACGCTGCAACGCGAGCGCTGGCAGCGCTGCGCCATCACCTTCGGCCTCGACGACCGCGGCTGGAACGAAGAGCTGGTGCTGCAGCGCTATGAGCTACTCTGGGAGGCAGGACTGATCCCGGAGGCAGGCCGCGATACACGGCTCATCCCCGGCAAGCCGATGACCGCAGATCATCGCCGCATCCTCGCCACCGGGATTGCGCGGCTGCGCGCCAAAATCAAATACCGCCCGGTGGTGTTCGAGCTGATGCCGGCAGAGTTCACCCTGCTGCAACTGCAACGCAGTGTTGAGGCGCTCGCAGGCCGGCTGGTCCACAAGCAGAATTTCCGCCGCCTCATCGAACAGCAGGAACTCGTTGAAGAGACTGGCGCAATCGCGGCGGACACGGTCGGCCGCCCGGCCAAGCTGTTCCGCTTCCGCCACGCCGTGCTTGCCGAACGCGCCGTCGCCGGCACCAAGCTGCCGCTAACACGCACTTGACAGGCCTTATGCTCAGGATAAGTATAAGCCATCTTATGCTCATGGAGAGTATAAATGGCATCCCTCGATACCGCACTGCTCGAACGCACGGCGCCGCTCTATGAACGGGTCAAGCGCGTCATCCCGCCCTTCGAATGGGCCACCTTCGCCGAGGACGTCGACGCCATCCTCGACCTGAAACGCCGCCGCAATGCGGTGGTGCTGGCGCACAATTACCAGACGCCGGAGATCTTCCACGGCGTCGCCGATATCGTCGGCGACAGCCTCTTGCTGGCGCGCGAAGCCACGAAAGTCGACGCCGACATCATCGTGCTCGCCGGCGTGCACTTCATGGCCGAAACGGCGAAGCTGCTCAATCCGGCCAAGACCGTGCTGATCCCCGACCTCCGGGCCGGTTGCTCGCTGGCGGATTCCATCACGCCCGCGGATGTGCGGCTGATGCGGGCGCGCTATCCGGATGCGCCCGTGGTCGCCTACGTCAACACCTCGACCGCGGTGAAGGCGGAGTCCGATATCTGCTGCACCTCGGGCAATGCGCTGAAGGTCGTGGAATCGCTGGATGCCGAACGCGTCATCATGCTGCCGGATGAATATCTGGCGCAGAATATCGCCAAGCAGACCAGCAAGAAGATCATCGCTTGGAAAGGCCACTGCGAGGTGCACGAGCTGTTCACCGCCGAGGACGTGCGTCAGCTGCGTGAGGATCATCCCAACGTGACTGTCCTGGCGCATCCGGAATGCCCGCCCGAGGTCGTCGCTGAAGCAGACTTTTCGGGTTCGACGGCTGCGATGCAGTCCTTTGTCGAGACCAAGCGTCCGCCGCGCGTCGTGCTGCTGACGGAGTGCTCGATGAGCGACAACATCGCCGCGGGGCATCCGGATGTCGAGTTCGTCCGGCCCTGCAATCTCTGCCCCCACATGAAGCGGATCACGCTGAAAAACATCCGCCACGCGCTGGAAACCAACCAGCACGAGGTGACGATCGATCCCGCAATCGCCGACCGCGCGCGAAAAAGCGTCGAAAGGATGCTGGCGCTATGAGCACTGATATCTCCGATCTCGCCGACAGTGCCGTCATCATCGGTGGCGGCGCCGCGGGCCTCATGACGGCGCTTGAGCTCGTGCCCAGGCCCGTCGTGCTGCTGTCGAAATCGCCGCTCGGTGCCGAAGCCTCCAGCATGTGGGCGCAAGGCGGCCTCGCGGCTGCTGTCGGCGCCGACGACAGCCCTGCCCTGCACTTCGCCGACACGCTCGCCGCCGGCGCCGGCCTTTGCGACGAGGCGGCGGCATCCAGAATCGTCCATGCTGCGCCCGATGCGGTAGAGCGGCTGGAAAAACTCGGCGTCGCCTTCGATCGTCGCGCCGACGGCAGTTGGCGCCTCGGGCTGGAGGCAGCGCATGGCCGCAACCGTATCGTGCACGCCACCGGCGACGGCACCGGCCGCGAGATCATGCGGGCATTGATCGCGGCAGTGCGCCGCACGCCATCAATCACGCTGCTGGAAGGTATCGAGGCGCGCCGGCTGCTGGTCGAAGACAATGCGGTCAACGGCGTGCTGGCGGCTTCCAGCGATGGTGCGCTGACGCTTGCGACCAATCGCGTGGTGATCGCGACCGGCGGCATCGGCGGGCTGTTCGCCGACAGCACCAATCCGGGCGGCTGCTTCGGTCAGGGCCTCGCGCTTGCAGCCCATGCCGGCGCAAGATTGTCGGACCTCGAATTCGTCCAGTTTCATCCGACCGCCTTCGACGGGCCATCGCGGCCGATGCCGCTGTTGACCGAGGCGATCCGCGGCGACGGCGCTGACCTGATCGACGAGACCGGACGGCGCTTCATGGCGGACCAGGCGGGCGCCGAGCTCGCGCCGCGCGACATCGTCGCGCGCGCCGTGTGGCGCCACCGCGCCGACGGGCATCGCACCTTCCTCGACGCGCGCAGGCATCCGGGTGCGGATTTCGGACAGCGCTATCCCGTGATCAGCGCGTTCTGCAAGATGGCTGGCATCGATCCCGCCAATGATCCGATCCCGATCCGGCCGGCGGTGCATTACCACATGGGCGGTATCGCGGTTGATGGTGAAGGGCGCAGCACGGTGCAGGGTCTCTGGGCCTGCGGCGAAGCGGCCCGCACCGGACTGCACGGTGCCAATCGCCTCGCCAGCAACTCGCTGATGGAAGCGATCGTCTGCGCGCGCTGGGTCGCCGCAAGCGTCGACAGCGTGGATGCAGGCCCGCGCGCGATGCTGCGCGACGAAGCCATGCCGCCGGCCGCCGATCCCTTGGCCGTGCGGCCGATCCTCACCCAGGGATTAGGCGTGCTGCGCGACCGCGACGGCATCGCACGCACGGTCCGCGGCCTCGCTCCGCTTGCCCGCGGTCAGGGCGCGACGTCCGATCCGGCGCTGGTCGGGTTGATGATCGCGGTCGCTGCGATCAAGCGCGAAGAGAGCCGCGGCGGCCATTTCCGCAGCGATTTTCCGGACACGGCGGCGTCGGCCGTCCCGTCGTCCCTCACCCGCACCGAGGCGCTCGCCGCCGTGCGCGACATCGTCGAAACCGTTCTAACCGCCAGGAGTGCCCGCTCATGACCCTCAATCCCCTGTTGCCGCTGTTGTATGAACCGATCGTGCAGGCGGCGCTGCGTGAAGATCTCGGCCGTGCCGGCGACATCACGGCGGATGCGATCGTGCCGGCCGCCCAGCAGGCCCGGCTGGTGATGCGGGCGCGCCAGCCCGGCGTGGTCGCCGGCCTCGACGTCGCGCGTTGCGCGTTCCAGAACGTATCGCCGAGGGTCGAACTTCGCGCCGAGCGGCCCGATGGCAGCGCCGTCGAACCCGACCAGGTGATCGCGATCATCGATGGTCCGGCCCGCAGCCTGCTCACCGCGGAGCGGACCGCGCTCAACTTCCTCTGCCATCTCAGCGGCGTCGCGACCGCAACCGCAACGCTGGTCAAGGCCGTCGCGGGCACCCGCGCGCAGATCGTCTGCACCCGCAAGACCACGCCGGGGCTTCGTACGCTCGAGAAATACGCGGTTCGCGCCGGCGGCGGCGGCAATCACCGCTTCGGGCTCGACGATGCCGTGCTGATCAAGGACAACCACATCGCGCTCGCCGGCGGCATCCGCCCCGCGATCGAGCGTGCCAAGGCGAATGTCGGCCACCTCGTGAAGATCGAGGTCGAGGTCGACACGCTGGCGCAGCTCGAGGAGGCGCTGGGGCTCAACGTGGATGCCGTGCTGCTCGACAACATGACGACCGAGCAGCTTGCGCGGGCCGTCGACATGGCACGGGGCAAGGCGATCACCGAAGCCTCGGGGCGGATCACCGCGGCGACCGCGCAAGCAATCGCTGCGACCGGCGTCGACCTGATTTCAGTCGGCTGGGTGACCCACAGCTCGGCAGCACTGGATATCGGGCTCGACTATCTGTCGTGATCAGCCGGGCTGGCCGGCCGGGACGAGTTTCGGCTGCTCCCGTTCGGTCCGCCGCGCGGCAAGCCGCTCGGCCTGCAGCACCGCAAGCGTCAGCACCAGGATCGCGACCGCCTGGTGCGTCAGCGCCAGATCGATCGGCACCTGATGCAGCAGCGTCAGGATGCCGAGCGTCGCCTGCAGCGTGATCGCTGCAACCAGCCACCACGCACCCGCGATCACGCCGCCCCCGGCGCGCGACCGCACGGCGTCGACTGTGTGCGCGATCGCCAGCGCGAACAGGAGATACGCGGTCATGCGATGCTCGAACTGCACCGTCAGCGTGTTGTCGAACAGATTGCGCCACCATGGCGCCTCGAACCAGAGACGATCAGCCGCCGGAATCAAGCCGCCGTCGATGTCCGGCCAGGTGTTGTAGACCCGGCCCGCACGCAGGCCCGCGACCAGCGCGCCGAAATAGAGCTGCACGAAGGTCAATACCAGCAGCACCGTGCTCGCGATCTTCAGCCTGACCGGCGCGAGCACCGGCGGACGGTCCGTCAACCGCCGCAGCGTCCAGACGATCGCGGCGAAGATCAGGAGCGCCAGCACCAGATGCGTCGCGAGCCGATATTGCGACACCTCGACGCGCTCCGAGAGCCCCGATGCCACCATCCACCAGCCGACCGCGCCCTGCAGTGCGCCGAGACCGAAGATCACCCACAACCGCCGCCCGAGCTCGCCGCTGACGGCGCCGCGCCACAGGAAGAACAAGAACGGCAGCAGATAGGCCATGCCGATGAAGCGGCCGAGCAGCCGGTGGCTCCATTCCCACCAGAAGATGGTCTTGAACTCGGCGAGCGTCATCCCGGCGTTGAGCTCGCGATATTGCGGGATCGCCTTATAGCCGTCGAACGCCTGGGTCCACTGCGCCTCGGTCAGCGGCGGCAGCGCGCCGGTCACCGGCTTCCATTCGACGATCGACAGGCCCGACTCGGTGAGCCGCGTCGCGCCGCCGACCAGCACCATCAGCGCGATCAGGGCGGCGACCGCGATCAGCCAGACCCGGACGGCGTGGAGATGCGATGCTTTTGCTGAAATACAGGCCATTTCGCCCTGGCTTGATTGGATTTTCGCGCCCCTTATAGTCCGCCCCGCACGCGGCGCAAGCGCCGCAGAAATCACGAGTTTGCCCACGATCAGCCATGGCCATACGCACCCGCAAACTGCTCGGAACCATTTTCCTGCTCATCCTGGTGGTGGTGTGGTCGCTGCTCGGCATGACGGTGGCGCAAACGCCGTGGCTCGCCAATTCGGGGCTGTTGCAGGCGATCTTCTACGTGGTTGCCGGCCTCGGCTGGGTGCTGCCCGCGATGCCGATCGTCGCCTGGATGTCGCGGCCCGACCGCGCTTAGGGTGCACTGCCGTCCCGCGCGCTCCGCGTCGGCTGCACTGGCGCGAACATGATGCCGGACAGCAGCACGCGCATCATGCGCAGCGAGCGCTGGCGCCCGTCCCAGGCGATGCGCGGCAGCGCGTGGAGATTGGTGCGTCCCTGCGGCTGGACCACGCCCGGGATCGTCGTAACAGCGCTGGCAAAACCGGCCTCTTCGGCCATCACCACATGCGCCCGCCCAAACGCGCCGCGGTCTCCGAACGGAAAAGCGAAATGCCGGACGTCGCGCCGCAGCGCGCTTTCGGCGACGGCTTTGCCCATCGCCATCTCGCGCCGCGCATCGGCCTCGCCCAAGTTCGACAGCACCGGATAGTTCACGGTCGCGCTGCCGAACGTCACGTTCGGATCCGCCGCGAGCTTTGCCAGATCCTGCCAATCCAGCGATACGCTGCGCGACAACGCGGCGAGATCGACAGCATAGCGCTTGCCGAGATCGTTCATCGCATAGGACAGCTCAGCCGGCGCGAGCTTGCGCATCCCCTCGTACAGGAAATTGAACAGCTCGTATTTGTCCGACACGCCAGGAACGACGAAATGCTGCTCCCTTCCGTCGAGCATCAGGCTGATGCGGCTTTCGCGGGCAATGATGTCCTCGAGCGCCAGCCACCAGGGCTCGCCGACGCCATCGGGAAAGGCGGTCGGCAGATACACCGTGAAGGGAACGCCATGCCCGGCGAGCACCGGATAGGCATGGGTGATGAGATCCTTGCTGGCGCCGTCGAAGGTCAGGCAGGCGAAGCGCCGCCGCTCGGGCAGCGTGACGGCGCGGCGGCAGGCCTCGTCGATCCCGACGATGTCGTAGTTCCAGCGCTTCAGCGCATGCAGCGCGCGGTGCAGGAATTGCGGCGTGATCTCGCGGGACTTCAACGGCTGGAACCGGGCGCGGCGCGCCGGGCGGACCCGCGCGAAGCACAGGATCACGCCGGCACCGCCGATCTCGCGCCGCCGCAGCCGGAAGGCGCCGCTGAAATAGGCGAGCTCCATCCGGGCCCGCCGCAAAATCCCGCTGTCCGCCAAGGTCCCGCCCCCGTGCGGCGGCTCCCACACGCCGCCGCCGCATTGTTATTACTCTTTGTTGACAATTCCCTGCGATGGTCGCCCGAGCCGAGAACTGTAAATAAATAGCTAAAATAACCGGGTTCTGAGATGACCATGGCTGCGGCAGTGGAAGGCCAAACGGCAGGTGCGCGGACGTGGTCGAACGCCATCCGCATTGCGGGCGTCGACATCATTCACGATCTGGCTGCCGCCGAGTCGATCTGGCGCGGCTTTGAAACCTCGCAGCAATCGTTCACGCCCTATCAGCGCTTCGACTTCCTTGCCGCCTGGCAACAGCAGGTCGGCGAGCGCTGTGGCCTGCGCCCCTTCATCGTCGTCGCCCATGACAGCGAACGACGGCCGTTGCTGCTGCTGCCGCTTGCGATCGAATCCCATTTGGGCGCGCGCTGCGCGAGCTTCATGGGCGGCAAGCATGCGACCTTCAACATGGCGCTGTGCGACAAGGATTTCGCCGCCAACGCCACCGAGGCCGACCTCGCCGCCTTGATCACGATGCTGGCGGAACGGTCGCGCGTCGACGCGCTGGTGCTGCATCAGCAGCCGAAGCGCTGGCAGGACCTGCCGAACCCGCTGGCGCTGCTGCCGCACCAGCCTTCGGCCAATGATTGCCCGCTGCTGGTGATCGAGCCCGGAGCCGCGCCCGCGACCCTGATCAGCAACTCGTTCCGCCGCCGGCTGAAGGGCAAGGAACGCAAGCTGCAGCCGCTCGCCGGCTACCGTTATCATGTCGCGACCGAGAGCGTCGATATCTGCCGCCTGCTCGACTGGTTCTTCCAGGTCAAGCCGCAGCGCATGGCGGAGCAGAAGCTGCCGAACGTGTTCGCCGAGCCCGGCGTCGAGCGGTTCATCCGCGCCGCCTGCCTGACGCCGCGCACCGACGGCGGCGGCCGCATCATCGACATCCACGCGCTCGAATGCGACGACGAGGTGATCGCGATCTTCGCCGGCGTCGCCGACGGCCATCGCTTCTCGATGATGTTCAACACCTACACGATGTCGGGCAATGCCAAATACAGCCCCGGCCTGATCCTGATGCGCGACATCATCGATCGCTATGCCGGCGAGAACTACCGCGCCATCGACCTCGGCATCGGCTCGGACGAGTACAAGCGGCTGTTCTGCAAGGACGACGAAGCGATCTTCGACAGCTTCATTCCGCTCAGCCTGCGCGGACGGCTCGCGGGCAGTGCGCTGTCGGGCATCAATCGCGCCAAGCGCGCGGTGAAGCACAATCCCGCACTGCTCGAGATCGCGCAGAACCTGCGCAGCATGTTCCGCTGAAGACGGCGGGCGAGCACGCTTCAGCCGGATCGGCTGCCTGAGGCAGGCGCGCCGTTCGGCACGCCAAGCCGCAGCATCGCATCGAACACCAGCATCGCCGCCGGCGACAATTTGCGCTTGCGCAGCTTCATCAGCCCGTAGCTCTCCAGCATGAGCTGGTCCTTGATGCGCAGCCGCTTGAAGCGCTGCGGATCGACCAGATCGAACACGAGCATGGGGACCGGCACGATCGCGTCGATTCCCGCCGCGATGCCGATCGATGCGAAGAAGGATTCGGTGTTGATCACCCGCCGTGGCGGTGTGACGCCGCGGCTGTAGAACAGCCGCTCCAGCGCCTGGCGCAGGAAGGATTCCCGCGGCTGGCAGATCCATTGCAGGTCGATCATCTCGGCGAGATCGACGCTGTCGCGGCAAGCCAGCGGATGCTCGGCGCGAACCAGCAGTGCCGCCTCCTCGGCGCCGATCTCGTGATAGTCGAACTGGCCGGGATCGACGCCGGCCGGAATCCGCGCAATGACGAAATCGAACTCCAGCGCGAGCAGGCGCTCGACCAGCGGCGGGCTGGTGCTGACGTCGAGCGAGATGTTGACGCGGTCGAGCTTGTTGCCGAGATACTGCATAACATCGATGACGAGATCGGCGCAGGCTCTGGCGACCGTGCCCACGGACACCGTACCGAGCTCGCCCGACTTGTAACCGGCGAATTCATCGGTCACCTGGTCGAGATCGGCCAGCACGCTCCTGCCGCCGCGGACCAGGATCGCGCCATATTCCGTGGGTTCGACCCCGCGCGCGGTCCGCTCGAACAGCGGAACGCGCGCCACCGCTTCGATCTCGGCGAGCATCTTGGATGCCGCCGACTGGGTGATGTTGAGGCGCTCGGCCGCCAGTTGCAGCTTGCGCGCATCGTCGAGCGCGACCAGCAGGCGCAGCTGCCGCAATTTGAGATCTCTGATCACGCCCTGTCACCATCCTCCCCGGCAAGTTCCAGCGTTCATGCCGCGATGCATCATGACAGTTTTGCCGTGGCTCCATTCCCAAATGCCATTAGTCACGCGACCGCCGATTACACAACAATGAACGCATCGCTTGCAAGGGCAAGCGGGCAGACGCAAGCCGTGCGCGAAAGTGCTGCGGCCTTGTGGCATGCCAAACCAAAAACGGGAGGGACGGACACGATGAGCGACGATGTCGAGAGCCGCGCGATCGGAAAGATGATGCGCCGGCTGATCCCGTTCCTAGTGCTGTGTTATTTCGTGGCCTATCTCGACCGCGTCAATGTCGGCTTCGCCAAGCTGCACATGAACACCGCGCTCGGGCTGAGCGAGGCGGCCTACGGGCTCGGTGCGGGCCTGTTTTTCATCGGCTACTTCTTCTTCGAGGTGCCCTCCAATATCCTGCTGGAAAAGTTTGGCGCGCGGCGCTGGATCGCCCGCATCATGATCAGCTGGGGCATCGTCTCGGCGGCGTTCGCGTTCATCCCGTCGATGTCGACGGCGAGCGGCATCTCGAGCGAATGGATCTTCTACTTCCTGCGCCTCCTGCTCGGCGCCTGCGAGGCCGGCTTCTTCCCCGGCATCATCTTCTATCTCACGCTCTGGTTCCCGAGCATCTATCGCGCCCGGGTCATCAGCCTGTTCATGCTGGCGATTCCGTTCTCGAGCATCGTCGGATCGCCGATCTCGGGACTGTTGCTCAATCTGGAAGGCTTCCACCTGCAGGGCTGGCAGTGGCTGTTCATCTGCGAAGCGCTGCCGTCGGTGCTGGTCGGCTTCGCCGTGCTCGTCTTCCTGCCCGACTTCCCGCGCCAGGCGCATTGGCTGCAGCCGGACGAGATCAAGTGGATCCAGAGCACCCTTGACGTCGAGCGGCAGCGAACCGAGGCCGTCGAGCACATCTCGATCATGCAGTCGATGACCGATTCCCGCGTGCTGGCGTGTGCGCTGATCTACTTCTGCCTCAACGCGGCAGGCTATGGCGTGGCATTCTTCCTGCCGACCATCATCAAGGCGTTCGGCGTCACCGACACCCAGACCGGCCTCATCGCCGCTTTGCCCTTCGTGTTCGGGGCGATCGGCATGGTGGTGCTGGGTCGCCATTCCGACAAGACGGGCGAACGGAAGTACCATGTCGCGGGGGCGCTGACGCTCGCGGCGGTCGGCATCGGCCTGGCCGGGCTGGTGTCGAGCCCGGTGCTGATCGTCGGCCTGCTCTGCCTGGCCCAGATCGGCGTCTCGGCGGTGCCGCCGATGTTCTGGCCGATGCCGGCCGGTATCCTGACCGGGGCCTCGGCTGCGGCGGGAATTGCCGCGATCAACTCGCTCGGCAATCTCTCGGGCTTCGCCGGCCCCTTCGCCATGGGCTATCTCAAGGACGTGACGGGCGGATTCACCGCGGGCCTGCTGCTGCTCGCCGTGGTCGGGCTGATCGGCGCGCTGGTCGCAATCCGGCTGCGGATCGATCCGGTGCTCGAGCGAGCCGCGCGCGCTCCCGTGATGGCGCATTGACCTCGGCTGGTGGCGGTCAGGCCGCCACCACCCGCGGGCCCGGTGCGACGACTTCCGATGGCTTGCTCAGCGTCGTGACCTCTGAGAAGCCGACGGCCCGGAGCTGATCGGCCATCAGGCGCCGCGCATCCTGCGCCATCGCGGCGTCGGGCACCACGACGGCCTGCGCGCCCGAGGTCAGCAGATCGGCCGGCAGGTCGACGGCCGATCCGGCGTCGAGCAGCACGTGATCATAGACCCTGAGCAACGCATCGATCGCGACCGTCAGGCGCGGCGACTGCAGATGCGCGCGATCGAAGCCCGGACGTCCGGCGCTGACCAGCTGAACCCGCGACTGCCTATCCCTGGTGATGATCTGCGCAAACGTCGCCTCGCCCAGCATCAGCTCGGCAAGGCCCGGCGCGGCCGGATCGACCGAGGCCGCAGCCAGCGCCGGCGAGGACGCGACGAGATCGACCACCACCACCTTGGCCTGCCGCGCCATCAGGCGGGCCAGCACCAGCGCGGTCTGCGTGACGCTCTCGCCGGCCGCCGTGCCGAGCACCGTGACCTTGCGGGCGGCGGCGCCGGCTTCGAGCAGATGCGCGGCAACGTCGTCGATTTCGCTCGCCAGCGCGGCAGGTGCCGGCGGCTCGCTAAGCGCGCGCTCGGGGACCGCGACCGGTTCGAGCGGCAATTCGGGCTGCCGTGGCAATTCGGGCGCGGCCGCCATTGCGGGCGCGAGTGACGGCTCGGGCCTGAACGAGGGTCTCGGCGCCGGCTCATCCTCGACCACGGTCTCCAAGACCGGCTCGATGACCGGTTCGATGACCGGCTCGCGACGCTTCGCCGTTGCCGCCATGGCGCGGGTGACCGCCGAAGGCGCCGACATCCGCAGCAACTCGCCGGTGATGACGATGCCTGCTGACAGCAGCAGCGTCGCCAGCGTCGCGATCAGCACGATCGGCAGCTTCTTCGGATAGGCCGGGATGTTGGAGACGGTGGCGCGCGAGATGATGCGGCCGTCGGTCGGCGCGGCCTCGATGTTCTCGCGCGCGGTGGCCTCGCGATACTTGGCCAGATAAGCCTCCAGCAGATCGCGTTGCGCCCGCGCCTCGCGTTCGAGCGCACGCAGCTGCACGTCCTGGGTGTTGCTGGACGAGGCCTGCTTCTTCGATTGGTCGAGGCCCGCCTGCAGCGCCTGCACACGGCCGTCGGCGACACGGGCGTCGTTATCGAGCGAGCGCGAGATCTTGCCGGCTTCCTCGCGCAGCTGCCCGTCGAGATCGGCGATCTGTGCCTTCAATTCCTTGATGCGCGGATGGTTGGCGAGCAAGGTCGAGGATTGCTCGGCAAGCTGCGCGCGCAGCGTGCCGCGCTGCTCGGCGAGCCTGCGGATCAGCTCGGAGCTGAGCACCTCGGAGGCCTCGATCGGCTTGCCGCTTTGCAGCATCTCGCGAATCAGCCGCGCCTTGGTCTCGGCATCCGCCTTCAGCGCGCGGGCATTGTTGAGCTGGGTGTTCAGCTCGCCCATCTGCTGGTTCGACAGCGGGATGTTGTTGGTGCCGACGAACAGGCTCGACTTCGAGCGGAATTCCTCGACCTTCGAATCCGCGTCTGCGACCTTGCCGCGCAGCTTGTCGATCTCGCCGAGCAGCCAGGTGCTGGCGGATTTGGCCTGATCCTGCCGCGAGGCCTGCTGCAGCACCAGATAGCCGTCGGCGATCGAGTTGGCGACGCGGGCGGCGAGATCGGGATCCTCGGACTGAAATTCGATCACGATGACGCGCGACTTGTCGACCGCGTAGGCCTGGAAGCGCTCATAATAGGAATCGAGCACGCGCTCTTCGGGCGTCAGCGTGAACGGGTCACGGCCGATGCCGAACAGCGCCAGCACCGATTTCAACGGCGAGAAGCCCTTGAGCACCGGATCGAACTCCGGGCGCTCGGCGAGCTTGTTCTTCTTGATGATCTCGCGCGCGAGGTCGCGCGACAGCAACAGCTGCACCTGGCTGGTCACCGCCTCGGCATCGAGCGCGGTGCGCTCGGTGTCACGCTCGCCGTTCGGCCGGAGGAAGGCATTCTCGCGGTTGTCGACCAGGATGCGCGCTTCGGACTTGTAGCGCGGCGTGACGAGGTTGACGGCGGCGAGCGACAGCGCGAACACCAGCACGGTCGGCACGACGATCCAGCCGCGCCGCCGCGCCAGCGCGCGGCCGAGCACATGCAGATCGAGATCGTTGGTCTCGGATACACGAACGGATCTGGTTGGAGCAGGATCGACCGGCGGTTTCGGCGGCACGAACTTCGCCGCAACAGGCTCGCCGGCAGCGAGCGCCGATTTCGGCAACGCCCGCTGCACGACGGCCTTGTCCTTGTCCCTACGCCAGAATGCAAAGCGCATCACACACTCCCGCGAACGCCGCGACTCCACCTCAACTGGCGCGATTACACTCCATTAAGGTTGCCGCTGGGTTAATCGGCACGCTGGCGGGCAAAGCCGTCGCAGCGATATCCGTCATGCTTTGTTAACCATGAGCGCCGTTAATCAGGGCTGATATTGCCCGCAGGATTCCCCGACATGCGCGGTCCGCGCACCTTCATTCCCTGTCTGATTGCTGCGCTCGCACTGTCGGGCTGCATGAGCACGACCGGCCCGGTCGCGCTTGCGCCCGCGCCGATCGCCTATGCCGATCCCGGCGCCCCGGGCAATGACGGCTATCACCTCGGCCCCGGCGACAGGCTGCGCGTCGTGGTCTACGGCCAGGAAGGCCTCACCAATTCCTACGCCATCGACGCCGCCGGCGCGATCACGATGCCGCTGATCGGTCCGGTGCCGGCGCAGGGCCGTACCCCGGCCGGGCTCGCCGCCGAGATCACCGGTCGGCTGCGTAATGGATTTATCCGTGAGCCGTCGGTTGCGGTCGAGATCGAGGCCTATCGTCCCTTCTTCATCCTCGGCGAGGTCGCAGCCCCCGGCCAATATCCCTATGTGCCCAACATGACGGTCGAGAGCGCGGTGGCAATCGCCGGCGGTTTCACATCGCGCGCCAAGCGCGATGCCGTCACCCTCACCCACACCGATGCGTCCGGCGCCGGCCGTTTCGTGGTGCCGCTCGGCACGCCGATGAGCCCCGGCGACACCGTATTCGTCAAAGAGCGCTGGTTCTGACCATGGCGCAAGACAACCAGGTGCAGACCTCGGACAGGCCGCTGCGCATCCTGCACGTCGTCCGCGCGCCGGTCGGCGGCATCTTCCGCCACATCCTCGACGTCGCCAACGGCCAGATCGAGCGCGGCCATCATGTCGGGATCGTCGCCGACAGCCTCACCGGCGGTTCGCGGGCCGATGTCGCGCTTGCCGAGATCGAGCCGCGCCTGAAGCTCGGCGTGCACCGGGTGGCGATCCGCCGCGAGCCGCGCTTCGCCGATTTCGCAGTCTGGATGCATATCGTTCGCCTGATCTGGAAGCTGAAGCCCGACGTCGTGCATGGCCACGGCGCCAAGGCCGGCGCCTATGTCCGGCTGCGGCGGCGCTCGAAAGAGGTCATCCGGGTCTACACGCCGCATGGCGGCTCGCTGCACTACCCGCTCGATACGCTGAAGGGCATGTTCTACAGCCAGCTCGAGCGCACGCTGAAGGACAGCACCGACCTGTTCCTGTTCGAGAGCGCGTTCGCCCGCAACACCTATCAGCGCACCGTCGGCGTGCCGAACAGCGGCGTCGTGCATTGCGTGTTCAACGGCGTCACGGCCGAGGAATTCGAGCCGATCGTCAAGGCCGACGATGCCACCGACGTGGCCTATGTCGGCGAGTTCAGGCGCATCAAGGGCGCCGACCTGCTGGTCGACGCCATCGCCAAGCTGCGCGCCGACGGCAAGCCGGTGACGCTCACGCTCGGCGGCGACGGCGAGGAGCTCGAGCGGCTGAAGGCGCAGGTCAAACGGCTGGCGCTCGAGGACGCCGTCCGCTTCATCGGCCACGTCAAGGCGCGCTACGGCTTCTCCAAGGGCAGCCTGCTCGTGGTTCCCTCGCGCGGCGATTCGATGCCCTATGTGGTGATCGAGGCCGCCGCCGCCGGCGTTCCGATGATCGCCGCCAATGTCGGCGGCATCCCGGAGATCTTCGACAGCCACACCGACGCACTGTTCGCGCCGAGCAATGTCAACGCGATGGCCGACGCCATCAAGGCCGCGCTCGATGATCCGGCGCGGACCGCGGCGCGGGCGCAAAAGCTGCGCGAGCGGATCTCGGAACATTTCTCGCAGAGCGCGATGGTCGAGGGCGTGCTGGCCGGCTATCGCGACGCGTTTGCGAAAAATTAACCACCCCTCACACCCGTAACCGTTTCTTCCGAATTTGTCCCGTTAAGTCCAGGCGGGGAATTTTGCCGCCGCGCTCGCATGCCCATTTGCATGCGCAGGAATGGACGTGGACACGTGGAACCGCTCAACGCTCGCTCGATGCTGGATGCCGCTGCGTCGGCGACATCAGGCCAGCCGCAGGTCGAACGCCGCAGGCGCCTGTCGCCGGCCGCGCTCGAAATCACCAATCAGAAAGTTCGCGGCGCTTATTCGCCGATCGTGATCGCCGGTGCCGTCCGCCTCGCCGATTTCGCGCTGCTCAGCGTGGTCGGCATCAGCCTCTATCTCGGTTACGTCCGGCCGCACTCCGGATTCTACTGGGGCTATGTCGCCGCAATCCTCGGCGTTGCGCTCGCCGCGGTGATCTGCTTCCAGGCCGCCGATATCTACGAGGTGCAGATCTTCCGCGGCCAGCTCCGCCAGATGACGCGGTTGATCTCGTCATGGACTTTCGTCTTCCTGCTGTTCATCGGCGCATCGTTCCTGGCCAAGCTCGGCGGCGAAGTGTCACGGGTCTGGCTGTCGTCGTTCTTCTTCATCGGCCTCACGGTCCTGATCGTCGAGCGGCTGGTGCTGCGCTCGCTGGTGCGGGCCTGGGCGCATGACGGGAGGCTCGACCGCCGCACCGTCATCGTCGGCGCCGACCAGAACGGCGAGCACCTGGTTTCCGCACTGAACGCGGAAGAGGACTCCGACATCCACGTGCTCGGCGTGTTCGACGACCGCAACGACGCCCGCGCCATGGACACCTGCGCCGGCAGTCCGAAGCTCGGCAAGGTCGACGACATCGTCGAATTCGCCCGCCGCACCCGCGTCGATCTCGTGCTGTTCGCGCTGCCGATCTCGGCGGAGACCCGCATCTTGGAGATGCTGAAGAAGCTGTGGGTGCTGCCGGTCGACATCCGGCTGTCGGCGCACACCAACAGGCTGCGCTTCCGCCCCCGCTCCTACTCCTATCTCGGCAAGGTGCCGACGCTCGACGTGTTCGAGGCGCCGATCACCGACTGGGACCTGGTGATGAAATGGCTGTTCGACCGCGTGGTCGGCGGCCTGGCCCTGCTCGCGGCGCTGCCGGTGCTCGGACTGGTGGCGCTCGCGGTGAAGCTCGACAGCCCCGGCCCGGTGCTGTTCCGCCAGAAGCGCTTCGGCTTCAACAACGAGCGGATCGACGTCTACAAGTTCCGCTCGCTCTATCACCATCAGGCCGATCCCACCGCTTCGAAGGTCGTGACCAAGAACGACCCGCGGGTCACCCGCGTCGGCCGCTTCATCCGCAAGACCTCGCTCGACGAGCTGCCGCAACTGTTCAATGTCGTGCTCAAGGGCAACCTGTCGCTTGTCGGCCCGCGCCCGCACGCCGTGCAGAGCAAGCTAGAGAACCGCCTGTTCGACGAAGCCGTCGACGGCTACTTCGCCCGCCACCGCGTCAAGCCCGGCATCACCGGCTGGGCGCAGATCAACGGCTGGCGCGGTGAAGTCGATACCGACGAGAAGATCCAGAAGCGCGTCGAGTTCGATCTGTATTACATCGAGAACTGGTCGGTGCTGTTCGACCTCTACATCCTGCTCAAGACCCCGTTCTCGTTGCTGACCAAGAACGAGAACGCGTACTGAGACCCGACTGCCGTCATTGCGAGCGCAGCGAAGCAATCCATGCCGCGGCTCGGAGATAGATGGATTGCTTCGTCGCTTCGCTCCTCGCAATGACGAGGCGACGGACTGAGTATTGTACCGAGTTGCGTGAGTATCCGATGGCCTATGCGGCGACAGCCGGGACGTCTTTTTCCGCGACCACGGCGCCGCCGGGCGTGCTGGCGTTGCAGCGGGCGCTGGTGTGGCTGGCCGGCGCCTCCGGCGCGATCGTCTTCATCGAGCCGAGCCCGTACGAGCTCGTCACGCTGACCTCCTGCGTGCTGTTCTTCGCCACCGGCCTGCGCATGCGCGCGGCGTTCATGCCGCTGCTGTTCGCGCTCGTGATCCTCAATGTCGGCTACAGCATCGGCGCCATCCCGTTCTACGACAAGCCGGAGGTGGTGAACTGGATCTTCACCTCCTGGTACATGGCGATAACGGTCGTCTTCTTTGCCATGGTGATCTCCGAGGACACCGAAGCGCGCCTCGACATGCTCAGGCGGGGCCTGATCGTCGGCGCAATGATCGCGGCACTCGCCGGTATCGCGGGCTATTTCCACCTGGTGCCCGGCGGCTACGAGCTGCTGACGCTGTATGAGCGCGCCCGCGGCACCTTCAAGGACCCGAACGTGCTCGGCGCATTCCTGATCCTGCCGGCGCTGTTCGCGCTGCAGAGCGTCGTATCCGACCGCCTCGGCAAGGCGTTTCGCAATGCCATCGCCTTCGCCGTGATGGCGCTGGCGATCCTGCTGGCCTTCTCCCGCGCCGCCTGGGGCGGCCTCCTGATCACGTCGGCCTTCATGCTGGCGCTGATGGTGCTGACCAGCCGCACGCAGGCGCAGCGCTCGCGCATCATCGTGATGGCGCTGATCGCCGTGATCCTTGCCATCGCACTTGTCGGCGTGCTGCTCTCGATCGGCTCGGTCGCCGACATGTTCAAGCAACGCGCGAGCTTCGACCAGAGTTATGACGAGGGCCGCTTCGGCCGCTTCGGCCGCCACATCCTCGGGGCCCAGATGGCGCTGGAGATGCCGTTCGGCATCGGCCCGCTGCAATTCCACACCTACTTTCCCGAGGATACCCACAATTCCTTCCTCAACGCCTTCATGTCGGGCGGCTGGATCTCGGGCCTCTGCTATCCGACGCTGGTGTTCGTCAGCGTCATCATAGGCTTCCGCTACGTCTTCATGCGGGTGCCGTGGCAACGTTCCTATCTGGCGGTATTCTCGGCGTTCCTCGGCACCGTCGGCGAAAGCTTCATCATCGATACCGACCATTGGCGGCACTTCTGGATGATGCTCGGCACGATGTGGGGCATGTACGCGGCGGCGGAGCGCTTCCGCGCCACCTCCGCAGAGCCGGTCAGCGCCGAGGCTTCGGCGGCATCTTGAGACTGGCGCGCTGCTCCGGCGGCGTATCGATGACCGCCTTCAGCGCCTCGGTCGCTTCCAGCACGCCCCTGTAGCCGTCATTGGCGAAGCGCAGCAGCAGGCGCAGCTCGTCGTCGGTGTAGCTGCTCCAGCGCTTGAGCATCGCATTCTGCATCGGCACGTAGAATTTGCCGATCTCGGCGGCGGTCTCCTCCACCACCGAGATGAACACCTTGCGGCGGTCGCTTTCGTCGCGCTCGCGGCGCACGTAACCCGCATTCTCCAGACGATCCACCACACCGGTGATCGCACCGGTGGTCAGCCCGGTGACTTCGGCGAGACGCCCCGCGGTCACCCGCCCCTCGAGGTGGAGAATGTCCATGCATTCCATGTCGGAATTGGAAATTCCGGCCATGTTCGCAACGGCTTGACCATACATCACACCCTGCGCCGAGGACCGCCGCATGGCCTCCTCGAGTTGCTGCATCAGCGCCGCGCGCGATTTCGCGCTTGACAAGGCTCACCTCATACCTTAGTCGATTGATATCTTAGTAACTAAGAGAATTAGCTACTAACCTTTCCTAGCCCACCAGACTGCATGGAGCAAGGCATGATGACCCAACGTCCGCGCAAGGCGCTCATCATCGGCGGCGGCATCGCCGGTCCGGTCACCGCGATCTTCCTGAGACGAGCCGGCATCGAGGTCGAGCTGTACGAAGCCTGGCCCTATTCCACCGGCATAGGCGGCGGCCTCCAGATCGCGCCGAACGGCATGCGCGTGCTGGCCGAGGTCGGTCTCGCCGACGAACTGATCCGCCGCGGTTCGATCGCCGAATCCTTCGATTTCTACTCGCAGGCCGGCAAGAAGCTCGGTTCGCTCAACCGCGACATGGCGAAGCGATTCGGTCAGCCGGCCGTGAACATGTGCCGCGCGACGCTGAATGAAGCCCTGGTCGACGCCGCATGGTCCGCCAGCGTCTCGGTGTTCTTCGAGAAGCGCCTGGTCAAGATCGAGGACCGCGGCGACCAGCCCATAACAGCCTATTTCGCTGACGGCACCACCGCCGAGGGCGATTTCGTGATCGGCGCCGACGGCGTGCACTCGGCGGTACGGCGGCATGTGGTCCCGGACGGGCCTGTGCCGTTCGACACCGGCCTGCTCGGCTTCGGCAGCTTCGTGCCGCGCGCAGTGATCGAAAGCCTGCCGATCGGCCGGAAGGTGGAAACCACATTCGGGCAGAGCGGCTTCTTCGGCTACGGGCTTTGCAGCCCCGATCCGAACGACGGCGTGATGTGGTGGAGCACGCAGCCGGCGCACGGCATGACGGCGGCAGCCTTCCGTCTCCAGAGCCAGGATGCGATCAAGCGGCACCTACGCGATTTCCATGCCGGCTGGCACGATCCGATCCCCGCGATCATCGACGCCGCCGAGAACATCATGGTGACCGACACGCTCGACGTCGCGACGCTGCCGACGTGGTCGCGCAAGCGCACGCTGTTGATCGGCGACGCGGCGCATGCCACCAGCCCGCATGCCGGCCAGGGCGCATCGCTGGCGCTGGAGGACGCGATGCGGCTCGGCATGTTGCTGCGCGAC
This sequence comes from Bradyrhizobium genosp. L, assembly GCF_015624485.1. NCBI lineage: Bacteria > Pseudomonadati > Pseudomonadota > Alphaproteobacteria > Hyphomicrobiales > Nitrobacteraceae > Bradyrhizobium > Bradyrhizobium genosp. L. The sequence goes on from NZ_CP061378.1 coordinate 4,307,581, forward strand.
GGTCAGGAGCTCGGCCAGACCTTCCAGGCGTTCGAGCACGAACGGCGTCCCCGCGCCGAGAAGATCGTGGCGATCGCCCGCCGCAACGGCAACAACAAGCGCGAGTTCAGCCCGACCGGCGCCTGGATCCGCGATCACATGATCAAGCTGCTGCTGCCGCTCTCGGCGAAAGGCATGGATTTCATGTACGCCTACGATCCCCGCGCTGCGGCGTAGTCGACGCAAGCGATATGCGTAGGGTGGGCAAAGGAGCGATAGCGACGTGCCCACCATTCACGGCGTGCTCGCGATGGTGGGCACGCTGACGCTTTGCCCACCCTACGAAATGCGACTACTTTTCTATCTCGAACCTCAAGCCGGCGTGATCGACCAGGCGCTTGATCAATTTGTGCTGCATCGCAGCCCCCGGCGTCCAGAAGCCCGCGGGCACATCGGGCGTATCGCGCAACAGGCAGATCGCGCATTCCGAGATCATCTTCGAGGTCGAACCGTAGCCGGGATCGCGGTCGCCCTTGATGCCGGCGCGGACGGCGCGGCCGTCGGGTGCGACGGCGACATAGAGCAGATCGTAGCGTCCGTTCTCGCGCTCTTCCTTCGAGGGCCCCTCGCCCGGCTTCGGCGCGCTGGGGCCGGTCTTCTCGGCATTGAAGGCCATCACGCGCTTGGCGTTGGCTTCGCCCTTCTCGCCCGGACCGGTCAAGACCATCTCGTCGTAGACGAAGTCACGGCCGTAAGGGAATCCCATCAGCATGTTGGAGCGGTGGACGTTGCGGGTGTTGATGAGCGCCATCATGAAGGGCGCGGCCCAGGATTGCAGGTCGTCCTCGTGAAGCGGCTTGTTGCCGCGCGGCTGCTTCGGACCTTCAAATCCCGGGGTCAGCGCGAACGGGTTGTTGAGGATCGCAACCAGGCTCAGATCCTGCGCGACCGCGTCGAACGTCGCCTTGGCGCTCGCCGCGGTGCCGCCGGACATCGTGCCGCGCATGTCGCGCACCCGTCCCTTGACCCGCGGCGCCATCGCGCCGAACGCGCGCTTGGCTTCGTCCTGGACGAAGAACGCGCCGAGCTCGAATGGCACCGAATCGAAGCCGCAGGAGAACACGATGCGGGCGCCGCTCGCCTTCGCCGCGGCCTCATGCTTGTCGATCATCTGCCGCATCCAGACCGGCTCGCCGCAGAGATCGAAATAATCCCTGCCGGTTTCCACGCAGGCGGCGATCAGCTCGTTGCCGTAGTACTGGTACGGGCCGACGGTCGAGATCACCGATCTGGTCTGCGCGAGCATCGCCTTCAACGCAGCGCTGTCGCCGGAATCGGCGACGAGCAGCGGCGTGTCGGCGGGCGCGCCGATCGCATCACGCACCGAGGCGAGCTTGTCCTTGCTGCGCCCGGCCATCGCCCATCTCAGACTCCCATCGCGATAATTCGCGGCGAGATACTCGGCGACGAGCTGGCCGGTGAAGCCGGTTGCGCCATAGACGACGATGTCGAGTTTCGGCGAGGCCATCAGACAGGTTCCCTGCAAAACGAATGGGCGGCCCTTTTGTCATCGCGGCCGGAGCGACGCAACCCGCTTATTTCTTCGCGTACGACACGCCCATCCCGGCGCGCACGTCGGCCTGGATGCCGTAGGCCGCGATCGGATAGCGCAGGCCGTTCTTGGCGAGCTGCTTCATGCCGGCAATCGCCTTCACGAGATAGCCAGGCGGCAGCGCCATCAGCATCTCCTCGTCGGGCACGCCGCCATAGCGGCGCTCGGCGAAGCACGGTAGCGAGAGGCTCGGCTCGCCGGTCTTCAGCGCCCGCCCCCACGAATCCGCGCAAGCCGTTTCGCCGACCACGCCCCATTCGAACTTCTTGTAGCCGGTATATTGCAGCCCGTTGATCAGGATGATCATCTGCCCCGGCGTCGCGTAGACCAGGCAGATATCCGGCGGATCGAGCCGGCCGCTGACGAGCGGGCTCACCGCCATCGCCTGATAACGGCCGTAAGGCACGACATCGAGCGCCTCCTGGCGCTTGCGCGCATCCTCCGCGGTGCCGTGCCAGACGCCGACATAGTTCTCGCCGGCGAGCCATGTCTCGTCCTGCGGCGCGAGCCCGATCACCGCGCGGCATTGCGCGCCGACCAGATCGTCGCCGGTGATGCCGACGGTCCAGCCAAGCCGCGAGGCCATGCTGACGATCTGATCTGTGGTGTGGACCGCAGACGGCCGCCGGATCTTCGGGATCGCCTCCATGTCCTCGACGCGGGCAAACATCTTGATCCCGATCACCGTGGTCTTCAGCCGCAGCAGGCTGTTCAGATCGGCGACGATGGCGGCGAGGTCGAACTGTTCCGGCGGTGTCTGCTGTTGCATGGCGTGAACTCCCGTGACCGGCGGCTTTGCGCCACCTGTTGTGGCGATGTTAGCCGGATTGGCGGGCGCTGGCGACACGCGCCTCAGGGCGCCGTCGGCCCCGGGAACAGGGCATCGGTCTTGCCGTTCACCCTGTAGGCGACGAGGCCGAGCCATTCGCGGATTGCGATGTCGGTACGCGACAGCCCGTCCATCGCCATGTTGATGACGAAGAGATCGCCGAGCTTGCCGACGCGCCAATCGACCGGATAGGCCTCGACCGGAAATCCCGCCTTGCGAAACAGCCCGACCGAACGCGGCATGTGATAGGCCGATGTCACCAGGAGCCAGCGTTCGCCCGGCTGCGGCTTGACCAGCGCCTTGGAGAATTCGGCGTTCTCCACCGTGTTGCGCGACTGCCGCTCGATGGTCAGGCGCGACTTGGCAACGCCGAGGTTCTCCAGCACCTCGCCGGCATAGTCGCCTTCCTTGGCATCGTTCGACAGCAGATTGGCGTTGCCGCCGGTGAAGACGATGCGGGCATCGGGATATTTGCGCGCGAGTTCAGCCGCGACGATGATGCGGTCCGCGGAGTGCGCAACGATGGTGGTTTTATGCGCCAGCGAGACGTCGGGATCGATCGATCCGCCGAGGACGATGATGCCGTCGGGTACGCCATGCGCGGGATTCCACGGCGGAAAGCGGCTCTCCAGCGAGTAGATCAGGAGATTGCCGACCGGCGAAAACGCGATCACCGCCAGCAGCACGGCCGCGCCGACCGTCAACCTGCGACCAAGCACGGCAAACCGCGTCGGCCACAAGGCGGCACCGATCAGGCCGATGCCGATCAGGAAATTCACCGGCAGCAGCATGATGCCGAGCGTCTTGGAGAGCACGAAAAACAAGGGAGGCCTCTGGGAAGTTCTGCCGTCACGTCATACGCTGCCACGACAGCAATCGAAAGACGTCACATGCCCCACCATGACCTGAAGTCCAGTCCCGAAACCTGCCATTGGGGCTTCTTTGAAGCGAAGCTGAAGCCGGTCCTGACGATTGCGAGCGGCGACGAGGTCACGATCGAGACCGTCAGCGGCGGCCCTGACGTCGTACCCGACCGCGGCAAGTTCGTCGTCCCACCGGAGCTCGACGATATCCACGCAAGGTGCGAGCGGATGGTACCCGGGCACATCCTCACCGGTCCGGTCGCGGTCGATGGCGCCGCGCCCGGCGATGTGCTCGAGGTCGATATCCTCGACGTGCAACTCCGCCAGGACTGGGGCTGGAATCTGATCAAGCCGCTGTCCGGCACCCTGCCCGACGATTTCCACGAAACCCGAATCCTCAACATCCCGCTTGATCGCGACCGGATGGTCGGCCGCATGCCGTGGGGACTCGACCTGCCGCTGAAACCGTTCTTCGGCGTAATGGGCGTGGCGCCCCCGCCGGCCTGGGGCCGCATCTCCTCGCTGATCCCGCGCGCGATGGGCGGCAATCTCGACAACAAGGAGCTTGGGGCCGGCGCAAAGCTCTATCTGCCTGTGTTCGTGCCGGGCGCGCTGTTCTCCTGTGGCGATGGCCATGGCGTGCAGGGCGACGGCGAGGTCTGCGTCACCGCGATCGAGACCGCGCTCACCGGCCGCTTCCGCCTGACCTTGCGCAAGGATCTCAAGCTCGCCTATCCGCGCGCCGAGACCGCCGACCACTATATGACGATGGCGATGGATCCCGATCTCGACCAATGCGTGGTGCGGGCGCTGCGCGACATGATCGTGCTGCTCGGAGAGAAGCGCAATCTGTCCCGCGAAGACGCCTACACGCTGTGCAGCCTCGTGGCCGATTTGCGGGTGACGCAGACCGTGAACGGCTCCAAGGGCATTCACTGCATGATCGCGAAGTCGGTGGTCCACGGCTAACCCTCCCATGTCATTCCGGGACTCGCGAAGCGAGAACCCGGAATGACAGGTTGTGTTTTGCGCGGGCGCCTCGATACAATCCGCCCCAACGACCAAAAAGCGATAGGGAAGCGACATGCTGAAGGACAGGCTTTCGCCGGCCGACGAGGCCGCACGCGACAAGGAGATGCGCGAGACGCTGGCGGCCTGCCCGCGGATCCTCGATCTCATCGCCCGCGGTCCGCTCGGCGCGCCGGATGCGGAAGCCGCGATCTATCTGCGGTCGCCGCTCGATCCAAACCCGGTCGTGATTTCCAACGATCACTTGATGGGCTGCGTCAAGGCGGCCGAGACCTATTTCCGCAGCCACGGCATCGGCAAGGACGACGTCGTGGCGCTGCTGCTGCCGGCCTGTCCTGCGACCATGGTCGGGATCTTCGGCGCGGCAGCCTGCGGCATCGCCGAGCCGCTCAATCTGCTGTTCACGCGCGAGGCCATTGTCGCCCAGCTCAATGCCATCAAGGCCAAGCTTCTGCTGGCGCCGCCGCCGGGCATGCCGGGCGGGCTCTATGAGAAGATCGAAGGCTTGCAGCGCGAGGTGCCGAGCCTCAAGCGTATCGTGATCGTCCCGCTCGACGGCACCATCGCCTTCGACGGCGAGGTGCTGCAACCCGATCCAGCCTGGCGCGACGACTACGGCAAGTCGAAAGACGCGAGCGAAGCCGACCGCGTCGCCGTGATGCTGCCGACCGGCGGCACCACCGGCCATCCCAAGGTGGCGCGGCTCACCAACCGTGCGATGGTCGCCTCCACGCTCTCCTCGCGGATGGCGCTCGACTTCCGGCGCGGCGAGCGCGCGATGATCACGCTGCCGCTGTTCCATGTCGGCGGCCTGTTCTGCACCTCGTCGAACTGTCTCGCGGCCGGCACAACCATGTTCATCCCCGGCCCGGCCGGCGCGCGCGATCCCGCATTGATCACGCATTTCTGGAAGATCGTCGAAAAGTACCGCGTCAACATCACGGGCGGCGTGCCGACCACGCTTGGCGCGCTCGCCGACGTGCCCATAGCGGGCAGCGACATTTCGAGCCTGCGCGTCACCGCGATCGGCGCCTCGATCTGCCCGCCGGAGATCGAGCGGCGCTATCTCGCGACCTGGGGCGGCCCCTGCGTCCAGCAGCTCTACGGCATGACCGAACTCGCCGGCGCCATCACCCATGATGTGCACGGCGTGAAGCCGCGGCCCGAGGCCGTCGGCACACGCAATCCGCTGGTCGAGCTTGCGATCCTCGCAGGCGGCACGTTGCACAGGGGACCATGGCCCTCGCCGGTCGGCGAGCTCCTGACCCGCGGACCGCAGGTGTTCGCCGGCTATGTCGACAGGAAGCAGACCGAAGAGGCTTTCCACGACGGCTGGCTGCGCACCGGCGACATCTGCCGGATCGATGCCGACGGCTTCGTCTACATCATAGGCCGCGCCAAGGACGTTATCATCCGCGGCGGCCACAACATCGATCCGCGCGCGATCGAGGACGCCGCGCTGCAGTTTCCGGGCGTCGCGCTCGCCGCGGCGGTCGGCCGTCCCGACGCCTATGCCGGCGAGGTGCCGATGCTGTTCGTCTCGGCGCAGCCCGGCGCCCATATCGATGCGAACGCACTCGCGGCCTTCGTGCAGGACAACATCCTGGAACCGCCGGCGCGGCCGCGGATGGTGTCGGTGATCCCGGACATGCCGGTGACGCCGGTCGGCAAGATCTTCAAACCCAAGCTGCGCGAGATCGCCGCCGGCGAAGCCGCGCGCGAGCTTCTGGCGCTGGAGGGGCTCCGCGGTGTCAGCGTGGACGCGATCACTGACCCCTCCCGTGGGCTTTATCTGAGCGTTTCAGCCCCTCCCGAGCAGGCCGAAATCGCTGAGCGGCTGCTGAAGAGGTTCCCGGTCAAGGTTGAGTTACGGGCCTAAGCTCTTCGCCTGACTGGATAATTGATAGGCATCTACACTGCCGCGGCGCGCCGGAATTGATTTCCGGCGCGCCATTGGGCGCACCCGCATTTCCCCGGCTTGACGGTCTCCTGCATTACCTAATAGAGTCTAAATAGATACTTTTCAGTACACGCGTTCAGAGTTAGCGTTCTCCCATGGCTACGGAAAAGGCCGAAACCGACCGCGTACCGGTCACATTGGCGCTCTCGACCATTGGATATCTCGAGAAGCTGGTGAGACAGGGCACCCACGGCACGAGCGTCCCGGGCGTTGCACGGACATTGATCGAGGAAGGCATTCGGCTCGCCATCAAGGACGGGTTGCTTGCGATCCGCGACAACGGCCGCGCGCCCTGAGGGGGCGCGCCGGCGCGGCGGTTCAACACAGAACGTGGAACCGCAAAATGATTGAACCGACTCTTGAACCGACCTGGACGCCCGAGCGCGTCGACCAGCTCAAAGGCTATTTTGCCGCCGGCCTCTCCTGCCGCGATATCGCGGTCAGCATCGGCGTCAGCCGCAATGCCGTGATCGGCAAGCTGTCGCGGCTGAATCTGACCCGCTCGACGCCCGAGGAGCGCCGCGCACGCAGGAAGCGATCCACACCGCCCGCGCAGAGACCGACACCCAAGCAGCAACTCCGGATGTTGCAGGCCGTCTATCCGCAAGAGCCTGAAGACGCCCCGATCGCCAGCGTCAACAATTGCTCGCTGTTCGAACTGAGCGAGCAGCGCTGCCGCTGGCCGATCTCAACGCCGGGCGCCGACGATTTCTGCTTCTGCGGCAACACCCCGCTCGGCGGCATGCCCTATTGCTCAGGCCATTACCGCCTCGCGTATCAGTCAAACTCGCGCCAGCGCGCGATGCGCGGCTAGAGCATTTTCGGTTCTGATTGAATCAGAACCGAAGCTCTAGACTCTTGTCTTGACGCGTTTTCTTCACGCGAACCGGTATCCACTTCGCTCGAAAACGCTCTAGGTTGAGCGATCAGCCGACCTTCCAGCCGGTGGCCGCGACGAGGCTCTGGTAGAACTCCGGCGTGTAAGCCTGGTCCGGCGTCTTGCGCACGCGCTCATCGAGCATGTGCGCATCGTCGCCGACCAGGATGCGCCAACGATCCGCCTTGACGCCGTCGAGGATGATCTTGGCAGCGGCGGCTGCCGTCGTCGGGGCCTCGTCGTGGAAGATGCGGGCGCGGTCGAGCGCGAGTTGCTGGATGTCAGCGTCTGACATCTTGGCGACGTCGACACCCTGCCCTTGCAGACGCTGCCGCGCCTGCTTGAGCTCGTCGGCGTTCAACTGGTCTGAGCCATTCTGCACCTTGCGCGAGTTCGACACGATCGAGGTGCCGATATGGCCGGGCATCACGACCGAGCATTTGACATGCGGCGCGTTGAGGCGGAGATCGTTGATCAGCGCCTCGGTGAATCCCTTCACCGCGAATTTCGCGGCAGAATAGGCGGTGTGCGACACACCCATGCCGACCGAGGCCCAGAATCCGTTGACGCTGGAGGTGTTGACGATGTGCGCCTCGTCGGCCTTCACGAGCAGCGGCAGGAAGGTGCGGACGCCGAGATAGACGCCGCCCCAGCAGATGTTGAAGGTGCGCTCCCACTGCTCGCGCGTGTTGGTGAACAGGCTGCCGCCGCCGCCGATGCCGGCGTTGTTGAACAAGAGATGGATCCGGTCGGTCGCCTGCTGCTCGATCAGCTCGTCGCGGAAACGCTTGTAGTGGTCCTCGATCGAGACGTCGGCGACGTGGGTCGTGATGCGCAGGCCCTGTGGCAGCTTCTCGACCTCGCACAACCGCTTGGTCTCGGCCATCGCCTCGGCCGAGACGTCGCACATCGCGACATTGCAGCCTTCGGCGATCAGCTGCCGCGCGAGCTCGCGTCCCATGCCCGTGCCGCCACCGGTGATGACGGCAATCTTTCCGGCAAAATCCTTCATGTGAGATCCGTTCGTCCCTGCTTGTTCTTGGTTTTGGTCGGCGCGCGGATCGCGGTCCCAACCATTTGGCCGCGCCACTCTACATCACGGAATCGCATTGCCAACGGCGCAGGAGGGGTCCGCCCGCTGCCCCTCTCCCATCCCGGGAACCAAAATCGCACCTCGTGGTTGAACCTTGTCGGCGCGACCGCGACGTACCCGACAGGGAGGCGTTCTTCCAGGGAGGTTGGAATGACCCACTGGCATGACTCGATGGTCGATCAACCCGAGACGTCGGGCACGGCCTATGCCGCCGGCTGGACCATCAGCGGGCTGGCAGTGCTTGGCCTGGTCGTCTGCGTTTGGGTCCTTGGGATCTAGGCCGGGAGCGGCTTTCTATTGCGATGCAAATCCTGCGGCGGGCTTACGCCCGCGCCGCATTGGGCGATTTCCCGGTTCGCGATCTCCCTTCCCCGATCTATTCGGCCGCCTCAGCGCGCTTGCCAGTGGGCGCACCAAGGCCGTGCAGCGCTTTTGCGATCGCCGCCTGCTGCGCCGGCGACGCCTCGGGCATCGGCGCACGCGGAAAGGTTTGCGGCAGGCCCTGCAGGGTCTGCGCATAGCGGGTGCAGGCCGGCAGGTTGTCGGCAATCACCGCGTTCCACAGCGTCAGCAGCGTCTTGTGCAGATCGAGCGCGCCGGCATGATCGCCCGCCTTCACGGCGTCCCACAGCTTGACCGAGGCGTGCGGCGCGGCGGTGAGGATCGCGGCGATCGAGCCGTGCGCACCGAGGGTGTAGGACGGATACATCAACGCATCGACGGCGCTGTAGATCAGTTTGTCGGGCGCCATCATCATCAGGTCGGCGAACAGCTTGAGGTCACCGGCGCTCTGCTTGACGCCGACCACCAGCGGCACCTCGTTCATGATCCGCGTCAGCAGCGCCGGCGACAGATAGGACCATGGCACGACGTTGTAGATGATGATGGGCATGCCGGTCTCGTCGGCGATGCGGCGGAAATGGCCGACCATCGCCTCGTCGTCGGGCTTGAACAGATAATGCACCGGCGTCACCTGCAGCGCCGCGACATCCATGTCGCGCACCAGCCTGCCGCGCCGGACCGCATCGCGGGTGGAATCGACGATGACGCCGGCGATGACGGGCGCCCGGCCGTTCGCGGCCTCGACCGTCGCCGCGATCAGGTCGCGATATTCCTCGTGATCGAGCGCGTGGCCCTCGCCGGTCGAGCCGCCGGCCGCCATGCCGTGGGCGCCGGCCCCGAGCAGCCAGTCGACCTGCGGCGCGACCAGCTTGAAATCGATCTCGCCGTCCTTCCGGAACGGCGTGGTCATCGGCGGTATCACGCCGGTCGGACGCATCTTCATCGGCAGGCCCTCGCTGTTTCCATCCCGCCTGTCCGGCACCGCTCATTGTCGGCGGTGCTCTCGGGGTCGGCCGATCGAGCCTATCGCGCATCGCTGCGGCGTCCAGCGGCCACGTTGGCGCAGCTGTCCCACAGCCTGGACATGGCCCGGCACCAGGATGCCGGTAAACGTCCTCGCTTACGGAAACAGCAGCCTGAGCAGGCCGCGCCATGAGAGGTCAAGCACCACCTCATGGTGCCGCAAGCCCTTGCCGCCCTTGACCAGGCCGAGGTCCCGTATCAGGCAATAATGGCCGCTGCTCATGCGAGCCAGTCGGCTGTTTCTGAAGCGCCCCATGGCACGCGAGAATGCACCGCGGATCGATTCCGTCAAATCTTGACCTGCTCGAATCGCGCGCGTGACGCGGCGCGTGCGCACCGCGATGCAGAGCCGCGGAATCAAAAACCTCCGGCAGGGCATTGCCGGAGGTTTGGAGGCTTAGCACGAGGCCAAGAGCCATCAATCTATGTGTTGGCCGCCGCTTATATAGTTTAGTAGATCAGGTAAGTAAATAAGTTTGCGGCAAATCAAACGCATGGCACGTCTTCGTGATTTGCGTAAAACCAAGATGATCGCCGCATCGATCATCCCTGCTTACTCAAGAAAAACCCCGGCAGTTGTCTGCCGGGGTTCTGTTGGATCGTGATCAGATCAACCGGGACTTACCAGTTGCGCTGAGCGCGGAACAGCATCTGGACGGTGTCCTGGTCCTTCAGCTCGTAGGTTGCGCTCGGCTTGCCGATCGAGCCCGACGACGTGGTGATGAAGCCCGCATACTTCTGATCGAGATGCGAGTAGGTCACGTCCGCCGAGAAGGTCAGGTTCTTGACCGGGGTCCAGCGGGTGATCACGCCGACCTGCGCGATGTTGTAGTCGGGGTTGCAAGCGGTCACGCCGGCGCCGCCAGCGAACGCGGTGCGGAAGGTACCACCGACGCCACCAACGCCGCAGATGTAGGTCTTGGCCGTGTCATTATACATGATCGCGGCGTAAGCACCGTACAGAGCGGTGTTCCAGTAGGGGTTCCAGTTGTGGGTGTACGCACCGCGCATACCCCAGGTCTTGATGGTCTGCTGCTGACCGCCGGCAATGAACACCGTGTCAGGCGCAGTGCCGAAGCCGACGCTGCCGTAGGCAAGCGGCGAGCTCGAGCCACCGAAGATCGCAACCGAGCCGGCCTGGCTGGCCAGTTCCTGGATGTTGTAACGGGTCGCACCATCCGTATACACGCCCTGGACGTTGATCGTGTCGCCAGGTCCGGTCGGAATGTTCTTGATCGACAGAGCCAGCGCACCAGCCCAGCCCCACTTGTCATCGGGATGACCGGTGACTTCGGTGGCGCCGTAATAGGCCGCGTGGTTGTCATGCGCGGCGAGCGATGCCTGGAACAGACCCCAAGCCTGCTCGACCTTCAACGCAGCGACGAAGTCCGGCGCGACCGTGCCGGCAAAGTCGCTGGCGCCGTAAGCACCACCGGCCGAGAGGTTGTTCACGCCGGCCTGCATGAACGCCGACTGGTCCTGCGCACCGACCGACAGCGAGACGCCGTTGCCGAACTGCGCGGTGTAGGTGAACTGGTTGATGCCGTTGGTGGTGTTCACGCCACCGACGAGACCGTCGTAGTTGTTGCCCGGATAACCGTTCCAAGGAGCGGCGAACTGCGAGACCGCGCGGCCGATCGTGAAGCCGGCGAACTGGATGAAAGCGTAGTAGACGCCGACCGTGCCGTAAGCGACGTTGCCCGCGCCGGCGTTGGCCGGGTTGGAGCCCGGAGCAACCGTGCCGCCGCCACCGAGCGCCGAGTAGATCGTCGCACCCGGAGCAGCGCCGTTCACGGTGTAGCTGTCGGAGGTCCAGGTGAACACCGTGTCGAAGTAGGTGCGGACCACGCCGTATTCGGTCGCGGTGCGCGTGTCGATGTTCAGGTCTTCACGGGAACGCCAGGTGTAGCCGTTGGTAAAACGGTTGTTGGCGCCGCTGGTGCCGTTGTAGTTGTTGCCGTAGACGCTGTTGCCGTTGACCACAACGTCAGCGCGGAGATAGCCGCCCAGCTTGATGCAGGTGTCGGTGCCCGGGATGTAGTAGAAGCCGGGACCATACAGGGAGCAAACCTTCACGTACTCGACCGCCTTGGCCTTGACGGGAAGATCAGCCGCCTGAGCTGCGCCGACTGCGACCAGGGTCGCCGCCGAGCCCAGGATAAGGCTCTTCACCAATTTCATATTAAACCTCCAAGTTGCTCATATGCGGAGAGTCCGGGCCGTTAGCGCCCCGAGATCCTCCCGTATTGCCGATCACCGCTCAGTCCCCAGACGTAAGCGAGCAACACAACGGGACGATCGAGATTCCCCTACCGCCGGGTTCAATATGCATGGGCGAATTGCCTAATCAAAATAGTTTATAAAGTCAGGTTTACGAATGCGGCCACACTGTGTCTCGTTAGCAACGCTTCTCGTAACCCCTTTGTCCGCGTGGGAAAACGTGTCGCACCGAAAAAGTATAATCGTCATCCAACCATCATAATTAATTCAGGTTCACTTGCACTTTTGACCGACTTGGGAGAACAATCGCATTAGCCGAACACACAATTGAAGAATCAAATCAGCGCCAAGCTGGTGTCGGTTGCGAGGAAGGGAAGCCGTGTCAGTGACCAGAAAGGACTCGACGCGTCAGCGCGCCATCGAGAATCTCGACATCATCAAGCGCTTTACGCTCGAAATCTCATCCATCAATTCGCATCTGGAACGGGTCCGCCAGCTTTGGGGCAAGGCGCTCGGCGTCAGCGGTCCGCAGTGGATGATCCTGATCGCAGTCTCGGACCTCGACAAGGATGGCGGGGTGCCGATCAACGTGGTGTCGAAACTTCTTCACGTCGATCCGTCGTTCGTCACCACCCAGTCCAAGCTCTTGGAGCAGAAGGACCTGCTCAGCCGGTCGCCCTCCCCGGACGATGCCCGGGTGGTCCGGCTGTCGCTCACCGACAAGACCCGCAAGCACCTCGCCGGCCTCGCCGAACAGCACAACGCGTTTCGGAAAACCGTGTTCGAGGAGTTCAGTGAAAAGGAGCTCGCCGACTTCACGACCAAGCTCGCCACCCTGACCAACCGCCTGGAAAAGGCCTGCGCCAAGGTCGCGCTGGATTACAGCTTCTGACGTGGTGATTTCCGCGTCGCCGGCCGGATCGGGCGGAACCGGCTCCGATCGAGGCCTTCGAGGCCCGCCACAGCCCTAAGGCCCGCCCACAGCCTTGCGCGAACCCAGGATCGCAGCTAATGGAACGACATCGGAGCGTGGCGCAGCCCGGTTAGCGCACTAGTCTGGGAGACTAGGGGTCGGAGGTTCAAATCCTCTCGCTCCGACCATTTTTTCAAAGAGTTTGGCAGCAGCATCGACGGCGGCACTTGCAGTGACCGCTCAGCCGTCCTTCATCACGGCGTCGATCACCTGCCGGCAAGCGACCAATTCCTGCAGGGCGCGTTCAAGCCGCTCGCGGTCGGCGGGCGGGACTCCGGCGCGGACGGCAGGTGCGGCCGAGGCCTGCGCCTTCGCCGGCTGGGCCTTTGTTGGCTGGGCGCGCGCCTTGTAGGTCGACAGGATGGCGTCCTCGTCGGGATCGACGAAGCGATAGTCGATGCCGCCCTCGTCGCCATCGCCCTCCTCGCCGTCCAGATCGGCATTGTCGGCGACCTCGAAATCGTCGGACTCGGCCATGCTGTGGCCGACCGCCTCCTCGACCGCGCCGAACGAGACCGCGGCGGTCTGGTCGGCGATGCCCTGCACCGACTTGATGCCGTGCTCTTTCAGGATCCGCTGCACGCCGCGGATGGTGTAGCCTTCGCCATAGAGCAGCCGGCGAATGCCCTTGAGCAGGTCGACGTCGTCAGGACGATAGTAGCGGCGGCCGCCGCTGCGCTTCATCGGCTTGATCTGCGCGAAGCGGGTTTCCCAGAACCTCAGCACATGCTGGGGAATGTCGAGCTCATCAGCGACCTCGCTGATGGTACGGAACGCATCCGGCGCCTTGTCCAAATGCCCGCTCCTCTTCGTTCAAGAAAAAAGACCAGAGCATTTTCCGTTCCGATGGAATCGGAACGGAGCTCCAGGTTTTTGTTTTGACGCGTTTTCTTCACGCGAACCGGTATCCACTTCGCTCGAAAACGCTCTAGTCGTCCTTGCCATCGCCATTGGTCACGGCATGGCCGTTGATGCGCTGCTTCAGGATCGCCGACGGCTTGAACACCATGACACGGCGCGGCGAGATCGGCACCTCGGTGCCGGTCTTCGGATTACGCCCGATGCGCTGCCCCTTCTTGCGCACCATGAAGGAGCCGAACGACGACAGCTTCACCGTCTCGCCCTTTTCCAGGCAATCGGTGATCTCCTTCAGCACAAGCTCGACGAACGCCGACGATTCGGTGCGCGACAGGCCTACCTTCTGATAGACCGCCTCGCACAGATCAACGCGTGTGACTGTTTTCCCGGTTCCGTTGGTCATCGCCTGCCCCGCACTCTCGGCGAACAATTTCTTGCCTGAAATTAAAAGCTTAGCGCGCAATGGTCAACAGCGACCAGCACACGGGGAATGAAAGATACCGGCAAAATATCAGGACTTTTGAGTCGTCCGCTCACCAGCGCACGAGCGCCGACCCCCAGGTGAAGCCGCCGCCCATCGCCTCGAACAGCACGAGATCGCCCTTCTTGACCCGTCCGTCCCTCACTGCCGTCGTCAACGCGAGCGGGATCGAGGCGGCCGAGGTGTTGCCGTGCTTGTCGACCGTCAAGACCACCTTCTGCGGCGCAATATGCAGCTTGTTCGCGGACGCATCGATGATTCGCTTGTTGGCCTGATGCGGAATGAACCAGTTGATGTCGTCGGCATTGAAGCCGGTGGCGTTGAAGGCGTCGACGATCACGTCGGTGATCATGCCGACCGCATGCTTGAACACCTCGCGGCCCTCCATCCGCAAATGTCCGACCGTCTTGGTCGAGCCGGGCCCGCCGTCGACGAACAGCTTCGACTTGTGGCGCCCGTCGGAGCGCAGATGCGTGGTCAATATGCCGGGATCCTCGATCGTGCCGGCGTGCGGCTGCGCCTCGAGCACGACGGCGCCGGCGCCGTCGCCGAACAGCACGCAGGTGCCGCGGTCCTCCCAGTCGAGGATCCGCGAGAAGGTCTCGGCGCCGATCACCAGCGCCCGCTTGTGGGCGCCGGCGCGCAGGAAATTGTCGGCCGTGGCGAGCGCAAAGACGAAGCCGGAGCACACCGCCTGCAGGTCGAAGGCGACGCCATGATCGATGCCGAGCCCGTGCTGGACCGCGACCGCGGTGGCCGGAAAGGTGTTGTCGGGCGTCGAGGTCGCCAGCACGATCAGGTCGATCGACTGCGCATCGATCTTCGCATCGGTGAGCGCGGCCTGCGCCGCCTTGATCGCGAGATGCGAGGTGAACTCGTCATCGGCGGCGATGTGGCGCTCGCGGATGCCGGTGCGCTGCACGATCCAGTCATCCGACGTGTCGATTCGCGCAGCCAGTTCGGCATTGGTCAAGACTCGCTCCGGCAGATAAGAGCCGCAGCCGAGCACTACCGAACGGATCGCAGTCACGAGACAGCCTCCTGCGCGGTCTGCGCCTGCACCAGCGCGCTGCCGTCGCGATTAAGCATCTGATTGATCTTGGTGAGGAGATCGTAGTGGGCCATCTCATAGCCAACATCCACCGCATAGGCAAAGCCTTCCGCGTTGATGCCGCCATGGCTCTTGATGACCACGCCCTTGAGGCCGAGCAGCACGCTGCCATTCGACTTGTTGGGATCGAGCTTGTCGCGCAGCTTCTGGAACGCGCCGCGGGCGAGCAAATAGCCGATCCGCGCCAGCAAGCTCGACGACATCGCCTCGCGCAGCAGGGTGAACATCTGGCGCGCGGTTCCCTCGGCGGCCTTCAGCGCGATATTGCCGCTGAAACCTTCAGACACGATCACGTCAGCCGCGCCCTTGCCGATCCCGTCACCCTCGACGAAGCCGACATAGTTGAACTGGGACGAGTTCATCGCTCGCAGCATTCCGGCCGCCTCGCGGATCTCCTCATGGCCCTTCATTTCCTCGGACCCGATGTTAAGCAGGCCGACTGTCGGCCGTTCCAGATTGAACAGCACGCTCGCCATGGCGCTGCCCATCACGGCCAGCGTCGTCAGATGGCGGGCATCGCCGCCGATCGTGGCGCCGAGGTCGAGCACGACCGAGTTGCCGCGCAGCGTCGGCCACACCGCCGCGAGCGCCGGACGGTCGACGCCGGGCAAGGTCCGCAGATTGATCCCGCCCATCGCCATCAGCGCGCCGGTGTTGCCGGCGGACACCGCGACGTCGGCTTCGCCATGCTTCACGGCATCGATCGCAAGCCACATCGACGAGGCCCGGCGCGTGCGCCGAAGGGCCTGGCTCGGCTTCTCGTCGTTCTTCACCGCGACGTCGGTATGGATCACCTTCGACACCGCCTTGAGCGCTGGATGCTTGGCCAGTTCGGCCTCGATCTTGGCCTGGTCCCCGACCAGCAGGAATTCGCTGTCGGGATGGCGGCTGAGCGAGATCGCGGCGCCGGGAACGACAACCGATGCGCCGACATCGCCCCCCATGGCGTCAAGCGCGATTCGAACCTTTTGAGGCATGAACGTCCCGGAAACCTGCTCTCCCACAGCCTTTCAGACCAAGACCGCGAGCTTGAAGTCACCGCTGCTGGCGGCGCGCGGCGAAACGCCAACTCGCGTCCCGGCCGGGCCGCGACAATAGCGTGTCCGCGGTCTGACACAACCTCTTGACGGCAGCGCCCCGGAACCATCGAAGCGCCGCGAGGCACGTCGTAGTATAGCAAAAATATAATGTATTTCAATGCATTGCATCATGTATTTGAAGTGACGACCGACACCTCTTACCGGATGGTGGAGGCAAGCCATCCCCTCAAATGTCGCTACAAATGCCCATGAATTGCGCTTCAGTTGCCTTTGGGCTTCTTGCCGCCAGGCTGTTCCGTCAGCGCCTTGAGCGCCGCGAACGGATGATCTTCGGGATCAGGGACTTCAACCGTCTGTTCAAAGACGGCGTCGGCCTTGCGCGGATAGGGATCGACGCCGAGAAACAGCGCGTCGGTGGCGAGCCGGCCGAGATCGATGAAGCCGCCCGTGATCGGCTCCGGCGGGTCCGGCGTTTCCTCGTCGCCGTCGTCAGCCTCGTCGACCAGATCGGCCATCTCCGGGATCTGCTCCGGTGGCGCGAACATCACGTCGATCTCTTCATCGATGTCGTTCTCGATCGGATCGAGCGTCACCACGCAGGTCTGACCGATTCGGGCCTGCACCCTGCCCGTGACGTGGTAGCTGCCGTCGCGCTTCGGCATGATATCGAACGCCGCATGCGCCGAGACGACCTCGCGCAGCTCCGCGATCCCAGCCATCGCCTTGCGCGCCGCCTCGTCGGCCTCGATCTCGCGGTGCAGCCCGGTATCAGGGATCTGCGCGACATTGACGAGAACTTTCCAGGGGTCGCGCAAAGGGTCGCGCGCGCGCGTGGGATCGCCGCTCATGCCGGGGTGCCCACAGTCTGGGGAATGGGAAAACGCCAGGTGCCGTCAGTCAGCGCGGCCAGACCGGTCCGCGCCAGCTCCGCCATCGCGCGCTTGGCATAGAGGGCGAGCTCGCGCGCCTTGTTCAGATCCTGGCCGTTGAGGATGTTCTTGCAGAATGCGACGGCCAGCGCCTCGTCGCTGTCGGTCAGGGCCAGATCGTAGGCCGCGGTTCGGCCATAGAAGGCCTCGCCGAACGCCTTCATGCGCTTGGGGACCCCCTGATCGCTGACGCCCATCTCGCGCAGATTGTCATCCATGTCGGTGCAGAAATGATCGAACAGGGCCTGCGACAGCTCCGCCCCGGCCTCGGCCGATTTGAGCCGCCGTAGCACCAGCCAAAGGTGCATCAAAAGCAGGTCAAAACGGCCGTTAACCGTGTCCGGAACGCCCAAGTCCCGGTAAAACAACGGTTCTCGTGCCTGCGTCACGATCATGCCATAGATGGTCTCAATGGTGCCCTGCAGGGGCACCCGGGATTTCCTGAAGTGATTGAACGGCCAAAGCATGCTGGGTTCCGGCTGCGAGCCCCGACGGCAAATCTGTTAGGGGTCAGCTTGTTGGAGGCACGGCAATATTGCAATCCATTGAGCTGCCCGGTACGTCAACGCCTCGCGCGACGCAAGGGGACGGATCAGTTCCGCCGATGAACCAGACGATTTCAAAACGCTCCCGCGTGGCCTCCGGCCGCGGGCTCCTCGCGCACTTCCGTGCGATCGCTGTCATCGGCATGGTCTGCGGCGCGTTGGGCGCGTGCACCGGCGAGCAATTCCAGAAGGGCTACATCCTGCCCGAAGGCGCGCTCGAGCAGATCCCGATCGGCGCGAGCCAAGACCAGGTCCTGATCGTGCTGGGCACACCCTCCACCGTCGCCACCCTGGACGGCGAGGTGTTCTATTATATCTCGCAGCGGACCTCGCGCCCGATCGCCTTCATGAACCAGCACGTCATCGACCAGCGCGTGATCGCGGTCTATTTCGACAAGAACCGGCAGGTACGGCGGCTCGCGAATTACGGCATGAAGGACGGCAAGATCTTCGACTTCGTCAGCCGCACCACGCCGACTTCGGGCCAGGAAATGTCCTATCTGGCGCCACTCTTCAAGCTGATGAGCTTCAACTAGCTCCGACCTTTTGCGGGATGCGCGCTACCGCGCGCAATCGTTCCTTGTCGGAAATATCAATTTATAATTGCGTGTAAGATAACTCACACGTACATCGCGTTCCCCCTGCTAGGACAGCGGCGAGCCGGATCGCAGCGGCTCTCGCCAACCGCCATTCAGCAGGAGATACGTCATGGGTTTTTATGGACCAGAACCGTTTGATTCCGCCGAAGCCGTCTACGTCTGGACCGGCCTGGGTTCGCCGGGCTTCTTCTCCGTCACCGTCGAAGGAAACGCACCGAATTTCACATCCGGCATCAAGCTCGTCCGCGACGAGCAGTGGGTCGGCGGCCTGGCCATCAAGGTCATGGGGTGGACCGGTCCGCTCGGCAAGGGCACCAAGCCATACAAGGTCCATGGCTCCTTCCCCGGCTCCTTCCTCAAGGAGATCGTCGTGATCGGCAGCAACAAGCACGAGGTCGTCAAGGTGAAGGAGATTCCGTTCACCAATGACGAAGAGTTCGCCAAGAACGCCGACGCGCTGGTGTAGCCGCGGCGGTTTGCCAGCCGACATTTCCACTCGTGATGGCCGGGCGGAAGCGCATCTCGCGCCAGATGTCCGGCCATCCGCGTCCTGCCCTGCCCGCGCGGCGAGCGCGCCCCTGGGCGACCAGCCTGTGTCAAGTCGTCCGCTTGCCCGCCAGCGTGCATTGGCTACTCTGCCTGCAAAACGAACAATCCGGGCAGGGAGCGAACGGGGTGACCAACAGCGATTATTCTCGCCGCCGGCTGTTGACCGGAGCGGCGGCAGTCTCCGCAGCTGCCATCCTGCCGCGCGCGAGCATCGCGGCCGGCGACTGGCGTCCGACCGAGACGGTGCGGATCATCGTGCCGGCCGCGGCCGGCGGCTCGACCGACGTGATGGGGCGGCTGCTGGCTGCGCATCTGCAGCCGATCTGGGGCCAGTCGGCGGTCGTTGAAAACCGCTCCGGCGCCGGCGGCACCATCGGCACGGCGGAAGTCGCGCGAGCCAAGGGCGACGGCCACACCATCCTGATCGGCAATCCCGGGCCGAACGCGATCGCCTTCAGCATCTTCAAGAACCTCAACTACAAGGCCGACCAGCTGCAGGCGGTCTCCAACATGATCCGGATCCCGAACATCGTGTCGGCGCATCCAGCCACCGGCATCAAGTCGATCGCCGAGCTGATCGCCTATCTCAAGAAGAACCCGGACAAGCTCACCTACGGCTCGTCCGGCACCGGGCAGAGCCCTCACCTCACCGGCGCCTGGTTCCTGCAGCTCACCGGGCTGAAGATGACCCATGTGCCGTTTCGCGGCGCCGGCCCCGCGCTGCAGGCTGCGCTCGCCGGCGACATCCAGATCCTGTTCGACAATCTCTATCCGTCGCTGCCGCAGGTGCTCGACGGCAAGCTCAACGGCCTCTGCGTCACCACGCCTGATCGCAGCGAGGCCATTCCCGCCCTGCCGACCATGCGCGAGGGCGCGCCGGAGCTGGCCAAGTTCGACGTCTCGTCCTGGTTCGGCGTCTTCCTGCCGAAGACCGCGCCCACCGCCGTGCTCGACGAGCTCAACCGTCAGGTCAAGGCGATGCTGGAGCGCGACGACGTTAGGAAGAACATCGCGGGCATGGGCGCGACGGCCGACTACGGCACGCCCCAGCAATTCTCCGACTTCGTCGCCGCCGAGACCACCAAGTTCGCCGCCATCATCGAGAAGGAAGGCTTGCAGATGGAGGTGAAGTGAGGCGGTCATCGAAAGCCGGGCGAAACGCTCCGGCACTAGGCAAGCTTGACCTTTGTTTCGGGAGAAACCTTCGCGGGGAGTTTCGTCAGCACCAGCACGACGCCGACAAGTCCGAAGATGGCAATGACGGCGAGCCCGAGCGGCAGACTTCCGGTTTGCACCTTGAGCCATCCGATGATCGGAGGGCTGATGCCGCTGCCGATCGCGCCCGCCATGCTCACGGCGGCGATGCCGCCGGCAGCACCCTTGCCTTTCAAGTACGAAGTCGGGATCGTCCAATAAAGCGCAACCGCACAGGTATTGCCGACGGCGGCCAGGGTCAGCAGCGCCGCCGTCGCAACCACATCGTCTGCGATAAACGGCAATCCGACGAAACCGATCGCCCCCAGTATCGCGCACCCCGCATAGTGCCAACGCCGCTCCATCATGCGATCTGAACTGCGTCCGACCGCGATCATCGCCAACGCGGAAATTGCCGAGATCAGGCCCGTCGTCCATCCGATACCACCGATGCCGGTCATGCCTGCGGATTTCAGCAGGCTGGGTGTCCAGAAATTCACAGCATTGATGCCGCAATTCACACAGACATTGACCAGCGCCATGACGTAGATCAGGGGGTCGCGGAGCACGCCCACAAAGCTGTGCTGGGTGCCCTTCGGGTTCTGCAGCCGGTCGGCGTCGAGATCGCGCTGCAGCATCCGCTTCTCCGCATCGCTCAGCCAGCGGGCTTTGTCCGGCGCATCATCGAGGTAGAGATAGGCGACGATCCCCATTGCGATGGCCGGCAATCCCTCCAGCAGAAACAGCCACTGCCATCCACGGAGCCCGTGCAGGCCGTCCATGCTCTGCATGATCATTCCGGAGAGCGGCCCACCGACGATCCCGGCCATCGGCACGCCGGCAAAAAACAGGCTGGTCATGCGCGCCTTGTACTGATCCGGAAACCAGTAGGTCAGATAGAGCATGACGCCGGGAAGGAATCCGGCCTCGGCCGCGCCGAACAGCAAGCGCAGCACGTAAAGTTCGCCGGCGCTGCGGATGAACATCTGCATCGCCGTGAGCATTCCCCAGAACACCATGATGCGGAGCAGCGTCTTGCGAACGCCGATCCGAGCGAGCATCAGATTGCTCGGGATGTCGAACAGGCAGTAGGTCACGAAGAACAGACCGCTCGCGACGCCGTAATGGGCATCGTTGAGACCGAGGTCGCTCAGAAACTGCAGCTTCGCAAAGCCGATATTGACGCGGTCGATGTAGCAGATCAGATACAATAGGATAATGAACGGGATGAGGCGCCAGAACACCTTGCGGTACAGGCGCGCGTGGTCGTCGACACTCCGTGCCGTCATGGGCTTCCTCCAATGGCCGGCTTGAACGCCGGCTCCAAGTTCGTTTCGACGCCGTGCAAGGAGGACGCGAGGCGGCAATTCCCTCGCTGCCGCCTGCCCCTTCAAATATCAGTAGAACGAAAGCGATCGCTCGACGTCGGCCCTGATTGCCTCGATCCGCTTCCGGTTGAGTTGCTCTGCGCTGTGCGAATCTCCGCGCTCGATCGCATCCAATAGCCGTCTGTGATCGTCGATCGCCGCGGCCATGCGGCCCGGGATCTGCGCGGTGCGCTGCCCCATCAGGCGCAAGCGGTTTTCAATGCTCATGACATGCTGCTCGAGCGTCTTGCTCTGGCAGCACGAGACGAGGATCCGGCGAAACGCCAGCGCCTCCTCCAGGTAACGTTCGACATTGCCGGCCTTCACGGCGCTCGACATCTGCTTGAACGTCACCCGCAGCCGCGCAAGGTTCTTGGCGTCCATCTGCCGGGTCGCGAGACGGGCGACCAGGCCCTCCAACACCTCCCGAATATCGAGCAGCTCGATGATCTCGGCGGGCGTCAGCTGCCGGACGGTCACGCCGACATAGCGGGTCCGCGCGACCAGCCCCTCCACTTCGAGCTGCCTGATCGCCTCGCGAATCGGGGTTCGGCTCAGCTCGAAGCGTTGCGCGAGCTCTTCCTCGCCAAGCTTGTCTCCCGGCTTGATCTCGCCGTGCAGGATCGAGTCGCGGATCTTCTCGCAGACCTGTTCGGTGGTCAGCGCGACCTGTCGCGGCTTGACACGCTTTATGTCCGTGCTCATGGCGTCCTGTCCGAGAATCTCACCTGCGTTCGCTGTCATTGAGCATCTGCACGATGGACGAAAAGTCCAGCCGTCCCTTCCCTGTCTTGCAGTGGATGTCGTAAAGCGCCGCCGCGGCCGCGCCGAGCGGGGTCGGCGTGCCGCTGCCGATCGCCGCCTGCTCGGCCAGGCGCAGATCCTTGAGCATCAGTTCGGAGGCGAACCCGCCTTGATAGGCGCGATTGGAAGGCGCGGTCGGCACCAGGCCCGGGACCGGCGCATAGCTCGTCAGCGCCCAGCATTGCCCGGAGGAGGCAGCGGAAATCTCGAACAGCTTTCTGGCGTCGAGCCCCAACCGCTGCGCCAGCGTCAGTGCTTCCGACACCGCGATCATCGAAATGCCCGCAATCATGTTGTTGCAGATCTTGGCCACCTGGCCCGCACAGGCCTCGCCGGCGTGGACGATCTTCTTGCCCATGGCGCCAAGCAGCGGCAGCGCCGCATCGAGCGCCGCCTGGCTGCCGCCGACCATGAATGTCAGCGTGCCTGCCGCCGCGCCCTCGACGCCCCCGGAAACCGGCGCATCCAGCGACAACAAGTTCCGAGCGCTCATCGAACGGTGAAATGCGGCACAGGAATTCACGTCGATGGTCGACGAATCGATCACCACGCAGCCGTCGCGGAGCGGCAGCTTCGCCCCGTCGACCCGCTCACCGAAAACCGCCAGAACGTCGCGGCCGCTCGGCAGCATCGAGATCACGACGTCCGCGTCCTGCACGGCGGAGAACACGTCGGTGCAAGGCACCAGACCTCGCGCCGCGGCACGCTCGAGCGCAACCGCGCTGGTGTCATAGCAGCGCACCCGATGCCCGGCATCGAAAAGACGGCCGGCCATGGGCATCCCCATGTTGCCCAGACCAATGAAGCCGACATCTGTCATGGTGTGCCTCCTGCGCGATGAGCGAGCCGCCGATGCGGCTCACTGCATGTTGAAAATCACGGTCTTCTTGTGCGTGAAATGGTCGAGCATGGCTTCGAGCGAGGCTTCCCGCCCCAGTCCCGACTGTTTGACCCCGCCGTAGGACAATCCGGGCTGCACCACGATGTTCTGGTTGATCTGCACAAATCCGGCCTGCAATCGCCGGGATGCATCAAGCGCGGTCTTGAGGTTCGTGGTCCAGATCGTCGCCGCCAGCCCGTAGTCGCTGTCGTTGGCCGCAGCCAATGCGTCTTCATAGTTGCTGAACTTGATGACGCAGGTGACCGGACCGAAGATCTCTTCGCGCGCAAGCCGGCTTTCGTTGCTCAGCCCGGTAAAGATCACCGGACGCACGAACAAGCCGTCGCGCAATGCGGCGTCCCCGGGCAGTGCCGAACATTCGACGGGCTCGGCGCCCGAAGCCGCCTTGCCGTGTTCGATGTAGCCGCACACCTTGTCGTATTGTGCGCGGGAGATGATGGTGCCGATGTCGGTGGCTTCGTCCAGCGGGTCGCCCATCTTCATCAGGTCGACCTTGGCCTTGACCTTGGCCACGAATTCGTCATGCAGGCTTTCGTGCACGAAGATCCGGCTTGCCGCCGTGCAACTCTGCCCCTGCCGCGTGAAGCGCATGCCGGCAATCGCGCCCGCGACCGCCTTGTCGAGATCGGCGTCGTGCATGACGATCATGGGGCTTTTGCCGCCCAATTCGAGCGTGGCCGGAATCAGCTTCTCGCCGGCAGCCCGCGCGACGATCCTGCCGGTCTCGACCGAGCCGGTGAACGTGATCTTGCCGACGGCCGGATGCGCAACCAACGGGCCACCGCATTCCGGACCGAAGCCGGAGACGATGTTGAGCACGCCCGCGGGCAGCAACTGGTTGAGGATTTGACAGACCCGAAGCACGGCCAGCGGCGCCTCCTCGGCGGACTTCACCACCACGCAGTTGCCGGCCACCAGCGCCGGCGCGATCTTCAGCGCCATCAGCATCATCGGGGCGTTCCAGGGGATGATAACGCCGACGACGCCGATCGGCTCGCGCGTGGTGATGGTCAGCATCTCCGGACTGAACGGCACCGACTCGCCCTTCAACTCGGAGGCGACGCCGCCATAGAATTGCAGCGCATCGGCGACGATCGAGGCCTCGACACGGCTCTCGGTGCGCAACGCCTTGCCGGTTTCCAGCGCCACCAGCCGACCGAGCTCCTCGACATGCGCAGCGAGAAGACGGGCGCATTCGCCGACCAGATTGCCGCGCTTGCGCGCCGGCATCGCCGCCCAGTCGACTTGCGCGCGGACCGCAGCCCGCACCGCCTGGTCGACCTCGGAGCGACCGCTGGCCGGGACGCGAGCGATTTCGAGACCGGTCGCAGGGTTGCACACCGCAAACGTGTCCGACGAAGATGCCGGCACGAGCTGGCCGTCGATCAGATTGAAGCCGGATAAGGACCGGGCCAACGCCTTCGGGTCGATGTTTGGGGTCAAGGTTTGACGGGCGGTCATGCGGTTCCTCGATGCTGGAAAGTCAGGCGCCCACGAAGTTGGGGCTTCGCTTGTTCAGGAAGGCGTCAATTCCCTCGGCATAGTCGCGGCTCTGAAAGGCCTGCGCCGCCAGGCGATCTAGTCTTTCATCCAGGTCCAGAATCCCCGGCTGATTGCGCCGGCAGAGACCGAGCTTGGCTCCGGCAAGCGACAGCGGCGCCGCGCGACACAATTGCCCGGCGATCTCGCGTGCGTACAGCATCGGCGCGTCGTCGACGTAATCGACCAGCCCGGCCGCCAGCGCGTCGGACGATGTCAGCGCGCCGCCCAGCATCAGCATCCGTCGGCAAGTCGCGGCGCTGACGACGGATTGCAGGGCCTGCATCGCCACCCGCGGATAGAGCGTGCCGAGCCGCGCCGCCGGAATTGCGAAGCGCGCGCCGCGCCCCGCCACGCGGAAATCGCATGCGCAGGCGAGCGCCACGCCTCCGCCGAAACAATTGCCCTCGATCGCGGCAATGATCGGTTTGGACATGCGCATGGCGAGGTCGAGGCATTGGCCCAGCTCGCGATCATATTCAAGCGCATCATCCAGGCTGGTGCGTAGCCGTGAGAATTCCGAGATGTCGGCACCGGCGCAGAAATGACCGCCGGCGCCGCTCAGGATGACGCAACGCACGGCCGGGTCGGCCGCGCAATCGCCGAGGGTCACGCGCAGCTGGCGCCAGAGCGACAGCGACAACGCATTTCGCCGTTCGGGTCGCTCGATCGAAACGAACCCGACTTCACCCTGAAAGGAGCATACGATATCCATGCTCAACTCTTCATCGAGGCCAACGGAGGCCAGCGCTTCTTGACCTTGATGACGCGCGCGCTGCCGCGACGAACGAAGCGCTTGGTGTCATCCGCCTTCGCCTGGTAGTCCCAGACCGGCTGCATGGCGTCCGGCAGGCCGTTGATGAATTTCCGGCGCGCCTGACTGGCGAGGACCTCGGCTGCAAGTTGCGCCGGATTCCACCGCGCCATGACTTCGCCCTTCAGCTCGGCGACCACCTTCGGCAGTTCGGACGCCAGATTGCGCAGCTCCTGCGGGTCGCTCGCAAGGTCGTACAGGATGTCCGGGTAGCCATGCGTGTAGATGTATTTGTAGCGGCCACGCCGCAGCGCGCAGCACGGCCCGGTGACACCCTCGGCCGTATATTCGACGAAGGCGGAGCGCTCGTCCCGTTCGGGCAAGTCATCGATCAGCGTCTTCATCGACCGCCCGTCGACGGGTTCGACCCAGGCCGGCGAATGCCCGGGATTGGCATAATCCAGCAGGGTCGGCAGGATGTCGACATGCGACACCGGCGCATCGACGCGCCGTTCGCGCCGCAGCCCGGGCTGCGCAATCAGCAGCGGCACCTTGACGGACCAGTCGAAGAACACGCGCTTGAACCACATGCCGCGCTCGCCGAGCATGTCGCCGTGATCCGACGTCACGATGACGATGGTGTTTTCGTCGAAGCCGGTGCGCTTCAGCGTTTCGAGCAGCCGTCCCACCTTGTCGTCGACGTAGCTCACCATCGCGTAATATGCGTGCCGGGCGCGACGGATCTGGTCGTCGGTCGGCGCTGCCTTGTCGAGCCCATGCGCATACTGGATCCAGCGGCTCAGCATGTCCCGCTCTTCGAGCGCGATGTTGCCGGTGAGCGGCAGGTTGATCTCGGCGGGGTCGTAGCGATCGAGGTACTCGGGCAGGATATGGAACGGCGGATGCGGATGCGTGAACGAGACGCACATGAAGAACGGCTGCTCCTCGTCGCGCGCCAGATCATAAAGCCGCTGGATCGACTTCGCTTCGACCTCCTCGTCGTAATCGAGCTGCAGGCTGCGGAAGCATTCGCCGCTTTCGGTCACGGTGCTGAGATTGTGACCGGGTGCGTAGAAGGCGAACTCGCCTTCCGTCCAATCGGCGGTCCAGCCGAAATCGGCGGGATAGATGTCCGTGGTCAGACGCTCCTGGAAGCCGTGCAGCTGATCGGGGCCGACGAAGTGCATCTTGCCGCCGAGGATCGTCTTGTAGCCCAGGCTGCCCAGATAGTACGGGATCGTCGGCGTTGAGGCGGAAAACTCGCACGCATTGTCGAAAGCGCCGATGCGCGTGGCGTACTGCCCTGCCAGCAACGAGAATCGTGCGGGCGCGCAAAGCGGGAAATTGCAGTAGGCGTTGTTGAAGACCGTCGAGCGCGCGGCCAGCGCCTCCAGGTGCGGCGCCTTGACGACGCTGTTGCCGTGAAACGGCAGCGCCGGTCCCGACAATTGATCCGCCATGATCAGCAGGATGTTGGGCTTCTTCTTCATGATTCCTCCCGTGAAAATCCGAACCTGGCAGAACCGGCACGGCTGATATTGCATATTTGTTGTATACAATCTAGACTGCCGCTCCAAGAATGACAAGAGCCTTCGAAGGCGATGTTGCGGGAGAGACGCGTGGGCGCATTGAACGGCATCAAGGTTCTGGACCTCACCCGCGCCCTGTCGGGGCCGTTCTGCACGATGATCCTCGGCGATCTCGGCGCCGAGATCGTCAAGCTCGAGCCCATCCAGGACGGCGATATGAGCCGCGCATGGGGCCCGTTCGACGACGGGGAGAGCGTTTATTTCCTGAGCACGAACCGCAACAAGCGCAGCGTGGCGATCGACTTCCGGTCGCGGGAAGGCCTGGAGCTGATACGCAAGCTCGCTGCCGGCGCGGATGTCGTGGTCAACAATTTCAAGCCCGGCGTGATGGAAGACATGGGGCTTTCGCACGCCGCGCTGCAAGCGCTGAACCCGAAGCTGGTACACGTCACCATCACGGGGTTTGGCACGGATGGCCCCTACGGACGGCGGCCCGGTTTCGATCAGATCGCGCAAGGCATGTCCGGCCTGATGAGCGTCACCGGCTTCGACAAGGAGCTGGGCACCCGTGTCGGCGTTCCGATCGGCGATCTCGTCTCCGGCATGTGGGCCGCGATCGGCACGCTCGCGGCCTTGCAGGCGCGACACACGACAGGCGCAGGCTCCGTGGTCGACACCTCGTTGCTGCGCGGCCTGCTCGCAATCCTCGGCGTCCAGGGACAGCGCTATCTGAGCGTGGGCGAGGTCGCCGAATGTGCCGGCAACAGCCACCCTACCCTTGCGCCCTACGGCACATTTCATTGCAGCGATGGCGCCTTGAACCTGGCGCCCGCGACCCCGGACATGTGGGAGCGATTGTGCCGGTTGCTGGAGCTGACCGATCTGCTTGACGATCCGCGCTTTGCAACCAACACCTTGCGCGTGGCCAACCGCGCACCACTCGAAGCGCGCATCAACCAAGGGCTCCGATCCCGCCGCCGCGAGGACGTCATGGCGATGATGGAGAAAGCCGGCATCCCGGCGGGCCCGATCTACGACATCGCCGAGGCTTTTGCAGACGAGCATGTTCGGGCGAGCGGCCTGATCGAATCGGTCCTGCGCATCGGCAGGCAGGCGACCGAGGTGCTGCCCGTCGGGGTCAAGCTGGCCGGCTCGACCGGACGCCACGCCGCGCCGCCGCTGCTCGGCGAACACACCCGCGACGTGTTGCTCGAAAGCGGGATGAGTTCTGCGGAGATCCAGGACCTGATCGATCGCCGCGTGGTCGGGCAATCGACGAACTGAATCGCCGCCGTTCGGTCGGGGATATGACGTTCAACAATAACGATGGGAGAGAAACATGCACGTGGATCGGAAAATGCCTGAGGCGGCTCGTGCCGGCACGGAATACGACGCTGCGGAGTGGCAGCTCAGATGCGACCTTGCCGCCTGCTTTCAGCTGACCGACCTGTACGGCATGTCGGACCTTGCCTCGACCCACATCTCCGTCAGCCTGCCGGGGCCGCAGCACCATTTCCTGGTCAATCCCCTCGGCACCCTGTTTGACGAGATGACCGCGTCCTCGCTGCTCAAGGTCGATCACAACGGCAAGGTGCAGGACGGCCGCGACCAGGCGTTGCTCAACCCCGCGGGCTTCATCATTCACAGCGCCATCCACATGGCGCAGACCGACCTGGTCTGCGTCATGCACTCACACACCGCCGCCAACAACGCGGTGGCGATGCAGGCCGAGGGCCTGCGGCCGCTCAGCCAGAAGGCCGCGGTCATGCTCGATTTCGTTCGCTATCACGACTACGAGGGCGCCGCGCTGGACGAGGACGAGCGCGAGCGGCTGGTACGCGATCTCGGCCCCGACGGGCGGGTCCTGATCCTGCGCAATCACGGCGCGCTGACGGTCGGCCGCAGCGTGGCAGAGGCGTTCTGCTGGACACACCGTCTCGACACCGCCTGCAAGTATCAGATCGGCGGCCTCTCCGGCAACGTTCCGCTGCACGAGCTCTCCCAGGAAACCATCAGCCACACCCGCGCTCAGGGCTTAAGGATGCTCGGTCCCGGCGGCTTCTTCGAATGCGGCAAGGTCGAGTGGCCCGGCCTGATCCGGAAGCTCGAGCGAGAGCGCGGAACGTCCTATCGGACGTGAAGCGTCGTTGACGCCGGGACGAAAACATTCGCCGCGATCGTCGAGAAGCAGATGGAGGTGAAATGGCGGCGCGTGCGCGCCGACATTACGAAGATTTGTTGATCTTCTTGATCTTGGCGTCGGTTGCTTCGATTGACGTCGCCAGTTCCAGGATTGCCTTCGACAATAACTCGATGGCCTCCGTCTGATCCTGCGACTTGGAGGCGCGGAGCGCATAGTTGCGTGCGGATGAGAGCGACATCGATGGATCTCCGTTTTGTTCGCGTCTGGTTGGCGGCGGACATCGTTGGCCGGGCCGATCAATTCGCCAGTCCACCGAACGACGTCACCGCCGCACGGGGTGCCGAAAGGAGACATCGACGCGGACGCCAATATCCGGGTTGAGGTGTCACCCGTCGCTTGAGTTGTGGATTGATTTCGAAAAATGAACTCGCCCTTGCCCACCTAATTTTAACCACGGCGCGCCCGCGGTTGTGTTGTCGAATTAATGCACGATTTAGCATATTGGCGGTACTGAGCAAATCTAGACAGGCCGCGCACCACCTTCTTAGTCATTTCGGATTATTCGTTAGAGGCATGTTTTGCGGAGGGATCATGCGTTCATTGCGAATTCTTGCGACGCTGATTTGCGGGAGCATTGCGCTGGCGGGCTGCAAGTCGGAGCCCCAGGCAAAAGAGTACCCGTTCGGCGTCGCTGAAGCGGTGCGCCGCCTGGACAATTCCGACAGCGCCGGCTTCCGCTACGCCCGCCATTGCGGCGTGCTGTTCAACTTCGGCAGCAATAAATCCGACGACCACACGGTAACCTGGACAGCGCGGGCGAGCCGCAAGGACGTTTTCACCTTCAACGTCGTTGTGGTCGAATCTCCCAAGGGCGTGACGCTGAAGCTCAGCGTCCCTCTCGAACGCAACGGCCGCGAAATATACGACGGCACCCAGAAATACAATCATCCGTTACTGCGCCAGCCGCTACGTCCGGCGATCACCGAGCTCATCGAGTCGGCAATGGAAAAACGCTCATTCGACAATGAGCGGGTCGAGGCGGACGCGCGCTACCTTGATCGTAGCCCGTCCGGACAGGCCTGCAGCGAGGATGCGCAAATTTTGGCGCAGGGCTTCGCCGCCGATTACGACGGTCCTCCCGGCCCGTCGATGGAGACCGCTCAAAAGCTTGCTGCCAAAAACCATTGGTGACGCTCGTCGATTGCGAAGAAAGGATTTGTCTGATGGGGATTCGAGCCGCGTTCGGGGTGTTGGCGCTTTGCATGTCGCTCGCGGTCTACTTCGGGATCGGGTCGGGCGCGGACAAGAATCGCGTCTATGCGATGCCGGTCTCCGAGGTGAACCGTCTCATCGACGGGATCGATTTGCCGGATGTCATATTCGCGAACCACAAAGCCAGGCATTGGCGGGCGAACGACAGGCTATCGGTCTGGGCGCTGCAGAACGATGCAGGCAAGGAAACGTTTCGCCTGACCGCGACGACCGCCGCCGACAACAAGGGTTCGCTTGTCACGGTCGCCATCCTGCCACCCGACAACGATAAGCGCGACGAGATCAAGAAGATGCTGGATGACAATCCGGCGTTCGTTGATCTGTTCGGTGCAGCCTTGGCCGAACAGATCGACGCCAGGCTGCACAACCGGCTGTTCGCCATCGCCAACATCTCCCGGCCGATGGCGCGTGTCACGATGCACGCTGCTCCGCAAATCCTGCAAATGCGCAAATCCATCGATGCGGAGTACGCACGGAAAGCGCAGGAAGGTCGGGAACGCTACGACCAGCTCTACAAGAGCCGTTAAGCGGGGGTCGCATGATGGGACGTTGGACTGAGCCGTTCGTTGTGGTCGTCGTTGCCGCGCTGCTTGGCATGGCGGCGTTGGTGACCGTGCCATCATCCCCGGCATTGGCTGCCGCGGACGAGCCGCCTGCACCGAATTTGGGATCGTGCTGGCTGAACTTGCCCAAGGACGTCACGACGATCGTTTATTATACTTATGGTGGATCGATGGCGAGCCGCTACCGCCTATTCAACGAACAAGATACCAATCTCAGCCGACAGCCGATCGTCATTCCGAAACGGGATAAGCCACTCTTCATCGTACTCGTTTCCTACGGACCCACCGAATGGGATTTGAGGATCGATCCGGGAGCGGAAGTCGCCGGAGCGCTCGTGCTCGGCTACCGTGACCAGATCGTCAGCAACCTTCCAGCGAACACAAGGCTCGGCTTTTCGATTTTCACGGGTGGCAATGGCCGTGATTGCCCGACCCGCAAGAGCTGGTGGGGTGACGACATGAAGCTATTGAGCCCGATGCTCAACGCCGACTTCGGTCATTACCCGAATGAGCACTACAACAGCGGGTATGAGGATTGCAGCTACTTCCTGTGTGCACGTAGCGGCAAAGTCGCCGACAAGCCCAAGCCTTCGTTCTGGGCCCGCATGTTCGGCAGTGCGAAAGCGGACGAACAGGGTCCCAAAGCCGGTGGTGTTATCAGGACGTCGGCCCGATTGATCTTGCACTGAATATCTTTCGGAGCGAGCCAGAAGCCGCGAATACACGCACGTCGGCGAATGCAATAAAAACCCCCGCGGCTCGCACCGCGGGGGTTTGCATTTTCACGCGGTCGCGCCACTCAGTGCGCCAAGATCGCCAGCAGCAAGAGCGCCACGATGTTGGTGATCTTGATCATCGGGTTCACCGCCGGGCCCGCCGTGTCCTTGTAGGGATCGCCGACGGTGTCGCCGGTCACCGCGGACTTGTGAGCATCGCTGCCCTTGCCGCCGTAGTGGCCGTCCTCGATGTACTTCTTGGCGTTGTCCCAGGCGCCGCCGCCCGAGGTCATCGAGATCGCGACGAACAGGCCGGTGACGATGACGCCGAGCAGCATGGCGCCGACCGCGGAGAACGCTGCCGACTTGCCGGCTGCGCCGCCGCCCGCGATGAAGTAGATCAGGAAGTAGACCACGATCGGCGACAGCACCGGCAGCAGCGAGGGGATGATCATTTCCTTGATCGCCGCCCGGGTCAGCAGGTCGACCGCCTTGCCGTAATCAGGCTTGTCGGTGCCCTGCATGATGCCGGGCTTTTCGCGGAACTGACGACGGACCTCCTCGACGATCGCGCCGGCGGCGCGGCCGACCGCGGTCATGCCCATCGCGCCGAACAGATACGGCAACAGGCCGCCGAACAGCAGGCCGACCACCACGTACGGATTGTTCAGCGAGAAGTCCGGATTGACGCCGGCGAAGTAGGCGTGGTGGGCGGAGTCGGCGATGAAGAATTTGAGATCCTGGTTATAGGCCGCAAACAGCACCAGCGCGCCGAGACCGGCGGAGCCGATCGCGTAGCCCTTGGTCACCGCCTTGGTGGTGTTGCCGACCGCGTCCAGCGCGTCGGTCGATTTGCGCACTTCCTTCGGCAGCCCGGCCATTTCGGCGATGCCGCCGGCGTTGTCGGTGACCGGGCCGAAGGCGTCGAGCGCCACGATCATGCCGGCCAGCGCCAGCATGGTCGCGGTCGCGATCGCGATGCCGAACAGGCCGGCCAGGCTGTAGGTGACCAGGATGCCGGCGATGATGACGATCGCGGGCAGCGCGGTCGCCTCCATCGAGACCGCGAGGCCCTGGATCACGTTGGTGCCGTGACCGGTGACCGAGGCCGCCGCGATCGACTTCACCGGGCGATAGTCGGTGCCGGTGTAGTATTCGGTGATCCAGATGATCAGGCCGGTGACGATGAGACCGACCACGCCGCATTCGAACAGCGCCATGCCGGTAAAGTCGACGCCGTCGAGCTTGCCGAAGCCGATCAGCCAGTTGATGACGACCGCGACGCCGACCAGCGACAGGATGCCGGTGGCGATCAGGCCCTTGTACAGCGCACCCATGATGGACTGGCTGGCGCCGAGCTTGACGAAGAAGGTGCCGATGATCGAGGTGATGATGCAGATGCCGCCGATCGCGAGCGGCAAGGTCATCATGTTGACTAGGATCGGGGTCTTGGCGAAGAAGATCGCCGCCAGCACCATGGTGGCGACCGCGGTCACCGCATAGGTCTCGAACAGGTCGGCCGCCATGCCGGCGCAATCGCCGACATTGTCGCCGACGTTGTCGGCGATGGTCGCCGGGTTGCGCGGATCGTCCTCGGGAATGCCGGCCTCGACCTTGCCGACGAGGTCGCCGCCGACGTCGGCACCCTTGGTGAAGATGCCGCCGCCGAGTCGGGCGAAGATCGAAATCAGCGAGGCGCCGAAGCCGAGCGCCACCATGGCGTCGATCACGGTGCGGCTGCCGGCTTCCAGCCCCATGAACTTGACCAGCACCATGAAGTAGATGGTCACGCCGAGCAGTGCGAGACCTGCGACCAGCATGCCGGTGATCGCGCCCGCCTTGAAGGCGAGCTCGAGGCCGCCGGCGAGCGAGGTGGTCGCCGCCTGCGCGGTGCGGACGTTGGCGCGCACCGAGACGTTCATGCCGATGAAGCCGGCCGCGCCGGACAGGATGGCGCCGATCGCAAATCCGATCGCAACCAGCACGCCGAGGAAGTAGGCCAGCACCACAAAGATCACGATGCCGACGATGCCGATCGTGGTGTATTGCCGGCGCAGATAGGCCTGCGCGCCTTCGGCGACGGCCCCTGCGATTTCCTGCATGCGTGCACTGCCCGCATCCGCACTCAGAACCGATTGCGTCGCCCAGATCGCGTAAACGATGGAAAGCGCTCCGCAGAGCACGATCACCCATAATGCTGTCATGTGAATTTTGCCTCAGATCCTTGATGTAACCCCCGCGCCTTTTGTCCCGCCTGAAGCGGCTGGCGCTTATTCGCTGAGGACCCTCCCTGCCCACAGGGACTGCCTCAAATCGGGCGCGACCTTGCCAAAATCGTCCCCCCCGCGCAACGGCACCAACGGCTGAAAACGCCGCTATCGGCAGCTAATTAGAGGGAAAATCGTCGGCCCCTCGCCCGCAGTTCTAGAAATGGCTGTAGGACAGCCGCTCCAACGCCAGTTCCTGGCCCTGCCCGTCCACGAAACGGGGGCCGGTGCGGCCGGCAACGACACGGCCGATCTCGGTGGCGGCGACGCCGGCCCGCTGCGCCATCAGCGCAAACGCCTCGGCGCGATCCTCCGGCACAGCGCAGAGAATCTCGTAGTCGTCGCCACCGGCGATGAGCACCTCAACACCGACCGTGCTGCGGGCCAGCAGCGCGGCAGCCGCCGGCGAATGCGGGACACGCGGCAGCTCGATCTCGGCCGAGACGCCGGAAGCCGCGCACAGTTTGGCGAGATCGCCCGCCAGCCCGTCCGAAACATCCATCGCGGCGCTGGCATGGTCGCGCACCGCCGGCGCCAGCGCATTG
Source organism: Bradyrhizobium genosp. L (assembly GCF_015624485.1). Taxonomy (NCBI): domain Bacteria; kingdom Pseudomonadati; phylum Pseudomonadota; class Alphaproteobacteria; order Hyphomicrobiales; family Nitrobacteraceae; genus Bradyrhizobium; species Bradyrhizobium genosp. L. The sequence goes on from NZ_CP061378.1 coordinate 4,342,087, forward strand.
CGCGGCTGCGGCACGCGATACCGGCCGGCGAGGAAATCCCGCGCGGCGGAATCATCAGCCAATGCCTGGGCGGCCGGCCCGCCCCGGAGCACGTCGAGGCCGAGCGCGGCATCGCCGATCGAGCCCGTCACGAACACGCGGTCGCCGACTTTTGCGCCGGCGCGATGCACCATCCGCCCCTCCGGCACGCGCCCGAACGCCGTGATCGAGATCATCAGCGGCCCCGGCGTCGAGACGGTATCGCCGCCAAGCAGCGGGCAGCCGAAATGGACGGCATCCTCACCAAGCGCCTGCGCGAACGGTTTCAGCCAGGTCTCATCCGCCCCGCGCAGCGCCAGCGTCAGCACGAAGCCCGCGGGCGTGGCGCCCTTGGCCGCGATGTCGGACAGGTTCACCCGCAGCGCCTTGCGCGCCAGCGTGTCGGGCGGATCGTTGGGCAGGAAGTGCACGCCTTCGACAATGGCGTCGGTGGTGACGACGATATCCTCGCCCGCGGCCTTCAGGGCGGCGGCGTCGTCGTCGAGATTGAATGCGCCGGGATCGGTCGCGAGCGGCCTGAAATAGCGCGCGATCAGGGAGTCTTCGCCGGATACTCGGTCATTGTCCTGCGTCACGCTACCAGTCCCGTCATCCTGAGGTGCGAGCCTTTTGGCGAGCCTCGAAGGATGCACGGCCCGGATGCAGCCTCCACGTCACGCCGCCGCCCTTCGAGGCTCGCAAGAGCTCGCACCTCAGGGTGACGGCTACGGAGAGGCAAGGCTTACCCTTACCCCCGCACAAACTCGTCGCCGCGGAATTGGCGCGCGATCTGGTCGAGCACGGCATTGACCATGCCGGTCTCGTCCTTCTCGACGAAGGCGTGGGCGACGTCGACATATTCCGACACCACCACCCGGCCCGGCACGTCCTTGCGATGCTCAAGCTCGTAGGACCCGGCGCGCAGCACCGCGCGCAAAATCGCGTCGATCCGTTTCAGCGGCCAGCCCTTCGCCAGCGCGTCGTCGATCAGGGGATCGAGCCTCGCCTGGTCGCGCACCACGCCGGAGACGACGTCGCGGAAGAACGCGGCCTCCGCCGGCAAGTACTTCTCGCCCTCGACCTCGTTGCCGAGCCAATGGCTCTCGAACTCGGCGAAGATGTCGTTCAGGCCGGCGCCGCCGATGTCCATCTGGTACAGCGCCTGCACGGCCGCGAGCCGCGCCGCGCCGCGCCGGTTGGCTTTCCTCTCGGGCGGTTTGCCGGGCTTGCTCTCTGCCATGATCACGCCTTCGCCAAACGGCGCTTGATGCGCAGCATCGCCAGCGCCGCGCGCGCGGCATCGCCGCCCTTGTTCAGTTCGCTGGCGCGCGCCCGCGCCCAGGCCTGCGCCTCGTTATTCACGGTCAGGATGCCGTTGCCGAGCGGAAATTTGCGGGCGACCGCCAGATCCATCAGCCCGCGCGAGGATTCCTGCGAGACGATCTCGAAATGGATGGTGTCGCCGCGCACCACGCAGCCGAGCGCGATCGCCGCATCATAAGGCTTGCCGTTGGTTTCAGCCGCATCGATCGCGATCGCGATCGCCGCCGGGATTTCCAGCGCGCCCGGCACGGTGAGGATGTCGTGGGTGACGCCGGCGGCCTTCAGCTCGGCCAGCGCGCCCTCGAGCAGCGCATCCTGGATGTCGTCATAGAACCGCGCCTCGACGATCAGGACGCGCGCGCCCGTGATGTCGGTGTGGTCCTTGAGAGGTGCGCGCCTCGCGTCAGCCATGGTTACCTTCGTCATTTGCCGGGCTTGACCCGGCAATCCATCGTGCCGGAGGCCCACCTTGTTAAGAGGATGGATACGCGGGTCAAGCCCGCGTATGACACATTTGTGGTCGCTACTTCATCTCCGACAGCCGCGCGGCGTAGCGGGCCATCAAATCGACCTCGATATTGACCTCGGTGCCGGCCTTCCAGCCGCTCAGCGTGGTCACCGAAAGCGTATGCGGGATGATCAGCACCGAAAAGGTCACGTCGTCGACGGTGTTCACGGTCAGCGACACGCCGTCCAGGGTCACCGAGCCCTTTGCCGCGATGAAACGCGCCAGCTCGCGGCTGGTTTTGAGCGTGAAGCGCGCCATGTCGGGCAGATCGTCGCGCGTCACGATGGTGGCGATGCCGTCGGCGTGGCCGGCCACGATATGGCCGCCGAGTTCGTCGCCGATCTTCAGCGCGCGCTCGAGATTGAGCCTGCCGCCCTCACCCCAGTGCTTCGCCGTGGTCATGCCGAGCGTCTCGGCCGCGGCGTCGACGTCGAACCAGGTCTTGCCATCAGACGTGCCGGAGGCGACCACCGTGAGGCAGACGCCGTTGCAGGCGATCGAGGCGCCGTCGGCGATCGTGGCCTGGTCGTAGTCGCAGGCGATCCGCATCCGGTGCAGCTGCCCCTGCGCGACCGGCTTCAGGTTGATGATCTCACCGATATCGGTGACAATTCCGGTAAACACGACAAACCTCACACTATTCGTCATGGCCGGGCTTGACCCGGCCATCCACGGCTTTCTTCATTAATTGCGGTCAAGACGTGGATGCCCGGGTCAAGCCCGGGCATGACGACCTCAAGACCTATCGTAGATCGTCAGACTGTCCTTGCCGAGCGCCTCGCTAGCACGAAGGGCGAAGGCCTGCGACTGCGTGATTGCGGCCAGCGGCAATGCGTGCAGCGCGGGAACCCCGTCGGCGCCCACCGTATCAGGCCCGCGCAACAGCCAGATTTCGTCGACCAGCCCGGCTGCGACGAAAGATCCTGCCACCCGCGCGCCGCCCTCGACCATGAGCCGCGTGATGCCTTTGTCCGCCAGCGCATGCAGCACGGCCGGCAGATCGAGCCCGGGCGCCGCCGATGAGCCGACGCGGATCACCTGCGCTCCGGCAGCGCCGAGCTTCGTCGCGGCCGGCGCGTCGGCCAGATCTGACGTGACCACCCAGAGCGGCGTCTCGCGTGCGGAATGCACAAGGCGGCCGGTGCCCGGCAGCCGCAGCGCGCGGTCCAGCACGATGCGGACCGGCGAGCGCTGTGCCATGCCCGGCAGCCGGCAGGTGAGAAGCGGATCGTCCGCCAAAACCGTTCCGATCCCGACCAGGATCGCATCGCACTGCGCGCGCAACAGATGCACGCGCGTTCGCGCAATTTCGCCCGTGATCGCAACCGGCTCGTGACCGGCGGCGGCGATCTTGTCGTCGGCCGAGACCGCAAGCTTGAGGATGACATGCGGACGCTTGTCCCGGATGCGCCGGAAGTGCCCGGCATGATCGTGCGCCGCTTCCGCCGCGCAGAGCCCGACATCGACCGCGATGCCGGCCGCGCGCAGCCTGGCGTGCCCCTTCCCCGCGACCTCCGGATTGGGATCCTCGATCGCCGACACGACGCGCGCGAGCCCGGCCGCGACCACGGCATCGGCGCAGGGCGGCGAGCGTCCGAAATGCGAGCAGGGTTCGAGCGTCACGTAGAGCGTGGCGCCGCGGGCGGCCGCGCCGGCGCGGCTGAGTGCCTCGACCTCGGCATGCGGACGTCCGCCCGGCTGGGTCCAGCCGCGGCCGACGATCACGCCGTCCTTGACGATGACGGCGCCGACCGCCGGATTGGGCCAGGTCCGCCCCAGCCCGCGCCGGCCAAGCGAAAGCGCGAGCTGCATGAAGCGCTGGTCCGCCGCCTTCGCATCCCGGGATTTCTGCGCGAACTGGTCTTCCAGGATCCGGAAGATCATTTTCGCAACGTCGCGACCCGCGGATCGTCTTCGCCGGACAATTCGCCGAGCACGGCCTCGAAATCCCTGGCCTCGCGAAAGTTGCGATAGACCGAGGCGAAGCGGACGTAGGCGACATCGTCGAGCCCGCGCAGATGCTCCATCACGATCTCGCCGATCGCCTCCGAGGAGACCTCGGCCTCGCCGCCGCTTTCGAGCTCGCGCACGATGGTCGAGACCATCTTCTCCAGCCGCTCCGAATCCACCGGACGCTTGCGCAAGGAGATCTGCAGCGAGCGCACCAGCTTGTCGCGGTCGAACGGCACGCGGCGGCCGTTGCGCTTGATCACCGTGAGCTCGCGCAGCTGCACCCGCTCGAAGGTGGTGAAACGGAAGTTGCAGGCCATGCAGACCCGCCGTCGGCGGATCACGGCGGAATCCTCGGTCGGACGCGAGTCTTTCACCTGCGTATCGAGAGAGTTGCAGCTCGGGCAGCGCATCCGACGGAAACCTTTGAAAGCGAACCTTACTGATAGATCGGGAAGCGATCGGTCAGCGCCTTGACGCGCTCCTTGATCGCGGCCTCGACCAGCGGCGCCTTGCCGTCCGGCGACTGCGCCAGCGCGGTCAGCACCTCCGCGATCATGCCGCCGACCTGCTTGAACTCGGCGACGCCGAAGCCGCGCGTGGTCGCCGCCGGCGTGCCGAGACGAAGACCCGAGGTGACGAACGGCTTCTCGGGATCGAACGGGATGCCGTTCTTGTTGCAGGTGATGGCGGCGCGCACCAGCGCCTTCTCGGAGACGTTGCCCTTCAGCCCCTTCGGGCGGAGGTCGACCAGCATCAAATGATTGTCAGTGCCGCCGGAGACGATATCGAGGCCGTGGCCGCGCAGCGTCTCGGCCAGCGCCTTGGCATTCTCGACCACGTTCCTGGCATAGACCTTGAAGTCCGGCCGCAGCGCCTCGGCGAACGCCACCGCCTTGGCCGCGATCACATGCATCAGCGGACCGCCCTGCAGACCCGGGAAGATCGCCGAGTTCAGCTTCTTGGCCAGCGTCTCGTCATTGCTGAGGATCAGGCCGCCGCGCGGGCCGCGCAGCGACTTGTGCGTCGTGGTGGTGGTGACGTGGGCGTGCGGCACCGGCGAAGCATGCACGCCGCCGGCGACGAGGCCCGCGAAATGCGCCATGTCGACCAGCAGATACGCGCCGACGGAATCGGCAATCTCGCGAAAACGCTTGAAATCCCAGGCCCGCGAATAGGCCGAGCCGCCGGCGATGATCAGCTTCGGCTTGACCTGCTCGGCCTGCCTCGCGACTTCGTCCATGTCGATCAGATGATCGTCGCGGCGCACGGTGTAATGCGCGGCCTTGAACCACTTGCCGGACATGTTGACCGGCGAGCCGTGGGTGAGATGGCCGCCGGCGGCGAGATCGAGACCCATGAAGGTATCGCCGGGCTGCAGCAGCGCCAGGAACACCGCCTGGTTCATCTGGCTGCCGGAGTTCGGTTGCACGTTGGCAAAGCCGGCGCCGAACAGCTTCTTGGCGCGATCGATCGCGAGGTTCTCGGCGACGTCGACCCACTCGCAACCGCCATAGTAGCGCGCGCCCGGATAACCCTCAGCGTATTTGTTGGTCATCACCGAGCCCTGCGCCTCCAGCACGGCGCGGCTGACGATGTTTTCCGAGGCGATCAGCTCGATCTCATGGCGCTGCCGGCCGAGCTCGCCCTTGATTGCGGCGGCGATTTCGGGATCGGCCTCGGCAAGGCCGGCCGTGAAGAAGGAATCGGGCGCGGATGCGGTCTTGGTCGAAGAGGTCATCGGCGAAATATCTCCACCGCCACAAGCCTTTAACAGGGGATGCGGACGGTCACGAGTGGCGATCGAGCTGGTTGCAGAGCGTTACCACATTGCCCCAAAATGGCCAAGCGGTTGCGGTCCCCTGTCGCCAATTATGCCAGATATGGTGGGGATGGCGGGGATTGCGAGGGTTCCCTCTGCTCGCCCCACGCGTCGTCATGGCCGGGCTTGTCCCGGCCATTCCACGTCGTTCCCACACAGAGACCAACGTCGTGGATGCCCGGGGCCAAGCCCGGGCATGGCGAATTTACTGACCGCGCATCCAATGGATGCATTTTATAATAGGCACAACCCGCATCTCCACGCTGAAGAAATCTAAGCGCGCGTGGTTCACGTTCATCGAGCCGTGCTGCGTGAACCAATGAGACGATTTGGAATCCTTCCACACTGGACCGATTCAAAACATGCGCGTCAGGCGCGACAATACTTCGCACTTCTCGCGACAAATCGTTGTCGATCGATCACACACGCGAGCTTCGTGCGCGCCTTGAAGAGGTTCTAAGCGCGCATCGCCGGTTTCTGAAAATCACCGTGATAACGACTCGCTCAACTAAATTTGACGGAGCGTGGATTAATGTCGTTCAGGTGGATGCGGACGAAGCGGCTTGCCGCTTCGAGTGTGGTGGTGCTTTGCGCGATCGGCGCAGACGATGCGTTCGCGCAGTCGCAGTTGCCGCCCGTCACCGTCGATGCGCCGAAGCGGCAAGCGGCGAAACCGCAGCAGACGGCAACACAGCAGGCCACGCGCGCACGAACTGCGGCGCGGCACGCTGCGGCAACGCCGGCGAACACACAGAGCGCTGCACAGCCGACTGCCGGCAGCGGACGCGAGCATGCGGGCGGTCCGGTGAACGGCTACATGGCGCGGCTCAGCGCGAGCGGCACCAAGACCAGCACGCCGATCATCCAGACGCCGCAATCGATCACCGTGATCGGCGCCGAGCAGATCCGCGACCAGAAGATTGTCAGCAAGTTCGACGAGGTGCTGCGCTACACGCCCGGCGTGGTCGGCGGCACCTATGGCTCCGACTTCCGCAACGACTGGTTCCTGATCCGCGGCTTCCCGGCGCAGAACGAGGCGCTGTTCCTCGACGGCCTGCAGCTGTTCTACACCTCCTATGCGAGCTGGAAGCTGCAACCCTTCAATCTCGAACGGGTCGAGGTGCTGCGCGGGCCGTCCAGCATTCTCTATGGCGGCTCGGCGCCGGGCGGCATGGTCAATGCCGTGAGCAAGCTGCCGCAGGCCGAGCCGGTTCGCTATCTCGAGACCGGCGTCAACAATTTCGGCAATGCTTACACCGCGTTCGACATCGGCGGCGCGGTGCCGCAGCCCGGCAACGCACAGCTCTTGTATCGCTTCGTCGGCCAGGTCCAGGGCGGCGGCACCCAGACCGACTACACCTACGACAACAATTTCTTCTTCGCGCCCTCGGTGACCTACAAGCCCGACGCCGACACCCGCCTCACCGTGTACGCCACAGCCGCCAAGAACAACACGCGGGCGGAGAACTTCCTGCCCTATGTCGGCACCGTCACCAACGCGCCGTTCGGCCGCATCCCAACCAGCCTGTTCATCGGCGATCCCAGCGCCGATCAGTTCAAGCGCGAGCAGGAGACGCTCGGCTACCAGTTCGAAAAGAACATCACCAGCGATCTCGACTTCCGCCAGAACGCGCGCTTCGGACATGTCGACGTTTACTATACCGGCCTCTACGGCCTGGGCTGGGCGACGACGCCTTCGGCCGGCGATATCGCACGCGGCAACTTCTATGCCCGCGGGGTCGCCGACCAGTTCAACCTCGACAATCAGCTCGAATACCGCTTCGCCACCGGCGCGCTGCAGCACACCGCGCTCGTCGGCGTCGACCTCAAGCACTACGGCATCGATGACCGGCAGGGTTTTGGCACCGGCACCAGTCTCAACGTGTTCAATCCGGTCTACGGCACCAACGCACCCTTTAGCGGCGCGCTGTACCAGGACACGTATCTCACCCAGAAGATGGCCGGCCTCTATCTGCAGGATCAAGTCAAGCTCGACCGGCTGACCGTGGTGCTGTCGGGTCGCCAGGATTGGGTCGATCTCGACAACCAGAACCGGATCGGTGCCGATCAGAGCCGCCAGGACAGCAAGTTCTCCGGCCGCGTCGGCGCGATCTACAATTTCGACAACGGCGTCGCGCCCTACGCTTCCTACATGACCGGCTACAATCCGATCATCGGCGTCAACGCGGCCGGGCAATTGCTGTTGCCGGAAACCTCGCAGCAGACCGAGGTCGGCGTGAAGTATGAGCCGGTCGGGCTCAACGCACGATTCAGCGTCGCCTGGTTCGACCTGAAGCGCCAGAATGCGCTGACCACCGATCCGAACAACGTCATGTTCCAGACCCAGAACGGCGAAGTCACCTCGCGCGGCATCGAGCTCGAGGCGGTCGCGAACATCACGCGCGACTTCAAGCTGGTGGCGAGCTACACCAATTACGATCTGTTCGTCAGCAAGGACCTCAATCCCGCGCTGATCGGCACCGTCCCGACCAACACGCCGCGCGAGATGGCCTCGGCGTGGGCCGACTACACCTTCCGCGAGGGCCCGCTGAACGGCTTCGGCCTCGGCGGCGGCGTGCGCTATGTCGGCTCGTCATTTGCCGATACCGCCAACACCGCACCGGTGCCGTCGGTCGTGCTGGGTGACCTCGCTTTGCACTACGAATGGGACAACCACTGGCGCGCCGCGCTCAACGTCGTCAACGTGACGGACAAGATCTACGTCGCGAGCTGCGCGGTGATCACCTCCTGCTACTACGGCGACCGCCGCCGCATCACGGCGAGCCTCGCCTATAAATGGTGACGCGCGGACCATGACGCTTCGTTCAAGGAGGGGCTGCCCCGGCCGCCCCTCTTTTGCGTGCAAGGTCGCGCCGCATCTGAAATTCCCGACCTCACCCAACCGGGTGATGTAATCATCCCAAAGATTCAGCCAAATACCGGCGCCATTTTGCGGTGCGTGCGGTGGCATTCCATTGCCGCGACCGGATTGAAGATGCCGATGCATTTCGGGAACGGGGGCTGTTCAGATGCCGGTGATGATCAATTCGCTTGATGGTAATGGTGGCTTTTCAGGATCGCCACCGTCGTCCTTCAATCATGATTATATCGTGCTGTACAATTCGGAGCCGAGGCCGATCGATTTGACCGGATGGTCAATCCAATACGCTACGGCGACCGGAACCAGTTGGCAGGTCACCGATCTTTCCGGAACGATAGATGTGTATGGCTACTTCCTGATTGAAGAGGGAAGCAGCGGCAGCGGCGGAACCGCCCTGCCAACCCCGGACCTGATCGGGACCATCAATCTGGGGGCGTTTGCCGGCAAGGTCGCGCTTGTCACGGACACCACGCCGCTGTCCGGTGCGAAGCCAGTCAGCTTCGACATCCTCGACCTCGTCGGCTACGGCTCGACGGCAAGTGATTTCGAGGGCGCCGGCCCAGCGCCCGGTCAAACGAACGCCGGCGATGCCGCTACGGTACGCCAACAAATCGGCGGGGATACCGATCAGAATGCGTCGGATTTCTCTCTCGGCACGCTCACGCCGCAAAATTCACGCAGCCCAGGCATGTTCCCCTCCTTGCCTGCCACCGCGAACGACTTCGGCGCCAATGGCCACGCCGACATTGTCTGGGTCAACGATGACGGCCGAGTGTCGATGTGGGACAGCGGGATGGTCGCCGCCGCTCACATCACGGCTCCCACCGGCACCATTGCCGATGGCTGGCACTTCGCGGCCACCGGCAACTTCGGTGGCGGCAGCGACATCCTCTGGGTCAATGACAACGGCAAGGTGTCGGTCTGGGATGGTGGCCAAATCGGCGACGCTCATATCGTCGCTGACCTCGGCAGCAACATCCAGGGTTGGCACGTCGCCGGCACCGGCGATTTCAACGGCAACGGCAAGAGCGACATCCTCTGGGTCAACGACAACGGAACGGTGTCGGTCTGGGATGACGGCCAACTCAGCGGCGCGCATGTGATCGCGCCTGTCGGCACCGTCGCCAACAATGGCTGGCATTTTGCCGGCACTGGCGATTTCGCCGGCGATGGCAAGAGCGACATTGCCTGGGTCAACGACGACGGCAAGGTGTCGATCTGGAACGACGGCCAGCTCAGCGGCGCGCACATCACGGCCGACATCGGCAGCCAGATCAACGGCTGGCACTTCGCCGGCACCGGCGATTTCGCGGGCGACGGCAAGAGCGATTTCCTCTGGGTCAACGACAACGGCTCGGTTTCGATCTGGGATAACGGCCAGCTCGCCGGCGCGCATGTCGTTGCGCCCGCGGGCACCATCGCGGGTGGCTGGCATTTTGCCGGCACCAGCGACTTCAACGGCGACGGCAAGAGCGACATTCTCTGGGTCAACGCCAACGGCATGACGTCGATCTGGAACAGCGGCCAGCTCAGCGCCGCACACATCACCGCCCCTGCCGGCACCGTCGCCGACGGCTGGCATTTTGCGGCGTAGCGAGATCTGGTGGCAAACTCCTCGTCGTCCCGGCCTTCGCCGGGACGACGGTAGAGGAATCGTAGGGTGGGCAAAGCGAAGCGTGCCCACCATTACGAGCACAGCGTGAAAGGTGGGCACGTCGCTTACGCTCCTTTGCCCACCCTACGCGGTGTCATCGTCCGGGGTGCCGTCTCCGCTAAAGCTCCGGCGCGCCGGAGCGACGACACCGAGTGTTTGCTGTTTGAAAATTGAATCAGAATCTACGTCGTCCTGGCAACAGACAGGACGACGGATGAATTGGGCAACGCGCGAGCCCTACAGCCCGGTATACCCGGCCTTCACATGGTCGGTGCTGCCGTCGAGCTGGCGCAGATAGGTCAGGCCGCACACGGTCAGCCGATGCGGATCGGTCTCGCCGGCCTCGAACAGCATCCGCACATACTCGGTCACCTTGGTGCGGGCTTCGTCGCTCGCGGCGGCCGTGCGGTTTACCAGCAGATCATAGGTCTGCATGATCCGATCGATAGCGGCTTCCATTGATGTCTCCGGATTGGCGCTCAAGCAACGACCAGCGTCTCGGCCTCGAACTTCGCGATCGCCTTGTTGGCGAGGCGGATCCTGTTCATCTCGCCGCGCTGGAACAGCTTGACGATGATGCTGAGCAGGCGCTCATTGGTGGCGAAATTGTCGGGGATCGCGCCGGATTTGCGCAGGTAGTTGGACGCGATGGCGTAGGCATCGCCCACCACCTCGACATTCACCACCTCAATACCGCGCTCGACCAGCATCCCGCGCCTCCATTGGTCGATGGATAAGTCGCAGGGAACAAGTTGGTTCCTGGTGGCGCTCGGTTTTTTTCGCAGGTGCAGCAGAACGGCTGCGGCAAAACGCGACAAAGCGCATCGGCCGGGCACAGCCGATGCGCTGTCTGGAGGTTGGCTGCCGGTCTTCTGAAGCGGCCGGCTTGGCCATCAGGCGAAGAAGGCTGATTTCAGAGGCGATAGAGGATCTGGTCGGTCCAGAACCGCTCGAGGCGATGCAGCGACTTGTTGAGGCTGGCGAACTCCTCGTTGGAGATGCCACCGACCTGCTCCACCGTCTTGACGTGCTTCTGATAGAGCGCATCGACGATCTTGCGGACTTCCTGGCCCTGCGCGGTCAGACGAATGCGAACAGAACGCCGATCGACGCGGGAGCGCTGATGATCGAGGAAGCCGAGCTCGACGAGCTTCTTCAGATTGTAGGAGACGTTGGAGCCGAGATAGTAGCCGCGGGTGCGCAGCTCGCCGGCGGTCAATTCCTTATCGCCGATGTTGTACAGGAGCAGTGCCTGCACCGAGTTGATGTCGGCGCGGCCGCGGCGGTCGAACTCGTCCTTGATGACGTCGAGCAGCCGGCGATGCAGCCGCTCCACCAAAGTCAATGCTTCCAGATAGAGCGGCTGCACCGGAGCCTGACCGGCAGCGCGATCGGCGGCATCCGCCGCCGTTGTCGCAACGGCTTTCATCATGACACTTCCCCTGTTTGTCGTTTTTATCGACTTATTCGACGAAACTTGTGTCCCGCCTGATAGCCACAACTTAGTGGGGTCGTTTGAAGATCAGCTTAAATAAGACAATAAAGAGATCATGAATTTAAGACAGTGAATGGCGGATTAAGCCCATGGATCAAGCACTTCTCGCAACTTTTCATTGACGGTAGATGGCCCCTGTTCACGCTTCGTCTGCCTCCCCTGTCGCATTCGGAAACAGCGGCGTTCGATTTCGAAACGGTGGCGTAACCGGTGTGAGGGAACCCTTTACGGTGACCGAATGGTGACCGGAAAATTCTCAGAAGATTCTCGGAAAATTTTCGGGATCGCAGCCCGAAGCCTGCGCGATGGCGAGCAGGATCGCGTCCTGCCTGCCTAGAGCCTTTCCCGTTCCGATGGAATCGGAACGGGGCTCTAGATTTTGTTTTGACGCGTTTTCTTCACGCGAACCGGTTTCCACTTCGCTCGAAAACGCTCTAAGAGGTCCCGCCGCCGGCCAGCGCAAAGCCGACTGGCACATATGCCGAGATCCGGTAATCGACCCCGACGGCGGTACCGCAGAGACGCGCGCCGCGACGGGGTGCGCCGGGGTGTGCACGATCTGTGTGGTTCACTTAGCAGACGCAGCAATGCTGTCTTCTCACTGCGTGCACGCACACCATGATGTCAGCGCTTATGGTTTAGATTGATCGCAGTGTCGCCGCGCCGCCACAGTGAGGATCCCGGCACCGCCTATGGCGGCCGTTCGCGCGCCGCCATCCAGGCGAGCGCGAGATAGGCGGCGAGCATCACGGCCTCGAACCCGACCACGGTGAGGCTGCCGCCATAGATGCCGGGAAACATCAGCTCGATCACCGCCATCGACACCACGGTGGTGAGCCACACCACGGCGCCCCACGGCGTCGCCAGCCACAGCCCGACCGCGGCGACGAGCTCGATAACGGCGAAATAGATCGTGGCGGTCTGCCAGGCCATCGACTGGTTCTCGAACGCCTCCTCCTCGCCGCCGACGAAGCCGGTGACCTGGGCCCAGTGGTAGAGACCCTTGGCGATCGAGACCACCGCCATGATGCGCAGGAAGATGACGAGCCGCCGCGTCCACGCATTATCGTCAGGCTCGATGCGGTCGGACGAGATCCCGCCGACCGTCATGGCGCTGTCCCGCGCAGAATCGCGTGCAGAGGTGTCAGACATCCGAATCGCCGCGCAATGGCTGCAGAGAGGTATTCATGGCCGCAGTCTTGGCCCGCCAAGCCCGCAAAATCAATTGCCGTTGCGGCAAATCCGGGGCGCCAAAGGATCCAATCGGGGCGCAATGACGGCGCCCCCTGAAAGGTGCTAGAATTGGACTTATATCAGGTCCAGTCCAATCAGCCGGCCGTCGAGGGAGTAAAGACATGGCGATCAAATTCGGGCGCCCGATCGAATTGCGGGATGCGCCGCGCCGCCAGACCGAGGCCCTCGCCTCGCCGTCGCTGGACCTCACGATCCGCCCGCGCCGCAACCGCAAGTCGGAATGGGCCCGCCGGCTGGTCCGTGAGAACGTGCTGACGACCGACGACCTGATCTGGCCGATGTTCGTGGTCGACGGCCACAACGCGCGCACGCCGGTGGCCTCGATGCCGGGCGTGGAGCGGCTCACCGTGGACCAGATCGTCCGCGACGCCGAGCGCGCCGCCAAGCTCAACATCCCCTGCATCGCGCTGTTCCCGTTCACCGAGCCGGGGCTGCGCGACGAGCAGGGTTCCGAGGCGCTCAACCCCGACAATCTGGTCTGCCAGTCGGTGCGCGCGATCAAGAAGCAATTCCCTGATATCGGCGTGCTCTGCGACGTCGCGCTCGATCCCTTCACCAGCCACGGTCATGACGGGCTGCTCGCTGACGGCAGGATCCTCAACGACGAGACGGTCGCGGTGCTGGTCAAGCAGGCACTGACGCAGGCCCAGGCCGGCTGCGACGTGATCGCGCCGTCGGACATGATGGACGGCCGGGTCGGCGCGATCCGCGACGCGCTCGACGATGCCGGCTTCGGCGACGTGCAGATCATGTCCTATGCGGCGAAATACGCCAGCGCCTTCTACGGCCCGTTCCGCGACGCGATCGGCTCGGCCAAGACGCTGACCGGCGACAAGCGCACCTATCAGATGGACAGCGCCAATTCCGACGAGGCATTGCGCGAGGTCGAGCTCGACATCGCCGAGGGCGCCGACATGGTAATGGTGAAGCCCGGCATGCCCTATCTCGACATCGTCCGCCGGGTGAAGGACACCTTCCAGATGCCGACCTTCGTCTACCAGGTGTCCGGCGAATACGCGATGATCGCAGGCGCCGCCGCCAATGGCTGGATCGACGGCGAGCGCGCCATGATGGAGAGCCTGGTCGGCTTCAAGCGCGCCGGCGCCGACGGCATCCTGACCTACTTCGCGCCGCAGGCCGCCGAGAAGATCAGGGCGGAGCGCTGACGGTTTCCTCCCCTTCGTCATTGCGAGGAGCGCAGCGACGAAGCAATCCATCCATCCGAGCATGCGGCGGGATGGATTGCTTCGCGGAGCCTGTCATCGGGCGGCGCTACGCGCCGACCCGTTGGCTCGCAATGACGGATGGAGGCGGCAGCGGTCAATCCGGCCGCGGAATCGCCGGAATATTTCGGTGAGTTAATGCTTGCCCCCGCTTGGCAGGCGAGCCCCCGGTTCCCATCTCCTGCGCGGGATATCAATCGGAGGTTGGTCATGTCCTACGGCAATGACGGCGGCACGCGGAGCGGCGCGACCTGGCGCAATGACGGCGGCGTTCCCCCGCATGCGTTCGATCCGTACGCGCAGCCGGACCTGTTTCGCGGCGTGCTGACCCGACGCGTGTTCGCCTTCCTGATCGACCTCCTGGTGCTGTCGGTACCGGTGATCCTCGGCGTGATCTTCATCGCCATCTTCGGCGTGGTGACGCTCGGCCTCGGCTGGGCGCTGTTCTGGCTGGTGTCGCCGGCCTCGATCATCTGGGCGATCGTCTATTACGGCGCCTCGATCGGCGGCCCGCATTCGGCCACGCCAGGCATGCGCATGATGGATCTGGAACTGCGCACCTGGTACGGCGCCCCCGGCTACTTCGTGCTCGGCGCCGTCCATGCGGTATTATTCTGGGCGACGATCTCGTTCCTGTCGCCGCTGGTCCTGCTGGTCGGGCTGTTCAACGGCCGCCGCCGGCTGCTGCACGACGTCATCCTGGGAACCGTTGTTATCAACAGCTCGGTCCGCACCGAGATCACACCCGCGGCACGGGCCTATTAGGTCCGCTTAAACCAATTGACCGTTAGCCTTCAGGGGGCGATGCTGAGTTGGCTGCCTGTATTGTTGTGGAGCCCGATTATCCGACGTGACCCAGCACTCGCGTGACACCCCGCAGTTTTATCTGACGGCGCCCTCGCCCTGCCCCTACCTGCCGGGCCGACACGAGCGCAAGGTGTTCACGCATCTGGTCGGCGAAAAGGCCGGCGATCTCAATGATCTGCTCACCCATGGCGGCTTCCGCCGCAGCCAGTCGATTGCCTACCGGCCGGCCTGCGACCAGTGCCGGGCCTGCGTCTCGGTCCGGGTGGTCGCCAACGAATTCCGCCCCTCCCGCAATTTCCGCAAGGTGCTGGCCCGCAACGCCGACATCATCGGCGAGCAGCGCAGCGCGGTGCCGACCTCGGAGCAGTATTCCGTCTTCCGCGCCTATCTCGACCGCCGCCACCGCAATGGCGGCATGGCCGACATGACGGTGCTGGACTATGCGATGATGGTCGAGGACAGCCATGTCGAGACCCGGATCATCGAGTACCGCCGGCGCAATATCGACAGCGGCATCACCGGGCGCGGCGACGAGCTGCTGGCGGTGGCGCTGACCGACGTGCTCAGCGACGGGCTGTCGATGGTCTATTCGTTCTTCGAGCCGTCGCAGCAGCACCGCTCGCTCGGCACCTTCATGATTCTCGACCACATCGCCCGCGCCCGCCGGCAGGGCCTGCCTTACGTCTATCTCGGCTACTGGATCGAGGGCTCCAAGAAGATGGACTATAAGGGCCGCTTCCTGCCGCAGCAGCGCCTCGCCCCGAGCGGCTGGCTGCGCGTCGACGCCTCGGGCGAGGTCCTCGCGGAGCCGCAGGACTGAAGATCGAGACTAGCTGCCGAACAAGGTATCGATCAACAGCTTCACGTTCAGGATCAGGATCAGCCCGGCGACGATCCATGCCGCCGCGGCGACCGGCCACGAGATCGCAAACTTCCCCATCTTGCGCTTGTCGGACACGAACCGCACCAGCGGGATCACCGCAAACGGCAGCTGCATCGACAGCACGACCTGACTGAACACCAAAAGCTGCGCGGTGCCGCTGTCGCCATACAGCGCGGCGACCACGACGACCGGAACGATCGCGATGCCGCGGGTCAGCAGCCGCTGTGCCCAATCGGGCAGCCGCAGATCGAGGAAGCCCTGCATCACGATCTGGCCGGCCAGGGTCGCCGTCACAGTCGAATTGAGTCCGGACGCCAGCAGCGCCACGGCGAACAGCGTCGAGGCGATGCCGAGGCCGAGCAGCGGCGACAGCAATTCAAAGGCCTGGTCGATTTCGGCGACGTCGGAATGGCCGCTCTTGTGGAAGGTCGCAGCGGCCACGACCAGGATCGCGGCGTTGATGAACAGCGCCAGCATCAGCGCGATGGTGGAATCGGCCGTCGCCCATTTGATCGCATCGCGCCGTCCCTCCTCGGTGCGCGGATAGGCGCGGGTCTGCACGATCGAGGAGTGCAGATAGAGGTTATGCGGCATCACGGTGGCGCCGATGATGCCGATCGCGATGTAGAGCATCTCAGGATTGGTGACGATCTCGCCCGTCGGCACGAAGCCGCCGATCACGGCCGCAACCGGCGGCGCGGCGGCGGCGATCTGCACCACGAAGCACACCGCGATCACGATCAAGAGCGCGATCACGAAGGCCTCGAGGAAGCGGAAGCCGCGGTTCATCAGGAGCAGCAGCAGGAACGCGTCGAGCGCCGCCAGCAGCGCGCCGCCGACCAGGGGAATGCCGAACAGCAGCTTCAGCGCGATCGCGGTGCCGATCACCTCCGCAAGGTCGCAGGCGATGATGGCGGCCTCGCAGGCCAGCCACAGCATCAGATTGACCGGGCGCGAATAGGTCGCCCGGCAGGCCTGCGCCAGATCGCGATCGGTGGCGATGCCGAGCCGCGCCGACAGCGCCTGCAGCAGGATCGCCATCAGATTCGAGAGCAGGATGACCGACAGCAGCGTGTAGCCGAACTTCGATCCACCGGCGATGTCGGTTGCCCAGTTGCCGGGGTCCATGTAGCCGACCGACACCAGATAGCCGGGACCGGCGAACGCCAGCAGCCGCCGCCACCACAACCCGCCGGTCGGCACGGCGACGGTCGAATTGACCTCCGGGAGGCTGCGCGCATGCCCGGCGTCGCCGCGCCAGCCCGAGGTGGCGGGGACGGCGGTAGAGAGCGAAACGGGAGGCATTTCAGGCGTTCGGGCGTCCATGCGACCAACATGGCTGATCACGGGCCTTAATGCAACTCATTTGCAACTGCATCTAGCCTCACGAAGATGCTACCGCCGCCGGCATTGTAAAGCACTGAGGAAGTGCTTTAGTCTCTAATCATGATCAAGCTTCCCCTCGAGACGCCGACCGCAACCCTGCGCTACGCCCTCGCCCCCGACCAGGCGAGCACCGATGCGATCGAGGCGACCTTTGCGGCCTATGATCGGATGATGGCGATCCTTGCCGAGGTGGCTCCCGTCGGCGCCAATCTGGTTTCGCTGCACGCCCAGGCCTATGAGCGGATCCGCAAGGAGACCGGCCTGCCGGCGCGGCTGGTGACGCTCGGCCTGCGCGACCGCGCCAGCTACGTCGCCGAGACGGCCATCCGCCGGATACCGCTCGACGACAAGTTGTTCGCGATCAAGGGTCCAACTTCACTGACCATTAGCACTGTCAGCGGACGCGTCTTGGTGCCGTTCGACGTGCCGGGATATGTCTCGGGCTGGGAAAGCCCCTTCCCGGCGCATTTGGTCTCGGATGGACGCGGCTACGAAATCCACATCGCCGTCAAATCCAAATCAGCTCAACCGGAGGAGAAGACCATGCTTCACGAAGGCATCCTTGCGCGCATGGGCCGGCTGCTTGCCGCCATCGCGAGCCAGACCATCGACAACGCCGAGAACGCCAACAAGGTGGCGCTGGTCAAGCAGGCGATCCGCGAGATCGACGCCGGCGCCGACGAGGCGCGCTACGCGCTCGGCAAGTCGCGCGCCGAAGAATTCCGGCTCAAGCGGCGGCGTGAGGAACTGGATACCGAAACGGCTGCTCTCAACGACAAGATCCGTCTCGCACTTGCGGAAAATCGCGACGACCTCGCGCGCGCCGGCGTCGCACGGCAAATTGATCTGGAATCGCAGATGATCGCGCTGGAACGCGCGATGGATTTCATCGAGCTCGAAATCGACGAGCAGACCAAGGCGTTGCAGGCCATGCTCGGCGCGCGGCGCGAGGCTGAGAATAGATTAACCGATCTCGAACAAAGCCTGCTCCGCGAGGCCAAGCATGAAACCAGCCGGGCGCCAGCCGCGACCAATACATTGAGTGCCGATCGCGCCATGGCGGCGATCGCCCGGGTCACCGGCGTTCACGCTTCCAGCGTGCTCGGCGACAAGGAGCTTGACGAACTCGACCGCCTGCACCGCGAAAAGGAAATCGCGGCGCGGCTTGAAAGGATCAAGTCACAGCAATGAGTGCAGTTGGCGACATTCTGCTCGCCCCCGACGTGCGGCCGTTCGCGGTCGCGGCTGCGATCATGGTGACGCTCGGCGGCATCGAGCTGCTGACCACCATGGTCGGACTTTCGATCAGCGAATTCATCGGCAAGGATTTCGCGGTCGAGGCCGAGAGCCACAACGCTCTCAGCGGCCTGTTTCTCTGGATCAACGCCGGGCGGCTTCCCCTCCTGATCCTGATCATCCTGATTCTCGGCATCTTCTCGATCGGAGGCTTTCTGTTGCAGGGCCTCGCGCATGCCACAGGCACCGCCCTTCCCGTCTCGATCGCTGCGGCGGTGACTGCTGCCGGCAGCATCCCCGTGATCAGGAAAGCCAGCCGCGGCCTCGCGCGCATCATTCCGCGCGACGAGAGCTACGCGGTCAGCGAGGACGAGTTCGTCGGCAAGGTCGCGACCGTCGCGGTCGGCCCGCTCGATCAGGGGCTACCCGGCCGCGTCCGTCTCAAGGATGTCTTCGGCAACTGGCACACCGTGTCGGCGCGTGCCGGCGCTGAGTCTGCGGCACTGCCGGTCGGCGCCAGCGTCTTGCTGGTCGATCGCGACGCCAAAAGCTTCATCGCGATTGCCGCTCCCGCCGATCTCATTGAACAACACCAATCTTCCAACAGGGCATAACATATGTGGGAACTTGCTGTACCCGTCGTCATTGGCGTCGTCGTCATCCTCGTCATCGGCCTGCTGTTCGCGAAACTCTACAAGCGCTCGACCCGCGACGAGGCCTATGTGCGCACCGGCCTCGGCGGCCAGAAGGTGGTGCTCGACGGCGGCTCGCTGGTGCTGCCGATCTTCCATTCCACCGCCGCAGTGAATTTGAAGACGCTGCGGCTCGAGGTCGCGCGCGGCGGCCCGGATTCGCTGATCACCAAGGACCGCATGCGCGTCGACATCGGCGCCGAGTTCTATCTGCGGGTCAAACCCGACTCGTCCTCGATCGCGCTCGCGGCGCAGACGCTCGGCAACCGCACCAATGACGCGGCCGAATTGCGCGAGCTGGTCGAAGCCAAATTCGTCGACGGCCTGCGTTCGGTCGCAGCCACCATGAACCTCGAGGAGCTGCAGGAGCAGCGCGCGACCTTCGTCAAGGCGGTGCAGGACGCGGTCGGCGCCGACATCCAGAACAACGGCCTCGAGCTGGAATCGGTGTCGCTGACCAGGCTCGACCAGAGCGACATCAAGCACTTCAACCCGAGCAACTTCTTCGACGCCCACGGTCTCACCACCCTGACCAAGATCACCAAGGAGCGTGAGCAGGAGCGCAACCAGATCGTCCGCACCACCGAGGTCAACATCGCGCAGCAGGACCTGGTGGCGCGGCAGACCACGTTGACGATCGAGACCACCAAGCGCGACGCGGAGCTTGCCCAGCAGCGCGACATCGCCAACAAGACCGCCGCGATGCGCGCGCAGACCGCGCAGGTCGAGCAGACCGCGTTGCAGAACGAGGCCGAATACCGCATCCAGCAGGAACTCGCGGTCGCCAACAAGCAGACCGAGGCCAACCAGGCCCGCGACACCCGCAAGATCGAGGCCGATCTCGCGGTGAAACGGCGCAATACCGAAATGGAGCGCGACCTTCAGATCGTGGCGCAGGAAAGCGCGATCACGGTCGCCAACAAGAGCAAGGAGCAGTCCGAGGCGCAGACCGTCGCCGAGACCGCACGCGCGCTGGCGATCGCAGCCGAGGAAAAGGTCACAACCGCCAAGGCCACCGAAATTGCCGAGCGCGACAAGATCATCAACGTGATCGCGGCGCGCAAGGCTGCCGAAACCAACGCGATGCCGATCACCGTGATGGCGGAAGCCGAGAAGCAGGCTGCCGCCAACAAGGCCGAGGCCACCAACGTGCTTGCGAAGGCAGATGCCAATGCCGCAACCACCCGCGCTGCCGGCGTCAAGGCGCTCGGCCAGGCCGAGGCCGAAGTCGCGACGTTGAAGGCCGAAGCGCGCAACAAGCTCAGCCCCTCGATGATCGATTACGATCTGAACCTCGCGCGCATCAACATCATCCCGAACGCGCTGGCCGAAGCGGTGAAGCCGATCGAGAAGATCTCCGACATCCGGATCTTCGACACCGGTAGCCTGCTCGGCCGCGGCAGCGGCAACGGCCATGCCCAAGGCAATGGTAGCGGCAACGGCGGTCTTGGGCTCGGCGACGGCCTCGCTGCGCAGCTGCTGTCGGTCTCGGCGTTCAAGCCGATGATCGACAAGATCCTCTCCGAAGCCGGCTTCCCCGCCGGACCGGACGCGCTCACCAGCCTGACCAGCGCGCTCGCACAGCGCAAGGCCGAGGCTGCCGCAAGCGACGGAAGCCAGCCCACGGCACTCGTTGGCACGATCACGGGCCAGCTTGCGAGCAGCCCCAATACGCAGTGACGACCTGATCAGAGATCAGGAACAACAACGCAAAGGCCCGCCGAATTCCCGGTGGGCCTTTTGCTTGGCGTTGTCGGGAAACGGGTGGGATCGGACGTCTTCCAACCACACACTATGGCCAGATCGAAATTCTTACAGGATTCTGCCATGTCGTCCGATACACCTCGGCTGCCCGCAACCTTCAACCGCCTGGCCTGGTCCAACCTCGCCGCGCAATCCGCCGAGCAGATCGCGCTCGCAGCGGCTCCGATCGTCGCCGTGCTGCTGCTCGGGGTCGGCGAAGGCCAGACCGGCCTGCTGCAGACCGCGCTGACGCTGCCCTTCATCCTGTTCGCGATTCCGGCAGGGCTGCTCGCCGACCGCGTGTCGCGGCGCTGGGTGATGGCCGGCGCGGAGGCGCTGCGCGCGGCGGCGCTGGTCGCGATCCTGCTCTTGCTCTGGCTCGGTGCGATGACGCTGCCGCTGCTCGCGCTGCTCGGCTTCATCGCAGTCTGCGGCACGGTGGCATACAGCGTCGCCGCGCCGGCGCTGGTGCCGTCGCTGGTCACCGCCCAGCAATTGCCGGCGGCGAATGCGCGCATCGAGCTCGCGCGCACCATCGCCTTCGCCAGCGGCCCGGCGCTCGGCGGCGTGTTGGTCGGCTGGGTCGGCGCGGCCCCTGCCTTCGGCTTCGCCGCGGCGCTGTCGGCGATCGCGGTCGTGCTGCTGGCCGGCATCTATGAGCCGGCGCGTCCGTCGGTGCCGCAGCGCCATCCGCTGCAGGACATCAAGGAAGGCGCCGCCTTCGTGTTCCATCACGCGCTGCTGCGGCCGGTGTTCGTCACCCAGTTCATCTTCAACACCGCATCGTTCCTGGTGCTCGCCGTGTTCGTACCCTATGCGGTGCGTCATCTCGGGCTCAGTGCCACCGGCGTCGGCACCACCCTCGCAATGTATGGCGTCGGCATGGTGGTCGGTGCGCTGTTCGCGACCCGGGTGATGAAGCGGCTGGCATTCGGCACCGTGATCGGGCTCGGCCCGGTGACCGGCTTCGTTGCGGCGGTCGTGATGGCGCTGACCACCTGGATTCCGTCGCCGCTGCTGGCGGGCCTGAGCTACTTCCTGCTCGGCGTCGGCCCGATCCTGTGGGTGATCTCGACCACCACGCTGCGGCAGTCGGTGACCCCACCCTCGCTGCTCGGCCGGGTCTCGGCGATCAACATCATGAGCTACGGCGCCCGTCCGCTCGGCTCCGCGCTCGGCGCCGTCGTCGGCGGCCTCTACGGCGCAGAGACCTGCCTCTACCTCGCGGCCGCGATCTTCGCAGCCCAGGCGCTGGTGATCCTGATGTCGCCCGCGGTCTCGCTGACGCGGCAGCCCGACATGGTCGGCGAGCCGGCGCGGTGCTAACCACACCCGCCGTCATTGCGAGCGAAGCGAAGCAATCCATTCCTTCGCAAGCGGGGAAATGGATTGCTTCGTCGCTTCGCTCCTCGCAATGACAGTAGAGAAACCTCAGCTCGCCAGATACCGCTCATACTTGCCGCCGACCACCTCGTCGGCGGCGACTGCCGGATCCAACGTATACAAATCCTGCGCGTGGCTGATACCGCGCAGCACGAAGCGGCCGGTCGAGACCAGGTAGTTGCGCCCCATCGCATCGAGGCCGGTGCGGAAAGCGGTAGAGGTCAGCAGCTCGCGGCTGACCGATGCGCACATCGAGGCGATCCTGGAGACCTCGTTGACGGCGGGACCGACCACCGTGAAATCGAGCCGGTCCTCGCTGCCGATATTGCCGTAAAAGACCTCGCCGACATGGAGACCGACATAGGCCGACGTGGTCGGCCGCTCCTCGTTCTCGCGGCGATCGTTCAGGACACGAATGTTGTGCCTGAACGTGTGCTCGGCGCGCAGGGCCGCACGCTTGGCAACGGCCATGTTCTCGCTGGTGAACATCGCCAGCACGCCATCGCCGATCAGTTTCAGCACCTCGCCGCCGGCATCGTGGACGGCATCGATGGAGGCCTGCGCATAGTCGTTGAGGAACGGGATGATCTCGTCCGGCCCGATGCGCTCGCTGATCGCGGTCGAACCGCGGACGTCGGAGTACCACAGCACGGCCTTGATCTTCTCGGTGACGCCGCGCGTCATGCGTCCGCGCAACACCTGCTCGGCCGTGTCGCGGCCGAGATAAACCCGTCCCAGCGTCCGGGCGATCTCGGCCTGCGCGGCGGATTTGATCGCAAGCCCGAGCACCGGCACCAGGTCACGCAGCGCCGCCAGCCCCTGCTCGCCAAACCCATCGTCGCGCCGGGTCGTCCAGTAGGAATAAACGCAGTCCATCAGCCCGATCGTCCCGGCTTCGCCGAAATGGTGCACATGGGCCACGAGATGCTTGTGACCGCGATCGACGAGATCGCCGGTGAACTTGAATCTGCGGGAGTCCTCTTCTTCCAGCGCCAGCGGCAATTCGTGATGGCCACTTTCGAGCATGTGATAGAAGATCGACTGCCGCCAGGCATCCGCGGCTTCGCCTTCATTGGTCGGGCCATATTCGAACGCGACGCTTTCGTTGGTCTCGGCGTCGTTCCAGCGAAAGCCGCGGCCCTCGAAAATCGGATGCAGCGTATCGATGAACACCATCGCGCGCGCCACATCGAGCCCCTCGGCGCGACAGCGCTCGCAGAAGCCACGCAGCAGGTCGTTTTCAGGCAGGCCGGTCAGGCCCTGGCGGACCAGCCAATTCATCAGGCGCAGACGGGGGGTCAGTTCCATCGACTAATTATGCCGGGCAATCGGTGCGGGAGGAAGGGCTGGCGAACAGATGCGGACGCGAATGCGACATTGCAAGGGAGGCTTGGCAAGGGAGCCTTGGCAAGGGAGCCTTGGCAAGAGCGCCTTTCCGACCATGCCCGCGATCGGCGATTCCGCTTCCCTTTGGTTCCTCCTTCGCGCACAAACACCGCATGGACAACACCGGCCCAGCCAATCCCATCCGCCGTTTTCTGCAATGGGCGACGACCCCGCCGCAGGCCTACGGGGTCTACCTCGTCGCCCTGTTCCTGGCCTTCACTCTGTCGTTCTATGCCGGCTCGCTGAAGCCGAAGCAGGCGCCCGCCCCGTCCGTGAGCACGCCGACCTCGCCGCGCAATTGATCAGGCCGGTTTGGGCTCCGAGGTCGCGATCCAGATCCCGGCGAACACCGCGACCAGGCCGACCACCAAATTGGGCGTGATCGGCTCGCCGACCAGCTGGGTCGCGAGCAGCCCGGCGGCGATCGGGTTCACCGTCATGGTGTTGGCGACGCGGGTCGGCGACGCCCGCTCCAGTGCCAATACCCACAGGATGAAGGCGAGCGCGCCGCCGGCGATGCCGAGATAGAGACCGGCGATCCATTGCGGCGTGCCGAAATCGCGCAATGTCGCCAGGCTGCCCGTGAACAGCCCCACGATGATCAGCGCGGCCGCGCCCGTACCCATGCCGACGGCGAGGAAACCGAGTGCGCTGGAGCGGCGGATGAACGGCCGCGACAGCACGTTGTAGAACGCCATGCAGAGCACCGCGCCGGCCATGATCAATTCGCCGCGCCAGGCACCGACCGGCGCCGCCGAGAGCCCGTAGGCAAGCGCGGCCGCGACGCCGAGCACCGCGATCGAAACGCCGACCGATTTGCGCAGCGTCAGCGGCTCGACGCCGAGCACGGCGCCGACCACCATGGTCGAGAGCGGCAGCGTCGCCAGCGCGAGGCTGGCGCGCGCCGCCGTCGTGTAGGACATCGCGATGTTGTAGAGCACGAAGAACACGCCGAAGAAGGCCAGGCCGAGGGCCGCTACCGCAAGCCAATCCTCGCGCCGCGGCCATTTTGCGCGCAGCAGCACCGCCGCGGGCAGCACGCAGAGGAAGCCGGTCGCCCAGCGCAGGATCGCCAGCGTCACCGGGTCGGCCGTGCCTGCGAGATAGCGGGTGATCGCCGCCGCGGTGCCGCCGAGGCAGCTCGACACCAATGCGATCGCAACGCCGATCCACTCGCCCATCCCTGCCCCGCTGCATTTCGAGCTGCCTTATGGCATCTTGCCGACCCGGATCATTCCGGCAACTACCTGGCAGGTACTCATGTTGCAGCAGCGCGATTTCGCGGCGAGCCTGCGCTGGTGGCGCCAGCGCAAGGGCATTTCCCAGCTCGAGCTCGCCTTGCGCGCGGATATCTCGCAGCGCCATCTCAGCTTCCTCGAGCTCGGACGCGCTGCGCCGAGCCGCGACATGGTGATCCGGCTGGCCGCGGCGCTCGACGTGCCGCTGCGGCAGCAAAATGCGCTGCTGGTCGCGGCCGGTTTTGCGCCGGTCTGGCGGCAGACCGATCTCGCCGCGCCCGAGCTCGCCCAGATCCGTCACGCACTCGACTTCATGCTGGCGCAGCAGGAGCCGTATCCCGCGGTCGCGGTCGACCGGCACTGGAATCTGTTGCTGGCGAATTCCGGCGCCGCGCGGCTGGTGGAATTCCTGGTCGGGGCGCTTGCTCCTGGTACTCCCATCAATCTCGCGGACGCGCTGGTCGCCCCCGATGTGCTGCGGCCCTATCTCGCCAACTGGACCGAGGTCGCCGGCTATTTCGTCCGCAGCGTCGAGGCCGATGCGGCCGCCGACGGCACCGCGGCGACGGCGGAATTGCTGCAGCGGCTGCTGGCCTATGACGGCGTCGAGGCCGCACTGGCCGCACCGCTTTCGGAGCCGGCCCCCGGGCCGGTGCTGCCGATGCAATTCCACAAAGGCGACGTCCGGTTGCAGCTGTTCACGACCATCGCGACGCTCGGCATCCCGCAGGACGTGACTTTGCAGGAATTACGGATCGAGAGCTTCTTCCCGCTGGACGAGGAGACCGCCCAGGTCTTCAGAACCTGGGCCGAAGCGCAGCCCGCCGAAGCGGCTCAGTCATAGAACTCCGGCGATAGTTTCAGGCCGTCGCGCTGCGCCTTGTCGTGGTTGATCCAGAGCTGCGCCTTCTCCTTCGTCAGCGTGTCCGCGATCTTCTGCATCGAAGCCAGCGTCTCGTCCTTGCTGAAATTGGCGCTCGGCACCCGCCGATTGTCCCAATTATCCCTGAAATGGGCGGCATCGCCTGAGAGCACGATGGCGCCAGTGTGCGGCAGTTTCACCAGCAGCGATTGGTGACCGGGCGTGTGGCCCGGCGTCGACAGGATGGTGACGCTGCCGTCGCCGAACACGTCGCGGTCACCCTCGAGCTTCGTTACCGGATGCTCGGACTTGAAACGCGGCGCGTTGTTGGTGCCGGGCCAGTCATACTCGGCCTTCTGCACATAAAGCATCGCGGTCGGGAACAGCTCGACATTGCCGATGTGATCGGGATGGGTATGCGAGACCGCGATCGCCTTGATGTCGGACGGCTTCACGCCGAGCTGGTCGAGCTGCGCCGCGAGCGTCTTCGGCCGCCGCCAGGTGATCGCCTTGGGATCGGCGGGCGCAAGGCCGTTCGGCATCGCAGCGACCGCGTCGGGGATGCCGGTGTCCCACAGGAACCAGCCCTGCGCGTGCTTGATCAAATAGCAATTGTCGACGAAGTCCATCGACTTGCCCTCGTTCACGCCGGGCGACCAGCGTGAAATGTCACCTGCAACGCCCTCGCCGCAGTTGAGGATATAGAGCTTCTCGACGCCCGCCGCCTCAGCGTCCGCCCACGGCATCACGCCCGCGACCGCGAGCAACAACGCAAGACCGATGACGTTCTTCATGTGACCTCCGTTGCGCGTCAATGCGCGTGCTCGTGATCCGGACAAGTCTCGACCTCGACCGTGACGTGGCTAAGACCGCGCAGCCCGCCGAGCCGGCGCTTGTAGGTCGCGGGCGGCAGCGGATGATCAGACACGACCGAAATCACGGCGGCGCGATGGCCGGGGCCGACCTGCCACAGATGCAGATCGGTGATGCGGTCGCCCTTGGTCTCGATGCGTTCGCGAATGGTGGTTTGCAGGTGATCGTCGGCGTTGACGTCGAGCAGTACGGCACCGGCGGCGCGGATCAGGCCGTAGGCCCAGCTCGCGATCACGATGCTGCCGATGATGCCGACCAGCGGGTCGGCCCAGACCCAGTTCGCGACCATCGCAACCAGCAGCGCGCCGATCGCCAGCAGCGAGGTCGCAGCGTCGGCGAGCACGTGGACATAGGCGGCGCGCAGATTGTTGTCGTGGCGATGATGGTGATCATCATGGTCATCATGATCGTGGCCGTGCGCATGGCCGTGATGATGGTGGTCATGGTCGGCGCGCAGCAGCCAGGCGCTGGTCAGGTTGACGACGAGGCCGAGCGCCGCAACCGCGATCGCTTCCTGATAGGCAATCGCCACCGGATGCAGCAGCCGGTCGATGCTCTCCCAGGCGACCTGGATGGCGACCATGGCGAGGATGATCGCGCTGGAGAACGCGGCGAGATCGCCGAATTTGCCGGTGCCGAACGAGAAGCGTGCGTTGCGCGCCTGCCGCCGCGCCAGCAGATAGGCCAGCCCCGCGATCCCGAGCGCGGCCGCATGCGTCGCCATGTGCCAGCCGTCGGCCAGGAGCGCCATCGATCCGGACAACCATCCGGCGACGATCTCGCCCGTCATCATCACGGCGGTGAGCGCGACCACGATCCAGGTGCGGCGCTCGTTATGAGCATGTTCGGTGCCGAGGAAGACGTGATCGTGGGTCCATTGGTCGATCGAATGGGAATGCATGGCACGTCTCCGAAGGGGTTTCCGCTAGACCGTTTCCGCCGGCGCCAGCCGGCAGGTGTCGCTGCTGATCTCGACCTGCAAGGTCGCATGATGGATCTGGAACCGGTGCGAGAGCTCCGCACAGACCCCGTGCAGGAAGGCGTCGTCATGGCCGCCCGGCCGCACCAGATGCGCGGTCAGCGCGGTCTCGCTCGTGCTCATCGCCCAGATGTGCAAATCGTGAACCTCGGTGACGCCCGCGATGGTGACAAGATAGTCCCTCACCTCTTTGAGATCGATGCCCTTTGGCACGGCGTCGAGTGCCAGATTCACGCTGTCGCGCGCCAGTTCCCAGCCGCTGATGAGCACGACCACGGCGATGGCGAGGCTGATCGCCGGATCGAGCCACTGCCAGCCGGTCGCCATGATCAGGAGCGCCGCGACGACGACGCCGAACGAGACGCCGGCATCGGCCGCCATGTGCAGATAGGCGCCGCGGACGTTGAGGTCGGAGTCGCGGCCGCGCATGAACAACAGCGCGGTGCCGCCATTGATCAGGATGCCGAGCGCGGCGACCCAGACCACGGTCCAGCTTGCGACCTCGGCCGGCTCGCGAAACCGGTTGACCGCCTCGACGGCGATGCCGCCGACCGCGATCAGGAGCAGCCCGGCATTGAACAGCGCGGCCAGGATCGAGGCCCGGCGATAGCCATAGGTGTGGGTGTCGGTCGGCCGCTTGCCGGCGAGCCACGCCCCGGCCCAGGCCAGCAGCAGCGCGATCACGTCGGAGAGATTGTGGACGGCATCGGAGACCAGCGCCAGCGAGTTGGCGCTATAGCCGAAGACCAGCTCGGCGACGACGAACGCGGTGTTCAGCGAGGCGCCGATCGCAAAGGCAGCGCCGAAACTGTCGGGCGCGTGGCTGTGCCCGGCATGGGAATGCGAGTGAGCGTGAGAATGCGAGTGACCGCTGTGGTCATGGTCGTGATTGTGCGCCATGGCAGCGTTATAGCGCGGTCAAATGTGGATACTATCACACAGCCGCGCGCCGGACGTTTGCAAAAATTCGGAATAATGAAAAAGTACGACTGATTTGCCCGACGCGTCAAGCCGCTTTTTTGAATGCTACCGGCCGCCCGCTCCTTTGCATGGGGTTGTTTTCGACAATTTGAGAGCGCGTGCCCGTAGCCCGGACGGAGCGCAGCGCCATCCGGGCTGCCGATGCGCTTACTCCACGCCGCGGCTGAACTTGTTCGACTTCGGCAGGCCGTGGGCGAGCCGGCCGGCGTCGGCGCGGTTGCCGCGCCAGTCGGCCAGTTCCTTGATGGTCATGGAGTGCTCGCGGCCGGCGGAATCCTTCCAGGTCAGGCCGACCTTAGAGTCGAACACTGCGACGTCGGAGAGCTCAGCGCTGGTGTATTTCTGCAACCGCACGCCGCGGCCGCGCGCCATCTCCGGCACCTGGTCAAGGCCAAAGAGCACCATCTTGTGATTGGTGCCGATGACAGCGACGGTGTCGCCGATCACGGTCGCGATCGCGCGGGCTTCATTGGGCATCTCGACATTGAGCACCTGCTTGCCTTTGCGGGTATTGCCGACGCAATCCTCTTCCTTGACGACGAAGCCCTGGCCTTCGCTGCTCGCGATCAGGAACTTGCGTTCGCCCTTGTTGACGAACAGCGAGATGATCGCGGCGTCCTGCTCGAGGTCGATGAACATGCGGATCGGCTCGCCATGGCCGCGGCCACCCGGCAGTTTCGCCACGTCAAGCGAGTAGAACTTGCCGTTGGTGGCGAACAGCAGCAGCTTCGACGTCGTCTCGGCGAAGAACGAATGCTCGAGCTTGTCGTCGGTCTTGAAGGCCAGGCCCGAGAGATCCTCGACGTGCCCCTTCAAGGTGCGCACCCAGCCCTTCTCGGAGATCACGACGGTGCACGGCTCGCGCTCGACGAAGGCCTCCTCGATCGCGGCGAGATCATGCTCGGGCGCGTCGGCAAAGGTGGTGCGGCGCTTGCCGAGCTCGGTCTTGGGACCGAACATGTCGCGGACCTTGGTGACCTGCTCGCCGACCTTGACCCATTGCTTGGCCTCCGATCCGAGCAGCCCCTCGATGCCCTTCAGCTCCTTGCGCAGCTCGGCATCTTCCTCGCGGATCTTCATTTCCTCGAGCCGGCGCAGATTGCGCAGCCGCATGTTGAGGATCGACTCGGCCTGGATGTCGGAGAGCTTGAAGGTCTTCATCAAGACCGGCTTCGGCTCGTCCTCGGTGCGGATGATCTTGATCACCTTGTCGATGTTCAGATAGGCGATCAGCTGTCCGCCGAGCACCTCGAGCCGGTGCTCGATCTCGCCTTTACGGAAATTGGAGCGGCGGATCAGCACGTCGCGCAGATGGTCGAGCCATTCGCGCAGGCATTCGGCGAGGCCCACGACCTTGGGAATGCGCCCCTTGATCAGCACGTTCAGGTTCAGCGGGATCTTGCTTTCCAGCTCGGTCAACCGGAACAGCGATTCCATCATCAGCGCCGGGTCGACGGCGCGCGACTTCGGTTCGATGACGAGACGGATGTCCTCGGCCGATTCGTCGCGAACATCGCCGACCAGCGGCAATTTCTTCTGGTCGAGCAGCTCGGCGATCTTCTCGACCAGCCGCGACTTCTGCACCAGCCACGGGATCTCGGTGACGACGATGATCCAGGTGCCGCGGGCACCCTCTTCCTGGCTCCAGCGGGCGCGGGTGCGGAACGAGCCGCGACCGGTGGTGTAGGCCTCGATGATCGATTCCTTTGAATCGACGACGATGCCGCCGGTCGGGAAGTCCGGTCCTTTCACCCACTTCAAGAGCGCCTTCGACTTGGCGTCGGGCTTCTCGATCAGATGCAGCGCGGCGTCGCAAAGCTCGGCGGCATTATGTGGCGGGATCGAGGTGGCCATGCCGACCGCGATCCCCTGCGCACCGTTGGCGAGCAGGTTCGGGAAACCGCCGGGCAGCACGATCGGCTCTTTCGACTGGCCGTCGTAATTGGCGCGAAACTCGACGCCGTCCTCGTCGATGCCCTCGAGCAGGAGGCGCGCGACGTCGGTCATGCGCGCTTCGGTGTAGCGGTAGGCAGCCGGGTTGTCGCCGTCGATATTGCCGAAATTGCCCTGGCCGTCGACCAGCGGGTAGCGCGAGGAGAAATCCTGCGCCAGGCGCACCATCGCGTCATAAATCGCCTGGTCGCCGTGCGGATGGAACGAGCCCATCACGTCGCCGACGATCTTGGCGGATTTCTTGAAGGCAGTGCCCGGGTCGAGCCGCAGCAGCCGCATCCCGTACAGGATGCGCCGGTGCACCGGCTTCAGCCCGTCGCGGGCGTCCGGCAAGGCGCGGTGCATGATCGTCGAGAGCGCATAGGCGAGATAGCGCTCCTCGAGCGCATCACGCAGCGGCACCTCGTGGATTTCGGCCGGCTTTTCCGGCGGCTTTGGCGGTTTCGGTCGTTTTACCATGGGGAGAGGCGTTAAACCCTGGCGGTGAATCGGGCAAGCCGCGAATCAGCAGGAATTTAGGCTGTGGATTGCGATCTAGGTCCCGACCGCGCGGGTCCGTCGCCTGGTCACCGCGTTGATAAATCCGTCACGCGCATCGGAATGGCCCTGCCCGCGCGGCTCCAGCACGTGGCGGAGCAGAAACAGGCCGGTGATCGCAAAGCCGGCGCGCAGGTCCTCGTCCGACCAGCTGTTAGAGCCGCCCTCGCCTTCGCGCAGGAAGGCCGGCAATGGCAGCAGGCGATCGGCCCACGGCTCGCCGGCCGCCCGCGACACCGCGCCGCCGGATTTCGGCGACACATAGACCAGGTCGGTGGTCGCCCCTGTCGCGGCGCAGTTTCCGAGATCGAGGCCGAAGCCGAGCTCGGTCAGCATCGCGAGCTCGAACCGGATCAAATGCACGGCGGCAACGCCGGCGTCCTCGAAATCATCCAGCGTCCCCTGCAGCATCTCGTAGATGTCTTCATGCGGGTCGCGCTCGGGCAACAGCCGCGCGAGCGCGGCGAGATGGGTGACGCCATAGACCGCATGCGACGCGCCGAGCAAGCTGGCCGCGCGCAGCCGCGTGCCTTCCACCGTGTACATGCCGAGATGCTCGTCGAGCCGCGCGCGCCATACCGCCGTGACGTCATTGCCGGGCTGCAGGATCGGCCGCATCCGCGAGCTGGCGCCGCCGCGCACCAGGCCGAGATGGCGGCCATGCTCGCGGGTCAAGAGCTCGACGATGGCGGAAGATTCGCCATGCCGTCGCACGCCCAGAACGATGCCTTCGTCGGTCCATTCCATGGCGGAGAACGTATCACCGTAGGGCGGATTAGCGCAGCGTAATCCGCCGATATATCCCCGAGACGTGAGATGGCGGGTTACGCCTTCAGCTAACCCGCCCTACGCGTTGAACCAGCCCTGCGCATCGCCGGTGAAGGAGAAATACAGCCCGGCCGAGGTCAGGATGCACGACACCACCTCGATGCCGCTGTCGAGCTCGACGCCGCGCTCCCCGATCACCTGCAGCAGCGAGATCACCGAGAGCGCCAATGCAGCAACCAGCGCCCAGCGCGGCCAGTTCTTGTGGTGCTGGGCCGCAAGCCAGACGAAATACATCAGCAGCAGGATCATGCCGCCCGCCATCAGGGTGGCCACCATGATCATCTGCTCGGTCATCTCGCCGGTCGGCGTGCGGTCCTGGAACGCCACCGACAACGCATCCAGCGTCAGCGAGAGATAAAGCAGCACCTCAAACCACAGCACGTTCTCGGGCACATTCTTGGGCACGTTCATCGCAACGCCAGCTCTATTCCTTGGGGAATTCCAGACCCATTTCCCGGTAGCGGTCCGGATCGTCGCCCCAGTTCTCGCGCACCTTGACGAACAGGAACAGATGCACCGGCACCTCCATGATCTCGGCGATCTCCTTGCGCGCCTGCGCGCCGATCGACTTGATGGTGGCGCCGCCCTTGCCGAGCACGATCTTGCGCTGGCTCTCGCGCTCGACAAAGATCGTCTGCTCGATCCGGATCGAGCCGTCCTTGCGGTCGGTCCAGCTGTCGGTCTCGACCGTCGACTGGTAGGGCAATTCCTGATGCAGATGGCTGTAGATCTTCTCGCGGGTGATCTCGGCCGCCAGATGCCGCATCGGCGCATCCGACATCTGATCCTCGGGATAGAGGAACGGTCCCTCCGGCACCAGTTTTGCGAGTGTCTGGCGCAAATCGGCGACGCCGTCGCCCGACAGCGCTGAAATCATGAAGGTCTGCTCGAAGCGGATCCGCTCGTTGGCGGCCTGCGCCAGTGCCAGCAGCTTTTCGCGCTGGACGAGGTCGACCTTGTTGAGCACCAGGATTTTCGGATGCGCGACGGTCTCGAGCTTGCTCAGAATCGCATTGGCTTCCTCGTCGATGCCCGCCTTGGCGTCGAGCAGCACGCAAACGAGGTCGGCATCGTGGGCGCCGCTCCATGCGGTCGACACCATGGCGCGGTCGAGCCTTCGCCTCGGTGCGAAAATGCCGGGCGTATCGACCAGGATGATCTGGGCGTTGCCCTCGATCGCGATGCCGCGGATCAGCGCGCGCGTGGTCTGCACCTTGCGCGAGACGATCGTGACCTTGGAGCCGACCAGCGCGTTGACCAGCGTCGACTTGCCGACATTGGGGGCGCCGATCAGCGCGACGAAGCCGCAGCGCGTTGCGGTGGGCTCGGCTTTGGCCTCGTCAGTCATTGGTGCCGACGCCCTCACGCTCGATCATCACGGATGCCGCAGCCTTCTCGGCCGCGCGCTTGTTGCCGCCGAGCCCCTCGGCGGAGGCCAGTCCCGGCAGGTCGACGGCGACGCGGAACTGCGGATCGTGGTGCGGGCCGGTGCGCTCGACCTCGCGATAGACCGGCGTCGGCAATCCTTTGCCCTGCGCCCATTCCTGCAGCACGGTCTTGGGATCGCGCAACGGACGGCGCGGCTTGTTCATCCGTTCGGTCCAGTTGCGCTCGACGAACTGGCGCGCGGCCTCATGGCCGCCGTCGAGAAAGATCGCGCCGATCACCGCCTCGCAGATGTCGCCGAGCACGGATTTGCGCAACCGCGCGCCCTCGACCGCCTTCACCGCGCCGAGCTTGATGTCGTCGACCAGCCCGAGCGATTTGGCGACGTCGGCGCAGCTCTCCTTGCGCACGAGGTCGGCGAGCCGCTTCGACAGCTCGCCCTCATCGGCCTTCGGAAAGGCCCGGAACAGCATGTCGGAGACGATCAGCCCGAGCACGTGGTCGCCGAGGAATTCAAGCCGCTGGTAGCTGTCGGCGCGGTTGCGGGTGGCGGGCTTCAGCGCGGAGACGTGGGTGAACGCGGTGGTCAGCAGCGCGGGATCGGCGAACGTATAGCCGATGCGTCCCTCGGTGCCGGCGATCGCAGCCTTTGCTTCCGCGGCCTTGACGGCCTTGCTGCGTCGCTTTTTCGGCGCAGCCGGGCCTTCGGCCGCGGGCATCTGGCTCGGCTCGCCGGGAGGGGCAGGATCCTTGATGGCTCGCGTCTCGTCGGTCATCGCACGATGGAGAATATGCGATTCCACCGCACGGCGGTGGGCCAGCGCCAGAACATCCAGGCCTGTTCACCCTCGGCGATCGAGAAGAAAATCATCTGGGCCCGGCCGACGATGTTCTCGAACGGCACGTAGCCGACCGCCGACAGCACCCGGCTGTCGGTCGAATTATCGCGGTTGTCCCCCATCATGAAGAAGTTGCCTTCGGGCACGGTGTAGACGTTGGTGTTGTCGTAAAAGCCGTTGTCGACGCAATCGAGCGTCTCATAGCTGACGCCGTTCGGCAGCGTCTCCTTCCAGCGCTTGACGCGCGCGGTGGCATCCGAGCCGCACGGGTCCTCCCCGACGAAATCGCTCAGCCTCTCGCGCTTGACCGGCGTGTCGTTGATGTAGAGCAGCCCCTCCTTCATCTGGATGCGGTCGCCCGGCAGGCCGATCACGCGCTTGATGTAGTCGGTGGTGTCGTCCTTGGGCAGCCGGAACACGACGATGTCGCCGCGATTCGGGTTGGAGCCGAAGATCCGCCCCGAGAACAACGGCGGCGACAGCGGGATCGAGTAATGGCTGTAGCCGTAGGAGTATTTGGAGACGAACAGATAGTCGCCGACCAGTAGCGTCGCCTTCATCGATCCCGAGGGGATGTTGAACGGCTGGAACAGGAAGGTGCGGATGACGAGCGCGATCAGCAGAGCGTGGATGACGACGCGGATGGTCTCGCCCAAGCCGCTCTCAGATTTGGTCCCGGTGGTCGCGCTCATTGCTTTCCCAATTCCCGTGAGCCAGACGCCCACGCGGTGACAGAACGTTCTCTCCACGCCAAAGCGCACGGACGCTGGCGTGAGGAAAATGGCCTTGATTCTGATCTTGAGGGCAAATTCCGGCGCAAACCCGAATCCGCGTCTCGCTCGATGTCCTAACCCTGCGGCGTTTTAGACGGTTGTTCGCAGGGGCGCAATCAATGGCCGCGTAAAATCTTCGCAATCCATTGAAATAACTCGGATATTTTAGTTTTCTGAAGTTTTCTGGCGATTCTCGCGCCCGCCGGTCTATTTGGCCGGAATGACGGCCGAAATGATGACGAAGGCCTGCGCCAACGGCCAATCATCCGTGATCGACAGGTCGATCCGGGCTTCCATGCCCTCAGGCGTCAATTCCCTGAGCCGCGCCAGCGCCCCGCCGGTCAATTGCATGGTCGGCCGCCCGCCCGGCAGGTTGACCACACCCATGTCCTTCCACCACACCCCGCGCCGGATACCGGTGCCGAGCGCCTTGGAGCAGGCCTCCTTGGCCGCAAAACGCTTGGCATAGGTCGCCACCACCATCTTCTCGTTGTTGGCGCGGCGCATCGCCTTGGCGCGCTCGGCGTCGGTGAAGACGCGCTCCAGGAACCGCTCGCCGTGGCGACCGATCACCTTGGCGACCCGGGTGATGTCGATCAGGTCGGAGCCGATGCCGATGATCATGCGCGGCCCAGGCCTTCAGCCTTGGCGCGACCGCGCTCCATCGCCGCGCGCATCGCACGCACGGTCTCGGCGATGCCGACGAACAGCGCCTCGCCCATCATGAAGTAGCCGATATTGAGCTCGCGGATATCCGGCAGCGCGGAGATCACCTCAGCGGTCTCGTAGTCGAGGCCGTGGCCGGCATGAACCTCGAGACCCGCGGCATGCGCGAGCTTCGTGCCCTCGACAATGCGCGTCCATTCGGCGTC
Source organism: Bradyrhizobium genosp. L (assembly GCF_015624485.1). Classification (NCBI taxonomy): domain Bacteria; kingdom Pseudomonadati; phylum Pseudomonadota; class Alphaproteobacteria; order Hyphomicrobiales; family Nitrobacteraceae; genus Bradyrhizobium; species Bradyrhizobium genosp. L. The sequence goes on from NZ_CP061378.1 coordinate 4,377,852, forward strand.
GGCCTTGTCCTTGTGGCTGTCGACCACGGCATCGCACCAGCCGCCGGTGTGAAGCTCGATCACCGGCGCCTTGAGCTTGGCGGCCATCTCGATCTGCCTGGGATCGGCGGCGATGAACAGCGACACCCTGATGCCGGCATCGCTCAGCTTCGCGATGAACGGCGCCAGCGCATTGTGCTGGCCGACGACGTCGAGGCCGCCTTCGGTGGTGAGCTCCTGGCGCCGCTCCGGCACCAGGCAGACCGCGTGCGGCTTGGTCTTGAGCGAGATCCGCAGCATGTCGTCGGTCGCCGCCATCTCGAAATTCAGGGGCTTCGAGATCTCGGCCTTCAGCCGCGCCATGTCCTCGTCACGGATATGGCGGCGATCCTCGCGCAGATGCGCGGTGATGCCGTCGGCCCCCGCCGCGATCGCGGCCAGCGCCAGCCGCACCGGATCGGGCCGCGCCCCGCCGCGCGCATTGCGCAGGGTCGCGACATGATCGACATTGACGCCGAGGCGCAGCGGAGCAGCTTTTGGCATTTTCATTTCTCTTGAAGACTGAATTGCCGGCTCAAGCCCGGCAACGACAAAAGTTCACCCATTGACGCGCTCGACCCGTGCGACCACGGCCTTGGCGCGCAACTGCGCGATGATAGCGCTGAGATGCTTGAGGTCATAGACCTCGAGATCGATGGTCAGCTCGGTGAAATCGGGCGACTGGCGCGACATGTGGATGTTGTCGATATTGCCGTCGTGCTCGGCGATCACGGTGGCGATCTGCGCAAGGCTGCCGGGCTCGTTGACATTGTGGACCAGGATGCGCGCCGGGAAGCGCTGCGGCATGGTCTCGTCGATGTCCCAGCGCACGTCGAGCCAGCGCTCCGGCTCTTCCTCGAAATCCTTCAGCGCCGGCGACTGGATCGGATAGATCGTGATGCCCTCGCCCGGCGTCACGATGCCGACGATGCGATCGCCGGGCACCGCGCCGCCGTTCGGCGCGAACTTCACTGGCAGGTCGGAATTGATGCCGCGCACCGGGATCACCGAAGCGGCACGCGCCGGGTGCGGCGTCGCCTGCGTCTTCAGCTTGGCGACGAGCCCCTTCTTGGCGCCATAGCGCACCAGCCGCTCTTCCTTGTAGTCGGGATACATCGCGCGCGCGACGTCGGAGGCCTTGATCTCGCCGCGCCCGACCGACGCCATCACATCTTCGATCGAGGTGCGCGCCAGCCGCGGCAGCGCGCCCTTCAGCTTGTCGTCGGCATATTCGATCTTGGCGCGGGCAAACAGGCGGTCGACGATGCGGCGGCCGAGGCCGGCATATTGGTCGCGCACGGCGTCGCGGGTGGCGCGCCGGATCGCCGCGCGCGCCTTGCCGGTGACGGCGAGGACCTCCCATGCCGAGGGCGGCGCCGATTGCGCCTTGGAGGTGATGACCTCGACCTCGTCACCGTTCTGCAGCTCGGACGACAGCGGCGCGAACTTGCCGTTGATCTTGCAGCCGACTGCGCTGTGGCCGACGGCGGTGTGCACCGCATAGGCGAAGTCGATCACATTGGCCTTGCGCGGCAGCGCGATCAGCTTGCCCTTCGGCGTGAAGCAGAACACCTGGTCGTGGAACAGCTCGAGCTTGGTGTGCTCGAGAAATTCTTCCGGGTTGGCGCTCTCCGAGAGGATGCCGATGGTGTGGCGCAGCCAGGCGAAGGCGTTGGATTCGTGCTTCAACCGCTCGTTCGGCGAGCCCATGCCTTCCTTGTAGAACGCGTGCGCCGCGATGCCGAACTCGGCGATCTGGTTCATCTCCTCGGTGCGGATCTGCAGCTCGACGCGCTGCTTGCCCGGTCCAATCACGGTGGTGTGGATCGAACGGTAGTCGTTCTGTTTCGGCGTCGAGATGTAGTCCTTGAAGCGGCCCGGCACCACCGGCCAGGTGGTGTGCACGATGCCCAATGCACGGTAGCATGCACCGACATCGTCGAGGACGATGCGGAAGCCGTAGATGTCGGACAGCTGCTCGAAGCCGACCGATTTGCGCTCCATCTTGGTCCAGATCGAAAAAGGCTGCTTGCGGCGGCCGAACACCCGCGCCGTGATGCCGTTCTTCTGCAAGTTCTTCGAGAGTTGGGTTTCGATCTCGCCGATCAGATTGCGGTTGCGGTCGGCCAGCGCATCGAGGCGCTGCTTGACCACCGCATAGGCCTCCGGATCGAGCACGAAGAACGAGAGGTCCTCGAGCTCCTCGCGCATTTCCTGCATGCCCATGCGGCCGGCGAGCGGCGCATAGATGTCGAGCGTCTCGTCGGCGATGCGGCGGCGCGACGCCGGCGGCATGAACTCCATGGTCCGCATGTTGTGCAGGCGGTCGGCGAGCTTGATCAGGAGCACGCGGACGTCGTCGGCGATCGCCAGCAGCAGCTTGCGTAAATTCTCGGCCTGCTTGGCCTCGCGCGACACCAGCTCCAGCCGCTTCAGCTTGGTCAGGCCCTCGACCAGCGCGCCGATCTCGTGGCCGAAGACGTTGTCGATCTCGGCCCGCGTCGCCTCGGTATCCTCGATCGTGTCGTGCAGCAGGGCCGCGACGATCGTGGCGTCGTCGAGCTTGAGGTTGGTGAGGATCGCGGCGACCTCGAGCGGATGCGAGAAATAGGGATCGCCGGACGCGCGCGTCTGGGTGCCGTGCGCCTTCATCGCGTAGACGTAGGCGCGATTGAGCAGGTCTTCGTTGGTGTCGGGGTTATAGGAGCGCACGCGCTCGACGAGGTCATATTGTCGCATCATTCGCGCCCGCGGCCGCGCCGGCTTCTCACCGGTGGACGAGGCCGGTGCCACCGCGACCGTCTCGGTCGCAGCCTGCATCTGGCTGGAGCTGCGGCGTCGATACGCCATGGACTAGATGCCTCTCACGGGGCCGAACGGCCCTCCCTTTCTCAATCTAGTGTGCTTTCCAATCAAGCAGCACCCCGCGCGGGAGCCGGAAACGTTCAATTTCCCGCGTCCCCATAGGACGCATCGTAACTGCAAAATTGTCAACAAAAGCAAAGGCCCGGAGCGATGTCCGGGCCTTCTGGCAAATCTGTCCGAAATGATGAGCTGGGAAGCGAGGCTTACTCGTCTTCCTCGGGCTGCTCCTCCGGGGGCGCCAGCCCCTCAAGGCCCTTCAGCAGCTCTTCCTCGGTCATCCGCTCGGGCGCGACCTCGGTGTCGTCGGCATCGACGCTGGCGCCGGCGGAACCGATCAGCGGCACCGTGTCCGGCTCGGGCTCGTCGACCTCGACGAACTTCTGCAGCGAGTGCACCAGTTCCTCGCGCAGATCTTCCGGCGAGATCGTGGAGTCGGCAATCTCCCGCAACGAAACGACCGGATTCTTGTCGTTGTCGCGATCAACCGTGAGTTGAGAGCCAGACGAGATCATCCGGGCGCGATGTGCTGCGAGCAGGACGAGGTCGAAACGATTATCGACCTTATCAATGCAATCTTCGACGGTGACGCGAGCCATCTCGAGGCGCTCCGTGGTAAAAGGGACCGAACATGTTGGTTATGAGGGTTAGTTATAGGGCTGGCACCCGTTTCGCAAGGCAAAATTTGTGATTTGCCTTCCGAACAGGCTCTGATAACCCGGTGCGCCGGGGCCAGAATGGCCGGAGCGTCTGGCTATACTGGCCTGGTTGCCGCGTCAGACAAGTAAATCTCTCATTGCAATGTCAAAAGTCTAGGCTTTTTGCCCTCGCCTCACCATAATTGCGTTGGTGACTGTCGTGGGGAAGATTCACCGAACTTTAGACAGCAACGCAGAAAATTGCGCGCGGTCGGTTGCCGCTGCGCTAAGAACACTAACAACCACGCGAGAACCCTTTGATGTCGTCACCTGTTTCCAACAAGATCGCGCTCTTCATCGACGGAGCCAATCTTTACGCAACCGCAAAGACGCTGGGCTTCGACATCGACTACAAGCGCCTTCTCAAGGAATTCCAGGGCCGCGGCACGCTGCTGCGCGCGTTCTACTACACGGCGATCATCGAGGATCAGGAGTACTCGTCGATCCGTCCGCTGATCGACTGGCTCGACTACAACGGCTACACCGTCGTCACCAAGGCCACCAAGGAATTCATCGACGCCAGCGGCCGCCGCAAGGTGAAGGGCAACATGGATATCGAGCTTGCCGTCGATGCCATGGAACTGGCTGAGCATATCGACCAGATGATCCTGTTCTCCGGCGACGGTGACTTCCGCTCGCTGGTGGAAGCCGTGCAGCGCCGCGGCGTCCGCGTCACCGTGATCTCCACCATCGCCAGCCAGCCGCCGATGATCGCCGACGAACTGCGCCGCCAGGCCGATGTCTTCACCGACCTCGTCGAGCTGCAATCCAAGCTCGGCCGCGATCCTTCCGAGCGTCCGGCGCCGCGCGAGCCGCGTGAACCGCGGCACCACTCGCCGCAATTCCTGCAGCGCGCGCCCACCACCGTGGCGTCCCGGGCCGCCGATGACGATTTCGACGAGTAATCTCGTCACCGCCGCCACCCGTCCCGACAGCAACTGTCAGCTCTGTCCAAGGCTGGCCGAGTTTCGTGCGCAGACCCGCGCGCGCCAGCCGGACTGGTTCAACGCGCCGGTGGAGTCGTTCGGCGATCCGAACGCGCGGCTGCTGATCGTCGGCCTTGCGCCTGGCATGCAAGGCGCCAACCGCACCGGCCGTCCCTTCACCGGCGATTACGCCGGTGATTTGCTGTATGCGACGTTGCTCGAATATGGCTTCGCCAGCGGCGTCTATCAGGCACGGCCGGACGACGGCCTCAAGCTGGTCGACAGCCGGATCAGCAATGCGGTGCGCTGCGTGCCGCCGCAGAACAAGCCGCTGCCGGCCGAGATCAACACCTGCCGGCAGTTTCTCAGTGCAACGATCGCCGCAATGCCGAAGGTACGCGCGATCGTGCTGCTCGGTCGCATCGCCCACGAATCAACATTGAAGGCATTGGGGCATCGCCTGGCTGCCGCGCCCTTTAAGCACGGTGCCGTGCATAGCGTCGACAAATACAGGCTCTACGACAGCTATCACTGCTCGCGCTACAACACGAATACGGGCGTGCTGACGACCGACATGTTCCGCGCGGTGTTCGCGCATGTACGGAAGGATCTCGGTTAGTGTCGTAGGGTGGGCAAAGGAGCGTAAGCGACGTGCCCACCCTCCGCATTGTGCTCGTGATGGTGGGCACGCTTCGCTTTGCCCACCCTACGACCTACCACGCCCGCTATCTTTGGTTGTCCCTCAGCCACGCCAGGACATCGCCTGCGTTCCGGTCGGGCGGGAACACCGGATAGAACACATGCGTGATGCGCCCGTCGTCGATGATCAGCGCGAGCCGCTTGATCAGCGTCAGCCCCGCGACCGACATCGTCGGCAGCTGCAACGCCTGCGTCAGCTGAAGCTCCTCGTCCGACAGCACCGGGAACGGCAGATGCAGCCGTGAGGCCATCTCGGTCTGGTATGCATTGCTCTGGGTCGACAGGCCGAACACGTTGGCCGCACCCGCCCCCTTCAGCTCGGCGAACAGGTCGCGGAACGCGCAGGTCTGCGGCGTGCAGCCGCGTGCGCCGGGGATCATGTCCCAGTCCTCGACCAGCCCGATCTTGCCGGGCTCGCCGGTTCGGGGATAGCCGAACACCACCGTGCGCCCTGCCAGCGCCGACAGCATCACCGAGGTGTCGTTGGTGGCGCGCAGGCTGACCGGCGGGAGCGGCAGACCGGCCAGATGCGCTGCGGCGCCATCGTCTTGCGGCGCCGGGATCTTGCTCCAGTCGACGTCAGTCAGGCTCGATTGAGTCATGTCGTGCTCCGGTGCCGTAGGATGGGTGGAGCGAAGCGATACCCATCGGATCTTGCGCGTGCGGCCAGATGATGGGTATCGTTTCGCTCAACCCATCCTACGATCTCCCCTGTTCGCGGCTATCCCCGCGCCCGCATCAGGCGGCCCTTCTCGCGGCTCCAGTCGCGCTTCTTCTCGGTCTCGCGCTTGTCGTGCAGCTTCTTGCCCTTGGCGACCGCGAGCAGCAGCTTGGCACGGCCGCGCTCGTTGAAATACAGCTTTAGCGGAATGAGCGTCATGCCCTCGCGGTCGACGGCGCCGAGCAGCTTGTTGATCTGCTTGCGATGCAGCAGCAGTTTCCGCGGCCGCTTCGGCTCGTGGTTGAAGCGGTTGGCCTGCAGATATTCCGGGATATTGGCGTTGATTAGCCAAATCTCGCCGTTCTTGGAATCCGCATAGGATTCCGCGATCGTGCTCTTGCCGTTGCGGATCGATTTGACCTCGGTGCCGGTCAGCGAAATGCCGGCCTCGATGGTGTCCTCGATGGCGTAGTTGAAGCGGGCCTTCCGGTTTTCAGCGACAACCTTGATCGGGCGTTCGTTCTTGTCGGCCACTTTAGCTCTTCTTGAGGAGGTCGCGGATTTCCGTCAGCAGCACGACCTCGGCCGACGGCTTCGGAGGCTCGGCGGGCGCGGCTGCTTCCTTGCGCTTGAACTTGTTCATGGTGCGAACGACCATGAACAGCACGAAGGCGACGATGATAAAGTTCACGACCAGGGTGAGGAAGCTGCCATAGGCCAGCACCGCCCCCTGCTTCTTGGCGTCGGCGAGGTTAGTCGCGTCCACCCCATGCTTGAGGCCGACGAAGTAGTTGGAGAAATCAAGGCCGCCGGTGACTGCGCCAACGATCGGCATGATGATGTCGTTGACCATCGAAGTCACGATGGCGCCGAAGGCGGCGCCGATAATGACCGCGACGGCGAGGTCGACGACATTGCCTTTCATGGCGAATTCGCGGAAATCCTTCAGCATACCTGTCCCCTTCCTTCGACGTCACGCACCGGACTGCCCGGCGCGAATCCCCGGATCTCAGTTGATCAGCCCAGCATGGACCATGGCGCTGCGTACCGCGGCACGGGTCGATTCCGCGACCGGCACCATCGGCAGCCGCAGCTTCTCGTCCAGCTTGCCGAGCAGCGACATCGCATATTTCACCGGCGCCGGATTGCTCTCGATGAAGAGATTGGTGTGCAACGGCATCAGCTTGTCGTGGATCGCGAGCGCGGCCGTGGCGTCGCCCTTCTGCCAGGCGGCCTGGAACTCCGAGCACAGCCGGGGCGCGACGTTCGAGGTCACCGAGATGCAGCCATGGCCGCCATGCGCCATGTAGCCCAGGATCGTCGCGTCTTCGCCCGACAGCTGGTTGAAGTCCTCGCCCATCGCGGCGCGCTGCTGCGAGACCCGCACCATGCTCGCGGTCGCATCCTTGACGCCGGCAATGTTCTTCAGCTCGAACAGCCGCTTCATGGTGTCGACCGACATGTCGATCACCGAGCGCGGCGGGATGTTGTAGATGATGATCGGAATGCCGATCGCATCGTTGATCGCCTTGAAGTGCTGGTAGAGGCCTTCCTGGGTCGGCTTGTTGTAATATGGCGTCACCACCAGCACCGCGGTGGCGCCCGCCTGCTCGGCATGCTCGGCGAGCTCGATCGCTTCCTTGGTCGAGTTCGAGCCGGCGCCGGCGATCACGGGCACCCGGCCGTTGGCCTCGGCGATGCACCACTCGACGACGCGCTTGTGCTCGTCATGGCTCAGCGTCGGGCTCTCGCCAGTGGTGCCGACCGGCACCAGGCCGTGCGTGCCCTCGCTGATCTGCCAGTTCACGAGGCTGCGGAACGCGGCCTCATCCACCGAGCCGTTCTTGAAGGGCGTCACCAAGGCAGTGAATGACCCCCGGAATTTTGTCTTGGCTGCCATGGACTTCCTCCAAACGCTTCAGGCTTCGTGCTAGGTCGCTCGACCCGGATATTGGCGTGCTTCTGTTGGCGTGCTTCCGTTCGCGCCAGCGGCCCCATACCGCGGAAAAATGCCACCAAAGGCGATTCATACCGGGTCTGGCCCGGCGGCGAAAGGGCCGCATCGTACCTATCCCGGCCCCGATTTCGGTCCAGCCGCGATTTTGCCGCGGTGCTGGCGCAAAGAGCCGCAGGCCGGCGACGCCTTTTTAGCATTTTGTGCACATATTCAATCAAATAAGAACTGATGGCCCTGATGACCAGATGATTCGGCGCCGCAGAGGACCTCCGTGATCCCTTTCAGCCGCGCAGGCACATTGCGATCGACCGCACTGGCGACCAGCCTGGCGCTGGTGGTCGGATTCGCCGCGATCACGGCCGGTGCCCGGGCGGCGGAGGATGCTCCAGCAGCGAAGCCCGCAGCCGAAAGCGCGGCTGCCAAGGCCACCGCCAAGACGACCGCGGCCAAGCACGCTGCTCCCAAGAGCACATCTGCGAAGGCGAGCGAGACCAAGGGCAGCGCTGCCAGATCCGACGCCGCAAAGACAACGTCTTCCAAGACGAGTGCTGACAAGACGAGCGCTTCCAAGGCTGGCGTTTCCAAGGCTGGCGCCGTCAAGCCTGAAAGTTCCAGGACTGGTAACGCCAAGGCTGACAGCACCAAGACGACCGCCGCGAAGACCGGCAAGACGACCTCATCCAAAACCGCTGCGCCCGTCGCGACCGGAGCCTTGCCGCACAAGCCAGCCGCCGTGAGCACCGTCGCACCCGCACTGGTCCCCGCGACCCGCCAGCATGCTGCACCGGCAGTGCGCAAGCCGATCACGCCTGCCGCGGTGGCAGCGACCTCGTCGACCTCGCAAGCCGACAAGGATGCGCTGGAGAACGTCATCGAGCTCCTGCGCAAGCGCAAGGCTTCGGATGCCACCGAGGCCGAGGCCTCGATCTCCGATCCGGTGGCGCGCAAGCTCGCCGAATGGCTGATCCTGCGCAGCGAGGACAATGGCGCCTCGGTCGAGCGGTACCGCGCCTTCCTCGACGCCAATCCGAGCTGGCCGTCGCAGACCTTCCTGCGCCGCCGCATCGAGGCTTCGCTGTGGGATGACAAGCGCGACGACTCCGCCGTCTGGGCCTGGTTCCAGAATGAATCGCCGGTCTCCGCCAAGGGCCGCTTCGCGCTGGCGAAGGCGATGATCGCGCGCGGCGACCGCGGCAATGCCGAGCGTCTCGTGCGTGAGGCCTGGCGCAATGACGGAATGAGCGAGGACACCGAGAACACCGCGCTCGATCTGTTCGGATCGTTCCTGTCCGGCGGCGACCACAAGGCGCGCATGGACGCGATGCTCTACGGCACCGACAATGAGGCCGCAGGGCTGCGTGAGGCCAAGCGGCTCGGCTCCGGCTATGTCGCGCTGGCCAGGGCGCGCATCGCCGCCAACCGCAAGGGCGGAAACCTGCGCGCGCTGCTGGAGGCCGTGCCGCGCGAGCTCTCCGGCGACACCGGCTATCTGTTCGCCAAGATCCAGCTGCTCCGCCGCGAGGAGAAATTTGCCGAGGCCGCGCAGCTGATGCTGGGCGCGCCGCGCGAGCCGGCCCGGATCTTCAACGTCGACGAATGGTGGGTCGAGCGCCGGCTGCTCGCGCGCAAGATGATCGACGTCAACGAATTCCGCACCGCCTATCTGATCGCCCGCGACGCGGCGCTGCCGGCCCGCGACATCTACAAGACCGAGCAGGAATTCACCTCGGGCTGGATCGCGCTGCGCTTCCTCAACGACCCCGCATTGGCCGCGCAGCACTTCGCGCGGATCGGCGTCGGCAGCGCCAACCCGACGGCGCTGGCGCGGGCCGGCTACTGGCAGGGCCGCGCCGCGGAAGCCGCCGGCCGCAGCCAGGAGGCGCGCGCCGCCTATTCGCGCGCGGCCGAGCAATCCACCAGCTATTACGGCCAGCTCGCGCGCGCCAAACTCGGCCTGCCGCAGATCGAATTGAACGGCGCGCCGCGCGGCCGCAGCGCCGAGCGGCTCGAGATCGTCCGCGCCACCACGCTGCTCTACGAGCTCGGCGAGCGCGAGCTGGCGATCCCGATCCTCGCCGACATGGGCGACAATGGCGATCCCGAAGCGCTGGCCGGCCTCGGCGAATTGACCGCGCGCGCCGGCGATGCCCGCGGCATGCTCCTGATGGGCAAGGCCGCGCTCAATCGCGGTCTGCCGTTCGACCACTACGCCTACCCGGTCAACGGCATTCCCTCGTTCCGCCAGGTCGGGCCCGAGGTCGAGCCGAGCATCGTCTACGCCATCGCCCGCCAGGAGAGCGCGTTCAATCCGGCGGTGGTGTCGCCGGCCCAGGCCTACGGCCTGATGCAGGTAACGCCGGAAGCCGGCCGCTATGTCTGCAAGCGCGCCGGCATCGGCTTCGACCTCAGCCGGATGAAGACCGATCCGGTCTACAACGCGACCCTCGGCGCGGCCGAGCTCGGCGGCCTGCTCGAGGACTATCGCGGCTCCTACATCCTCACCTTCGCCGCCTACAATGCCGGCCGCGGCAGCGTGAAGAAGTGGATCGAGCGCTACGGCGATCCGCGCGATCCCAAGGTCGACGCCGTCGACTGGGTCGAGCTGATTCCGTTCTCGGAGACGCGGAACTACGTCCAGCGCATCATGGAGAACCTGCAGGTCTACCGCGCCCGCTTCGGCGGCGGCACCAAATTGCAGATCGAGGCCGATCTGCGCCGCGGCGGCAGCGTCGAGTAATCCGGCACGGCACGATTTATCCGAATTCAATCAATATCTTGAGCCAATCCAAGACGGCTGCGCGCGCCGAACCGTCCCTGCGGTGATGTGCCGGGGGATCTCGTTCCACGTCCGTTCTTTCTCAGTCCGAGAGCATGCCGTTGTGATGGACCCCCACCACCGCAGCATGGCTGAGAATAATCGAGCACAAACACGCCCTTCCAAATTGACCGTGCCGACAAAATCGATGCATAAGGCTCGCACCGGAGAGGTGGCCGAGTGGCTGAAGGCAACGCTTTGCTAAAGCGTCATACGGTCTCAAGCTGTATCGAGGGTTCGAATCCCTCCCTCTCCGCCAAAATGTTTCAAATCACCTTCCGTCGGGGCAAGGCACGGTCTGCTGCATCGGCGCCGCCAGGCCGAACTGCGACATCTTTCCTGCACGCAACATGGCTATCGTCGCTGTTTCGGAGCCGCCGAGGAGCCAGGCCATGAAGCAATATGTGACGGTCGGACTGGCGATCATCGCGGGAGCCGCGCTGATCGAGGTGGCGCTCGTTCCGGGGCTGCTGATCGGCGGCGCGGCGGTGCTCGCACCGAGCTACGTGCCGGGCCTGCGGCGCCGGAAGCGAAAATCTGCGACGGCGTCGCGTCGCGCGACGGCGCCCGCAGCCTCTCTTCTGCGCCAGTTGCCCGTGAGCCTGCCGCGCGCGCTGCTGCCGAAGCTCGTGCTCGGGCGAACCGTCGCCAAGACCATCACGTTCCGGATCATCGTCACGAGCCTCGACTTCACCACCAACTATCTGGTGATTGGCGAACTCGGCACCGCGGCTGGTCTGTCTTCCTTCAACCTGGTGGCTGGCCCCCTCTTCTATCTCGTCCACGAAACCGCCTGGAATTACTTCAGGTCCTCCGCGCTCGCCTCGCCCGCAGCGGACGCCCAATCCGCCGATGACAGCGGCATCGAGGTCGGCGGCATCAAGATCAGCCGCGCACTGGCCAAGACCATCACCTACCGAACCATCGCAACTGTGGTCGACTTCACCACCAACTATGTGGTGGTGCGCAACGTCACCGAAGCGGCGATCCTCTCGGCCAGCGGCTTCATCCTCGGACCCTTCGTCTATTTCGGCCACGAGAAGGCCTGGGACTATTTCACAGCACGTGCCGAGCGCGCCGCTGAGTTGCCGATCGAGACCCGCCTCCTGCCCGCGCCGGGTTGATCGCAGCCTGTGGCTTTCCGCTATTTCGCTGGCGCCGCCTGCGTAGCCGCCTCCAACATCCACTCCCTGAACGCTGCGATCTTCGGCAGCCCCTGCCTGTTGTCGGGACAGACGAGATAATAGGCGAACTCCTCCATATGCACGGTGTCGAGCAGTTGAACCAACCGTCCGCTGCGCAATTCCTGCTCGACCATCGCCGCCGGCAGCAGGCCTGCGCCCTGCCCCGACAGCACGGCCTTCAGCAACAGGCTTGAATCGTCGAACGACGGCCCGCGCGGCGCGCGCACCTCTTCGACGCCCTGGCTCTGAAACCACAGGCTCCATCCCTTGCGATCGGCATCGTGCACCTGCGGCCAGCGCGCGAGATCGGCTGGTGCCTTCGGGCGACCGAGGCGCGCCAGCAGCTCTGGCGCCGCGATCGCCACCATCTCGACCGTGACGACGCGGTCGCTGCGCAGGCCCGGGTAGCGGCCGAGACCGTGGCGCACCGCGACGTCGATGCCGCTGCGGGAAAAATCCACCAGCGTGTTGCTCGTGATGATCTGCAGATCGACCTCGGGATGCGCGCGCTGAAACGACGCCATGCGCGGCACCAGCCAGGCCGATGCGAAGAACGGCGTGACGCTCACAGTCAACGTGCCGACGTCGGCCGATGCCGCGACACGGCGCGAGGCCTCAGCGATCTGACGAAACGCATTGCGCACCGACGGCAGATAGTCGCGGCCGGCATCGGTGAGATAGATGCCGCGTGGCACGCGCTCGAACAACTTCACACCGAGATGCGCCTCGAGCGTCTTCAGCATCTGGCTCACGGCGCCCGGCGTGACGCAAAGCTCCTCGGCCGCGAGCTTCACCGAGAGATGGCGGGCCGCGGACTCGAAGGCCTTCAGGGCATTCAAAGGCGGAAGCTTCTGCTCCATGATTTAGATTTTCTAATCTGAATTGGCCAGCAATTCTGGTTTGTTACGGCGGCATTTCAGCATCATATTTCGCAAACAGCCTGAACGTCAACGCAACCCAACACGTAGCCTAGATTAGATTTTCTATCTGATTGAACGCGATGGAATGAGACAATGCTCGACCACCCGGACGGCTTCGCCTTTCACGGTCTGATCGAAACGGGAACGCAGATCAAAAGCGGGTCCATCTCCTCGCGCGCCGTGACCGAACAACAGCTCCAACGCATCGCGACGCTGGACCAGCGCTTAGGTGCCTTTGTGTACGTGCTCGAGGAAAGCGCGCTTGCGCAAGCCGACGCCGCCGATCGAGAGATCGCGAACGGACATGATCGGGGACCGCTCCATGGCGTCCCCATCGCGGTCAAGGATCTGTGCTGGACCGAAGGTGTGGCGACGGCGGCAGGAACGCTGGTGTGTCGCGACTTCGTCCCGACGCAAGACGCCACGGTCGTTCGACGCCTGAAGGAAGCCGGCGCGATCCTGATCGGCAAGACCCAACTCACCGAAGGCGCGTATTCGGATTACCACCCCTCGATCACGCCGGCAGTCAACCCGTGGAACTCCGATTATTGGACCGGGATTTCGTCGAGCGGTTCAGCCGTTGCCACTGCGGCAGGGCTTTGCTTCGGCTCGATCGCGTCTGATACCGGCGGCTCCATTCGATGGCCCTCCGCGGCAAACGGCGTTACCGGTCTGAAGCCGACCTGGGGACGCGTGAGCCGCCATGGCGTGTTCGAGTTGGCGGCTTCGCTCGATCATGTCGGCACCATCGCGCGCAGTGCGGCCGACAACGGGGCGATCCTCGCAGTTATCTCTGGAAGCGACCCGAGCGATCCGACAGCCAGTCATCTTCCCGTACCGGACTATCTTGCGGCCGCAGAGGCCGGCGCAGACCGGCTGCGTATCGGCATCGACCCGCAATGGAATGCGATTGACGTCGACATGGAGACGCAATCCGCGCTTTCCACTGCGATCGCGGTGTTCGCTCAGCTCGGCGCCGACATCGTCGAGATTACGTTTCCGGACGTTACGCAGATCATCGCCGATTGGGTGCCGAATTGCGCGGTGGAAGCCGCCGTCGCCCACGAGGCCGATTACGCCGCACACAAGGACCTCTACGGCCCAATCCTGTCATCGGTGATCAAGACCGGCGCCTCCATCTCGGGGGTGGAGTATCAGAAGATCCTGTTGCGGCGTGCAGCGTTCCGCGGACAGGTCGAGGCGCTCTTTCAGACCATCGACGTGATCCTGACGCCGATCCAACCGTTCGCGCCCCTGACACTGGCAAAGATCGCCACCCTGGGAGAGCAGCCCGACCTCATTGCCAAGCTGCAGCGCTATGCGTGTCCGTTCGACATGAGCGGCCACCCGACGCTGTCCTTCCCGGGCGGTGTAATGCGCGAGGGCATGCCGATCGGACTGCAATTGGTGGCCGGCCACTTCCAGGAGACGGCCCTGCTACGTGCGGGCTGTGCCTTCCAGGACTCAACGACATGGCATCGACGGCATCCGGTTGTTTTGGCGGCAACCACTTCCGAGGAGGCCACGGCATGACAGCGACGGTCGATCGGATCAACGCCACCCAAGCCGGAAGCCTGCCCGGCGAGCTGGCCTTTCAATGGATTGAAGTCGAGCAGAGTTTTGTGCGCGGCCGCTTCGACATCGGGACAAAACACTTCTCCCCTCATGGACCGCTGCACGGCGCGAGCATCGTCGCCTTGGCAGACTCCGCCTGCGGCTTCGGCTGTCTCGCTTCGTTGCCGGAAGGCGCAAGCGGCTTCGCCACCTCCGAGCTGAAGACCAACTTCATCGGCACCGCGCGCGAAGGCGGCGTGAGCTGTGAGGCGCGGCTCGTGCATGCCGGGCGCACGACACAGGTTTGGGACGCCGTGGTCCGCAGCGAGGTCACGGGGAAGACCATCGCGCTGTTCCGCTGCACCCAGATGCTGCTCACCGCATCGGCGCCCGCTGCCAACCGCTGATCGGACCAATCACAGGGAATGCCACCATGATCATCGAGCAAACCAGAGCGAGGCCGTTCTACGGCTGGTTCGTCGTCGCGGCCGCCTTCGTCATCACCTTCATCGGCTTCGGCAGCGCCTACACTTTCTCGTCGTTCGTGGAGTCGCTGCAGCACGAGTTCGGCGCCTCGCGCGGCGCGGTGTCGCTGGTGTTCTCCTTTGCGGGCTTCCTCTATTTCGGCCTCGGCGTGATCTCGGGCCCACTGGCCGATCGTTGGGGCGCGCGCAATCTCGCGGCGTTTGGCATGGTGCTGATCGGCGTCGGCCTGCTGCTGGCCGGCCGCGCCCGGACCATCATGCAGGTCTATGCCGCCTACAGCATCGGCATCGGCGCCGGCGTCGGCTGCGCCTATGTGCCGACGCTCGGCGCAGTGCAGCGCTGGTTCGTCCGGCGGCGCGGCTTCGTCTCGGGGCTCGCGGTAAGCGGGATCGGCGTCGGGACGCTGGTGATGCCGCCGCTCGCGACCTGGCTGATCGCAAGCCTCGGCTGGCGCGACGCCTATGTCGTGCTCGGCATCGTGGCGGCGGTCACCGGCATCGGCGCAGCGCTGCTGATCGCCGACGATCCGCGCAGGCACGGCACCGGCCCGGACGGCGATCCGCTCGAGGCCGTCACGAGCTCACCGGCCCGCCGCGGCGTCGCGGTCGGCGATGCCGTGCGCACGCCCCGCTTCATTGGCCTCTATGCGGCGTGCCTGATCAGCGCATTCGGCGTGTTCGTGCCTTTCGTGCATCTGGTGCCGTTCGCGCTCGACCATCAGGTGGCGTCCGGCCTCGCAGTGCTGCTGCTCGGCATGATCGGCGTCGGCTCGACCGCCGGACGCTTCTTCCTCGGCGGCATCGCCGACCGCGTCGGTCGCGATGCGTTCCTGGTCGCGATGTATGTCGGGATGGCCATATCACTGGCGATATGGGCGATCGCCGGCGGATTCTGGTCGCTGATATCATTCGCGCTGCTGTTCGGCCTGTTCTATGGCGGTTGGGTCGCGATCCTGCCTGCCGTCGTCACCGACCATTTCGGCGGCCGCCATGTCAGCGGCATCATCGGCATCCTCTACACCAGCGTCGCCGTCGGCACGCTGCTGGGACCGAGCGCGGCAGGCTTCGTGTTCGACATCAGCCACAGCTATGTGATTCCGATCGCGATCAGCGCAGCCGCCAATCTCGTCGCCGCCGTCATCGCAAGGGCCACGATGCGAACCGCATCGCCGATCGCCGCACCGGGCGGCAAAGGCCCCCAATGACCTCAGAGGTAATCGATCCGGTTGGCGGCCGCGCGCATCATTGCCTCGTGGCTGCGAGCCGTGAGGGAAATCAATCGCGATGGCTGTTACTTATCTGATCAAGTTCAATGTCTTGCAGGATCGGCGGGAGCGCTTCCTTGCGCTTCTCGAAGGCGTGCTCGATGCGATGCGCTCGGAGCCCATGTTCCGGGAAGCGATGCTGCATCAAGATCCGGCATCTGATAGCCGTTTCATGCTCTACGAGACCTGGGACAATCACGACGACGTCGTGAACGTGCAGCTTCACCGGCCCTATCGACGGGCCTGGCACGAGGCATTGCCTGCGCTGCTCGCGGAAGATCGCGACATCACCATCTGGCAACCGTTACGCGCCGATCGCGCGCAGCCAAAGGCCTGAAGGATTCTTGGGGCGGCGCCCTCGGGCACCGCGCGACTGTTGAGTGCCCGCGCAGCGGGCGATCGCGTCAGTTCGTCGTCATCCAGGCGCGGGCTTCGCGCTGGGCAACGGCGATCTCGCTATCCGACATCTGCTCGGCGACTTCACGGCGCAGCGCGATCGCCTCGACGCGTCCCTTCAACGCCGCCAGGTTGAACCATTTGTGCGCCGCGACGAGGTTGACCACGCCGGAGCGGCCGCTCGCCCAGTACAGGCCGCGCTCGAACAGCACGTCCTGGATCGCGGTCGCCGCAACCGGAATGGCGCTGTCCTGATCGATGAAACCCTGAAACATGGTCTAACTCCCCTTTTTGTTGTTGCCGCCCTCCCCCGAGCGCGGCCCCCGTCCACTGTCAAAACGCCTTGAAGTCCCCTGCACGATCCGCTGGATCATGTGCTCGCCGTTTGCCGGCTTGTTGGGATGAATATGACCCGGCAAATTTGAAGAGCGGTTTAAGTATCGCGATGAACGGGATGTAAATCGGCTGCCTGCGGCGCGATCGCTGGAATCGCAGAAGTGCCTGTGCCGCAGGCACTTCTCTGCATTCGTGAACGCCGGTTTACCCTTGCTTTTGGGAAGACGATAACCATCGCGGACAATGCCGGCATGGCGCGATCGATGTCGTGCCCGGCATCGCGGGCGATCGGTCTCGGGGCTGACGGAAGGACCGCTTGGGCCGGCTGGCGGTCCACGACCACAGGCCGATGGCGTGGTCAACACGCGCAAGCGCGGTCAGACGAAGCGACGATAATGGACGGGATGTCGGAAAACGGGTGCCGGGGGCGCGGGCTGCGCGAACTGCCGGAACGAGGGGGTCGGCGAACACGTCAGGGCCAGATTTCAACGCGGCATTGGCGCCGGTGAAATTGCGGAACCAAGCGGGCTCCGCACCGAACGAAGAAATCTCGTTTCTTCTGCCGGATCGGTTTTGGAAAGGGGCCCTCTCCGAAATTCGATCCAGCCGTTTGACCTGATGTCTCGCCGACACCCTCTTTCGTCGACCAGGGCTTTTGGAAGGACGTGCCTCTCAGCAATCCGTCCGGCCCTCGCGACGTGCCGGCGTCAAGCCGCCGGCAAGCCTCTCGAGGTGAGAAGCTTACTTCTTCTTCTTGGCGACCTTGCGGGTCTTCTTCGCAGTCTTCTTAACTGCCGACTTCGCCTTCTTCGCCTTCTTTGCCTTCTTAGCCATGTTGCCCTCCAGTGTGTGTGAGATGGCTCTAGTTCGCTGCGTGCACTCGGGAATCGATATGCACTACTTCCCGAATACACCAACAGACCGAAAAAAACAGTGTCCCGCTTAAGGAAGTGTTGACGCAGCGGTGTGCCTGCGCGCAGCGCGCGTCGTCGAACACATCGTCGCCGCATCGATGCGCTGATGCGAGAAGTGCAACAGCCGCCGACATCGGCATTTGTCAACAGTGCAGGAAATGCCTGCACCGCAGGCACTTCTTGAATTCGCATTCGATCGATCAACGCGCGATCGCCGTCGCGTCGAGTCGCGCGCGATGACGAAAAGCGGTACGTCGCGATCGCCGAGTCGCAACTTTTGGCAACGAAAAAATTTTCGTGGGTAAGCTCGCTTTTGCCTCGTCTGAGGTCGTCCGAGGTCGATTCCCGGACGAATCGCGCCTCGGCGATTCGATGCTCGCGGGCGCCGTCGCGGCGATGAATGGACGCTGTGAGGCGAGATCACGTCGCGCTCACGCCGGCGCGACGAGGCTTGGCGACACCCAAAACGACACGAGAGCATGATCCGTCGGGATCATGCTCTCGCAGAAAACGTCGTCGCTGTTGTCGGTTCAGATGCCGAGCTTTGACTTCAGAAGATCGTTCACCGCCTGCGGGTTCGCCTTGCCGCCGGATGACTTCATCACCTGGCCGACGAACCAGCCGACCAGTTGCGGCTTCGCCTTGGCTTGCTCGACCTTGTCGGGATTGGCCGCGATGATGTCGTCGACCACCTTCTCGATCGCGCCGAGATCGGTGACCTGCTTCATGCCGCGCGTCTCGACGAGCGCGCGCGGATCGCCGCCCTCCTGCCAGACGATCTCGAACAAGTCCTTGGCGATCTTGCCGGAAATCGTTCCCTCGCCGATCAGATCGACGATCGCGGTAAGTTGCGCGGCCGACACCGGCGACGCTGCGATGTCGACGCCTTCCTTGTTCAGCCGACCGAACAACTCGTTGATCACCCAGTTGGCGGCGAGCTTGCCGTCGCGCGCCTTGTCCGCGAGACCGGACAGCACGGTCTCGTAGAACTCGGCGCTCTCGCGCTCGGCCACCAGCACGCTCGCATCGTAGGGCGACAGCCCGAAGCCCGTAATAAACCGGGACTTCTTCTCATCAGGCAGTTCCGGCAGCTGCGCCTTCAACTCGTCGACAAAAGCCTGGCTGAACTCGAGCGGCAACAAGTCGGGATCGGGGAAGTAACGGTAGTCGTGCGCCTCTTCCTTGGAGCGCATCGAGCGCGTCTCGCCCTTGTTCGGATCGAACAGCCGGGTCTCCTGGTCGATCGCACCGCCGTCCTCGATGATCTCGATCTGGCGCCGCGCTTCGTACTCGATCGCCTGGCCGATGAAATTGACCGAGTTCATGTTCTTGATTTCGCAGCGGGTGCCGAGCGGTCCGCCCGGCTTGCGCACGGAGACGTTGACGTCGGCGCGCAGGCTGCCCTTCTCCATGTCGCCGTCGCAGGTGCCGAGGTAGCGCAGGATCGCGCGCACTTTGGTGACGTAAGCCTTGGCCTGCTCGGCATCGCGGATGTCGGGCTTGGAAACGATTTCCATCAAGCCGACGCCTGAGCGGTTGAGATCGACATAGGACATGGTCGGTGACTGATCATGCAGCAGCTTGCCGGCGTCCTGCTCCAGATGCAGCCGTTCGATGCCGACCGTGGCGATGCGGCCGCCGTCGAGCTCGAGCACGACCTCGCCCTCGCCGACGATCGGCGACTTGTACTGGCTGATCTGGTAGCCCTGCGGCAGATCCGGATAGAAATAGTTCTTCCGGTCGAACACCGAACGCAGATTGATCTTCGCGTTCAGTCCAAGGCCGGTGCGCACCGCCTGGCGGACGCATTCCTCGTTGATCACGGGCAGCATGCCCGGCATCGCGGCATCGACCAGCGAGACATGGGTATTGGGCTCGCCGCCGAACGCGGTGGAGGCGCCCGAGAACAGCTTTGCGTTCGAGCTGACCTGGGCATGGATCTCCATGCCGATCACGACTTCCCAGTCGCCGGTGGCGCCTTTGATCAGTTTATGGGGTGCGGCTGATGCAGTCATGCTCGTTTTCCGGACAAAGCTATATCTGGGACCGATTGGGCTTCGCGCAACGGGCCGCGTCAGTCAAGCGGGCTTACAGCCCGCGGCGGAACGACTGATACGCCTTGCTCGTCCGCAGCGCGTCCGCACCGCCGGCGATCAGCTGGTCGACCTGCTCCGGTGGCAGCGAGAACCGCGTCGGGATGGCATTGAGGATGCCGGCACGCTCCGGGCCGAGCTGGTCGAAGCTGAGCCGCTCGATGTAGAAGCTGACATCGCCGCATTTCCAGTTGCCGCCGACGCCAAGCCGGGCGCGATCCGCCGCCGACAGGCCGCAGCGCCAGCGCTTCAGCTTGCCGTTCCAGTCATTGGCCAGTGCCGAGAACGCGGCATAGCTCGACCGCACGCTGGAATCGATCGCGGTATCGGCCGCTGCCGATACCAGTTCGACACCGCTCGGTCCTTCCAGTGTCTGCACGAAGTTGCCGGAGATGCCGCGGCCGGCGTCGACCACCAGGAACAGGAGCCGCCGCAGCTTCACCGCCTGACGCTCGGTGAGCGGCTCATAGGGTCGTTGCGCCGCCAGCAGCCCGATGGTGATGCCTGACAGGCCGTAATTGTCGACCAGGCCGCCGTCGAGCAGCTTGACGTACTTCATCGAGCCGTCGCGGTAGCGCGTTTGTGCCTCGGCATAGGAGCGCAGCAGCGGCTGCGCGTTGGGATCGTTGCGCACCCGGTCGAGCCAGGCCGGCAACGGCGCGTTGCAGCCGCCGGGATAGGTTTCCAGCACGATCGGCGCGAAGGCCAGCGGCACGGCGGCGGACGCTGCCACGGCTTCGGCGACACGATAGGAGCGGATGTCGCTGCACAGCGCGTCGAAGGCGGTCTTGCCGAACACGAAGGGCGTGCGGTTGTAGATGTCGGAGGCGTTGATCCAGACCCGCGGCCGGTGGTCGTCCGGCAGCTCGCCGAAGCGCGCGCCGTCGAACAGATTGCGGTCGAGCCAATTGGTGAACTGGCTGTCGTTGACGCCGCCGCTCAGCGCGCGTCCGATATTGCCGAGCGAGATCTGGGTCTTCAGCCCCTCCTCGGCGTTGCGGAGCAGGAAGCGCTCGCGGAAATCGTCGAGCGCGGCGCGCCGCTTGAGACCGAAATAGGCGGCGGTAACCGATCCGCCCGACACGCCGGAGACGAAGTCGACACGGTCGAGCAGCGTTTTCGCGCCGGCGACGCCGGAATGCACCCGGTCGAGCTCCTGCAGCACGCCGAACGAGAACGCTGCCGCACGCGTGCCGCCGCCGGAGAACGACAGCGCCAGCAGATCATCGTCTTCGTAGTTCGGAATGTCGCGCGCGACATTGTTGTCGGCGAGCGCAGCACCAAGCGGCATATTGCCGGGCAGGTTGTAGACGGTCGCGCAGCCGGCCAAGGCCACCGCCGTCACGGCTGCCAGCAGCGCCGACAGCCATCTCCCCCTGCCCAAGCTACGCACGATACTCTCTTGCCCGCTGGCCCCCGCCCCGGTTGCACCAGCCTATCACGGCCAATCTGGGCGGCGGCATGGCGGGCGAAACAGGGTTAATTGACGCGGTGCGCCGGCACCACCACTACGCCGCCGAAAGTGCCGCGACGATCCGCTCCCACTCCGCCTCGAGCGTATCCTTCGCAGCCGGCTGGTTGGCTCTGCGATACCAGTAGCCGGCATTGCCGAGATCACCCTCGACGCGATGCAGATAGGCGTGCACCCAGGCCGAGCTGGCGTCGTCCTCGTCTTGCACGATCCTGTGCGCCTGGTCCCAATCGCCCTTCGCCGCCCACCACAACGCCCTCAGCGGCGGCGACAGCATCGCATCCGGCGCTGTGTCAGTGAGACTGGCGCGGAAATCGGCCATCGCTCACCACCATTTCGGCGGGGTGAAGCGGCCGGCGGCCTGCTCGATCACTCCGCCGAGCGAGAACAGCGTCTCCTCGTCGAAGGCACGACCGATCAGTTGCAGGCCGAGCGGCAGCCCCTGCGCATCCATGCCCGCCGGCACCGCGATGCCGGGCAATCCCGCCATGTTCACGGTCACCGTGAAGATGTCGTTGAGATACATCTCGACGGGATCGTCGCCCTTCTCGCCGACGCCGAACGCCGCCGACGGCGTCGCCGGCGTCAGGATCGCGGTGACCCCCTTGGCGAAGCAGTCCTCGAAATCCTTCTTGATCAGCGTGCGCACCTTCTGCGCGCGGAGGTAATACGCATCGTAATAGCCGGCCGACAGCACATAGGTGCCGATCAGCACGCGGCGGCGCACCTCGGCGCCAAAACCCTCGGCACGGGTGTTCTCGTACATCTCGATGATGTTCTTGGCCTGCTCGCGCAGTCCGTAGCGCACGCCGTCATAGCGCGCGAGATTCGAGGACGCTTCCGCCGGCGCCACGATGTAATAGGCCGGCAGCGCGTATTTGGTGTGCGGCAGCGACACCTCGACGAGCTCGGCGCCCGCCGCCTTCAGCCATGCCGCGCCATCGCTCCAGAGTTTTTCGATCTCCGCCGGCATGCCGTCGAGCCGATACTCCTTGGGGATGCCGATCTTCATGCCCTTGACCGACTTGCCGACCGCGGCTTCGTAATCGGGCACCGCGATATCGACCGACGTGGTGTCTTTCGGATCATGCCCTGCCATCGAGCGCATCAGGATCGCGGTGTCGCGCACGTCACGCGCGATCGGGCCGGCCTGGTCGAGCGAGGATGCGAACGCGACGATGCCCCAGCGCGAGCAGCGGCCATAGGTCGGCTTGATGCCGACGGTCGCAGTGAACGCGGCGGGCTGGCGGATCGAGCCGCCGGTGTCGGTCGCGGTCGCGCCCATGCAGAGCTGCGCCGCCACTGCCGACGCCGAGCCGCCGGACGAGCCGCCCGGCACCAGCGTGGTATTGCTGCCCTCGCGCCGCCACGGATTGGTGACCGGGCCGAAGCACGAGGTCTCGTTCGACGAGCCCATCGCGAACTCGTCATTGTTGAGCTTGCCGAGCAGCACGGCGCCGTCGCGCCACAGCTGCGAGGTAATCGTCGACTCGTAGGGCGGAATGAAATTGCCGAGGATCTTCGAGCACGCCGTGGTGCGGATGTCGCGGGTCGCGAACAGGTCCTTGATGCCGAGCGGGATGCCGGCGAGCGGGCCGCCCTCGCCCTTGGCGATCCTGGCGTCGGCTTCGGCCGCCATCTCGCGGGCGAGGTCCGGCGTCTCCAGCACATAGGCATTGAGCGCGCGCGCGGCTTCGATCGCGGCGAGATGCGCGTCGGTCAGTTCGCGCGCGGTGAAGGACTTTTTCGCCAGGCCTGCGCGGGCCTCGGCGATCGTCATCGATGTCAAATCGGTCATTTATTGATCGGGCTGCAGAAGAAGGGAGACAGGGTCTTGTCATTGGCGGGATCTTCGAGCCGCGCCTTGTTGGCCTTGGCACGCTCGGCGTCGAGCGCCTCGAGATGATCGAGCACGGCGTCCATCGCCGCATTGGGATCGGCGACCTTCCCCTTGCGCTCCATCGCATCGAGGAAATCCATATAGGCCTTGTAGGCCTTCTCGTCGTCGCAGAGCAGACACATGGACGTGGCTTCCAGAAAATAGAGTTACTCGACCACCTTCGGCACCAGGAAGAAATGATCGGTCGTATCGGGCGCGTTGCCGACGATCTCGTCGGCGATCTCGCCGTCATTGACGACGTCGGCGCGCTTCTTCATCTCCATCGGCGTCACCGAGGTCATCGGCTCGACGCCCTCGATATTCACCTCCGACAACTGCTCGACAAAGGCCAGGATCGCGTTCAATTCCCCCTGGAGCGCGGGAACTTCGGCGTCGCTGACCGCGATCCGCGCCAGATGCGCGATGCGGCGGACGGTCGTGGCGTCAACAGACATTATATAGAGCCTCGGGCTGAAAGGTCAGCCCGCCGTATAGCAGAGCCCGGTTTTGCGCCGCAACCGCGGCGCATACCCCGATTCAGCCCGCCAACTGGCCCATTCGCGCCAGTGCTGCCCCGGCCAGCGCCCTTGTCAGCTCGGCGGCGGGCATTTCCTTGCCCATCCGCACCGCCTGCCCGGCCCAGAGATTGGTGAAATCGACCTTGCCCTGTTTTTCGGCAGCCGCCTTCAGCGGGCCGAGCGCAGTGGCTGAGTGAGGAAATGCCGGCGCGTCCGGCGAGATCGGGCCGACCTCGCGCATCACGCGGTTGGCGACGCCGCGCGCCGGGCGGCCGGTCATCACATTGGTGATGACCGTCGATTCGTCACTGGCCTGCGCCAGCACGATCCGGGCCGCCGCGCTCACCTTGGATTCCGGGCAGCGCAGATAGGCCGAACCGATCTGCACGGCGGACGCGCCGAGCGCAAATGCCGCAGCGATCCCGCGCCCGTCGGCGATGCCGCCCGCCGCGACCACCGGCACCTTCACCGCATCGACCACCTGCGGCAGCAGCGAGAACGTTCCGGGTTGCTCGGCGATATTGTCGGTCAGGAACATGCCGCGATGGCCGCCGGCATCGGCGCCTTGCGCGATCACGACATCGGCGCCGGTCTCTTCCAGCCAGATCGCCTCCTTCACCGTCGTCGCCGACGCCATCACGATGGCACCCACCGCCTTCACGCGCCGCAGCAGCTTGGGCTCCGGCAGGCCGAAATGGAAGCTGACGACCTCCGGCTTCAGCTCCTCGACCACCTCGCACAATGCGGCATCAAACGGCGCGCGGTTGGCGGCATTGATCGACGCATCCGGATTGAGGCCGTGCTCGCGATAGTAAGGCGCCAGCCGCTGCCGCCATTTTGCCTCACGTGCGGGATCCGCATCGACGGCCTTGTGGCAGAAGAAATTCAGATTGACCGGCGCGGAGACGCGCTGGCGGATGATGTTGACCTGCTCGCGCGTCTTCTCCGGCGACAGCATCGCGCATGGCAGCGAGCCGAGACCGCCGCCCTGCGCCACCGCGATCACCAGCTCCGCATCCATCACGCCGGCCATCGGCGCCAGCACGATCGGGAATTCAGTCTTGAAGCGATCGATCAATCGACGGTCCGGCCACATGGTGCGTCTCTTTCAAGGCTTGCTCGGAAATCCCCTCTCCCCTTGCGGGAGAGGGTGGCGCTGAAGGCGCCGGGTAAGGCGTTTGTCTCCGCGGAGAGAAACCCCTCATCCGTCGCGGACTGCGTCCGCGCCACCTTCTCCCACAAGGGGAGAAGGAAGAAAGTTGCGCCGCCCCAGCAGCGATTGCTCAGCTTCGGCGACGATGCGGCCGACGATCTCGGCGGCGGGAACGATATCATGGATCAGGCCGGCGGATTCCCCGGCGAACACCGCGGCGACGTCGAAATTCCCGGCGGCCCTCGCCGCGGCATAGTCGACCGCGATCTCGTCCGCCCGCTGCATCAGCTCGATCTCGCGTCCGCTCCAGCGCGTCAGATGGTCGTTGACCAGCGAGCGTGCGGTGAACGGCGCTGGCCACATCAGTCTGCGCGACCAGTCGAACACGACACCGCGCACCGTCTCCCCGCTCTTCGCCGCGCAGATCAGCTGCTTCGCCTTGTCGGCGCCGTCAGCCTCGACGCTGGCATAGAAGCGCGTGCCGAGCAGCACGCCGGATGCGCCGAGCATCAGCATCGCGGCGAGCCCGCGTCCGTCGGCGATGCCGCCCGCGGCAACCACCGGCACGCGGCCCGCCGCGAAATCGATGATCGCGGGCACGATGTCGAGCGTGGTGCGCGCGGCGCCGTGGCCGCCCGCCTCGGTGCCCTGCGCGATCAGGATGTCGGCGCCGCAATCGAGCGCCTGCTTTGCCATCTCCTCACTCTGCACCTGGCAGATCATGAGCCCGCCCGCGGCCTTGATCTTTGGTGCGAACGGCGCCGGATCGCCGAAACTCAGCATGATCCCGCGCGGTCGGACGTCGAGCGCGATATCGAGCAGCTCGGGTTGCTTCGCCAGGCTCCAGGTGATGAAGCCAATGCCGAACGGTTTTGCAAAGCCGTTCAGCTTCGCGGTCTCGGTCTCGAGCCGGGTCCTGTCGCCATAACCGCCGCCCAGAATGCCAAAGCCGCCGGCCTCGCTGACCGCTCTGACCAGCCTGCTCCCGGAAATCGTATCCATCGGCGCGAGCAGGATCGGATGTTCGATGCAGAGCCGCGTCGTCAATCCGGTCGAGATCGCCATGGGTTTGCTCCCTGTTCTGGACACCGAGCCTAAGCGGGCCTAACATTCTCTGAAAATGAATACTAGAGAACGCTACCATCTCTAAAATGGAACGGTGGTCCCAGATGGAATTGACCGACCTCCTCACCTTCTCCACCGTCGCCCGGCTCGGCGGCATCACCCGCGCCGCCGACGAGCTGCACACGGTGCAGTCCAATGTCACGCAGCGCATCAAGGCGCTGGAGGCCGAGATCGGCACCGCGCTGTTCGAGCGCCACAGCCGCGGCATGACCTTGACCGGCGCGGGCCGCCGCCTGCTGCCCTACGCGCAACGAATGGCGGCGCTGTCGCGTGAAGCGGTGCTCGCCGCGCGCGACGATGGCGAGCCGAAGGGCCCGCTCTCGATCGGCTCGATGGAGACCACGGCCGCGGTGCGGCTGCCGACCCTGCTCGCGGAATTCCATCGCCGCCATCCCGCCGTACGCCTGACGCTGCGCACCGCGCCGACCGCCGATCTCGTCGCCGCGGTGCTCGATGGTTCGCTCGACGGCGCCTTCGTCGCCGGGCCGATCGAACACGCCGAGCTCGCCTCGACCATTGCCTTCACCGAGGAGCTGGTGCTCGTCACCGCGCCGCGCTGGCCCTCGCTCGCCGCGTTGCGCGCCGGCACCCCGGAATCGGGCCCGACCGCGCTGGTGTTCCGCACCGGCTGCACCTACCGGCAGCGTCTCGAGCAGGTGTTCGCCGAGTTCGGCTGGCCGTCGGCGGCTCGTTTCGAGCTCGGCACGCTCGACGGCATGATCGGCTGCGTCGCCGCCGACATGGGCGTGACGCTGCTGCCGCGCGCCGTGGTCGAGCGCGACCACGTCCAGCGCGACGTCACCATTCACAAGCTCAAGGCGCAGCACGCGCGCGTCGAGACGCTGTTCATCCAGCGCCGCACCGCGCATCAGTACAGCGCGCTGGCCGGATTTGCCGCCTGCCTCGGCGGCGACGACCGTGTGATCGCCGCCTGAGGCGGCAATCGGGTCTCCAGCAGCGATCATCTGGTCAAAAACAGGTTGATCTCGTCGAAGAACCGGGCTGTGGCGGGTTCGTGCTTCAGAAAGAGGTGATTGCGTCCTGGAAGCGCGACGAAACGCGCGCCCGGGATCGCGGCCGCCATGTGACGCCCCGCATCGATCGGGACCATGAGATCGTCGCGCACATGCATCACCAGCGTCGGCACCCGAAGTTGCGGGAGCAATTCGCGCACATCGAGATTTCCAACCGCGTCAAAGTACCGAGCCGCGCATTCCGGCGACGTGGTCTTGCGTTGAAGGTCGTTGAACCAATCAGCCTGCTCCTTCGTGGCCTCCGGGATGAATTGCGAGGTGAACATCTGCCGGAACGCCGGGTCATCCGTGCCCCAGCCAAGGCGCATCAAGGTGCCCATCGCCTTGCGCTTCTCGTGCTCCTGAGGCGATCGCTTGGCACCACCCAGCGCAAAGCCACCGTACAGGATCAAATGAGACAGGCGCTCCGGATGCCGCGCCGCATAGGCAACGGAAATCGCACACCCCTGCGACACGCCCAAGAGCGGAAAGCGCTCCATCCCCATGGCGTCGACCACGGTTTCCAGATCGCTGACCCACGCGTCGAGTGACAGTTCATCGACATCCCAGTCCGATAACCCGTTACCTCGCGCGTCGTATCGAACCAGCGTGTGATCTTTCGCCAATCCCTCCAGCAAATGATGCCAGATCGGGCTCTCCCAATCGTATTCGAGGTGGTTCATCCAATTCGCCGCCTTGACCAGAGGCGACCCCTGCCCCACCGAGGCGTAGGCAAGGCGCACCCCATCGGGCGCCCGGCAATAATTGATGTCCTGCGTCAGGCTGACGGAACTGAAATTGACCGAGAAGACCTCGACGGGCTTGGCGATGTTCTTAAGGTTGCGAAACCCCATCTTCTCGCAAGTGAACGAAAGCCTCTCGACCAAATGATCGCGTGCCTGGCGTGAAATGCAGATTCCGCCTGGTTCGGCGATCCCCTCGAGCCGCGCGGCAATGTTGACGCCATCGCCATAGATGTCGTCATCCTCGATCATGATGTCGCCGAGATTGATGCCGATGCGAAATTCGATCCGCTTGTCGACATTGACCCGCGCGTTCCGCTCGCTCATGCCGCGCTGCACTTCGACGGCGCATCGCACCGCATCAACCACGGAGGCGAACTCGACCAGCACGCCGTCTCCGGTCGACTTGACGATACGACCCCGGTGTTCCCAGATCTTTGGATCGAGCAATGCCTGGCGATGCCCCTTCAGTTGGGCGTGCGTGCCTTCCTCGTCGATGCCCATCAGGCGGCTGTAGCCGGCCACATCTGCAGCCAGAATTGCCGCAAGCCTGCGCTCCAAGATGCGTCCTCCGATAGTCGTCCGTTACCGTCCACGAACTTCAGAAGCCGTCAGCTTTCCAGCCTCCCGGGAGGCTGGACCAAACATAATCGCGCTGCGCCGCCGAGTAGAGCAGCAAAGATCGGCGGCGACAACGTCCTAAAGCCTGATGTCGTCGACCGTCTCGATCAGGCGCGGCCCGACGGCGGTGGCCTCGTGGGTATCGGCCGAACCGAGATTGCCGAAATCGAGCTTGGTCAGTTTCGTCAGGTCCGCGATCGAGACCTGGAAGACCTTGACGTCCGCCTCCGACAGCTTCTCCTGGATCCGGCTGATGTCCATGATCAGGTCGCGCTGGCTCATCAGGAACGCGGCGCACTTCAGGCCGCCATTGTCGTCGTCCTCGGTGATCAGGATCTTCCAGAAATATTTCGGGATCTGCACGCCGCCGAATCTCGGATCCTTGTGCGGCTTGCCGGCCGGACTGGGCAGGTCACTGCCATCGGCGTCGGGCCCGTCGAACACCGGCCCGTTCATGACGATGCCCTTCTTCTCGTCCTTGAGCAGCACGTCGCGCGTGTAGTCCTCGAGCCCGGCCCACAATTGCTTGCCCTGGTTGAAGCGGAAGAACTGCGGCGAGCAATTGGTGAAGTGGAAGGAATCGTCGCCGTGCTCCTTGGCCTCATCAACCGTATCGCCCCAGGTGGCGTCGAGGCGGCGAACCAAATGGCCGCGATCGAACGGATTGTCGCTGCGGTCGGCTTCGAAGGTCGATTGCTTCTTGTAGAACTCGTCGCCGACCTGGAATTCGGCGTCGATGCGCGGATCGCGCAGCCACGAATCGCCTTCGCGCTTGCCGACATCCTGCTGCTTGCCGCCGTCGATATTGACGCAGCTGAAGAAGGCGAGCTTGCGCTCCTTGTTCATCACCACGCTGTAGTTGAAGTACTTCAACTCGGACTGCCCGCCCTTCAGCGTCGCCACCTTCGACTTGAGTGCGGCCGGCAGCTTCGGCAGCGCTACCGACAGCTTGCCACTGCCGATGAAATTGGGCTTGTAGCCGGGGCGCGAGCCGAGCGTGGTCTGGTCGATATGGACCGCCTCCATCACCATGCCCGTGGCGATCCCGACCTATCCCGACCTGCGGTCCGGCAGGGATGATCGCAGGCATCGTGGCCGGAGACGGCGGTGCCGAAGGCGGCGCCTGTCGCTTGATCACGGGCATGGGAACGCGGATCGGCACCACCAGCGTGGTCGCATCGTCAGTCTGCTCCAGCCACACATTCGAGCCGTAGACGGGCGCAAGCAGCCCGAGGGTCTCGCGCCCCGGCGACGGCGCGGGCGGTGGAGGCGGCGGCGGCGCCTGCTGATCGAGCACCGGCTTGATCAGCGGGTTCGAGCCGACCGCGACCTTGAGGTCGGCGACGATCGAGCTGACGCGGACGCCCTCGTTGGCGACCCAGTCGATCGACGTCTCGTCCATCGAGGTGTCCCACACCTTGCCTTCCGTGGTCAGGATGTGGCCGGCCGAGTCCTTCTTCGGGACGCCGCTGTGGTGAAGCGCGATCACCTGCCAGAACCGGTTGAATGCGGGGGAACCGGACGAGCCACCCGTGGTGTCCGTCTTGTACCAGACGTAGTCGCCGACATATTGCAGCAATTTGTTCTCGCGGACGCAGACCTGCTTGAGCTCGCCGCCCGGATGCTGAACGATGGTGAGATATTCGCCCGGATCGCCCTTGCCCGGCTCGCCGCTCAGCGGCAGCCATCCCCATTCGGTCAGATCCCTGTCGCCGGTCAGTGATTTCGGGCCCACGGCGACGATCGAATAATCCAGCTTGATATTGGTGTAGAAGAACCGTCCGGGCTCGAAGCCGAACCTGACCGCTGGGCGCTCCATGCCGGCGACATCGAGCTCGTAGTCGAAATCGGCAATCGAGGTTGCGGCGTCGCCGGGACCGCCGAACACATGATGATTGGTCATCAACAGGCCGGGCCCGATCAGGAAGCCGGACGCGTAACCGATCAGATTGGCGCGCGCATCCTTGAGCTGGATGCGGCAGACCGAACGCGACGCCAGCATGCCCTTGGCCAGATAGTTGATGCTGTCGAGATCATTGCCCTCGATGATCCGTTCCAGTCCGATCTGGACCGCCTGGACGTCGTCGGTTTGCTGCAGCAGTTGCCGCTGCCGCATCTGCTTCTTTTCAGGCGACAGCTTGAGCGGGCCGTCGCCCAGCTTCTTGTCCAGAGCGGTCGGTGAAATATCGGCCTGCTTGAGGCGTTGCTCCGAGGCGGCGATGAGGGTCGGTTTGATCAGCATGATGCTCTCCGCTCAAAAATGACAAAAGAATATTTCGCGCCGGATCGGCGAAGCGCGCGTCCGTAAATTCGCATGATCGAAATGGATCGGCTGTTGCCGGGGCCACAACCTGAAGGAATATTCTATTTCACGTTCGCTCTTGTCGAGAACAGATTCCGATGAAGGAAACGCGACATCCGGAACGACAATTTGCCGCACCGGTGGCACGCGTGCTAAGCGCTTGCGCCATGCCTGCCCCCATCCTTCCCCTGATCGAAGCCGCCCCGCTCTGGCCCGCGCGCGGCGCGCTTGTTGGCCTCGATCTTGGCACCAAGACCATCGGCGTCGCGGTCTCCGATCCGGATCGGCGGCTCGCGACCGGCGTCGAGACCGTCAAGCGCAAGGCCTTCAAGGCCGATGCGGCGCGGCTGCTTGCGATCGGCGCCGAGCGCAACGCCGTGGGCTTCGTGCTCGGCCTTCCCATCAACATGGACGGCAGCGAAGGGCCCCGCGCGCAATCGACCCGCGCCTTCGCCCGCAATCTCGCCGGCCTCACCGCGCTTGCGATTGCGCTGTGGGACGAGCGGCTCTCGACCGCGGCGGTGGAGCGCGAGCTGATCGGGATGGATGTCAGCCGCGCCAGGCGCGCCGAGGTGATCGACGAGCACGCCGCGATCTTCATCCTGCAGGGCGCGCTGGACCGGCTGGCCAAGCTCTCCGGAGACCGCTGAGCATGGCCGTGGTGATCGCGGCGCTGCTGCCGGTGTTTCTGTTGATCGTGCTCGGCGTCATCCTGCGGCGCACGCTGATGCGGCTCGACACCCAATGGCACGGGCTCGAGCAGCTCACCTACTATGTGCTGTTCCCCGTCCTCCTGGTGCAGACGCTGGTGAAGGCGGACCTGACCAGCGTGCCGATCGCGGGCGTCGGCGGCGCGCTGCTGCTCGCGGCGCTGGCGATGTCCCTGCTCTGCCTCGCGCTCCGCCCGACGCTCGCACGCGCCGGCGTCGACGGCCCGGCCTTCACCTCGATCTTCCAGGGCGCGACCCGCTGGCAGACCTATGTCGCGCTGTCGGTGTCGGGCAATCTCTATGGCAAGGCCGGGCTCGCGCTCGCCTCGGTGGCGATGGTCGCGATCATCCCGATGGTCAACGTGTTCAGCGTCGCCGTGCTGGCGCATTACGCGTCGAAAGAGAAGCGGTCGCCGGGCGCGATCGCGATGACGGTGGTGAAGAACCCGTTGATCTGGGCCTGTGGCATCGGCCTCGCCATCAACCTCGCCCACCTGCCGCTGCCAAAACTCTGGCACGACGTCGCCGATGCGCTCGGCGGCTCGTCACTGGCGATCGGCCTGCTGGTAACCGGCGCCGGCCTGCGTCTGAAGGGCATGTTCCGCCCGAGCCTCGCCGCCAGCGTCGCGCTGGTCCTGAAGCTGGTCGTGATGCCGGTGCTCACGGTTGCGCTCGCGGTGTGGTTCGGCGTCACCGGCGCCAATCTCGCGATCGTCACCGCCTGCGCGGCGGTGCCGACCTCCCCGTCGGCCTATGTGCTGGCCCGCCAAATGGGCGGCGACGCCCCGCTGCTCGCCCAGATCATCACGCTGCAGACGATCCTGGCCGCGATCACGATGCCGATCGCGATTGCGGCGGCCGCAAGCTACTGATTTTTCAGACGAAAAATAATTTTAACTTCCCGTTAAGCGCCTTTTTATTTGCCGCGGCTAGGCTACGGGCCTCGGTTGACCGTACCCCGATCGAACTAACCTCGGTGCGTTGCGACGGTTGACGGCGCCTCCTAGGAACTAGGTTGGTGCGTTGCTGGAATTTGGAAACCCGCTCACTTTGCGCGGGCGGATGCAGGGTTGATGCCGGCGAAGACAGGAGGTCGAGGTGTCGGGCCAGGATGCGAAATACTCGGATCTAGTGGAAATCGCCAAACGCAACGGCGACTTCAGCAAGCATTACGGAAAGTTCTGGGGCGGCTTGCTCCTCCTGTCAGTGGTCAACGCGGCAGCAGGTCGTCGACCCTTTCTGTGGGGCGGGCTGATTAGCCTCGGGACGGTGGCCGGCAGTATCCTTCTAAAATATGGTGGTCCTCTCATGAAATGAGCAGGCTGATGAAAACATTGAAGGTTGTTCTTGGGGCAATAGCTATTGTAGGCGCCTTACTATCGAGTTGGTGGTGGGTGCGGGCTGCTAGTGCTAAGGTGCTTGGCAAAGGCCAAGCTGGCGTGGGCTGGGGCGGAACGCCGGTAAACGTCGAGAACGAGAAGGGCGAGATCCTGGATTTCCTAGAGACGTTTAAACACCAATCCAGATACAACTCTCGGGCGGCTCTTGCGGCAGCAGTCAGCGCGCTAGCCGCAGGCGTCTTATTTCTTCTGAATATGCCCCGTCTTCCTAGCTGAC
The DNA here is from genome assembly GCF_015624485.1 of Bradyrhizobium genosp. L. Classification (NCBI taxonomy): domain Bacteria; kingdom Pseudomonadati; phylum Pseudomonadota; class Alphaproteobacteria; order Hyphomicrobiales; family Nitrobacteraceae; genus Bradyrhizobium; species Bradyrhizobium genosp. L. The sequence continues at coordinate 4,410,787 of NZ_CP061378.1, forward strand.
TAGGATCACTAACCCCGTCATTGCGAGCGAAGCGAAGCAATCCGAGCATCCGTATGTGCGGAACGATGGATTGCTTCGTCGCTTCGCTTCTCGCAATGCCGGCTGAATAACTCGTTACGAACTCGTCAACCACCACGTCTGCACCGTCGCCGCCAGATTGTTCATCCCGTGCAGCAGGATGGTGAGCCAGGTCGAGCCGGTGCGGTAGCGCAGATAGCCGAACAGCAATCCGATCGACAGCACCTCGCCAAGGAAGAACCAGTCGTATTGCAGATGCATCATGGTCCAGACCACCGACGACAGCACGATCGCGCCGTAGGGACCGAGGAACGACTCCGACCATCCGCGATACAGCCAGCCGCGCGCGAACAGCTCCTCCCACAGCGGCGCCGCGCCGGCAAACGCGATCACCAGCAGCCACAGTGCGCCGTCGGCCTGCGCCGATTTCAGCACGTCGCCCATGAAGCCGGGCACCACCTCGCGACCGACTGCGCGCGAGATCGCGTCCCAGACCACGACCAGCACGGCGAGCGCGACGACGCCGATGACGACGTTTTTCCACGATGTGCCGTGCAGCCCGAGATAGTCGGCGAACAGCGTTCGGGTCGGGCGGATCGCGACCCACAGCGCCAGCAGCACCATCGGCAGGCCGGCCAGCACCGAGAGCGAGATGGTGAGGCCGTCGCCGACCACATGGACGATGCCGTCCACCGACAGCGGCCCGCCCTGCAGCAGCACGCAATAGATGATGGCCGCGAGCTGGCCGAGGAACATCGCGCCGAAAATCACGAGGCCCCACAGCGCGGTGCCCCAGAATTTCCAGACCCGCGGCGGACGCGGCGGCGGTTCGAGGGCGGTCGGCGGCAGGTCGGAATTGAGAGCGTCCATCAGGGGGCCTTCATGGCAGCGCCCGCGCAAGCCGCGCGCGCCGGAATCGGGAGATCATAAGCCTCTCGACCTGCGGCGGGCAGCGAAAAATTGCTAGATGCTTCCATGCTTTGGCGCATGACGGCCAAGCCGGATGTCGACCCAGTCATTGGCGCGCGTCCGGTTCGCATCCTTGCGCGAGGCCTGGACCGGAAAAATGTCGCCCGCATGCAGCTGTCGGCCATCGGGGTAAGCCGCCATCTGAAGGCTCGACTCGTGCGTCGCCCCATCCACTGGCGAGATGTAGGCGAAGCGGACCTCGATCTTGTGCTTGACGTCGGCGCTCTGCCACTTCGGATGCATGCGCGAAGCAAGCACGGCGAACTCGCAAGACATGAGATCGGAGCTCCAGGTTTTGCCCGATTCAGCACCGTCGGGCTTTTCCAGGTAGCACTGCTCCTTGACCTGGCTGATGCGCGCGTCGATCGGCCGGAAATTCACCCGCTTGTCGAACTCGTTGTAGATATGGATGCCGGCAAGGCCGGCGCAAATCACTCCGAAGAAGACGAGGCGCATGCGTGCTGCTCCCGATGCGCGCCCAGATCAGGTCCAGCGCGTCTTGTCCGGCTTGGTCTTGGAGGCGAGGATCGCCAGCACGTCGCCGGGGTGCAGCGGCTTGCCGTTCGGGAAGGCTGCCGCCTGCAGGCTCGACGCATGCGAAACCCCATCCACCGGAGAGACGTAGGCAACCTGCACTTCGATCTTGTGCCTGACGTCATAGCCCTGCCACTTCGGATGCTCGCGGCTCAGTCGCTGGGCGACGTCGCAAGGCAACAGGTCGGAGGTGTAGGTGGTCTTGGTGATGGCCCCGCGCTCGACCTTCTCCAGGAAGCATCGCTCGCTGACGGCACTGACGCGCGCATCGACGCGCTGATAGTTCACCTTCTTGTCGTACTGGTCGTATGCGACCATGCCGGCAATGCCGACCGCGACGATTACGAGGGCTCCAAGACGCATCCGCGTTCTCCCGTGCTGCCTGCATATCAAGCGGCCGGCAATTAAGGAGTGTTGAACGCGCCCTCGCCCGCTTGCGCGACGGCAAGCTTTGTCTTGCGAAAATGCCTCGGATTTGAGGGAAATCCCGCGCTATCGCCGCCGCGTGATTGGAACGTCGTAGGCCGCACCGCCCGCGCCCGGCAGCGAGAAGTGCCACCATTCCTTGGCGTAGTTGACAAAACCCTGCCCGGCCATCGCGGCAACCAGCCTGCTCCGCCAGCGCCGCTGCGCCGGCGTGGTCGAAGGGGCCGCCGTGTGGGCTTTCACGTCGGAGCAATCATAACCGGTACCCATGTCGACGCTGCCCTCGGGCGCACGCGCGGCCGCCGGCGCAGTGCAGTCGGCGTAATCCTTCGCAGGATCGAATGTGCCGGCGTTGTCGGCAGTCTGATCGACCAGCGTCAGGTCAACGGCCGCGCCGGTGGAATGGCCGGAATGGGTCGCGATATAGCCGAGGCGGAACAAATCGGCCTTGGCGAAAGCGGGATTGTAGCGATGTTCGGCCGCGGTTTCCTTGCCGTTCTGCGACCATGCCACCATGTCGGCGACCGCGCGCGCCGGCCGGTAGCAATCGAACATCTTCAGCGACAGCTTTTGCCGCGCCAGCTCCCGCTGCACCGCCTTCAGCCGCAGCCCGACCTCCCGCTTGACCACGCATTCCGCGGCGCCATAGCCCGCGATCGGCCGGCCCATGAAATTGTTCGAACTGGCGTAGCGGATGTCCTGGATGATGGTCGGGTCGATGTCGCGGAGCAGCACGAAACCGTCCGGCAGGGCCTGCGCAAGGACCGGCGAAACCCACGCCGCGACGGCGGCTACGCGTATGACAGTCTTCACGGGTTGCCCCTGGTTTATCGTGATGTCCGGTTGTACCGGCCATGTGGTGGAACGGTCGATCACATCTTACTCGGGGAAAACTCCGACAACCCCTCTTCGCGCTTGCCCCTTCGGCCATCCGCGCCTATAGCCATGGCTTTAATGACCCCATCATTGAAATCGACTTTCGTCCTTGGTCACCGGCATCTGCTGGGCATCGAGGGCCTTTCCGCTGACGACATCACGGGCCTGCTCGACCTCTCCGAGGAGTATGTCGAGCTCAACCGCCAGGTCGACAAGAAACGCGCCTCGTTGCGCGGCCGCACCCAGGTCAATTTGTTCTTCGAGGCCTCGACGCGGACCCAGTCCTCGTTCGAGATCGCCGGAAAACGGCTCGGCGCCGACGTCATGAACATGTCGGTGTCATCGATGTCGACCCGCAAGGGCGAGACGCTGATGGACACCGCGGTGACATTGAACGCCATGCACCCGGATATCCTGGTGGTGCGCCATCACGCCTCCGGCGCGGTGGAACTGCTGGCGCGCAAGGTTGACGGTTCCGTGATCAATGCCGGCGACGGCGCCCACGAGCATCCGACCCAGGCGCTGCTCGACGCGTTGACCATCCGCCGCAACAAGGGCCGCATCGAGGGCCTGGTGATCGCGATCTGCGGCGACGTGCTGCATTCGCGCGTGGCACGCTCCAACATCCTCCTGCTCAACACCATGGGCGCCCGCGTCCGCGTGGTGGCGCCCTCCACGCTGTTGCCGGCAGGCATCGAGCGGATGGGCGTCGAGGTCGCGCGCGACATGCGCGAGGGATTGAATGGCGCCGACATCGTGATGATGCTGCGCCTGCAGCGCGAGCGCATGAACGGCTCGTTCGTGCCGTCGTCGGCCGAATATTTCCACTATTTCGGGCTCGACAAGAAGAAGCTCGGCTACGCCAAGCCGGACGCGCTGGTGATGCATCCGGGACCGATGAATCGCGGCGTCGAGATCGACACCTTTGTGGCTGACGGCGCGCAGTCGCTGATCCGTGAACAGGTTGAAATGGGAGTGGCGGTACGCATGGCGGTGCTCGAAGCGCTCGCCCGCAACCTGCCGAACGCGTGACGCCATGCTGACTGACCGCAGACCCATCCTGCTCGCCAACGCCCGTGTCATCGATCCCTCGCGCGATTTCGACGGTCCCGGTGATGTTCTCATTGCCGATGGCGTGATCCGCGACGCCAAGCGCGGCATCGGCGCCGCCGGCGTCCCCGAAGGCACCGACGTCGTCAATTGCGCCGGCAAGATCGTCGCCCCCGGCCTGATCGACATGCGCGCCTTTGTCGGCGAGCCCGGCGCCAGCCACCGCGAGACCTTCGCCTCCGCGAGCCAGGCCGCGGCCGCCGGCGGCATCACCACCATCATCTGCCAACCCGACACCTCGCCGGTCATCGACAACTCGGCGACCGTCGACTTCGTGCTGCGCCGCGCCCGCGACACCGCGATCGTCAACATCCATCCGATGGCCGCGCTGACCAAGGGCATGCAGGGTCACGAGATGACCGAGCTCGGCCTGCTCAAGGCCGCAGGTGCCGTCGCCTTCACCGACGGCGACAAGAGCGTCACCAACGCGCAGGTGATGCGCCGCGCGCTGACCTACGCCCGCGATTTCGACGCGCTGATCGTGCATCACACCGAGGACCCGAATCTGGTCGGCGAAGGCGTGATGAACGACGGCGAGTTCGCGACCCGGCTCGGCCTGATGGGGATTCCGACCGCGGCCGAGTCGATCATGCTCGAGCGCGACCTGCGGCTCGCGGCGCTGACTGGCGGCCGCTACCACGCGGCCTCGCTGACCTCGATCGAGTCGCTCGAGATCCTCAAGCGCGCCCGCGATGGCGGCCTCGACGTTTCGGCCTCGGTCTCGATCAACCATGTCACCCTGAACGAGAACGACATCGGCCCCTACCGCACCTTCCTGAAGCTGGCGCCGCCGCTGCGCACCGAGGACGACCGCAAGGCGCTGGTCGCTGCCCTCGCCTCGGGCCTGATCGACGTTGTGATGAGCGATCACAATCCGCAGGACGTCGAGGTCAAGCGGCTGCCGTTCGCGGAAGCCGCGAGCGGCGCGGTCGGCCTGCAGACCATGCTGCCGGCGGCGCTGCGGCTGATCCACAATGCCGAGCTGGATTTCAAGACGCTGATCCGGGCGATGTCGACCCGGCCGGCGGAGCTCCTGGGGCTACCGGGCGGCACGCTGCGCGCAGGCTCCCCGGCCGACGTGGTCGTGATCGACGCCGACACGCCCTGGGTGCTCGATCGCGACGAGCTGAAATCGTTGTGCAAGAACACCCCGTTCGACGACGCCCGATTCTCCGGCCGCGTGGTCCGGACCATCGTCGGCGGACGAACGGTGTATGAGCACGTTTAAAACGGACCGGAACCCTAGCGCCCGGAAAGCTGAGAAATCGCTTCCATCATCGTGCCGACGACGCCGGCCACGAGATAAAGGCCAAGGAAAATCCGCTCCAGCCGCTTGCGCACCGAAGGCATGATAAGTTCTCCTCTTTACCTGGCCCCATGGTGCCGATTTATGGTTAATGTTCAGTTGACGGAAGTGCCCGGAAAGGGCGAGCCAGGGAGGAGTGACCGCGATGTCCGGTGACGCATTGCTGCCCACCGCCTTTCTTATCGGCTATCTCTGCGGCTCGATCCCGTTCGGCATGATCCTGACCCGGCTTGCCGGCACCCAGGACCTGCGCACGATCGGCTCCGGCAATATCGGCGCCACCAACGTGCTACGGACCGGTCGCAAGGGCCTCGCCGCGGCGACGCTGCTCGGCGACATGCTGAAGGGCACGGTTGCCGTCATCATCGCGGGCACGCTCGGCGGCCCAAACGCCGCGATGCTCGCAGCGCTCGGCGCCTTCCTCGGCCACCTCTTCCCGGTCTGGCTGAAATTTCGCGGCGGCAAGGGCGTTGCGACCTATATCGGCGTGCTGCTCGGCCTGTTCTGGCCGGCCGCGCTGATCTTCGCGGTGATCTGGCTCGGCACCGCCTACACCACCCGCTACTCGTCGCTGTCGGCGCTGATCGCCGCCTTCGTGACGCCACTGTTCCTGTGGTTCTTCGGCCACAACGCGCTGGCATCCTTGTTCGCCGTGCTGACCATCCTGCTGTTCTACATGCACCGCGAGAACATCAAGCGCCTGCAGGCCGGCACCGAAGGCAAGATCGGCGAGAAGAAGTAACTCCTCTCGTCATTCCGGGGCGCGACGAAGTCGCGAGCCCGGAATCCATTGAGCAGCATCACGCGTGGCAAAATGGATTCCGGGCTCTCGCTTCGCGAGCCCCGGAATGACGGTGGATCACTTTGCCAGCGCCGCCTCGACAAAGCTCGCCGCCGCCAATGCCCGCGCATCGGCGCCGAACGGTGCGACCACGGTCACGCCGACCGGCAATCCGCCGTCCGCGACCAGCGTCGGCACGTTGACGCAGGGCACGCCCATCAGCGTCCACAGCCGGTTGTAGCGGGGATCGCCGGTCGACGCCAAGCCCTTGGGCGCGGCGCCGGGTGCCGACAGCGTCAGCAGCACATCGACCTCGTCGAACACAGCAGCGAGCGCCAGCCGCGCGCGGGCGGCGACGTCGTTGGCCGCATCGTAATCGGCCGGTGTCATACCCCTGCTCTCGTCGAGCCTGCCGCGCAACAGCGGCGGCATCGCCTCGTAATTCTCGCGGTACTCCCAGGCGAACGACCGATGCGCGTCGAAATCCTGGATCACGGGATGGATCCGCCAGGCCTCTGCGACGATCTCGGGCATCGCAAGCTCGCGCACCGAAGCACCCGCCTGTCCCGCCGCACGTGCCGCCTTTTGCAAGGCTCCCGCGCCCGCCGGCTCCGGCGCGCCGGCAAAATCCTGCGTCACCACGCCGATGCGCGGCGCGGCGACATTGGCGGGCAACAGCAGCTCCGGCCGGTTGGTCATCGCCGCCAGCCCGGCGGCGACATCGCGCACGCCGGCCGCGAACAGCCCGACGGTATCGAGCGACCAGGAAAAGCATTTCACGCCGACGGTCGGCAGCAGCCGATAGCTCGGCTTGATCGCGGCAACGCCGCAGAACGAGGCCGGCCGGATCACCGAGCCGCCGGTCTGCGTGCCCAGCGCCAGCGGGATCATCCCGGCCCCGACCGCCGCCGCCGAGCCCGAGGACGAGCCGCCGGGCGTATGCGCAGAATTGTGCGGATTGAGGGTCGCGGTCGGATCGTTCGCGGCAAAGGCCGTCGTCGTGGTCTTGCCGACAATGGTGGCACCGGCCAGCTTCAACGCCATCACGACCGGCGCGTCGGCGCGCGGGCGATGGCCGCGGTAGATCTGCGAGCCCATCTCGGTCGGGAAGTCGGCGGTGTCGATGATGTCCTTGATGCCGACGGTGATGCCGCGCAATGGCCCGTCCGTCTGCGCGCGGGCACGCGCGTCGCGGCAGACGAAGGCGCCGACCCGCGGTTCATGCGCCGCGATCGCCTCCTGCGACTGCGCGATCGCGGCATCCGGCGAAAGTGAACCCTTTGCGATGCGCTGTTGAAGGTCGACCAGAGAGATCATTGGCGGCATCCTGTTCTTGTTGGCCGTTTGTAGCGCGTCAGGCGCGACGATGCCAATCATCCGGTTGATTGCAATCTCCGGTTGGGCGAAGCTGCCGTCCGCATGCATGACCGGACGCAAAACACGACGCACCTCACCGACGCCGAGCGGCTCAACCGCCTGCGGCTGATCCGCTCCGACAATGTCGGTCCGCGTACCTTTGCATCGCTGCTGCGCCATTTCGGCAGCGCTGCGGCGGCGCTGGAGCGGCTGCCCGATCTCGCGCGCCGCGGCGGCGCCTCGGCGTCGGGACGGATCTGTAGCGCGGCGGAAGCGGCCGCGGAGCTCGCGGCCTGCGAGAGGAGCGGCGTCAGCCTGGTCGCGCCCGAAGAGGCGCATTATCCATCGCGGCTCGCCACCATCGACGATGCGCCGCCGCTGCTCGGCATCCGCGGCGCGCGCGACGCATTGGCGCGGCCGATGATCGCGATCGTCGGCTCGCGCAACGCTTCCGGCGCCGGATTGAAGTTTGCGGGCCAGCTTGCGCGGGATCTCGGCGACGCCGGCTTCGTCGTGATCTCCGGCCTCGCCCGCGGCATCGACGGCGCGGCGCATCGCGCGAGCCTCGCCGGCGGCACGGTCGCGGTGCTCGCCGGCGGCCATGACAAGATCTATCCGCCGGAGCATGCGGATCTGCTCGCCGCGCTGCTCGATCAGGGCGCGGCGATCTCGGAGATGCCGCTCGGCCATGTGCCGCGGGCGCGCGACTTTCCCCGCCGCAATCGGCTGATCTCGGGCGCCTCGCTTGGCGTCGTGATCGTCGAGGCTGCGCAGCGCTCGGGCTCGCTGATCACGGCGCGAATGGCCGGCGAACAGGGCCGCGAGGTGTTCGCGGTGCCGGGCTCGCCGATCGATCCGCGCGCCGCCGGCACCAACGATCTGATCAAGCAGGGCGCGACCCTGGTCACCGAGGCCGCCGACATCATCAGCGCCGTCACCCCGATCATGGAGCGGCCGCTCATGCTTCCGTTGCGCGAAGACGACGAGCCGCTGGATTTCTCCACCGGCGCGCCCGGCCGCAACAGGGTGATCGATCTGCTCGGACCGAGCCCGATCAGCATCGACGACCTGATCCGGATGTCGGATCTGTCGCCGGCCGTGGTCCGCGCCGTGCTGCTCGAGCTCGAGCTCGCCGGCCGATTGGAGCGCCACGGCGGCGGCCTGGTGTCGATGATCTAGCTTTGCACAGAGTTAAGAGCGCAGCTATTTCCCCGTCATTGCGAGGAGCGATAGCGACGAAGCAATCCATGTCTCCTCTTGCTGCGATATGGATTGCTTCGCGGAGCCTGTCATCGGGCGCGCGTTCGCGCGACCCGTTGGCTCGCAATGACGGGATAGAGCGACGGCAAATCACTCGCTCCGCGCGTCAAACCGCGTGCGCGCGCCCTCGATCTCCGGCAAATGCCCGAACGCCCACTCGCCGAGCGCCTGTACCGGCTTGGCGAGGCCGCGGCCGAGATCGGTCAGCTCGTAGTCGACCCGTGGCGGAATTGTCGGATAGATCGTGCGCGTGACGAGGCCGTCGCGCTCCAGCCCGCGCAGGGTGAGCGTCAGCATCCGCTGTGAGATGCCGTTGATCGTGCGCTTCAATTCGTTGAAACGGCGCGGCCCGTCGATCAGGTTCATGATCACGAACACGCTCCATTTGTCGCCGACCCGCGCCAGCACCGAAGCCACCGCCTTGCAATCACTGTGCTCGGGGCTGGGCTTTGGCCGCGGCGGCAGGCAAGGCACACGGATGTTCTCAGGTCTCATGGCTGTGCTCGGGTTTCAAAAATGTGCGTTCTTGCGGAGATTTAGGACGGTCACTCATATAGCGCCAGTTACAAACCTATACCAAAGGTGACCCCTGCCATGAAACTTTTGCACATCGATTCCTCGGTCCTCGGCCCCCACTCCGTCAGCCGCCAGGTCTCCGCCGCCGCGGTCGAGCGGCTGCGCCAGGCCAATCCAGGCCTCGCCGTGAGCTATCGCGACCTGTCCCAGACCCCGCTCGGCCACCTCTCCGGCCTGCACCTTGCCGCCAACCAGGGCGCGGCACCGGATCCGTCGGTGCGTGATGACGTTGTCGCCGGCCAGGCCGTGCTGGAGGAGTTCCTCGCCGCCGACACCGTCGTGATCGGTGCGCCGATGTACAATTTCACGATTCCGAGCCAGCTCAAGGCCTGGATCGACCGCATCCTGGTGGCTGGAAAAACCTTCAAATACGGCGCCGGTGGCGTCGAGGGACTGGCCGGCAGCAAGCGCGTCATCATCGCGATCTCGCGCGGCGGCTACTACGGCGCCGACACGCCGATGGCCGCGCTCGAGCATCTCGAGACCTATCTGCGTGGGGTGTTCGGCTTCATCGGCGTCAAGAACCTGGAATTCATCTCCGCCGACGGCATCCAGGTCGGCCCGGAGCATCGCGAGAAGGCGGTTGCGGGCGCGTTGCAGGCCGCCGGCAGCCTGAACGCCGCCTGACGCTGTGAAAGCACCACCTGCCGCGGCCGTGACTTCGGCAGGTGCCTGCTCAGCGCCAAGAGCTCAGAACCAGGCACCTTGAACGCCGAAAATGACGGCGACGAGGGAAATCAACAGGCCAATGCCGGAAAACAGCGCGACGGTGACGAGTTGCGAGGTCTCCGAATTCTCGGATGCCTTCTCAGACGCCTTGGCGACGGGAACTGAAGTCGAAATGCGAGCGGCTGCTTTCGGCATGACGTCACTCCAAATGATTCCGTGTGAAAAATCCCCGCCCTAAGGAGGAGTCCGGCGACTACGACGAAGGTTCAATGCGTCGCCGTCGTTCGATCACGCTAGTGCAAAAAAAGTTTGGCCGGCGTGATCCGCATCACACCGGCCGATTTTTCTCAAATTGGAGCTAGAACTTTTTTCGAGGTCTCAGCCGCGATAGATCGGGGCGCCCGCAGGCGAGGCCGTCGCGCCGCCATCGATGAACAGTTCCTGCCCCTGCACATGCGCGGCATCGTCGGAGGCGAGGAACAGCACCGTCTTCGAGATGTGATCGGGTTCACCGATGCGGCCGAGCGGCGTGGTCTTGCCGATCCGCGCCTCGAACGCCTTCTCGGCCTCGGGCGTTGCGATCGCCGCGCCCCAGATCGGCGTGCGCACGGCGCCCGGCGCCACCACGTTGACGCGGATATTGCGCGGCGACAGTTCCGAGGCCATCACCCGCGCCATCGCGCGCACGCCGGCCTTGCTCGCCGCATAGGCCGAATAGCCGGGGTTGCCGAGCACCGAGATCACAGAACCGTTGAGGATGATCGATGCGCCGTCGTTGAGATAAGGCGACGCCGCCTGCACCGTGAAGAAGACGCCGGTGAGATTGGTGCGGATCACGCTCTCGAACGCCGCAAGCGTGGTGCCGCCGACCGGCGTCTGGCCGGGAATGCCGGCATTGGCGAACAGGATATCGTAGTTGCCGAATCTTTCCGCGCCCTGCTTCACCGCGGCCTCCAGCGCCGCGACGTCGTTGGCATCGGCCGCCACGGCAAAGCCGTTCGGCCCGAGTTCCTTGGCCGCCGCCGCAAGCCGCTCCTTGTTGCGGCCGGTGATCACGACCTTGGCGCCCTCGGCCACGAACAGCTTTGCCGTCGCAAGCCCGATGCCGCTATTGCCGCCGGTGATCAACGCGACCTTGTTTGCCAGTCTCATGTCCGCCTCCAATTTGGTTGCATTATTAAACTTCATTGCCTAGCTAGAGCATCTGGTTTAATATTGCAACTACACAAGACTGTGATGGCCTTATTCGTGGAGAGCGCCTGTGAAACGAACCAGCCTTGCGGATGACGGCTGCCCGGTTGCGCGCGCGCTCGACGTGTTCGGCGACTGGTGGTCGCTCCTGATCATCCGCGACGCCAGCCTCGGGCGGCGCCGCTTCGGCGAATTCCAGGCGAGCCTCGGGCTCGCCAGAAACATCCTCGCCAGCCGGCTGCGCACGCTGGTCGAGCGCGGCATCCTGAAGACCGCGCCCGCCTCCGACGGCAGCGCCTACCAGGAATATCTGCTGACGCCGAAGGGCCGCGGCATTTTCCCGATCATGGTCGCGCTGCGGCAATGGAGCGAGGAATTCGACGAGCATCCCGACGAGATCGACACCGTCATGGTCGACCGCGAGAAAGGCAAACCGGTGAGGAAGCTCGTGCTGTACTCCCAGGACGGCCGCGTGCTCAATGCCGCCGACACCACGCTGAAGCCGCGACCGGTGCGGAAGCCGCGGCGCGTGGTGGCGTAGCATTCTCCCCTCGTCATTCCGGGCTCGCGCTACGCGCGCCCCTTGGCGCGAGCCCGGAATGACGGAGGGGCCAGGACGACGCGGATGGAAGCGCCGTGCGTGCAACTCCTCAAGACAGCTTCCGCCGGGTGCGGGCGCGGATCTGCTCGTCGGCTTCCAGTCGCGCCATCGCAAGCAGATGGTCGAGAACCTCGAACTGGTGCCGCTGGGCGAGTTTGGCGAGTTCGGTCACGGCGGCTGCGATCAGGATCAGGACGTCGTCCGGACCGCCCTCCCGAGTTGCCACGTCACCTGCCGATTGCCGCCGGCCGGATGCCTTGCGCTTCCGGCCGCCCCCTGTCCTGCTCAAAAGGCCGAATCCATGCCCACCCAGGATCAAGCGATACGCCCTTTTCGGCCACAACTCTAGGGCGCATTTTTCAACTGTAGGGATAGGAACTCGTCATCGGGAACCGGCCTTTCAAGTTCAGGCGATTTGACAGGGGCCGCCCCAACACCCATGTTCGCCCCGAAAGAGCGGATCCCGAGTCTCGTGGAATCCAGCTTCAAGTTTTCCCGTAAGCTATTGGAATGACATGAATATCGTCATTGTGGAGTCGCCTGCCAAGGCCAAGACGATCAACAAATATCTGGGGTCCTCCTACGAGGTCCTGGCGTCGTTCGGCCATGTCCGCGACCTCCCGGCCAAGAACGGATCGGTCGATCCGGACGCCAATTTCCAGATGATCTGGGAAGTTGACGCCAAGGCCGCCGGCCGTCTCAACGACATCGCGAAGGCGCTCAAAGGTGCCGACCGCCTGATTCTCGCAACCGACCCTGATCGCGAGGGCGAAGCGATCTCCTGGCACGTGCTGGAAGTGATGAAGGAGAAGCGCGCGCTGAAGGATCAGAAGGTCGAGCGCGTCGTGTTCAACGCCATCACCAAGCAGGCGGTCACCGACGCCATGAAGGCGCCGCGCCAGATCGACGGCGCGCTGGTCGATGCCTATATGGCGCGCCGTGCGCTGGACTATCTGGTCGGCTTCACCCTCTCCCCGGTGCTGTGGCGCAAGCTGCCCGGGGCGCGCTCGGCCGGCCGCGTGCAGTCGGTCGCGTTGCGGCTGGTCTGCGACCGCGAGCTCGAGATCGAGAAGTTCGTCCCCCGCGAATACTGGTCGCTGGTCGCGACGCTCTTGACGCCGCGCGGCGAGGCGTTCGAGGCGCGTCTGGTCGGCGCCGACGGCAAGAAGATCCAGCGGCTCGACATCGGCTCCGGTGCGGAAGCCGAGGATCTCAAAAAGGCGATCGAGGCCGCGCTGTTCAAGGTCGCGACCGTCGAAGCCAAGCCGGCGCGGCGCAATCCGCAGGCGCCCTTCACCACCTCGACCCTGCAGCAGGAAGCCAGCCGCAAGCTCGGCTTCGCGCCGGCGCACACCATGCGCATCGCGCAGCGGCTCTATGAAGGCATCGACATCGGCGGCGAGACCACCGGCCTCATCACCTATATGCGAACCGACGGCGTGCAGATCGATCCGTCCGCCATCACCCAGGCGCGCAAGGTGATCGGCGAGGATTACGGCAACGCCTATGTGCCCGACGCCCCGCGCCAGTACCAGGCCAAGGCCAAGAACGCCCAGGAAGCGCACGAAGCGATCCGCCCGACCGATCTGTCGCGCCGGCCGGCCTCGATCGGCCGCAGGCTCGATGCCGACCAGGCGAGACTCTATGAATTGATCTGGAAGCGCACCATCGCGAGCCAGATGGAATCCGCCGAACTCGAGCGCACCACCGTCGACATCGAGGCCAAGGCCGGCTCCCGCGTGCTGGAGCTGCGCGCCACCGGTCAGGTCATCAAGTTCGACGGTTTCCTCGCACTCTATCAAGAGAGCCGTGACGACGAGGAGGACGAGGATTCACGCCGCCTGCCCGCGATGAGCGAAGGCGAAGCCGTGAAGCGCCAGAGCCTCGCCGTCACCCAGCACTTCACCGAGCCGCCGCCGCGCTTCTCGGAAGCCTCGCTGGTGAAGCGGATGGAAGAGCTCGGCATCGGCCGGCCCTCGACTTACGCTTCGATCCTGCAAGTGCTGAAGGACCGCGGCTACGTCAAGCTGGAGAAGAAGCGGCTGCACGGCGAGGACAAGGGCCGCGTCGTGGTCGCGTTCCTGGAAAATTTCTTCGCGCGCTACGTCGAATACGACTTCACCGCCGATCTCGAGGAGCAGCTCGACCGCATCTCCAACAACGAGGTGGCCTGGCAGCAGGTGCTGCAGGATTTCTGGCGCGGCTTCATCGGCGCGGTCAACGACATCAAGGACCTCCGCGTTGCCGAAGTGCTCGACGCGCTCGACGAGATGCTCGGCCCGCACATCTATCCGCCGCGCGCGGATGGCGGCGATGTCAGGCAATGTCCGACCTGCGGCACCGGCCGGCTCAATTTGAAGGCCGGCAAGTTCGGCGCCTTCGTCGGTTGCTCGAACTATCCGGAATGCCGCTACACCCGCCAGCTTGCCGCCGACAGCGCCGAGAGCGCCGACCGCATCCTCGGCACCGATCCCGACACCGGGTTGGATGTCGCCGTGAAGATCGGCCGGTTCGGCCCGTATATCCAGCGTGGCGAGCAGAAGGACTACGAGGAAGGCGAGAAGCCGAAGCGCACGGGTATCCCCAAGGGCATCTCGCCTGGCGACGTCGACCTCGAAATCGCGCTGAAGCTGCTGTCGCTGCCGCGCGAGGTCGGCAAACATCCGGAAACCGGACAGCCAATCATCGCCGACAATGGCCGGTTCGGGCCTTACGTGAAGCACGAGAAGACCTATGCCAGCCTCGAGGCCGGCGACGAGGTCTTCACCATCGGGCTCAATCGCGCTGTGACGCTGATCGCGGAGAAGGTCGCGAAGGGGCCGAGCGGACGCCGTTTCGGCGCCGATCCGGGCAAGCCGCTCGGCGATCATCCCTCGCTCGGCGCGGTCGCGCTGAAGAACGGCCGCTACGGCGCCTATGTCACCGCTGGCGGCGTCAACGCCACGATCCCGAGCGACAAGACGCCCGACGAGGTCACGCTGGCCGAGGCGATCGCCCTGATCGACGAGCGCGCCGCCAAGGGCGGCGGCAAGACCAAGGGCAAGAAGGCCAAGGCGGCGAAGCCGGCCAAGGAAACAAAGGCTGCGAAGGCCGATGGTGAGGCCAAGCCCGCCAAGAAGACGGCGGCCAAGAAGGCCGCGGCGAAACCAAAATCCGAGGCGACCACCAAGGCGCGCGCGCCGGTCGCATCGAACTCGAACACTTCAGCCGCGAAGCCCGCGGCGACAACCAAAGCGCCGGCAAAAAAGAGTGCCGGCAAGGCAAGAGGATAAGTGAAACCAAAACACGACCATGGCTTTCCGGCAAAGGACGCCATCGTCGCCTTCATTCGCGCCAATCCCGGCAAGGTCGGGACCCGCGAAATCGCCCGGGCGTTCGGCCTGAAGAACGCCGACCGCGTCGAGCTGAAGCGGATGCTCCGCGAGCTCGCCGAGGACGGAACGGTCGCCAAGCGCGGCCGCAAGATGCACGAGCCGGCGGCGCTGCCGCCGACCGTGCTCGCCGACATCACCGGGCGCGACAGCGACGGCGAATTGATCGCCACCCCCGCCGAGTGGGACTCCGAAGAGAACGGCTCCGCCCCGAAAATCCGTATCGAGATTCCACGGCGGCCGAAGCCCGGCACCGCGGCCGGCGTCGGCGACCGCGCGCTGCTGCGGGTCGAAGTCACCAACGAGCGCGACGGCACGCCCTATAGCGGCCGCGTCATCAAGGTGATCGACCATGCGCGAAGCCGCATTCTCGGCATCTTCCGCCGCAATCCCGATGGCAGCGGACGGCTGATCCCGGTCGACAAGAAGCAGGCCGGTCGCGAGCTCAATATCGCCAAGGCCGACGACGGCGGCGCCGAGGATGGCGACCTCATCAGCGTCGATCTGGTCCGCACCCGCGGCTTCGGCCTCAACTCCGGCCGCGTCAAGGAACGGCTCGGCTCGATCGCGAGCGAGAAGGCGATCAGCTTGATCGCGATCAACGCCCATGACATTCCGCAGGTGTTCTCGCCTGCCGCGGTGCACGAGTCCGAAGAGGCAAAGCCCGCGACCTTGCAGGGCCGCGAGGACTGGCGCGACGTGCCGCTCGTCACCATCGATCCGCCCGACGCCAAGGATCATGACGACGCCGTGCATGCCGAGGTCGACCCCGACCCGAACAACAAGGGCGGCTATATCGTCCATGTCGCGATTGCCGACGTCGCCTTCTATGTGCGGCCGGGCTCGGCGCTCGACCGCGACGCGCTCCAGCGCGGCAACTCGGTCTACTTCCCCGACCGCGTCGTGCCGATGCTGCCGGAGCGCATCTCCAACAATCTCTGTTCGCTGGTGCCTGGCGAGCCGCGCGGCGCGCTTGCGGTGCGGATGGTGATCGGCGCCGACGGCCGCAAGCGCTCGCACACCTTCCATCGCGTGCTGATGCGCTCGGCGGCCAAGTTGAACTACGCGCAGGCGCAGGCTGCGATCGACGGGAGGCCCGACGACACCACCGGCCCCCTGCTCGATCCGATCCTCAAGCCGCTGTGGACCGCCTACGAACTCGTCAGGCTTGCGCGCAACGAGCGCGATCCGCTCGATCTCGATCTGCCCGAACGCAAGATCCTGCTCAAGGCGGACGGCACCGTCGACCGCGTGATCGTGCCGCAACGGCTCGATGCGCACCGGCTGATCGAGGAGTTCATGATCCTCGCCAACGTCGCGGCGGCCGAGATGCTGGAGAAGAAGAACCTCCCGCTGATCTATCGCGTCCATGACGAGCCGAGCCAGGAGAAGGTCCACAATCTCCAGGAATTTCTGAAGACGCTCGATTTGCCCTTCACCAAGCAGGGCGCGCTCCGGCCGACCCAGTTCAACCGCGTGCTGGCGCAGGTCTCGGGCGAGGACTACGAGCCGCTGGTCAACGAGGTGGTGCTGCGCTCGCAGGCACAGGCTGAATATTCGGCCGAGAATTACGGCCATTTCGGCCTGAACCTGCGCCGCTATGCGCATTTCACGTCACCGATTCGCCGCTATGCCGATTTGATCGTGCATCGCGCGCTGATCCGCGCGCTGGCCCTAGGCGACGGCGCGCTGCCGCCGGACGAGACGGTGGAGACACTGGCCGAGATCGCAGCGCAGATCTCCGTCACGGAACGGCGCGCCATGAAGGCGGAGCGCGAGACCGCCGACCGGCTGATCGCCCATTTCCTCGCCGACAAGGTCGGCGCCTCGTTCCAGGGCCGCATTTCCGGCGTGACGCGCGCCGGATTGTTCGTGAAGCTCGACGACACCGGCGCCGACGGCTTGATCCCGATCCGCACCATCGGCAGCGAATATTTCAACTATGACGAGACGCGCCACGCGCTGATCGGCTCACGCAGCGGAACGATGTACCGGCTCGGCGACGTCGTCGACGTCCGCCTGGTCGAGGCTGCCCCGATAGCCGGCGCGTTGCGCTTTGAGCTATTATCCGCCGGCCAGGCAGTTCCGCGCGGCAGAAAACGCGAGGGCGTGCGCGCCGAGCGTCGCGCCAGCGCGCATAAGCCGGGGCGCAGCAAGCCGCGCAAGCCGGCCAAGCCCAAGAAGTCGGGCAAATCGAAGCGAGGCAAGTCATGGAAGGGATGACACCGCCGACCGTCGTGTGGACCCGCGACGCCTCCGCGCCCGAGAAGCGCGACGTGTGGACCGCGATGAAGCGCGGCTTCTTCGGCCGCTGTCCGCGCTGCGGCCAGGGCAGGCTGTTCCGCGCCTTCCTCAAATGCGACGGCCGCTGCCCGGTGTGCGATCTCGATTTCTCGCCGCATCGCGCCGACGATCTGCCCGCCTATCTCGTCATCGTCATCGTCGGTCATATCGTGGTACCGACCGCGCTGATCGTCGAGACCGATTATTCGCCGCCGGTGTGGCTGCAACTCGCGATCTATTTGCCGCTTACGCTGGTGGCTTCGCTTGCCCTGCTGCAGCCGGTGAAAGGCGCCGTGATCGGGCTGCAATGGGCATTGCGTATGGGCGGCTTTGACGAAAATGCCCCTAGCGACGACCCGTCCCTCTAGCTAAACCGCACGACAAGAAACGCCGAAAGGGATGAAATGACTGAGACCGCCGCTCCCGTCCACCAGGGGGAAAAAGAACCCGATCATCATCCGTACTTCCGGCCGAAGGATGCGGCGACGCTGATCCTGATCGACCGCTCCGGTGCGAAGCCGAAAGTGCTGGTCGGCAAACGCCACGACAAGGTGGTGTTCATGCCGGGCAAATACGTCTTCCCCGGCGGCCGCGTCGACAAGGCCGACAACCGCGTGCCCGTGGCGGCTCCGATCACCGCCGAGCTCGAGGCCAATCTGCTGAAGGGCAGCCCGAAAATCACGCCCGGCCGCGCGCGTGCGCTCGCCAATGCCGCGATCCGCGAGGCCTGCGAGGAGACCGGCCTGTGCCTTGGCCGCAAGGTCGAGAAGACGGCAAAACTCGAAGGTCCCTGGAAGCCGTTCAGCGACGCAGGACTGCTGCCCGATCCGTCCGGCCTGTTCCTGATCGCGCGCGCGATCACCCCGCCCGGCCGCGTCCGCCGTTTCGACACCCGCTTCTTCACCGCCGATGCCTCGAGCATCGCGCATCGCATCGAAGGTGTGGTGCATGCCGACGCCGAGCTGGTCGAGTTGGTGTGGGTCGAGATCGGCTCCGAGCCGCTCGCCGATGCGCATGCCATGACCAAGAACGTGCTTGCCGAGCTCGACCGCCGCCTCGCCACCGGCCCACTCCGGCATGATGCGGCCGTGCCGTTCTTCCATTTCTACGGCGGCAAGATGCAGAAGGATGTGCTGGGGGCGTGATCTGTCCCCTCGTCATTCCGGGGCGCGACGCAGTCGCGAGCCCGGAATCCATTCCTCCACAGACAATGCGGCCCGATGGATTCCGGGCTCGCGCCAAGAGGCGCGCCCCGGAATGACGGCGTTGAGAAGACCCGCAAAAACAAAATAATCTTCCCGATGGCGCGCGCGGCGCCGCCTCCCTATCTCTCCGGCTAACGACCTCAACGACGGAACGGGGCAATGGCGAAGCGTCAACTCAAGCTCGGCGCGTTCATGCGGCCGATCAGCATCCATACCGGCGCCTGGCGCTATCCCGGGGCCTGGCCCGACGCCAACTTCAATTTCGACCACATCAAGACGCTGATCAGGAAGCTCGAGGCCGGCAAGTTCGACGCCTTCTTCATGGCCGACCATCTGGCCGTGCTCAACATGCCGATCAATGCGCTGAAGCGCAGCCACACCGTGACCTCGTTCGAGCCGTTCACGCTGCTCTCGGCGCTGGCGGCGGTCACCGAGCGGATCGGCCTGATCGCGACCGGCTCGACCACGTTCGACGAGCCCTATCACGTCGCCCGCCGCTTCGCCTCGCTCGACCACATCTCCGGCGGCCGCGCCGGCTGGAATATCGTCACCACGTCCAACCCGGACGCGGCGCTGAATTTCGGCCTTGACGACCACATGGAGCACGCCGAGCGCTACAAGCGCGCCCGCGAATTCTACGACGTCGTCACCGGCCTCTGGGATTCCTTCGCCGACGATGCCTTCGTGCGCGACGTCGAGTCCGGGCTGTTCGTCGATCCCGAGAAAATGCATGTGCTCGACCACAAGGGCCAATATCTCTCGGTGCGCGGTCCGCTGAACATCGCCCGGCCGGTGCAGGGCTGGCCGCTGATCGTACAGGCCGGCGCGTCCGACGACGGCAGGCAGCTTGCGGCCGAGACCGCGGAGGCCGTATTCACCGGCGGCGGCAGCCTCGCGGATGGGCAGAAGCTCTATGCCGACATCAAGGGCCGCATGGAGACAGTCGGGCGCGATCCCGAGCACCTGAAGATCCTGCCCGGCGCCTTCGTGGTGGTCGGCGACAGCGTCGAGGAAGCAAAGGAGAAGCGTGCGCTGCTCGACAGCCGCGTGCACTACGACAGCGCGATCGCCTCGCTGTCGGTGATCCTGGGCACCGATGCGTCGGGCTTCGATCCCGACGGACCGTTGCCGCCGATCCCCGAGACCAATGCCAGCAAGAGCGGCCGGCAGCGCCTCGTCGACGTCGCCGCGCGCGACAAGCTCACGGTGCGCCAGCTCGCCCAGCGCGTCGGCGGCTACGGCGGGCTGGCTTTCGTCGGCACGCCCCAGACCATCGCCGACCAGATGGAGGAATGGCTGACCGGGCGCGGCAGCGACGGCTTCAACATCATGTTCCCCTATCTGCCGCAGGGGCTGTTCGACTTCGTCGACAAGGTGGTGCCGGAACTGCAGAAGCGCGGGATCTTCCGGACCGAATATGAGGGACGGACGCTGCGCGAGAATTTGGGCCTGCCGCGGCCGAAAAACCGGTTCTTCGAGGCCTAATCGGCAGGAATCGCGCGAGTTTCGCCCCGGAAATCCTTGACTTCCGGCCGTTTGTGGCTAGTTTCCCGGCCAAACGCGGGCCGATTTGGCCGGCTCCCGAACTCCCCCGATTTTCGAGGTTTTGCACATGGCCAAAGCGGTCACCATCAAGGTCAAGCTCGTGTCGACGGCCGACACCGGTTTCTACTACGTTGCCAAGAAGAATTCGCGCACCATGACCGACAAGCTGGTCAAGAAGAAGTACGACCCGGTCGCGCGCAAGCACGTCGAGTTCAAGGAAGCCAAGATCAAGTAAGATCGGCTGCTTCCAGTGTTCGAACGGGGCCCTCGCGGCCCCGTTTTTGCTTTGTGGTCAGGCGTCATCCCTCATGCTTCCCGGACAGCCGCCGGGCGCAGGGCTCTCATGATCGCTCCGCTGCAGGAAGGAAACGCCGGCGGTTACTCGGTCGCCTACAAGCGCGAGGACGTCTACTTTCCGGTCTACATCACGGCCGCCCTCGCCGCGATTTTCGTCACGGCCGCGTGGATCACCGGCGCGCTCTACTGGCTGGCGCTCGCGGCGGCAGCGGCCGGCTTCACCTATTACAACATTCCGTTGCTGGAAGCCGGACGCCCGACCATCGGTGCCAATCAATACGGCGTCTTCATTCAGGCCTTCGGGCTGATCCGCTGGCGCGCGGTCGAGCGCATCGATCTCGCCGAGATCGCCGAGCGCGCCATGACCGTGCACGAGCTCCAGATCGCGCTCAATGCGCCACTCGCCAGCGCGCTGGTCGCCGACTGGCGCAAGCGACCGGCCTATCGCGCGCTGATGCGCCTGCCCTGGCGCATGGACCATCGCGGCGTGGTGCGGATCAGATTGGACCCGTTCGACCACGCGCCCGACGAGATCCATCGGACTTTTCTCAGAATGTGGCGCTACTACCGAAGCTAGCTACCGCCCACCGGCCGAGCCCGCCATGTCCCGCCGGCGCGATGCGAGCGCTCGGACGATGCAGGCATCACATCCGCCCGCCGGGTGTCGGCGACCTCCCGACCTGCGCCTTTGCCGCCGCCGAACGCTTCATCGCGCAGACCGGCATCGGCAATCTGCGCCTCGGGATGACGCGTGATGGTCATGAAGCAAACGAAACTAAAGAACAGCGACCACGCTGTGTTCCAATAGAACCAGTTCATGGGATCACCTCGAACAGCCTTTGCTCCGCAGGGCTGGCGGCGACCGCCGGCCCTGCGCAATGCCGCCCCAGTCCTACCGCCCTATTGCACGACCTCGCCGTGCAGCGCGAGGTCGAGCCCCTCGCGCTCGATCTCCTGTGTCACGCGAAGACCGACGAAGAGATTGATCACGAACAGGATGATCAGGCTCACCACTGCATCGTAAATGAAGACGGTGGCGACACCGATGCACTGGTTGATGAACTGGCCGGGATTTCCCTCCAGCGCGCCCGCCGTTCCGCCGTACTGCTCGACCGCGAACACGCCGGTGAGCAGCGCGCCGACGATGCCGCCGAGGGCATGGACGCCGAAGCAGTCCAGCGCGTCATCGTAGCTGAACATGCGCTTCAGGCCGGTGCATCCCCAGTAGCAGGCAATGCCAGCGGCGATGCCGATGGCGAAGGCGCCGACCGGCCCCACGAATCCGGAAGCCGGCGTGATCGCCACGAGGCCGGCAACGGCGCCCGAGCAGATGCCGACCACCGTCGGCTTGCCCTTGAGTGCCCATTCCACCAGCATCCAGGTAAAGCCGGCGACGGCCGTGGCGATCTGCGTCACCAGCATGGCCATGCCCGCCTGCATCCCCGCCGTGACCGCGGAGCCGGCGTTGAAGCCGAACCAGCCGACCCAGAGCAGCGAGGCGCCGATGAAGGTCAGCACCATGTTGTGCGCCGGCCCGGTCTCGACGCGCTTGCCGAGCATGATGGCGCACATCAGACCGGCGACGCCGGCATTGATATGCACGACGGTGCCGCCCGCGAAATCGAGAACCTTGACATACGCGGCGTCGTTGCCGGCCGAGAAGATGCCGTCAGGCCCCCACACCCAGTGCGCGATCGGCGCATAGACGAGGATCGCCCACAGGCCGATGAACCACAGCATCGCCGAGAACTTCATGCGCTCGGCGAACGCACCGGCAATCAGCGCCGGCGTGATGATGGCGAACGTCATCTGGAAGCAGATGTAGACGGACTCGGGGATCGTCGCGGCAAGCGGATTGGGATTGCCGATCCCGCCCTTGCCGATGTCGCTCAGGATGTCCTTGAGGAACATGCG
Organism: Bradyrhizobium genosp. L; assembly: GCF_015624485.1. Taxonomy (NCBI): domain Bacteria; kingdom Pseudomonadati; phylum Pseudomonadota; class Alphaproteobacteria; order Hyphomicrobiales; family Nitrobacteraceae; genus Bradyrhizobium; species Bradyrhizobium genosp. L. The sequence continues at coordinate 4,433,075 of NZ_CP061378.1, forward strand.
GTCGAGGCCGCCGATGAACGGCGTGCCGGCACGGAATGCCAGGCTGTAGGTCACCACGGCGAACAGGATCGTGACCAGGCAGGTCACGGCAAAGCTCGTCATCACGGTGTCGCCGACATTCTTCTTGCGCACCATGCCGCCGTAGAACAGGCCGAGGCCCGGAACCGTCATCATCAAGACCAGCGCGACGGATGTGAGCATCCACGCGGTGTCGCCGGAATTGGGGGTGCACTTCTCGAGGATCTTGCCGCCGCAGGCCGGCGGCGCCGCCGCGTCCTCGGCCAGCGCAAGGTCGCTGAACACCAGGTAGAGAACCGCTATTCCCAACAGAGCAATTGCCAGTCGCACGAGCCTTTGGCGCGTGTATGTCATTGACTGCATCATCGTCCTCCCGTCGCAAGAAATCTCCGTGTTGGAATCGTGCTGGATCCATCCGCGCGCCAACGCGCGCCGCCGGCGAAGCGCCAACGCCATTGCGTGCCGGTCTGGAATTTCGGGTGATGTGCCGTGCTGCCTGATGTCAGACGCAACAAGCACGGGCTCGTCGGCGCCACGCGACCGTCGGGCTGGGGCGGCTGAAGATTGGCGGCGACCAGCCTCATGATTGGCCAGCCCTTCCAATGGGGTTCCCCACATCGGAAACCTCAGCAACGGGTTTCCAACTCTATTTCTTGGCCAAATCGATACAAGATTCGTGCCGCCGGCGACGGCAGCACAAGCCATTGGACATATTCGCGTTTCAATCCGAAACGGAGCAATGCCGCGATCCACTGCCGGTTCTTGCAGCAGAAACTGATCGGAAAATGGGCATCACCCGGCGACTGCCGGTTTGCTTTGCAGCCTCGATGCGGCTTGGCGCTACGCGGCCTTGAGCAGCGGCGGTTGCGACGGCCGGATCAGCGCGAACGCGACCTGGATGATGCCGCCGGCAAGGCCGAGCGCAACGCCGATCCGCCAGGCCATGGTGTAGGAGCCGAGCTGATCGTAGATCAGCCCGCCGCCATAGGCGCCGAGGAAGCTGCCGAGCTGGTGGCTCATGAAGGCAAGGCCCTGGATCATCGCCTGCCAGCGCAGCCCGAACATCTCGGCGACCGCGCCCGCAACCAAGGGACCTACGCCCATCCAGAGGAAGCCCATGATGGCGCCGAACAAGAGCGTCGAGGCCGGCGTCGCCGGCAGCATGAAGTACCAGGCCAGTGCCAGCGAGCGGAAGATGTAGATCGCACCGAGCAGCGCGAGCTTGTTCCAGCGCTGGCCGGCCCAGCCGAAGAACAGCGAGCCCAGCACGTTGAAGCCGCCGATCATGCCGAGCGTCTGGGCGCTCAGCATCGGATCGAGGCCGCAGATCGCCAGATACGACGGCAGATGCGTGGTGAGGAACACGAGCTGCATGCCGCAGACCATGTAGGCGCAGGTCATCACCACGAAGGACGCATTGCCGAACGCGGTCTTCGCCGCCGTCATGGCCGTGGCGTTGCCGATGTCGTCGCCCGCGGGCTTCGGCAGCGGAATCTTGTCGACGCGCCCGGCAAACAACGCGGCCGGGATCATGAAGACCGACAGGATTACAAAGCCGGCCAGCCCGACGCGCCAGCCGAATCCTTCATTGAGCATCTGACCGAGCGGCGCCGACAGCAGCGCACCAAGCGAGCCCGCGGCGGAGACGATGCCGAGCACGGTCGAGCGGACCGTCTCCGGCACCGCGCGCGCCGCAACCGACATCGCGATCGCATTGGCGGTGCAGGCGAGCGAGAAGCCGATCAACACACCGGCGCCGAGCATGAGCCTGATGAGCCCGTGCGCGGTCGTCATCAGCACGAGGCCGGCGATATAGGCCAACGCCCCCAGCACCATGATCGGACGGAAGCCGTAACGCACCGTCATTGCGCCGGCCATAGGCTGCAGAAAGCCCCAGGCGAGGTTTTGCACCGCGAGTGCCAGCGTGAAATGGGACACCGAGATTCCGATGTCGTGCGTCAGCGGCTGCAGGAAGATGCCGAGGCTCTGCCGCAGACCCATGCTCAGCGTGAGCATGACCGAGGCGCCGATCAGGATCGGAAGCGTGGGACGCAGGATCTGCAACAGGCGCATTGTTTTTGTTCTCCCGTCCGGGCACGGCACGATAGCCGCAGGCTGCGATTCCCGCTTGTTTTGGTTACACAGACCTGTGTAATTAGTCTATACAGAGGCTCTGCTGTCAAGCGACAAGGATCACGGCCGGCGCATGGCTTCCCCGCCTCCCAAACAGACCATGAAAGAGCGGATCCTCGAGACCGCCGACAAACTGTTCTACCTGCAGGGCATTCGCGCCATCGGCGTCGACACCATCGCGGCCGAAATCGGCATCAGCAAGCGCACGCTCTACAACCACTTCCCGTCGAAGGATGCGCTGATCGCAGCCTATCTGCAGCGCCGCTTCGTGCAGCCCCGCCCCTCCGACAAGCCACCGGCCGAACAGATCCTTGCGACCTTCGATGCGCTGGAGCGGCGCTTTGCGGCGGAGGACTTTCGCGGCTGCCCGTTCGTCAACGCCGTAGCCGAGCTCGGACCGGAGGACGAGGACCGCAGCGTGAGAGACATCGCAATCGCCTTCAAGGAAAGCCGCCGCGTCTGGTTTTGCGATCTCTTGCGCCAGCTTGGCGTCACCGACCCGGAGGGACTAGCGACCCAGCTCGTGCTGCTGGTCGACGGCTCGATCGCGCAGGACCTGGTGCGCGACGACCCGACGATGGCGCGCGCGGCCAGGGAGGCCGCCCGGGTGCTGCTGGCCAATGCCGGCGTGAAGGTCGGCAAATCCGCTTCCACTGGCAAGAAGCCCACAAGCTGAATACGGTTGCGCCTTCCCGTCGCGTTTGGTTGTTAGCGTTGACGGCGCATGACGGCATCCGCAACTGGATATTCCGTCAGGCGACATTGCCGATGCTCGCGCAACCAGCGCCCGGCACAACAGGGGAGCGACCATGGAAGACCTGAAGGTGACCGCCACCGGCTACGATTTCGCGCCGGCGCGCGCGGCCATGCAGCGCTACGTCGACGACAATCTGTTGTCCGGCATCTCCTGGACGGTGCTGGTGGGACGCGACATCGCCGAGGTCGGCTGCGTCGGCTGCGCCGACAAGGAAGCGCAAACGCCGCTGCGCACCGACCACATCTTCCGCGTCTTCTCCAACACCAAGCTGATCACCTCCTGCGCCGCGCTCTTGCTGTTCGAGGAAGGCCGCTTCAAGCTCGACGATCCCATCGAGACCTACATCCCGCAGCTCGGCAATCGCAAGGTGCTACGGCCGGGCGCGACGTCGATCGACGACACCGAGCCGGCGCAGCGATCGATCACCGTTCGCCATCTGCTGAGCCACAGCGCGGGTCTGAGCTACGGCCTGTTCGATCCGGGCACGCCGATCTTCAAGGCCTATGGCGAGCGCAAGATCCTCAATCCGATGACGCCGCTGTCCGACATGATCGACGGTCTGGCGGACCTGCCGCTGGTGTTCCATCCCGGCACGTCGTTCGAATATTCGGTCGCGATCGACGTGGTCGCCCGCCTGGTCGAGGTGATCAGCGGCCAGCCGTTCGACAGATTCATCAAGGCGCGGATCCTCGATCCGCTCGGCATGGTCGACACCGGCTTCTATGTGCCGGAGAAGGATCAGAGCCGTCTCGTCGCCTATTACGCCGGCGCTGATTTGATGGAGCCGATGAAGCCGGGACTGACCCGCACCGACAATTCGCCCTACCCCGGCGCCTATCTGCGCCCGGTGCCGCGCTTCAATGGCGGCGGCGGTCTCGTCTCCACCATGCCCGACATGGTCGCGCTGATCCGCAGCCTGCTGCCGGGCGGGCCGACGCTGCTCAAGCAGGAGACCATCGCGCAGGCGATGACCAACCAACTCGCGCCGGGCAAATGGCTTCGCTTTGCGATGATGGGCGAGCAGCCCGGCAAGGGCTACGGTCTCACCGGCGGATTGATCCTCGATCCCACCGCGCCGATCGATCACCCCGACGCCGCGGGCGAGCTCTACTGGGGCGGCGTCGCCGGCACGCAATGGTGGATTTCGCCGAAGACCGGCACAGCCGGCGTGATGATGGCGCAGCGACAGATGGCGTTCATCCACCCGTTCGTGTTCGAGTTCAAGCGGATGGCGTATGAGGCGGTGAAGCTCGGAAGGTAGCCACCGCTGTCGTCACCCGCGTTCTCAGGTGTCATACCCCGCGCATGCGGGGTATCCAGTACGCCGAGGCCTCTCGTTGAAACACCACGGCCTCTGGAATACTGGGTCACCCGCCTTCGCGGGTGACGACAAGAGCGACGATCTTAGGCCGCCGCCGAAACCACGCGGTTGCGGCCGTCGTGCTTGGCGCGATAGAGCGCCGTGTCGGCGCGCTTCAGCACGTCGCCGACCGGTTCGCCCTTGCGCTCCAGTGTGGTGAGGCCGATCGAGATCGTGACCTCGATCCGCTTGGTCCCCTTCTCGACCGAGAACGGCTCGCCGGCGATCGAGCGCCGCAGCCGCTCGGCGACCATGCCGGCGACGTGGAGATCGGTCTCCGGCATCACGACCACGAACTCCTCGCCGCCGTAGCGGCAGGCGAGATCGATGCCGCGGATCGATTTGCGGATGCGGACGGCGAATTCGCGCAGCACGTCGTCGCCGGCATCGTGGCCGTAGGTGTCGTTGATCGACTTGAAATAGTCGATGTCGAGGATCATTAGCGCCAACGGCTTGCCGCGGCTTGAAGCCTGCTCCGCGAGTGTGCCGAGATGGCTCTCCATGTAGCGGCGGTTATGCAGGCCGGTGAGCGCGTCCGTGATCGCCATCTCGATCGAGTTCTGCACATTGTCGCGCAGATGATCGGTGTAACGGCGGCGGCGGATCTGGGTGCGGGCGCGCGCCAGCAGCTCATTCTTGTCGATCGGGCGCAGCAGATAATCGTTGACGCCGATCTCGAGCCCGCGCATCAGCCGCGCATTGTTGTCGGCATCCGAGATCGCGAGGATCGGCACCTGGCGCGTGCGCTCCAGCGAGCGCGCCTGGCTGCATAGCCGCAGCCCGTCGAAATTGTCGAGGCTGAGCGAGACGATCAGCAGGTCGTAATTGCCCTCGGCGGCGTGGAACAGCGCCTCCGACGGATTGGTCTCGACGTCCACGTGGTGCTCGCTGGCCAGGATCGGCGCCAGCTTCTCGTAGGACGACGGACGGTCGTCGACCAGCAGGATGCGGCCGCCCATGCCCTTGTCGGCGATCGCGCTGCGCTCGGGCGCCTGCATGCCGATCTCGAGCGAGGTGATGGCGCGCATGCGCAACTCGTCGGTCATCATCTTCAGCCGCGTCAGCGAGCGCACGCGCGCGATCAGCACGACGTCGGAGACCGGCTTGGTGAGGAAATCATCGGCGCCGGCCTCGAGCCCGCGCACGCGATCGGAGGGACTGTCGAGCGCCGTGACGATCACCACCGGAATGAAATGCGTCGCCGGATTCGACTTCAACCGGCGGCAGACCTCGAAACCATCCATGTCCGGCATCATGACGTCGAGCAGGATGATGTCGCATTCCGCGCGCGTGCAGATCTCCAGCGCCTCGGTGCCGTTGGATGCGGTCAGCACGTCGAAATATTCGGCCGACAGGCGGGCTTCCAGCAGCTTGACGTTCGCCGGAACATCATCGACGACGAGGATACGCGCGGACATTGAACCAGTACTCCCCTATCCGATAAAGCGTCGGACAGTCTCAATGAATTTCCCGACCGAGATCGGCTTGGACAAATAGGCCTCGCAGCCGCCCTCGCGGATGCGCTCTTCGTCGCCCTTCATCGCGAAGGCCGTGACGGCGACCACCGGAATTGCGCGCAGATCGGGATCGTCCTTGATCCAGCGCGTGACCTCGAGGCCGGACACCTGCGGCAATTGGATATCCATCAGGATCAAATCGGGGCGCATTTTGCGGACGAGATCGAGCGCCTCGAAACCATTGCTGGTGCCAGAGGTCTGATAGCCATGCGCTTCCAACAGATCGCGAAAGAGCTTCATATTGAGCTCGTTGTCCTCCACGATCAGGACGGTTTTGGCCATCCCGTCCCTCCCAAATCCAGGAAACAAGCCCGGCTGCGGCACCTCGCGCACCGCGCCCGGGACGCGTCGAAAATGTGAATTCAAACTAGCGCCAGAATCGCTCTAACCCGTTAACCCGTAACTCCAACTTCCGCAGTGTGGTTTCCGTTTGCTTGTGTAGGCGCGGAAGACTCGGGCATGATGGGCCTCTCATTAGAGACCATAAGTTAACGGAAAGGCAAACCGGCGCGGTGAAAAAGCCTGTTCACAACCCCCGGGAAGTCGCTGAAATCGTTGCGATTCAGGCGCTGGGCTTCATCGCCGGCGATCCTGAGCGGCTGGGCCTGTTCCTGGCCGAAACCGGAATCGGTCCAGAGACGCTGCGGAACGCGGCGTCGAATCCTCAATTTCTTGCGAGCGTGCTCGATTTCGTGATGCGCGACGATGCGACCGTGAAGGCGTTCGCGAGCGCATCGGAACTGCACCCGACCAACATCGCCGCCGCACATCAGGCGCTCAACGATCCCAGATGGGAGCGCGACGTGCCGTGACCTCAGCCGCGGCAGCATCTCGCGGTCCCCTCGGTTTCTGCCGAGACTGCCTTGGCGATTCCCTCGGCGATCTCGACATCAAGGCAAAGCGATGCAGCCATTGCGGCTCGCCGCGGCTGGTGCGTCACCGCGCCCTGCCCACGCTGGCGCTGGCGCATATCGATTGCGATGCGTTCTATGCCACCGTCGAGAAGCGCGACAACCCTGAGATCGCCGACCGGCCCGTGATCATCGGCGGCGGCAAGCGCGGCGTGGTGTCGGCCGCCTGCTACATTGCCCGCACCTATGGCGTCCGCTCGGCAATGCCGATGTTCAAGGCGCTGGAACTCTGCCCCGACGCGGCCGTGATTCCGCCGGACATGGCGAAATATGTCCGGGTCGGGCGCGAGGTGCGCCGCGCCATGCAGGCGTTGACGCCGCTGGTCGAGCCGCTCTCGATCGACGAAGCCTTCCTCGATCTCTCCGGCACCCAGCGCGTGCACGGCATGATCCCTGCGAAAGTGCTGGCGAAGTTCGCGCGCGACGTCGAGCGCGACGTCGGGATCACGGTGTCGGTCGGGCTCTCCGTCAACAAGTTCCTGGCCAAGATCGCCTCCGATCTCGACAAGCCGCGCGGCTTTGCCGCGCTCGACCAGGAGGAGGCCCGCGAAATGCTCGCGGAGAAGCCGGTCGGCTTCATCTATGGCGTCGGGCCGGCGACGCAGGAGAAGCTGGTGCAGCGCGGCTTCCGCATCATCGCCGACCTCCAGCGCGCCGACGAGACCGAGCTGATGAAACAGTTCGGCGGCGAAGGCCGACGGTTGTGGCGACTCGCGCGCGGCATCGACGATCGCAGCGTCGTGGCCGATCGTGGCGCCAAGACGATCTCGAGCGAGACCACCTTCGAGACCGACATCCGCGACTTCGCGACGCTGGAGCGGATCTTGTGGCGGCTGTGCGAGAAGACCTCGGCACGGCTGAAGACCGGCGAGCTCTCCGGTTGCACCATCACGCTGAAGCTGAAGACCGCCGACTTCCGCCAGCGCACCCGCTCGCAATCGATCCAGACCCCAACCCAGCTTGCGGCAAAGATCTTCGCAGTGACGCGCGAGATGCTGTCCAAGGAGATAGACGGCACTGCCTTCCGCCTGATGGGCGCCGGTGTCAGCGCGCTGCGGGCGGGATCGCAGGCGAACGATTCCGACATGCTCGACCGCCGCTCCGCCCACGCCGAGCGCGCGATCGACAATCTGCGCAAGAAGTTCGGCAATGCCGCCGTGATCCGGGGCATTGCCTATGACGGGCCGGAGAAGAGCGCGGAGGAGGACTAACTCTCCTTCGTCATGGCCGGGCTTGACCCGGCCATCCATCTAAAGAGGACTCTCTCAAACGAGATGGATGCGCGGGTCAAGCCCGCAAGCGAAGATCTCAATCCGCCACCGCCACCGCCTCGATCTCGATCAGCCATTCCGGAGCCGCGAGCGCGGAGACGCCGACCAGCGTCGAGGCCGGCGGCTCCATGCCCTCGAAGAATACCGAGCGCGCCTTGCCGATGATGGGACGGAGCTCCGGCTTGTAGCCGACCACGAAGGTCGTGATCTTGACGATGTTGGCGTAAGTGGCGCCGGCGGATTTCAGCGCCAGGCCGAGATTGTGCATCACCTGCGTGGTCTGCGCGGCGAGGTCGCCGGGACCGACCACCCGTCCCTCCTCGTCGACCGACACTTGCCCCGAAATGTAGATCGTGCGCGCGCCGGAGGCGACGACGACGTGGGAATAGGCCGGATTGTGGTGCAGGCCGCTGGGGCGGAGATGTTGGTTCTTGCTCATGGATGTGCCTCCCTGGCAGGTGTGTTTGGGGGAAGCGTATCCGGCCGCGGCGCGCTCGACCAGAGAGGACGTCATTCCGGGATGGTGCGTAGCACCAGACCCGGAATCTCGAGATTCCGGGTTCGATGCTTTGCATCGCCCCGGAATGACGACTACGTCGTCACTTACACGGCTTGGCATCCTTGACGTCGAACTTGTCCATCGCGCCCGAGATCACGAAATCGTTGTAATCGAGCACCAGCGCGCGGGAGACGCCGTTCTCATAAAGCTCGAACGACATCGCATAGACCGGCGTCTGCTCGCCGTCCTTGGCCTTGGCGTCGCGGTCGTAATAGCTGACGGTCACCGGCCAGCGCGTCATCGATTTCATCACGTCGTTGGCGGTCGACGGGTCGGGCGAGGACGGCGCGGTGTCGCCGGGGATGGGACGGCCGATCACCGAGAGCGTGCTGTAGACCTTCTCGCCATTGTCGGAGCCGTCATAGACGGTCAATTCCAGCACCGACTTGCCTTCCTTGGCGGCGGCGATGATGTGCTGGATCTGCTCGGTGGGGAATACGATGTTGCCGTCGAGATCGAAGGACTTCTTCACCGGCTGGGTCAGCTTCACGGAGATGTGGTCGCCGACCCGCTCGGCGACGCCATCGACCGGTGCGGTCTCACTGTCGTTCATCCGGGTGTCGATCTTGAAGCGGTAGCTCTTGCCGGCGGCGTCCTCCCAGGACGACGAGCGCAGATCCGACAGCGTGACCTTGCCCTCGCCGCTGTCGAGCTCCGACACCTGGCGGAATTCGGAGGTGTAGCCCTCGCAGGAATTGCCCGAGAAATTGTACAGGATGCGCCCGCGCGCATCGCTGATGGCATTGCTGCCGCGCGACTTCACGAGGCTGAGATCGTAGAGCGCCTGATGCGCCAGGAACGGCCCGCCCGCGGCCAACGCCGCCGGCGCGTGGGCCAGTCCCAGTCCTGCGGCAACGGCCATCGCCTGGACCAGGGCACGCGACGGAGTCCGGAACGGCGGGATCATGGTTTTTCCTCGAGGGGACGATTCGTCACAATAGTGGCGGCCCTATTGCGCCGCAACTGGGGCAGTTTCACAAAAACGGTACGGACACAAATGGAAATGCCGGGTTTTTCGGCAGCTTTCCGCGCCTTGTCACACGGGCTATTCGCCAGCGGCCTCGCTTGCAACCAGCCCCGCGATGCGCGAAACAATCGCGGCCTGACCGCGTTTTCAGGCGTCGTGCAAAACCAACCGGGGATCAAACAAATGGCGGGTACTGTCGAGCAAAAGCTGGCGTCACAGGGCATCACATTGCCCGAGCCGGCCTCCCCGGTCGCAAACTATGTGCCGTTCGTCCGCACCGGCAACCTGCTGTTCGTGTCCGGCCAGGTCTGCTACGGCGCCGACGGCAAGCTGGTCGCCAAGGGCAAATGCGGCGCCGGCGTCAGCATCGAGCAAGGCGCAGCCGCGGCGCAGGCTTGCGCGATCAACGTGCTGGCGCAGATCAAGGCCGCGCTCGGCGACCTCGACAAGGTGGTGCGCGTGGTCCGGCTTGGCGGCTTCATCAATTCCGCGCCCGACTTCCTCGACGGACCGAAGGTCATGAACGGCGCCTCCGACCTGATGGTCGCGGCCTTCGGCGACAAGGGCCGCCACGCCCGCACCACGGTCGGCGTCGCCTCGCTGCCGGCGGACGCCGCGGTGGAAGTGGAAGGCGTGTTCGAAGTCGCCTGACCGATGCGCGCCCCGGATTGGCTGACGAAGCGGCCGGTAGCCCATCGCGGCCTGCATGATGCCGCCCGCGGCATCATCGAGAACATGCCGGCTGCGGCCAACGCTGCGATCGCGGGCAATTTCGCCATCGAATGCGATATCCAGCTCACTGCCGACGGCGAGGCGATGGTGCATCACGACGATGCGCTCGGCCGCCTCACCGAGGGCTCCGGCGCGCTGCTGACCAAGACCGCGGCCGAGTTGAAGGCGGTGCAGTTCAAGGGCACGCCCGAGCGGATGATGACGCTCGGCGACCTCTGCACGCTGGTCGCCGGCCGCGTGCCGCTGGTCGTCGAGGTGAAGAGCCACTTTGACGGCGATCGCAAGCTGGCGCAGCGGATGGCGGAGGTATTCGCCTCCTATTCCGGTCCGGTGGTCGGCATGTCGTTTGATCCCGACCAGGTGCTGGCGCTGCGCGAGATCATGCCAAAGCTGCCGCGCGGCATCACCGCCCAGCGCAGCTATGACGACAGCTCCTGGACCAAGCTGACGCCGGCGCAGCGCGACGGCATGCTTCACTTGCGGCACGGCTTCCGCACCGAGCCGCATTTCGTCGCCTTCTGGGTCAACCAGCTCCCGGCGCCGGCGCCCTGGATTGCGCGCCGCATCTTCGGCTGCCCGCTGCTGGCCTGGACCGTGCGGACGGCGGAACAGCGCGAGCGCGCCGCGCGCTACGCCGATCAGATGATTTTCGAGGGGTTTGTTCCGGGAACCTGACATGTCCCTTGCAGCCTTGAAGTCGTCGCTGCGACGCACGATCTTGGCAGGGGCAAGTCGCGTTGCTAGCCATATGCCATGGCTGATCAAGCGCATGGTCCGGAAAAGTAAGAGCCCGCCGCATTTCTCGATGGCATCTTCCGAAATCACCCTCGAAGCCGTCCCTGATATCAGCGACATCCCCGCCGCTGAGTGGGATGCGTGCGCCAATCCGACACCGGATCCGGACAGCCTGGAGAACCTCGACACGCTCGCAGGTGACTGCCAGGCGATCTCAAAGCCCGCCTATAACCCGTTCGTTTCGCATGCGTTTTTCGCTGCTGCCGAGGCCTCCAACTCGGCCTGCGCGCGAACCGGTTGGGGTCCGCGGCATCTGGTGGCAAAACTCGACGGCAAGATCGTCGGCGTGGTGCCCTGCTATCTGAAATCGCACTCGCAGGGCGAATACGTGTTCGACCGCGGCTGGGCCGAGGCCTATCACCGCGCCGGCGGCAGCTATTACCCGAAGCTTCAGGTCTCCGTGCCGTTCACGCCCGCGACCGGCCCGCGGCTCCTGATCCGGGACGGCGTCGACCGCGAGGTGATCGGCTCGGCACTGGCGCGCGGCCTGCGCGCGCTCTGCAACGCCACCGAGGCCTCCTCCGTGCACGTGACCTTTGCCCGCGAGGACGAGGCGAAGTTCCTGGGTGCACACGGCTTCCTGCAGCGCACCGATCAGCAGTTCCACTGGCACAATGACGGCTACAAGACCTTCGACGATTTCCTGGCCTCGCTGAACTCCCGCCACCGCAAGGCGATCAAGCGCGAGCGCCGCGAGGCAGTGGCCGCCGGCATCACCATCCACCATTTGACCGGCGCTGATATCACCGAGGACGCCTGGGACGCCTTCTTCGAGTTTTACATGGAGACCGGCTCGCGCAAATGGGGCCGGCCGTATCTGACCCGAAAATTCTTCTCGCTGATCGGCGAGAGCATGAGCCGGGACGTGCTGCTGGTGATGGCCAAGCGCGACGGACGCTGGATTGCGGGCGCGATCAACTTCATCGGCTCGGATACGCTGTTCGGCCGCAACTGGGGTGCGGTCGAGCACCACCCGTTCCTGCATTTCGAGGTCTGCTATTACCAGGCGATCGATTTCGCGATCCAGCGTGGCCTCAAGGTCGTCGAGGCCGGCGCGCAGGGTGAGCACAAGCTGGCACGCGGCTACCTGCCGCAGACCACCCACTCGGCGCACTTCATCGCCGATCCCGGGCTGCGCCGCGCGATCGACGATTATTTGAAGCGCGAGCGCGCCTATGTCGAGGAGGCCGGCCGCGAGCTCACCGAGGCCGGCCCGTTCCGCAAAACGCACGAGGACGACGCTTGACGTCTGGCTCGCGACCGCGACATTAACGCTCAGAAGCTTGAGGAGCCGCCGCCATGCCCGCTTACGACCCGCAAAATCCCTTCGCGAAGATCCTGCGCGGCGAATTCCCGAGCTACAAGGTCTACGAAGACGACCACGTATTGGCGTTCCTCGACATCATGCCGCGCTCGCCCGGCCACACGCTTGTCATCCCGAAGGCCCCTGCCCGCAACATCCTCGACATCACCCCCGACGACTACGCCCACGTCGCGCGCGCCGCCCACAAGATCGCCGCCGCAGCGATGAAGGCGTTCGAAGCCGACGGCATCACCGTGCAGCAGTTCAACGAACCCGCCGGCGGCCAGGTCGTATTCCATCTCCACATGCACGTGATGCCGCGCAAGGACGGCGTCGCGCTGCTGCCGCCTGCGAGCCAAAAGGAAGACGGCAAGGTGCTGGAGGCGAATGCCGCGAAGCTGATCGCGGCGCTCAAGTAACCTCCCCTCGTCATTCCGGGGCTCGCGCAGCGAGAGCCCGGAATCCATTCATCCACTCGTAACGCGGCCCGATGGATTCCGGGCTCGTCGCTGCGCGACGCCCCGGAATGACGACGGAGGAATTACTCCGTCTCGAAATCCCCGGCCTGCGGCGGGGCCAATGGCGTGAACTCACAGCGGTCCGGCTTGACGTCGATCAGCGGCGTCTCGTCGAGGCAATCGAGGCCGCGCACCAGAATGACGTTGCCCTCGACCCCGACCAGCTTGACGATCGAGGTGCCGATCGGATTGGGACGCACTGGTGTACGCAGCGAAAACACGCCGCGGGTCTTGCCGTTGTTCTTCGGGCTTTGCAGCACGATGTCGCGGCGCGACTGGTGCAGCCAGTACAGCACTTCGAGATTGCCGTAGAAATCGACCCCCTTGATCGCGGCAATCCACGGCTCGAAGATCTCGAGCCGGCACACCGGGCCGTCATGCCGCCCCTGCCGCGGCGTCTCCAGCCGCGAGGTCCAGGGCGTGCGGATCCGGCCGATGAAGACAAGGCCCGCATCGCGCGCTGCCGGCATATCGACGGCGACCTCGCCCTCGCGCAATTCCATTTCACGTACCATGTCTCAATCCAGCGATATGTTCAGTGTCTTGACCACGCCCGCCCATCGCGCGCGATCGGTCTCCACAAACTTGTCGATCTCGGCCTGGCTCTTCGGGCGCAGCGGCGGGAAGCCGATCTTCACCAGCGAAGCGCGAAACGTCTCGTCATTCAAGGCCCGGTCGAGGCTCGCCTTGATCTTGCCGGCGATCTCGTCGGGCACCTTCGATGGCGCAGCGATACCATACCAGACGCTGACCGCGTAGTCGGGATAACCGCTCTCGGCGATCGTCGGCAGATCGGGCAGATCGGGGATTCGCTCCTTTGAGCTGACGCCGAGCGCGCGCAGCATGCCGGACTTGACCGGCGGCAGCGCGGTGCCGAGCGTGTCGAACATCAGCTGGATGTTGCCGGACAACAGGTCGGTCAGCGCGGGACCGGCGCCCTTGTAGGGCACATGGGTCATCTCGACGCCGGCCATCTGCTTGAACATCTCGCCGGCGAGATGAACCGTGCCGCCGGTGCCGGCCGATCCGAAATTGAGCTTGCCGGGATTCTTCCTGGCGTAGGCGACGAACTCCGCGATCGTCTTCGCGGGCACCGACGGATTCACCTCCATGATCATCGGCGCGTCGGTGACGATCGCCAGCACGCGAAGATCGCTCGGCTGATACGGCAGCTTCTTGTAGAGCAGCGGGTTGAGCACGAAGATCGAGGCGGCCGTCACGAACAGCGTGTAGCCGTCGGGATCGGAGCGCGCCACAGCCTCGGCGCCGATCGCGCCCTGCGCGCCGGCCTTGTTCTCGACCACCACCACCTGTTTGAGATCGCGCCCGAGATATTCGCCGACGATACGGCCGAGCACATCGGTCGGTCCGCCCGCGGCATAGGGCACGACGAGCTTGATCGGACGCGTCGGATAATCGGCGCCCCGTGCGGGCAGCGCCGCAAGGATGGCGGCGAACGCGAGAATGAATGCCGATGATGCGCGCCGCCTCATGCCGTTTCTCCCATTGTTGTTCTTGGGCAGCGAGAGTAGCGGAATACGCGCGAGCCGCAATCAGCCGAGCCAATATTTGCCGGTGAGCATGACGATTTCGCCTGCGATCACGCCGGCGAAGATCGATCGTTGGGTCAGCATGAAGACCACAAAGCCCGCGGCGACGGCGCCGTAGCGCAGAAAGTCCGGGATGCTCGCCAGCGCGCCCGGCGGCTGCACCACGATCTGGGCGATGATGCCGGCGAGGATCGCGGTCGCGACCGCCCTCACCCACACCAACAACTCCGAGCTCTCGTCGATGCCGCCGCCGAACCAGAGGCCGAGCATGCGCCAGACCTGGTTGGGCAGAACGCCTGCGATGAACAGCGTGACGAGCGCATGCCAATCGCCGATGAAGCCATTCATGCGCGTGCCCTCACCGTGCCGGCTCTCACGCGGTGGACACCATAAGCGATGGTTCCGGCGGCGACGCCGCTGACCAGGATATCGACGCCGCTGTTGAGCATTGCCGCCAGCGGGAACAGCAAGAGCCCGAGCACCAGCGCCACGACGTCGGCGAGCTCGCGACAATTGCGCGCGGTGGAGAACAGGAAGGCGAGCGGCGTCAGCATCAGCATGCCGGCGGCCAACAGCGGCGAGAGATTGGCGGCGAGCGTATAGCCGATCGTGTTGGCGATCAGACAGACCGTGACCAGCCCGCAGCCAAGCCCGTGCACGAAAGCGATCCGCCTGTTGCGCGGCACCTGCGGCAGGAAGCGGAAGCATTCGACCCATAGCGTGACCGCGGTGAGATGCGCGACCAAAATGAGCTGCCGCCGTTTGGTCTGCTCGGTGCGCATCATCGGCAGCACCGACACCACCATCGGAAACAGCCGGATGGCGCTCACGGTCACCGCGATTGCCGATTGCAGCACCGTGGCGCCGGAGCCAAGCGTCGTGATCACGATGATCTGTGCCGGCCCCGCCCAGACGAACGCCGTGCTCGCCAGGGTCCAGAGCAGCGAGAAGCCGGAATCATGCGCGAGCGCGCCGATGCCGAGATAGGTCGCAAACAGCACCAGCGTCAGCACGGTCGCCCCGATCGACCGCGCGCCCCACAGGAAGGCGCGGAACGAAGTCTGCCATTGCGGAGAATCGAGCGGAGGAAGTGCCACGGGGAACCGAATGGTTTCGCAATGATGGCGGCTTAGAGGGCGCGGAACGCGTGGTCAAGCAAGCGCAGGGACAAGGCCGGTATGCGACGGTCTCACTCCAACCGTCATTGCGAGCGAAGCGAAGCAATCCACGCCTCCACGTATGCGGATCGATAGATTGCTTCGTCGCTTCGCTCCTCGCAATGACGTGGAGACGTCACGCCCGGTTCTTCAGCACGAAGCAGGCGCCGCCGGCCTTGCGGATGCGGCCGCAGAGCGCGTCGGCTTCGGGGCGCGTGTCGGCGCCGATGCGCACCTGGTAGAAGGTGGCCGCACCGCGGCTGCGCAGGCGCGAGCCGAGCAGGCTCGGGTCCTGGTCGCCGATCACGGCGGAGAGCCGCTTCATCGCGCGGGCATACATCGCGAGCGCCTTGTCGCGCGAGAAGCCGGCGGCGAGCTGCACGCCCCAGACCTTGGCGGCGGACAATGTGATGTGCTGTTCGAGCCCGGCGACGAACGGATTCGGCGCACGCCGCAACAGCGCCATCAGCTCGCGGCAGCTCCTGGTCGATCCGCGCTCCGGCATCTTGCCATTGCGGCCAGCAGCGGCCCAGTCGTCGACGCTGGAGCCGGTGATGGCCGAAACGTAGTTGCGCGTCTCGATCGGCATGTAGCCGGCGCCGCCGAGCCAGTCCTGGATCCGGCGCGGGCCGGCATTATAGGCTGCTGCCGCAAGGCCGAGATTGCCGAATTGATTGCGCAGCTCGCTGAGATATTCGGCGGATTTCGGCAGCGCCTGCACCGGATTGAAGGGATCGAGCAGCCCGCGCTCGTTGGCCGTGCCCGGCATGAACTGCGCGATGCCCTGCGCGCGCTGGCCGTTGCGGGTGACGGGGCCGACCGCATCGGGCTGGAAACGGCTCTCCTGCCAGATCACGCGGGCGAAGAATTCGAGCGGCAGGTCGTTGGCCCGCGCCGCGGATTCGATCATCAGGCACATCGCCTCGCGGGCGTCGGTCTCGCGCGCGTCGTCCGCAGGCTTGTCGGGGGTCGCGGCCTTCTCCGCCGCTTGTGGCGGCGTCTGCTCGGCAGGCGCTGCGGGCTTATCCGCTTGCGGCGCCACGGGTGTCTCGGCAGGCTTTTCCGCGGGAGGCGTCGCGGGCTGCTCTGCGGCCGGCGGCGCTGATGCGGCCGGCGCCGTGTCGTCCGCGCGCGCCCCCCATGGCGACGACAGGATCGCAAGCATGCTCAGTCCGGCAACCAGGGCTGTTCGCATCGCAAGTCTGTTCCCGCGCGGCGCGGCTTGACACCGCAAATCTCTCGTCTAGCTATGACGGACAATGATGAAGCGCAAAAGGGAGCGCAACATGGCCGCACCATCGGACGATCAGCTCGGTTTCGCCCCCGACGACGACGTCGCAATCGGCTACATGAAGCGGACCCGCGATTACTACGCGGCGATCGGCTACACCACCCCTTACCGCTGGGCGCATTACACCACGGCCCCGTTCCAGCCGCTGACCAAGCCGCTCAACCAGTCGCGCGTGACCATCATCACGACCGCGGCGCCGTTCGATCCCGCCAAGGGCGACCAGGACCCTGGGGCGAAATACAATGGCGGCGCCAAGTTCTACGCGGTCTATGACGGCGATACGTCGGCGCCGCATGATTTGCGGATTTCCCATATCGCCTACGACCGCACCCACACCTCGGCCACCGACAGCAACACCTGGTTCCCACTGGCGCAGTTCAAGCGCCTCGCCACTGAGGGCCGCATCGGCGAGGTCGCCCCGCGCTTCTTCGGCGCCCCGACCAACCGCAGCCACCGCGCCACCATCGAGACCGATGCGCCGGAGATCCTCAGGCGTTGCCGCGCCGACGGCGTCGATGCCGCGGTGCTGGTGCCGAACTGCCCGGTGTGCCACCAGACCGTCAGCCTGGTGGCGCGGCATCTCGAAGAAAACGGCATCCCGACCCTGGTGATGGGCTGCGCCAAGGACATCGTCGAGCACGCCGCGGTGCCGCGCTTTTTGTTCTCGGATTTCCCGCTCGGCAATTCCGCCGGCAAGCCGCATGATGTCGCCTCGCAGGCGTTCACGCTGGAACTTGCATTGCGCGTGCTGGAGACCGCGCCTGGTCCGCAGACCACCGTGCAGTCACCGCTGCGCTGGAGCGAGGATTCCTCCTGGAAGCGCGACTACAGCAATGCCGACGCTCTGAGCGCGGACGAACTGGCGCGCCTGCGCCGCGAGTTCGACGCGCAGAAGGAGATCGCGAAGGGCCTTCGCGTCGCGTAGTGGACCATCGCTTACCAGGCTAACGGTGTCGTCCCCCGGCCTGTGCGCAATTGCGCACATGGACCGGGGGACCCAGTATTCCAGAGACGGTTGTAAGCTACGGAGAAGCCGCGGCGTACTGGGTCCCCCGGTCGAGCCGGGGGACGACAGTGGAGAGGCTTCTCTCAACGGGCCTTCACTAATACCGGAACTGCGCTCTGTGAGTATTCTTCCGTTGCCTCCGCATAGTGGCGCGCCAGCGCCGCGCAGGTCATCAGCTGTATCTGGTGGAACAGCATCAGCGGCAGCACGATCAGCCCGACCGATTGACCGGCGAGCAGCACGCTCGCCATCGGCAACCCGCTCGCGAGGCTTTTCTTCGAGCCGCAGAACATGATGGCGATGCGGTCGGCGCGGGAGAAGCCGAGCAGCTGACTGCCGAAATTGGTGATCAGCAGCACGATCACCAGCAGCAACGCGTCGATGCCGAGCACGATCGCGAGTTGCGTGGCATTCACCTGATGCCAGATGCCGTGGCTGACGCCGTCGCTGAAGGCGGTGTAGACGATCAGCAGGATCGAGCCGCGGTCGACCAGGCCGAGCAGCCCGTTGTGCCGGGCGACCCAGCGGCCGATCAACGGCCGCGACAATTGTCCCGCCACGAACGGCAGCAACAGCTGCACCACGATGTCGAGCGCAGCGTGGCCTGAGACGGTGCCATGGCGCGACAGCAATAGGCCGGCCAGCAGCGGCGTCATGACGATGCCGAGCAGATTGGAAGCCGTCGCCGAGCACAGCGCCGCCGAGACGTTGCCGCGCGCGATCGAGGTGAAGGCGATCGAGGACTGCACGGTCGACGGCGAGATGCAGATCAGGATCACGCCCGCCCACAATGCCGGCGTCAGCAGATGCGGCGCCAGTGTGTGCGCGGCAACGCCGAGCAGCGGGAACAGGACGAAGGTTGCGAGGAAAATGACGAGATGCAGGCGCCAGTGCCGGGCGCCGACCAGCGCCTCCGAGGTCGACAGCCTGGCACCATGGAGAAAGAACAGCAGCGCGATCGCCGCATCGGTGGCGTAGCTGCCGATCACGGTGCCCTGCCCGTGCAGCGGCAGCAGAGTGGCAAGCCCGACCATGCCGACAATGGCGAGGATGTAGGGATCGACGGGGACAAATGATCGCAGGCGGTTCAGGGTCATGACGGCTTCCTTTCCTCCCGAAAAGGTGCGCCCGGCCGCGCCAATTGTGAACCGCGCTTACTGATGTTACTGTGATTGCGTTATGTAATAACAGGCGGCTTCCATGCTCGACCCGACCCAGCTCGAAACCTTCCTGACGGTGGCCCAGACGGAGAACTTCACCGAGGCCGGCCGCCGCCTCGGGCTGAAGCAATCGACGGTGAGCCAGCACATCCGCAAGCTCGAAGCGGCCGCCGGCCGGCGCCTGTTCGTGCGCGACACCCATTCGGTCACGCTGACCGCCGATGGTGACGCGATGACCGGCTTCGCGCGCGCCGTGCTCGACGCCAATGCGCGCGCCCGCGACTACTTTGCGGGATCGCAGGTGCGCGGAAAAATCCGCTTCGGCGCCGCCGAGGACTTTGCCAATTCGCGGCTGCCGGATCTGCTGCGCGATTTCGTCCGCCGCCACCCGCAGGTCGACCTCGAGCTGACGATCGGCCTGAGCGCCGGCCTCTATCAGCAGCTCGACGCCGGCGAGCTCGACCTCGTGCTGGGCAAGCGCCGCACTGGCGACACGCTGGGCCAACTGGTCTGGCAGGACCGCCTGGTGTGGACCGGCGCGCCAGGCATGCGGCTCGATCCGGATCAACCGCTGCCGCTGATCCTCTATTCGGCCCCGAGCGTCAGCCGCAGCGTGGTGCTGGAGGAGATGGAGCGGTTCGGACGGCCCTTTCGCATCGTCTGCTCCAGCGGCAGCCTTTACGGGCTGCGTGCCGCAGCACTGGCCGGCCTCGGCATCACCCCACAGGCGCAGGGCCTGATCCCCGATGGCCTCGCGGAGATGCCGCCCTCAGGCCTGCCGCCGCTCGGCAATGTCGAGTTCGTGGTCCGCACCGCGCGCCGGACGAGACGCGGCCCGGCCGCCGAATTGGCGCAAGCGATCACGGCGCATGGGGGCAGGTTGCGGCCGTAAGAAACGATAGCCCCTGGGCGAACAGAGATTTCGGATTATTGGAATAATCCCACTGAGTTGCCCGACGTGTCAAGTGCCGTATCGAAAGCCGTATCGAAAGCCGGCAGCCGGCGGCCCCTTTGCATGGGGTTGTTTTTCGATATTTTGGCAGCCCGTCAGGTCGACTGCCCCGCCGCGACCTTGACCGCATTCAACATCCCCGTCTGCTCGTGACAGCCGAGATACTCGAAGAACTGCTCGTCCGCCGCGGCAACCGTGACCTCGTGATACAGCCGAAGCTTGGCATTGGGGCCGAGCGTGGAGAGATACTTCATCGCCGCGCCAAAGATCCGGACGTGGGTCGGGTGAGACTCCGACCAGCGCTCCAGGGCGGCGAGGCTCTTCCACCAGCTCTGGCCGTAAGACTTTTCGGTGGGCCTGCCCTCGGCATCGAGCATGCGCATGTAGCGGTTGGCATAGCAGCCGATCGGCATGCCGTCGTCGCGCAGGAAATCCATGCCCTCGCGCAGCACCGGCTCGACGTCGTCGAGATACATCCTGCGCTCGGACGCCTCGGTGTCGCTCCAGTCCTGGCCGGAGCGGATCAGGCAGAGATTGTCGTACGCGACGACGCGGATGCGATCGCCGTCCCTGACGACGCGCGGCTCGCCGCCCGGCGCCATCGCATCGGTCTGCGACAGCGGAATCCGGTCGCGCATGCCGCCCCAGTAGGCGTGTTCCTGCACCTCGGCGCTCATGCCGTCGGCGAGCACCGCAACGCCCTCGGGGCGGTCGAGCGAGGAGAACAGCGTCTCGTAGCGTTCGACGTGCGGCCGCAGCACCTCGATGAAGCGGCCGATGCCGTCCGCAGCAACGCCACCGGTCCAGGCCTCGCGCGCCGCGTCGAACCAGGCGTCGAAACGCGCGGCATCGTCCCAATAAGCGACCGAGACCACATTGCTGAAACCGGCCTGATCGACATAGTGCGCGCGGTCCCAATGGCTCGGACCGCTCTCCGCGGCAAAGCGCGTCGCGATCTGGGCCAGCGCGTCCGCCACTGCGGCCGTCGGCTCGCCGCGATATTGCACGCCGAAATAGGCCATGATCACGCGTGCGACCGCAGGCTTGTGGCGCGCGACAAAGGACGGATACGGCGGCGTGTAATCGTCCGGCACCCGCTTATGGCGGGAGCGTGCCGTCTGCAGATGTGATGGGATCGCTGACTCCATGGCCCTTGCCTCCGTCTGGTTTCGTCAGCTCGCCGCCGCGTCGACGTCCTCGAAATTGTCGAGCGGCAACGCAAAATGCTCGACGCGCTTCGACGGCTTCTTGTTCAGTAGCAGCCGCGTCACGTCGGGCCGCGAATAATGCCCGGCCGGATCGGCGGCGTTCTTGGCAACCCCGATCGCGCCGAGATCGATATCGGCGATCAGCAGGCCTTCCTGATCGGGCGGCAGCTTCTCGGCGATCGAACTGCCGTCGGGTCCATAAATCGCGGCGTGCCCGCCGCCGACATGCAGCAGCGCGTGCTTGTCGTCGCGGTCGCAGAGCTCGTCCACCATCGCCTGCGAGACGGTGGCGCACGGCGCCAGCACGAAACAGGAGCCTTCCACTGCGTAGACGCGCGAGGCCGCGTTGTTGACCTCCCAGCCCAGCGCCGGCGCGAACGGATCGTACAGCGAGAAGCTCGGCCAGGCCGCGACATGGACCTGCTCGTTCTGGGCGTACATCGCGTATTTCGACAGCGGCTGCAGGTGCTCCCAGCAGCACAGCGCACCGAGCCGGCCGATGCCCTTGAGGTCATGCACCGCAAGGTCGCTGCCGTCGCCCTCGCCATAGACGGTACGCTCGGCATGGGTCGGCCGCAGCTTGCGCCGTTTTGCGATGGTCTCGCCGTCGGGACCGACAAGCCATTGCGCGAGATAGAGGCTGCCGCCGTCACGCTCGGACAGGCCGAATACCGCGGTCAGGCCGGCCTTCTTCACCGCCAACCTGAGACGTTCGGCTTCCGGGCTGTCGTAGCTCAGCGAATTGTCGAAATAGCGCTGCACGAAGCCGCGGCCGATCGCCCAGGCCGGCGAGTCCAGCCAGATGTACCAGGGATAGCCGGGAATGAACGCCTCGGGGAACGCGATCAGCTTCGCCCCCTTGGTCGCCGCCTCCTCGATCAACGCGATCGACTTGTCGATGGACGCATCGAGGTCGAGGAAGGCCGGCGCCGCCTGCACCACCGCCACGCGATATTTCGGATGCTCGATACCCATGATGTTCCTCCTGGCAGCCCCATAAAGCCTGCCGGTTCGCCCTTGATCGCGGCTGCCGGCCTCTGACATCATGCTGCCCCGGAACCGGGTGCACCGTTCGACCCGGACGGAACGAAAATTCGACCGCCGGCGGACCCCGCATTCGTCCTCGGTACGGACCTTGCTTTTGAGTGGCCAGTGTTTCCACGCGTGAAGGGAGGAAATCATGCCGGCGCTGTTCACCACCGACGATGCCCCCACGCATCGGCGCCTCGCGCTCTGGCAGGACATCGTCTGCGATGTCTTCGTACAGCTCGACTGCAAGTCCGAGCTCGGCTCAGCCTTCCACGGCGCCATCACCAGCGCGTCGCTGGGCCCGGTCAAATGTTCGACCGTGTCGTCGGGCCAGCAGCGGGTGCTGCGAACGCCGTCGCGGATCGCGCGCGCCAGCGAGGATTTCATCCTGGTCGCGCTCGGCAGGCGCGGCGCCGGCGCCGTGCTGCAGGACGGCCGCGAGACCGTGATCCAGCCCGGCGAGTTCGCCTTCTACGACACCACCCGGCCCTATGAGCTGCGCTTCAACGACGACTTCACGCAGACCATTTTCCAGGTGCCGCGCGCCATGCTGCACCGGCGCTTCGCCGGCACCCATGGCCTCACCGCGACGACGTTCACGGCCGCGAGCCCGGTGCAGCGGCTGGCCGGCCAGTTCATCGCCGGGCTTTGCGATGTCGCCGGCAGGCTCGATCCCGATGATGCGATCCGGCTCTCCGACCAGGCCGCCGACCTGATCGCGATGGCGATGAGCGAGCGGCTCGGCGGCGCCGCGCTGCCGGCCTCGACCCACCGCTCCGCGCTGTTGTATCGGCTGAAGGCGCATGTGCTGGCGCATCTCGCCGAAGCCGACCTCGGGCTTGCCGAGACCGCCGCGGCGCTCGGCATCTCGCCGCGCTATGTCAACAGCCTGTTCGCCGACGAGGGCACCTCGTTCCAGCGCTTCGTGCTGGCCGAGCGGCTGGAGCGCTGCAAGCGCGACCTCGCGGCCTCCGCGCACAGCCATCGTCACATCAGCGAGATCGCCTTTGCCTGGGGCTTTAACGATCTCTCGCATTTCGGCCGCGTGTTCCGCGAGCATTACGGCCTGTCCCCGCGCGACTGGCGGCACAGCCGGCTGCCGAACTGACCTCGCAACGCAAAAACTGACGCGGAATCCGAAGCTTCGCAACTAAGAACAATTTACGTTAACTGCAAACGGAGCCCCCGGCGGCCTTCTCATCGCGCGAAGGGACGGTACAGTCCTGCCGTTTCATAGGGAGGATTTGCGATGCAGGACCGGCGCCAGGGCGTACGTGACAAGGTGCTCTTTGGCGGCGTTGCCGAGGTCAACGAGCGCGGCTCGACGATGGATTGCGTCGTCCGCAACATCAGCGACAGCGGCGCCTGCGTGGAGTTCGACGCCTCCGCGCCCGTGCCCAATGAGATGAAGCTCACCGTCGCGCGCCGAGGCCGTTCGTACCTCGCGCGGCTGATCTGGCGCCAGGCCAACAAGGTCGGGCTCGCCTTCCGCATCATGACCTCGGATACCCCGGTCAGCGATCTCGACGAGCGGCTGCGCCGCAGCGAGATCAAGAAGCGCCAGCTGCAGCGCCGGATCAAGGAATTGCTCGGCGAAGGCTGAACCTGCGCGCCCTCACGGCCGCCCAATTTAACGGCCTGCTGCTCCGTTTCGGGGGTTGCCAAGGGCGGGCTAATCCATCATGCGGTGGAGCAGCCCACGCTGGAACGGAGAGCCACCTCACTTCATGTCGTCCGCAACGACCGAGCATGCCGACGGCCTGCCGCAGCCGCAACGCAATTGGGCCATTCTCACCATCGCGCTCGGCCTCCTGATGGCCGTCATCGACGGCTCGATCGCCAACGTCGCGCTGCCGACCATCGCGAAGGACCTTAACGCAAGCCCGGCCTTCTCGATCTGGATCGTCAACGGCTATCAGCTGGCGATCACGATCTCGCTGTTGCCGCTGGCCTCGCTCGGCGAAATCATCGGCTATCGCCGCGTCTACCTGGCAGGGCTGTTGCTGTTCACGCTGGCCTCGCTGTTGTGCGCGCTGTCGCACACGCTGCCGCTGCTGACGATCGCCCGCGTGATGCAGGGATTTGGCGCGGCCGGCATCCTGAGCGTCAACACCGCACTGGTGCGCTTCATCTATCCGAACGACCAGCTCGGCCGCGGCATCGGCGTCAATGCGCTGGTGGTCGCGATCTCGGCCGCGGTCGGCCCCACCGTCGCCTCGGTCATCCTGGCGGTCGGCTCATGGCCGTATCTGTTCGCCATCAACATCCCGCTCGGCGTGGCGACGCTCGCGCTCGGCTGGCACTATCTGCCCCATACCAAGCCGGCCGTTCATGCCTTCGACTGGCAGAGCGCGGGCTTGAGCGCTGTTGCGTTCGGATTCGGCATCAGCGCGATCGACAGCGCCGGTCACGGCGAAGCGCTGTATCTGTGCGCGCTCGAATTCGCGATCGCGGCGGCGGCATCGCACCTGCTGGTGCGGCGGCAGACCCACCTTCCCTCGCCGCTGCTTCCGGTCGACCTGTTGCGGATTCCGATCTTCGCGCTGTCGATCGGCACGTCGATCGCCTCGTTCTGCGGCCAGATGCTGGCCTTCGTGGCGATGCCGTTCTATCTCGAAAACCATTTCGGATATTCGGCGGTACAGATCGGCCTCCTGATCACGCCGTGGCCGATCGCGGTCGCTTTCGCGGCGCCGCTGGCCGGCAGATTGGCCGAGCGCTATCCGGCCGGCTTGCTGGGCGGCATCGGGCTTGCGATCTTTGCGGCGGGCTTGGCCGCGCTGGCGCTGATGCCGGCCAGCGCCACGCCGTTCGACGTGATCTGGCGGATGGCGCTCGCCGGCGCCGGCTTCGGCCTGTTCCAGACGCCCAACAACCGCACCATGATCGCCGCCGCCCCGCGCGAGCGCTCGGGCGGCGCCAGCGGCATGCTGGGGACCGCGCGCCTGCTCGGCCAGACGCTGGGCGCAGCGCTGGTGGCGCTGCTGCTGGCGCGCTCTCCGGCCGACGGCACCAGGATCTCGCTGATGGTCGGCGTCGGCTTCGCCGCGATCGGCGCCGCGCTCAGCATGCTCAGGCTATCATCGACCGGTAGCCGGGGCGCCGAGCAGGTGCGGGTCCATGAGAGCCAGCGGCTCAAGGGCGAGTGAAGCGCGCGCTCCCGGGGCATCCTGGACAGCTTCACCACGGTTGGCGCGTCACGTCAAACCGGTAGCTGCGCTATTCCGGCGTCGTCCCGCCGCCCGAGTTGGAGTCGATCGTCTAACCTTCTCGGCGGGCGAAGCAAAGCATTGACCCCGTCTAGTTCTACGATCGCTGCATAATGCTTGGTGAAACCAAGCCCGGGATTGTTGATGTCACTGCTGTTGATCATGATCCAGCCCTTGATTGCTGGCACGGTCGATAAGATTTACAGCGTTTTCGCTGCGATGATTCCCAGCGCGTCTTCCTTGTTTCCACTTGGGAACGAGGCGTATGCATCACTCGCTTACTCTCGTTCGGGGGATGCCCAGAACGGCCTGCCGGGGTTCCGCCAAGAGGAAGGTAGATTGTCTAGGTTCGAAACCGCGCGCGAGCTCAGCCTACTTTCCAACATTTGCCACCGGGCCAATGCCCGTCGCGCTCTTGAGCCAACCAGCATAAGACGTCACCCGCGTATAGACGCCGTACTTGAGGCGCAGCGCACAACCTCGACCCCAGCTTACTACTCCTATCAAGGTGGGTACGCCGGAGACTTTTGCCATCAGCGGTCCACCGCTATCGCCTTGGCAAGCATCAACGCCTCCTTCCCTGTAACCTGCACAAAGCATACCTATCTTTACGTCTCCGTTGTAGGCGTCTCGATTGCAAGTATCATTATCAACCACGGGGACGTCAGCTTTCAGTAGGCGGTCTGTCATAGCCCCGTATGCGACTACAGCCCCCCATCCAGAAACTGTCGCATTTGAATTCGGGGGAATGTCGAGGGTCGGCAGCGGCAGCTTGATGCTTTCGCCGAGCTTCACGGCTCTCGTGAGCTTAAGCACTGCGATATCATTTTCGTAAGTGTCTGCGTTAAACGCTGGGTGAACAGTGATCTGGGTTACGCCGACGCGATCGCCCTCCCCCTGATAGCGAGGAAACGTCGATCCGGAAACAATGTCGACCAGCTTCGGGTCAGCGATACCCGCCATACAATGCGCGGCTGTCACCACCCACTGATAGCCAACAAGGCTGCCCCCGCAAAATGGCGATCGAATGTAGTCGGGCGTTCCGCCAGCGATCAAGATTACCTGCCAAGGGAAATCTCCAATGTTCGCCGGTACGCCACCCGCGATACGAGGGTCGAACTCGTCAATAGTTCTTTGTTGAGCGTGTTCAAGCGGGGTCCCCTGCCTGACATCAGTCGGCGTTAGCTTGTTGGGATCGGCTGGCGGGGTTGGTTGGGTCGGACCGTTACCAACCCTCGGCCCGTCCTGAACGGTGATCTTGGTCGACGATCCAGACTGCTCGATCATCTTCTTCACGTCGTTCGGTGAAACCGTCGGCACGCGCGGCGTGAACTGTCTGATCACCTGTGAGAATGGATCAGCGGATGCTATTTGTGCTGTAAAGGCCACCGCCAAGGCCGGCAGGATGTTGCGAAATGGAAGTGACATTTCTGCCCCCTAATTTTGTGCGCAATACCAAAATCTACGAAAGCCTGTTTCAATCTTGACGGGAATGTTACCGACTACTAACGTGACTGTCAAAGTCGGGCAGGGATAGTCGCATGAGATTACTCTTTTGCGGATTGGGTATCGCGTTGGGTGGCTGTACTGCCCTCATGGGCGTTCCGCCTGACATCGAATACCAAGTAGTGGTTACTGCTGTTATCGATCAGTGCGACCGAGCACCAGGCTCGTACGCGTCGCCGCAAACGGCTATGGAAATCGGGTTCACGAAGGTTCAGGCTTTGTGTGAAAACTTCTTTGTTGAGGCCACGCGTATCCAGCAAAATGTTGTGGCAACCGATCGGGGGCTCGATGCCGGACTCTTAGCGGCTACCGCAATCATTAATCCGACCGTCTCGGCGGCAGCCGCAGCAAAAGCATTGGCAATAACAACCGCCGGCGTGGTGCTAACGAAGACCGTTATAGACCAATATTCTTCTCTCTACGCATTCAACAACTACCTGTACAAGGTGCGCAGCCATACGGTAAGCGCCATGGAAGATTACATGGCGAAGGCTAGGCAAAGTCCTCCTGCAAATTATTGCCTCGCCTACACTTATGTGCAGAAGCTCGCCATGCTCTGCTCACTGGCGGCTTTAAAGGCGACTTTGGATGAACAAGTAGCCCTTCCGTCGCAAAATACGACCAATCCTGCTGGCGGGGGGGCGCCAAATGCGCCAGCAAAAGGTAGGTCATTTCGGTCTTTCCGCGCAGGAAATCCGTCGTCGGGTGGTCCGCCATCTATTAGCTACTCAGTTAAGCCCGCAGACAACTGAGGCTGCCTTACATTGGGAGGCAACATGCCCGTCAGTCGCCGACAATTCATTTCCAGCTCCTGCGCAGCCGCAGCTTTTTCTCCGACGTTCTGGCGCCCTGCTTCGGCGCGGATGTCATTTGAAGACCGCTTCCTTTCCATAATGCAATTAGCTGAACGGCTCCAATTGCTGGAGCCCAGATCTGCCCGTGCGGCTGGTAACCATAGGACGACTGATCTAGCAACAGTGGTGCTCAATGGATTAGAGGCCGGAACGTCGACACCCGAGATACGCTCGCTCGTTCGGCAAGCGGGGAGTTTGCTGAGTGCCCTCAATCGGGCCTCCAGGGAGGTGAAGGCCCTCTCGGAGGGAAGGCGAGCATACGACTTCCAAATTCTCAAAGGAGATTATCGAGATAAGTTCAAGAATTGCGCGCTTCGACCCGAGCACAAATCGGAGATAGACGGCGCTTGTTCGTTCATTTTGTCTCCACGCGCGAAACGAAGGTATGCGGACGTCGCCGATGACCGTAAGAACGTAAGAAAAGTACCGTGGTATCTGATAGCAGCGATACATTTCAGAGAGGCGAGCTCGAATTTCCTCGGACATCTGCATAACGGTGATCGATTGGATCGTCTGACCACTGATGTTCCGCGGGGTAGACCAAAACAGCGACCTTGGCCGCCGTCTCCTTGGGATCCTGTCGCGGCGTGGAAGATCAGCGCTCTCGATGCGCTGCCCGACCTGCCAGTGGTGACGAGCTGGACGGTCGAACAAACTTTGTGGGGCTTCGAACGATACAACGGGATGGGTTGCCGCGATAGGGGCATCCCTTCCCCGTACCTCTGGAGTTATTCGCAGTATTATCAAGCAGGCGGCTACTCTTCGGACGGCAATTACAGTTCCACCTGGGTATCGAAACAAGCGGGCCTGGGGCTTCTCATCAAGGCACTAAGTGAACGCACCGACGAAGTGAAACTGACATACGAGCCCGTGTAAACTTAGTCTTATCAAATTTTCAGGTGGATCGATGTTTGAGGGCGTGTTCTCACGGCGGAATGTTCTCACGGGCGCTGGTTCGGTCCTATTGTCTTCGTGGCGTCGTGACGTTGCAGCACAACAAGACGAGCTTTCTGACGAGCAGGTCGCCGAAATCCTTCTCGATGAAGGCACAGATCCAGAGAAAAAAGTTGGAAGAGAAACTCTCGGCAATTTTTGGTTTCAATCACCTGAAGGACAGCGGCCGTCCCCCAACTGGCCAACCGATAACATATCTTATGATTACCAGCACACAGCGTCATACGCTGATGAGCCATTTGTCTTGAATCACTCTGGGCTCGAATGTCTGATTCAACGGTGTGGCTTTGAACGAAATGCTTCTCTGCCGAGAATGATCGTCGGGCTCCGAGGCTGTGCGTTGGCAGATGGCTCCGATTTCTCGGATTGGCTGAAGGAAGGTCATCTGACTCCCTTGCGCCCCGACCATACTGCCCAAAAGTGTGTATTTGTGGTCTGGGACTTTGAAGGTGGTCGCTTAATAATATTTCGCGGCTCAACGGTTCCAAATGTAGACCTCATGTTGAAGTACAACGAAGGAAAGCTTGCATGCAACATGATGCCTTCCGGCCTTCACGGCTATCGAATTGGAGCACATAAGGGGCTTCGTATGCCTGGAGCATTTCGTCAGCAAGACCCGCTCTGGGTAATCCGAAGCAAGAAAAATCTAACTTATGAGGCGAGTGATAAGGACGACCTCTGGGATGATTTGGAAGGGCAGCTCCCGTTCGACGATATCCATTGGACCTTCTTCAGCGCCGCTCGGAAGCGACCTCCCTTTTTCTCTTCTGCTGGC
This sequence comes from Bradyrhizobium genosp. L, assembly GCF_015624485.1. NCBI lineage: Bacteria > Pseudomonadati > Pseudomonadota > Alphaproteobacteria > Hyphomicrobiales > Nitrobacteraceae > Bradyrhizobium > Bradyrhizobium genosp. L. The sequence goes on from NZ_CP061378.1 coordinate 4,462,567, forward strand.
TGCCAAACCGTCAGTGCATGGGAAGAATTCAGACAGGCCGCCGGTCTGAAGGATCCTCCGCAAGTCCTGAATTCCAGAGGAGCCACGCCCGAAGACGGGAGAGAGTTCCAATACGTTCTGTTGACCGGGAAGGATGCTCAGCTTGCGTCAAAGGCCGGAATCGAGCTTCCGCCGACAATACGCTTCGGGTCCTCAGGTGCTGCTGTTACGAAACTGCAAAGTGCCCTTGCTGCCGCGAATGTAGGTTACCATCGAGCTGCCCCGGGGAAATTTGACCGAACCACGATGGGAGCCTTCCTAAAGTGGCAGCGAGCAAAGCAATCGGCGGCGACAGGCATTGTTACGTCAGCTGACGCTCAACTAATGGGATTCCAACTCACCTAACTGCCGAGGTAGTATAATCGATCACACGCGAAAGGGCGACGCGCTGGATCGCTCCCAATTGGAAGAGCGAACCCACGACAACGACAGCGGTTTGGAGCGCGCGTCCTCTGATCGCCAGCTCCCACGGCAAACAAAAAGGCCGGCTGTCGAGCCGGCCTCTTCGTTTGATCGTTCGTAGCCTCAGGCCTTGACCAGCGGCCCGCGCGACGGCGGCGCCTTGGTGCCGCCGCCTCCGCCGCCACCGGACTTCGGCGGCTTGCGCTTGCGGGCCGGCAGCTTCTCGGGCTTCGGCGTGACCGGACCTTCGACGAACTCGAAGCCGATCTTGTCCTTGGCCGTCTCCTCGTCCTTGACGAGAACGACGCGGACGTGGCCGCCGCCCTTGAGCTGGCCGAACAGCACCTCGTCGGCCAGCGGCTTCTTGATGTGCTCCTGGATGATGCGCGCCATCGGACGCGCGCCCATCTGCTCGTCATAGCCGTGCTCGATCAGCCAGGCCTTGGCGGGCTCGGACAGTTCGATCGTGACGTCGCGGTCGGCGAGCTGCGCCTCGAGCTGAAGCACGAACTTCTCGACCACCATGCCGATCACATCGGCATTGAGGTGCGCGAACGAGACGATCGCATCAAGGCGGTTGCGGAATTCCGGCGCGAACTGCCGGTTGATCGCCTCGTGGTCGTCGCCTTCCCGCTTCGAGCGGGTGAAGCCGAACGCCTGCCGCGCCAGATCGGCGGCGCCGGCATTGGTGGTCATGATCAGGATCACGTTGCGGAAGTTGACCTGCTTGCCGTTGTGGTCGGTGAGCCGGCCGTGATCCATGATCTGCAGCAGCACGTTGTAGAGATCCGGATGCGCCTTCTCGATCTCGTCGAGCAGCACCACGCAATGCGGATGCTGGTCCACGCCATCGGTGAGCAGGCCGCCCTGATCAAAGCCGACATAGCCGGGAGGCGCGCCGATCAGGCGCGACACCGTGTGCCGCTCCATGTATTCGGACATGTCGAAGCGCAGCAGCTCGACGCCGAGCGAGGCCGCGAGCTGCTTGGCCACCTCGGTCTTGCCGACGCCGGTCGGACCCGAGAACAGGTAGCAGCCGATCGGCTTCTCCGGCTCGCGCAGACCGGCCCGCGCCAGCTTGATCGAGGCCGACAGCGATTCGATCGCCTTGTCCTGGCCGAACACCGAGCGCTTCAGGGTCTGCTCAAGATGCTTGAGCACCTCGGCATCGTCCTTCGACACGCTCTTGGGCGGGATCCGCGCCATGGTCGCGATCGTGGTCTCGATCTCCTTGATGCCGATCGTCTTCTTGCGCTTGTTCTCGGCGACCAGCATCTGCGCCGCGCCGGACTCGTCGATCACGTCGATCGCCTTGTCGGGCAGCTTGCGGTCGTGGATGTAACGCGAGGAGAGCTGCACCGCGGCCTCGATCGCCTCGTTGGTGTATTTCAGGCGATGGTAATCCTCGAAGTACGGCTTGAGGCCCTTGAGGATCGCGATCGCGTCCTCCACCGTCGGCTCATTGACGTCGATCTTCTGGAACCGCCGCACCAGCGCGCGGTCCTTCTCGAAGTGCTGGCGATACTCCTTGTAGGTCGTCGAACCCATGCAGCGGATGGTGCCCGACGCCAGCGCCGGCTTCAGCAGGTTCGAGGCGTCCATCGCGCCGCCCGAGGTGGCGCCAGCACCGATCACGGTGTGGATCTCGTCGATGAACAGGATGGCGTTCGGATGCGCCTCCAGCTCCTTCAGGACCTGCTTCAGCCGCTCCTCGAAATCACCACGGTAGCGCGTGCCCGCGAGCAGCGTGCCCATGTCGAGCGAGAACACGGTCGCAGCCGACAGCACCTCCGGCACGTCGCTGTCGACGATGCGCTTGGCGAGGCCTTCGGCGATCGCGGTCTTGCCGACGCCGGCTTCGCCGACGAACAGCGGATTGTTCTTCTGGCGACGGCACAGCACCTGGATCGCGCGGTTGATCTCGGCATTGCGGCCGATCACCGGATCGATCTTGCCGTCACGCGCCTTCTTGTTGAGGTTGACGCAATAGGTCTCGAGCGCCTCGCCCTTCTTCTTGGCGTCCTCGTTGCCCTTGGTCTCGGTCTCCTCGTCGACACCGCGCACCGGCCGCGCCTCGGAGACGCCGGGCCGCTTGGCGATGCCATGGCTGATGTAGTTGACGGCGTCGTAGCGCGTCATGTCCTGCTCCTGCAGGAAATACGCGGCGTGGCTCTCGCGCTCGGCGAAGATCGCGATCAGCACATTGGCGCCGGTGACTTCCTCGCGGCCGGACGACTGCACATGGATCACCGCGCGCTGGATCACGCGCTGGAACCCTGCGGTCGGCTTGGCATCGTCGGCGCCGTCGGTCACCAGGTTTTCGAATTCGGTCTCGAGATAGTTGACGAGGCTGGTCCTGAGCTTGTCGAGGTCGACGCTGCAGGCCCGCATCACCGCCGCCGCATCCGAGTCATCGATCAGCGACAGCAAGAGGTGTTCGAGCGTCGCGTATTGATGGTGACGCTCGTTCGCGATCGCCAATGCACGATGCAGGGATTGTTCAAGGCTTTGGGAAAAAGTTGGCATTCGCGTCCTCTCGGGCCCCCGGTCATCATGATCGCCATTACCGGGTCAGGCAATAACAACCTTCGTGATCCCCTTTGATATAGTTACGCCGGATCGTGGCGAAAGACCGGTCCCGCCGCAGTTGTTTTTCCTCTAAATTCCGGCCGCCGCGGTGCCATGCGACCGTCTCCCGCGATGATCCCGGGAACGTTACGCACGTCGGTCACAAACGCGCGCTCCGTCACAAATATCGATGCAAGACCCGTTCCGCTCGGCCAGCGGCGGATCAATCGTTTCGGCGAACTATTTCTTTTCCATCACGCATTGCAGCGGATGCTGATGCTTGCGCGCGAAATCCATCACCTGCGTCACCTTGGTCTCGGCGATCTCGTAGGTGAACACGCCGCACTCACCGATGCCGTGATGGTGGACATGCAGCATGATCTTGGTCGCGGCCTCGGCATCCTTCTGGAAGAACCGCTCCAGCACGTGAACGACGAACTCCATCGGCGTGTAGTCGTCGTTGAGGATCAGCACGCGATACAGGTTCGGACGTTTGGTCTTCGGCTTGACCTTGGTGATGACCGAAGTCGACGGGCCTCCCGGCCCTCCGCTACGGTTGTCGTCGTTGCTCAGCTTTGGAGCAGATGCCGCTGACGACGGAACGGCTATGGGTCTGGATCGCAACATGGGCTCAAACGTTCGAATTCCCGTGGAACACCGGAGAGCAATGATTCCGCGAATCAGCCTCAGCTCCATCGCGGAACTTGCAGCAATGCTTTCCAGATTGCCGCTCCGGTCCCCCGACCCAGCGGCTGGGTCGGCCAACCGAATATGGGGCCATCGGCCGGCCGCCGCAAGCGCAGACGCCCGCTGCGCATCCGGCGCCCGGGCCGCGAGAATCCCGAGGCGGCAATCGGTGCAAGGTTAATCATTTCTGGCTGATTTGACAAAGGAGCAGGCCATCCGGTTTAGCCGACATTGAGGATAACCTCGGCTTTTGCCTCGCTTTTCATCCCGTGCAGGGCCCCTGCCCGGGTTTCGGCAGCCGGATTCACCCTCTGTTTAGCGGCTCGCGTCGATATGGCGTACCACCCCATTTCGACGAGAGCGCCATGCTTGGTTCAGCCATTTTCAATCGCCTGCGCCGCACTGCCCGCCGGTTTTCCGCGGCGAAGGACGGCAATATCGCGGTGATCTTCGCCGTCGCGGCCGTCCCGCTGATCAGCTTCATGGGCGTCGCGATCGACTATTCCCGCGCCAACAGCGCCCGCTCGTCGATGCAGGCAGCGCTGGATTCGACCGCGCTGATGGTTGCCAAGGACCTCACCATGGGCACCATCACCACCGCCGACATCAACACCAAGGCGCAGGCCTACTTCGCCGCGCTCTACACCAACCCCGATGCCAAATCGGTTTCGGTCACCGCCACCTACACCGCGGCCAGCGGCTCCAACGCCGCGACCATCCTGGTCAACGGCTCCGGCACCGTGACCACCGACTTCCTGAAGATTGCGGGCTATCCGAGCGTCAATTTCAACACCAGCTCGACCTCGACCTGGGGCATCAACCGGATGCGGGTCGCGATGGCGCTCGACAACACCGGATCGATGGCCGACAACGGCAAGATCGCGGCGCTTCGAACCGCAGCCTCGAACCTGGTCGATCAGCTCAGCGGGCTCGCCAAGAATCCCGGCGACGTCTACATCTCGGTCACGCCCTTCGCCAAGGACGTCAACGTCGGCTCCAGCAATTACCAGGCAACGTGGATCGACTGGACCGATTGGAATGCGGCGAACGGATCATGCAGCAGCGGCAGCTGGTACTACACCAGCCAGTCATCCTGCACGGCGGCCGGCAACACCTGGACGCACAACAACCACAACACCTGGACCGGCTGCGTGACCGACCGCACCCAGCCCTACGACACCCAGAGCACCGCGCCCGTCATCACCAATGTCGCGACGCTGTTCCCTGCCGAGGAGTACAACGAGAATAACGAACTGTACTGCAAGCCGGGCAACAATCCTCCGCTGCAGCAGGTCATGCCGCTGAGCTACGACTGGACCGGCATCAAGACCATGATCAACGCGATGCAGCCGACCGGCGGCACCAACCAGCCGATCGGGCTCGCCTGGGCGTGGCAGTCGCTGCAATCGACCGCGCCGCTGAACGCGCCGGCCGAAGACACCAACTATACCTACACCAGGGCAATCATCCTGCTGTCCGACGGTCTCAACACCGAGGACCGCTGGCCGGCCTACGGCAACGGCAACACCCAGTATGGCGGCCAGATCGACGCCCGCCAGAAGATCCTGTGCGACAACATCAAGGCCGTGATCGATCCCAAGACCGGCAGCCCGGCCTACACGATCTACACCATCCAGGTGAACACCGGCTCGCCCGGCGATCCCACCTCGAGCGTGCTGCAATACTGCGCGAGCACCAAGGACAAGTTCTTCCTGGTCACCTCGGCCAACCAGGTCGTGTCGGTGTTCAACACCATCGGCACCCAGCTCACCAAGCTGCGCGTCTCCAAGTAAGGCGCTACGCGTAAGGCGCCAAGTCGCGCGCACGAAAAAAGCCCGGCCAATCGGCCGGGCTTTTGATTCTTGCAGAGTGCGTAGCGGCGATCAGTGCGAGGTGGTCGCCGGCGCGAACTTCGCGACCAGGCCCTCGTAGGGCTTGAAGGTCTGCTTGGCGCAGTCGCCGTAGAGGCCGGCGATCTTCTGCGTCTCGGCAACGAAGGTCTCGTAGGCGGCGCGCAGGTACTCGTTCTGCACCTCGAGCGCCTTGTCCAGCGACTTCACGCCCGACAGCTTCTCGACATACGACTTGGTGTCCTCGAACGACTTCTTGGCGTAGTCGCCGTAGGCGGCCGCGATCGCCTGCACACCGCTCTGCAGGTTGCTGGCGGAGGCCTGGACCGATTCCAGATGGTCCTTGCCGTAGTTCTGAATGTCTTCAACTTTGATCATGGAGGAGTTCCTTTTCCCAGACTTGAAAAAACGCATTCCCATTGCCGGGAAGCTCCCGGCCCCCTGACGCGATAAGAATACCGCATCGCACAATAGAGTCAACAAATATTGTGCATCGCACAATTCTCTGGCCCGAATCCGGGGCCTTTGCCATAAACCCCGGGGGACTACGCAACGGTTGCTTAATCTTTTGGAAACTCGGGCCGCCTAACCTGATTCCCGGACTTTTGTTCGCCTTCCGACAGGCAGCCTGAAAGCTGTTTGTGAACAACACCTTAGCTAGAAGAGCGACCTGCACGGCCATAACGGCCGTCGGCGCAAGCCGAAATCGGTTTGTTGCGCAGGCAAGGATCGAGGTCCGTCGGGCACAATTTCGCCTCACGGGCCAGTGATCTAGATAGAAATTGGGACGGGGAAGTAGATGCTTCGTACAACCTTGGCTTCCTCGCGGGCGTTGCGAGTTGGCGTTCTCGGACTCGTCACCCTCTCGACGGCGATCCTGATCAGTGACAGCGCCGAGGCGCGCCGTTACCGGCACCGTCACTATGTGCGCCATCATCACAGCGAGGAGTCGCGCGAAAGCGACAGCCCGAAATTCGCGTCGATCATCGTCGACGGCAATTCCGGCGCGGTGCTGACCGCCACCAGCCCCGACGGCCTGCGCCACCCGGCCTCGCTGACCAAGATGATGACGCTCTATTTGCTGTTCGAGCGTCTCGATGCCGGCAAGATCAGGCTCGACACCGAGATGCCGGTCTCCGAGCACGCCGCCGATCAGGACCCGACCAAGCTCAATTTGCGTGCCGGCCAGACCATCAGGGTCGAAGACGCCATCAAGGGCCTCATCACCCGGTCTGCCAATGACGCTGCCGTGGTGATCGCCGAAGCGATCGGCGGCAGCGAAGACGACTTCGCGCGGATGATGACCCGCAAGGCCCACGCGCTCGGCATGAGCCGGACGGTCTATCGCAACGCCAACGGTCTGCCGAACGACGAGCAGGTGACGACGGCGCGCGATCAGTCGATCCTCGGCCGCGCGCTGCAGGATCGCTTCCCGCGCTATTATCGCTACTTCTCGACCACCGCATTCAATTTCCGCGGCCACACCATCACCGGTCACAATCACCTGCTCGGCAGCGTCGAGGGCGTGGACGGCATCAAGACCGGCTACACCCGTTCCTCCGGCTTCAACCTCGTGACCTCGATGCACCGCGGCAACCGCTTCCTGATCGGCGTGGTGCTGGGCGGCCGCAGCGGCGGCTCGCGCGACGCGATCATGCGCAATCTGCTGGCCGAGAACCTCGAGAAGGCCGCGACCACCCGCACCGCCGCCGCGATCACCGAGCGCAACCCAGCGGAAGCGAATGTCGAGGTCGCCGACGATGACGATGCGCCGCGCGGCAGCCAGGCCATGGCCGCCGTCGAGCCGCCACCGGCTCCGATGCCGATCGCGCGCCCGGCCAAGCCCTCGCTGATGGCAGCTGTCGCCGCCGCGCTTCCGGCGCCACCGGCCAAGGTAGAGCCGCAAGCCAAGCCCGAGCCGGCGCCGCTGACCTCGGGTGTGATCCAGACCCAGGCGATTGCCGCGATCCCGGGCTCGGCCGAGCCGATGAAGCCGGTGAAGGTGAAGACGGTGCAGGTCCGCGCCGGCCAGATCAAGCTTGCCGCCGCAGGTCCGGCACAGTCGGCACCCCCGGTCACCAACGCGATCCCGCCGCGCGGCGAAGTGGCTGAAACCTCCAATGCGATGATGGCGCGCGCTGCCGAGACCTCGCGGCCCGAGATGCCGCCGCAGCCGGCGAATTTCGGCACTGGCAACGGCGTCCTCGGCGTGCTGCCGGCCTCGGCGATGCAAACCCCGGCGGCGGCGCAGGCCGTCGCCTCGATCGAACCGGCCCGCAGCCAGGGCGCGACCAGGTCGATGGCGGCAGTCGCCCACACCGGCTGGATCATCCAGGTCGGCGCGCTGGAATCCGAAGGCGAAGCCAAGCAGCGCATCGATCTCGCGCGCAGCTCGGCCCGCGGCCTGCTCAGCAAGGCCGATCCGTTCACCGAGACGGTCGTTTCCAGGGACAAGCGCACGCTGTATCGCGCCCGCTTCGCCGGCCTCGAGCGCGATCAGGCCGAGCAGGTCTGCCGGACGCTGAAGCGCGCCGACATCTCCTGCATCACCGTCCGTAACTGATCCACGGCAACAATCGAGTTCAAAAGGGCCGGCGCCTCAAGCGCCGGCCCTTTTGTTTTACATCGAAAGTCGAACACATCGCGTCCGGCGAAAACCTCTCGTCAAGATTTTACGGTTAAGTTTTCACGAAAGGCGCGCTGACCAACGGCACGACTACAACAGCGAGATCGCGATGCGGGATTTGCATCACGGTCTGCAGGGGCATCGATCAGAGACGGACGCAAGCTCTCGGCTGAGTGGCGTAGGTAGCGTTGCCGGAGTTAGAGATGCGTGCGAAACAGAGTATCCTTGGCCTCGTTGACACGGGCCGCGAGATACGTCGACCCCCCCTGGTCGGGATGGAGTTTCTTCATCAGGGTGCGGTGGGCTCGGGTGACGTCCTCACGCGACGCCCCCGGCTGCAGGCCAAGGATCTGATAGGCCTCCTCCTCAGTCATTTTTCCGGTCGCCGTCGCCCGGCGCTGCCCCCCTGCCCGGTTGCCCTGCGCGTCCTGACGCCAGGCGGGAAACCGGCGGTCCAGATAGCTTTCAAGTAAGGCGACGCTCTCGGCGTCGAAGCTCGGCACCATCGCGAGCAGCTGCGCCAGATCGAACTCGTCGAGCATGTGGCCGGCCTGCGGTCCGTCGACGATCCGGCCCTTGAGCACGCCGCTGCTGTGGTCGAGGCTCATATCGAGATAGTGCGAGCGCACCCGCGAGCTCTGTCCCGCCGTTCGCTGCGCGCCGCCACCGAACAGGCCGCCGAAATTCGGCAGGCCCGTCGTCCCGAACGGCGACCAGCCGAGCAGTCCGGCGCCGAAGATGCCGAGCGGAATCGCGACCGCGAGCTCGCCCCTGATGCCGGTGAAGGCTGCGACCGCCAGCGCCAGCACCCCGCCCACGATCTTGATCGCGCGCGCCAGCACGGCCGGATTGGCCGCACGAAACATCTGCAGCGCGGAGTAAAGGACGACAACGGCGATGACGCCGGCAATCAGGGTTGGCATCGGCGGAATATAGAGCGTTTTCGCACGAAGTGGATACCGGCGTCTATTTCATCTGGCCGATCAGCTTGGCCGCGCCGCTGGTCGATTTGGCGAGCTGCAGCAGCGCATCGCGGCCGCCGGCGGCATAGGCTGCCGCAGCGCGCAGCAATTCCCTGAGCTGGCCGGCTGCGCCGGGATCGAACCTGCACCAGGCGCCGCCGGTCAGCCGCGCGATCTCGCGAAACGCCTGCTCGGCCGCGGCGTCCTCGCCCTCCTGGAACATGAAGACGGGCACCTTGAGCAGGCCCAGCTCTCCGGCCTTCGCGCACAGCTCGTCGACATGCTCCTCCATGGCGTCGCCGACGAAGACCAGCGCACGCACGCCGGCCGCGACCGCCTCGCGGCGCGTCTCGGCCAGCACCTTGCCGATCTGCGTGTTGCCGCCGCGGCAATCGATCTTGCTCATCAGTTTCGCGAGCTGGCCGCTGTCGGAAATCCAGCCGCTCGCGCGGCACTCGTCGAAGCCGCGATAATAGACCAGGCGGATGTCGAGGCTGCCGAGCGCCGCCGCCTCGCGGAACATGTCCGCCTGCAGCGTGCAGGCCAGATCCCAGGTCGGTTGCCGGCTCATGGTGGCGTCGAGCGCGAACACCAGCCGGCCGCGCGCGCCGGCGCGATGCGGCGACATCGCGTGGGCCTGTGCGACAAAGGCCGCGATGTCGTCGGCAGTCGAGGTCCGAGCCTCCGGCAGGGCGCCGGGTTTGCGCACCTCGGATCCGGATTTGGGTTTGGTTGGCTCGCCGACCATCGCTTCGCGCCTTCTCAAGCGAGATCTATGTGGGCCGGCAGATCGGATTGGTCAATGCAGGGCGCCGCGTGCAACGCGGCGGCGACCGAGGTCAGTTGGTGGCCTCGGACGGATCCTTCTCGGTCTTCTTCAGCGGCAGCACCGCCTTCTTGACCTTCTCGACCAGCGTCTGCGGCTTGTCGGCCTTCTCGACCGGCACGTAGAGCGACACCGGGCCCGGCTCCAGGATCTTCGGCGGCGCATTCCGCGTGTCGACCGGCGCGACGTCGCTGTCGGTGTCGGCGAGGAATTTGTCGAGCATGGCCTCGATCGAGGTCTTGGCCTGATCCGGGCCGGTGTCGCGCATGTCGTTGTGCTGGAAATTGGTGTTCACGACGGTGATGCCGGCCTTCTCGCACTCGTCGGCATCCGGCACGACGCCGGGATCGGGCTTGAACTGCGAGTCATGCGAACGGAACGACAGAATCTTGAACTTGCCGTCGGTCATGAACGGCACGCGCAGATTGTCGAGCGTCACCACCTTCTTGATCTCGTCCGGATACTGCTTGGCGAAATACATCGCGATGTCGCCGCCATTGGAATGGCCGACCATGGTCAGCTTGCTGTAGTCCGCGTTGGGCTGGACCTTCTTCATCTGCTCGACGGCGAATTTGATGTTGGTGATGCCGCGCTGATACTGCGGCAGCCGGCCGACATAGAGCTCGCCGACCTTAGTCACCATCGGGCCGTCCTGCGGCAGATCGTTCTGGATGCTGATTGCCAGATAGCCGCGCGCGGCGAACACGTTCGCGAGGAAGGAATATTCGGTGAATTTCACGGTATTACCGTGATTGAGGATCGCCACCGGCAGCGTGATCATGCCGGCGTTGGCCTGCATTTCCTTGTCGAAGCGCACGGCGACGTCGACCGCGACCGGCCGCTCGTCGCGGGTCGGATCCTTGAACATGATGGTTTCATGACGGATCGCCCACTTACTCGCGGTGAAGTAGGCCGCTGTGACCACCACGGACAGCGAAAGCAGAACGGCAATTCCACGCTTCATGACGTCCTCAAGGCGCCCGCCTCTTGGGGCTATTTTTACCGGAGGCTCTGCGGCCTCCTTTCTAAGATATATGTCACAGTGCCGTGACAGGAAGTCCAAATGTTGGGGTTTCGACGCCCTAACGTTGTGCGGTGCACCTATCCTTTGTGCACTTGCACAGGCGACCCGCGACGGCTCGTACCATCTCCACCCTAAGACGTGCGCTCCAAAGGTTCCGTTCGAGCCTTGCGTAGGAGTTTAGGGAAAACCGGATCGCGGCAGCTTTGTTCCGGCTTTTTGGCCGCGATGTGGCCGAAAGCCCCGGAAAACCACGGAACTCAGGTGATTTCGGTGTAAATAATCAGCTTCAACCCCGGATCGTCGTTGGCCTGGAAGCTGGCGTGCTCGAAGCTGAGCCGACCGCGCTTGGGGTGGCTCAGCACCTTTCGGCCGGCAACGCTGGTCCCGATGTCATGGGTCCCCCACCATTCCTCGAATTCCGGGCAGCCGGCGCGGAGCCGCGCCAACAGGTCGAGGAAGGCGGGATCGCCGGCCCAGAGGTCGTGGGTACGGCGGAATTGCGCCACCATCCGGCGCGCCTCCTTGGCCCAGCCGGCGCCAAACAGCCGGCGAGTCGCGGGATTGGTGAGCACGTGAACCAGCGTGTTGCGCTCGCCCTCCGGCAGCCGGCCGAAGGCGAAGATCTCCTCGGCGGCGGCATTCCAGGCCAGCACGTCCCAGCGCCGCCCCGTGACGTAAGCCGGCTGGTTGAGGCTCTCGACCGCACGGCGGATCGCAGGCGGCACGGTCTCGGGCACGAACGGCTTGCGGTCGCTGTCCTTCGCGAGCGCCCGCAGATGCGCGTGCTCGGCCTTGCCGAGCCGCAGCGCCCGCGCCAGCGCGTCGATCGTGGTGGTTGACGGGCTGACCGAGCGGCCCTGCTCGAGCCGGATGTACCAGTCGACCCCGATGCCGGCGAGCTCGGCGACCTCCTCGCGGCGCAGGCCGGGCGTGCGGCGCCGCCGTCCCACGGGAACGCCGACGAGCTTCGGCGTCAGCTTCTGCCGCCGCGAGCGCAGGAAGTCACCAAGCTCGCTCTGCCGGGACGTGGCCATCACCAAGAGACTCCTGAGGGGGTCCAATAATCCTAGGATAATACCAGGTCTTGTTGGCGGCTACCAGCCTGCGATCATGCCCGGACCTAAACCTCAAGGATCGGTTCGGATGAAAGCAGCAGTCTTGAAATCATTTGGTTCGGCGCTGGCCATCGAGGAGATCGCCGCGCCGGTCATCGGCACCGGCGAGGTCATCGTCGACGTGGTCGCAACGCGCGTGCTGTCCTATGCCAACGAGGTCTTCAGCGGCGCGCGCAACTATCTGCTCGAGCTGCCCGCCGTTCCCGGCCCCGGCGGTGTCGGGCGGGTGCGCGCAATCGGGCCCGACGCGACGCATCTCGCGGTCGGCGATTGGGTCTATTGCGATCCGACCTTTCGCGCGCGCGACGACAGCATCTCGCCCGACATCACGCTGCAGGGCTGGAGCGCGCGCGGCGAAGGCGGCCTCAAGCTGCAGCGATATTTCCGCCACGGCTCGTTTGCCGAGCAGACGCTGCTGCCGACCGAGAACGTCAAGCGGATCGGCAGCATCGACGCGGCCGATGCGCCGCGATGGTGCGCGCTCGGCACCTGCCTCGTGCCCTATGGCGGCTTCCTGGCGGCGCGGCTGCAGCCGGGCGAGACCGTGCTGGTCTCCGGCGCGACCGGCAATTTCGGCAGCGCCGCGGTTGCCGTCGCGCTCGCGATGGGCGCCGCTTGCGTGATCGCGCCCGGCCGTAACGAGAAGGTGCTGGCGGATCTGGTCCGCCGCTTTGGGCCGCGCGTGCGCACCGTGCGGCTCAGCGGCAACGAAGCCGACGATCGTGAGCGCATGCGGCGCACTGCGCCCGGCCCGATCGACTGCGTCATCGACCTGATGCCGCCGGAGGTCTCGACCACGACGGTGCGCGCCGCCATCATGACGGTGCGCCCCTACGGTCGTGTCGTGCTGATGGGCGGCGTCGGCATGCTGGGCGGACCGGGGCTCGACCTGCCCTATCCCTGGATCATGCGCGAATGCGTCAGCATTCACGGCGTCTGGATGTATCCGCCGGAGGCGACCTTCGGCCTCGTCAACCTCGCCCGCGCCGGCCTGTTGCCACTCGATCAGTTCGAGCTGGCGACGTTCGACCTCGACCACGCCAACGAGGCCGTCACCCACGCCGCCGCCAATAGCGGACCGTTCAAGATGACGGTGCTGACGCCATAGACGTCGGCTCCCTGGGCGACGTGAAAGTCGCCTCGCGGCCTATGCTTTCGTGCATTCCTTGGCAATTGCCGAGATGGAATTGCCCGATTTGCGAACGACGCTGGTGAGCTGCTCATTCGATAGTTTGAGACGTCGGCGCAGAACCTTGACCTGCACCTTGTCGCTCAAATCCAGCGCGTTGCGGAAATAGGCGGGCTTGCGCTTGCTGATCATGTTGCACTCGCGGTGAGGAGCCAGGGTTCGAACGTGGCCGGCAGGCGCTACAACGCCCTGGTCGCGATGGTGACGGGTCCCGCTCCTCGCGCAGATTTTGTCGCCGCAAACGAAACATGCTGGATCGGCCAACGTTCCAATCGCACTTGAAATTCCGCCTGGCTGCAAAATGGGAGCTGCCGGCCTCCGGTTCGAGAGCAGATACCGCTACCGAACGGGATGCGATTGCGGACTGCCGACGCTCTGACTGGTGGCGTCGAACGCGATCCGGCCCCTTCCGGAACCTTCGGCTTTTTGACGATTTGAGTCGTCCGAACCAAAGGTGTTACGGTCGACGGGCGCAGGCGAGTTGGGACAAACTGAATGGACGTGATCGAGCGAAACAATGTCCGGGTTCATGGCTCGGGCGACAGGGCGATGATGTTCGCCCATGGTTTCGGCTGCGATCAGAACATGTGGCGGTTCGTGGCTCCGGCGTTCGAGGACGACTACCGGACCGTCCTGTTCGACCAGGTCGGGGCCGGCGGATCTGATCTCCTGTCCTACGACAAGGCAAAATATTCGACGCTCGGCGGCTACGCCGACGATGTCGTCGAAATCGGCCGCAAACTCGGATTGCAGGATGCGGTCTTCGTCGGCCATTCGGTCAGCGCGATGATCGGTGCGCTGGCGGTGCCGAAGGCGCCCGGCATGTTCGGCAAGCTCGTGATGATCGGGCCGTCAGCCAGGTACATCGACGACGGCGACTATGTCGGCGGCTTCGGCGCCAGCCAGATCGAGGAGCTTCTGCAGTTTCTGGAAGCCAATCACATGGGCTGGTCTGCGCAGATGGCGCCGGCGATCATGGGCAACGCGGATCGCCCCGAGCTCGGCGAAGAACTGACCAACAGCTTCTGCCGGACCGATCCTGCGATCGCCAAGGCCTTTGCCCGTGTCACCTTCATGTCCGACAACCGCGCGGACCTGCCGGGCGTCGACGTTCCGACGCTCATTCTCCAGTGCAGCGAGGACGTCATCGCGCCACAGGCGGCAGGCGAGTTCGTCCACGGCAGCATTCCCAAGAGCCGCTTCGTCGTTCTCGAGGCCACCGGCCATTGCCCGAACCTCAGCGCGCCCGACGAGGTGATTGCGGCCATGCGAACCTTCGTCTGACCCGCCGGTGTCCGACTCCCGGATCGATGATTTCGAGGATATGTTCGAGAACGCGCCCTGCGGCTACGTGGTGCTGCTGACGAACGGACGCGTCGAGCGTGTCAATCGAACCATGCTCGGTTGGACCGGACATACGGCCGATCAGATGGTCGGCAATCGGTTCAGCGACTTCCTCAACATCGCCGGACGCATCTTCTACGAAACCCACATCGCGCCGCTGCTGCGGATGCAGGGCTACTTCAACGAGTTCGCCGTTGACGTCGTCGGTGCGGACGGCAAGCCGGTGCAGATGATCGCCAACGCCCACGAGGGACGGGACGCAGCGGGGAAGCCGCTGTTCGTGCGTCTGGCGTTGATCAAGGCCACGGACCGGCGGCGCTACGAAAACCAGCTGCTTCAGGCGCGCGACGAGGCGACCGTCAGCCTCGCGGACGAACGGGCGACTTCCAAGCTGCGGGAGCAGTTTATCGCGGTGCTCGGCCACGACCTGCGCAACCCTCTCGCCTCGATCAGTGCCGGCGCCCGCATTCTCGGACGGGACGCCAAGACCGACAGGGAGCATCAAGTCGTGGCGATGCTCCAAAGCACCGTCGTACGCATGGCCGGCCTGATCGACAACGTCCTCGATTTCGCGCGCGGTCGGTTGGGAGGCGGCATTACCCTCAACCGCGATGCCAGAGCGCCGCTGGAGCCGGTGCTGCACCAGGTCATCGACGAGCTACGCTTGTCGTCCCCCGGGCGGGACATCATCGAACTTTATGCCATCGACGCCCCGGTGAATTGCGACAGGTCTCGCATCGGACAATTGGTCTCGAACCTCGTCGGCAACGCCGTGACGCACGGCGCGTCCAACCAGCCGATACGCGTTCAGGCAGCGACGGACGCAGGATCGTTCAGACTGACTGTTACCAATGGCGGCGATCCGATCCCCCAAGACGCGATGGCCAAACTCTTCGAGCCGTTCTTCCGGGGAGAAGTTCGCGCCAGCCGCCAGGGGCTTGGCCTGGGCCTGCACATAGCCTCGCAAATCGCGAAAGCCCACGACGGCGCGCTTACCGTCAGCTCGACCGCAAACGAAACGTGCTTCAGCTTCGTCATGCCGCTTCGGTAAGTCGGAACTGAGATCTTCCAGCCGCATGCGCGATCACAGGCTGGATCTGGACCTCGCTGATCGTCAATCAATTCGGTCGTCATCTCCCTTTCCCGGTTGGGACGCGTGGCCGGCCAGCGCAAGGCGGCGGAATTCGGTGGGCGTCACGTCGGTGGCCGCCTTGAAGGCCCGATTGAACGGGCCGAGCGACTGGAAGCCGGCATCCATGGCGATGGTCAGCACCGGCACCTGCTTTTGCCCGGGATCGGCCAGGGCCGCCTTGGCTTCATCGATCCGGTAGTGATTGAGGAAGGCATTGAAGTTGCGGTACCCGAGCCCCTCATTGATCAGCTGCCGCAGCCGGTAGTCCTGAACGCCCAGTTCGGCGGACAGCGCGCCGATGGTCAGTCCTTCACGCCGATAGGCGCGCTCCACGGTCATCAACCGCTGCAACCGGCGCAACAAGTCGGGATCGATCGCGGACGGCTTGTCCTGCCGCTCGGGCGGCGCAGCGTCGATATCTCCCTGGAGACCGCCGGTCGTTGGGAGAAGGCCGGATCGTGGTTGCGTTCTCGCTGCCTGAAGCAGGCTCCATGCACTGAGGCTCAACAGCAGCCACACCGCGAACGCATTGGCGATACTCCAAATGGAGGAATCGGAAACCGAGGCGGGCAAAAGCTTGTGGAGAAAGGCAGCAATGCTATAGGCCGATGCGCCGAGCAGGACGACGGCGCGCAACCGCCGCCGTCCGGCCACCAGGTCCGCCCGCCACGTCGCGAGCGTCTGTGCCGCAGCCAGGACAGTGAGGCCAAGATAGACAAACGACAGCGGTCGATCGAGACCGCCCCTGAGCCCCGCGCGTGTCGGCCAGACGTCAAACAATTGCGTGCCGGCAACGGCGACCAGCAAGGTGCCGTGCCAGGGCCGCAGCATGAAATCGTCATCGAAGGTCGCGCGCGCCCAGAGCCAGAACACGACCGCCCCGCCGCTGGACAAGGCCAGCACGATCAGGGCCCAATATGGCCATGGCCGCGGAAATCCCGGCGCCTCGGAGATCGCCGAGGCCGCGACACTGATGAGCAGCGCGGCACTCAGGCGCGCCGCCGTGTCACGGCGGTCGCGCAGCAGCACGCCTGCGATCAGCAACGACAACGCGACGGCGGCGCCGCGAAACCCCAGATCGATCGCCGCGCTGCTACTCACGATCGGGACGCTCCATCCGACAAATATGAAGCTTCGGGCTTACAGGGCAAGGCTTATAGGGCAAGGCTTACAGGGGAAGACTTCAGCGCATCAAGGGCCGCCCTACACGGCCGCGATTTCCAGTCTCTGTGGGATCGCCGAAACATGCGCCCAACTGCCGACGATCTCGTGAACTTGGCCATTCGGCGATGTTTGACCTTACCATTAGCCCATGCTAATCATTAGCTATGACTAATTATAATTTCACAAACCGGTCTGGCGACCGAGCGGCAGGACCCGCCGGCATGGCTGCCTGAGTGATGGCTAAAGACAATGTGCAACTAGCTGCCCTGGGCGATCCTACCCGCAGGCGGATATTCGAGCTGGTGGGGGCGCGGCCTCGCACCGTCGTCGAGATCACGCGAGAACTGACGGTCTCTCAATCGGCCGTCTCACAGCATCTCAAGGTGCTGCGTGAATCTCGCCTGGTTCGTGCCGAGCCGAAGGGTGCGAGCAACGTTTATCACATCGATCCGGCAGGGCTTGGCCAGATGCGCGCCTGGCTCGACCGGTTCTGGAGCAGCACACTGGCAGCCTACAAAGTGGCGGTCGAAAAACCACGCGAGGGAGAGCAATGAACACACGTGTATCGCCTGCGCCGATCAAACAGTCCATCGTGGTCGAGGCGCCCATCGAGCGCGCATTCAAGGTCTTCACCGAAGACTTCGGCAGCTTCAAGCCGCGCGAGCACAATCTGCTTGCCGTCCCGATCGCGGAGACCGTGTTCGAGGCTCGGGTGGGCGGGCACATCTATGATCGGGGTATCGACGGCAGCGAATGCCGCTGGGCGCGCGTGCTGGCCTTTGAGCCGCCCCATCGGCTGCTCCTAAGCTGGGACATCAGCCCGCGCTGGCAAATCGAGACCAATCCCGACAAGACCAGTGAATGGGAGGTGCGGTTCATCGCCGAGACGCCAAGCCGGACTCGGTTGGAGCTGGAGCACCGCCACCTCGAACGGCATGGCGAGGGCTGGGAAGCCGAACGCGCAGCCGTCGAGAGCGATCAGGGCTGGCCGCTCTATCTCCGGCGGTTTGCCGAACTCATCGCCCGCGAGGCCTGACGCTCGCTTGTCCGTTGCGCCGTGATGATCAATTGCCGAGGCTAGTATGGCTGCTTACTCGTTTAGCATCGTAGGAGTGCTCATCCTCTGCCTCCTGTCGATCGTGCTCGCGGTTCATTCGGGATCGTCCAAAGGCAGGGCGGGAGCACTCTCCGGACCTGTCCTGCCGGCGGATGACGACAACCTGCTCTACCGCATCGATCGCGTTCATATGAACACGGTCGAAGCGCTAACACCTTTCGTCGTCCCGGCTCTACTGGCGATGATGGTGGGGGTACGGCCGATCACGCTTGCCGCGCTCGTATGGATCTACGTCGCGATCCGCCTGATCCACGTTGCGGTCTACCTGCGCGGCGGCAACGCTGCCAAAGGCGGCAGCGTCAGAACAATTCTCTATGTTGCAGGGGCACTCGTCACCGTCGTTCTCATTGCGACGACCACTGTGGCTGCCATCGGCTAAGTCATCTCGGTCATCCCGGGGGGCTCGCACGCAAGTCACCTTCCAGGATTGCCCGGTCCTGCAATCGCAACGCGCGCGCGACCCGTGATTCTGCGGATGTCACAATTCCCCGGCACCAGGAAGAAAGTTCCCGGTGCTTTGTCGAGCTACGTCCTCTTAACCATCTAAATCGCTGACGTCGTTGGAATTGGGGCCTGGTACGCAAGTTGCTCAACCGACCGATGCGGATTGTGCCGCTGTATTCGGAAAGAGCATTTCATGAACGACAATATCGAAATCAATTCCCGCCTGCGTTGGCTCGAAGATCTGCTGATCGAACTCGCGTCATTTCTCGCCTTGGGCACGTTTTTGACGACGGTCGCATTATGGGCGTCCATCGCGACCCAGCGCGTATGACGTCGGTGATGGGCGGCGCCGACGTTGCGGCGCCCGCCTCGCATTGCCGACTCGAGATTGCGCGATTACGACTGCGGTGACGGTGCACCCAATTGACGTCAGTCAGATGCACCGTCACCGCAATTCCCGGGCTATCGGCTGCAGTGGCGGATGAACGTGACGTTCCTTGCGTACAGATACGTGTAAGGGTCCACCTGGTCGAGCGCGTGGTGCTTCATCACCCAGTCGCGTACCTCGGGCGCATAGGCCGACATCATCAACTGGGTCTGGCCGGGGTAGATGCTGCGGTCGCTGTGATGTGCGGCGTGAAACATGAAGTAGCCACTCGGGGTGATGCAGATCTTGTTGAGCGGAACGGTCCCCAGCACCGTCGTGCAAGCCGACTTGCAGCGACCGTCGATCACCACGCGATCATACTCCGCATTGACCTGCGTGTACTTGTAAATGTGCGCGCCGACGTTGCCGCCGGGATCGTGAAGATAAAACACCTTCTCGGCATAGGCGGCGCTGGCCGTGACCAGCGTGAAGACCGCGATGCTGACCACGGTGAGTATCCGGTGCATGGCATTCCCCCTCGTCAATCCTACAGGATGTCGTGAAGCTCCAGCGGCTTGTCGACCTGGCTGAACCATTCGGCGCGGTTGGCGGCGCGGCGGCGGCCGCGCTCGTCGAGCGGCAGCTTGAGCTGGCGCAACAGGTTCATCACCTCCTCGCGTGCGGTGACATGGCCCATGCTCGGGCGGGTGCCGAGCGTCAGTTCGTCGATGTCGTCGAGCGCGGTCAGCCCGCGCGGAAAGAACTCGCGATAGACCACGCGTTCCGCGAAACCATCGACCGAGCGGAACCCGAGCCGCAGCGACAATTGCTTGAGCCCGTCGGCGACGAGCTGCTTGTTGCGCGAGCCGAGCATCGACAGCCGGTTGCGGACCACGATCCAGTCGGTCGAGGAGCCGTCGAGCTGGCGTCGCTTGCGCCTGGTGTCACGCACCATCTCCGCGTAATGGCTCTCGCCGGTCACCGCATAGGTGGCGGGATCGACGGTGCCGAGCACGTCGAAATCGAGGAAGCTGTCGTTGATCGGCGTCACCAGCGTATCGGCCATCGAGTGCGCCAGCCGCATCAAATAGCTGTCGGAGCCCGGCGTATCGATGACGATGAAATCAAACTCGCGCTCCACCCGGCTCACCGCTTCCATGAACTGCTGGAACTCGGCGTTCTCATTGTCCTCGATCTGCATCGTCTCGCCGTATTTGATGCAGGTGTGGACGGGGAGTTCGAGGTCGAGCCCCGAGCGCCGCGCCCAGGCCCGGCGGTTGTCGATGTAGCGGGTGAAGCTTTGCTGGCGGCAGTCGAGATCGATGCTGGCGACGCGCTGCCCGGCCTTCAACAGCGCAACGGCGACATGCAGGGCGGTGGTCGATTTTCCCGAACCGCCCTTCTCGTTCCCGAGCACGACGACGTGCGCGGAGCCGGATTGACCCTGACTGGCCTGCACTAACATCACTCGACCCCCGGCAATATCTTCAAATCGGGCACGGCTGCGGTCAAGTGAAATGCATCACTGCACGTCGAAATCAATTGCTGCCGCCCTTAATGATGAATCGATCACATGAAACTGCCGCAACGACGGGCAGCGCACGCCCCCATGCTGTGGCGACACCGGTTTGCCGGCATCGCTTCGCTGTTGGTAAACTGCGTCCGCCTGCCCACATCCCCCATTCGGGCGATGCCCCCACACACGATCAAGACCAAGAGACCGAGAGCCAATGCCGAGCAATCCCACAGTCGTCCGCACCGTCCCTGCCCTGCGTCGGGCCCTCGATGCGCTTCGCGCCCGGAAAGCGACCGTCGCGCTGGTCCCAACCATGGGGGCCCTGCATGACGGCCATGTGTCGCTGGTTCGCCAGGCCAGGCGGCGCGCCAAGCGCGTCGTGGTCTCGATCTTCGTCAATCCGACGCAGTTCGCGCCGACCGAGGATTTTGGCTCCTATCCGCGCACCTGGAAGGAGGACATCGCCAAGCTCGCCGCCGAAGATGTCGACCTGGTCTGGCACCCCGAGGTGAAGGCGATGTACCCGAATGGCTTCGCGACGCGGATCGTACCGGAAGGACCGGCCACCGCCGGGCTCGAGGATCGCTTCCGGCCGCATTTCTTCGGCGGCGTCGCGACCGTGGTCGGCAAGCTGTTCACCCAAGTCCGGCCCGACGTCGCGATCTTCGGCGAGAAGGATTTTCAGCAGCTCCGTGTCGTGACCCAGATGGCCGCGGACCTCGACCTCGGCGTCAAGGTGATCGGCTCCAAGACGGTGCGGGAGCGCGATGGGCTCGCGATGTCCTCGCGCAACGTCTATCTCTCGCCCGACGAGCGGCGCACGGCGCCTGTGCTGCACCAGGCGATGAAGGACGTGGCCGCGCGCCTGCGCGCCGGCGAGGCCGCTGGAACCGCGGTGGCCGCCGGCGCCGCCGCGATCTCGGCGGCCGGCTTCGTGCTCGACTATCTCGAGGTCCGCCATGCCGCGACCTTGGCGCCGATCGGCTCGCTGAAGGAGGGCCCGATGCGGATGCTGGTGGCGGCCAGGCTCGGCGCGACGCGGCTGATCGACAACATCGCGGTCTAGGTCCTCTTGCACCGGCCGCTCCGCGCGAGGATGATCACGCCTTTCAAAAGGCAATCAGATGACCCGATTTTTCAGGCAAAGCATTGTCCTTGGTATCGCACTGTTGGCCGCCGGCGCGGCACAGGCCCAAAACCAGGGCCGGCCGCCGATCGGCGGCTTCGGCTCACCGAACGGCGCGATGATCTTCTATGTCGCGCACGGCGCGGCGGACGCCTGCGGCCCCGGCTGTTCGGACTGGATCGCGGCCGAAGGCGCGGTGCAATGGGACAGCTACAAGCGGCTGCTGGCGATCCTCGACCGGCAGAACGGCCACAAGCTCCCGGTTGTGATCAACATCAAGGGCCAATCCAACCTCAACGTCGCCACCAGCATGGGCCGCATCCTGCGCGACCGCGGCATCGATGCGAGCGTCGGCGCGACCGAGGTCGACGCCTGCAACGACAAGTCAGAGGCCGACTGCTTTGCGCTCAAGCGGCCCGGCGGCCCACTCGATGCCAAGGAGAAGGCCGCCGACATCATCTGCGATTTCGCCTGCGTGCTGATGCTCTCGGGCGGCGTGCATCGCAGCCTGCCGCCGGGCAGCCGCGTGGTGCTGACCGGCATGACGATCCAGAACCGGCTCGCGCCCAACGTCTCGGCCGAGCAGCGCGAGAGCCTCACCTCGATCTTCACCGACCAGTTCCGGCGCTATCTCGGCGACATGGGCATCGACCACGAAATGCTCGATGTCGCCGTCAAGAACGCCGGCGGCGGCCGCTATGTCGAGGTCCCGGCGTCGCAATGGGAGCGGCTGCACATCGTGACGCCGCGCTGACCTACAGCAGGCCCAGATCGCGCAATTCCCGGCGCATCGGTTCAGGCATCGAGGCCACGCTGGCTGCGCTCGATCTGGTGAGGTCAGCGGGCGCCGAATCCGCGGTCAGATAACGCCAGCCCTGGAACGGCCGCATCGGTCGCGGCGAGACCGCGATCACCTTAGGCTGCATCACGAGGCGGCAGCGGCCGATGCCGTCCTTGTCGCGGAACGGCTCGATGGCGACGATCTTCTCGCGCGCGGCGATCTCGCCCTTGATCACCCAATACAGCGAGCCGCCGGCGAGCAGCTCCTCCTCGCGCTTGGGCGTCATTCGGGTGATATGGACGTGACGGAGTGGCAGGCCCTTTTTCTTCGCGGTCGCCATCCGTTCGGCAACCCAGCCCTTGAGGTCCTTGACGGACTCGCAACCGACGGCAAGCTTGATGAGATGGAGCGGCATGCGCCGGATTTAGCGGCCGGCGTGCGCTTTGGAAAGGGAGCGATATCCACGGGCGGTGGATATCGGGATCAGCGCTCACAACCGCGCGATGGCTGTTTACACGGACACGCTATTGGTCGTCGGTGCCAGCAGCGGGCGCGCTGGCGGCAGGCGGCGCAGCCGGCGGCGGCGCGATCTGCACCGGACGCTTGGCCGGCGGACGCTTGGCGGCCGCAACCGTCGGCGCGGGTGCACGCGCGGCCGGCGCCGGCGGCGGCGCGGCACCGGCCTGCGGTCTGGCCGGCTCAGGCGACATGATGCTCACCGGCGGCGTCGAATTCGCGCTCGGGAACTCGGCATTGGTCGGCCGGCCCGTCGGCATCGACGGCGGCAGCGCCGCGACCAGGCCCGCGGCGGCCGACGGCTGGGCGGCAGGCGCATTCCAGGCCGTCGCGTAGCGGGTGATCAGGTTCTCATAGGTCCGGTCGTTCATGTTGGCGATCACCTGATGGTTGTCGCCAAGCGAGCGGAACGCGGGGCACGCCGTCGGCGTGCAATGGTCGCGCGCCATCAGGACGTAGGCCATCAGGCCGTAGCGATCATGCTCGATGGCGCGGCGCAGCGACTGCAGCTCGGTGGTCGGATTGCGCTCGGCGGCCGCGATATCGCCGACAGCGGTCAGGCGCGAGATCTGGTTGGCCGCATAGCTCACCGCCGCCGCGGTGGAATCGGCCGAGCCGAACAGCACCTTCTCGCAGGCATTGAGCACGGCCTCGCCGGCCAGATCGTCGACGCAGGCGAGCGCCGGCAGCACCTGGTCGGTGGCCTGCGCGGTGCGCGTCTCGCTGGGCGCCGTCTGCCCGGCCGGTGTGAAGCCGCGGATCGTCGCCGCGACCGCAACTGCGATGGACAGCAGCGTGATGACCGTCAGCGCGCCGTTGGCGACGGATTTTTCCGCGCGCAGCAGCGTGACCAGCACGACGATGCCAAAGAACCCCGCCGCGGCCAGCGTCAGCCACATCGGAAAGGTCGGCGAGCGCCAGATCTGATCCAGCGAAGAAGTCCAAGCCCAGTTCATGCGCGATGTCCCTCAACGCAAGCGTAAGCACAATCGGCGGTGGGCGAATGCCGCCATCCGGCATCCAACCATCAGCACGCCACCGCAAGCGCAATGGGTCGTCCGCGAACAGGGCCTTTTGACGGCGGCGCGATTGCCGGCAGCGGGATTGTCGGCGCCGGGATCGGAACCGCCCGGCCGCCGGCTGCGCGCCGATTCCGTCAGGACAGCACGAGCTGGCTCTCCTTGGCTACCCGTTCGAACGCTTCGGTCGTGCTCTTGATGCGGTACTGACAGTCATCGCCATCGGTCGGCAGCAGGCGGACCACCTGGTAGGTGCCGCTGGCGGCGGGACGCGCCACGTTGCTCGCCGTGAAATAGACCGTCTCTCCAACGGAGTACTTATGCTTCAACGCCCTCTCCATTTTTTCAGAGATCGCCGGCGGAGCCCACATTGTCCCCGTGTGCTGGCCGGCGTTTTGAGAACCCTGCGGCAAGCTAGCACATCGCCACGTCCAAAATCCAGCAGGATCGGGACATGGCGGCGTGCAGTTTTTGCAGGTTTTTCAGGGCGATAAGCGTTAATCTGGGGGCCGGGCAGCAATCGCCGGCCACACCGGGCGCGGGAACAGGTTCCCGGCGGTTCGCTCAGGCCGTGTGCGGCAGCTTGCCGTCCGGACTCGCATTGTCGACCGCGGTCGGGAGCTGCTGGGCGAGCACCTGCGAAAGCTGGTCGATCGGAATATTGTACCGTGCCGCCAGCTGCTTGACCGTGTCGCTGCCGAGCACCTCCTGCAGCTGCTGGGCCGTGATCGGCAGGTTCTGGCCGTTGCCGAGCCAGGATTTGACCTGCGTGCCGAAGCCGGCCTGCTCGAGCTTGGCGACGATCGCCGACAAGCCGCCCTGCCCGCCATTGCCGAGCACTTCGCCCAGCACCGCGGGAAGCACCGCCGCGCCGAGCTGGCCGAGCATCCCCTTCAGCTCAGGCGAGTTTTCCAAGGAGTCGAGAATGCCCATGATCGAACCTTCCATTGCCATTGCAAAGACTGGTTCCGGATTCAGACGCCTTTGCCGGCTTGGCGTCAAGCCGCCATCTTTGTGAGGCCCGTCACAATTCGGAAGCGAAAGCTCAGACGTGCTCGAATCGGTCGATCAGCAGCGCCTCGGCGAGGCCATCGCGGGTCCACTGCTGGAACGCCGGCAGCGCCAGCATCGCATCGTAATAGTGCCGCGCCGCGCCCTCGACCGAGATCGCATAGGTGCGGAAGCGATGCACCACCGGCGCATACATCGCGTCCGCCCCGGAGAAGGCGCCGAACAGGAACGGCCCCTGCTTGCCGTAGCGGGCGTGGCAATCGGCCCAGATCTCCTGGACCCGCGCGACATTGGCCCGCGCATCGTCCGACAGCGCCACCGCGCGGATCGGCCGGTGCAGGTTCATGCCGCATTCGTTGCGCAGCGCCACGAAGCCGGAATGCATCTCCGCCGAGATCGCGCGGGCGTGGGCGCGCGCGGCGCGATCGGCCGGCCACAGTTTTGCGTCGGGGAATCGTTCGGCGAGATATTCGATGATCGCAAGCGAATCCCACACCGTGACGTCGCCGTCGATCAAGGTCGGCACCTTGCCGGCCTTGCTGAAGGACAGGATGCGGTCCTTGTCGGCCTGATCGGTGTACAGCGGAATGAAGATCTCCTCGAACGGGATCTCGTTGGCGCGCAGCGCGAGCCACGGCCGCATCGACCATGACGAATAGTTCTTGTTGCCGATCACGAGCTTGAGCATGGCGGAGAATCCTGTTGCGGGACGCATTTTGCCATAGTGCATTGCACGCGTTCAACCTGTAGATCAAACCGGATGCCGCGCCGCGCGGACGCGCGACCGCGCATGCTCTGGGGACGCAACATGACGGGCTACTGGGTCGACATCACGGCAGTCAGCTTCTTCGTCATCGAATGGTCGGTCTACGCCATCACGCTGGAGCGCACGGCTTACGGGCGCGACAGCCTGTCGGCGCGCATGCACGCCTATCGCGAGACCTGGGTGCGCAACCTGCTCAACCGCGAGGCGCGGATGGTCGACATGCAGATCATGGCCTCCTTGCAGAACGGCACCGCGTTCTTCGCCTCCACCAGCCTGATCGCGATCGGCGGCGCGCTGGCGCTGCTGCGCGCCACCAGCGACGCGCAGAGCGTGCTCGGCGCGTTGCCGATCAATCTCAGCCCCTCGCCGGCGCTGTGGGAGATCAAGTGCCTGGGGCTGATCCTGATCTTCATCTACACCTTCTTCAAATTCGCCTGGGCCTATCGCCTGTTCAACTACGTCGCGATCCTGTTCGGCGCGATGCCGCCGGCGCCCCAGCGCGACACGCCGGAAGCAGAAGCCCATGTGATCCGCACCACGCGGCTGTTCGAGAGCGCCGGCCAGCATTTCAACCGCGGCCAGCGCGCGTTCTTCTTCGCGCTCGGCTATCTCGGCTGGTTCGTCAGCCCCTGGCTGCTGTTCATCACGACCGCCGCAGTCGTGATCGTGATCTGGCGCCGGCAATTTGCCTCCAACGCCTGGCAGGCGATGGGGAGTTAGCGGAAGCGAAGGAATGACGAAGGCCTATGACGCGAAATCCCTTGGCGTGAAATCGAGGTCGAGCACTTTCCACTCGCCGTAGCGATCCTTCGGCAGCATCGCGTAAGGCTGACAAGCCTTCAGCGCACTGGTCGCGCTCTGGATCAACAGTGGACCTTTCTCCGACGCGGTCGCCTCGATCAGTTGCGGCGGGGCCGCGAGCTTGCCGTCCGGCGTCATCAGCACCCGTAGCTTGACCCTGACATCGTCGTCGCTCTTCACCGCGTTCGGAAGCTTCAGGCAGGTCTTCAGATGGCGACGGAATTCGCCGACCACGCTGGAGCCGACCTTGGCCTCCTCGATCGCCGGCGCATCGAAATTGTCGGGGCCCCCCGCGTCGGCGGAATGCGGCGCGGCCGGCGACGTCACTGAGAGATCGGGCGGCAGGCCCAGCATGACATTGTACTTGACCGTAAGATCGGGTTGCGGCGCCGCGTAGGCCGGCGGCGGTGCGGCCTGCGGTGACGGCTGCGGGGCCTGTGACGGCGGCTGCGGAACGGCCGGCGGCGGTGCAGCGGCGGCGGCTTGCTGCGGAGCAGGACTGGGCTTTGGCGCCGGCGGCGTCGCCTGCTTCTGCTCGGGCTGCGGCGTCGGCTGCTTCTGCGGTGGCTGGGGCGACGGCTGCGGCGCAGCGGCCTGCGCAGGCGGCTCGGACTTGGCCGAAGACTTCGGCTGTTCCTTGGCCTGCTCCACCGGCTTGTCCAGCGACGGCAATTGAAACTCCGGCGTCGGCGACGGGCTCGGCGCCGGGGTGACCTCGGCGGCGGCCTCCTCCTGCGGGGTCACCACCTCGACCGGTATCGTGTCAGCGGCGACGGGATCGAGCTGGCGGACCTCCGAATAGACGAAAATCAGCGCAAGCAGCGACAGGTGCACCAGCACCGACGCCAAGATATCCGCGTTTGGCCGGAACTTCATCCCACTCGATCAAATCGTGATGTCTCCCCGAGACCTACAATAGCGGTCCGGGGCGGTCGGCCTCAATCCCATTTCGGCGCGAAGCCGAAATTGGTCAGCCGGCCACCCGGGCTGCCCATCGCGCTGATTTCGCGCATATCCGCCTCGGACAGCTCGAAATCGAAGATGTCGATGTTCTCCTGCAGCCGCTCCAGCTTCGAGGTGCGCGGGATCGCGGACACATTCTGCTGCACCAGCCAGCGCAGGCAGACTTGCGCGGCGGTCTTGCGATAGCGGTCGCCGATCCGCGCCAGCGCGCGGTCATTCCTGATCCGCCCCTTGGCGATCGGACTGTAGGCGACCAGCGCCATGCCATGGCACGCGCAGGCCTCCATCACCTTGGCCTGGTCGAGATAGGGATGGTACTCGACCTGGTCGCAGGCGAGCGGCTCAGGGCACGCCGCCACCGCCTCCTCGATCAGCGCCACGGTGAAATTCGAGACGCCGATATGGCGCGCCAGCCCGGCCTGCCTGACCTTCGCCAGCGCGCCGAGCGTCTCTGCGAGCGGCACCTGCGGATTGGGCCAGTGCAGCAGCAACAAATCGACCTCGGTCAACCGCAGCCGCGCCAGGCTCTCCTTGGCCGAACGCTCGAGGTCGTTCGGCTTGAAATGCGTGGTCCAGACTTTCGTCGTCACGAACACATCGTCACGCTTGACGCCGGAAGCGCGCAGCCCGTCGCCGACCTCGCGCTCGTTCTCGTAGATCTGCGCGGTGTCGATGTGGCGATAACCGAGCCGCAGCGCCTGCTCGACGATGCGCGCGCAGGCCCGTCCGCGCAATTCCCAGGTGCCGAGCCCGATCGCGGGGATTTTGGCACCGTTGCCTTCGATCATGTTCATCCGGACATTATGCGCGCCGCAGCCGACGCTGCCAACTCACGCCGGCGTGCAGAGCGGCTTCACGACGGCTTCTGCTCCCGCGCATATTGCGTCGGCGGCCGTCCGACATGGCGGGTGAAAGCGACGCTGAACGTGCTCGCGGAGCCGTAGCCGACGCGTTCCGCGATCTCGGCGACGCCCGCCTCGGACCGCCGCAGCAGGTTCTTGGCCAGCGCCATGCGCCAAGCCAACAGATATTCCATCGGCGCAACCCCGACCGCGCGCCTGAAGCGCTCGAAGAAAGCCGAGCGCGACAGCGTCGCCTCCTTCGCAAGCTGCGCCACGGTCCATTGCCGGGTCGGCGTCTCGTGCATCTTGCGGATCGCGATCGCAAGGCGTTCATCGGCAAGCGCACGCGCAAGGCCTGGAGACGCCGCCGTGCCCGCCGCGGAGCGCAGCGCTTCGATCAGCAGCACCTCGATCAGACGGGCCAGGATGACCTCGCGCGCCGGCCGCCTTTCGAGGAATTCGTCGCGCACGAACTGCACGAGCGTGGCGAGCCGCGGTTCGCCAGGGACATGCACGAGTTGCGGAAGCAGCGAGACCAGCAAGCCGGCGTCGGGAGAGCCGAAGCTACAATGGCCCCCCAGCATCCGCAGGTCGATCGGACCGTCCTGATCGCCGATCCTGAACTCCCCGGTCGTAAGCGCGACCGGCAACGTATCGGGCGCCTGCTCCGAGCGCGGCGCGAGGCTCGACATCGCAACGTCGTAGGCCGCAGGGATCAGGACGAAGTCGCCCGCGCGAAGCGTCATCGGCTCGTGCCCGTCGACCACGAGGCGGCAGCCTCCCTCGAGCACCACGCAATAGAACGGCTGTCCGGCATCCGAGCGGCGGACTTGCCACGGACCGGCGCCGACGATGGCCTTGGCGAACCGGACGCTGGGCTGCAGCAGCGTGACCACCTCGGCAAGCGGATCGACCAAAACCGGACTCCTGCAAACGAATCTTGGACTTCCAAATATAGAACGTCCAGCCGCGGCCGCCTAGCTTCTCGGGATCGTAAACAACCACCAAGATCCCAATGAACACCATCCTGATCACCGGATGCTCGTCCGGCTTCGGACTTGAGACCGCCAAATACTTCCTCGAACGCGACTGGAACGTTGTCGCCACGATGCGCAATCCGCGCGAGGACGTGCTGCCGCACTCCCAGCAACTGCGTGTGCTGCCGCTCGACGTCAATGATCCCGAGAGCATCGGTCGCGCCGTCGCGGCTGCCGGGCCGCTCGACGCCCTCGTCAACAATGCGGGCTTCGGCGCGGCCTCGCCATTCGAGGCCATGCCGATGGCGACGATCCGCGAGGTCTTCGAGACCAACGCCTTCGGCACCATGGCCGTGACACAGGCGGTGCTGCCGCAGTTCAGGGCGCGCAGGGCCGGCGTCGTCGTCAACGTCACGTCGAGCGTGACGATCAAATCGATCCCGCTGATCGCCGCCTACACCGCGAGCAAGGCGGCGGTGAACGCCTTCACCGAGTCGATGGCGCTTGAGCTCGCGCAGTTCGGCGTGCGCGCGCGGCTGGTGCTGCCGGGCCGTTCACCGTCGACCCGTTTCGCCGACAACGCGCGTGCCCGCATGCAGGGCCTCGACCATGCGGCCTATGCGGAGCTCGTGAAAGGCGTGTTTGCGAGCTTCGGCGAATCGGGACCGGTCACGCATGCACAGGACGTGGCCGAAGCGGTGTGGCGCGCGGTGACCGATCCGTCGAGCCCGATGCGCATCCCCGCAGGCGCCGACGCCATCGAATGGGCCAGAGACTTGGCCAAGGCCCGCTGATCGGAGAGCCCAACATGCAAGTCAAGCAAGTCGCCCTGGTCACCGGGGCCAACCAGGGGATCGGTCTTCAGATCGCAAAGGATCTTGCTGCCCATGGCTTCGCCGTTCTGGTCGGCTCGCGCAACTTCGCGCGCGGGGTGACCGCGGCGGGCGAGATCGGACCGGATGCCCACGCCCTCCAACTCGACGTCACCGACCAGGCCTCGATATCGGCCGCGGCCGGACGCGTTGGCCGCGAATTTGGCCGCCTCGACGTGCTGATCCAGAACGCCGCGATTTCGAACACGACGAAGCGGCCGGATCAGTCGGTCGCAGAGTACGCAGCGACGACCCGTCCGAGCAACGTGTCGCTCGACGAGGTTCGCGCGGTGTGGGAGACCAACGTGTTCGGCGTCCTCGCCGTCTACCAGGCGATGCTGCCGCTGCTGCGCAAGACGCCCGGCGCACGCATCGTCAATGTATCGAGCGGCGCCGGCTCGCTGACCATGAATGCGGACCCGGCCTCCAGCCACCGCGCGATCTTCGGTCCGGTCTATCCTGCCTCGAAGACTGCGCTCAACGCCATGACGCTTGCGATGGCGATCGAACTGGAATCGACCGGGATCAAGGTCAACGCCGTCTCGCCGGGCTTCACCAGGACGAACCTCAACGGCTATGCAGGCATCGAGAGCGTCGAGGACGGCGCGCGCGAGGCGGTGCGCGTCGCGCTGCTCGGCCCTGACGGTCCGACCGGCACCTTCACGCACGCCAAGTTAGGGACGCTGCCATGGTGACGTCAGCTCAACGCTCCACCTGATAGCCATCGGTCAGCGTCTTCAGGAAGGCGATGATGTCGGCTTCGTCCTGCGGCGTCATCGCCGGCACCTCGCCGAGGTGACGCTCGAACGGGGGATCGCTGACGTCGACATTGCCGTGATATTTTTCCGGCAGGTCGTCGTACTTCAGGACCTTGCCGTCAGCCGAGCGCGGAAACACCTTCTCCGGATTCGTGTCGCGGAAATTGTAGAAATCGAGCACCTGTTCGAGCGTGCTGAAGGCGCCGTTGTGGAAGAAGGCGCGGCGGGTCGCGGTGTTGCGCAAGGTGGGCGTCAGGAACATGCCGCAATATTGCGTCTGCTCTGCAATGTCGGTGCGCTGCGGGCCGCAGACGCCGAGATCGAAATGGTTCGGATCGCCATTGCCCGTGAGCGCTGCATTGCGCGGCGCGCCGAGCGCCTCGTATTGATGGTCGGTGAACAACGGCGGCAGGCCGTCGCGGGTCGGCGCCGAGGTGTGGCAGCCGGCGCAATTGGCCTTCTCGGGATCGTTGAACGATTGCAGGCCGCGCAGCTCGGTCTCGCTCAGGCGCGCTTTGCCCTCCAGCCAGTAGTCATATTTGCTGCTGTAGGGATGGAAGCTCTCCTCTTCCACCTGATAGCGCGCCACCGCGAACATCGCTTCCGCGACCAGCAGGCGCTTGTTGCTGAAGATGCCGACCCCGAACAGCTCGACAAAGCGCGGCGCATAGGGTGCACGGTGCAGCTTGTCCGCGACGACTTCGAGGCTGCCGCCATCCATCTCGTTCGGGTCGAGCAGCGGAAAGAGCGCCTGGTCCTGCAGCGTGTCGGCGCGCCCGTCCCAGAACAGGCCGCCCTGCGGCACGATGTTGGCGGCGGAGGCGGCGGTGCCGGTCGCGACCTTCTTCGCCCGCGCGCTCTGCTGGCCGATCGCCGCCATCTGCGCGAGGTCGACGACGTTGTCGTCCTCGTCCTTCTCGGGCCCGATGCTGAAGTTCGGCTGGCGCTCCAGATAGCTCAGCGACGGAACGGCACGTGCGCCTTGCCGCTTGAGCGAGGCGCCGCCGAGCATGACCGGTCCGTCATTGGTCGGGCCGTAAGCGTGATCCGGGCTGTGGCAGGACGCACATGACAGTTCGCCGGATGACGAAAGCGAGGCGTCGTAAAAAATCAGCTTGCCGAGTTGCGCCATGGAGGACAACGGGGCAACCGGCGGACGCCTGAGTTGCACCGGGCTGGGATTTACGCCCGAAAGCCCCTGCGTCTCGACTGCTGCGACGGCGCCGGCCATGCAAAGCAGGCCGGCGCCGAGGAGCCACAAAGTGCGGCCGTTCATTTCGCGTCCGGGATCCTAGTGATGATGGTGATCATCCGGCGGGCTGACGATGACCGTGCCCGCGGTCGGATCGAGGAACAGCGTATCCTGCTGACGGTCGTGATCGTGGCCGTGATCGAAGTCGAACATATCGGCAATCGATTCGACCTTCTCGTCGAACGAACCGCCACCGAGGCGCTGGCCGTGCAGCCAGTTGTCCTCGATGAAGCGCACCACGGAGGCCTGCGAAATCCTGACGTGGCTGACAAAGTTCTTCTTGGCGAACGGCGAGACCACGATGAAGGGCACGCGGGTGCCTGGACCGCAGCGGCCGTTCACCGGCTTGCCGCCCAGGCCATTGGGCTGCGGCTGCTTGGCGGCACCGAGGCCGCACTTGCCGGGACCGTTGACCTGATCGGCGGTCGAATCATACGACGCGGTGGTCGGTACGGCGTAGGCGTGGTCGTACCAGCCGTCGGAGTCGTCATAGGTGATGATGACGGCGGTCTCACGCCATTCCGGCTGCTTCATCAGGAAGTTGATCAACTCGACAGTGCCCACCTGCTCGTCGAGCGGATCGGAATTGCCGGCATGCGCATCCTGGAAGGCGGGCATCTTGATGTAGGAGACGGCCGGAAGATGGCCGGCTTTGACCGCGGCGTAGAAATCTTCGAGGTCGTAGTCGTGGTTGGCCGGATCGACCGTCTTGCCATTGGCGACGTAGGTATGACCGATCGCATCGACCGAACTCGGACGTGCGTGGGTCGGGTTGGCGGTCGACTTGTAGTACTGGAACCAGGCGTGGTGCGGAATGTAGTCCACGATCGTGCCGGCGACGTTGCTCGAGAACGTGCTGCGTGCGCAGCCGGAGGTGCCGTTGGTGTTCTTGAGGGTAAGATCGAAGCCGCCCATGAAGCCGCCCCAGCTGATCTGTTCGGCGTTGAGCAGGTCGCCGATGTTCTTGCCGGTCATCAGCATCGTGCTGGTCGTGCTCGAGCACTGGTCGTAGGCCGGATCGGTGTCGCCGATCAGCGACAAGCCGCCCTGGCCGTCGGCGATCGACGACGAGGTGCCGATGATGTTCTGCACGCCATTGTTCTGGCCCGAGACCACCTCGATCGCGCCTGGCGTCGACGGCCCGTAGGTGTCGGTATAGTGATTGTCGTTCATGGCGAAGTTCTGGGCGTAATTCCAGAATGCGGTGACGGTGTTGCCGTCGAAATAGCCCATCACCTGGCCGTTGGTGCCGAACGCGCCGACGCCGCCGGCAGTGCCGCGGCCGGTGAATTCCGGAAACAGGTCGGCCTTGCCGTTGTCATAGGCCTGCTGCTCGGGCGTGTAGGCGTGGTTCTGCGACTTGGTGTTGGCCTGCGTGCGATCGAGGCGGAACGGATTGGTCGCGCCGGTGCCGTTGGCCGGGTTGAGGTTCGGATTGTTCGTCAACAGATTGGCGTTGGCGAGGTTGTTGACCTGCGGCGTATGCGGCTTGGCCTTGAAGGGAATCGAGCCCGACGGATTGCCGGCGTTCGGATAGGTCGCGAAATAGTGGTCGAACGAGCGGTTCTCGTTGAAGATGACGACTAGATGCTTGATCGGCGTCGCGGTGTGGATGTCGTGCGGATGACGATGATCCCGGTCGTGATCGTGATCACGATCCCAGCCGTCCTGCGCGGCAGCGCCGTATGCGACCGCAGCAACGGCCAGACAGATTCCGACCGTCGAAAGAAATTTGGCTTTCACCAGAGTGCCCCCTGCTTTTGCAGATTTATGACGTGAACCTGCGGCAGATTAGACACGTCCGGTAACAGCGCTGTGTCGGTTTTATGCTGTTGATGACAACTGTGAAAAAATCGCGCGCACTTCTCGCATCAGTTGCAGCATGCGCGTGGATGCGCGGATCAATCCGCATGCCCACGCGATTGCGCATATCCGTCAGAATCTCAATCAGCGATTTGCATGACCGCGCAATCCCTGCAGTGAAAAAACATTTTGGTTTACGCGAAATAAGGTTACCCTTCGCGTCCGATCGAGGGCACTGCGCATCGTCAAGAGTGTCGCAGCGAGATGCGGTGGACTGCGTCGCGAGAGTGCGAAAGCATGACCCTCGATGCTGCAACACACTCAATGTCGTCCCTGCGAAAGCAGGGACCCATAACCACGAATGCCGATTGTTGCACGGCGCTGGAACGACGAGTCTTTTTCACAGACATCCGCCGCGGAGTATGGGTCCCTGCTTTCGCAGGGACGACAGCTGTGTCTGTGGCGTATTGTCTTTCCAACGTCGTCCCGGCGAAAGCCAGGACCCATTACCCCAAAAGTCGGTTGTGGAGCGGCGCTGGGGCCACGATCTCGCTACACCATCATATTCGGTGATTATGGGTCCTGGCTTTCGCCAGGACGACACCGTTGATGTTGCGCTCGTGCGCGACGCGAGCGAACGCGCCGACCGTCTCACGCCGGCGCCGTCTCGCTCGACAGCGCCGCGAACACCGTCTCCGGCGAATGCGCGATCACGGCGAGCAGCGCGCGGGCGGGTCCGCGCGGGGCGCGCTTGCCCTGCTCCCAGTTGCGGATGGTCTCGACGGGCACGCCGAGCTTGGCGGCGAATTCGAGCTGGGTCAGTTGGGCGCGGCGGCGCAGGTCGCGCACCGCCGGCTGCGTGGCTGGCGATGACGCAGGCTGCGGCACGAGCGGGATTTCCCTGCCGTCGCAGAGTTCGACGATCCGTCCGTCCGCCTTGAGCCGCAAGCGCCGCATGATGGCCCCCTCGATGGCGCGCCCTGGAAATGGCGGCATCATCCATCAAGCGCGTTAAGGCGCGATTAACGATAAAGCAGCCCTTGTCTGATCCGTTTTCTTCACGCGAACCGGTGCCCCTTCGCTCGAAAACGCTTTGTTACTTGAGCCCGAACCACAACGTCGCGATGCCGAGGAACGAGAAGAAGCCCACCACGTCGGTCACGGTGGTGACGAAGGTGCCGGAGGCAACCGCGGGGTCGGCGCGCACCCGCTCCAGCACCATCGGAATCAAAATGCCGCCGAGCGCGCCGGCGATCAGGTTGCAGATCATCGCAAGCCCGATCACCAGCCCTAGGCCAGGGATCTTGAACCAGGCCACCGCAGCGATGCCGGTGATGACGGCGAAGGCCAGACCGTTGACCAGCCCGACCGTGGTTTCGCGCAACACCACGCGGAATGCGTTGGCCGAGCCGAGCTCGCGGGTGGCGAGCGCGCGCACCGCGACCGTCATGGTCTGGGTCGCGGCATTACCGCCCTGGCTCGCCACGATCGGCGCCAGCACCGCGAGCGCCACCATCTGCTCGAGCTGGCCCTCGAACAGGCCGAGCACCGAGGAGGCCAGGAACGCGGTGGCGAGATTGACCAGGAGCCAGTTGAAGCGGCCGCGGGCGATGGTCCAGACCGTGTCGGAAAGCTCTTCGGGATGGGTGACGCCGCCGAGCGCCTTGAGATCCTCGTCGGCCTCCTCCTCGATGACGTCGACCACGTCGTCGATGGTGATGACGCCGACAAGTCTGTCGGTGGTGTCGACCACGGGGGCTGCGACCAGATTGTACTTGCCGAACATCCGCGCGACCTGCTCCTGGTCCTCCAGCGCAGAGACGCGGCGGCGGTCCTCGTCGACCAGGTCCGTGATCGGCACCGGACGGCGGGCGCGCAACAACACGTCGAGCGGAACTGCGCCGAGCCAATGCCTGTCAGCGTCGACCACATAGATCTCGTAGAAGCGATCAGGCAGGTCGGGCGTGTCGCGCATGTAGTCGATCACACGGCCGACCGTCCAATCCGGGGCGACGGCGATGAATTCGGTCTGCATCCGCCGGCCGGCGGAATTTTCCGGATACAGCAGGCTGCGCTCGATGTCCTCGCGCTCGGACGGCGGCAGCTTTTCCAGGATCTCTTCCTGGTCTTCCTCGTCGAGGCTCTCGAGCAGCTCGACGGCGTCGTCACTTTCCAGCTCGCGGACGCCTTCGGCGACCGTCTCGGGCTCGAGTTCCTCAAGGATCTCCTCGCGGACGGTCTCGTCGACCTCGTTCAGCGCGGAAAAGTCGAAATCGGCGCCGGTGATCTCGACCAGGGTGACGCGGTCATCGGGCGCCAGCGCCGCGATCAGGTCGCCGAGGTCGGCCTCGTGCAGTTCCGCGACCACCTCGCACAGCAGCGGCCGGTCGGCGGCGTGGATCGCCTCGGTGATCCCTTCGACGAATTCGGGGCGAAGCTCGCCCTCCTCGTCCCGCATCGCCGCGGGGTCGAGCGGAGCGGCCCGTGTGGGATCGGCAACGTCGATATCCTCGGCCATGCCGCGTCTCAAAGGTTTGACAGGAGTGGGAAATGGGGTCTGAGTAGTGCGGACCGGATTACCTAATCGGTGGGGCGCAACGCAATGAGAAATATGTCGAGCGGACCACGAACGATCCTGAACGCCGCTGCGATCGTCCTCGCGCTCGCAGCCACCGCGCCGATCGCCTTGGCGCGCGCCGCCGACTGCCCGCGCAAGGATGCGCTCGGCACCGCGCGCGTGCTCGAGGTCGACCCCGCGACCTATCCGCGCGTCGGGCTGAAGAGCTTTCCACAGACCTTGCCGCTACAGGACAAGGAGGTCATCCTGACCTTCGACGACGGCCCGACGCCCGGTCTCACCGACAAGGTGCTGACGGCGCTCGCGACCGAATGCGTCAAGGCCACCTTCTTCATGGTCGGCCGCAATGCCACCGAACATCCCGACATGGTGCGCAAGGTTGCGCGCCTCGGCCACACCATCGGCTACCACAGCTGGGACCATCCCCATCTCAACAAGCTGCCGCCCGATGAGGCCGAAGCCAATATCAACCGCGGCATCGCGGCAGTCGACAAGGCCCTGCACGGAACCGACAGCACGACGCCGACCACACCGTTCTTCCGCTTCCCCTATTTCGAGTCGACGCCCGAACTGCTGGACCGCTTCCAAAAGCGCGGTATCGCGGTGTTCGGGGCGGATTTCTGGGCCAGCGACTGGGTCAAGATGACGCCTGAGGAGGAACTGAAACTGCTCACGGGGCGGTTAGAGGCCGCCCGCAAGGGAATTATCCTGCTGCACGACCCGCAGCAGCGAACGGATGACATGCTGCCGGCGTTTTTGCGGTATCTGCATGACCACGATTATCACGTGGTCCACATCGTGCCGGCGCAGGCCAAAACTGTGTCGGACCGGACACATTGAACCCGCCGTCGCGCCGTGATTACAAAGTGTTAACGCGGCGTTCATGGCGCGGTCGGTAGGGACTAATCAGTGCGATTGGAAGGCGGCCGAGGTTTTGTGATGGCGAGCGTCCGGGTGGGCATCGGTAGGCGATCGCGGGCCGCGATCGGCGCGGCGCTGCTGGGCTGCTTGATGGCGCCGCAGACAACGCTTGCCGCGAATTGCCCGGGCAATCCGGACGCCATCGGCACCTCGCGCACGCTGGTGGTCGATCCCACGGAACATCCGCGGATCGGCACCATGCAATATCCGCAGACGCTGCCGCTCGCCGATCACGAGGTGGTGCTGACCTTCGACGACGGGCCGCTGCCGAAATACTCCAACCAGGTGCTGGCCATCCTCGCCAGCCAGTGCGTCAAGGCGACCTTCTTCGAGATCGGCATTCAGGCCAACTCCAATCCGGAAGGCGTGCGCAAGCTGATCGCCGCCGGACATACCGTCGGCACGCATAGCCAGCACCATCCGCTGACCATGAACAAGATGTCGCTGGACAAGGTCAAGCAGGAGGTCGATGGCGGCATCGCCTCGGTGCTGGCTGCGCTGAACGGCGACAAGAGCAAGCTGGCGCCGTTCTTCCGCATCCCCGGCTTGATGCGCGCCGAGATCCCCGAACAATATCTGGCCTCGCAGGGCATCCAGGTCTGGAGCGCCGACTTCCCGGCGGACGACTGGCGCCACATCTCGCCGCAGCGGGTCTATGATCTCGCGATCCAGCGCATCGAGGCCAAGCACAAGGGCATCCTGCTGCTGCACGACATTCAGCCGCGCACCGTGGCGGCGCTGCCGCACATCCTCAACACGCTGAAGGCGCGTGGCTACCGCATCGTCCATGTCGTGCCGGCGACCGCGGACCTGCCGGCAACGCCGACCGAGCCGCAGCAATGGTATCTCCATCCGCCGTCGGAGACGGTGGCGATCACGCGCTGGCCGAAGATTCCCAATTTCGTCTTCACCGCGACGCAGACGCTGCCGGCCCCGGTGTTGTCGGACATGGACTGGCGCGATGCCGACGTGCTCGATCACACGCAGCGCGCGCGTCTTGCCCTGCCCTGCCCGACGCAGTGGCCGCAGCCACTGCCCGCGCAGGCCGCAACCGTTGCGAGCTTGCCTATCCCGGGACCGGAAGTGTTTCGACTTCGCGACGCGCTGGACCTGACGCTGCTCGCGGCGCGATCACGGGTCGCGCAATCCGTCGCTGCGCGGCCGAGCGCGCAGGCGTTCTCGGCACGTCAGGCCAGACGCCCGAAGCAGGCCGCGCATCAGCCTGCCGGTCCGGTCCGCGGCAAGCGGCCGGGCGCGGCCCAGCACGCCGCGCAGCCCAAGGCGAGCGACGACCCGGTCCGTCTCGCCAATTTGAAGAAGCGAGGCCCACGCGCCGAAGCCGCGGCGGTCGCCAAACGCGTGCCGGATTGATTCGTCACGATCTTGGCGATGCAAGCGGGATCGATCGACAATTCGTCCAGCGGTAATCTGCAGACGCTAGAATGATCCGATTAATCCTGCCGAACCGCGAACGCATCCCTCCCGGCACGACACTAACAGCCGCCTTCCGATTCATGCTCCCCGGAACCCATGCATGTTTGATTTTCTCAAATCGGTCATCGGCATCGGCAAACCCGCAGGAACGCCCGCAGCCGAGGCGGACAAGGCGACGGCCAGGGATATCGTGACCGACCTCAAGCGGCTGGAGACGATCAGCCCCGACCTCGCGCAGCGCGCCATCGCCTACGTCCTGGCCGGCGAGAACGGTTCCGTGCTGCTTCAGATCGAGCAGCAGGCCAGCGCGGTGCAGGCAGCCCTCAGCCATTACCGCCATGCGAATACCGCAGCGGCTGCCCAAGCTGTGGTACAGGCCGCGATCAAGGCTCGCAACGATGTGATGGCGCGTGAGCACGGTTCCGAGGCGACATGGATACGTCGTTATCTCGAGGTGCTCACGCTGCCTC
This sequence comes from Bradyrhizobium genosp. L, assembly GCF_015624485.1. Taxonomy (NCBI): domain Bacteria; kingdom Pseudomonadati; phylum Pseudomonadota; class Alphaproteobacteria; order Hyphomicrobiales; family Nitrobacteraceae; genus Bradyrhizobium; species Bradyrhizobium genosp. L. The sequence continues at coordinate 4,501,829 of NZ_CP061378.1, forward strand.
ACAAGGATTCACGCTGGGGCGTCTTCTCGCATCAGGGGCCGAGCCCATTGTGGTTCCGCGGCCTGTTCGCCCGCGGCGAGCTCGGCCTCAATGCGACGCTCGCAACCAATCTCAGCACGGCACTGAGCTGGCGCGATCCGGACGACAGCGCCACCGTGTTCGCGCTCGACCTGCTGGTGCTCGAGAAGTCCAACCAATATTACTTCCGCGGTCACGACGTCGGATCGAAGTTCGATTTCAAGGGCGGCCTGCCTGCGGAGAAGCAGGCGGTGATGGATGCATTCGGCAAGTATGACCGCCCGGCCCAGGCCACCCTCATCCACGTCCTGAAGCAGTTCGACCTGGTCCGGGACGAGTATTTCCAGTTCATCTATCAGCAGTATCTCTCGTCGACCAGCAAGGCGGTGCGCGAGGCGGCGCAAAACGCCCTGCTCGCCGCTCCGCCGGAGACGCTGGCGGCGAGCGCCACGCAGACCCTGGCCGACGGCAATCCGACGGCGCGTGCGCAAGCCGCGCAGCTGCTGCCGCTCGTGATGGGCGAACAGGCGCGGCCGCTGTTGGAAACCCATCTTGCCAAGGAAACCTCCAAGACGGTCCGCAAGGTGATCGAGCTCGGCCTCGGATCGGCAGTGGTCCGCGATGACGCGCCGGTCGCAGCGCGCACATTGAGCGGCGACGGCGCTGACGGCTACCTCGCCGCTGATGGCACCGAGGTCCTTGCGCCACCGCCCGCGGCGGTGCCGGGACCGACGCCGCTGCCCGACAGCGTCAACGCCGGATATCGCGCCCTGCTCGACAAGGCGCACGCGCAATGGATGAAGAATTACGAGAACCAAAGGCAGCGCTACGAGCAGGCCACGGCGGACCAGAAGAAGTCCTGGTGGAAGGCAGGCCCGCCCGCGCCGCCCAAGCCAATTGATCACGCCGTCGCCGACCGCTACTGCGCGCTGCTGGCTTCCGACGGTGCGATCGATGAGGCCGGGGTCACCAACATCGGGAACATCTCGCCGTTCGCGCCCTATAACAGGGACGCCGCGGCCGAGCCGCCGTTCAACAACCCCGAGCTTACGCTGTGGCACCTCTGCCGCGCGCGCACGATCCTCGCGAGCTCGAGCAAGAACCACAATTGGCTGATCGCAAACCTGATGAACGGACATGGAGCGATCCATGGCGCCATCCACGCACGGCTGACCAACGGCTGCGATCTGCGCACGCTGGCAGCCCTGATACAGCCGGGCCTGGAAGCCAAGACACTGGCGATCCAGGCGCTGAACGGCAGCATTTCCGAAGACCTGTCGGCGGACGCGGTCTGGCCCTATCTCGCCGTCCATTTCGACGTGCTCGACCAAGCGCTCGGGCAAGCGGCCGCAACGGACTTCCGCGAACCGCCGATCTTGAATGGGTTGAACCTGCTTCGCCAGTTCCCAAAGCTGCCCGCGCGCTTTTTCAACACGGTGCTGATCCACGCGCTGTCATCCAAGAAGTCCCTCAACAAGCCGGCGCGCGCGCTGTTGCTCGACATCGATGGAATCGAGCAGCGCCTGGTCGCCTTCCTCTCGGACAGCAAGCAGGACGTCCGCTCCGGCGTCGCCGAGATGCTGGGCGCGATCGGTGCCGAGAGCGCGATCGAGCCGCTGAAGAAAGCACTCGGCAAGGAGAAGTCCGAGCTGGTGCGGGCAGCCATCCTCGGCGCCTTGCGCCGGCTCAAGGTCGACATCTCCAGTTATGTCTCGCCGGATATCCTGGTCAAGGAAGCCGCCGCCGGCCTGAAGGGCAAGAAGGTCAAGGATATCTCTTGGTTTCCGCTCGACAGCCTGCCGGCGCTGAGCTGGGCGAATGGCGGCGCGGTGTCGGCAGACGTTCCGCGCTGGTGGATCGCCCTTGCCGGCAAGCTTGCGCAGCCGGGTGGCAATACCCTGTTCTCGCTCTGGCTCGACCAGTTGACGCCCGAGAGCGCCGAGGCGCTGGGGCGTCACATCCTCGGCAGCTTCCTGCGCTACGACGCCACGCACTGCTCCGAGGACGAAGCCAACGCCTACGCCAAGGCGGGCGCACAGAAGCGCTATGAGACCTATCAGGATTACGCCAAGCGCTGGAACAACGAGTTCTACCGTTCCTATACCTATGAGAAGGCCTTCGCAGATCTCCGTGCCGAACGGTTGTCGATCTATCTCAACAATGCCCATGCCGACCGCGGCATCCTCGGCCTCGCGACACATGCCGAAGGCACCTTCGCGGTCCAGATGGTGCGGACCTATATGCGCGATCACTACACGCGGGTCGCGCAGGTCAAGGCGCTCACGGACTATCTGAGCGGCAATCCGGCGCCGGCGGCGCTGCAAATGCTGCTCTCGATCGCACGCCGCCACCGCACCAATTCGGTGCAGGTGCTGGCGCAAGCGCTGGTCGAACGCATCGCCGACGAACGCGGCTGGACCACCGACGAACTGGCCGACCGCACCATTCCAACCGCAGGACTCGACGAGCGCGGCATGCTCGACCTCGAGATCGGCAGCCGCCTCTACCAGGCCAAGCTCGATGCAGAAGACGTGCTGACGCTCTACAATCCCGACGGCAAGGTGGTGAAGGCCCTGCCCCAGGTCAGCGACGGCCCTGACAAAGAGAGTGCATCGGAAGCCAAGAAGACGCTGTCGAACGCCAAGAAGGAATTGAAGCAGGTCCATGAATTCCAGGCCAAGCGGCTGTATGAGGCGCTTTGCGTGGGCCGGCGCTGGCAATCCGCCGAGTGGAAGCGCTTCCTGCTCGAGCATCCGATCGCCGGACGGCTGGTGCAGCGCCTGATCTGGCTCGGCCTCGATGCGCAAGGCGAATTGGTTGCATCGTTCCGGCCGCTCGAGGATCTGTCCCTGACCGACAGCGGCGACAACGCCGTCGACATCGACTCTTTCGCCGGCGTCCAACTGGCGCACCGCTCCCTGTTGACCGCCGAGCAAAGCGAAGCCTGGAAACAGCATCTGGCGGATTACAAGATCGAGGCGCTGTTCAACCAGCTCGACCGTCCGGTGCTGGCGAGCGCGACCGGAAACGCGATCGAGGATCGCGCCGGCCATGTCATCGAGGCGTTCAAGCTGCGCAGTGCCGCGCAGAAGCTCGGCTATGAGCGCGCGCAGGCCGAGGATGGCGGCTGGTTCACGCAATACATCAAGCCGTTCGGCGGCATCGCGATCAACGCCGTGATCGAATTCACGGGCTCGCCGCTACCCGAGGAGAATCGCGCGGTCGCGTTGCTCGCAGCGAAATTCGTGCGGGCACGCAAGGGCAATCGGTCCGGCTACGGTACGCAGCTTCCGCTCGGCGAGGTGCCGCCGGTGCTGCTGAGCGAAGTCTGGAACGACCTGCATCAGATTGCAGCGAGCGGCAGCGGATTTGCCGAGGACTGGCGCAACAAGGTGGCCTGGTGATGGAACAACGAAACGTCTTGCAGCAGCGCCCGAACGCGGAAACCCGCTTCGCCGACGAGCTCGCGGCGCTGCAGGCGGCCGACCAGGGCCGGCGGCCGCCAGGATGGGCGCTCTCCGCACGCGCGGTGCGCAGCTTCATTCTCGGCGACGGCAAGCTTTCAGTCCGCCGCAAGTTCTATGGCGATGACGCGCTGGTCGAACGTGCGCTGGTCGCGCTGATGAGCGAGCAAGGCCTGATGCTGGTGGGCGAGCCCGGCACCGCCAAATCGATGCTGTCGGAATTGCTGGCGGCCGCGATCAGCGGCTCCTCGATGCTCGTGGTGCAGGGATCGACCGGCGTCACCGAGGACCATGTCCGCTACGGCTGGAACTATGCGCTGCTGATCGCGGAAGGGCCGACGCCGCGTGCGCTGGTCCCCTCCCCGGTGATGGAAGCGATGCGGCTCGGTCGCATCGTCCGCGTCGAAGAGCTGACGCGATGCCCGCCCGAGATCCAGGATGTCCTGATCTCCGTACTGTCGGAAAAGGTGATGGCCGTGCCCGAGCTCGGCGAGGCTGCCAGCGTCTATGCCGCACCGGGCTTCTCGGTGATCGGCACCGCCAACCTCCGCGACCGCGGCGTGCACGAGATGTCGAGCGCGCTCAAGCGCCGCTTCAATTTCGAGACCGTGCTACCGCTGAGCGATCCGGCGCTGGAAATGGAGCTGATCCGCCAGGAAGTCGACAAGCGGCTCGGCCAGGCCGACATCAAGGTCAACTTCCCCGAAGAGGTCACCGACCTCCTGGTCACCACCTTCCAGGATCTCCGCCGCGGCCAGACCAAAGACAAGGTGCCGCTGTCGAAGCCCTCGGCGGTGATGTCGACCGCGGAAGCCGTGAATATCGCGCACGCCGCCGCGCTGGAGGCAGCGTTCCTCGGCAATGGCGACGTCGGCGGCGCCCATATCGGGCGGCAGCTACAGGGCGTGATCGTCAAGGACAATGCCGACGACGTGAAGAAGGTCCGCGCCTATGTCGACCACATCGTCAAGGAGCGCGCCCGCCGCAGCAAGGTGTGGTCGGATTTCCTCGGCGCGGTGAAGGCGACGAAGGATGAGAGTTGAGGCGCACGCCATGAGCGCGCTCGATCCGGCCACGACCGCCATCCGGCTGTTCGACGCCGAACGCGATCTGCATTTCTTTCCGATCCGTCATCACTCGCCGGCTTGTGCCCTGCATCTGCGCGAGGCGCTGCGCGCGATCCGGCCTGCCGCGGTCCTGATCGAAGGTCCGGTCGATTTCGAGCCGCTGATCGCCGAGCTGCTGGCGCCGGGCGTCGTGCCCCCGGTCGCCATGGTGGCGCTTCCGGACAGCGCTGATAAAGGCCGCGGCGGCACCACCTATTATCCGATCTGCCGCCACTCGCCGGAATTCGTCGCGATCCAGGCGGCGTGCGAGCTCGGCGCCACCGTCCGCTTCATCGACCTGCCGTCACGGCATCCGTCGATGCTGTCCGATCGCCGCGACCGGCCGGATCAGCCGCTGCTGCCGATGCGAGAGTCCATGTTCGATCGCGGCGCCTATGTGGAGGCGATGTGCGCGCGGGCCGGCTTTCGCGATGGCCTCGCTCTGTGGGATGGCCTGTTCGAGGCGCGCGCCCGTGGCGGCGACTGGCGCAGCTTCTTCGCCAGCGTCGGCGCCTATTGTGCGGCGTTGCGCGCGGCGTCCGATCCGGATGAATTGCGCAGCGACGGCACGCTGGCGCGCGAAGTCATGATGCGCGCCTGCATCCAGGAGGCGATTGCCGCGCGCTCCGGCCCGATCGCCGTCGTGACCGGCGGCTTCCACACCCCCGCCTTGATCGATGCGCAATCCGAGGCGGCGCGCCCGGCCGGCGCCTCCACCCGTTCGAATGCCTGGCTGATCCGATACGACTTCCGCGCGCTCGACCGCCTCAATGGCTACGGCGCCGGGCTGCCGCTGCCCGGGTTCTACGAGCGGATGTGGGAACGGCTCACGGCGACGCAGGACGACGCGACGGGCTCGCTGACCGAGGAGATCCTGGTCAGCTTCCGCGCGCATTTGATCGCAACGGAGCCCGCGCTGGCGTTCTCGTTCCCCACATTGCGCTCGATGGTCGAGGCGGCCAGGCGGCTCGCCGAGTTGCGCGGACTGTCCGACCCCGGACGCACTGAATTGTTCGACGCGCTGCAGACGTCGGCGATCAAGGAGGAGATCGAGGTCGGTGCGCATCCGCTGCTTACAGCCTTCAGGACGTTCCTGCAGGGTGATCGATTGGGTGACCTCCCGCCGGGCAGCCGGCTGCCGCCGCTGATCGAACGCGCGCGGGCCGAGGCAAGATCGCTCGGCCTGTCGCTCGAGGATGCCGTGCCGAAGACGCGCGAGCTCGATATCTACCGCAAGCCGCGCCACGGCCAGACCAGCCGGTTCCTGCATGCGATGCGGCTGGTCGCGCCGCCCTTCGCCGAGCGCGCCAGGGGCCCCGACCGGGTGCATGGCTTTCGCGCCGACGCGTTGATGGAGATCTGGAGCTATGCCTGGTCGCCCGCGGTCGAGGCCTCGCTGATCGAGCGGGCGGCCGATGGCGAAACCGTCCGCGATGTTGCCGCCATGATCCTGATCCGGCGTCTTGCCGATCTCGAGACGGAAGGTCAGCGCAACAATTCCGAGGCGGCGTTCAATCTGCTGAGCATCGCCTTCGATGCCGGGATCGGCAGCGCCGCCGACGCGCTGGTCACCGCCGTCAGCGCCGCTGTTGGTGCGGACACCAACCTGCGGCGCCTGAGCAATGCGCTGGTGATCGGCCAGGCCTTGAACAGTCGGGCCACGGCGATGCAGTCCGACGCCGCGTTGCGGGCGTTCGGCGACCTGCTGCCGCCCCTGCTCGATCGGCTGGCGCGGCGCATCGCCGAGCTCCTGCCCGACCTCGCCGCCGTCAACGCCGACAATGTCGGCGAAGCCATCGGCAGTCTTGCCGCGTTGGCCGAGGCGATGGCCGATCCCGATCCGCCATTTCCGACCGCGCCGCTGCGCGATGCGCTGCAAGGATTGATGGCCGCCCGGCTCGATCCGCAATTGAACGGCGCCGTGATCGCGCTGGCCGCACTGATCGGGCTGGTCGATGAGCCCGAAGCCGGACGACGCCTGTCGGCCGCGCTCGCCGGCGCCTTCGAGCGCCCGGGCGAAGCCATCCGCACGCTTTCGGGCGTGATGGCACTGGCGCCGCAGCTGTTCGTCAACGACAGCAGCGTCATCGAAGCCATCGATCATTTGTTCGGTGCCGTCGACGACGAGGGCTTTCTCGCATTGCTGCCGCAGTTGCGCATGGCCTTTGCCGAATTGAGCCCGCAGGAGACCGACCGTGTCGCGGCAATCGTCGCTGCGGCACATGGCGCCAGCGAAGACGATCTCGCCATGCTGCAGGATGTCCCGGACGCGCGGGTGCTGTCGGATCATCTGGCGCTCAGCGAAAGGCTGCGCAGCCAATGGCAGCAGGACGGCCTTATGGCATGGCTGGAGCCCCCGTCATGACGTCTGCAAATCCCTCAAAATTATCGGCAGAACAGACGCAACGTCTGCTGCGCTGGCGCATGGCGTTGGGGCGCTACGCCGATAATCGGCTCGGCAGCTCCGGCCTGTCGGGCGAAGATCTGCGCCGGGATCAACTGCTCGAACGCATCTATGCCGAGCGCGGCCGGCAGCGTGGCCTGCGCCTCGGCAATAACCGCAAGGGCTCGCTCGATCCGAGCCAGATCACCGTTCCCGATTGGCTGACCGACAGCCGCAAGCTGTTTCCAGCCTCGGTATTCGAGACCATTCAGGGCCACGCGCTGAACGATCTCGGCCTCGCCGGCCTGTTCGCAGATCCGGCGGCGCTGCAAAAGCTCGAACCCAATCTCGACCTGATGAAGGTGCTGCTCGCCTTCAAGGGCAAAGCGGACAAGAACCTGGTCGAGGCGATCCGCAGGGTCGTCGATGTCGTGGTCGAGGAGTTGAAGCGGAAGTTGAAGGCCGAGATGGAACGCGCACTGTCCGGCCGGCGCGACCGCTTTCGCCGCGGCAAGCTCCGATCGGCGGCCAATCTCGATCTGCGCCGCACCATCCGCGACAATCTCCGGCATTTCAGCCCCGAGCACAAAGCCATCATCGCCGAGCGGCTGCACTTCGTCTCCCGGCAGAAGCGGCGCATGCCGTGGACGATCATCCTGTGCGTCGACCAGAGCGGGTCGATGCTGAACTCGCTGATCCATGCCACCGTGATGGCCTCGATCCTCGCCGGGCTCCCGGCGGTCGATGTGCGCTTCGTTGCCTTCGATACCTCGATCGTCGACATGTCGGACAAGCTCGCCGATCCGGTCGACCTCCTGCTGTCGGTGCAGCTCGGCGGCGGCACCGACATCGCGCGCGCCATGACTTATTGCGAGAAGCTCGTCGTCAACCCGAGCCGCACCGTGATCGCACTGATCAGCGATTTCGAGGAAGGCGGCTCGCTCGCCGAGCTGCTGCGCTGTGTCCGGCGGCTGGCGGAAGCCCGCACCAGGCTGATCGGCCTTGCCGCGCTCGACACCAATGGCACGGCGGTGTTCAACCGCTCGGCCGCCGAGAAACTGGCCGGCCTCGGCATGCACATCGCGGCGATGACGCCCGACCGCTTTGCCGAATGGCTGGTCGGCATCATGGATTGAGGCCCGCAATCATGTCCGACCTCGTCCCGCTCTATGCCCAGATCGACGAAGCCACGCTGGAAGCGATGGCATCGAAGGGCATCGTGCGCCGCGGCCGCACCGACGCGACCAATGTGCAGTTCGATTCGATCGGCGCTGAGGAGATCGTCGGCCGCATCGAAGGGGCGACGGTCCGGCTCGACGGCAAGGGCCTTGCGAAGGCGCGCTGCACCTGCCCGGCCGCGACCGTCTGCCGGCACAAGATCGCGGTGGTCTTTGCGCTGCGAGCCCAGGCCGGTGCGCAACCAGCCGCACCGGTGGTCGAGATCGACTGGCCGGCCCGTCTTGCAAGCTTCGACCGGAAGACCCTGCAGGGCGCCGTCGGCAAGACCGCGCTGCGCGAGGCGATTAGACTGTTCGCGCTCGCCGAGGCCGTAACGGTCGAGGCCGGCGTAGCCTCGCTCAAGGTCGTGCTGCGATCGAGCACGGAGGAGATCGAAGTCGCGATCCCCGGCCAGGGCGAGTTCGGATCGATCGCCTCGAGCCTGCCGGAGCGACGCCGGCCCGCGGGCCACGCCGCCGCCCTGCTCGCCGCCCGCCGCCATTTCGGCCACGAGACCATTGGGATCGACGATGCGGAAGCTGCCGCCGAGCCGAAGGAGTTCGCGGTCGACGCCGCGCTGCTGGCCGCGATGCGCGATGCGGTCTGCCGCGCCTATGCGCAAGGGTTTGCGGTGCCGTCGCGCGCGCTCGAGGAGCGGCTGATGCTGCTCGCGGTGTCGAGCCGCGCCGAGGCGATGCCGCGGCTCTCCGCGAGCCTCCGCCGCATCGCCGAGGGACTGGAGGAACGCCGCGCGCGCAACGTCAATCACGACGCGGTCGAGCTGTTGCGCGAGATCGCCTTCGCCCACGCCCTGCTGCATGCGGTGTCGCAGAGCAAGGATGACGCGCGGCTGCGCAAGCTCGCCGGCACCGTGCGCGCCGAATACGAGCCGATCGGCGATGTCGAGCTGACCGGATTGGGCGCCGTGATGTTCGAGACCATCACCGGCGCAGTCGGCGTCACCAGCCATTTCGTCGAACCGGCGACCGGGCGCCGCTTCACCGCCACGCTGGCGCGCGCCTCGACCCACGACACCCGCTTCGACCCGCGCGAGGCGCACCGCTCCCAGGCAGTCTGGGGCCAGACGCTGGCGCGGCTGTCGTCATCGACGTTCCGCCTGGCCGGCGCGCAGGCCTCCGCCGCCGGCCGGCTCTCGCTGTCGCAGACGAGCCGCGCCGACCAGGTGCAGCAGTTCAAGCCCGCCCGCGATCCGATCGCCGCCTGGGCGCAGGATCGCAATGGCCCGCTCGCCGATCTCGCGCATCTGTCCTGGCCGATGCTTGCCGATCATCTCACGCGCTGCTTCGCGCCGGCGCTCGATGCGCCGCCGCGCGCGGCGCAGCCGGTCGTGCTGCTGCCGAGCCGGGTCGCGCCGGTGGCATTCGACGACCTGACCCAGCGCCTGCGCTGGCCGTTGATGGACGCCAGCGGCGCGTGGATCTCGCTGTCGCTCGACCATGACGACGAGGGCCGTGGCCTCGGCGCCCACCGGATCGCCGCGCTCGAAGCCGCACTCGGCGACGGCGCCAACAAGCGGCCGTTCGCCATCGTTGCGGTCGCACGGCCCGAAGGCGGCAAGATGGTGCTGGAGCCGATGGCGCTGTGGGGCGACACCCAGACGCTGCTCGATTTTCCCGAGCGAAGCCCTGGACAGGCCGGCGACGTGGTCTCCCGCATCATGGCCGGCCTGCGCCGGAAGGTGGCCCAGTTCGCGCCGCCTCCGCCGTCCGACCTCACCGTGCGCCAGACCTCGCAACTGCTGCAGCGCGGCGTCGATGCGTTGATCGGATTCGCTGAAGCCGGCCTTCACGCCTCCGCCCGGGAACGGCTGCTCGCGCCGCTGGCCAAGACCTATCAGCTGGCCTCATTGGCGCCGCTCGCCCTGTTGCTGTCGCGGACGACGGCGAGCCGCGGCGGCGATACCTCCTCCGCGGCGCTCGCCACCGCCCAGGGCCTGTTCACGCTGCAAAGCTTCACCAGCCGCTTGCAGGTCTGGACCTGATCCGCTTCACGCCGACCTGAAGGCGACGCATGTACCGGGCGTGTTGGCGCGGGGCGCTGCTCCTGACCGACGGGCGCTGCAGCTCCACTTCGCACGCAGTTGACGGAGATGATCGACGACGATCATGACTTGCTTGGACATACTACCTAAGATAGGACCCTTGCATTCAATTCAACACGATTGCATCCTGACATCGACATTACCAACCCCTGGTGACACGAGCGTCATCACGAGACGGCAAACGAGTTGCTCCGCGGACTGGGGGCGGTGTGGATTGGAGCGCTGCCAAACAATTGCTGCGAAGCCGACTGGCCATTTTCGGGTCCAAACGGCTGCCCCCATGGAACCGCAAATCATATCGCCGTCGGCAAGGCGGCAAAGAGAGGACTTTTGAACGAACGTGTTCTCACCAGTCGCACCTTGCCAATTGCTCATGGCGATTTGCGCTTCTGCGTGATCGGCGCTTCGAGCTTTCTGGGCGCGGCCGTCGATGCGCTGCTACAGGCCGGTATAGCGGTCGTCGCGATAGCAAGCCAATCCGCGCCGGACCAACCGGACGGTGCAATCGAAACCCTGTTGGCCACTCATGGCCTGCACGAATCCCTTGCCAGCATCATCAGCAGACTTCGTCTTCCGTTCATCGACGCGTCTCGTCCAAACGACGGCGAAACCATCGCAGCCATCAAGCAGACGACGGCGAACGCCATCTTTTCGGTCTCGGCCCCGATCATCAGGGCAAACTTCATCGAGGCCTTCGATGGCCTCGTCTTCAATATCCACGGCTCGAAGCGCTATCGCGGCCGGGCCGGACTGAGCTGGTTGATCCTGAACGACGATCGCCTGTGCGAGGATTCCTGGGTGCTTCACTGGATCGACGCGGGCATCGATACCGGCGCGGCGATCGTCGAGCAGCCTTTTACATGGTCGAAGATCGCCTACCCGATCGACATCATGTCGGCACAGCAGTCCAGCATCCGCCTGCTGATCGCCGGCTTCAGCGCTGCGATCGCAACCGATTCCGTGGTCAGCTGGCCGCAGCCCCACGGCCGGCCGTATTTCCCGGCGCTGAAAACCGAACTCGACGGCAAGATCGATTGGAGCTGGAATGCAAGCGAGATCGAACGCTGCGTTCGCGCATTCGGTTGGCCCTATCTCGGCGCGAAAACCGTCCTGGTGTCACCCGATCGCCAGACCCGGCGCGAAATCCATCTCGCGCGTGTCAGAATCGGCACATCCCGAAATCTGCATCCGCTCGCACACGGCGTAGTTCTCGCGCATGGCAAGAATGGGGTGACCGAGATCGCGTGCAGGGATGGCAGCGTGCTCGTCGACACGGTTCGCGACGGCGCGGGGGAACGGCCGGCCAACGAGGTGATTCGCCTTGGCTGCCGGCTGACCGCCTGACCGCCTCTACGCGTTCGTGGCCGTCATCGAGGCAGCGCGACGCGACATCGCCACGCAGCGGAATTAGCCCGCCTGTTTCACGAAACGCGGCAGGTGTCGATTGAACGATTGCACAAGCGACTGCACCGCCTTTCGATGCTCCTCGTCGCCAGGATCGAAGTCCTTCCAGGTGAAGTAGTCTCCGGCCGTACCGGCCGCCACCAGCTTTCTGACGATCTGCCGACGCGTTGCGTCCAAATCCGCGGGCGGTTGCCATGCCTCGATCCGCCCGACGACATCGTCGATCTCGCGGAAGCTGCGGACATGCAGGTAATGCTCCTCGTCAGCGTAGTAAGGCTCCGTGACGACAGAGCAAAGTCCGGCGAGTGCGGCCTGGTATCCCGTCGTACCCGTGAGCGTAACGCTGACGGCGCATCGCTCGAGAAGGTAGTTGGCAGTGACGCCATAGGGCACGCAAGTCACCGCGGAAAGCTTCGACAGCCGCGCGAACAGCCCGCGTTGCCGGAAGCCGAACTGCAGGGGATGATCCTTGATGAAGATATGATAGCCGGCACGACCGAGAACTTCGCAATACCGGACGATAGCGTCGTCGTACGCCAGCATGTCCGGCGCTTTCAGCCAATAGTCCAGCGAGGCCTCCGGATACAGCTGAAGCCCGCAAAATACCCGGCGATCTTTCGGAACGCTCTCCAGCCTCGCCTGCCAGTCTTTTCTCAGAAGACCGAGCACCGCGACATCTGCCGGCCTGACTTTGTGCTTGAGGCGCTTCAAGGCGTCGATGTAGTGGACATTGAGCGGATCACGCTTGAGGTGGCGCCATGCATTGAAGAATGCGCCGCGCACAGTGTAGAGGGCAAACACCCTCCAAAACCTCCCGGCGGAAAATCTCTTCGCCTCCCTGACATAGACCGGCGCGAAATCTTTGCTGCACAGGATATTGACTGCTTCGTCCAATTCCGCCCGAGATGGATCCCGAAGCGGAATAGGCTGCCCGCGCCGTTGAAAGATGACCTGCCCCGGAATAGGCGACGCGGTCATCTCGAGGAAAGCAATGCCGCGCGCCGCTGCGACGCGCGCCGTGACGTCCAATACGTAGCGATCGATGGTGTAAGTCACGATCAGTCTGGGATCGAGAGCGTCGAAGGCGCTCTCGACCGCCTGCGTCATCCCGCCGATCATCTTCAGCGCGAGATCGCGTTCGAGGCTGCGAAGCGAGCGGCACCGCATGATGATGTCGTTGCATCCGGCCTCGCCGAAGCGCGCCACGGCGACCGCGGCGGCGTCGCCCTTCTTCATGAATCGATAGAAATCCTCGACCAGCGACAGGTCTCCGACGCCGCGCAGGTCGCTCAGCACGGTAACATCAGCAAAATCGATCTGCGACGCCAGATACGTCCACCATGGCGTCGTGCTGTGAATCGTGAAGAAGACGATGCGCGGCCTCAACGAATGACCGTGGTCAATCGCTTGCCGACCGCCAGGAACGGACTGCTGGGTCATTTGATCCATCGTGCAATCATATCCTCGGCGACTGAGCCCGGTTCAAATATCGCCCGCCAGCGAAATCCTGTTGGGCCCCGATCCAGTCCGGAACCAGTCGCAGGCGCGGGGCGACGCGGCTGTTTGTGCAGCCTGACTGAAATCTCATACAGTTCAACGGATTATACCTTTGGTGCGCTCGGAGGGACTCGAACCCCCACGGTGTTACCCACTGCCACCTCAAGGCAGCGCGTCTACCAATTCCGCCACGAGCGCTGGGATGCCGGATGGAACCCAAAGGGCGCCGCCGGATCGACGGGGCCATGTAACAAATCACGGATGCAGGGACAAGGCGGTAAGTGAGCGAATTAGCTACCTGACATCGGGAGATTTCGGCAGCATCTGCTTGACTTCGACCGCGATTCGGTTGCGGTCGACCAGCACGACGCCGCTGGCCACCGGGAGGTTGTTGGCGAGGATCTTGACCTCGTCCGCCTCGGTGGCGTCCAGTTCGATGATGGCGCCGCGGGACAGCCGCATCACCTGGTGAATGGGCATTGTGGTCGTGCCGAGGACCACCATGAGATCTACGCTGACTTTATCGAGGGTGGCCACTTCTGCACTGCCGTACGGGAACTAAATGATGGGTTCACCTGACCACGTTAGGGTTAGCCGATGGTTAACGACCGCCAAAGCCTTGATTTGACGACCTTTGCGCTGCCGGCGGGCGGCGGGAACGTCGAATGGCGGATCGCGGACCAGCCGGTGCCCTACCCCGATTCCCTCGCTGCCATGGACGCCAGGGTGGCGGCGATCGCCGCAGGCACCGCGCCGGAGATGGTCTGGCTGTTGGAGCACCCGCCGCTCTATACCTCCGGCACCAGCGGCAAGGCCGATGACCTGTTGAACCCGCGCTTTCCGACCTTCGAGAGCGGCCGCGGCGGCCAGGTCACCTATCACGGCCCCGGCCAGCGGGTCGCCTATGTGATGCTCGACCTGAAGCGGCGCCGGCCGGACGTGCGCGCCTATGTCGCCTCGCTGGAGGAATGGATCATCCGCACGCTCGCGGCCTTCAACGTCCGCGGCGAGCGCCGCGAGGACCGCGTTGGGGTCTGGGTTCGCCGCCCGGACAAGGGCGCGAGCCACGAGGACAAGATCGCCGCGATCGGCGTGCGGCTGCGGCGCTGGGTCTCGTTCCACGGCATTGCCATCAATGTCGAACCCGACCTCTCGCACTTCAACGCGATCGTGCCCTGCGGCGTGGTCGATCCGCGCTACGGCGTCACCTCGCTGGTCGATCTCGGGCTGCCGGTGACGATGGCCGATGTCGACATCGCGCTCCGGCAGGCGTTTGCCGAGGTGTTCGGTGACACCGCGGCGCGCCTGCCGGAAGCGACGATCTAGATTCTTGTTTTGACGCGTTTTCTTCACGCGAACCGGTATCCACTTCGCTCGAAAACGCTCTTGGGGTTCACGCCGCCTTCTGCGGCGCGACCTCGAGCTTGCCGGCGATGTAGCGGCGCTCCTGGGTCAGGCCGCCGAAGCCGTAGGCATCGCCTTTGACCTCGTCGACATGGGCGTAACTCTCATTGTGCAGCGGGCCGAGCAGCTCGCCCATGCGCTGGAACAGCGCGGCGAGATAGGCCGCCTTCTCGTCCTTGGTGTTGGTGCCCTCGGTGATGTGGATGTCGAGCCAGTAGCTCGCCAGCCTCTGCTCGGCGAGCGATTTGCCGCCGGCAAACCAGTCGGCGGCATCGGCCGGCTTCACGATGATGGCGGTGACCTTGGGATCCTTGTGCAGGATCTTTGCGGTGAGCTCCGAAACCGCGGCGGCGATGTCGGACTTCAGCGACGACGACTGGCGTGAGGTCGCGTAGGTGATGGTGATGAGGGGCATGATCGGTCTCCTTGGATTTATCGGTGCGGGTGAACCGCATGCCCCTTAGCTAGACCTTCCCCTACCATCTTGGTATCTTATCTATATCGATACCAATGATAATATTTCTTGATCATATGACCACACTCGACATCGATACCATCAAGGCCTTCCTGCTCGTCGCCGAACTGCAAGGCTTCACCCGCGCCGCCGAAGCGCTCGGCACCACGCAGGCCGCCGTCAGCATGAAGTTGCAGCGGCTGGAGACCGTGCTCGGCAAGCGGCTGGTCGAGCGCTCGCCGCGCGCGGTGCGGCTGACCGCCGACGGCGCGGCTTTCCTGCACAATGCCCGCGCGCTGATCGCGGCGCATGACCGCGCGCTGTCGGGCGAGCGGCCTGCGCGGCAGCGGCTCACGCTCGGCATCAGCGACCACGCCGCAGGCCCAGAACTGGTGCCGCTGCTGGAGCGGCTGCACGCGATGGCCTCGCAGCTTGCGCTCGCGGTCACAATAGGATTCTCGCGCGCCATGCTCGACGCCTATGATTCCGGCGAGCTCGACGCCGTGATCGTGCGCCAGGAAGGCAGCCGGCGCGGCGGCGAGAAGCTCACTGAAGACCAGTTCGGCTGGTTCGCGGCCAAACGCTTCGTCTGGCCGCGCGGCGACGCGCTGCCGCTGGCAACGCTGGCGCCACCGTGCGGCGTGCGCGCCTTGGCGGTGCGCGCGCTCGAGAAAGCCGGCATCGCGTGGACGGAAAACTTCGTTGGCGGCGGCGTCACCGCCGTGGTCGCCGCCGCACTCGCCGGGCTGGCTGTGGCGCCCCTCGCCCGCCGTATCGCGCCGCCGGGCCTGATCGATATCGGACCGGCGCACAAGCTGCCGCGGCTCGGTGCGTCGAAAGTGATGCTGCATTCCAAGGTCAGCGAGCCTGCCAAGCTTGCCGCGCTGCGGACGCTGGCGGCGACGTTCCGCAGCATCGCCGCGGCGCCATAGCGCAAGCTCACATCGAGTGCGCGGCTGCTGCGAGCTCGCGCATCACAAATCGATAGGTCAGACCGGCGACCAATCCGGCCACAATGAACAGGCTGACGACGCCAGATGTCCATATCACCGGAGACGGCACCAGCACGGTGATGCTCAACGCGCCGATCGCCGCACCGGCCAAGGCGAAGAAAGCCGCCGAGCGTATCTGGAATTCCTCGCTCAGCCAGATCGCGACGGCTGCAGGAAGGGCGGTCAGCAAACACGTCAGAACGAAGATCAGGGCGGAGGCCAGTGCACCCCCGACGATGCCGCCCAGCAACCGCATGACATCGCCACCGGAAGTGAACATCAGCAAGGTCTGACCAACGGAGGAGATCGCGGCCGTTGCGGCGCCACAGCCCGCAAGCCAGCTTCCAAATGCGCGGGAACAGGTGCTGGACATCTCATCCTCCCTACAAGATTGCCTCGAATGCGCTGCGCAGGGTTTCGTGCCGGAACACAAAACCGTTGCTCAGCGCCTTGTTCGGCAGCACACGCTGGCCGCCGAGCAGCAGCTCGTTGGCAAAATCGCCGCCGACCGCGCGCAGCAGCGTGGCGGGCACGCGAACGATCGCGGGCCGGTGCAGTCGGCGCCCCAATTCCTCGGTGAACTTGGTGTTGGTGACCGGGATCGGCGCGGTCGCGTTGATCGGGCCTGCGAGCTCCCGCCTGGCGATCACATGCGCGATCAGGCGCACGAGGTCATCGCGCTCGATCCATGACATCCACTGCTTGCCGGAGCCGAGCGGCCCGCCGAGGCCGAACTCGAACGGCGTCAGCATCCGCGTGATGAAGCCGCCATCGGTGCCGACCACGAGACCGATCCGCAAATAAGCAATGCGCACGCCGTGATCGGCAGCGGGGCGCGCCGCATTCTCCCAGGCCTCGCACAGCTCATGGCTGAAGCAGGCATGGGATTTTGCCGACTCCGTCAGCACCTGGTCCTGCCAGAGCCCGTACCAGCCGATCGCGGAGCCGTTGACCAGCACCGACGGCTTGCGCTCCAGCCGTGCGATCAGCCTGACCACCTCGGCCGTCATGTCGAGCCGCGAGGCCACGATCTTGCGGCGTTTGGCTTCGGTCCACAGGCCGTTGCCGATCGGCTCGCCCGCGAGGTTGACGATCGCGTCGATCTTCGCGTCGGCCGGCAACTGGTCGAGGCTGGTGATCAACGTGACCGGCGGTGGCAGCATGTCGGCCTTCGCCGGGTTGCGGACCAGCGCGATCACCTGATGGTCTGATGCCGTGAGGCCTGCGATCAGGCGGCTGCCGATGAAGCCGGTCGCGCCGGTGACGAGCACGGTCTGCCGCGGCGGCAGCTTCTCGACCAGGCTTGCTGCCGGCACGCCGGTCATCCGCCCGAGCCGCCTCGCCGCGGCAAAGTCGCGCACGCCGAACAGCGCGGCACCGAATGCCGCCGCGGTTGCGAACATGCTGAGGAAGCCCGCAGAGGCCGGCACGATGCCCGTCCGCAGCATCGCCCAGTCGATCAGGGCCGGCACCAGCAGAACGAGGATCGCACCATAGTTGATCGCGAGCAGGGTGTGGTTGATGCGCTCGCTCGGCGGCAGCTTGCGGCTCAGATCCTCCTCGACGAAGTCCATCAGCGTGATGACGACCTCGACGACCAGCACGACCATGACGGCGATCGCGAAGATGCCGTGCACCTCGAGCCAGCCGAGCACGAGGAACAGCAGCGCATAGAGCATGTTGCGCACGCTGTGCAGCTTGAGCTCATGGCGCTGCGAGGGACGCCAGGCCAGCCGCTCGGTGAATTCATGGTGATAGAAGGTATCGAACGCGCCCATCGCGATCTGTATCGTGATCAGCGTCCACAGCAGCGGCGTCATGACGAGGCCTCCCTGAACACGGCCGACTGACGGATCAGCCGGCCCAAACGCGGGTGGATGAGCTCGAGCGTGAAGCGGAAATCGCCACAGCCGAGGTCGGAATGGGTAACCGTAAGATCGCCGGGGGTGAGCCAATCGGGCAGATGCAGCCGCAGCGGGCCGAACTGCAGCGCGTAGCCGACGCTGTGAAACACCAGCGCCTCCTGCTCGACCGCGATGCGCAGCGCCATGCTGACGCCGCAGCCGACATACTCTTCCAATCCGGTCGGGCCGGCAAAGCGCTTGGCGGAATGGATCACCTGCGGAAAGCCGTCGCGGCGCGCGCAGATGCGGGTCCAGATCTGGCCGCCGCTCGCGGCGTCCTCGGTCACGGTGACGATCATCGGCACGCCCGTCTCGCTGGCGGTCGGGAACGGGCCGCCGATCAGCCGCGCGGCCTGCGCCAGCCACCAGCCGGCGCGGCTCGACCAGGCCTCGTCGACCTCGCCGACATAGACGACGGTGCTGCCCGCCTCGAAGCGTTTTGAAAACCGCCGCCAGATCGCGACCGGCAGGCGGCCCCAATCCTCGTCAGAGAGCAATGCGCGGAAACGATGATCGTCGAGCAGTTTTGTGTCGGAAGCCGGCGCTGTCTTGAGATTTTGTCTTCTCGCGGACGCCATCGCACACTCCCGTACTGTCGCCCTCTATTTGGCTCTGCCTGTGGGCAGGAAACTCACGATCTTCTCGCCGAGCCTGATCAGCGCCACCAGGCGCGGCCGCGGCACGTTCAGCATCTGCGCGTACCAGCGGTCGACCAGCTCGGTGAAGGTCAGCATCTCCTTCAGCCGCTTGCTGGCGACCGGGCTCATGGCCGGATCATCGGCGGCATCGGAGACGCAGGCACGCAGCGCCGCGAGCGCCGGATCGATCTCGCGCTCCTTGCGGCCGGCCGCGATCTTCGCCGCGACCTCCCAGATGTCGGTCTCCGCCTCGAAATGATCGCGGCGGTCGCCGAGGATCGGCACCCGGCGGATCAATCCCCAGGACAAGAGCTCCTTGATCGAGTTGGAGACGTTGGAGCGCGCCATGCCGAGCGTGTCGGCGATGTCCTCCGCCGTCATCGGCGCTTCCGCCAGATAGAGCAGCCCGTGGATCTGGCTGACCGAGCGGTTGACCCCCCATTGGTCGCCCATGTCGCCCCAATGCAGGATGAAGCGCTCGACGGCGGCGGGAAGTTTCTTCTTGGCGGTTATTTCTGTCATGACAGAAATATCAGATAATTCGGATTGGAAGTCAAGACCAACCAGCGGCCGTCAAAAACGTCGGGCCTGCCCGGTTCACCAGATCCGGGGATGCCATTCGTCGCGGGTGGACAAGTTTTCCTTTGCGGTGCCGAGGCCGCGGTCCAAGCTGAGGTGGATGCGAGCCGGGTTCATGCCAGGAGGAGATTGCACCATGCAAGCGTCCGACAAGGCGTTCGTTGGGTCGATTCCAGAGCTTTACGACCAGCTCTTCGTGCCGATGATCTTTGAACCCTACGCACGTGACCTGGCGCACCGCGCCAAGGCTCTCGGACCGCGTGACCTGCTCGAGACCGCCGCAGGCACCGGCGCTGTCACGCGCGCATTGTGGTCAGCGCTCGGCCGCGACACTCGCATCGTGGCGACCGACCTCAACGAACCGATGCTCGCGCGCGCAAAGTCGCAGATGCCGGACCAGGCGGATGTCAGCTGGCAACAGGCCGATGCGCTTGCGCTGCCGTTTGAGGACGCAGGCTTCGACGTCGTCGCCTGCCAGTTTGGCGTGATGTTCTTTCCCGACCGGGTCAAAGGCTACGCCGAAGCCCGCCGCGTGCTCCGCCCCGGCGGCCGCTTTCTGTTCAATGTCTGGGACAGAATCGAGGAGAATGAGTTTGCGGATGTCGTGATCCAGACGCTGCAGACCGTATTCCCGGACAACCCTCCGCAATTCCTGGCGCGCACCCCGCATGGCTACCACGACGTAGCGCGCATTCGCGCCGACCTGACCGCCGCAGGGTTCAAGGACATAGCGATCGAGACGGTCACACATCGGAGCCACGCGGCGTCCGCGTGGAATGCGGCCATCGCCTTCTGCCAGGGCTCGCCGATGCGCGGCGAGATCGAGAGCCACGGCGGGCAAAGCCTCGAAATGGCGACCCAGCGTGCTGCAGACGGGCTGGCACGTCGCTTCGGCACCGGGGCAATCGAAGGCCGGATCCAGGCGCTGGTGATGTCGGCCGTCGCGTAAGGCGGCGCCTTACACTGTCGGCAGGAACGAAAACCGCTCCCCTGCCCGCCGCAGGTTGAGGAGATCGGAATGACCGGGCTCGGCCTGCACGGCGTCGACGTGCGCGAAGGTCGGTCCGCGGTGGCAAGCTGCGATCATCCCGGACACGACGTCGGGGGCTCCGGAAAACACCGCCTCGACGCTGCCGTCGCGGCGGTTGCGCACCCAACCTTCGAGGCCGCGCGCGGTCGCCTGCTCGGCGACCCAGGCGCGGTAGCCGACGCCCTGGACGCGGCCGCTGATCATGACGTGGCGGGCCACGCCGCTCATTTTTTCAGGCCAAGAAACTCGCCGCCGCGCGTCTTCATCTCCACCTCGCGCATCACGCGGCCGGTGAGCTCGGACGACGCGATACCCTTGAGGTTCTTCGGCGAGGTGCCGTCGCGCAGCGCCTTCAGCGTGTCGTAGACGGCTTGCGTAGCGGCCGCGAACGGCGCGTGGCCCTGCAATGCGATCCGAACGCGCTGACTTGCCAGATAGTCGAGCGCGGTCATCTCCTCCGGCGCGCCGCCGAGCACGATCGGCAGTTTTGTCGCAGCCGACAGCGCCTCGAGCTCACTGCGCGACTTGATGCCGGTGAAGAACAATCCGTCGACACCGACCGCCTCATAGGCCTTGGCGCGCGCGATCGCGTCGTCGAGACCGGTGATCGAGACGGCGCCGGTGCGGCCCAGGACGACCAGCGAAGGATCACCGCGGCCATCGAGCGCGCCCTTCATCTTGCCGACGCCCTCCGCGAGCGAGATCAGCTGTGTCTTCGCCTCGCCGAACGCCTGCGGCAGCAGCGTGTCCTCGATGGTGAGGCCGGCGGCGCCGGCGGCTTCCAGCTCCTGCACGGTGCGGCGAACATTGAGCGCATTGCCATAGCCGTGGTCGGCATCGACCAGGAACGGCAGCGTTGAGGCCCGCGACATCCGCCGTACCTGCTCGGCGAGCTCGGTCAGCGTGATCAGCGCGATGTCAGGGTCGCCGAGCACGGCGAACGAGGCCACCGAGCCGCCGAACATGCCGAGCTCGAAACCGAGGTCTTCCGCGATCCGGATCGAGGTCGCGTCGTAGACCGAGCCCGGACGGATGCAGGTCGACCCGGAGAGAATCGAACGGAGGGATTCACGTCGTTTGCGAAAGGCCACGGCAGAGACTCCTTGTTCGTCATTGCGAGGAGCGCAGCGACGAAGCAATCCAGACATTCCTTGCCGCACCAATGGATTGCTTCGCTACGCCCGCAATGACGGGGGACAGCGGCTATGCGAACTCCAGAATCAGCGCGTCGACCGCAAGCGTGGCGCCGGCGGCGGCGTGGATCTTCTTGACCGTGCCGTCGCGCTCGGCGCGCAGCACGTTCTGCATCTTCATGGCCTCGACCACGGCCAGCGTCTCGCCGGCCTTGACCTCCTGCCCCTCGGTCACCGCGATCGACACGACGAGCCCGGGCATCGGACACAGCAGCTTCTTGCCGGTGTCGGCCGCCGAGACCACCGGCATCAGCCGCGCCGAGGTCGCCTCGGTCTCGGTGAAGACATAGACCGGCACCTCAAAGCCCTGATGGGCGAGACGGAATCCGTTGCTGATCGCGCGGACCTGCGCCGCGACGAAATTGCCGTCGATCGTGCCGTGCCAGACCGGCTCGCCCGGCGCCCAGCTCGACACCAGATTGTGCGGATTGCCCGGCAGCCCGTCGGCGCCGATGAAACGCACCGCGATCGCATCGGCCTCGCGCGCGACGTCGAGCGCGATCTCGGCGCGGTCGAGCCACACTGCGCGCCGGCGCTCGCGCTGCACGACGCGGCCCCCCATCTGGCCGGAAATCTGCCGCTTGCGTTCGCCCAGCACGTGATCGATGCCGGCGCCGACTGCGGCGAGCCGCCGCGCGATCTCGCCCTCGGGCGTCCGCGCCGCAAATCCCTTCGGGAATTCTTCGGCGATGAAGCCGGTCGACAGCCGCCCCTCGCGCCAGCGCGGATGATTCATCAGCGCCGATAGAAACGGGATGTTGTGCCTGATGCCGTCGACATAGAACGCGTCGAGCGCGGTCGCCTGCGCCTCGATCGCAGCTGCGCGCGAGGACGCGTGGGTGACGAGCTTTGCGATCATCGGATCGTAATGGATCGAAATCTCGCCGCCTTCCTGCACGCCGGTGTCGTTGCGGATGGTGATGCCGTCATGGCTGGCTTCGGCCGGTGGACGGTATTTCACCAGCCGCCCGATCGAAGGCAGGAAGTTGCGGAACGGATCCTCGGCATAGACACGGGATTCCACCGCCCAGCCGGTCAGCGTGACGTCCTTCTGCGCAAGCGCGAGCTTCTCGCCGGCGGCAACGCGGATCATCTGCTCGACCAGATCGATGCCGGTGATCAATTCGGTGACGGGATGCTCGACCTGCAGGCGGGTGTTCATCTCCAGGAAGAAGAAGCTCTTGTCCTGGCCAGCGACGAATTCCACGGTGCCCGCCGAATCGTAGTTCACCGCCTTGGCGAGTGCGACCGCCTGCTCGCCCATCTTGCGACGGGTCTGCTCGTCGAGCAGCGGCGATGGCGCCTCCTCGATGACCTTCTGGTTGCGGCGCTGGATCGAGCATTCGCGCTCGCCGAGATAGATCACATTGCCATGCTTGTCGCCGAGCACCTGGATCTCGATGTGCCGGGGATCGACGATGAATTTTTCGATGAAGACGCGATCGTCGCCGAACGAGGATTTCGCCTCGGCCTTGGCGAGGTTGAAGCCCTCGGCGACTTCTCCCTTCGAATGCGCGATGCGCATGCCCTTGCCGCCGCCGCCGGCGGAGGCCTTGATCATCACGGGGTAGCCGATCTCGTCGGCGATCTGGACCGCGTGCTTGTCGTCCTCGATGACGCCGAGATGACCCGGCACGGTGGACACCTTGGCCTTGGCCGCCGCCTTCTTGGATTCGATCTTGTCGCCCATCGCGGCGATCGCACCCGGGTTCGGGCCGATGAAGACGATGCCGGCCGCCTCCAGCGCACGCGGAAACGCCTCGCGCTCGGACAGGAAGCCGTAGCCGGGATGCACGGCTTGCGCGCCGGTCTTGCGGCAGGCCTCGACGATCTTGTCGATCAGAAGATAGCTTTCGGCCGCGGCCGGCGGTCCGATCAGCACAGCCTCGTCGGCCATCTCGACATGGAGCGCGTCGCGGTCGGCCTCGGAATAGACGGCGACCGTCTCGATGCCCATACGGCGCGCAGTCTTGATGACCCGGCAGGCGATCTCGCCGCGGTTGGCGATCAGGATTCGTTTGAACATGCTCTTCTTGGGCTTCAGGGGCTTTTTGGGCTTTTGGGCAGGATCCTCCCCGCGCAATCCGGCACGGGCGATTGGGCGTCACCACTCCGTGGTACAGCAAATCGTCCCGGAGGCAAGAGTGGCCCTGGCAAGAGCAGCCCTGCCTGGACTGCCAGGCAGGGTGAGCGGTATTTCAGCCCGAATAGGTCCTGAAGCGGCCGCGCGCATGGGCGTTCGAGACCGCCTTCATCAGCTCGCCGACCTCGTTCTCCAGGAATTCATTGGCCACGATCAGCGCCCGGATGGTCGCGCGCATGTCGCCGCCGCAGGCCGAAATGGCCTGATCGACAGCCGCCTCCAGCCCGTCATCATCCTGAGGTTCGGGCCGTGCAGACGTCATGGAAGTATCCGGGATCAGTTGATGCCGCATGTTCCTATTTTGTTCTCATCAAGTCAATCGGATCTTTCGCTCCGGGTGCCGTCTCCCGGCGCGGCTTCTTCGTCCGGCACAGGCGCGCGATGGTTTGCAGGGTCCAATAGTCGGTGACGAGCTCGTAGATGAAACGGATGATCCACTCGGCCATCCGCACGCCCTTCCAATGCCAGCGCCGCCTGTTTAGGTCGCCTGCAACGGTCGGCGATGTGACGCCGCGCACGCTGGGGCAACAAGCAGGCCTTGGTTGGATCGTGCCACCCTGTGCTAGAAGTTCGGCTGCCCCACCGCCAAAGGCCTGAAGTGAAAGCATGCGGTTTCGAAATCTGGTCGTCACGACGCTTCTCCTGACCTGCCTGTCTGCGACCCCCGGCGTTGCCGCGCCTGCGGTGGTCAAGGACGCCGGCACCGTCCAGCTCGGCAATACCACCTACCGCCTCGACGGCATCGACGCGCCGGCGATCGACCAGCTCTGCACCGACGAGCACGCCGACGTCTGGAGCTGCGGCGTCGAGGCGCGCGACCAGCTCGTCAAGCTGATCGGCGGCAAGCCCATTCATTGCGACGACATCGGCGGCGATCCCTCCTTCAAGAAACGCCGCCTCGGCGTCTGCAAGATCGAGGGCGATCCGACCAGCCTGAGCCAGCTCCTGGTCCAGCAGGGCTACGCGCTGAACGCCGAGGCATCGGCCACCGGCCGCTTCAAGCCGGACGAAGCCACGGCCAAGGACAATCGTGCCGGCCTCTGGAGGGGCTGCTTCGTCGCACCGCACGATTTCCGTCACGGCACGAAGGACGGCGCGCTGCTCGGCAACTCCTGTCCGGCCGAACGCGATACCCAGATTCGCGCCGCCCTCTTCCCCGACGCGCCGCCGATGCCCGCAACCTGCAACATCAAAGGCAAATACGCCGTGCGCGCCCGCGTCACCGGCAATATCGGCATCTATCATCTGCAGGCGTGCCGCAGCTATCCAGGCCTCAGCCAGGACCGCTGGTTCTGCTCCGAGGAGGATGCGCAGGCCGCCGGGTTCCGCCGCGCCTACAACTGCCGTCCAAGCAAGAGCAAGTGAGCGCAGCAAAATCACCGCTGGCAAAGCCGCCGCGTCCTGTGTGAGACTGGTGTTGCGAGGTTGCCGGCGCGTATGACCCCTCCCGATCCCTCCGATGTGCTCCCTGAGGCTGCGGCAGCCGAGCGGCTGCGGCAGCACCTTGAGGAGATGGCGCGCGAGCGCGACCGCGCCCACCGCGCGCTGCAGGAGCGCGAGGCCGAGCTGGCGCGGATCCAGCGCATCGCGCGGGTCGGCGGCCTTGAGATCGATTTCCGTCACGGCGTGCGCAACCGCCGCTCCCCCGAATATCTGCTGGTCCACGGGCTGCCGCCCGAGGACGCCAACGAGGCCTATGACAACTGGGTCGCGCGCATCCACCCCGACGACCGCGAGCGAACCGTCAGGCACCTGTTCGGCGTGCTCAAGGCCGGCGGAGAGGATTACACGGACGAATACCGCATCATCCGCCCGAATGACGGCGAGAGCCGCTGGATCCGCGTCGTCGGCAAGATCGAACGCGACCGCAGCGGCCGCGCGCTGCGCCTGGTCGGCGCCGATCTCGACGTCACCGATCAGATGCTGGCACAGGAAACGCTGCGCGAGAGCGAGGAGCGCTTCCGCCTGATCGCCGACAGCGCGCCGGTCCCGATCTGGGTCACCAAGCTCGACCGCACCCGCTCCTTCGCCAACCAGGCCTATCTGGATTTTCTCGGCCTGCCGTTCGAGGAGGCGATCGTATTCGACTGGCGCAAGGCGCTGCATCCGGACGACCTGCCCCACGTCCTGCAGGAACAGATCACGGGCGAACTCTCGCTGAAACCGTTCGTGCTGGAGGCACGTTACCGGAACGCCGCCGGCGACTGGCGCTGGCTGCGCTCGGAATCGCAGCCGCGCTGGGACCCGAACGGCAAGCATATCGGCTTCATCGGCGTCGCCCACGACGTCACCGCCGCCAAACAGGCCGAGATCGAATTGCGCAAGCTCAACGAGTCGCTGGAACGGCGCATCTCCGAACGCACCGCCCAGCTCGAGTCCCGCGAAGCGCAGACGCGCGCGATCCTGGAGACCAGTCATCAGTACCAGATGCTGCTCGACCAGTACGGCGACCTGCTCTACAGCAACCGAACCGCGCTGGCCGGCATTCGCGCCGAACCGGCCAACGTCCTCGGCAGGCCGTTCTGGGACACGCCGTGGTTTGCCGCGACCGAGGGCATGCCGCGCGCGGTCAAGGATGCCTTCGCGACCGTGATGCGCGGCGACGAGGTCAAGCTGCAGATGCCGCTGCGGCTGCCGATCGGCGAGCGCCATTTCGATTTCGAGATGCGGCCGCTGCGCGACCAGCACGGCACCATCGTCGGCGCGGTCCCGGAGGCCATCGACATCACCGAGCGCCGCCGCGGCGAGGAAGCGCTGCGGCAGTCGCAGAAGATGGAAGCGGTCGGCCAGCTCACCGGCGGCGTCGCGCACGACTTCAACAATCTGCTCACCATCATCCGCTCGGCCACCGACTTCCTGCGCCGCCGCGAGTTGCCGGACGAGCGCCGCCGCCGCTACATCGATGCGATCTCCGAGACGGTGGAACGCGCCTCCAAGCTGACCGCGCAACTGCTGGCATTCGCGCGCCGGCAGCCGCTCAATCCGGAAGTGTTCAATGTCGGCGCGCAGGTCGACAGCGTGGTGCAGTTGATCCGCCCCCTGGTCGGTGCGCGCATCCACATCGAGGTCAGGATCGACGATCCCGACTGCTTTGCGATCGCCGATATCGGCCAGTTCGAGACCGCGCTGATCAACCTCGCGGTCAACGGCCGCGACGCCATGAATGGCGAGGGCCAGCTCGCGATCGCCGTCCGCAAGGTCCACACCATTCCCCCGCTGCGCGCCCAGGCCTCGCGCAGCGGCGACTTCGTCGCGGTCTCGCTCCAGGATACCGGCAGCGGCATCTCGCCTGATAATCTCGACGCGATCTTCGAGCCGTTCTTCACGACCAAGGAGGTCGGCAAGGGAACGGGTCTCGGACTGAGCCAGGCCTTCGGCTTCGTCAAGCAATCCGACGGCGATATCGAGGTGACGAGCACCCTCGGTCAAGGTTCGACCTTCACCATCTATCTGCCGCAGGCGATGCGGCCGGCCGACGCCAAGGTCGCGGCCGCCGCCGGCGCCGAGCAGGCCTCGATCGGCCGGGGCTACCGCGTGCTGCTGGTGGAAGACAACGACGATGTCGGCCAGTTCTCGACCGAGCTGCTCGAGGACCTCGGCTATTCGGTCAAGCGCGCCGCGAACGGCAATGCGGCGCTGGCGATGCTGTCGGAAAACGAGTTCGCCGCCGACCTCGTGTTCTCCGACGTGATCATGCCCGGCATGAACGGCGTCGAGCTCGCCGGCATCATCCGCGAGCGCTTTCCCGGCCTGCCCGTGGTGCTGACCAGCGGCTACAGCAACGTCCTCGCTGAGAACGCCCATAGCGGCTTCGAGCTGATCCAGAAGCCCTACTCGGTCGAAGCGCTGTCGCGGACGCTGCGGAAAGCGATCGTCGAACAACGCGCGACCGCCGCGAAGCCGTGACGAGACGCCAACAGCCCTACTCGATCGTCACATGCGCGACGCCCATTTGCAGGATGCCGAGCGCCCGCGCCGCCGTCGTGGAGACGTCGATGATCCGTCCGCGAATGAATGGCCCACGATCGTTGACGCGGCAGCGGATCGATTTCCCGCCATACATCACCGTGACCATACTGCCGAATGGCCGCGTGCGATGCGCACAGGTCATTTCGCCGCTTCTGCCGATGCCATGATAATAAGACGCAAGGCCACTTTCTGCGTTTGCGGCACAACAAGCAAACAACAGCATGGCTGCGGACGTTGCTGCGGACTTCATGGAAAGTTCCTGCCGGTGAACCCGGCAAGGGAACTCGGTTCCAGCGATCCGGTTCCCGCAGATGTCCTATGCAGTAAAGCCTAAGCGGCGTCCTCGAATCGTTCCGTGGCCAGAAGCGTCCGCAGATCCTGCGCGGGAATCGGCTTGCTGAACAGGTAGCCCTGCATCTGGGTGCAGCCGAGCATCTGCACGGTGTCGCGCTGCTGGTCGGTCTCGACGCCTTCGGCGGTCGTGATCATGTTGCGATCGGCTGCGATCGAGACCACGGCGCGGATGATCGAGGCCGAACCGGTGTTGCGGGTCACCTCCTTGACGAAGCTGCGGTCGATCTTGATCTTGTCGAACGGGAAGCGCTGCAGATATTGCAGCGACGAGTAGCCGGTGCCGAAATCGTCGAGCGCGATGTGGACGCCGAGCGCGCGCAATTGGCCCAGCGTCACCAGCGCCGCATCGTCGTCGGCGATCAGCACCGCCTCGGTGATCTCGAGTTCGAGCCTGCGCGGGTCGAGCCCGCTTTCAGCGAGCGCGGCGGCGACCTTCAGCGCCAGCGTCTCCGACTTGAACTGGACCGGCGAGACGTTGACCGCAAGGCGCACATGCGCCGGCCAGCCTGCGGCCTCGATGCAGGCGGTGCGCAGCACCCACTGTCCGATCTCCTCGATCAACCCGGTCTCCTCGGCGAGCGGAATGAACTCCGCCGGCGAGATCATGCCGCGCACCGGATGCCGCCAGCGCAGCAGCGCCTCGCAGCCGGTCACCTCGCCGCTGCGCAGATCGACCAGCGGCTGGTAATGCAGCTCGAAGCCGCCATCGGCGAGCGCGATCCGCAAATCGGCCTCCAGCTCGCGGCGCAGATTGGCCTGCCGCTCCATCGCCGGATCGAACAGGCGGTAGGTCCTGCGGCCCGCCGCCTTGGCGGCGTACATCGCAAGGTCGGCGCATTTCAGCAGGCCGAACAGGTCCGCGCCATGGCGCGGCGCGACCGCGATGCCGATGCTGGCGTCGCCGGACAGGCGATGGCCGTAGCAGTCGAACGGCGTGCGCAAAGACTGGTAGATCTGCGCGACCAGGCCGCTGACGTCGTCATCGGAGGCGATGTCATGCTGGACGATGGCGAACTCGTCGCCGCCGAGCCGCGCGATGAAGTCGTTCGGTCCGACCGACTGGCGCAGCTTCTCCGCAACGGTGCGCAGAAACTCGTCGCCGATCAGATGGCCCAGCGTATCGTTGATGCGCTTGAACTCGTCGATATCGATATAGAGGATCGCGAAGGTGCGCGCGCCGGGTTCGAGCAGCAGGCCTTCGGCATGGCGCTGGAACAGCGTCCGGTTCGGCAGGCTGGTCAGCGCATCGTAATGCGCGAGATATTCGATCCGTGCCTGCGCACGGCGGCCCTCGGTGACGTCCTCGAGCGTGGTGGCCCAGCCGCCGTCGGGTGAACGCTTGTAGATCAGGCGGATATTGCGACCATCGGGCGTGGTGACCACGATATCCTGGACCTTGTCGGTTTCCGGATTGGTGAAGCGGGCGCAATATTCGTCGACGTCGCCGACGAACGAGCCGGCCGCCTGCCGATGCAGGATCAGGTCGCGCAGGTGGCATCCCGGCCTGACGATGTCGGGCGAAAGCCCGAACATCTCGAGGTATTGCTGATTGCAGATCACGAGCCGCGCCGAGGCGTCGAACAGCAACAGGCCCTGCGTCATGGTGTTGATGGCGGTGTCGAGATGCTGGCTCTTCTCGGACAGCCTGCGCTGCGCCGCGTCGTGCTGGCGCCGCAACTGGCGAACGATCATGAAGATCGTCATCACGACGATGACGACGGCCAGAACCGCCGCGCAGAACTGCAGCTTGGTCTGGGCACGCCAGTCCTGCAGCGCGCTCGAGGTCCTGGTGGTGGCAAGGATCAGGATCGGAAAGTGCGCCAGCGACTTCACCGCGCCGACACTCTCCTCGCCCGATACGCCGACGAAGCGGCCCGAGGTGTTGCCGCCGAGGCTCAGCACCTTGCGGAACAGCGGCTGGTCGATGATGTTGCGGCCGACCGCGTTCACGTCCTGCGGATAGCGCGCGATGATGGTGCCATCGCGGTGAATCATCGAGATCACGGTGTCGCCGCTCAGCGCCAGCGACGCCACGAAATCCTCGAAATGGCTCGGCTCCACGCCGCGGCTCGCAAAGCCGATGACCTCGCCATTGCGCCCGGTGATCTTGCGCGCGAAGATCGTGGTCCAAACGCCTGTCACCTTGCTCATCGCGGGCTCGACGATGACGGATGACGTCGGCCTGCCCGAGGTGAACTCCTGGAAATAGCGCCGGTCCGCGACATTGACATCGGGGACCGGCCACATCTCGGACGAGTTGATCAGCCATCCCTTGGCATTGAACAGATTGAGCCCGCCGACATGCGGCAGCGCCGCGAGGCGCGTGCGCAGCATCTCGTGCGCGCTGAGCAGTGACATGGACCGCTCGAACTGCTCGGCGGTCTCGATCTGGCCTCCCTGCAGATAACTCACGATATCGTCGTGGACGTGCTGCAGATCGCTGAGCTGCTGGTCGAAATGCCGCGACAGCAGCAGCGCAGTATTGTTGAGCTCGCGTTCCGATGCCTCGAGCGTGCGCTCGCGAAATTGCAGCGCAAGGTAGCCGATGCCGAGCGTGATCGCGAGTACCAGCAAAGCTGCACTCAAGACCAGCCACTGAACCGCACCCATTCGCATGTCGCGCAGTACGCCGCCCGTCGACAGCCACCGTCGTTCCGGCAATCCGCTGTTCGTTGATCGAATTGACATTTTCCTACCCTTGCGGGCGCCCTTGTACGGGAGCACAACCCAAGGCGCGGTTAGGAAAATCAGTTATCGGGCGGTTAAAGCACCCGCATGCGGCGGCGCTAGGTCGCGGCCTGTCGGGCGCCCGGCTCCTTCAGGCTGCACTCGATCAGCGCACCCACGATCGCGAACCGGGAGAACGGCGACAGCGGCGTCTCGGCCCTGAGCGCGGCAAAGAATTGCGAATCGCCCGGGCTCTTCAGCAGAAAGCGGATGTGGCTCGCCGCCAGCGCATCCCGCGACAGCCAGACCACGCCGGAAAACAGCGCAACGAGCATCCGCGCATAATCGCTGGTGCCCGCGACGCCGAGGTCGTAGATCGGAGAGACATTGACGAAGCGTGCGCTCAGGGCCGGCGTCGGATATTTGCTCATCAAGAGACGCTTGACCTGGCAGACCGCGTTGACCCGCTCGCCATCGGTCAAGTAATAGAGGCCCTGACTGTCGCTCTCCTTCGCCGTCAGCGCGTCGAAGGCGGCGATGCCGCCAAAGGTGGCAAAATCCTCACCGACGCCTTCAGCGTCCTTCTTCCATTGTGCCTTGATGTTGCGCCAGGACCGTTCCGGATCCTTTAGGGGCAGAAGCCGCATGATTAACCGGAGGTTAGCGCGGGAAGTTGCGCCGGTGATATTATGTCGCACCTCTTAAGCCTTTGCTTACTGCGGTAACTCGGTGTGCCGTTTAGTGGGGCATGGATGCGATGGATGCACTGACGCTGTTCGGATTGTTCGCGGTGACGATGATGCTTGTCTGCTATGCGGCCGAGGATCGCAGCCCCTGGTTCATTCTCGCCTTCGCCCTGGCTTGCGCGCTCGGCTCGGCTTACGGCTTCCTGCAAGGCGCCTGGCCGTTCGGCCTCGTCGAGGCGGTGTGGGCCGTCGTCGCCGCGCGCCGGTGGTTCATGCGTCGCGGCGGGCATCGCGTAACGTTATAGTATTCGCGGCAATTCTGCCCATGACGCTCGGCTTGTATGCGCGCGGCCACGACGTTAACTAGGGCGCATGGAGGCTTTACCTGCCACGACTCAATCTTCCGCACGCCGAACAGGATCGCGCCGCTGGCGCAGCCTGCTCGCGGGATTGATTTCGTTCGCGCTGGTGCTGTCCTTCTTCCACGGCTGGAGCTTTGACGGCGACGACGATGCGGGCCCAGCGGTCTCCATCGCGCAGTCGGTCAACGACACCGGCGGCAAGGCTCCCGCACATCCGGCCGCGCTGCACGGCGATCACTGCCTGACCCACGTCGCTTCGGTAGCACCGCAGGAAACCGTGTTTCCGATCGCCTATGCGCCGCACAGCTATGGCGACACCCGCCTTCAGCGGCCCGCTTCGGCCGACCGCCTCTCTCCGTTCAAACCACCCCGCGCCTGATCCGGTCGACATGACCGCGCGTGTCTCGCAGCCGTCAGGCAGCGCGCATGCGTCCGCACAGATCGATGTCGCGACGGCGCACGGCCATCGGCTTGCGCTGCGGAGAGGCGCAGATGAAACGGGTTGTTCTATTTTCCACCGGCGTGGGCGCCGGTGTCGCATTGGTCGTTCTGGTCGCCGGTTCGATCGGTTGGCCGGTCAAACTCCCGGATGCGGTGCCGGAGGCTCTGACCGCGAGTTCACCGAAGCCCGAGGCAAAGCGTGAGTCTTCCGGACATATCGCGCTGAGTGAAGACCAGCTTCGGGACGCCGGCATCGGGCTCGCGCAGGTCAACGGCGGCACGCTCAGGCGCCATTTCCTCGCGCTGGGCTCGCTGATCCCCGACGCCGACCATATCGGCCGCGTCTCGGTGCGCGTGCTCGCGACGGTCACGGAACTGCGCAAGCGGCTCGGCGACAGCGTCGAGAAAGGCGAGATCGTCGCCGCGATCGAAAGCCGCGAGGTCGCCGATGCCAAGAGCGAATACCTTGCCGCCCGCCTGACCAACGATTTGCAGCAGACCCTCTATGCCAGGCAGAAGACCCTGGTCGAAAGCCGCACGGTGTCGGAGAACGAGTTCCTGCGCACGCGTCTGATGGCGAACGACGCCCAGATCAAGCTCGACGGCGCGCGCCAGAAGCTGTTCGCGCTGGGCCTGTCGGATGGCGAGATCGCCGATCTGCCGAACCAGCCGCCGGAGAGCCTGCGGACGCAATTCCTCCGCTCCCCGATCGCGGGCCGGGTCTCCGAACGGCGCGTCGATCTCGGCGGGCTGATCGGTCGCGAAGGCCAGGAGAGCGAGCTCTACGTCATCGTCAATCTCGACGACATCTGGGTCGACCTCGCAGTCTCGCCCGAAGACATCGGCGCGGTCAGCGAGGGTGTCGCGGTCAACATCCGCGCCATCGGCACCGAGGACCAGGCCAGCGCGGACGTGATCTTCGTCAGCCCCCTGCTCGACCGCGAAACCCGCAACGCGCGGGTGATCGCGACCGTGCCCAACAGGAACCATCGCTGGAAACCCGGCACGTTCGTCACCGCCGAGGTGCCGCTGGCAGGGAGCCCGTCGGCCGTGATCGTCTCGAAGCAGGCGATCCAAACCGTCAAGGGAACGCCGACCGTGTTCGTGCGCGACGCCGGCGGCTTCGAGGCTAGGTCGGTACGGACTGGTCGAGAGGACGACGACGATGTCGAGATCGCGGCCGGTCTTGCCGCCGGCGAGACCATCGCCGTGCGAAACACCTTCACGCTGAAGGCCGAGCTCGAGAAGGACGACGCGGAGCACGACCATGATTGAGCCCATTATCGGTTTTGCGATCGAGCGGCGCTGGGTCGTCGTCGCCCTGGCGGCGATCCTGATGCTATTCGGCGGCGTCGCGTTGACGAAGTTGCCGATCGACGCGGTGCCCGACATCACCAACAAGCAGGTCCAGATCAACACGGTGGCACCGGCGCTGTCGCCGGCGGAGATCGAGAAGCAGATCACCTTTCCGATCGAGACCGCGCTGGCCGGCACGCCAGGCCTGGAGAGCACGCGGTCGCTGTCGCGCAACGGCTTTTCGCAGATCACCGCCGTGTTCAGCGAAGCGACCGACATCTACTTCGCCCGCCAGCAGGTCGGCGAACGCCTGACCGAGGTCCGCGCGCGCCTGCCGCAAGGCATCGAGCCGCGGATCGGTCCGACCACAACCGGCCTCGGCGAAATCACCATGTGGACCGTGCATTTCTCCGGCCAGAAGGTGCAGGTCGACGGCACGCCGGGCCTGCAGAGCGATGGCCGCTTCCTCACTGCCGACGGCCAGGTGCTGCAAAGCGAGGTCGAGAAGGACGCCTATCTGCGCACGGTGCAGGACTGGATCATCAAACCGCAAATCAAGATGGTGGCCGGGGTCGCCGGTGTCGATTCGATCGGCGGCTACCTCAAGCAGTACCAGGTCCAGCCCGACGCCGCGAAACTGATCGCGCTCGGCCTGACCTTTGCTGATGTCGCCAAGGCCATAGAGGGCAACAATGTCAGCCGCGGCGCGCGCTACATCGAGCGCAATGGCGAAGGCTTCGTGGTGCGATCCGGCGGCCGTCTTGAGACTATCGAGGAGCTCGGCGCCGTCGTCGTCACGACCCGCGGCGGCGTCCCGGTGCGAATCCGCGACATTGCGACGGTGTCGATCGGCGGCGAGACCCGCACCGGGAGCGCCAGCGAGGACGGCCGCGAGGTCGTGATCGGCACCGCGCTGATGCTGATCGGCGCCAACAGCCGGACGGTGTCATCGGCCGTCGACGCCAGGCTCCGCGCCATCGCCCCGTCGCTGCCGCCAGGCATCGCGGTCAAGACGGTGCTCGATCGCACCCAGCTTGTCGATGCGACGATCGGCACGGTGGCGCGCAACCTCGGCGAAGGCGCGCTGCTGGTGATCGCGGTGTTGTTGGTGCTGCTCGGCAATTTCCGCGCTGCGCTGATCACCGCGCTGGTGATCCCGACCGCCATGCTGATGACGGCGATCAGCATGTGGCAGGGCCGCATCAGCGCCAACCTAATGAGCCTCGGCGCGCTCGATTTCGGCCTGATCGTCGATGGCGCCGTCATCATCACCGAGAACAGCCTGCGCCATCTCGCCGAGAAACAGCAGGCACTCGGCCGCGTGCTCACGCGCGATGAACGGCTGGCGACGGTCCGCGCCTCCGCCGTGGAGATGGTGCGGCCGAGCCTCTACGGCCAGGCCATCATCCTCTTGGTCTATCTGCCGTTGCTCACCTTCACCGGCGTCGAAGGCAAGATGTTCGAGCCGATGGCGCTGACCGTGATCCTCGCGCTCGCGGCAGCCTTCGTGCTGTCGTTGACGCTGGTCCCCGCGCTGATCGCGATCGCCATCACCGGCCGGGTGCAGGAGAAGGAGAACCGCATCGTTGCCGCATTGAAAGCCTGGTACCATCCGCTGTTGCGGCGAACGGTTGCGACGCCCATGCCGGTCATCGCCGTGGCGGTCGTGCTGTTCGCGACCGCCCTGCTCGGTTTCTTCCGTCTCGGCCAGGAGTTCATCCCGTCGCTCGACGAGAAGAACATCGCGATGCATGCGTTGCGGATCCCGAGCACGGCGCTGTCGCAATCGCAGGCGATGCAGCTGTCGGTCGAAAAGACCGTCAGCCGCTTTCCGCAGGTCTCGTTTGTCTTCTCCAAGACCGGCACCGCGGAGGTGGCGAGCGATCCGATGCCGCCGAACGCGTCAGACACCTTCATCATCCTGAAGCCGCGCGATGCGTGGCCGGATCCGTCGCTGAGCAAGGAGCAATTGATCGAGGACATCTCCGAGGCGGTCGGCCGGCTTCCCGGCAACGTCTATGAGTTCACCCAGCCGATCCAGATGCGCTTCAACGAGCTGCTGGCGGGCGTGCGCGGCGACATCGCGGTGAAAGTGTTCGGCGACGAGTTCGAACCGATGCAGAAAGCTGCCAACCAGATCGCGGCGGCGCTGCGCGGCGTGGGCGGCGCGACCGACGTCAAGGTCGAACAGGCAAGTGGCCTGCCGGTGCTCGAAATCAAGGTCGACAAAGCAGCGATTGCACGACGCGGCCTCAGCGTCTCTGCCGTCCACGACGTGATCGGGGCGGCGGTCGGCGGCCAGGATGCCGGCGTGATCTACGAGGGCGATCGCAGCTTCGACATCGTGGTACGGCTGCCGGAGAGTGTGCGCTCCGATCTGGAGGCGCTGAGCAATCTGCCGGTCGCGCTGCCGAAGGTGACACCGAACTCGGCGGTGCAGAGCCTGCCGCTGAATCGGGTGGCGCAATTCTCCTTCACCGAGGGGCCGAACCAGATCAGCCGCGAGAACGGCAAGCGTCGCATCGTGGTGACGGCCAATGTCCGCGGCCGCGATCTCGGCTCGGTGGTCGAGGAAGCTCAAACGAAGGTCGCGCAATCGGTGAAGCTGCCGCCCGGCTACTGGACGATCTGGGGCGGCCAGTCGGAGAATCTCGCCGCGGCGCGCCAGCGCCTTGCGATCGTGGTGCCGGCCTGCTTTGCGATGATCCTGCTGTTGCTGGTGGCGGCGATGGGCTCGGCACGCGATGCGCTGCTGGTGTTCAGCGCGGTGCCGCTGGCGCTCACCGGCGGCGTCGCTGCGTTGTGGCTGCGCGGCATGCCGTTCTCGATCTCGGCCGCGGTCGGCTTCATCGCACTGTCCGGCGTCGCCGTGCTGAACGGGCTCGTGATGCTGAGCTTCGTCCGCCAGTTGCGCGAGCGTGGCATGGCGATGCGGGAGGCGATCGAGCAAGGCGCCCTCACCCGCTTCCGGCCCGTGGTGATGACGGCACTGGTCGCCTCACTCGGCTTCGTGCCGATGGCGTTCGCGACCGGCACCGGCGCCGAAGTACAGAAGCCGCTCGCCACCGTCGTGATCGGTGGGCTGATCAGCGCGACCCTGCTGACGCTCGCCGTGCTGCCGGCGCTCTACACGCGGTACGGTCATGCCGGAAGTCCTGCGCGCAATGAGAAGGCTGCGATTGAGGCTGCGGAATGATGGGGTCGCTGAGAGCTCTTCCACGCGAAAATTTCGGATTTTGTCACCTGAAGCTGGCGCTGTAACAAAACTGTCATATGACAAAACTAAACGAAGTCGGCGGCTATCCGCCGCCGGCTTTGCAGGGGGAAATTAATGCGTCGTGCCATCACATTATTGTCCGCGAGCATGATCGCGCTGTCGGCGGGTGCTGCCTCGGCGCAACACGCAAAGCAGCACAATTTGATCCTGTTCGTTCCGGACGGCCTGCGCGGCGGCATCGTCGGCCCGCAGACGGCACCGGCGATGGCCGATATCCGCGACAAGGGCGTCAACTTCAAGAACTCGCATTCGCTGTTTCCGACCTTCACCATGGCGAACAGCTCGGCGCTGTCGACGGGTCATTATCTCGGCGACACCGGCACCTTCTCCAACACCATCTTCACCGGCTACACCTCGGCACCGGCGGGCGACACCGTGGTGCCCTTCATCGAGAACGATGCCGTGCTCGGCGATATCGATGAGCACTTCAACGGCGACTATCTCAACGAGGAGACGCTACTGAAGATGGCCCGCGGCCAAGGCTTTAGCACCGCGGCGATCGGCAAGGTCGGTCCCACGCTGCTGTTCGACCATACGGACCGCGGCAAGAACACCATCGTTGTCGACGATTCCACCGGCGGCAAGACCGGCGTGCCGCTGTCCGACGAGATGAAGGACGCGCTGACCAAGGCAGGTCTGCCGCTCACCACGCCCGGCCGCGGCGACAACGGCAAGGTCGGCGATGCCAAGACGCCCGGTACCACCGTCGCCAACGTCGTGCAGCAGGCCTACATGGCCGACGTCGCGGCCAAAGTCGTGCTGCCGATGTTCAAGGCCCGCAACAAGCCGTTCGTGTTGGTGTTCTGGTCGCGCGATCCGGATGGCAGCCAGCACAATCAGGGCGACAGCCTCAACACCGTCACCCCGGGCATCAACGGCCCGACCTCGCTGGCCGGCATCAAGAATGCCGACAACAATCTGGCGCAACTGCGCAAGGCGCTCGACGAGCTCGGCCTTGCCGCCACCACCAACATCATTGTCTCCTCCGACCATGGCTTCTCGACCATCTCGAAGGAGAGCAAGACCAGCCCATCGGCGAAGATCTCCTACGACGACACGCCGAAGGATTTCTTGCCCATGGGCTTTCTGGCGATCGATCTCGCCAAGGCGCTGAACCTGCCGCTCTATGACCCCAACGACAAGAACGCCAAGGTCGCCGACAACGCCCACCCCAAGGCGGGCAACGGCGTGCTCGGCCAGGACCCGACCAAGCCCGACGTCGTGATCGCGACCAATGGCGGCTCGGACCTGATCTATCTGCCGAACCGCGACAAGAAGCTGGCCGACCGCGTGGTCAAGGCGCTGCTCGAGCAGGACTATGTCAGCGGACTCTTTGTCGACGACAAGCTCGGCAACTTCCCGGGCACGCTGCCGATGTCGAACCTCAACCTCAAGGGCAAGGCGCTGACGCCGAACCCGTCGATCGTGGTCAACTTCCGCTCCTGGTCGAGTGGCTGCGAGGTCCCGACCAACTGCTCGGTGCAGATCGCCGACACCGTGCTGCGCCAGGGCCAGGGCATGCACGGCAGCTTCAGCCGCGGCGACACCCTCAACTTCACCGCAGCGATCGGTCCCGACTTCAAGGCCGGCTATGTCGACCCGCTCCCGGTCAGCAACGCCGACGTAGGCATCACCGCGGCGCAGCTGCTCGGCCTGCGCGCGCCGAACAATGGCGGGCTGGTCGGCCGTGTGACGTCGGAAGCGCTGCCGAATGGCATCGTGCCGAAGATGGCGGAAGGCACCCTCACCTCGAAGAAGGCGTCGGCCAACGGCCTGCGCACGGTGCTGAAATTCCAGCGCGTGCTCTCGACCCGTTACTTCGACGTCGCCGGGTTCCCGGGGCGGACGCTGGGGCTCGAGGCCGTCGACGACAAAAAGAAAACAGCGGGGAAGTGATCCCCGCCGCGTTTCGTCGATGATCTCAGGGGATCGCGTAATCGCGATCCCGTCCATCACATCATCCCGATGTCGAATACGTTGGGCAGCTGGGTCGCGAGCGGCAGCGCGGCTGCACCGACCAGAGTCGCGACCATCGCGGCCAACGCGCGATCGGCGCGGCGCTTGCCGCGCATCTGACCGGCGATCCATTCCAGAACCTTGGCGTCGATCTTGGTCGCTTTCTTGGGCGCCCAGCCCTCGATGTCGGTCTCCGGCGACAGCGCGACGGTGCGCGGCGGCACCGGCAGGCCGGACTCGGAGGCGGCATGATGGGCGATCGCCTTGGCGAGCAGATCGTCGAATCGTCCGTCGTCGGAGCGCTCGGCCGCGGCCTCATTGATCGCGAACAGCGCCTCGACCTCGGCCCGGCTCACGGGCTGATCCTCGACCGCGGCAGCGGTCAGGATGCGCGCGCACCAGGCAGCGTCGTCGGCATCGAGCGAACGGGAGAAATGGATGCGGCCCTTCGTGGTCGGGCCTTCGCCGGTGATGACGCCGTCGCGCACGATGGTCAGCGCATGGGCGGCGGTCTTGCGGCAGGACGGTTGCAACGCACCGCTGAGAACCTCAGCGGTCTTGGTACTTGGGGCAGACATAGTTGGGGCTTTCAATTCCTATTTCAGGCCAGCTTTTCCATGCGGGCGTAAACGAGTGGTTAATGATTCGAAACTTGCGTTCCGAGATTTTTAGATGGTTGCCATTTGGTCGCTGAGATCGCTGTCACGGTTCAGTCCTATAGCAGCCAGGGCCGGCGTGATGACGGCGAGAAACGGCTTTATCTGGGCATTTCCAAGCTTTTCGCGCCGCAGTGGTTATTTCGCCGCAGGCATCAGGATCAAAACAAGTTGCTTGGAATTCCTCTCATTGGGAGAAGGAATTCACATTTTTCATCAACTGGTTCACTTAGATCCTGCCGCCTCCTATACTGGCACCGCCGCGAAAACGCAAATTCGCGAGTAAATTCAAAAGCATGAGGTAAAATCATGGCACTCCAGATCGGCGCCGTCGCGCCTGACTTCGAAGCTGAGACCACTGAAGGCAAGATCAAGTTCCACGACTGGATCGGCAACGGCTGGGCGCTTTTGTTCTCTCATCCCAAGGACTTCACCCCGGTCTGCACCACCGAGCTCGGTGCGCTGGCCCGCCTCAAGGGCGAATTCGACAAGCGCGGCGTCAAGCTGATGGGCCTGTCGGTCGACCCGGTCGACCGCCATGCCAAATGGGCCGAGGACATCAAGGAGACCCAGGGTGCCGCGCCGAACTATCCGATGATCGGCGACACCGATTACAACGTCTCCAAGCTTTACGACATGCTGCCGGCCTCGACCTCCGGCGACCCCCTCACCCGCACCGCCGCCGACAATTTGACCGTCCGCAACGTGTTCGTGATCGGGCCGGACAAGAAGATCAAGCTGGTGCTGGTCTATCCGATGACCACCGGCCGCAACTTCCAGGAGATCCTGCGCGCGATCGACTCGCTGCAGATGACCGCCAAGCACCGCGTCGCCACCCCCGCCGACTGGAAGCAGGGCGAGGACGTGATCATCGCCGGCTCGGTCAGCGACGACGAGGCCAAGACGATCTACCCGCAGGGCTGGAAGTCGCCGAAGCCCTATATCCGCATCGTGCCGCAGCCGAAGTAACCGGCACGCTGCATCCGGGTGGCCCGCACACAGCCTGTTATCGTCTGGTTCCGCGACGACCTGCGGCTGTCGGATCACCCGGCCTTGCATGAAGCGGCAAGCCGCGGCGCGCCGGTCATCTGTCTTTATGTGCGCGACGAGGAAAGCCGCGCCCTGAAGCCACCGGCCGCACGTCCGCTCGGAGGCGCGGCGCGCTGGTGGCTTGCGCAATCGCTGCGCGCGCTTGGCGAGAGCGTCACCGCGATCGGCGGAAGGCTGGTGCTGCGCAAGGGCCCGGCGGCCGCCGTCATCGCGACATTGGCGCGCGAAACCGATGCGCGCGCCGTGTTCTGGAACGACATCGCGCAGCCGCCGCATCAAGCCGTTGCCAGAGATCTTGAAGCCGCGCTCGCAAATGACGGCATCGCCTCTCAAATTTTCCCCGGCGACCTGCTGGTTGAGCCCAAGGCGATCCGCAACAAAGAGAACCGCGGCTTGCGCGTGTTCACGCCATTCTGGCGGCGCGTCCGGGGACTCGGCGATCCGCCAAAGCCGCTGCCGGCGCCGAAGAAGCTGACCACCGTCAGCGGCATCGCCAGCGAAACCGTCGACGACTGGGCGCTCGAGCCGACGCGGCCCGACTGGGCCGGCGGCCTGCGCGAGACCTGGACGCCGGGCGAGGCCGCGGCGCGGAGCCGGCTGAAGGTGTTTCTCGACGACATCAAGGGCTATGCTGATGACCGCGACCGGCCGGACCGCGAGGGCACCTCGCGCCTCTCGCCGCATCTGCGCTTCGGCGAGATCAGCCCGAGGCAGGTCTGGCACGCAGCGCATTTTGCCGCAGCCGAGCTCCCGCGGCTTGGCGGCGACATCGACAAGTTTCTCAGCGAACTCGGCTGGCGCGAGTTCTGCCGGCATCTCCTGTTCGACGTCCCCGACCTGGCGGAACAGAACCTGCAGGCGCATTTTGACGCCTTCCCGTGGAGGCGCGATGCGAAGGCGCTCAAGGCCTGGCAGCGCGGCCTGACCGGCTACCCGATCGTCGATGCCGGAATGCGCGAACTCTGGCACACCGGCGTGATGCATAACCGGGTGCGGATGGTGGTCGCTTCCTTCCTGGTGAAGCACCTGCTGATCGACTGGCGCGCCGGCGAGCAATGGTTCTGGGATACGCTGGTCGATGCCGATGCCGGCTCGAACCCGGCCAACTGGCAATGGGTCGCCGGCTCCGGCGCCGATGCGGCGCCGTATTTCCGCGTCTTCAATCCGATCCTGCAAGGCGAGAAGTTCGATCCCGATGGTGGCTATGTCAGACGCTGGGTGCCGGAACTCGCGCAACTGCCCGACAAACTGATCTATCAGCCATGGACCGCAACGCCGATCGAACTTGCCAGCGCCGGCGTCGAGCTCGGCAAGAGCTATCCGGAACCGATCGTCGATCACAAGCAAGGCCGCGAGCGCGCGCTGGCCGCCTACGGCAAAATCCGCGGCAAGAATTAGGCACGGCGGTTGACCAGCAGCACCGCCGCCGCACAGGCCGCCATGCCGATGATCGCGACAGTATCGAGCCGTTCGTTGAACAGCACATAGGCCATCAGCGCGGTCACCGCCGGCACCAGATAGAACAGGCTCGCGACCGAGGTCGCGGCGTGGTGGCGGATCAGCCAGTACAGCAGTCCGATCGAGCCGATCGACAGCGCGAACACCAGCCAGGCCAGCGCCAGCACGAATTCGCTGGTCCAGTGCACGACATTGGTCTCGAACAGCCAGGCGCCGACGCCGAAGAAGATCGTGACCGCGATGTATTGCACCACATTGCCGGCGCGCCAGTCGATCTGGTTGCAGTAGCGGCGCTGATAGAGCGTGCCGAGCGTGATTGATATCAGCGAGACCACGGAGGCGAGCCAGCCCCAGCCCGCTTCGCCGGTCATCGGACGGTCGTGCAGGATCAGCGCAACGCCGGCGAGCCCGAGCACCAGCCCGCCCCATTGCAGCCGCGTGACGCGTTCCCCTAACCAACGGTTGGCGATGGTCGAGGTCAGGATCGGCTGCAGGCCCGGGATCAGCGCCGACAGGCCGGCAGGTATCGAATGCGCGATCGCGATCGCGGTGCCGCCGAGATAGATGCCATGCACCAGGATGCCGGCAACCGCGCTGTGCAACAGTCCAATGCGGTCCGGCCATTTCGGGCGCGCGATCGCGGCGATGACCGCCATCACCACGACCACGATCGCCATCCGGATCGCCAGATAGGTCAGCGGCTCGGCGTTGTTGATGACGTATTTGGTGCCGATGAAGCCCGTGCTCCACAGCACGACAAAGATCGCCGGCGCCAGGCGAGCGGCAGTTTCCTCGAAGCTCTTGTTCATTGCCGGCCGTCATTGCCTGAAGATGAGGCAGCCGGCAATTGGGAAGTTTTTGCGAGGCGGCTGCATTTTGCACGGTGTCATCACCGCGCATGCGGGTGATCCAGTATTCCAGAGACAGTCGTGCTTGAGCCGATGGGCCGCGGCGTACTGGGTCGCCCGGTTAAACCGGGCGATGACAGGTGTGGATGAGGATACAGCTTCGCCATCTCGCGACATGATTTGCCCGAGCTTTGCTTGTCGTTCCGCCCTCTCGCTTTGTAGAGGGCGCAGGGAAAGCCGGGTGCCGATTGCACCCATGGGTCCCGTGCAACAAAAAGCACGGGAGTAGGACCACAGGTGTAACCGGGAACAACCCGGCTTTCCCTGCGCGATGGGTTACGGCTTATACGTGCTCGCCCCGGCGAGACTGGGCTTTTGTGTCACCGCGCTCGACAAGACGCTTACGCGCCTTGCGAGGGACATCTGCCACTAGGACGTCAGGCCTGCACGATTTCGCCGTCCGCTTTGCGCGCGCTTCGTCTTTCGCGCGCTCGGCGTCCACCGCATCTCACCGCAACACTAATGACGACCGCGAAGCGCCCCTCGATCGGGTGAGACGGCAACATTAGACATCTGAGTTGGGGTCTGCGTCAAGAGAAAATTCGGAAATTAAGAATATACTCCGGAGCGCATGAATCTGACGCATTGCCCGCCGCATCGGAATGGCGAATCGCGATCCAATCTCGGCGCAACATCACCGGTACGAAAATGCCGCGCCGATTTATTGCATCGATCACGGCGATTTGTCTTCAACGATGCCATGCAGATTTACCCGGCGCGACGTCCCGATCGCGCGGATAGTCTCGCGCGACGCGGCGGTCGACTCAGGACTCGGCAGCGACGATTTTGAGAAACTGGCGCCCCGGCGATCCGCCGCTGGCGCTCACCAAAGCCAGGCACAACAAAAGCCGGTCAAGAAGAACAATGGATCAAGTGGCATTGGTCGTGGTGCGCGCTGTCGAGAGCGGCGCGACAACGACAAGAAGCGTTATCGATGCGACCGGGCTGTCGCGCCTCAAGGTCGAGCGCGCGTTGGGCGCGCTGGAGAAGCAGAAGCTGCTCTTCCGCCGGCAAAACGGCGTGTGGGCCCTCGGCATTCCCGTAACGCCGACGGTACGGCAGTGTGGGACATGCACACTGTGCTGCAAGGTGCTCGAAATCACCGATCTCGATAAGCCGGTCAACACCGCCTGCAAACACATTCTGACCGGCGGCGGGTGCGAGATCTACGACCACCGGCCGGGTCAATGCCGGGGATTTAGCTGCGCCTGGCTGCAAGGCCATCTCGACGACGACTGGTTTCCCGAGACGGCCGGCATGGTTCCGCATTATGGCCTCGACGCGTTGAACATTCAGGTCGACCTCGACAACCCCAACCGCTGGCGAGAGGAACCCTATTTCAGCAGGCTCTCCGAATTGTCGCTCAAGGGACTCAGGGTCAGCGAGGGACGTCCCTTCGCCACCCTCGTCATCGTCGGCGACGACAGATATTTGCTGCTTGGCCGCACCATCGTCCCCGATCCCACGCTGTTCGGCACCGCCTTCGTTGCGATCACCCGGGACACGTTTCGCTACTGGAAGGCCCGCTCGCTGGAGCATCTGCAGCGGCTGAACGAGCGCGTGATGGAGATCCAGCGCATCCAGCAGGAATTCGGCTCCTGCGCGATCCCCGACGACGACGATCCTCACCCGCCCTATCGGCCGGCCCTGCTCGCATTGTCGCGGGAGATGGGTGCCTTGCCGACAGCTTAGGCGTCGTCGATCTCGCCACGCCGCCTGTTCGTGGACATCGTCGCGGCGGTGCCGCGCACTAACCGACCGCGAACCGCGCCAGCGCCGCGCGATCGATCTCGATGCCGAGACCGGGTCCGTCCGGCACGCGCACCAGGCCGCCGGCGTGCTCGATCG
The DNA here is from genome assembly GCF_015624485.1 of Bradyrhizobium genosp. L. Lineage (NCBI taxonomy): Bacteria > Pseudomonadati > Pseudomonadota > Alphaproteobacteria > Hyphomicrobiales > Nitrobacteraceae > Bradyrhizobium > Bradyrhizobium genosp. L. Next base: position 4,546,246 of record NZ_CP061378.1, read on the forward strand.
GCTGGCGCAGCACAGCCTGGCGGATCGGGTGCTCGGTGCGGTCGAACTCCAGGATCGGTGCTGCCGGTGCAAGCGACGGCGGCGTGTGCGGCGGCAGCACCGCGAGCCAATGCAGCGAGGCCGCGATCGCGATGCCGGTGCCCCAGACATGTGGATTGATGCGGACGCCGAAGGCCTCCGCCATGTCGGCGATCTTCTTGCATTCGCTGAGGCCGCCGGTGGCGCAGATGTCGGGCTGAATGATGTCGATCGCGCGCGATGCCAGCAGGTCGCGGAATCCCAGGCGCGTATACTCGCATTCACCACCGGCGATCGGGATGGTCAGCGCCGCGCGAACCGCGCGATAGCCGGCGACATCCTCCGGCGGCACCGGCTCCTCGAACCAGCCGATGTCATGCGGCTCGATCATCCGGCCGAGACGGATGGCGGCGACCGCATCATAGGCGTGATTGGCGTCGACCATCAGCGCGACGTCGGGCCCGATCGCAGCACGCACCGCCGCCGTCACCGCGGCATCCTCCGTGATGCCGAAGCCGACCTTGAGCTTCACCGCCCGGAACCCTTCCGCGACATAGCCTGCCGCCTCCTCCGGGAGATAGCGCAGCGGATCGCCTGACTTCCGCCGGTACAGCCCGGTCGCATAGGCCTGCACCTCGGTCCGCTCGGCGCCCCCGAGCAACCGGTGCACCGGCACGCCAAAATGCTTGCCCTTGAGGTCCCACAGCGCGATGTCGATGCCGCTCAGGCCCTCGATCACGACGCCCTTCTGGCCGTGATCGCGCAGCCGGCTGTAGACCTGCCGCCAGATCACGTCGGTGCGCAGCGGATCCTCGCCGATCAGCCAGGGCGCGATGCCGTCGACCACCGTGGCCGTGATCCGTGCAGGCCCGTAACACTCGCCCCACCCGACCAGCCCGTCCGATGTCTCGATCTCGACCAGCATCGCCGTGCGCGTGTCATACCAGGCCCGCGAATAGGCAAAGGGCTGCGACAGCTTCGCTTCGAGAATGTGGGTGCGAATGGCCTTGATGGTCATCTTGTCGTTCCGCCCTGCCTGAGATCGTTGATCGCAAGTTCTTTATTCTCAAAGTGGCTTCATTCCGTCGCGAAGCTCAAACCAAAACCGGGAGGGATCAACATTTCGCGACGAACCGGATTAGGAACAGCCGCTCGGACCAAACGTTTTCAGCATGTCAGGCCGGAGCATATGCGAGCGGCCCGGCGTTAAGAAGGATACCCCAACAAGGATATACGATGGCTTATGGGTTGTTCGATCGCGACAAGCAAATCGACCACGCCTTTCCAACCGAGAAAGCGGCGTGGGAGCACGCGCTGACATCCGGGCTCGTGCTCGACGTTCCCGTCGCCGACGAGGCGTCGGGCCAGGTGCTGCCTGCGGGCTACCACATGAAGCAGATTTCGGGCGCCGACGAAGAGGTGATCGCTCCGCGTCCGGCGACACGCCACAATTCGGGATGAAGGCATGGTTGAGACTGGAAAGATCTTTCACGTGCGCTGCGTCGACAATACCCTGCAGCGAGACAAGCTCTCGGTGGGCCACGTCTATGAGGTGACGAAGGATCTCCCGCGTGACGGCTATTACGAGCTTGGTGGACTCGGCCGCTTCAGCCGGGCCAGGTTCGAGATCGTGCATCCGACATCGGCCAACGATGACATCAGGGCACGGCAGGTTTATCGATCCAGTAGATGAACGCGTGCGACAGGCGCGAGCAGTTCAGCGGCGCGCCAGGATCACGCCGAGCAGGAATGCGATGCCAAGCGCCGGCAGTGGCGCTTGGCGCGCGAACGCACGGACATGCTCCCTGAGCGGCATCGGCTGCGCAGCTTGATTGAGTTCATTTCGCAATTGATCCGACATGACCTGGATTGCCTGTGAAGCGCGCGCGATCCGCGCCTCGTCGCGGCCGACGGCCACCTGCCCGGCCATCGCGCTATCCGCCGCTCAGATGGTAGGCTGCGGCGAACAAGACGAGCCCGCTGACCAGCAAGGCCGATGCGGCGCCGGCGACGCTGCGCGCCAATTCCGCTTTCGAAAGGTTGGATCTCGACATCGTGGCCTCCCGTGCGCGCGAGCCGGCGCGCTGTGGCGGCCTCGCTCGCTAACGGTGGGACATTCGCATCATGCCGGTGCAACCGTTTGGGTCGGAGTTGGTTCCAATGCGGACACGGCGGTGCTTCGCATGGACCGGTTTCCGAGTGCGGGCGTTGGATCAGGCCGCGGCGACGGCGTAAGCTCACCGCCGGCATGAGAATCGGAGACGCGATGGTGATCCGCTGGGGGCGGCTGCAACCGATCATGTGGGCGGCGATCATCCTGTTCGCGACCGTGACGGCTGCGGATGCGGAAGGCGACAAAGCGGCCAGGCCGTCCGAGTTCATCCTGCTCGCCCAGATCGCGCTCCTGATTGCGGTGGGGCGCGGACTCGGCGAACTGATGCAGCGGATCGGCCAGCCCTCCGTGATCGGCGAGTTGCTCGGCGGCCTGCTGCTCGGCCCTTCCCTGTTCGGCTGGCTGTGGCCGTCAGCGCATGCCTTGGTCTTTCCGGCGTCCGGCGAGCAGAAGGCGCTGGTCGACGGCATCGCACAGTTCGGCATCCTGCTGCTGTTGTTGTTGACGGGCATGGAGACCGACCTCAAGCTGGTGCGCAAGGTCGGCCGCGCCGCGGCGACGATCTCGGTCGCAGGCATTGCGGTGCCATTCGCCTGCGGCTTCGCGCTCGGCGAATTCCTGCCGCAGAGCCTGCTGCCGCATCCGGAAGAGCGGCTGATCGCTTCCCTGTTCCTCGGCACCGCGCTCTCGATTTCCTCGGTGAAGATCGTCGCCGTCGTGGTCCGCGAGATGAACTTCATGCGCCGCAATGTCGGCCAGATCATCGTGGCCTCCGCGATCATCGACGACACTATCGGCTGGATCATCATCGCCGTCATCTTCAGCCTTGCCTCGCGCGGCACGCTCGATCTCGCCTCGATCGCGCAGGCGCTGTTCGGCACGTTGGCCTTCCTCGCCATCAGCTTCACGATCGGCCGGCGGCTCACGTTCCGGCTGATCCGCTGGGCCAACGACAATCTGGTGAGCTCGGCGGCGGTCATCACCGTGATCCTGCTGTTGATGAGCGTGATGGCGATGATCACGCATCTGATCGGCGTCCACACCGTGCTCGGTGCCTTCGTCGCCGGCGTGCTGGTCGGGGAATCCCCGATCCTGACCCGGCAGATCGACGAGCGGCTGCGCGGACTGATCTCGAGCCTGTTCATGCCGGTGTTCTTCGGCCTCGCCGGCCTGACCGCCGACCTCACCGTGCTGAAGGATCCGGCGCTGCTGGCGCTCACCGCCGCGCTGGTGCTGATCGCGAGCATCGGAAAGTTCGGCGGCGCCTTTGTCGGCGGCGCGCTCGGCGGGCTGACGCGGCAGGAATCCTATGCGCTCGCCAGCGGCATGAATGCGCGCGGCTCGACCGAGGTGATCATCGCCACCATCGGCCTGTCGATGGGCGTGCTGAGCCAGACCATGTTCTCGATGATCGTGACCATGGCGATCCTGACCACGATGGCGATGCCGCCGATGCTGCGCGCAGCGCTTGCGAGACTGCCGCTCGGTCCGGACGAGAAAGAGCGGCTGGAGCGCGAGGAATACGAGCAGCGCGGCTTCGTCGCCAATCTGGAGCGGCTGTTGCTCGCGGTCGACGAAAGCACCAATGCAAAATTCGCTGCGCATCTCGCCGGGCTGATTGCGGGCGGCCGCGGCCTGCCGATCACGGTGCTGCATGTCGGCCGGCAGGCCAAGCTTGCCGAGAAGCAGCGCAGCGACGAGGAAAGCCCCGAGGCCGCCGTCATCAACGCGGCCAAGGCCAGCGCCGAGGCCGATGCCGAAGGCGGCAACGGCACCGTCGACGTCATCAGCCGCGCCCGCGACACGACTGCGGCCGAGGCAATCGCCGAGGAAGCCAGGAAGGGTTTCGATCTGCTCGTCGTCGGCATGGACAAGGTCACGGGCTATGATGGCGGTTTCGATCGGCGGATCGACGACGTGACGTCCGGCTTCGACGGCCCGCTGGCGATCGCCGCCGCCAAGGCCGCGCATCTGAAGGAGCCGACGGCGAATGCGCGGAAAATCCTGGTGCCGGTCTCGGGCAGCAATGTCTCACGGCGCGGCGCCGAGGTCGCGATCGCGCTGTCGCGTTTGAGCGCCGAGCCGCTGCAGGTGGTCTATGTCTCGACCACCCGTGACAAGGGCGCGCGCCGCAGCAGTCCCAGCATGTCGCTGGCGCGCGAGGAAGCGATTTTGAAGGACATCGCGGCGACCGCAGCGCGCTACGACGTCAATGTGGCGACGACCCTGCGCGTCAATACCGCGCCGGAGGCTGCCATCCTGCAGGAGATCGCATCGAGCAGCGCCGACCTCGTCGTGCTCGGCGTCGACCGCATCCAGGGCGACAGCCTGAATTTCGGCAGCGTCGCCGCCGCCGTGCTCGGCAAGTCGAAGGCGTCGGTGCTGCTGGTGTCGGATGGGGAAGTCAGGCCGAAGGACTGAGGCTCCGCTTATGCCGTCATGCCCGGCCTTGTGCCGGGCATCCACGTCTTTTCTCGCGGATGCTGAAGACGTGGATGGCCGGGACGAGCCCGGCCATGACGGATAGAGAGAACTGGAGCGTCTTCGCCCTACCACTCGTCCGGGCAGGGATCGACGATCTTCCAGAGATCGGTCCCGTTCTTGATCTTCTTCATCTCGGTGGTGAGCCCGCCATTGCGGCGGATCCAGTCCTTCACCGTATCCGGATAGTAGGACATCAGGTCGGAGGTGCCCTCGAGGCTGGTGACCTTGATGCCGAAGGTGAAGGCCTTGTCGTAATAGGCCTGATGGAAGCCGAGGCTCGCCCGCGGCGTAACGCAGATCTTGTTCATCGGCACGATGCCGAACACCAGGGTGCACGCCGAATTGCAGATGCCGTCGATGATGACGCGCTGGCCGGTCTCCCGGATCTTCTTGTACTTGGCCTTGTACTCCTCGACATAGCCGCCATGGTCGCGCGTAATGTGCAGGTCGGCCCGCGCGGGCGCGGCGGCCAAGACCAGCGACAGGACGAGCGACAGCAGGACGAGGGGCGTGATGCGCATGGACTGTTCGAAACCGGGGGAAGCGGATCCGGGGCGGACCTGACCGCAAGACTCTGGCCGGACTGTGTTGGCAATCCGTTAAGCATCCGCAAAAAGGCAAAATTTGGCACGCTGTGGCTGATTTCCCGCAGCTTTTGGCCCGATTCCGGGTTAAATGGACACCAGGAAGTGGCGAAAATGCCGATTCCAGTCGATGTCCGGAGGCCGCCAATGACCAAGACCAAGCTTTTCGCCGCCATCACCCTGGCGGTGTCCCTGGCCGTTCCGGCCCTCACCCCGGCGACAGCGGCCGATCTCTCGGTCACTCCGCGTCACCACCGGCATCACCACCGCCACGCCCATTGGTGGGGCCTGCCCTACCACATCAGCTATCTCCACAATTATGGCCCCGGCCCCGAAGCCGGCACCTTCGCCTTCTACGACGGCCCATCCACCAACAAGTGCTACCGCGGCTCGGCCGCCTATATCGGCCAGGACCACAGGCGGCATCCCTGCTTCTGAGGCGGGAACGGCCAGCGGACCGCGCGGACGCCGCATCTGGGCGACGCGTCGCGGCTGCTGGCCCTCACCGGCCAAGTCTGGTAATCGACCCCTCACGCGCTCGTAGCTCAGCTGGATAGAGCATCGGATTTCGATTCCGAGGGTCGGGAGTTCGAATCTCTCCGAGCGCGCCATTGAGAGCACCGTCGCGGAACCGGCGGCTCCGCGCCCGGTAGCGATGAAACCATTTTCCCTGCCCACGAAGTCCGTCTGAAACACGGGCTTGCTAACCGTCCCCAAAAGCATAAGGGGAAGTGTCATGGTGGAAGCCACAGTTGCTGCACTGTCGTTCTTCAGCGCCGCCGTCTTTCTCGCTCACGCCTATGATGCGCTGCGGACTCGCTGAGCTGATCGGAAGCGTCTCGAGCGCCGATAGCCAGCCGGTCGCGCATGCCGCAACACAGCGCAGCCGCATGCGCTTCGTACGCAAGAGCAGAGCTGCGCTGCGGCGATGAAGAACTGATCGACGGCGCAAAATGCCGCGAATCCGGCCTGCTCCGAACTGGCGGGACAACCCGGCCTTGCGATATGCTCGGCGCAGCGGCAGGCTGCCTCGAAACGCGGCGGGAGGAGTGCGATGATCTTCACGGGCACCAATGCGGCCGGCGAGACGATCACCTATCGCGACGGCAAGCGTTATCTGTGGATGCTCTCCTTCATTCCGCCGCTGGTTCCGCTGCTGTCCTACTGGCTGTTTCTGGAAACGCAGAATCCGGTGATGACGCTGATCCCCTTCGTCTTCATCTTCGGCCTGATCCCGCTGCTCGATGCCGTGATCGGCGAGGACACGCATAATCCGCCGGCGGAGGTGGTCGCGGCCATGGAGGCCGATCCCTATTATCTGCGGCTTGCGCGCGTCACCGTGCTGTTTCCCTGGGTGAACTACGTCGCGCTGATCGCCTTCTTCGGCACGCAGCAACTGCCGTGGTGGTCCTATGTCGCGCTGTTGCTCGGTGTCGGCACCATCGACGGCGGCGCGCTTCTGGTCGGGCACGAGCTCGGCCACAAGCCGGATCGGCTCAACACCGTCTTCGGCATGCTTGCCAACAATGCGGTGGGTTATGCCCATTTCCGCATCGAGCACAATCGCGGCCATCACACCTGGGTCGCGACCCCCGAGGATCCCGCCAGCGCGCGCTTCGGGGAATCGATCTATGCATTTGCGCTGCGCGAGCTCCCGGGCGCGTTCAAGCGCGGCTGGCGCAATGAAGCCGAGCGGCTGAGCAAGCGCGGCGAGCCGGTCTGGTCCGTCAACAACGAGATCCTGCAGGGCTTTGCGCTGACGCTGGTGGTCGCCGCAGCGCTGATCGCATTGTTCGGCTGGAAGGTCGCGCCGTTCATCGTCGCGCATCATTTCCTCGGCTGGTATGCGCTGACCCAGGCCAATTATGTCGAGCACTACGGGCTGTTGCGCGAGAAGCTGCCGAACGGCCGCTACCAGGCGGTCGAGCCGCGCCACTCCTGGAACACCAACCACATCGTCTCCAACCTGATGACGCTGCATCTGCAGCGGCATTCCGACCACCACGCCAATCCGATGCGCCCCTACCAGTCGCTGCGCGATTTCGACGACATCCCGCGGCTGCCGAACGGCTACACCGGCATGTTCGGATTAGCTGCGATCCCGCCGCTGTGGTTTCGCGTGATGGACCCGAAGACGCTGGCCTGGGCCGGCGGCGACCAGAGCAAGCTGAATTTGCGTGATCAGCCCGCGGGCGTATGATCCGATCCCGGTCGGCGGAGCCCTCCCCGCCGACCGACGCCTGGCCAGTCCGTGGGAAACATCCCCGGATTATCGCGGACCAGCGATAATACGGCTTGGCGAGCCCTGACGCCCTCCTGTAAGTTGCGATCGTTTCAGGAGTTGCATTTCATGGATGGCGCGCGTCATTTGGCGGCGTCGGATGCATTTACCACAGATCGGTCAGCGTCCTACGCCGATACGTCTCGTTTTTTCGTTCGATGCTTGAAAGCAAGATATCGCGACCACCGGGCCGAGCTGTCTGTCATCAGGCGGCATCTCAGAAACGGCAGCGTGGTCTGCGACATCGGAGCCAACAAGGGCAGCTTCACCTACTGGCTGTCGCGCTGGAATCCCGCCGGCCGCGTGATCGCGTTCGAGCCGCAGAAAGACCTTGCCGGCCGGCTGGCCCAGGTCTGCAGTTCGGCCCGCTTGCGAAACGTGCTGGTCGAACCCAAGGCGGTCGCCGCCGAATCCGGCATCCGGGAGCTATGCATTCCCGACGGGCATCAATCCGGCGCCTCGCTCAATCCGAACGTGATGCCCGACGTGCCGCACGCGCGTGCGACCGTGACCGCGGTGTCGCTCGACGAATATTTCTACACCAGCGATGACCGGATATCGGTGCTGAAGATCGATGTCGAGGGCGTCGAGCTCGACGTGCTGCGCGGCGCGGCGCGCATTCTGCAGCGCCGCGCGCCGCTCCTGGTCTTCGAGTGCGAGAACCGGCACCTCGGGGGTGGCAGCGTCCATGACGTTTTCGCCCACCTGGAAGCGATCGGATATCGCGGGCGCTTCGCCCTGAACGGACGGCTGCATCCGATCGAGGAGTTCGACGCGGCCATCCATCAGCGGCAGGTCGGCGAATGGTTCTGGAAGCAACCCGGCTACTGCAACAATTTCGTCTTCGCCGCGTCGAGGTAGCGGCCGACGCGCGCTGGCTGGGATCGCATCGACGGGGCTCCGTACCGACCCGCTCACCCACGCGCCCGCTCAGACAGGTCCTGCAAAACGGCGAGAGCTTCATCCGCCCGGTGTTCAGGCACGAACAGGTGGTCGTGATGGAACGCCGACACCGCGTTGACGGAGATGCCGGCCTCGGCGAGGCGCGCCGAGATCGCGGCCAGAAAGCCGACCGCCTCCAGTGAGGAGTGCACCGTCAGCGTCAGCAGGCGCGAGGCGAATTGATGGCGCAGACCGGCGCGTTCCGCCTCGTCCCGCAGCACGACGAGGGTGATGCCTTCCTGTTCATGAAAGGTCAGCAACGGCGTGACGATGGCCGGAAGGCGCTCGCCTGCGGCGATCGTGCAGAACACGAATACGCCGTCCCGCATTTCCGGCTTCATGTCCCGCAACAGCGCCTTGAGATTGCGTTCGCCGACCACGGCCAGCATCCTCCGCGAGGCCCTGGTCCATTCTAGGCGCAACCACCTCGAAGGATCAATTCAGCGCCGTTATTGAGCTAGCCATTCCGCCGCTTCATCGCGCCGATGCCGATGAACGAGCCCTCCTTAGGACCTCAGCTGCTCGGGATCTTGCGCCGCACCGCTTCCAGGCCGGCCTCGGTGACACGATACTTTCGCCCCCCTTCCGGGACGATCCATCCCTTCTCGATCATGCCAGCGACGGTGCTGGGGCCGACGCCCGCGGGAAATGGCCGGCCGATCTGGATCGCATCGATGGCGACCCGTTCGAGATGGGTGGCGACATGGGAAGGGCGGGCACGATAGGCCTTTGCGACGATGAGCACCGACAGAACCTCGGCGCGCCGGCGCACGGCGGACGGGCTGCGAGTCAGTTCGTTGCTGATCTCGAGCGCATTCTTGCCGGCCCGGGCGAGCTCCTTGAGCTTCTCGTCCTCGTCAGAGGTCCAGCGCCGCACGATCCCCATTCGCCCCTCACCGCGTCGAAACGCATCTGGAACCGATGCATACGCACGCAAGGATGATTTGCCATGTGACTTTCGGCACCTCCTGGTGTGACGAAAGGGCCTATCGGTCCGACAGCAGGCGAGCGCGCGCGACACGGCGTCGGCTGTGCGCGCGGGAAAATCCGGTGGTGATGGAATCGGTCCGCGAGCGGTCGCTAAAGCGCGATGAAATGACGTTGAATTGTCATCGCGCTTTAGCCCTTTGGTTTGAGAGCATGATCCGTTCGGAAAACCGCTTCACGCCTTCCGGATCATGCTCGAGCAATCGTTCGCGGACCAGGCTTCTCCAATCAATGCTTGCTCGGCTCGAGCGTGATGAGCACGCCGGTCGGCTCGGGCTCGTGCGGCCGCAGGCTGGTCAGCTCGGGATCGCTCCAGTCGGCGAGGCTCACGACCTCGCCGGCCTGGCCCTGCATGTCGGACGCGGCGGCGGGTTCGAGCACCTTGAGGCCGCTGGTATCGACGAAGAACGTGTGCTCGCCAAACACGCTGTTCAGTTGCGCAACGGCCGGGTGATCCTCGGGGAGCACCTGGGCGTTCAATTGCGTCATGGTCTGCTTGACCTGCTCGGAGTTGAGCTTCATGCGCTGTTCCTTCTCGGTTCCGGTTTGAGCTGGCTGTCTCCCCATTGGCCCCTCTCGTCGAGAGCCTCGACTCCCGAACCGATCCGGCCTCGAAACGTTCCCGCGCGCGACGCATTGACCGCACGCGCGGCGGTGTGTTCCAGGCAACATGGCGGCACGGTGTCATCGCTGCGGCCAACATGCGGGACGCGCGACGGCTCAGATGAAACCGGGCAGCACGACGTCGCTGATGATGGCGTCGTTGATGCGCCGCTGCTCGCGGTTTGGCTTGTCGTAATTGCCGCAGCATTGCGCAATGACGAGGTCTAACCCCGGCACGATGTAGAGGCGCTGGCCGCCCCAGCCGATGCCGCCGATCCAGGGTTCCACGCGCTGCGGTGATGCGGCAGAGGCGCCGAGATACCAGTGATAGCCGTAGCGGAAACTGCCTTCGATCACGGCCGCCGGCGACGCCGATCGCTTCAGCCATTCGCGCGGCACGATCTGCGCGCCGCCCCACCTGCCGCCGGCGCGGGCGAGTTCGCCGATCTTGAGCAGATCGCGCGGCAACAGGCGCAGGCCGGAGGCAGCGCGGTACTGGCCATCGCCACGGCCTTTCGCCCAGTCGACCGGACCGCATCCGAGCGGATCAAACAGCACGCGGCGGCAATAGGCGAGCAGCGGCTCGCCGGTGCCCTTCGAGATCAGATGCCCGAGCAGCGCGGTGGCGCCGCCGCAATACGACCATCTGGTGCCGGGCTCGGCAATAACAGGCCGCTCCAGGATGAAGCGGTAGCGATCGGAGGCCGCCTCCATCGCGATCTCGGAATTGCGCAGGTCGCTGCCGTAGGGAATCGTCAGTTCATCCCAGTCGAGCCCGAGCGTCATCGACAGCACATGATGGATCGTGATGCGATCGCGGCCTTCTTCTCGCGCGAGATCGGGATATTCCGGAAACTGCTCGTAGAGCTTCGCCTCCGGTGGCGGCACCTTGCCGGCCGCGAGCGCAATGCCATAGGCCGAACGGACCCGCAGCCGCAGCAACCGGGTCGGTATGGATCGGGATCGGGTCGTATTGTCCGGCGAATTCCAGGATCTCGGCTTCGCTGATCGTGTAACTGCCGAGCTGAAAGGTCTGGCCCTCGGCAAGATCGTCCGCATACAGCATCGCGCCGCTCCCGTTTCCGGTTGCGACGATAGGCCATCGCCTGCGGCTTTCCACTACCTCGGAGGTCATGGATTGGACGCGCGAGCGGCATCGCGCGTCCAATCGGATCTCTTGCGCTACTGCAACCGCGCCGCCCTCGCCTTGGCGGCTTTCACCGTGTTCTCCATCAGGCAGGCGATCGTCATCGGGCCGACGCCGCGCGGCACCGGCGTGATGGCGGAGGCAATCTCGACCGCCTCGTCGAAGGAGACGTCGCCGCGCACCGCGTAGCCGCCGTCCGCCTGCGCGACGCGCGTGGTGCCGACGTCGATGACGATGGCATCGCGCTTGATCCAGTCGCCGCGCACCAGCCCGGCCTTCCCCACCGCGCTCACCAGGACATCGGCCTGCCGGCAGATGCGCTCGATGTCACGGGTGTGGATGTGAACCTGCGTCACGGTCGCCTGCTCGGCCAGCAGCAGCGCGGCCATCGGCTTGCCGACGATGTTGGAGCTACCGATCACCACGGCGTGGGCGCCGGTGAGATCGGGCCGGATCGACTTGATCAGGCGCAGGCAGCCGAGCGGCGTGCACGGCACCAGCGCATCGTCGCCATGGAACAGGCGGCCGGCGTTGAGCGCGTGCAGGCCGTCGACGTCCTTGGCGGGATCGACTGCGGCCATTACGCGCAGGGCGTCGATATGACGAGGCAGCGGCAACTGCACGAGGATGCCGTCGATATCCTCGCGCGCGTTGAGCGCCGCGATCCGCGCCAGCAGATCGGCCTCGCTCGCATCATCGGCGAGACGTTCGACCTCGCCGCGCAGGCCGAGGCGCTGGGCCATCCGGACCTTGCTTTGGACATAGATCTGGCTGGCCGGGTCGCAGCCGACCAGCACCACGGCAAGTCCGGGCGCGCGGGGCAGCCGGTCGAGCTCTGTTGCAATCTTGTCGATCAGAATCTGGGCGTGTGCGTGCCCATCGAGAATGTTCGCCGTCATGGCACCTCCGGTTCGAAGCGGTGCCCAGGCGCGCGGCGTTCAGTCTCTGCGCTCCCCGATGGTGGCCCATCCAAGCGCCAGTCGCACAGATGGCGTGGTGATAGCCGGCCGCACCGGCGAAAGCAAATCCCCGCGCCGAATTGGCGCGTTTTGGCGGTGGATCGCGCCCTACCCGGCCCAGATCGGGGGTAGGATTCGCGAAAAACTTGCGCTAAGTCACGGCCCTTGCCGGGGTTTTCCGATCCTCGGCACCCTCCTTCAGGCATCACGCCGTTCGGACATTTTCGACATGAGACATATCATCCTCGCGCTGGCGCTCCTGGTCCCGGCCACCGCGCTTGCCCAGGGCACCACGACACCGCCACCCGCCGATGAAGCAAAGCCGGCCGCCGCGCAGCCGATGGTCGGCGACAAGCCGCTGGTCCAGGTCGGCAAGAAGTCGGCCGCCAAGAAGGGCGCGAAGCCCGCGGCAGCGGCCGCTTCGGGCAAGCCGCAATCGGTGGCGCAGAAGCTGCAGGCCTGCGGCGACGTCGACGACGGCACCAAGGACCGGCTGAACTGCTACGACGAAATCTTCAAGCCGCAGCCCAAGGCGAAGGCGCCCGTTGCCAAGGGCGTCAACGAATGCCGCTTCCTGAAGGAAGAGGACGACCGGCTGAACTGCTACAATGGCTTTGCCGACAAGATCCCGCGCCTGCCGCGCTAGCCACGCTTTAGCGCGCGCGCGTCAGACGGCTGACCGTCCGCTTCGATGGTTGAAAAGCAGATCACCGCCGCGGGCGTTTGCTGCGGCGGCGTGATCGATTTCGGCGAGATGGAACCTACCAGGTCCCGAAACCGAAGAACCCGGAGCGCGGCTGCTGTTGCGCGACGCGGAACGGCTGGTACGGGCTCGGCTGAGCCAGACGGGTCGGTTGCAGCTGGGTCGGCGGATGGCTTCGCGCGATCTTGCGCTTTTTCGGCGCGGGGCGCGCTTGGGCCGGCGGGTCGACAGGCTTGGCCTCCGCCACCACCTGCTGGCTCTTCGCGTCACCCTTCTCCGGCGGAATGAACTGGGCGAAGGTATCGCGGACGCGGGCCTGCGCCGAGGTCTCGCGGGGGGCCGGCGGAGCCGCGGCGGCGATGACGTTGGCCCGCGGCGGGACGATGGTCGGCAGGCTGGTGTCATACACCACCCGCTCCGGCAATTTCTGGGTCGACCTGATGCGAACCGTGCTCTTGTCGATGCCGGGGGATGACAGGCCGGTCGCGGCGACGACGGTGTCCTGCGGAACCAGGGCATTCACGGCGAACAGCAGCGCGAGCAGGGCGCCGCCGACGAACAGGAAGTAACGCGCCACTGGCATCATCTTGGTAGCTCCCCCCGCGCAAGCAGGCGCGGACAAAAATCCTCTCGTGCGCGATGACGTCAGTCATCGCGCGACGATCTCATCGTTTGCGCATGATCACCCGAAATGGCGCCATCCCGCGCTGCCGGGTCGTTTCCTAACTGGCAATATGTTAGTTAGTTCCTGCCCGGCGTTTGTGGTTCACCCGGCCGGGTCACTTTTTCGCGATGGAAGGTTTAGAGGCGGCTCGCGGTCACCACCGAGCACTTCGCCTTACTTGCATTAATGTTTACGAAGCCGATCAACATCTGTGAATAGGTCTTGCGGCTCTTCATGGCGATGGTGTCGGGGATCAGCCGCTTGCGCGCGGTCAGCGGGCTGCCGTCGCGGCGCGAAAAGGCGCAGGCGATCTCGACATCCTTCACCGCGAAATCATTGCGGTTGCGCAGCGTCAGCGTAACCAGCGCCTTCGAGCCCAGCCCGCCGCGCCGCCATGATTGCGAGGCGATCCGCAGACCATCGAGCGGCGATTTGATGGCAGCGGCGTCCGGCGCGGGCTGCGATGCTTGCGGCGCGGCGATGCCGACCGTCGCGTGATCGACGGCCGCCGGAGCCGTCGCATCTTGCACGACGGCTTGACCAGGCTCGGTGTCACCGGATGCAGTTTGCGCCGCGAGGATGATTGCGGAGGATGACGACGATACATCGTCGTCGCCGGTGTCGCTCGGCTCGGGCAGCATTAACCATGCGGCGATGCCGGCGACCGCAAGCAGCGACGCCGCCAGACTCGCGCAGAGGCGGATTGCACCTGATGGTGCGGTGCCGAAATTCCGAAACGACGCCGAGCCGATCCGCATCGCCTTGCCCTCGCCCCAGCGGCAGCCACGCCAGCCTCGGCGCGCACACCGCTGCAAAGACAACCGCAGCCCGTAGTGATGGTTTCATTGCGGGACGACAATATTGCGACAGCCGTTCATCGCGGGTGGCCTCGCAGACCGGCGGTCGCTAGATTGTGCAGCTTCACAACGAGCGCCGCATCGCAAGCGACGCGCCAACAAGGAGATCGCCATGCCGACCGTCACGTGGGACGTTACCTGGGACCATGTCCATCTGCGCAGCCCGGACCCCGAGGCGACCGCGACATGGCTGCGCGACGTCCTCGGCGGCGAGATCATCCGCGGCCCCGGCCGGATCGACGTCCAGCTCGGCGGCGCCAAAGTGTTCATCGCCGAAGTCGCACCGGGCGACGGCGTCAACGCGCCGCCGGTCACGCCCTATCAGGGGCTCGATCATTTCGGGCTGACGGTCAAGGACATCGACGCCGTCGCCGCCGAAATCAAGGCCAAGGGCGTCACCTTCACCAAGGAGCCGACCACGATCCGTCCCGGCGTGCGCATCTGTTTCATCCAGGGGCCGCAGGGCATCTCGATCGAGCTCCTGGAGCGCGACAAGAAGTACACTTGATGCAAGGTTAGTCGGTGTCCCGGACGCGGTGCGGCGCGCAGTGCCGCTCCGCAGTGCCGGGACCCATCTCACCGCCTGCCCTCGTCGCCAGCTGGACCCCGGATCAGCAGCGCATCACTTCGTGCTGCGCAGCATCCGGGGAACGTGTCGAGACACGCGCGCCCTTCCCGCGCTACGTCATGCTGCCTGGCATGAAGCAGCGGATCGTCACGCCCATGTAGCCGTGGATCGGCCACACCATGGTGCGGCCCGCGCGATTGGGCTCGGTGATGACGGCCTCGTCGGGCACGTCGATCCAATTGCCGTCGAGCCGCACGCGGTAGTGGCCCTCCTTGGACTCCCAGTCGACGTCGCTGACCGCGCTGCCGTCGGCATCCGAGCAGCACGGCCCCTTGCCGCTGCGTAGACCGTCGAACCATTGCTTGAGAGGTGAATTGGCGTAGCGCCCATCGGGATCGCGCGCCCGCGTGCCTTGGGTGGGCGCGATCAACAGCAGCACCGCGAGGCTAAGCCTCGGTGCAAGGCTCAGTGCAAGGCTAAGTGCAAGACGAAGTGAACGAGTCCAAGTTCCATTGACCGTGCATAGGCGCGCCGAACGGTCGCCGGATTCCATCCAGTCTGACATGTGTTTTGCTCCAGCACTCACCGGCCAGTGCAACCAGAGCTATGCATTTCGCGGGCCAGTTTGATTCGCGCGTACGGTCCGCTGTCATCGCGCCGTCACACCGACTGGCAGGAACCGAGGGTTCACAGCAACTCCGGACACCCCCGGAATCAACCTGCCGCATTGCACGAGGTTGCGCGCTTTGGCATAAAAAACCAACCGGCTTTCCGTGGGCGCGGACGGCCGGCAAATGGGACGTCATGAAGAACGGGCTGTACTCAATTCACGTCACCCTGCTGGACGGGCGCGTCGGCAAGGGCAGTGGTGTGATTCTCTTCCGCGACGGCCAGATCCTGGGCGGCGATGCCTACCTCTATTACACCGGCAGCTACACGGTGAAGGGCGATGCCTTCAAGGGCGAGGTCCTGGTGCAGCGCCACACCACGCCGCGCGAAACCGACAATCCCTTGTTCGGCGGCCCGGCCCCGGTCGGCATCGGCGTGACCGGCAGCTTCACCGACACCCGCGCCACCATGAATGGCACCGCGCTGGTCGGCAAAGCGAGCCTGATCTTCAGCGCCACGCTGCACCGGCTCGCGGATATCAACTAGGCGCGTGCAACTAGGCTGACGTCGTCCTGGCGAAAGCCAGGACCCATTACCCCGACTGTCAATTGCTGCGTGACGCGCTGGGGCTACGATCCCGTCGACAATCAGGCTCAGTGGTTATGGGTCCTGGCTTTCGCCAGGACGACGATGGCGGCACGGCTGGAATCAAACGGCGCCACCGCGAACTACTCCGCGGCCTGCTCCAGCGGGGCGACGCGGGGCAGGATCATCTGGATGCGGGTGCCGCGGCCGGGTTCGGAATCGAGATTGAGCCGGCCGCCGAGCCGGTTGGTGACGATGCTGTAGACGATGTGCAGGCCGAGCCCGGTGCCGCCCTGGTCGCGCCGCGTCGTGAAGAACGGGTCGAAGGCGCGGCGGCGCACGTCGAGGCTCATGCCGCAGCCATTGTCGGAGAACAGCACCTCGACATTGTCCTTGCCGGAGGACCGCACCTGGATGTCGACCTCGCCGGCCTTGCCGTCCGGAAACGCATGCGCGACCGCGTTGAGGAACAGATTGGTCAGCACCTGGCCGTACGGCCCCGGATAGGAGTTCATGATCAGGCTCGGCTCGCAATCGACGTTGAGCGTCAGATTATGCTTGCGCAGGCCGGGACGCAGACTCATCACCACCTGCTCGGTGAGATCGCCGAGATCGAAGGAGCGCTGGTCGGAATAGTTGCGGTCGGCGGCGACCTGCTTGAACGACTGGATCAGCTCGGCGGCGCGGTTGAGATTGGCGACCAGCTGCGATGACGCATCGCGGGCGGTGTCGATGAATTCGTTGAGGCTGGAGCGGCGCAGGTCGCCGCGCTCGATCTGGGCGCCGAACAGCGCGGTCTTGCGCTCGAGCGCGGAGGCCACCGTCAGGCTGATGCCGACGGGGTTGTTGACCTCGTGGGCGACGCCGGCCACCAGGCGGCCGAGGGCGGCGAGCTTCTCGGCCTCGATCAGCGAGTTCTGGGTCTCGCGCAAATTGCGCAGCGCGGCCTCGGCGGAGTCCTTCGCCTTGCGCATCTCCTGCTCGGAGCGCTTGCGCTCGCCGATGTCGAGCGCGACCGAGACGATGTTCTCGATCTCGCCCTGCCCGTCGAGGATCGGCAGCTTGTTGACCAGCCATTGCCGCATGTTGCCGGCGGAGTCCTGGTATTCCTCCTCGTAGAAGCCGAGTTCGCGGCGCGCCGTCAGCACGCGCTTGTCGTTCTCGTCGGTCTTGGCCGCGCCGTAGCGCGACATCAGGTCGGCGGTGGTCTTGCCGATCGCCTCCTGCGGCTCGATGCCGAAGATGCCGGCCATGTAGCGGTTCATCAGCACGTAACGCAGCTCGCGGTCCTTGACGTTGATGACGGCGGGCACCGTGTCGATGACCATCTGCAGCAGCCGGCGGCCCTCGGCGATCGCGTCCTCGGCGCGCTTCTGGTCGGTGATGTCGCGCACCGTGCCCTCGTAGCGGATCACCTCGCGGCCATCGTCGTCGCGCACCACGGTGGCGGAATCGGACAGCCAGAGCACGGTGCCGTCGCGCGATCGCACCTGGTATTCATAGTCGCGCACCACGCCGTCGCGCTGCATCAGCGCCTGATACTGCTCCCGCGCCGCCGGATCGACATAGACGGTGGAGGCGATGTCATCGATCCCGTTCATGAGATCCTGCGGCGTGCCGTAGCCCATCATCCGCGCCAGCGCCGGG
Source organism: Bradyrhizobium genosp. L (assembly GCF_015624485.1). Classification (NCBI taxonomy): domain Bacteria; kingdom Pseudomonadati; phylum Pseudomonadota; class Alphaproteobacteria; order Hyphomicrobiales; family Nitrobacteraceae; genus Bradyrhizobium; species Bradyrhizobium genosp. L. Next base: position 4,563,997 of record NZ_CP061378.1, read on the forward strand.
TTGGCGTTGAGCAGCGTGCCGCCCGGCGTCGTCACGTAGATGCCCTCGACCGAGGCCTCGAACAGCTTGCGGTAGCTCTCCTCGGCGAGCCGCTGCTCGGCGAGCGCGCGCAGCGCCGCCTCGCGCGCGGTGTCGGCGTCGACAAGCGCCTGGCGGAATACCTCGGCGGCGCGCGCGATATCGCCGATCTCGTTGTCGAGATCGGCGCCCGGGATGAACGCGTCCTTCTCGCCACCCGAGACCTTGCGGATCGAGCGCGCGATCTTGGCGAGCGGCCGCACCGTGCGGCGCACCACCAGCGCGGCCGCAAACAGGCCGATCAGCACGCCCGCGGTGCCGAGCACGATGCTCTGCCATTTCGCCTCGGCCAGCGTGCGGGCGAAGTCGCGCGACAGCACATGGCCGCGGCGGGCGCTGAGCTCGCGCAGCAGCTCGGTGACGCGCTGGATCAGCCGGCCCTCCTCGCCGAGCACCTCCTTGTCGATGTCGGCGATCTGGCCCTCGCGCACCGCGACCGCGCTGAGCGCCTCGGCGTAATTGTCGACGGCGCCGCGCAAAGCCGGATCGGCGATGGCCATCGCGCGCATGCTCTGCGCGGCCTGCTCGACGGCAGAGGTGTTGTGCGCGAGCAGCGCGGTCGCGACCCGGCTCTGGGCCTCCGACAGCCCCGCCGCCAGCGCCGCATCGCTGCTGGTTGCGACGGCCTTGTCGAAGGCATCGCGCAGCGGCGGCAGGCCGGCAAGCAGCTCGGCACGGCGGCTGAGCAGCGCCGAGATCCGCTCGATGCCGCCGCGATAGGTGGAGAGCCGCTGGGTGACGCCGTCGATCATGTCCTGCTGCTCGGGCGCAAGTTCGATGCGGGTCTTCTTCAGGATCTCGCTCAGCGACTGCGCGGCCTCGACCACCTGCACCGAATGGGTACCAGGCTCGGTGACGAAATCCCGCGCCGCCAGCCGCAGCTCGTTCATGCGGCGGTCGATGTCTTCGGCGATATCGCCGACGCTCTGCAGCCGTTGCAGCTCGGCAAAGGTCGTATCGATATGCCGGATCGCGATCACGCTGGCGGTGGATGTGATGATGATCACAGCCAGCACCAGCAGGAAGCTGCCGAACGTGAGCTGGCCGATCGAGAGGGAGAACGCTCGCGGTGCTTGCGAATTCGGCGGCAGTTCAGCGGTCATGGATCGAGGCCGGGGTCCAGTTCGGCCGGCAATATACGGGAAATTACGGGCCGTGGGGAACATGCTGCAGGGCAGAAGCAGGCTGTGGTGTGATCCGCATCACCTTGGACGGCCCGGGGCTCGAATTCGGCACAGGCGCAGCTTCAGTCGCGGGCGCTCAACCACCGGCTGGAGCGCGCCGGCCGACATCGTGAAGCCGAACCGAGTGGCGGTTTCGGCAGCTGAAACTTTAGGCTGTCGCCGTTTTGCGCGGCGGGATCGTCATGGCGGCGACGCCGATCACGACGCAGGCGAGCCCAATCCACGCCGTCGGGCTCAGCCGTTCGCCGAGGAAGGTGACGCTGAGCGCAACCCCTATCGGCACCCGCAAATAGGCCTGCGCCGTGGTGCCGACCGAGCCCAGGGTCTGGATCAGACGGAAATAGATCACGAAGGCGATCGCAGTCGAGAACACGGCCAGCGCCAGCAGCGCGAGCAGCGAGCTTGTCGACGGCGACAGCGTCCAGGGACGCTCGACGGCGAGGCTGAGCGGAACCAGGATCGCGGCGCCTGCGAGCAGCGAACCGGCCGCCGGTGCCATCGGATCGAGCCCCTTGAAGCCGCGGCTGAAGATCGCAGCGCAGGCATAGCAGATCGTGGCAACGACGATGGCGGTTTCGGCCACGATCCCGGTGCCAAGATCGTTGAATGCATCGACGCCGACGATCAGGCAGATGCCGGCCATGCCTGACATCACCCCGAACAGCTTTCGCGGGCTCGCCGCCTCGTGGCGCGTCACCAGCGCGGTAAGCAGGAAGGTGAAGATCGGCGAGGCCGAGTTGAGGATGGTGGCAAGCCCGGCATCGACGAAGCGCTCGCCCCAGGCGATCAGGGTCCACGGAATCACGCTGTTGAGGCAGGCCTGGAAGATGAAGCGGCGCCAGGTCGCAGCATCCGCGGGCATTGCCACGCCGCGGATCCGCATGATGACGAGCAGCAGAGCGCCAGCGATCGCCGTGCGCGCCGCGATCAGCGTGATCGGCGGGATGGTCGCGACCCCAAGCTTGATGAAGGTGTAGGAGCCGCCCCAGAGGGTGGCAAGCCCAAGCAAGAGCGCCAGCTCGAAGGCCATGCCGGGCTGGCGCGGATTGGTGGTCATGGGCGGAGATTCCGTCTCGTTGAGCGAGACGGAAGCTACAACGGTCCGAGGCGAAGATACTTCGCTATCGGCCGAAGTGTGAAAGCGGCTCTCTTCCCCTCGTCGTCCCGGCGAAAGCCGGGACCCATAGCCACAGGGTTGTGTTGTTGAAAAAAGCTGTGGCCCCGGCGTCGCGCAACAATGAACATTGGTGGTTATGGGTCCCGGCTTTCGCCGGGACGACGGCGAATGTTTTGCAGCGCCTAGGGGCCATCCACTCCCGATCTCTCAGGATGACCGCTTACCCCAGCGCGCCGACCTCGAACACTTCGCCGTCGTAGCCGGCTTCCTTGGGAATGCGGAGCTGGCGGCCGGTGGCGGTCTTGGTCATCACGGGCATCACGGCGACGATCGACATGCCCTTGCTGTCGGCGAGCGCGGCGCCGACATTCGGCTGCTTGCCGAGCCGGATCAGATTGCGCGTGGTCGGGAACGGAAGCTTGAAGCGGCCGCTCTCGCCGCCCTCCAGCGCCTCGCGCGGCGACAGCCAGATCGAGTCGGTCGATTCCTTGCCGTCATGGGCGCCGAGCTGTTCGGGCGGCGCGGCGGCCAGGAAGAACCAGGTGTCGAACCGCTTCGGCATGCCCTCCGGCGTGATCCAGTGTGCGTAGGGCACCAGCGCGTCGAGCGCGAGCACCATGCCGTTGTCGGTCAGCACCTTGAGGAAGGTGATCTTGCCTTCGTTCAGCTCGGCGCGATGGGCGAGCGCGATCTCGGCGGCACGCTTCGCAGCGACCAGATCGTTCGATCCTTTCGGCCGCGCCAGCAGGATGCCGCTTTCTTCAAAGGTCTCGCGGATGCCGGCGATGCGGAAGCCCAACGCATCGGCATCGAGCCCCTCGCCGCCCGAATAGAGCGCAGGATTGGCCGCGATCTCCTTGTCGTTCTTGTCGACGCTACCGCCGGGAAACACCAGCGCGCCCGAGTTGAACTCGATCTGGTGATGGCGGACCATCATGAAGATCTCGATTTCGGACGCCGCCGCGCCGTCGCGCAGCAGCAGCACCGTGGACGCCAGACGCGGAGCGACGATCTCGGCCATGACTAACCCGCCGCGCTGGACTGCGGTTGCAGATTGGCGCGGCGATCGACCCGCGCCACCCGCGACAGGAGATAGTCGACCTCCGCCCTCGCCTGCGGCGTGATCACCGCGCCCGGCTTGCGCTGCGCGCTGGAGGAGATGATGCCGCGCTTCTGCAGCACGTATTTGCGCACGGTCAGCCCGACGCCGGGCTGCTGCTCGTAACGGATCAGCGGCAGATGAGCGTCGAACAGGTCGTGCGCGGCATCGCGCTTGCCGGCCTTCGACAAATTGACGACGTCGATCAGGAGTTCCGGGAAAGCGTAGCCGGTCATCGCACCGTCGGCGCCGCGCTCCATCTCGAAGTCGAGGAACAGGCCGCCATTGCCGACCAGGATCGACAGCGGCCGCAGCGAGCCGTCCTTCTGGAAGTTGCGCAGGGTCGAGATCTTCTCCAAGCCCGGCCAGTCCTCGTGCTTGAGCATCACGCAGGACGGTGAGTCCATCACGATCTTGCGGATCACGGCAGGCGTGAACACGACTGACAGCGTCAGCGGATAATCCTGCAGCACCCAGGGAATATCGTCGCCGATGGCTTCCTGCGCCTGCTTGAAATAGGCGATGATCTGGTCGTCAGTGCGTAGGTGCGGCGGCGGCGCGATCATGACGCCGGCGGCGCCCGCATCCATCGACTTCTTCGCCAGCGAGCGCATGGTCGCAAAGCCCGGCGCCGAGACGCCGACGATCACCTGCAGCTTCCTGGCGCGCTTGACGAAGCGCAGCGCCACCTGCTCGGCCTCGGCAGCATCGAGCTTCGGCGCCTCGCCCAGGATACCCAGCACGGTGACGCCGTCGCAGCCGACCTCGGTGTAGAAATCGGTGAGACGATCGATCGAGGCCTCGTCGATGCGGCCGTCGTCGTGGAACGGGGTCGGCGCAATGGCGAAGGTGCCGGCGGCCTGGGCGGTGAGTTTTGTCATGGATGCCTCGCTTGTTCCCGCCCTCTATACAGCGTCATTCCCCGATGCGCCATTGCGCATCAGGAATGCGCCACCGCAGCCGTGCCGTGCGCCCTATTTGAACCGCCGCGCCGACCTCTTGATCTCGTCCTCGGAGAAGAAAATCTCGTTGGCGTGGGTGACGATATCCTCGGCGTTCCACCCCGTGAACGGCGGCGTCCAGCCCTCCATTTCCATCATCCGCAACTCGCGCACGCCACGCGGGCCGGAGACGCCGAGCACCTTGCCGGTCTGGTCACCCGAGAGGTCGCTGACCATGTAGAGCACGGCCGGCGCGATGCCGTCGGGACCGAGTGCAGCGCCTGGGTTCTCCTTGTAACGCGGCAGATCCGCGGTCATGCGGGTCAGCGCGCCCGGCGCCAGGGTCCATATCCGGATGTTGTACTTGCGGCCTTCGATCGCCAGCACGTTGGAGAGGCCCCAGATGCCGCCCTTGGCGGCGCCATAGTTGGTCTGGCCGAAATTGCCGATCAGGCCGGAGGTCGACGACGTGTTGACGATGACCCCGCCGCCATTGTCGCGCATCCATTTGAACACCGGCTGGGTGCAGCAGAAGGTGCCTTTGAGGTGCACCTTCATCACCTTGTCCCAGTTGGCTTCCTTGGCCTTGTGGAAGGTCTCGTCCAAGAGGATGCCGGCATTGTTGACCAGGATGTCGGCGCGGCCGAAATGCTTGATGGCGTCGTCGAACACCGATTGGCCGCCGGCCAGTGTCGAAATGTCGGCGCCGTTGGCGACCGCGCGGCCGCCCTCGGCCTTGATCGCGTCGACGACTTTTTGCGCCATCGAGGTGTCCGCGCCCGAACCATCGCGCGGCCCGCCGAGGTCGTTGACGACAACCGCCGCGCCTTCGCGCGCGAACAGTTTTGCATAGGCCTCACCAAGTCCGCCGCCCGCGCCCGTGATCAGCGCCACCTTGCCGTCGAGCAATCCCATGGTTTCTTCTCCCTTGTTTGTTTCTTCTTCACCTCTCCCCGCGAAGAGCGGGGCGAGGGAGACGACGGCCGTCGTCCGTGGCTAAGCCAGCACCGTCTTGCCGCTTTTGATCACCGTCACGCCGCGCGATTTCACCTTGGCTTCGAACGACACCACGTTGCCGTCCTTCCACAGCTCCATCGTCACGGTCTCGCCGGGAAATACCGGCGAGGAGAACCGCGCGACGTGCTGTTTGAAGGCGGACGGATCGTAATCGGCATAGGTCTGCAGCACACCGCGGCAGGTGATGCCGTAGGTGCACATGCCGTGCAGGATCGGCCGCGGGAAGCCGGCCTTCTTGGCGAACTCCGGATCGGAATGCAGCGGATTGCGGTCGCCGCAGAGCCGGTAGACCAGCGCCTGGTCGGGCCGCGTGGTGATGTCGACTACTTTGTCGGGCGCGCGTTCCGGCACCCTGTGCGGCTCGGGCTGGCCTTCGGATGGCCCACCAAAGCCGCCATCGCCGCGGGCGAAGCGCGAGGCCACCAGCGTGGCAAGCTTGTCGCCCTTCTCGTCCCTGAGCACGGTCTGGTGACGGATCACCGCGCCCTTGTCCTTGCCCTTGTCGAACACGTCGAGCACGGTGGAGTCGGCGGTGATGTGGGCTGCGGTCGCAAACGGCTTGTGGAAGGTGATGTCGCGCTCGCCGTCGACCACCATCACGCGGTTGAGATTCATCTCGCCGGGCCCGGCGCCCCAGGCCGCGACGGATGCGAAGGTCGGCACCACCTTCAGGGGCCGCGGCGTCAGCACGCCCTCGTTGACGAAGGCGAGCTCCTTCTCGTCCATCGGATCGGCGCCGAGGCCGATGCCGTAGGCGTAGAGCATCACCTCGCGGTCGCTGTAGCTGTATGTCTGCCCGAGGTTCTTCAGGGCCATCAGCTGTTCGTAGACGATCGGCATTGTTGTTCTCTCCCTGAATTCTCTTCGCGACGGTGCCCGTTGAAGTGCCCTCCCCCCTTGCGGGAGAGGGCTACACCGCATCAGCCGCCAACTCACTTGGGAGAGGGGTTGCCTCCACATACATATCTGTGGCGGAGAGAACCCCTCATCCGGCAGCTTCGCTGCCACCTTCCCCCGCAAGGGGGAAGGTACTTCTTAGGCCGGCGTGAAGAACGGCAGCGGCGCACCGTCGGTCGGCTTCCACACCACCTTCACCTTCTGGCCGATCTTCACCGTCTCCAGGTCGCAATCGACGATGTTGGTCTGCAGCGACGGGCCTTCCTTCAAGGTCACATAGGCGATCGCATAGGGACCGGTCGGCGACTTCCGCATCAGGCTGTAGGTGTAGACTACGGCCTCGCCGCTCGCCTGCTCCCACACCGTCTTGTCGGAGAAGCAGAACGGGCAGATCGCGCGCGGGAAATAATGCGCTTCGCCGCAGGTGGTGCAGCGCTTGATCATGAACTTGCCGGCCTTGGCGGCTTCCCAGAACGGCGCGGTCTCCGGATTGGTCACCGGGGCATTGTACTTCTTCGCTTCGGACATCACGCACGCTCCAGAATGCAGGTTGAGGCGGCGTGGCGAACGCCAAGGAGCCCACCGGTGCCGTGGGCGATCGCGAGATCGCAATTCTTCACTTGCACCTTGGGATGCGCCTCGCCGCGCAACTGGCGCACCGCCTCGAGGATCTTGGTCATGCCGCCGCGGTTGACGGGATGGTTGCTGCACAGTCCGCCGCCATCGGTGTTGAACGGCAGCTTGCCGACGCCGGAGATCAGGTTGCCGTCGGCGACGAACTTGCCGCCCTCGCCCTTCTTGCAGAAGCCGAGGTCCTCGAGCTGCATCAAGACGGTGATGGTAAAGCTGTCATAGATCGAGGCGTATTTGATGTCCTTCGGCGTCACGCCGGCTTCCTCGAAGGCGCGCGGACCGGACCACACGCCGGCGGAGTAAGTCAGATCGAGATCCTTGCCGCCGCGCGGACCCTTCGCCGCCTCGCCATGACCGATCAGCCGCACCAGCGGCTTCTTCAGGCTTTTCGCGATCTCCGGCGTGGTGACGATCATCGCGCCGCCGCCGTCAGTGACGACGCAGCAATCCATCCGGTGCAGCGGATCGGAGATCATCGGCGAGTTCAGGACGTCCTCGACCGTGACGACTTCCTTCAGCATCGCATGCGGATTGTACTGCGCATGATGCGAGGCCGCGACCTTGATCCAGGCGAGCTGCTCCGACGTGGTGCCGTAGTCGTGCATATGACGCATGGCACACATGCCGTAGGCATTGTGCGTGGTCGCCCCATAGGCAGATTCGAAATCGGCTTCGGCGCCGGAGGCGCGCGGTGGCATCGGACCGGTGCGCGGCTTGCCGGCGAGCGTCACCAGCGCGACCGAGCATTTGCCGGCGGCGATCGCCTCGGCGGCATGGCCGAGATGGATCAGGTAGGAGCAGCCGCCGGTCTCCGTGGAATCGATATGGCGCAGCTTCTTGGTGTTGAGACCGAGATAATCGACCATCGGCCACAGCCCGCCCGGCGCATCACCGGCGCAGAAATAGCCGTCGATATCGTCCTTGCTGAGCCCGGCATCCTCGATTGCGCCCTTGGCGACCTCGGCGTGAAGTTGCGCGGTGGATTTATCCGGTGCGTGCCGGGTGGGATGCTCATAGATCCCGGCAATGTAGGCCTTGCCCTTGATGGTCAAATCGCTCTCCGCTGACGTTTCTTGACTCCAGCGTTTTTCTGAACCGCCGTAGCGGCCTTGGCAAGCGCGATAATATTCCGTCGGGCGAGACTGCGGCGCGTGGCATCAGCCTGGCAATGCCCTTATGGGCTCTGAGCGTCCATCGATCGCGGCGTGTTCGCGCTCGCGCGAAAACGCCATACCGTCAGTCCGGCCAGGATCAGACCAATCGCCAGAAAGCCCGCCCCGCTCTTCACTCCCACATTGTCCTGAAGCGTGCGCTCGGCCGCATCGGCGACGATGAGGGGGCGAGCGTCCGGCCTGTCGTTGAGGTAGCGGATCTTTGTTTGCGTCACGGTTTGGATGTCGTTGCGCGTGATCTGCCGCCAGAAGGCCGCGCTGACATGCGTCGGACCGTAGGCTCGCTTCTGCCCGCTCTTGTCGTTCCATGCCAATGTGACGAGATAGCTTGGCGCTTCGCCAGCCTTCCGTACTTCACGATAGGCTCGGGTGATATCTGCGTTGACCTCATCGCCGTGGTCCAGCATCTCGGTGACAGCGCTCTGTTCAAAATAGGCGCTGACAAGCATGAAGGCGCCGAACGGAACCATCAGGGCCGTCAACAGCGCCAGGTAAACGGGAAACCTCCGTTGCTTCCCATGTCCGACCGCTGTCCGATCGGGACCGCTCTTGCGCGCCGACCACTTCTGCCAACCGATCAGGGCAGCCAGCGCGACTGCGAAGACGGTCGCCAGCGTCCGCATGAAGCCGAATTGCGACCGGATATCATGCAAGCGGTCACTTGCGTCCTCGACGATGACCGGGGCAGACGAATCGTCGTCGATCACGCGAATGGCTAGCGGTACAAGCCTGACTTGATTGCCGACCAGAATGCGCGCCGCAAACGCGCTGCTCACCCCAATTCCCGTCCGCGTTCGTTCGACCCCGTCTTTGCCAACCCACCGTAACCCGATCGACAGATGTTCATCGATGTAATGGGGCCATCCGCCGTCGAATGAGATGGGAAACCTGGACGGCGTTTCCGCCGCCGACGTGATGGTTCCCGTGGTGGCGTAGCCATCACGCATCACACGCTCGATTGTCTGCTCGTTCCAGTAAAGTCCCAGCGCCACCAGTGCGGGGATGACGAAGGCCAAAATCAGAAAACCGCGCAATGTCATAATGACCAACCCGCATCCGACGACTGCCCTGGTGGCCCTCTCTACCCGCGGCGCGTAGTTACCGCAACTTGCATAGACCGATTGGCCGCAACTGCGTCACCCGCTGCAAAGCGGAAGCGTCCCATCAGAAATCGTAGGGGTGGGTTAGACCAAGCGTAGCCTACCACCGTTTCAGAGGCGAGCTGGTGGGCTACCCTTCGCCAACCACCTGCGTAGGATGGGTAGAGCGAAGCGAAACCCATCAATCCGAATCCGCGGCGCCAGTGACGGGTATCGCTTCGCTCCACCCATCCTACGGACCACGTCTACTCCGCCGCCAATTGCCGCGGCGCGGGCGGTGGGTTGGCGAGGTCGGCGGCGAGTTGCGCGTAGCGGACCTTTGCCTCCTCGATCGCCTTCTCCTTGACCGGACCATAGCCGCGGATGCGGTCCGGCAATGACAACAGCTCGACGGCGATGTCGTGGTTGAGCGGCGACAGCAGGCCGAGCACCGTTGCGACGTCCTTCTCATAGCCCGCGATCAGGTTGCGCTCGAGCTCGCGATCGGCGTTGTAGCCGAAGATGTCGAGCGGCGTGCCGCGCAGGAAGCGGAAGCGCGCCAGCACCCTGAAGGCCGACATCATCCATGCACCGAACGCGCGCTTCTTGGGCCGGCCCTGTGCATCAAGGCCGCCGCCGAGGATCGGCGGTGCCAGATTGAAGGAGAATTTGTACTCACCCTCGAACTGGTCGCGCAGCTGCTTCTCGAAGCGGCCGTCGGTGAACAGGCGCGCCACCTCGTATTCGTCCTTGTAGGCGAGCAATTTTGCGTAGTTGATCGCGACCGCCCGCGGCAGCGCCTCGCCATAGCCGCCCTTGGTCGCGGCGTCGCGCACCTGGTCGACCAGCTTGCGATAGCGCTTTGCCAGCCGCCCGTTCTGATAGTCGGTCAGCAGCCCCATGCGGTGGGTGACGATCTCGTCGAGCGACATCGCATCCAGCGTCTTCGCCGGTGCGACGTCGTCGTCCTGCCCCTTCATCATCGCGGCCAGCCGTGCCGGATCGGCTGCGGCGAGCCGCCCGAGCCGAAACGCCTCGGTGTTCATCTTGATCGATACGCCGTTGACCTCGATCGCCTTCTCGATCGCCTCCGCCGACAACGGCAGCAGGCCGCGCTGATAGGCGAAGCCCATCATCATGATGTTGGTCGCGATGGAGTCGCCAAGCAGCGCCACGGCCGGCTTGGTGAAATCGACGAAAGCGGAGTCCTTGCGCATCTCCGTTTCCAGCACGCTGTTGACCTTGCGGGTCTGGAAATTGAAGTCACGGTTGAGGATGAAGTCCGCGGTCGGGATCACGTGGCTGTTGATGATGCCGACGGTGCGGGTCGCGTCGCACAGCGTGATGGTATCCTTGGACGCTGCCACCACTTCGTCGGCCGCGAGCACGAGATCGGCGGTGCCGGTGACGATGCGCGAGCAGGTGACGTCGGCCGTGTGCTCGGAGAGACGGACATGGCTCAGCACCGCACCGCCCTTCTGCGCAAGGCCGGACATGTCGAGGATCATCGAGGCCTTGCCCTCGATATGGGCGGCCATGCCGAGCAGCGCGCCGATCGTGAGCACGCCGGTGCCGCCGACGCCACCGACGGCGATGTTGTAGGGCTTGTCGAGCGTGGGCTTTGAGGCCGGCTCCGGCAAGGCGCCGATATCGCCAAGCTCGGTGGGCGCGCGCTGCCTCAGCTTGCCGCCATCGACCGTGACGAAGGACGGGCAGAAGCCCTTCACGCAGGAATAGTCCTTGTTGCAGGTCGACTGGTTGATGGTGCGCTTGCGCCCCAATTCGGTCTCCAGCGGCTCGACCGAGATGCAGTTCGATTGCACCGAGCAGTCGCCGCAGCCTTCGCAGACGGCCGGATTGATCAGCACGCGGCGCTGCGGATCCTCCATCAGGCCGCGCTTGCGGCGGCGGCGCTTCTCGGCGGCGCAGGTCTGCACGAACACGATCGCCGAGGTGCCCTTGGTGTCGCGGCACATCTTCTGGACGTTCTCGAGCTCGTCGCGATGGAACAGCTTGACGCCGGGCGCGATGCTGTCGGCCGGATAGGCATCGGGATTTTCCGAGACCAGATAGATCTCGCGGATGCCTTCGGCGTGAAGCTGGAAGGTGATCTGCTGCGGCGAGAGATCGCCGTCGTGGCGCTGGCCGCCGGTCATCGCGACCGCGTCGTTGTAGAGGATCTTGTAGGTGATGTTGGCTTTCGAGGCGATCGACTGGCGGATCGCCAGAATGCCGGAATGGAAATAGGTGCCGTCGCCGAGATTGGCGAAGATGTGGTTCTCCTTGGTGAACGGCGCGATGCCGACCCACGGCACGCCTTCGCCGCCCATATGGGTGAAGGTCTCGGTCGAGCGGTTCATCCACAGCGCCATGAAGTGGCAGCCGATGCCGGCGAGCGCGCGGCTGCCTTCCGGCACCCTGGTCGAGGTGTTGTGCGGACAGCCCGAGCAGAAATACGGCACGCGGGTGACCGGCGCGGTGGCCTGCATCTGCGTCGCCTGCCGGCCGTTGAACCAGTCGGCCTTGGCGCGCAGCATGTCGGCGATTTCGGGATTGAGATTAAGTCGAACCAGCCGCTCCGTGAGCGAGCTCGCAAGCGATGCAACGGAAAGCTCGGCGGCGAAGGTCAGGAAGCGCTTGTCGTGGTCGTCCATCTTGCCGACGATGCGGGGACGCACATCGTCGCGCCAGTTGAACAGCTCCTGCTTGACCTGGTTCTCGACGATCTCGCGGCGTTCCTCGACGATGAAGATCTCTTCCAGGCCGACGGCAAAATTGCGCACGCCTTCCGGCTCCAGCGGCCAGGGCATGCCGATCTTGTAGAGGCGGATACCGATCTTGGCGGCGATCTCGGGCGTGATGCCGAGCTCGCGCAGCGCCTGGCGGATATCCTCGTAGCTCTTGCCCGAAGCCATGATGCCGTAACGCGCGTTCGGCGAATCCATGGTGATGCGGTTGACCTTGTTGGCGCGGGCAAACGCGATCGCGGCAAAGCCCTTGTAGTTCTGCAAGCGCCGGTCCTGCTCGAAGCGGTCATCGGGCCAGCGGATGTTCAGGCCGCCCGGCGGCAGCTCGAAATCGGTCGGGATCACGAACGGCGTCATCTCGTCGGTGAGGTCGATCTCGGCCGTGGTCTCGACCGTCTCGGTGATCACCTTCATGCCCACCCAGCAGCCCGAATAGCGCGACATCGCGATGCCGAGCAGGCCCATCTCGATCATTTCATGGATGCTGGAGGGGTAAAGGTAGGGCATCAGCGCGGAGATGAAGGCGTGGTCGGACTGATGCGGGACGGTGGAGGATTTTGCGCCATGGTCGTCACCGGCCAGGCAGAGCACGCCGCCATTCTTGGCCGAACCCGCCGCATTGCCGTGGCGGAACACGTCGCCGCAGCGGTCGACGCCCGGACCCTTGCCGTACCAGATGCCGACCACGCCGTCGTATGCGGCACCTGGCGAGAGACCGAGCTGCTGCGAGCCCCAGACCGCGGTCGCCGCGAGATCCTCGTTCACGCCGGGCTGGAATTTGACGTTGTATTGCTCGAGATGCTTGCGGGCGGCGAACAGCTGCTGGTCGTAGCCGCCGAGCGGGGAACCGCGATAGCCGGAGATGAAGCCCGCGGTGTTCAGCCCCGCGGCGCGGTCGCGTCTGATCTGCGCCATGGGCAGGCGGACCAGCGCCTGGATGCCGGTCAGGAAGACGTGGCCGGTGCCTTGGGTGTATTTCTGGTCGAGACTGATAGGACCCTGGTTGATTCCCATTTAGCCCTCTTTCCTTGGTCGCGACGACTTGTTTTAGCTAGTCATCCGAGCTTGTTAGAACCAGTCTATGTCGGATTTTCCGCCTCGCGCAGCACAATTCTGAGCCATGACAGCCGGCCCGCAAAAATCGCAATTTCGTGCCGGGAGTATCGCAGCCACGTTTCGGTTTCTGTCGCAGGACAGGCTTGCGACGAAACGGCGTGACGCGTCCGGCAGATCGAACGGTGGATGAATGCAGCGGCGATATCGAGCGGCGACGGCGATTCTGGCGGCTCTCATCTTGTGCGGTGCATTTGCGACGCCTGCGCGTGCGGCAGAGCCGTCCGACGATGTGATCGCCCGCGGCAAGGCGCTCGCCGTCGCCGGCGACTGCGCGGGCTGCCATACGGCCGACCCCGCCAAGCCGTTCGCCGGCGGCAAGCGGATCGACACGCCATTCGGCGCGGTGTTCTCGCCGAACCTTACCCCCGACCGCGATACCGGCATCGGCGGTTGGAGCAATGACGAGTTCGTCCGCGCGCTGCGCACCGGGGTCTCGCCGACCGGCGCACATTATTATCCCGCCTTCCCCTACCCCTATTTCACCAGGCTGATCCGCGACGATATCCTCGCGATCCGCGCCTATCTCGGGACGCAGGCGCCGGTCAGCAACACTGCGCCACCGCCCGAGCTGCGCTGGCCGCTGAACTATCGGGTGCTGATGCGGGCCTGGAATGCGCTGTTCTTCACACCAGGAATCTTGCAGCCGGACCAGAGCAGGAGCGCGGAGTGGAATCGCGGCCGCTATCTGGTCGAGGGCCTCGGCCATTGCGGCGCCTGCCACACGCCGAAGAACGCCTTCGGCGCCGACAAGCGCCACCAGCCGTTCGGCGGCAGCATGGTCCAGAGCATGTTCGCACCAAGGCTCGATGGCGCCACGCGCGGCGGGCTGAAATCCTGGAGCGTCGACGATATCGTCGAGTACCTGCAGAGCGGCCGCAACGGGCACAGCCATGCCGGTCCCCTGATGTCGGAGGTCGTCGTCAACTCGACCTCGAAGATGGGCGATGCCGACGTGCGCGCCATCGCGGTCTATCTCAAGAGCCTGCCCCCCGGTGCGCCGGAGCCCGCGGTCGCTCCGCCCTCGCCCGCGCAGATGAGCGACGGCGAGCGCATCTATCGCGGGGCCTGCGTCGCCTGCCATGAAGTCGACGGCTCCGGCAGCCCGCGGGTCTATCCGCCGTTGCCCGGCAACGCCAATCTGCAGTCGGCCAACCCGGCGAGCACGCTGCGCATCATCCTCGACGGCGCGCAAACCGTGACCACGCCGCGGGCGCCGAATTCGGGTTCGATGCCGGCCTATCCAAAACTCTCCGACCAGGAGGTCGCCGACGTCGCGACCTACATCCGCAACGCCTGGGGCAATGCGGCCACGGCGGTGACGGCGGACGACGTCGCGGCGGCGCGGAAGACGAAATAGCGGTTCACCGCTCCACGTCGCCGAACACGAACTTGGGCATCTCCCATTTGTAGCGGATGGCAAGCAGCCGGAAGCTCAGACCGAGCGCGAAGGTCAATACGGTCCAGAGCGTGTCGTTGAGGTGGAAGCCGAATGCGGTCGCATAGAACAGGCCGGTGACCACGGAGACGCTGGCGTAGAGCTCGCTGCGGAACAGCAGCGGCACCTCGTTGCAGAGGATGTCGCGCAGCACGCCGCCGGCGCAGCCCGTGATCATGCCGGAGACGATCACGATCGCCAGCGGCGCGTCGACCTGCCAGGCCACGTCGCAACCGGCCATCGTGAACACCACGAGCCCGATCGCATCGAGCACCAGAAAGGCGAGATTGAGCCTCACCACCAGCCGCGCCAGCAGGATGGTGATGAAGGCCGCCACGCCCGCGATCACGAGATAGATCGGATGCGCGACCCAGAGCAGCGGGTAATGCCCGAGCAACACGTCGCGGATGGTGCCGCCGCCGAGCGCGGTGATGGCGCCGAGCATGCAGACGCCGGCCCAATCCATGCTCCGCTTGCCTGCCGCGAGCGCCGCCGTCATCGACTGCGCCGCAACCGCGATGAACGAGAGCAGGTGCAGCACGGAATCGGTGGGCGGCAGGGTCCACATCGCAAAATGCCCCATGGAACGGCATGGAACCGGGAATCGCCGGTTCCATCATGAACGGGTTGCAACATTGGCGCGGAACATCCTCCGGCGCCAGCGATTGTCCATGGCGTTTAGCTTTGGGGTGCTAACGGAGGAACGAATCAATGACCTACGATCCCAACGATCCGTACCGCGCCAGTATGAGTGATGAAGAGGCCCGGCGTCAGGCACGCTTCAACAGCCTCGACAACGAGCTGCAGCCGGATCCGGAGCTTCAGGAAGGCCCGGCCAGCGCCACCAAGATTGCAATGTTCGCAGTTGCGATCGCGGTCGTGCTGGGTGCGCTGTTCTATGGGCTGAATAACACGTCGGTGAACCAGGCCCAGACCACGCCGTCGACCCAGACCGCCCAGACCCAGCCCGCCAATCCGGCCGGAGCCCCTCCGGGCATGCGTGACGTGACGCCGAAGCCGAATGGCCAGCCCGGCATGACCACCGGTGCTGCGCCGGCACAGCCGGCGGCTCCTCCCGCCGCCAAGCCGACCGGCCAGGACATCGACCGTTCGGCCACGCCGTCCAATTCGACCGGCGACAAGAACCAGTAATCTGCTCCAACACACCTACGACGCGCAGCGGGCCAATCGGCCCGCTGCTTGTTTGCGTCGTCTATTTGAACATCTTGTTGAGTTCGCCGCCGGGATAGCCATTGGCGAATTCGGTGAAAGTGCCCTTCTCGGCCATCTCCTTGGCGGCTTTCATGACGCCGGTCCATGCCATCCGCGCCAGCGTGCCGCCCACGCTGATCCGGCGCACGCCGAGTTCGGCGACCTTTTGCAGCGACAGGTCGGAGGCACCGCCGATCAACAGATTGACCGGCTTCGGCGCCACCGCCTTCACGACCGCGGCAATCTCCTCGCTGGTCCCGATACCCGGCGCATAGAGCACATCGGCTCCGGCATCCGCGTAGGCCTGCAGCCGTTCGATCACCAGCTTCAGATCCTTGACGCCCCGCAGGATGGCTTCGCAGCGGCCGGTGAGCAGCACACCGCTGTCGCCGATCGCCTTGCGCGCGGCCTTGATGCGCTCGACCGCAAGCTTATGCTCGAACAGCGGATTGGCGGCATCGCCGGTGAAATCCTCGATCGAGAGCCCGGCGACGCCGGTCTTGACTGCGCGCGCGACATTGACGGCGACTTTCTCTGGTTCGACCGCGAAGCCGTCCTCATAGTCCGCATTGACGGGGATATCGACCGCCGCGCACACCGCGGTGAGATGATTGCAGACGTCGTCGACGGTGACGTCGTTGTCGGGCTTGCCGATGGTCCAGGCAAAGCCCGCGCTGGTCGAGGCCAGCGCCTTGAAGCCGAGATGCTGGAGCGCCAGCGCACTGCCGACATCGAACGGGTTCGGAATGATGAAGCATCCGCTCTCGTGCATCTTCTTGAAGGTGGTACGTTTGTCAGCAGTTGTCACTGGCATCGTTCTCTCCCGGTTGAGTTGGCCGCGCAGAGATAGGCACGCGGCCATCCGCGCGCTAGTGCTTCTCGTGAACCGTGCGGCTGTCCTTCGGCGCCTGATCGCGTTCGTTCAGACCGTAATCCCTCATCACGCTTGCGACCCGCAAGCGGTAGTTCTCGAAGATCTTCGCACGGCCCTTGGCCTGGGTGCGGCGATGCTCGATCGTGTTGCGCCAGGCCTCGACCGCGGCTTCGTCGCGAAAGAACGACAGCGACACGAACTTGCCCTTCTCGGTGATGCTCTCGAACCGCTCGACCGAGATGAAGCCGTCGATCTGCTGCAGGATCGGTTTCAGTTCGGCGGCGAGGTCGAAATAGTGCTGCCGCTCATCCGGCTTGGGCCAGACTTCGAAGATCACGGCGATCATGGGCGCCTCCGCAAATTGTCGTTGTGAGCCGACTATAGCTCGACCTTGCGCAGAAAGGTCCGCTCCTCCGCCAGGATGAAGCGGTTTTCTTCCGCGAAATTGAAATTCGCCATGCCCTCGCTGTCCTGGCGCAGCCGTGCCCGATAGGCCTCGTAGGCGGCGAGGTTTTCGAACGAGATCAGCGCGAAGGCGATGTTGTTGGTGCCCTCATGCGGCATCCAGTAGCCGAGCAGATCGCCGCCGCAGCGCGGGATGATCGAGAGCCAGTTCTTCGCATACTGCTCGAACATCGCGCGCTTGAACGGATCGAGCTGGTAGCGAATGAAGACGGTGACGGTCATGATGACACTCCTCGCAATGACGGCATGGTGAGAGACTACCGCCTTGCCCGACGTCGATGCTTCGGCTATCATCGAACTATGAAATCCGGACCCGACATCTCCCGGATCGCCGCGTTGGTCGGCGATCCCGCCCGCTGCAACATGCTGACCGCGCTCCTGACCGGCCGCGCGCTGACCGCGAGTGAGCTCGCGCAGGAAGCCGGCGTCACGCCGCAGACCGCGAGCTCGCATCTTGCCAAGCTCGAAGCCGGCGGACTGATCGAGCCGGAGAAGCAGGGGCGCCACCGCTACTACCGTCTCACCGGCCCCGACGTCGCCAGCGTGCTCGAAGGCTTGCAGGGCATCGCCGCCCGCGCCGGCCACATGCGCGTGCGCACCGGGCCGAAGGATCCGGCGCTGCGCCGCGCCCGCATCTGCTACGACCACCTCGCCGGCGATCTCGGCGTGCAGATGCTCGACAGCATGAAGCGGCAGAGGCTGGTGCGCCAGAGCAAGCAGGCGATCGAGCTGACCGGCGACGGCAAGCGCTTCATGGCCGAACAGCTGCAGATCGACGCCGATGCGCTGACGCATCCGCGCCGTCCGGTGTGCAAGGCCTGCCTCGACTGGAGCGAGCGGCGCCACCATCTCGCCGGCACGCTCGGCGCCGCGCTGATGGACCGCTTCACCGAGCTGAAATGGGCGGCGCGTGACGCTGTGCCGGGCAGCCGCGTGGTCAACTTCTCGCGCAACGGCGAGAAGCGCTTTGCGGCGCTGTTCGGGGCGGATGAATAACCGCGCGCATTTCGTGTCGATGGCGATGAATGCGCCGCGCATCGTTTCTCGTGGCTGCGAAATATGACGAATTGTTACTCGGCCTCCTTGCGGCGTGCTGACGCAGCCATGCCTCGCGACATGATGGCCCGCAACATTCATGTCGCATTCAGCCCGCAAGATTATGGTCGGCGACATCGGGCACGGCTTCTGCAATGATCCGGCCGGGCGAATCGGTAGAGTGAAAGTTTGTTGCGGTGCCGCGGCGCGGCCCATATCAAAGGAGAGACCATGAAGTATCTTTTTGCAGCAGCAGTTTTGGTGACGACCGCATTCGCCGGCATGAGCGCAGCTGAGGCTGCCGGCGGTTGCGGCCCCGGCTTCCATCGCGGCCCCTATGGCGGATGCGCCAGGAATCGCGGTGACGTCGTCGTTGTCCCCGGCGCCGTCGTCGTCGAACGCCCGGTGGTGGTGGTGCCGCGCGGTCGCGGCTGCGGCCCGGGCTTCATGTGGCGCGCCGGCCGTTGCCGTCCGATCTGAGCGCGGCGCGATCCGAGCAAACAAAACCCCGCCACGTGCGGGGTTTTTCTTTTGCGACGAGCACGCCAAAAGCGGTTCACTCAAGTCCGATATCTCACCAGTGCCGGTGATGATGACGCCAGTGCCGGCGCCAATGACGGCGATGCCAGCCCCAGTGCCGGTGATGCCAGCGCCGGTGCCAGTGGCGATGATGCCAGCCGCCATGACGATGATGCCAGCGCACCTCTTCCGGCTTGAGGCGCGCGACTTCCGCGTCCGTGGTGAC
Source organism: Bradyrhizobium genosp. L (assembly GCF_015624485.1). Taxonomy (NCBI): domain Bacteria; kingdom Pseudomonadati; phylum Pseudomonadota; class Alphaproteobacteria; order Hyphomicrobiales; family Nitrobacteraceae; genus Bradyrhizobium; species Bradyrhizobium genosp. L. The sequence continues at coordinate 4,582,843 of NZ_CP061378.1, forward strand.
GGCGGGACGCGCATCCCCGGCCGTCGGCAATTGGGCATCCTGGTTGAGCGGATGCGGCGCGAGCGGCGCCGCCTCCGCAGCGCTGGCGAAGGCCGCGGTGCCCGCGGCGACACCGAAGGCGATCCTGAGAAAATCCCGACGTTCCATGACATCTCCCTTTCGCAGAGTTGGACGACCTGCAGCGCAAGTCTGATGGCGCCGATCTGAATGGCCGGTGAATTCTGCGTTCACCTTCATGAAACCGGCCTGCTGCGTGACGTCACATAATTTACCGTCTCTCCCCTCGTCGTCCCGGCGAAGGCCGGGACCCATACGCCGCGGCGGATGTTGTTGAAGGGACTCGTCATTCCGGCGGGGCCTGACAATGATCTTCGGTGGCTATAGGTCCCGGCCTTCGCCGGGACGACACCGAGTTTGTTGCAAGATCTCGCAAAACAATCGGTGTCGTCCTCCGCGCATGCGGGGGATCCAGTATTCCAGAGACGCTGGTGCTTGAGCCGAGAGGCCGCGGCGTACTGGGTCGCCCGATTAAATCGGGCGATGACAGCGGGGGTGGGGATGTAGCTTCGCGCTCTCGCGACATGAGTTGTCCGAGTTTTGCTTCTCGTTTCGCCCTCTCGCTTTGTAGAGGGCGCAGGGAAAGCCGGGTGCCGATCGCACCCATGGGTCCCGTGCAACAAAAAGCACGGGAGTAGGACCACAGGTGTAACCGGGAACAACCCGGCTTTCCCTGCGCGATGGGTTACGGCTTATACGTGCTCGCCCCGGCGAGACTGGGCTTTTGTGTCACCGTCATCCCTGAGAAGCGCTAGCTTCTCAAAGGAATCAACACCTGCCACTAGGGCGTCAGGCCTGCACGATTTCACCGTCCGCCTTGCGCGCGCTTCGTCCTCGCGCGCTTGGCGTCCACCGCATCTCACCGCAACACTCATGACGACCGCGAAGCGCCCCTCGATCGGGTGAGACGGGACATCTATACACCAAATCACTCTTCCGATAAAACGAATTATTTTTTTGCAGCGGGATTGACGGGTTTTGCTGAGTTGCCCGTCGTGTTGGATTTGTCACACGTCGCGACAGCGCCATGCGAATTGCGCGGGGGTGAGATGATCGTAAATTTCGCGCGCGCCGCCTGCGCGAGCGGATGCTATGGATGCATCGCAGCGAAATGAGCGCGAAGCGGACATCAACCGCTCGCGCCGCGAATGGGAGTGACCGCCATGCGCAGGATCTTTGCGGGCGTGATCGCGACGGCTTGCCTCGCACCGTCGGCGCTAATGGCCGAGGTGATCCGTTTCGACATCACCGAGCGCGTGCCGGCCTTCGCAGGCCGCAGCTTTGGCGAGGTCGGCCCTTACGAGCGGATCACCGCAAAGGCGACGATCGCGCTCGACCCCGCCGACGATCGCAACGCCGTCATCACCGATCTCGCGCAGGCGCCGCGCGATGCCGACGGCAAGGTGGAAGCCACCGCCGACGTCGTGATCCTGCGACCGGCCGATCCGAGCCATGGCAACGGCACGCTGCTGCTCGAAGTGCCCAATCGCGGCCGCAAGCTCGCGCCGCAACTGTTCGACGATTCCCCGCAGCCCGGCGCCAACAACGCTGCCAGCGCCGACGATGCCGGCATCGGCTTCCTGCACCGCCGGGGTTTTACGATGGTCTGGGTCGGCTGGCAGGGCGACATCCCTTCCAAGCCCGGCCAGATGGCGATGGCCGCACCGGTGCTGAAGGGCGTCACCGGGCCGGCGCGCGAGGAATTCGTGTTCGACAACACGACCAATCCGGCGCGCGCGACGCTGACCTGGCCGTTGGCCGATCCGGCCAATCTCAAGGTCACCGTGCGCGCCGCCTGGGCCGATCCGCGCCAGTCGCCGCAGGGCCTCTCCGCCAATCTGGTGGATCCCACCACGATCGAGATCATCCGGCCCGACGGCTTCGATGCCGGCGCGCTCTATGAGGTCACCTACACCGCGCGCGATCCGGTGCCGCTCGGCATGGGCTTTGCCGCGGTGCGCGACGTCGCGAGCTTCCTGCGCCGCGACACCACGCCGGCCAATCCGCTGCTCGACGGCCTGCATCCGTCGGTCAGCCGCGCCATCGGCTTCGGTGTCTCGCAATCCGGCCGCTTCCTGCGCGACTTCCTCTATCTCGGCTTCAACGAGGACACCAAGGGTCGCGTCGTGTTCGACGGGCTGATGCCGCACGTCGCGGGCACGCGGCGGATGGCGACCAATGTCCGCTTCGGCCAGCCCGGCCGCAATCCGCGCAGCCCGCAAGACCCGGCCTGGCAGGCCGATCTGTTCCCGTTTACCTATGCGACGCTGTCCGATCCCTTGTCCGGCAAGACCGACGGCCTGCTGCGCCGCTGCGCGTTGTCGGCGACCTGCCCCAGGGTGATGCAAACCGACAGCGAGCTCGAATGGTGGTCGTCGCACGCTTCGCTCCTGGTCACCGACCTCGCCGGCAACCATCTCGATTTGCCCGACAACGTCCGCGCCTACATGATCGCGGGCACGCCGCATTTCGCCGAGCCGACCGACGTCATGCACAAGGGCGTGCCGGCCCTGTCGCTGCCGCAAAACCCGATGCACGCCGGCGCCCCGATGCGTGCGCTGCTCACCGACCTCAACGCCTGGATCAGCGACGGCACCCCGCCGCCCTCGAGCCGCGTGCCGATGCGCGCGAGCGGCACGCTGGTCCCGGCCAGGGGCGCGGTGCCGACCGACATCCCCGGCCTGCCCTACACCGGCATCCATATGCCCGCCGTCTTCTCCGATCAAACCGTGCTGCCGCCCAGGGAAATCGGCCGCTATCCCGTGTTCGTGCCGAAGGCCGACGATGAAGGCATGGCGATCGCAGGCGTCCACCAGCTCGCCATCGCCGTGCCGCGCGCGACCTACACGGCATGGAATCCCCGTGCGCAGGGCTTTGGCCCGACCGCGCTCTACCCGCTGCAAGGCGCGGTGGTGCCGTTCGCGCCGACTGAAGCCGCGCGGAAGGAGGTCCACGACCCGAGGCCGTCGATCGCGGAGCGTTATGCGGACAATGACGCCTATGTCGCGGCGGTGCGACGGGAGGCCGCACGGCAGGTGGCGGAACGATTGCTGCTGCCCGAGGATGCCGACCGCGCGATCGAATCGGCGAAGCAGAGCGAGCTCGCGAAGCTGGGGCAGTGAGCGGAGCAGCCCTGTCGCCTCGGCGCAGCCGTCCGCAGCGGCGCCGCGACACAGCCCATGCCGGGTTCCACCGCGAGTTGAACAGTTAGGTTAATTTACCTTTGACTTGCCAGCGGTCCGCAGCATTGCGATGATTGGTGATGAAAGCCGATACCGCCACCGCCGAACAAATCGAAACCCTCTATCTCATTCGAACCTTCACCCGGATCAAAGACCGCCATGCCCGGCTCGCCGTGCTGGACTACGTGAAGAGGATGGCTGAGGAAGACGAAGACAGTCGCGGCAACCCGCCCACTCCGAACTGACGCCTCGCCGGCATGAGCGAAGCGCCATGCGGGACAGCAGCTCCGTAGGATGGGTGGAGCGCAGCGATACCCATCATTTCGCCGGGCGGATACCGTTGATGGGTATCGCTGCGCTCCACCCATCCTACGCAGCGCGCACGCGGCAGCGTCTCACATCAGCTTCAACGGTGCATCGTGGACCAGGCGAAGATTGATCCCACCGATCAGCCGCGCACGATACGCCTCGGCACCGGCAATCGCGGCCTCGGTCTGCCGCAGCGTGCTGACATTCGATCCGTACGACACGATGCCGCCGAGCACGAGCACAATCGATCCGAGCGCGGAAGTGACGCCAGTGCCGAACAGGCCGAGTAGCGTGACCAGCAACAACGCGAAGCCCCCAGCGATTGCAACCTTCGAACCAAGGATGATCCTGCGCGAGCGCTCGGCGCTCTCGGCCAGCTCCTCGATCCGCGCTTCGAGCTCGGAAATCTCGTCGGTCGGATCGTCCTCGGACATGGCTTCCAACTCGTAGGGCGGGTCAGGCGCACCCGTAACCCGCTGCCGGTGGCGTAAAGCGAAGCGGTGGGTTACGCTTCCGCCTTCGCTCATTGAGCTACGGCGGACAAGTCGCTAACCCACCCTACGGCATCACTACAACGGCAAATTGTCGTGCTTCTTCGCCGGAATCTCGACCTTCTTGTCCTTCAGCATCGCCAGCGCCCGCGCGATCCTTCGCCGCGTCGAGTGCGGCATGATCACGTCGTCGATATAGCCCCGCTCGGCCGCGATGAACGGCGACAGGAAGCGATCCTCGTACTCCTTGGTCCGCGCCGCGATCTTGTCGGGGTCACCGATGTCGCTGCGGAAGATGATTTCCACCGCGCCCTTGGCGCCCATCACTGCGATCTGGGCGGTCGGCCAGGCGTAGTTCATGTCGGCGCCGATTTCCTTCGACGCCATGACGTCGAAGGCGCCGCCATAGGCCTTGCGGGTGATGATCGTCACCAGCGGCACCGTGCATTGCGAATAGGCGAACAGCAGTTTTGCGCCGTGCTTGATCAGGCCGCCATATTCCTGCGCGGTGCCCGGCAAGAAGCCCGGCACGTCGACGAAAGTGACGATCGGGATGTTGAAGGCATCACAAAAACGAACGAAGCGTGCGGCCTTGCGCGAGGCGTCGCTGTCGAGCACGCCGGCCAGCACCATCGGCTGGTTGGCGACAAACCCCACCGTGCGGCCGGCGATGCGGCCGAAGCCGGTGACGATGTTCTTCGCAAAGGTCTCGGAGATCTCGAAGAAGTCGCCCTCGTCGACGACCTTCAGGATCAGCTCCTTCATGTCGTAGGGCTTGTTCGGATTGTCGGGGATCAGCGTGTCCAGCGACATGTCGACGCGACCGATGTCGTCGAAGCTCGGCCATTCCGGCACGCCGTCGGTGTTGTTGGCCGGCAGGAAGTCGATCAGCCGGCGCATCTGCAAGAGAGCATCGACGTCGTTCTCGAAGGCGCCGTCGGCGATCGAGGAGCGCGTGGCGTGCACCGAGGCGCCGCCGAGTTCTTCCGCCGTGACCACCTCGTTGGTCACGGTCTTCACCACGTCGGGGCCGGTGACGAACATGTAGCTGGTGTTCTTCACCATGAAGATGAAGTCCGTCATCGCGGGCGAATAGACGTCGCCGCCGGCGCAGGGGCCCATGATGACGGAAATCTGCGGGATCACACCCGAGGCGATGACGTTGCGGCGGAACACGTAGGAATAGCCCGCCAAGGCAGCGACGCCCTCCTGGATGCGCGCGCCGCCGGCGTCGTAGAGGCCGATGATCGGCGCCCGCGCCTTCATCGCCATGTCCTGCAGCTTGGTGATCTTCAGCGCATGCGTCTCGGACAGCGAGCCGCCGAACACCGTGAAATCCTTGGCGAACACGAAGGTCTTGCGGCCGTTGACGGTGCCCCAGCCGGTGACGACGCCGTCGCCGGGGATCTTGCTCTTCTCCATGCCGAACTCGGTCGAGCGGTGCTCGACGAACATGTCGAATTCCTCGAACGAGCCCTTGTCGAGCAAAAGCTCGATCCGCTCGCGGGCGGTGAGCTTGCCGCGGGCGTGCTGCGCCTCGATGCGCTTTTCGCCGCCGCCCAGCTTGGCGCCGGCGCGCCGCTCTTCGAGGGTGTCGAGGATGTCTTTCATTTGTTTCCGCCCGTGTTAGCTACAGTCCGCGTCCCACGCGAAGCCCGCTTCGCAGGGAAAACGCTTTAGCACGGCCATTTCGGAACCGGAAACCCGGTCTGTGGGGCAAAAACGGTAGTATTTTCTGATAGCTGGGGAGACGGCGATGACCGACATGGAGCCTGAGGCGACGGGTGCTGCGACCGGTGGGGTGCGCACCCTGCTGCGGCTCGAGGGGCTGGTACTGTTCCTCGGGATGACCGTGCTCTATTACAAATGGGAAGGCTCCTGGCTGGTCTATGTGCTGCTGTTCCTGGTGCCGGACATCAGCTTTGCCGCCTACCTGATCAGCCCGCGCGCGGGCGCCCTCGCCTACAACGCCGCCCACACCTATCTGGCGCCGGTCGCGCTGATGACGCTGGGCTTTGCCGGCGAAGGCCCGCTGGTGCTGTCGATCGCGATGATCTGGCTCGCCCATATCGGGATCGACCGCGCGTTCGGCTACGGGCTAAAATATGAGCGGGGATTCGGCTTCACCCATCTCGGGCGGATCGGCAAGGACAAGGCGCCGGCCTGAGCCGCGCACGGCCGGCCAAATTGACAGGCTGCCGCGCGATTGATCTAGTCGGTCGCATTCAAAAAGACATTTGGGTGAACCGATGCTGACCGATTGGCGCCTGCCCGCGACCGCCATCCTGTTGTGTTGCGCCGTCCTGTTCACCTGCATCGAGACCAGCGCGCAATCCGTGCCGAAGGAGATCGCGGCCCGCACCGAGATCTACGCCATCCCGTCGCTGACGATCTCCGACCAGCAATTCCTGACCGGCGATGCCAACGGCAAGCCGGTCACGGTCGGCGGCGAATTCCGCATTGCGCAAGGAAGCGGCCGGCTGCCGGTCGTGGTGCTGATGCACGGCTCGAGCGGCGTCGGCAGTGCGATGGACGGCTGGGTGCGCCATTTCAACGGCATGGGCATCTCGACCTTCGTGATCGACGGATTTTCCGGCCGCGGCCTGACCGCGACCGGGCCGAACCAGGCGCTGCTCGGCCGGCTCAACCTGATCGTCGACATCTACCGCTCGCTGGAGATCCTGGCGAAGCATCCACGGGTCGACCCTGAGCGGATCGTGCTGATGGGATTCTCGCGCGGCGGACAAGCGACGCTCTATGCGAGCCTCGACCGCTTCAACAAGCTCTGGAACAAGTCCGGCGTGCAGTTCGCGGCCTATATCCCGTTCTATCCGGACTGCTCGACGCGCTATCTCGGCGACACCGAGGTGGCGGCGCGGCCGATCCGGATCTTCCACGGCACGCCCGACGACTACAACCCGGTCGCGAGCTGCAAGGCCTATGTCGCGCGCCTGCAAGAGGCCAAGCGTGACGTTGTGCTGACCGAATATCCCGATTCCGCGCACGGCTTCGATGCCGGCCTGATCGGCAATGCGACCGTGGTGGAATCCGTGGGATCGCAGACCGTGCGCCACTGCACCATCAAGGAAGGCGAAGGCGGCGTGCTGATGAACGCGGCGACGCAAGCCGCCTTCAGCTACAAGGATGCCTGCGTCGAGCTCGGCCCGCATGTCGGCGGCAATCCCACGACCGCGATCGAGGCGCGCAAAGCGGTGAGCGATTTCCTGGTGACGCTGTTCAAGCTCGGATAGCGCTCACGCATATTTGCGCGCGAACACCACGCTGACGACGACGAGGCAGGTCGCCGCGATCATCGTCCAGGCGACCTGCTCATGCAGCAACAGGCCGGCCAGCGCGAGGCCGAAGAACGGCTGCAGCAGTTGCAATTGGCCGACGCTGGCGATGCCGCCGCGCGCGAGCCCGCGATACCAGAACACGAAGCCGACCAGCATGCTGAAGACGGAGACATAGAACAGCCCGAGCCAGGCCGGCGCGCCGATGCCGCTCCAGCTCGGCGGCAAGGTTGCGATCGTCATCAGCAGCACCACCGGCGCGGACAGCACCAGCGCCCAGGAGATCACCTGCCAGCCGCCGAGCCGCCGCGACAAGGTCGCGCCCTCGGCGTAACCGAGACCGCAGACGATGATGGCGGCGACCATCAGGAGATCGCCGGTCAGCGAGGCCGAGCCGTCGTTCGACAGCGCGAAGCCGGCGACCGTGGCGCTGCCGAGGCAGGAGAACAGCCAGAACAGCGGCTTCGGCCGCTCGCCGCCGCGCAGCACGCCGAAGATCGCGGTCGCCAGCGGCAACAGTCCGATGAACACGATCGAATGCGCCGAGGTGATGTGCTGGAGCGCCAGCGCAGTGAGCAGCGGAAAGCCGATCACGACGCCGAACGCGGTGATCACAAGCGAGACCAGGTCGTCGCGCCTCGGCCAGGGCTGGCGCAAAGCGGCCAGCAGCAGCGCGCCGAGCAGCGCCGCGATCGCGGCACGCGCCGCAGTCAAAAACAGCGGCGAGAAGCCGGCCACCGCGACCCGGGTCGCCGGCAGCGAGCCGGAGAAGATGATCACGCCGAGCAGGCCGCTGCCCCAGCCGTCGATTGAAGTCGCCCCCCTCGCCTCGCCCGGCAATGCTCTCGAATCGCTCATCACGCCTCACCTTCGCGGGCGACGCTAGAACGCGTGGGCTGGCCAAGGCAGCTACAGATCAGTACAATATCGAAGAACTGTATGGGTCAAGATAGGCATACACATGCAGCAATCTTCCGACGCGCCGAAGTCCACGCGGACATCAGAGGTGATGAACGCGATCCGCGCCCGGGTGGCGAGCCGGGCGCTCGCAGCCGGCGACCGCCTGCCTTCGATCCGCAGCTTTGCCACCACGATGGGCGTCTCGCCCTCCACCGTGGTCGAAGCCTATGACCGGCTGGCCGCCGAGGGCCTGATCCGGGCCCGGCCCGGCTCCGGCTTCTATGTCTCCGCGACCGCGTTGCCGCCGCTGGCTTTGGCAAAGGATCAGCCGCAGCGCGACCGCGCCGTCGATCCGTTCTGGGTGTCGCGGCAGTCGCTCGACGCAGAGCAGGACGCGCTGAAGCCGGGTTGCGGCTGGCTGCCGTCCGACTGGATGCCGACCGAGGCGCTGCGCCGGGCTTGCCGCGGCCTGGCGCGCGCCGAGGATGCCGTGCTGACCGACTATGGCGCGACGCGCGGCTCACTCAAGCTGCGGCGTCTGCTGATGGCACGCTTCGCCGACGAGGGCCTCGAGGTGCCGCCCGATCAATTGCTGCTGACCAATTCGGGCACCCAGGCGATCGATCTGGTCTGCCGCTTCCTGCTGCGCCCCGGCGACACTGTGCTGGTCGACGATCCCTGTTACTTCAATTTCCGGGCGCTGCTGCGCGCGCATCAGGTGAAAATCGTCAGCGTGCCCTACACGGCGCAGGGTCCTGATGTCGCAAGCTTCGAGGCGGTGCTCGACGCCGAGCGGCCGCGGCTCTATGTCACCAACTCGGCGCTGCATAATCCGACCGGCGCGACGCTGTCGCCGCAGACGGCGCACCGGCTGTTGAACGCGGCCGCGGCCTACGATCTCACCATCGTCGAGGATGATATTTTCGCCGATTTCGAGCCCGAGCCGTCGGCACGGCTCGCCGCGCGACGGGCTCGACCGCGTGATCCGGATCGGCAGCTTCTCTAAGACGCTGTCGGCCTCGGTACGCTGCGGCTTCATTGCGGCGCGCGCCGACTGGATCGAGGATCTCGTCGACCTCCAGGTCGCGACCGGCTTCGGCGGCCCGAGCGTGGTCGCGACCGAAATCATCGCAGGCGTGCTGGCGAGCGGCTTCTACCGCAAGCATGTCGAGGAGCTGCGCCGGCGGCTGTCGCGCGCCCGCCGCGACGTCGGCGAGAAGCTGCAGCGGATCGGCATCACGCCGTGGCTGATGCCGCGCGGCGGCTTCTATCTGTGGTGCCGCCTGCCCGGCGGCTGCGACTCCGCCGACGTGGCGCGCGCGGCGCTCGCGGACAATGTCGTGCTGGCGCCGGGCAACGTGTTCAGCGCGCAGCAAACCGCCGCCAGCTTCATGCGCTTCAACGTCACGCATTGCCGCGACCCGAAGCTGATGCCGACCTTGCAACGGGCGCTCCGGCAATAGCGGTGATCGCTCGTGAGGTGAGCACGTCTGTCAGGCTCCCTCTCCCCTTGCGGGAGAGGGCGGGGAGAGGGGTGGCCCCGGGCGTGATGCGCGGATTCGATCGACGAGCTATCAACCAGCGCTCGCCGCCGGGCAATCGCACCCAACAACAAGCAGAGCAAGCGGCACCGCTCTCCCTAACCCTCTCCCGCAAGGGGAGAGGGAACCCTCGCAGCGGCGCGTCCCTTACTTCCCGGCTATTTCTCGCCGACCTTGAACGGCTCCTCCTTGCCGGGCGGCACGGTTTCCTCGGCCATCGCCAGGATCATCGCGACCATCACGTAATTGCCGGCGAGCGCCGTCAGATCGACGATCTGCTGATCGTTGAAGATTTTCCTGGCACGCGCATAGGTCTCGTCGGAGAGCTTCTTGGTCGTGGCCAGTTCGGTAACGAAATCGTAGACCACGGCCTCGTCGTCGGCCATCTTGCCCGGCCGGTTGCCGGCCTTCAGCTCGGCGATCACGTCGGCCGACAGTCCGGCCTTGGCCGCCAGCGGCGCGTGCGCGAACCATTCGACCTGCGAGCGCCACTGCCTGCCGATGATCAGGATCGCGAACTCGTTGAGCCTGGTCGGCACCGAGGTCTGCCAGCGCAGATAATAGAAGAGATCATAGAGCCGCTGGCCGAGCACCGGGCTGCGGATGATCGGATTGTAGGGCCCGCCGATGCCGACGCTCGACACCTTCATGATCTGCTCGCCGAGCGGCTTCTGCTGGTCGTTGAGCTGGTCCATCGTGAGCTGCGGAAAGCGCGGCTCCTTGCTGGTGGCGGGCGCCGAAAACATCGTGGCCGCGAGCCAGCCGCCGGCGGCGGCGAGCGTGAGCGACGACAGCCAGACTGACGTTGAGTGCATGGTTTCCTCCGGTTTGTTCTTGCCGGAGGATGCTAGGACATGACGTCGCGCGCGACAAACGCAAAGCGTTTGCACGGAGGTCGGCCTGTTACAGCGCGACGATATCGGTGAGGCATTGCTGCGTCACGCTCATCCGCGCATCGATCTGCGCTTGCGTCTTGCAATCCATGTTCATCGCGAACACCGTGATGTCATTGCCCTTCTCGACCCAGCCGACCAGCCAGCCGAGCGAGCCGTGCTCCTTGTCGGTCAGTCCGGTCTTGGCGCGGATGATGGCGTCGCCGACTTTGGTCACCGGCAGGATGTCGCGCACCAATTCCTGGCTGCGCTTTGCGACCGGCAGTGTGCCGCGGCGCAGCCGGTCGAGGAAATCGACCTGCTGGGTCGGATCGATCCGCAAATTGCCCTTGACCCAGAACTGGTCGATGCCGCCGCCGATGTCGCGATTGCCATAGTCGAGCATGTCGACATATTTCTGCATCCGCTCCGCGCCGATCCGGCGCGCGATCTCCTGGTAGACTGGAAATGCCGACACCGCGATCGCCGAGCGCAGCGTGTGGTCCTTGTTCCAGGCGTCCACGCTGCGCGTCACGCCGTCCCACTTGAAGACGTCCTTGTCGGGGTCCTGCACCACGCCGGTTTCCAGCGCGATCAGCGAATTCGCAATCTTGAAAGTCGAGGCCGGCAGCCTGCCCTCACCCGAACGCACCTTGTCGCTGGCGACGATCAGATAGTCGTCGATCTTGTAGCCGACGAAGGTGCCGACGGTGTCGAGATCGAAGAACCGCCGCGCCAGTTCCTCGCGGAACTCGCTGCGCTGATAGGAGACATTGGATCGGCCGCGCGACGGCACGATGCTCGCGGCGGCGATGAGACCGAGCGTTTGGCGGCGATTGATCACGACAGAACCTGGATTGGATCGGGTTGGCGACGATGGTTGATGCCATCGTGGCAATGCGATGGCAATAAGGCTCTCTTGTTGACGCGTTCTCTTGACGCGAACCGGGATCCGCTTCGCTTGAAAACGCTATGGTTGGCGCACCCGTCCCGACATCCGCAGCACGAAGATCAAGACCTCGGCGACCGCCTTGTAGAGCTCGGTTGGAATCTCCTCGCCGAGCTCGACATTGGAGAGCGCACCGGCCAAGACTTCGTTCTCCTCGATCGGGATCTCGTTCGCCTTGGCGACCTCGATGATCTTGGCGCCGATCGCGCCCTTGCCTTTCGCCACCACGCGCGGCGCGCCGGAATGGTCGTAGTGCAGCGCGATCGCGAGCTGGTTTCTGCTGTCGGTCATGATGCGCGGTCCAGGAAATGGCCGGCCCGCGCCGGCGCCACCTGCGGCGGCGCACCGTCGCGGATCTCGATGTCACCAGGCACGAGCTCGGCCTTGGCCAGCGCCTGGCTCAACTCGGCGGCGCCGGCGCGCAGCTCGGCTGCGGTCGACGGCCGCTCGGCCCACATCCGCACCGAGGTGCGCTCGCCGCTGAGCGAGATCAGGGCATGCACCGGCCCGGTCGGTTCGACATCAAGCGTGAAGCGTGCGCGCCAGACCCGCTTGGCGGCTTCCAGCTCATTGCCGGCGCCGTCGCGTGAGATCTCGAACTGCGCCATCGCCGTGCCCTGCTGGGTGAAGAACGGCACCTCGAAATTCCAGCGTGGCGTCATCGCATCGAGCTGCGGCCGCGCGGCGTCGGCACGATCCGGCAGCGAGGCGAGCTGCAGCAGCGTGTGCCGTGCCAGCGCCGCGTCGGTATTTTCACCAAGGCGATGCGCGACGGTTGCGAGCGGCGCATCCGGCGCAATCGACGGCGCCGCGATGGGCTGCGCCGCCGGCAATGAACCGCGAAACGGCGGCGGCGTGCCGGCGTGCGCAAGCGCATCGCCGGCCTGCGTGTTGCTCGCACCCGCGCCCTGCCGGGCCGCTTCCTGCAGCAAATTGAGCGCGCTGGCCGGCGTGGCTGCGGCGTCGAGCGCCTCGGCCAGGACGCCGGCGAGGCTTGCGCCGCCGGCACTGGACTCGCCGGCCAGCGGCACGCGCACCTGCGGCAACAGGATCTGCTGAAGCTCGGGCTCCGGCATCTCCGGCACCAGGCCGGGTGCGGTGCCGACATTCGAAAGCGTCGCCTCGGGGACCGTCGCGGACATGGATCCGGCGGCATTCGCCGTGCCGAGCGATGACAGCGTCTGCCGCAGCACGATCAGCGCGGCCTTGAGATCGGGTGCATTGCCGGGCGGCGCTACGCCTGCGGCCAGCGAGGCCTCGAGCAGCACGCCGGATCGCTGGAACGCGGACTTGACGTCCGCGCCGCTTAGCTGCTCGTCGAGACTGGTCTGCTGCGCCAGCACTTGCGCGACGGCGGCTTGAAGTTTTGGCGGCAGATTGGCAGAGGCGATCGCCGCCAGATTGGCGAACAGCGGCGCCTGGCTGCCTTGCACGGACGCCGCGCTCTGCGCCGTGGTGGCGACCGTGACGCGCTCGAGCGGCGTCAGCACGTCGCGTGCCGGCGCACTGCCCTGCACGTTGACGCCGGGGCCGGCCACGCCCGGCGACAGCGTGACCGCGTCGCTTGCGTCGGTGCCCGACCCGACCAGTTGCAGGCGGATGCCGTCGCCATTCTGCGAGACGGCAAGCTGCAGGTTCTGGCCCTGCTGCAATGGCACTTCGGTCTGCACGTCGATCGCGAGGCCCGCGATCGCGATCCGCACCATGTCGGCCGACAGCACTTTCAGCACCTCGGCCTTGACGACACTGCCCGCGTTGAGCGTGAGGTCCGGCGCAACGCTGCCCGCCTCGGAGGCGGCAAGCACCGGCAGCACGGGATTGATGGCGATTGCCATGGGGGGTCTCGGCGGCGGCAGGAGTTGCATGAATCGCCCCAGGACAGCGTCGTTCGCCGCCCCGGATCGGGCTCCACGCTAGCCCGGCGTCCTAAACCTCTCGTTAACCCCGCGCCGAAAGTGCCTCAGTGGGCGCCCACCACGGCCCAATAGCGGCGGCCGTTGGTATTGGGATCGGTCCCGTCGCTGCTCGAGAAAATGATGCCAAAACCCTTCCAGTGCGCGAAGCGTCCATGACCGGAGCTGACCTCGGCAAAGGTTGAGTGGGCGGGTCCGAGCGGCGTCTTGTTCTCGTAGACGACGACCGGAGACCGCGAATCGCCCTCGATGTGGGGATCGTCAGCGAGGGCGGCCAAATCGCCATATTCGCGTGACGAAGGCACGGTGCGGAATGCAGCCTTGGCCTGCGGCTCGAACGGCCCGACCAGCTGGACGACAATCTCGCCTTTCGGACGCGGATCGTCCCACGAGCGGTCCAGCCAGAGCGCCACGCTGAAATAGGCGGCGACGCCCAACGCAATGCTCGGCCACAGCAGGTGACCGTTCCAGGCCAGCAGCCAGGCTCGGCTGCCTCGCACCGGTTCCACAAAGCATTGCGACATATCTGCACTCATTAACGCCACGCCACCATCTATCCCGGTGCCAGACCAACTGGACAAAAATCAGGCGCCCGCCAACCAGCCGCGCATCGCCCACGTCGATCTGCCGTCAGCCTATCACGGACTTGGCGGCGCGGCGACCATGCTGGTCGGGGCGACAGCGGCATCCGGGAAGCCGGCGTTGCCCAACATGTCGATTGATTGCTGATTAGCCAGCCGCCGTGCGCGCCTTGAGAATGCCGGCCGCGGCCTTGAAGTCGACCAGCCGCGCGGCGCGGCGTGCGGCGACCTCCTCGTCGATGCCCCATTGCTGGGTATTCCAGTCCTCGTCGACATGCGCGGCGGCCCAGATCTGGTCCTCGTCGCGAACGCCGTGCGCAAGCGCCAGCGCCAGCAGCGCCGAACCGGTCAGCGTGGTCACCACATGCAGCGCCGCGACCGACCATGGATCGGTCGGGAAAGCCGCGCGCGCAGCAGCGATCGCCGCCTCGGGCTGGCCGACATGCATGATGCCCTCGGCCAGCACGAAATGCGCACCGAGTTGATCTGCGGCCCAGAACACGATCGGGTCCCAGTGCGCGGCTTCCCGCGCCACCAGCGTCTCGGGATGGCCGGCGCGATAAAACAGCAGATCGCTGCCGAGGAATTTTGCGGCATCCGCGGCGACGTCGTCGACTCGATCAATCACCCCTTCGACGACGCTGTTGGCAAATCGCGTCAGCGGCATGGTCAGCGGATCGATGGTTTCGCCTTGCGCATTCCATTCCGATGCGATCGTGTCCGCGATGGCGCGCGCCGGCACCACGATCGGCTTGCCGGATGGCGAGCGGATCTGTTTACCGTCGAGCGTGATTGCAAACCCGCCGTCGGCATCGGCCACGCCGGCGCTGCCGTAGAACCGCTTGCGCTGGGGCGTGCGCAGCTGGCGCCGCACCGCCTCCTGGGGATCGAGCGGGGATTGTCCTGCAACGTCGTCAAACAGTTCGCGCATCCCGCCGACCAGCTTCCGTTTTGAGGGGTTTAACGGCATGATATGTAGAGCCATTTCCGTTGCGATGGAATCGGAACGGGGCTCTAGACTGTCGTTTTGACGCATTTTCTTTTACGCGAACCGGTACCGACTTCGCTCGAAAACGCTATCGTGCCAACGGCAAATAGAGCTGATGGGACGCGCCAAATTCCTCGCTTGCCTTGTCGGCGTGGCCGCGTTCGGCGCGGTCCCGGCCGATGCCGGGTTCCGCTCGCCGGAATCCCTGATCCGCAATGTCTATGCCCATTACGGCCGAGGCAGCGCCGAGTTCTCAAACGGCCTGCCGCGCGACGAGGACACAGCGCGGCAATTCTTCGATCCGACGTTGCGCGATATCTGGACCGCGCCGCATGACGCGCCCTACGATTTCCTGGTGCAGAGCCCGACCTGGCGGCTCGGCGCCATCTCGATCACCGTGCTGCGCCGGCAATTCGATCGAACCTACATGACCGTGACGTTCGACAATCAGGGCCGCGCCGTCACGCTCAGCTTCGTCGTGATGAAAGGCCCCGAAGGTTGGGTGATCACGGACGTCGAAAGCGCCCACGATTCCCTGCGGATGTTTCTGGTGCAGTTCAGGCGGTAAGGATGATCGTGATGTCGCATGGCCAGGCCATGCGGTTCACAGCCTGAACAGCGCCTCCGCATTGCCATGCGCGATCAGCGCGCGGTCGGCGGCTGACACCGGGATCTGATCCAGGAACGCGCGGGCCTTGGCCATCGAGCCGTAGGGGTAGTCGGCCGAAAACATGATGCGGCCGACCCCGATCTCGAGCAGCAGATCGAGAAATGTCGGTGGGAAATTGAAGCCCGCGAACGTGTAGTGCAGGTTGTCGCGCAGATAGGCGCTGACGGGGCGCTTGAGCTTTGTGATCTCGACCGGCATCACGTCGACCCGCTGCATGAAGAACGGCAGGCCCTCGCCCATGTGGCCGATCACGACCTGAAGCTTTGGGAAGCGGTCGAAGACGCCGCCCAGCACCATGCGCAGCACGTGCACCGCGGTCTCGATGTGCCAGCCGAAACCCGGGCCGGCCAGCATCTCGGTGACAAAAGGCGCAAAGCCGCCGAACGACGCCTCGATCACCGGCTTCGGTGGTTTGGTCGGATGCAGATAGACCGGCGCGCCCAGCACCTCAGCGGCCTCCAGCACCGGCCAGAAGAATTTGTCGTCGAGATAGCGGCCGCGGTGATGGCCGTTGATGACCGCTCCCGCAAAGCGTTGACCGTTGACGCGGCGCTCGAGCTCCTTCGCCGCATGATCGGGCGAGGCGATCGGCAGCGCCGCGAAACCCGACAATCGCGTCGGGTGCCTCGCGATCGCCTCGGCCAGCGCATCGTTGGTGTCGCGCGCGAGCGCCAGGGCATCCGCGGTTTCCAACTGCTCGACGCCCGGCGCGGTCAGCGAGAGCACCTGCATGTCGATCCCTGCCGCGTCCATCTGCGCGATCCGGCCGTCGCCGAGATCGCAGAGATCGCGCATCAGTTGCTCGGCACGTCCCCCGACCTGGCGGGCCTGCTCTTTGAGGTCGCGGCCCGGGCCATCGAGAAAGCCCGGCGTGGCGAAATGCTCTTCAAGCGTGATGGTGCGCATGGCCTGGTCTTCCGTTGCAGGCGGATGCCCGCCAACGGGCATTCATCCGATCTATCGAAGTGTTGCGGCGAATGTTGGCGATTTTCCGGGGTGCCGCTCGAGAACTGATTGCCCGATTGATTTTAGATGTGATCAAAGAGACGTCACCTACCCGCGATTTGCCGTGGAGCTCCGCTGAAATGACGCACGTGACGTTCCGCCCTGCCCAGATCGGCGATCTTCCGGCCATCATCGCCCTGCTCGCCAACGACGTCCTGGGGCAGCAACGCGAGGATGCGAGCATGCCGCCGCACCCGACCTGTGTCGACGCGTTTCGCGCCATTCTCGCCGACCCCAACCAGTTGCAGGTCGTAGCCATCCTGCACGATGACGTGATCGGCGCCCTGCAACTCAGCTTCATTCCCGGGCTCGCGCGGATGGGCGCCTGGCGCGGCCAGATCGAGGCGGTGCGCATTGCGGAAGCGCACCGCGGATCGGGCGTCGGGCAGCGGATGTTCGAATGGGCGATCGCGCAGTGCCGCGCGCGAGGCTGCAATCTGGTCCAGCTCACCACCGACAGGACGCGGCCCGACGCCCATCGCTTCTATGAAAGGCTGGGGTTCGTTGCCAGCCATGTCGGCTACAAGCTGACGCTTTGAAGTCGCGGGCTCTCACGGCTTCTGATAGATCACGCGGCCGGCGCGGATGGTGGTGCTCACCTTTGCGAGATTGCTGACATCGCTGAGGGGATCGCCGTCGAGCACAACGATGTCGGCATCGAAGCCCTGCTCCACTTTGCCCTTCTTCGCGGCCTTGAAATACTGTGCCGGGTTGGTCGTGAGCGAAGCCAGCACCTGACGCTCGGTCAACACGCGATGCATCAGTTCATATTCCCGCGTGGTGTCGTAAAGCTGGATGAAACCGACATCGGTGCCGAACAGGACCGGGCCGCCGCCGTTCTCGGAAAACTGCTCGAGCTGGTTGACGGCCGCTGCAACCAGGCGGTCCGTCACGGCGGGGATGAGCACGACGGTCGTGAACAGCGACAGCGTCGGGATCAGCGCCGTTCCCTGCGCCTTGAAGCGCGCGAGCTGCTCCTGGGTATAACCGCTGCTGCCGGATGGCGCGGTATGCGCCATGACGTCGACATCGGCCGCGATCACCGTGTCCACGCCGATCATGTTCTGCGGATGGGCAAACACCGGCTTTCGTTGCGCATGCGCGACATCGACTGCGGCCTTGGCGATCGCGGGATCCATGTTGATCACCGGCTTGTCGCCCATGAACGCGCCAGTGAACAGTTTGATGCCGTCCTCGCCCATGGCGAGCCAGTCCTGCGCCCGTTTGGTCGCCTCCTCCGGCGTCGCCACTTCAGGAAGCTGCACCTCGCGCGGGACATAGACGGGATGGCCGCCCTTCGGGAACATGTTGCCGGCGAGCAGGATGTTCGGACCCGCAACCTCGCCCTTGGCGACGCGCTGGCGCAGCGGCAGCGTATCGCGTGGATCGGAGCCGAGATCCCACACCGTGGTGAAGCCCCAGCGCGTCAGCATCTCCTGCATGTGCTGCGTCAACGGCTCGGCCGGCGCGGTGCCGGCGTTGCGCCAGGCCGGTTCGGTGAAATGCACATGGCTGTTCCAGAACCCGGCCACGATGGTCTTGCCGCTGCAATCGATCGTGCGGGCATCGGGCGGGATCTGGACGTCACCGGATTTGCCGACCGCGCCGATCACGCCGTCGGTCATCACGATCACGGCATCGCGCAGCGGCGCTGCATACGGCGATGCATAGAGGCTGCCGCCGCGGAGCGCCAGGGTTTCGCCGTGCGCCGCGCTTGCGGCGATCGCCGAGCCGAGAAGTCCGAGGAGAAGCGCACTGCGGAGCCAGGTCATGGACAACCTCTTCGATCATGATGACGCCCGATATCGGCGAGCGCGCGGCAAGATAGCCGCGGCCGCCGACAGCGTTTGATCGTTGTTGCGGTGTCCGGAGTTTATTCTTCCGGCGCGTTCTCGATCGGATCGAAGCGGTCGGCCTCGAGCCCGAGCAGATTCCAGGATTGCAGCATGTGCGGCGGCAGCGGCGCGGTGGCGTCGATCACGCCACCGCGCGGATGCGGGATCACGATGCGGCGGGCCAGGAGATGCAGCCGGTTCTGCAACCCGCCGGGCAATTGCCAGTTCTCCTTGTTGAAATATTTGGGATCGCCGACGATGGCGTGATCGATATGCGCCATGTGGGCGCGCAGCTGATGGGTGCGGCCGGTGACCGGCTTGAGCGAGACCCAGGCAAGCTTCTGCGCCGAGGCCTCGACAACGGCGTAGTAGGTCACGGCGTGGCTCGCGCCCTCGTCGCCATGCGCCGCGATCCGCATGATGGTGTCCTCCTCGCTCTCCTCCTTCGCAAGGTAGGTCGAGATGCGGCCCTGCTTCGGCTTCGGCACGCCCGCGACCAGCGCCCAGTAGACTTTTCGCGCGGAGCGATGGCGGAAGGCGCCGGTGAGATGCGAGGCGGCAAACCGCGTCTTGGCGATCAGCAGGCAGCCCGAGGTCTCCCGGTCGATGCGATGCACCAGGCGCGGCTTCTGCCCCTTGGCGTCGCGCATCACCTCCAGCATGTCGTCGACATTGCGCGTGATCCCGGAGCCGCCCTGCACGGCGAGACCCACCGGCTTGTTCAGCACCAGCACGTCGTCGTCCTCGTACAGGATCATGCTCTTGAGGTCTTGCAGGGTCTTCTTGGCCGCTTCCGAGAGGCTGGCGGCTGCCTTGGGCGTGTCGAGCTTCAGCGGCGGAATGCGGACGCTCTGGCCTTCTTCCAGCCGGTCCTTGCTGTCCGCGCGCTTGCCGTTGACGCGCAGCTCGCCCTTCCGGACGATGCGCTGGATGTGGGAAAACGACAGGCCAGGGAAACGCGCTTCGAGGAAACGGTCGACGCGCATATTGTTCTCATCCGCCGTCACGACCACGGTCTGGACCTTGGTCGGCAACGGGGGCGGCTCGGCCACGATCTTTTCCGGCTCGGGCACGAATGGCTTGGGCGCGCGCGGCTTGTCCGTCAAGCGCGCCGCTGGCTTGCCGCCCGGACGATGCCCCGGCCCCCGCTCAGCTGACGAGCCGCGAAAAGGACGCGCGCCCTTGGCGCGATCGCCCGCCGGGCGGAGAGGTTTCTTGACGCGACGGCTCATGCCGTTTTTCCCAATTTGCGCGGTGACGGCCGGCCTGCGCGACGCGGCAAGGCCGCGATTTGAACACCAACCTCATTTTCTGCGAGCCGCAGCTCGTAAAGCTGCTGCAGGTTCATCCAGAACTGTGGAGTTGTTCCAAACCAATGCCCGAGCCGGAGTGCCGTGTCGGCGGTGATACCGCGCTGACCATGAATGATGCCAGTAATGCGGTTCACGGGAACGTCGATCTGGCGCGACAGCTCGGCGGCCGTCATGCCGAGTTCACGCAGTTCTTCCGCGAGATGTTCTCCGGGATGGATTGGGGTACGAGGCATAGCGATGATGTTCTCTCAGTGATAATCAACGATCTCAACGTCGACGGGACCAGGCGATCCGTCCGGCCACCTGAAACAGATCCGCCATTGATCGTTAATGCGAATCGAAAATTGCCCGGCTCGGTCGCCCTTTAGGGCTTCCAATCGGTTTCCAGGCAACGCCGCCAAATCAGCAAGGCTGGCTGCCGCTTCCAATCGATCAAGGCGCATCTCGGCCTGCCGGGCGAAACCCGAGAACTCCTTGACGTGCAATCCGGAGGCAAACCGTTCGGTGACCTTGTCCCGATGACCGACAATCACATCGCCTAATTTACCAACTTTTACGACTTACGTAAAGAGTAATTGGCTTGAATGACGCGGTACAGGTCCGTGTGATATCGACCATATTGAGCCAACCGCGCGCCACTGGCGACGTCTGATGACGCTGACATTTCATCAAGACCGGCAGTAGTCAAGCATTCAGAACAGCCGCACCTGCACCGCGCTTGTGGTGATCTTCGGCGAGCTGGAATCGACGGCCCTCTGCACCTGCGAAAACTTGGAGCGCAGCACCTTCTCGACCTCGTTGCGCAGCGCGGCGTCGCTTTCCGCCGACACGAACGCGACGGTGCCTGCCGTCAGGCGGTTGGAGTCGCTGAGCTCGGTGAAGTCGGTAAAGACCGCATTGGCGCTGTAGCCCTGCTGCAGCAGATAGTTCTGCATGTCCAGCGCCAGTCCCTTTTGCTCGGCGACATAGAGCACCACGACGACCTTGCCGTTGTTGGCATCGGCCTGGGTCTTCTCCGCCGCCGTCACCGTGGGGACCCTGGTGGCTTTCTCGATCGCATCGACACGCTGGCGCAGCATCACGATCTGCCGCCTGACGTCGGCGCCCTGCTCGCCGATCTGCTGCGTCTGGGACTGCAACTGTTCGCGAACCAGGCTGATCTCGCCGCCTCCTGGCAGCTTGATGGCGAGATTGAGAACGGTCGGCGCGACGCACAGCAAGGCCGCGACGCCGAGCACCATCGCGATGCCGTTCGGGATGTCGGGATTGTTGAGGATCCTGCGCACCAGCGCGGCAATCAGCCCGAGGCCGGCCAAAAGCGGCACCACGACGATGGCAGCAGTCAGCCAGATATTGTCCATGCAGCGATAACCCCCAGAGGTTGCCGCTGTAGCATAGGGCTATTTCAGGGAGATGTCAGCCGCCGCGCTGCGCGCGCAGCTTCGCCCAGTAGTCCAGCCGCTTGCGGATCTCGCGTTCGAAACCGCGGTCGGGCGGATCGTAGAAGGTCTGGCGGCCGAGCGCTTCCGGGAAGTAGTCCTGGCCCGAGAACGCGTCGGGCATGTCGTGATCATATTGATAGCCGGACCCATAACCCTCCGACTTCATCAGCTTGGTCGGCGAGTTCAGGATGTGCTTCGGCGGCAGCAGCGAGCCGTTTTGTTTCGCGGTCTGCATCGCGGCACCGAAGGCGGTGTAGGCCGCGTTCGATTTCGGCGCGGTGGCGAGATAGATCACGGCCTGCGCGATCGCGAGCTCGCCCTCCGGCGAGCCGAGGAAGTCGTAGGCGTCCTTGGCGGCGTTGCAGATCGCGAGCGCCTGCGGATCGGCAAGGCCGATGTCCTCCACCGCCATCCGCACCACGCGCCGCGCCAGGAACAGCGGATCCTCGCCGGCGTCGAACATCCGCGCCAGATAATACAGCGCCGCATCCGGATCGGAGCCGCGCACCGACTTATGCAGCGCGGAGATCAGGTTGTAGTGGCCGTCGGCCGATTTGTCGTAGATCGGCGCGCGACGCTGCAGGATGTCCTGCAGCTGTTCGGCGTTGAACACCTCGTCCTTGCGCGCGGCGCGCCAGACCTCTTCGGCCAGGGTCAGCGAGGCGCGTCCATCGCCGTCGGCCATCCGCACCAGCACCGCGCGCGCCTCGGCATCGAGCGGCAGCGCCCTGCCCTCGACCTTCTCGGCATTGGCGAACAGGTTCTCGATCGCCGCCGTGTCGAGCGAGTGAAACACCAGCACGCGGGCGCGCGACAAGAGCGCCGCGTTGAGCTCGAAGGACGGGTTCTCCGTGGTGGCGCCGACCAGCACCACGGTGCCGTCCTCCATCACGGGCAGGAAGGAATCCTGCTGCGCGCGGTTGAAACGATGCACCTCATCGACGAACAGCAGCGTGCCCTTGCCGGTCTCGCGGCGGGCGCGCGCGGCATCGAACACCTTCTTCAGGTCGGCGACGCCGGAGAACACTGCCGATATCTGCTCGAAATGCAGCTCGGTGGCGTCCGCCAAGAGCCGCGCCACCGTGGTCTTGCCGGTACCGGGCGGCCCCCAGAACACCAGCGAGCCCAAGGTGCGCGTCTCCAGCATGCGGGTCAGCGCACCGTCGGGCCCAAGGATGTGGTCCTGGCCGACGACGTCCGCAAGCGAGCGCGGGCGCAGCCGGTCCGGCAGCGGCCGCGGCGCGTCCTGCTCCATCCCCGCCGCCGCGAACAGGTTCGCTGCCTCCCGCGGTTGCTTCGGGCTCATCCGCCGAGCGTCACGTTGATCTGCTGGCCGCCGCGCACCAGGGTGATCCGCCAGACCCGCGATCCCGTCTTCGACGCCTTGTCCAGATCGCCGGTCCGCGCGATCTTCTCGTTGTTGACCGCCAGGATGATGTCGCCCTTCTGGAATCCGACATTGGCCGCGGTGCCGTCGTCGGCGAGCTCGGTCACCACGACGCCCTCGGCGCCGGCATCGAGATGCAATTCATCGGCGAGCGCCGGCGAGATGTTGGCGACGCGCGCGCCCTGGAACGGCGAGCGCGCGGTCAGCACGATCTCGTCGCGGCCGGTGTCGGGCGCGGTCTCCAGCGGCACGGTGAGCTTCACCGGCTTGCCGGCGCGCTGCACCTCGATCTCGGCGTTGCCGCCGAGCGGCCGGGTGGCGAAGCGATAGTCGAACGCGTTGGGATCGTCGATCGGCGTGCCGTCGATCCCGACGATCAGGTCGGAGAGCTTGAGCCCCGCCTTCGCCGCCGGACTGTTCGGCGCGACATTGGCGACCAGCGCACCAGACGGCAGCTTCAGGCCGAGCGTCTCGGCGATCTCGGGCGTCACGGCCTGCAGCCGCGCGCCGAGCCAGGGCCGCTTCACCGCCTTGCCGCCGCCCTTGGCGGAGGCCACCACCACGCGCACCATGTTGGCGGGGATCGCGAAGCCGATGCCCTGCGAGCCGCCGGAGCGCGAGAAGATCGCGGTGTTGATGCCGGCAAGCCGCCCGGTCATGTCGACCAGCGCGCCGCCGGAATTGCCGGGATTGATGGCGGCGTCGGTCTGGATGAAGAATTGATAGTCGGTGATCCCGACCTGGGTGCGCGCCAAGGCCGAGATGATGCCGTGCGTCACGGTCTGGCCGACGCCGAACGGGTTGCCGATCGCGAGCACGACGTCGCCGACCTGCAGCTGGTCGGAATTGGCGAAGTCGAGGGTGGTGAACTTCTCCTTGTTGGTGTCCTTCAGGCGGAGCACCGCGAGGTCGCTGCGGCTGTCCTTCAACACGATCTCGGCCTCGAATTCCCGCTTGTCGGACAGCGAGACCTTCACCTGGTCGGCGCCTTCGATCACGTGATTGTTTGTGACCACGAGGCCGGACGAATCGACCATCACGCCGGAACCGAGCGAGCGCTGCATCTGCTCGGGCTGCTGTCCCGGCACGCCAAAAAATCTGCGAAAGATCGGATCATCCAGGAATGGATTGCGGTTCTGGACCATCTTGGCAGCGTAGACATTGACGACCGCCGGCTGCACGCGCTGCACGATCGGGGCGTAGGACAGCTGCAGCTCCGCCTGCGAGGACGGTACGCGGCGGTCCTGGGCCTCGGCCTGGCTAGGACTTCCCAGCAGGGACAGTCCGAACAGGGCGAAGATGGCGGCAAAGCGGACGGGTCGGAGCATTCTCACCTCTCGTAGGAAACGGCGGAATATAGGGGTGTTCGTGGGGTAATTGAAGGGCATCCGGGCGAATAAGGCGACCCTGGCGAGACCGGCGCAAGACCTGCCGCCGGCGCGTCGAAGCGCGTCCCTCGACTTCCATGATGCCTATCATCTCACTGCGCCCGTGTTGCGTGCCGACCACATCCGGAACGGCGGTCCCATGTTACGCTGTCGTTCGTCAGTCACGTTGGACTTCTAGGACTCGCGTGACGGTGTGGGGAAATGCAAACACAACAGGGGTGCTGAAATGGGTGCGACAAAGCTAAGTGCAATTGCCGTTGGAATCGCAGGTGCGCTCGCCGCTTCGCCGGCGTTTGCGGAAAGCAGCGACGCCGAGATCGCGCTGCTGAAGCAGCAGCTGCACATGCTTGAGCAGAAGCTCGACAAACTGCAGAAGCAGAGCGACGCCAACTCGGCGACCGCCGCCTCCGCCAATGCGCGCGCGAAAGCAGCGGACACCAAGGCCGCCGACGCGAATGCGAAAGCTGCGAGCGTCGCCAACGCCAACGCGGCGCTCCCGGTCAAGGGTCCGATCGCGGCGTCAGGCGTCGTCGTGACGATGCCGAACAACCGGCCGACGATCTGCACCGCGGACGACCAGAACTGCATCGCCATCGTCGGCCGCATTCACTATGACGTCGGCGGCTACAACTATCGGCCGGATACGGCAGCGACCTCGCCGCAAAAGCTCGACAGCGGCGAGAATCTCCGTCGCGCGCGCATCGGCATTGCCGGCAAATTCCTCAGCGACTGGAATTTCGCGCTGATCTACGACTTCGGCGGATCGTCCGACGGCTTTGGCGGCACCGGCGCGGCCGGCGCGACCTCGGTCGGCTTCCTTCCCGGCGGCGGCACCTCGGGCGTCGAGAATGCCTATCTCAGCTACACCGGCTTCAAGCCGTTCGGCGGCAAGATGGCGATCGAAGGCGGCATCATGGACCTCGCCTGGACGATGGACGAGTCCACCAGCTCCAACGACATCATGTTCATGGAACGCGCCTCGGCAGGCATCATCGCGCAGAATATCGCGGCCGGCGACTTCCGCTCGACGGCCGGCACCCGCTGGTGGAACGACCAGCTCTGGGTCGGCGGCTATGTCACCGGACCGACCACGGGCGCGATCCACTCCGCCTCCAGCACCTCGCCGGCCGGGACGTCGGAGCAATATGGCGCGGTCGCCCGTATCGCCGGCAATCCGATCAGCGGCAAGAACTATTCGGTGCATATCGGCGCCGACGCGGAATGGCTGATCCAGCCGCCGCGCAATCTGGTAACGCAGGCGCAAACGCTGACGCTCAGCGACCGGCCCGAGCTGCGCATCGATCCGACCTCGCTGATTTCGACCGGCGCGATCGCCAACGTCTCGGGGGCGCAGGTCTACGGCGTCGAAGCGGCGGCGACCTACGGCTCGTTCATCGCGCAGGGTGAATACTACTGGTTCAACATCGACCGCACGGCAAATACCGGGCTGCCGCCGTTCGGCGCGCCGAGCCTGAAGTTCGACGGCGGCTACGCGCAGGTCGGCTACGTCCTGACCGGCGAGACCCATTCCTACAACGCAGCGAACGCCGCCTATGGCGGCGTCAAGCCGGCGAATCCGTTCTCGCTCGCCGGCGGCGGCTGGGGCGCCTGGGAAATCGCCGGACGCTTCAGCCAGATGAACCTCAACGATCAGCTTGCCACCGCAGCCGGCGTCGCGGGCGGACGGCAGAACGTCTACACCCTCGCGCTGAACTGGTACGTCAACAGCAACGTCCGCTTCATGCTCGACTACCTGCATGGCGACATCTCCAAGCAGGCTTCGGCGGTCTCGACCCTCGATGCGGGTTCGAAGTTCAACGCGGTCGCAATGCGCACGCAGATTGCGTGGTGATGTGACAAGGCCGGGAGCGGCACCCTGCTCCCGGCCTCCCCTTCACGGCCGTATCGCGGGTTCCTTACGCCGCGCGCTTCGGCTTCTTCACGACTTCAGGCGCGGGTGCGCAGGACAGCCGCTCCTGATGGCTCTCGCCCCAGGCTTTCAGGATATCGATCACCGGGCGCAGGCTCTCGCCGAGTTCGGACAGCGTGTATTCGACCCGCGGCGGCACCTCGGCATAGACCTTGCGGATCACGAGACCGTCGTCCTCGAGCGCGCGCAGCTGCTTGGTCAGCATGCGCTGGGTGATGCCGGGCATCCGCCGTCGCAACTCGCCGAAGCGCTGGGTGCCGGCCTGCAGATGAAACAGGATCACGCCTTTCCATTTGCCGTCGATCAGGTCGAGCGCCGCCTCGACCGCGCAGCCCGGCCGACGGGCGAAATTCTGCCGTTTCATGCGAGTTTCCCCAACAGTATACAAACAGGGACTAGTTCCCCCTTTTTACAGTACTTGCCAATTCGACGCCAGCGCGACAGTTAGACGGCAGGCAATCGCCATCCATGGAGAGCAGGCATGAAGGCCGTCGGATACCAGACATCGCTGCCGATCGAGGCAGCGGACGCGCTCGTCGATTTCGAGACTGCGAAGCCGGAGCCGAAGGGCCGCGACATCCGCATCGCGGTGAAGGCGATCTCGGCCAACCCGGTCGACTACAAGGTGCGCAAGCGCGCCGCGCCCCCGGCGGGTGAATACAAGATCCTCGGCTACGACGCGGCCGGCGTGGTCGATGCTGTCGGTCCCGACGTCAGCCTGTTCAAGGTCGGCGACGAGGTGTTCTATGCCGGATCGATCCAGCGTCAGGGCACCAACTCCGAATTCCATCTGGTCGACGAGCGGATCGTCGGCATCAAGCCAACGTCGCTCTCGTTCGCGCAGGCGGCAGCGCTACCGCTGACCTCGATCACCGCCTGGGAGCTGCTGTTCGACCGGCTCGGCGCGGTGCCCGGCAAGAGCCTCGATCCGCGCACGCTGCTGATCACGGGCGGTGCCGGCGGCGTCGGCTCGATCCTGATCCAGCTCGCCCGCCGTCTCACCGGGCTGACCGTGGTTGCGACCGCGACGCGGCCGGAATCGCAGAAGTGGTGCCTCGAGCTCGGCGCACATGCCGTGATCGATCATTCCAGGCCGATGAAGGAGCAGATCGAGACGTTGAAGCTGCCGCCGGTCGGCCTCGTCGCCAGCCTCACCTACACCGACCAGCACTACAAGAGCATCGCCGACTTCATCGCGCCGCAAGGCAAGTTCGGCCTGATCGACGATCCATCGGAGTTCAACGTCGCGGCCTTCAAGGGCAAGGCGGTATCGGTGCACTGGGAATCGATGTTCACCCGGTCCTCGTTCCAGACGCCTGACATGATCGCGCAGCATCATCTGCTCAACGACGTCGCCGACCTCCTCGACAAGGGCGTGCTGCGCACCACGCTCGACCAGACTTTTGGCACCATCAACGCCGCGAATTTGAAACGCGCGCATGCGCTGCTCGAAAGCGGCAAGTCGCGCGGCAAGATCGTGCTCGAGGGTTGGTAGACGTTGGCTGGTGCGTAGGGTGGGCAAGGCGCGAAGCGCGGTGCCCATCATCACGCGACGTGCTCGTGATGGTGGGCACGCTGCGCTTTGCCCGCCCTACGGCTGTGCGGCTTACGCGATCGTGCTGATAATGCCGCCTTCGGCGCGCAGCGCCGCGCCGTTGGTGGCCGACGACAGCGTCGAGCAGACATAGACCACGAGATTGGCGATTTCTTCCGGGCTGGCGAAGCGCTGCAGCAGCGAGGTCGGACGATGCTGCTTGACGAAATTGGCCGCCGCCTCGTCGACCGACTGGCCGTTCTGCTTCGCCAGATCCTTCACGAACGTCTCGACGCCCTCCGACATGGTCGGGCCCGGCAGCACGGAATTAACGGTGACGGCAGTGCCGCGGGTCAGCTCGGCAAGCCCGCGCGAGATCGCAAGCTGCGCGGTCTTGGTCATGCCGTATTGAATCATCTCGGTCGGAATGTTGAGGCCCGACTCCGAGGAGATGAAGACGATACGGCCCCAATTGCGCTTCAGCATCCCAGGCATATAGGTGCGCGACAGCCGCACGCCCGACATCACGTTGATCTCGAAGAAACGGCTCCAGTCCTCGTCGGGGATCTCGAAGAAGTCCTTCGGCTCGAAAATGCCGGCATTGTTGACGAGGATATCGACATCGGGCAGCGCCGCGAGCAGCGCCTTGCAGCCGGCGGCGCTCGAGACGTCGGCGGCGATGCCGCGGACCTTGCTGCCCGGGACTGCCTTCGTGATCGCTGCGACCGCGGCATCCACCTTGGCCTGGCCGCGGCCGTTGACGACGACCTCGGCGCCCGTTCCGGCAAGCCCCCTTGCGATGGCATGGCCGATGCCGGCGGTCGAGCCGGTGACGAGCGCAGTCTTTCCGGAAAGGTCGATATTCATGGGGCAAATCTCCTGTCGGTTCCCCCAATATTGGGCGCCGGCGCGCCGCTAGCAAGCGACCGAAGTAACGCCGTTGATCACGGCCGTCTCGCCCGCAGCACATACATCAGCGGCAGTTGCGGCATTCCCGGCCTCATCCTGAACATGCCGAGGCCCGCGTCCTCCATCTCCGGCCGGCGCTTGAGCACCGAGCGGTCGAGCTCGCGCAACTCCGTGATATTGAGGCCTGCAGCGGCGAGCGCGGTGATGACCTCGCCGAGCGGATGATTCCACTGCACCGTTCCGGGCGCGATGGCCGCATCGTCGATGGCGCGGCGATCGACGCATCCCTCGCACGGCGTGAAGTAATCGAATTTGAGTTCGGTCCGATCGGCGGCGCGCCAATCCAGCATCCATTCGACCGGGTGGAACTCGAACAGATAGAGCTCGCCGCCGGGCTTCAGCAGGTCGCGCACGACCTGCGCCCAGCGCGCGATATCGGGCAGCCAGCACAGCGCGCCGACGCCGGTATAGACGATGTCGAAGCGGCGTCCGAGCACGCGAGGCGCCTCGTAGACATCGGCGATCACGAACTCGGCGTCGAGCTCGCATCTGGCGGCGATCCTGCGCGCCGCAGCGATCGACGTTTGCGAAAAATCGAGGCCGGTGACGCGCGCGCCACGCCGCGCCCAGGACAGCGTATCGAGCCCGATATGACATTGCAGATGGACGAGATGCTTTGCACCGATATCGCCGAGATCCCTGATCTCATGCGATCGCAGCGAGGAGCGTCCCGCGATGAAGCCCGGCACATCGTAGACCGGCGAGCGGATGTGATCGGAGACCTTGCGGTTCCACATCGCCATGTTCCGCGCACGCCAGTCGGTCGCCCATTCTGACATTCCAAGGCAGTCCAGTATCGCCGCCCCCGCGCCTAAGCACGATATCCGGTCGACGCCGTCGCGGCAGACATCGTGTTGTCACGCGTCCAATTGCCACAAGCGCGTGCGATCGCCGCAAACAAAAACGGCGCCCGAAGGCGCCGTCTGCAAAATGAATGCGTGAGAGCGGCTTAGGCCGCCTCGGCTTCCTTTTCCTGGGTCGGGCCGGAGTCCTTGCCCTTCGCATCGACGTCGCGGTCGACGAATTCGATCACGGCCATCGCCGCGTTGTCACCGTAGCGGAATCCGGCCTTGATGATGCGGGTGTAGCCGCCCTGGCGGTCCTTGTAGCGGGGTGCCAGCACATCGAACAGCTTCTTGACCTGGTCGAGGTCGCGCAGCTCCGAGATCGCCTGGCGGCGCAGCGACAGGCCGCCCTTCTTGCCGAGGGTGACGAGCTTCTCGACGATCGGCCGCAGCTCCTTGGCCTTCGGCAGCGTGGTGACGATCTGCTCGTGCTTGATCAGGGCCGCCGACATGTTGGCGAACATCGCACGCCGGTGCTCGGCGGTGCGGTTGAGCTTGCGATGAACCTTGCCGTGACGCATTGACTTCTTCCTTCTTCAATTCTGTCGCGGTGGTTCGGCGACAAGTTTCAGGTGGGCTTCCTGCGTTCGCCCATTAAAAAATCGTGGCCGGAAGGCTTCCGGCCACGATGGTCAAAATCGGATCAGTAGTGATCCTCGAAGCGCTTGGCGAGCTCGTCGATGTTCTCCGGCGGCCAGCCCGGCACTTCCATGCCGAGGTGCAGACCCATCTGGGCCAGCACTTCCTTGATCTCGTTGAGCGACTTGCGGCCGAAGTTCGGGGTGCGCAGCATTTCCGCTTCCGACTTCTGCACGAGGTCGCCGATATAGACGATGTTGTCGTTCTTCAGGCAGTTTGCCGAACGCACCGAGAGCTCGAGCTCGTCGACCTTCTTGAGGAAGGCCGGGTTGAAGGCGAGATCCGGGATGATCTCCTGGGTGACTTCCTTGCGCGGCTCTTCGAAGTTGACGAACACGTTGAGCTGGTCCTGCAGGATGCGCGCGGCGTAGGCGACGGCGTCATCCGGCGTGATCGCGCCGTTGGTCTCGATCGTCATGGTCAGCTTGTCGTAGTCGAGGATCTGGCCCTCGCGGGTGTTCTCGACCTTGTAGGAGACCTTGCGGACCGGCGAGAACAGGCTGTCGACCGGGATCAGGCCGATCGGCGCATCCTCGGGCCGGTTGCGCTCGGCGGCGACATAGCCCTTGCCGGTGGTGACCGTGAACTCCATGCGAATCTCGGCGCCGTCGTCCAGCGTGCAGAGCTGCAGGTCCGGATTGAGCACCACGACGTCGCCAACGGTCTGGATGTCGCCGGCGGTGACGGCGCCCGGGCCCTGCTTCTTCACGACCATGCGCTTCGGGCCTTCGCCCTGCATCTTGATCGCGATGTCCTTGATGTTGAGCACCATGTCGGTGACGTCCTCACGGACGCCGGCAATCGACGAGAACTCGTGCAGCACGCCGTCGATATGCACCGACTGCACCGCGGCGCCCTGCAGCGAGGACAGCAGGATGCGGCGCAGCGCGTTGCCGAGCGTCTGGCCGAAGCCGCGCTCGAGCGGCTCGGCGACGATGGTGGCAAACCGGGTCGGGTCCGAGCCGGGCGTCACCTGCAGCTTGTTCGGTCGAATAAGCTCTTGCCAATTTTTCTGGATCGTCACTGTGTCACCCATGTGCCAGTCGTTCGGGCCGGTCGAATGGCCGTAGCTGGCGTTGGAGATCGCGGAACAGTCCGCGCGGTCAATTCCAAGAAGTCAGTTCCAAGAACGAACGAAGGGCGGCACACGCGCCGCCCGCAACGTTCGATCAGACGCGCCGGCGCTTGCGCGGACGGCAGCCATTGTGCGGGATGGTGGTCACGTCGCGGATCGAGGTGACGGTGAAGCCCGCAGCCTGCAGCGCGCGGAGCGCCGATTCACGGCCCGAACCCGGGCCGGCAACTTCAACCTCCAGCGTGCGCATGCCGTGCTCCTGCGCCTTCTTGGAGACGTCTTCAGCCGCAACCTGCGCGGCGTAGGGGGTCGACTTGCGCGAGCCCTTGAAGCCCATCGTGCCGGCCGACGACCAGGCGATGGTGTTGCCCTGCGCGTCGGTGATGGTGATGGTCGTGTTGTTGAACGACGAATTCACGTGCGCGATGCCGGAGGCGATGTTCTTGCGTTCGCGGCGGCGTACGCGGGTGGCTTCCTTGCCCATTTCAAACCTTTCCTGTGATCTCAAGCGCCGCCGTAGTGCCAGCGGCTACACCTCAAAACGCAAATGGCGAGTAGCGAACTTCGATTCGCTACTCCCCACCTGCAATTCGCAAAACTTACTTCTTCTTGCCGGCGATTGCCTTGGCCGGCCCCTTGCGCGTGCGCGCATTGGTATGGGTGCGCTGGCCGCGCACCGGCAGACCGCGGCGATGACGCAGGCCGCGATAGCAGCCGAGGTCCATCAGCCGCTTGATGTTGATGCCGACCTCGCGACGGAGGTCGCCCTCGACCAGGTAGTCGCGGTCGATGACTTCGCGGATCTGCAGGACTTCCTGGTCGCTCAGCTGGCTGACGCGACGATCCAGCGGGATCTTCACCTTCTCCATGATGTCGGCGGCGTTCTTCTGGCCGATGCCATGAATGTACTGAAGCGCGATCAGCACGCGCTTGTTGGTCGGAATGTTGACGCCGGCAATACGGGCCACGGACTTCTCTCCTGTCGCCGATCCCTCACGGATACGGGCTGCTCAAGTTCTTGCTGTTGCGGGCGATTGTGTCCACAAACGCGAACACGACGCCCTCCCCTCATGTCCTTCGGGGCCCGGCATCGTCATAAAACTATCCAACTTGGATGCGGGGCTTATTAAAGGATTCATGTCGGTTTCGTCAACCGCTCCTAGCGTTTAGCTCGCTTTTTCGTGAGCTTTTTTGCCACCTTTTTGGTGGCTTTTGCCCCCTTCCGGGCACTGGCGCCGCGAGCAGCCTTCTTGGCCGGCTTTTTTGCGACTTTGGCCTTGGAAGCCGCTTTGGCGGCCTTGCGGGCCGGGCTGGCGGCCTTTTTGGCCACCTTTGCTGGCTTCTTGGCCGGCTTCCCGGCAACCTTGGCGGTCTTCCTGGCGCCCTTCGAGGCTTTTTTGGCGGGTTTGACCTGCTCTTCCTCTCCCAGCGCGCCGAGCGCGCCCAGGATCCGGTTGATCTCGCGGGTGACGTGCTCGATGGTCATCATGCCATCGACGGTCAGAAGCTTGCGCCGCTCGGAGTAATAGTGAATCAGCGGCTCCGTCAGCGAGCGGTACTGCGCTAGGCGCTTGGTCAGGACCTCCGGCGTATCGTCGAGGCGCACGTCCTCGCCGCGCGCCCGGGTCTCCTCGGCGCGCTTCTCGACGCGCGCGAGCAGCGCGCTCTCGTTGACGCGGAGCTCGACGACGGCATCGAGCTTGAGGTGCTTCTTCCGCAGCAGTTCGTCCAGGGCTTCGGCTTGCGGCACCGTGCGCGGGAAGCCGTCGAGGATGAAGCCCTTTTTGGCATCGGGCTCCTCGATGCGGTCGGCGATGATTCCGACCACGACCTCGTCGGGGACCAGGCCGCCATTGGCCATGATCTCCTTGGCCTGCAGGCCGATCGGGGTGCCTGCGGCGACGGCCGCGCGCAGCATCTCACCGGTCGAGAGCTGGACGATGCCGTGCTTGTGGACCAGCCGCTGCGCCTGGGTGCCCTTGCCCGAGCCCGGCGGGCCGAGAAGAATCAGTCTCATATGCGTTCGCCCCCGCGATTGCTGCGCGATAGATCGCGCACCTGCTTTTTAAGATCAAGAATAGTGCAAACCACAATCAGCACCGAACCACCACCGATTTTATAGGGCAGCGCCACCCCACCTGCCACCAGCAGCTCTGGAATCAGCGATACCGCGACGAGGTAGACGGCTCCGACGACGGTCGTCAACGATGCGATGCGATCGAGATGATCGGCGGTCGCCTCGCCCGGCGCTATGCCCGGTATCGTGCCGCCCTGCGCCTGCAGGGTCTCGGCGGCCTGCTCGGGATCGAGCACGCGGGCGGTGTAGATGAAGGCCAGCACGATGACGATCATCGATCCGAGAATGATGTGCAGCGGCTGCGCGAACTGGAGATGCGCATAGGCCGCGGCCAGCCACGGTGTCCGGCCGAACAGATAGGCGCCGAACGAGAGCGGCAGATAGATCACCCACAGCGCCACTGTCGTCGGGATCAGGAAACCCGCGCTGTTGAGCTTGATCGACAGCACCGAGGCGCGCGGGCCAAGGAGCCGCTTGCCGACTTGCCGCGGGCCATACTCCACCGGCACGTTGCGCCGTGCGCTCTCGACCAGGACGATCAGACCGATCAGCGCAATCCAGAGCACGCCGTTGAAGAGCAGGACATTGCCGGATACTGCGCCCTGTCGCAGCAGCTCGAGGGCGGTGGCGATTTCCGACGGCAGCGATACCACGACGCCGACGCTCAGGATGAGCGCAAGCCCGTTGCCGATGCCGTGACGGGTGATCTGCTCGCTGAGCCAGACCAGGAAGAAGACGCCGCCGACCATCGTTGCGATCGTCGACGCCAGAAACCAGGAGCCGGGTTCGGCGACCAGACCTCGAATGCCCTGCAAAGCGGATGCAATGCCGAAGGCCTGGAAGACGGCAAACCCCAGCGTCACGATCAAGGTGCAGCGGACGATCTTGCGGCGGCCGGCCTCGCCTGAGCGTTCGAGCGCGCCCAGCCTGCCCCACACCACCGAGAGCAGCTGCATGATGATCGCAGCGGAGAGGTAGGGAACGATCGAGAGTGCGAAGATCGAGACGCGGAACAGCGTGCTCGGCGGCAACACCCCGCTCTGGGTCGAGAGTCCCGCCAGTGGGACATAACAGCCGAGCCTGAAGATGAGCAGCGCGCCGATCGTGATTGCGATGCGGCGCGCCAGCTCACTCATCATCGGTCGGCGGCGTCCATCAGCGACGGCGTCCGCGCAGCTTCGATTTGCGGATCAGGCCTTCATACTGGTGCGCCAGCAGATAGCCCTGCACCTGCGAGACGGTGTCCATGGTCACGCTGACCACGATCAGGAGCGACGTGCCGCCGAAGTAGAACGGCACCGAAGCGTAGGAGATCAGGATTTCCGGGATCAGACAGACGATCGCGAGATAGATCGCGCCGAGCACCGTGATCCGCGACAGCACGTAGTCGATATATTCTGCGGTGCGCTCGCCGGGCCGGATGCCCGGGATGAAGCCGCCATGCTTCTTCAGATTGTCCGCGGTCTCGGTCGGGTTGAACACGATCGCGGTGTAGAAGAACGCGAAGAACACGATCAGCACGAGATAGAGGATCAGGAACAGCGGCCGGCCGTGGCCGAGCTGAGTGGTGATCCACTGGAACCATTCCGGCCCCTTGCCGGCGTTGAAGTTGGCGACCGTGGTCGGCAGCAGCAGCAGCGACGAGGCGAAGATCGGCGGGATCACGCCCGAGGTGTTGAGCTTGAGCGGCAGATGCGAGGACTGGCCCTCGAACATCTTGTTGCCGACCTGGCGCTTCGGATACTGGATCAGCAGCCGGCGCTGCGCGCGCTCCATGAACACGATGAAGGCGATCACGGCGACCGCCATCAGGATGACGATCAGGATCAGGCCGGTCGACATCGCGCCCTGGCGGCCGAGCTCCAGCATGTTGGCGAGCGCCGACGGCAGCTCGGCGACGATGCCGGACAGGATGATCAGCGAGATGCCGTTGCCGATGCCGCGCGAGGTGATCTGCTCGCCGAGCCACATCAGGAACATGGTGCCGCCGGTCAGCGTGATCGCGGTCGAGATACGGAAGAACATGCCGGGGTCGCTGACGACGTTGCCGGCGCCTTCGAGGCCGATCGCGATGCCGTAGGACTGGAACAGCGCCAGGATCACCGTGAGATAGCGGGTGTACTGGTTCAGCGTCTTGCGGCCCGCCTCGCCTTCCTTCTTCAGCGCCTCGAGCTGCGGCGACACGGTGGTCAACAGCTGCACGATGATCGATGCCGAGATGTACGGCATGATGTTCAGCGCGAAGATCGCCATGCGGTGGATGCCGCCGCCGGCGAACATGTTGAACATGCCGAGGATGCCGCCGGACTGGGTGCGGAACACCTGCTCCCAGATGTTGGGGTCGATGCCGGGCAGCGGGATGTAGGTCCCGAGCCTATAAACAAGCAGCGCACCCAGCGTGAACCAGATGCGCTTCTTCAGTTCGTCGGCCTTCGCCAGCGATCCGAAATTGAGGTTTGCGGCGAGTTGTTCGGCTGCTGAGACCATGTTTCGGCTTTCTTCCCGGAGCCCCTTCGCCGACACCCCGGGAGACTGGTTCTCTCCGGGGCGATCGGCAGACACCGGACATTATCTGGTGCTCGGCCGCGATAAGTCCATCATTCGATCGGCGGATTGCCCGCGGGCCGCGGGCAATGACGCAGATGTTACGCCGCCTCGCCGTCTTCCTTCTTGGCGGGGGCCAGGATCTTGACCGAACCGCCGGCCTTCTCGACCGCGGCGACCGCCGACTTGGAGGCGCCGTACACCTCGATGGTCAGCTTGGCCTTGATCTCGCCGCGGCCGAGCAGCCGCAGGCCGTCCTTGGCGCGGCGCAGCACGCCGGCCTTGACCAGCGTTTCGGCGGTCACGGTCGCCGAGGCGTCGACCAGCTTGTTGTCGACAGCTTCCTGCAGACGGTCGAGATTGATCTCGGCGAAGTCGAGCCGGAAGATGTTGTTGAAGCCGCGCTTGGGCAGACGGCGATGCATCGGCATCTGGCCGCCTTCGAAACCCTTGATGCGGACGCCCGAACGCGCGGTCTGGCCCTTGCCGCCGCGGCCCGAGGTCTTGCCCTTGCCGGAACCGATGCCACGGCCGACACGCATGCGCTTCTTGCGCGAGCCGGCGTTGTCGGCGATATCGCTGAGCTTCATCGTTAGCGTCCTTATGTCTTGCTTACTCGCCGACGACGCGGACGAGATGCTGGACCTTGCTGATCATGCCGCGAACTTCAGGGGTGTCCTGCAGCTCGGCAACCCGGCCGATCTTGTTGAGCTTGAGGCCGATCAGCGTCGAACGCTGCGAGTGATGGCGGCGGATCGCGCTGCCGGTCTGCTCGACCTTGATCGTCTTGCTGGCCTTGGCCATGACAGTAACTCCAAATAGCCGGTTATTCCGCCACCACTTCGGCGTCGCCGCCGACGCGGCGCGACTGCAGGGTGGAGACCTTGATGTTACGGCGCGCCGCCACCGAGCGCGGCGAATCCTGGTTCTTCAGCGCGTCGAAGGTGGCGCGAACCATGTTGTAGGGGTTCGACGAGCCGATCGACTTCGCCACCACGTCCTGGATGCCGAGCGTCTCGAACACCGCGCGCATCGGGCCGCCGGCGATGATGCCGGTACCGGCCGGAGCGGCACGCAGGTAGACGCGGCCGGCGCCGTGACGGCCGGCGATGTCGTGATGCAGCGTGCGGCCTTCGCGCAGCGCGACGCGGGTCAGATTGCGCTTCGCCGATTCGGTCGCCTTGCGGATCGCCTCGGGAACTTCGCGCGCCTTGCCGTGGCCGAACCCGACCCGGCCCTTCTGGTCGCCGATCACGACCAGCGCCGCAAAGCCGAAGCGCTTGCCGCCCTTGACGACCTTCGCCACGCGATTGATGTGGACGAGCTTGTCGACGAACTCGCTGTCGCGCTCTTCGCGATCCCTGCTCCGTTCGCGTCCGCCGCGTTCGCGTTCACCTGCCATGGTGTTTTCCAATCTCTAGGAGGCCTACGCCTCTATCCTCGTAATCGTTCAGTTCTGTTTAGAAGCTGAGCCCGCCTTCGCGCGCCGCATCCGCGAGCGCCTTGACGCGCCCGTGATAGATGTAGGCGCCGCGATCGAACACGACTTCCTTGACGCCCTTCTGCGCCGCGCGCTCGGCAAGCAGCTTGCCGACCGCCTTCGCGGCATCGATGTCGGCGCCGGTCTTGCCGCCGCCGCGCATCGACTTCTCGAGCGACGAGGCCGAAGCCAGCGTCTCGCCCTTCTGGTCGTCGATGACCTGGGCGTAGATGTGCTTGGACGAGCGGAACACCGACAGCCGCGGACGGCCGCCTGCCGAGCGGCGAAGCGCAAGGCGCACACGCTGCTTGCGCCGGGCATTCGTAACCTTGAGTGACATGACCGGCTCCGTTACTTCTTCTTGCCTTCCTTGCGGAAGATGAATTCGTTGGCGTACTTCACGCCCTTGCCCTTGTAGGGCTCCGGCGGGCGATAGGCACGGATCTCGGCGGCGACCTGGCCGACGCGCTGCGGATCGTTGCCGGTGATCGTGATCTCGGTCGGCTTCGGCACCGCGATGGTGATGCCTTCCGGGATCGCGTAGACGACGTCGTGGCTGTAGCCGAGCGCGAGCTGCAGGTTCTTGCCCTGCATCGCGGCACGGTAGCCGACGCCGGTGATCTCGAGCTTCTTCTCGAAGCCCTTGGTGACGCCCTCGACGAGATTGGCGACCTGGGCGCGCGCGGTGCCGTAGAGCGCCTGCGCACGGTTGGTCTTGTGGCGCGGAGCGACCTTGACCTGGCCGTTCTCGAACTTGACCTCGACGTCGTCATGCACGACGAACTGAAGCTGGCCTTTCGGCCCCTTCATCTTCACCATCTGGCCTTCCACGGTCGCCGTCACACCCGACGGGATCGTCACCGGCCGCTTGCCGATACGTGACATGCCTAATTCCTTCCTCAGAACACCGTGAAGAGAACTTCGCCGCCCACGTTCGCGTCGCGCGCCTCGTGGTCAGCCATGATTCCCTTCGGCGTCGACAACACCGAAATGCCGAGACCGTTGTTCACGCGCGGCAGGTTCTTCACCGAGGCGTAAACGCGGCGGCCGGGCTTCGACACCCGCTCGATCTCGCGGATGACGGGCGAGCCGTCGAAATACTTCAGTTCGATCTCGAGCTCGCTGCGGCCCGAGGCGTGCTCGACGCTGGCGTAGCCGCGGATGTAGCCCTCGGACTTCAGCACTTCGAGCACGTTGGCGCGCATCTTCGAGCCCGGGCTCGAGACCTTGGACTTGGAGCGCATCTGCGCATTGCGGATGCGGGTGATGAGATCGGAGATCGGATCGTGCGTAGACATGGTTCCGACCCTCCTTACCAGCTCGACTTCACGAGCCCGGGAACCAGGCCCTTGGAGCCGAGTTCACGCAGCGCGATGCGCGAGAGCTTGTTCTTGCGATAGTTCGAGCGCGGACGACCGGTCAGCTCGCAACGCAGACGGATGCGCGTCGGCGACGAGTTGCGCGGCATCTCGGCGAGCTTCAGCGTCGCCGCGAAGCGCTCTTCCATCGGCTTGGTCTTGTCGGCGATGATCGCCTTCAGCTTCTCGCGACGCGGGGCGGCGTTCTTCGCCATCCGCTTGCGCCGGTTGTTCTTCTCGATTGAACTCTTCTTTGCCATGCTTGGCTCCTGGGTATCCGCGTTTGAGTGGCTTTTTCTCAGCTACTCACTGCCGGAACGGGAAATTGAAAGCGGCCAACAAGGCACGGGCCTCGTCGTCGGTCTTTGCGGTGGTGCACACCGTGATGTCCATGCCGCGGGCTTCCGTGACCTTGTCGAAGTCGATCTCCGGAAAAATGATGTGCTCCTTGATGCCGAGCGAATAGTTGCCGCGGCCATCGAAGCTCTTCGGGTTCAGACCGCGGAAGTCGCGGACGCGGGGCAGCGCCACGTTCACCAGGCGATCGATGAACTCGTACATATGGGTCTTGCGCAGCGTGACCTTGCAGCCGATCGGCTGGTTTTCACGCAGCTTGAAGGTCGCAATCGCGATCCGCGAATAGGTCACGATCGCCTTCTGGCCGGCGATCTGCGACAGCTCGCTCGCTGCGGTCTCGGCCTTCTTGCGGTCGTTGACGGAATCGCCGACGCCCATGTTGAGCACGACCTTGTCCAGCCGCGGAACCTGCATCACGTTGGCATAACCGAACTTCTCGGTCATCATGCCGCGGATCTTCTTGTCGTACTCCGCGCGCAGGCGCGGCGTGTAAGCTGCATCAGCCATCGATCTCTGCTCCCGAGCTCTTGGCAACACGAACCTTCTTGCCATCGGCCTGAATCTTGAACCCAATGCGGGTCGGCTTGCCGTCCTTGCCGACATACGCGATGTTGGACAGGTGGACCGGCGCCTCCTTGGAGACGATGCCGCCCTCCTGGGCCTGGGTCTGCTTCTGGTGACGCTTCACCATGTTGATGCCGCGGACCAGCGCCTTGTTCTCGTCCGGACGCACCTCGAATACTTCGCCGGTGCGGCCCTTGTCGCGGCCGGTCAGCACGATCACCTTGTCGCCCTTGCGGATCTTGGCAGCCATCACAGCACCTCCGGCGCGAGCGAGATGATCTTCATGTGGTTCTTGGCGCGCAGCTCGCGCGGCACCGGCCCGAAGATTCGGGTGCCGACCGGCTCGGACTGATTGTTGATCAGCACGGCGGCGTTGCGGTCGAAGCGGATCACCGAGCCGTCGGCGCGGCGGATGTCCTTGCGGACCCGCACCACGACGGCCTTCATGACGTCGCCCTTCTTCACCTTGCCACGCGGAATGGCTTCCTTGATCGACACAACGATAACGTCGCCCACGGTGGCATAGCGGCGCTTGGAACCTCCAAGAACCTTGATGCACATGACACGGCGTGCGCCAGAATTATCGGCCACGTCGAGGTTGGTCTGCATCTGAATCATTGATGCACCTCGTCCTCTTTCTGCGCTTTAGCGCGCTCAAAATTTCCCTGAACTCTCCCGGCTAAGCCGAGACGATCAGGCCGTTTTCTTGTGTTCGCCCCGGACCACGGTCCAGCGCTTCAACTTCGAGATCGGCTTCGATTCCTCGATCCAGACCATGTCGCCCGGCTTGAACTCGTTGCTCTCGTCGTGGGCGTGGTAGTTCTTGGAACGGCGGATCGTCTTCTTGTAGATCGGATGGGTGAAGCGGCGGTCGACGCGCACCACGATCGTCTTGGCTTGCTTGTCGCTGACGACCACGCCCTGCAGAGTACGTTTCGGCATAGCTGGCCCCTTACTTCTTCTTCGCGCGCTGCTGCGCGGCGATGGTCTTGATACGAGCGATATCGCGGCGGGCTTCCCGCATCCGCGAGGTGTTCTCCAGCTGCCCGGTGGCGCGCTGGAAGCGCAGGTTGAAGCGTTCCTTCTTCAGGTTGAGGATCGCGTCTTCCCGCTGGTCGTCGCTCATCGCGCGAATGTCTTCAACTTTCATGTCGGCCATGGCGATTACTCCGCGATGCGCGCGACGAAGCGCGTCTTGATCGGCAGCTTGGCGGCGGCCAGCGACAGCGCTTCCTTGGCGGTCTGCACCGGCACGCCGTCGATCTCGAACATCACGCGGCCCGGCTTGATCCGGACCACCCACAATTCCGGGGCGCCCTTGCCGGAGCCCATGCGGACTTCGGCGGGCTTCTTCGACACCGGCACGTCGGGGAACACGCGGATCCAGACCCGGCCGGCGCGCTTCATGTGACGGGTCAGCGCGCGACGGGCGGCTTCGATCTGACGGGCGGTGACGCGCTCAGGCTCCATCGCCTTCAGGCCGAACTGGCCGAACGCCAACGTCGCGCCAGAGGTCGCAACGCCGTGGATACGGCCCTTATGCGCCTTCCGGAACTTCGTTTTCTTAGGTTGCATCATGGCTTTAAGCCCTCAAATTCCTGCTTTGCCTCAAGCGGCGTCGCGGCGCGAACGCGGGGTGTTGTCGCCCTCGGCCATCTTCTTGTCCTGGGCCATCGGATCGTGCTCGAGGATCTCGCCCTTGAAGATCCAGACCTTGACGCCGCAGGTGCCGAAGGTCGTGAACGCGGTGGCGACGCCGTAGTCGACGTCGGCGCGCAACGTGTGCAGCGGCACGCGACCTTCGCGGTACCACTCCATGCGCGCGATTTCGGCGCCGCCGAGGCGGCCCGAACAGTTGATGCGGATGCCCTCGGCGCCGAGACGCATCGCCGACTGCACGGCGCGCTTCATGGCGCGGCGGAACGCGACGCGGCGCTCGAGCTGCTGGGCGATCGATTCGGCGACCAGGGTCGCGTCGAGCTCCGGCTTGCGGATTTCGACGATGTTGATCACGACGTCCGACGAGGTGATGTCGGCGACCTTCTTGCGCAGCTTGTCGATGTCGGCGCCCTTCTTGCCGATCACCACGCCCGGACGCGCCGAATGGATCGTCACGCGGCACTTCTTGTGCGGACGCTCGATCACGATGCGGGCCACGGCCGCCTGCTTGAGCTCCTTGTGCAGGATCTCGCGGATCTTGACGTCCTCGTGCAGCAGCTTGCCGTATTCCTGCTTGCCGGCGAACCAACGGGAGTCCCAGGTCCGGTTGATGCCGAGACGCAGCCCGATTGGATTGATCTTTTGACCCATCGTCTTCTCCTGCGCCCTTAAGCGCTTGCCTCGGCCTCGACCTGACGAACCACGATGGTCAGGTGCGAGAACGGTTTGTACACACGGCCCGAACGGCCACGGCCGCGGGGCGCAAAGCGCTTCATCACGATGCCGTTGCCGACATGCGCCTCGGCGACGACGAGATCGTCGACTTCGAGGTCATGGTTGTTCTCGGCGTTGGCGATCGCCGATTCCAGGCACTTCTTGACGTCGACCGCGATCCGCTTGCGCGAGAACTGCAGGTCGGCGAGCGCGGCCGAGGCCTTGCGGCCGCGGATCAGCTGCGCCACCAGGTTCAGCTTCTGCGGGCTGACGCGCAGCATGCGGGCGACGGCCTTGGCCTCATTGTCCGCGAGGCTACGTTCGCGCTTTGGTTTGCTCATCGTCTAATTCCTCAAGCCTTCTTGGCTTTCTTGTCGCCCGAGTGGCCGTGGAAGGTCCGGGTCGGCGAGAACTCGCCGAACTTGTGACCCACCATTTCCTCGTTGATCGCCACCGGCACGTGCTTCTGGCCGTTGTAGACGCCGAAGGTGAGCCCGACGAACTGCGGCAGGATAGTGGAGCGGCGGCTCCAGATCTTGATGACGTCGTGACGGCCGGACGCACGGGCGGCATCTGCCTTCTTGAGCAGAGAACCCTCGACGAACGGGCCTTTCCAGACTGAACGAACCATGTCCGGCGTTCCTTACTTCTTCCGCTTGTGGCGGCTGAGGAGAATGAATTTGTTGGTCGACTTGTTGGTACGGGTCTTCTT
Organism: Bradyrhizobium genosp. L; assembly: GCF_015624485.1. Lineage (NCBI taxonomy): Bacteria > Pseudomonadati > Pseudomonadota > Alphaproteobacteria > Hyphomicrobiales > Nitrobacteraceae > Bradyrhizobium > Bradyrhizobium genosp. L. The sequence continues at coordinate 4,625,416 of NZ_CP061378.1, forward strand.
GCCCTTGGTCGGCTTGCCCCACGGAGTAACCGGGTGGCGACCGCCCGAGGTACGACCTTCACCACCGCCGTGCGGATGGTCGATCGGGTTCATGACGACGCCGCGGTTGTGCGGACGCCAGCCGAGCCAGCGGGTACGACCGGCCTTGCCGATCGAGATGTTCATGTGATCGGGGTTCGACACCGCGCCGATCGTGCCGCGGCAACGGCCGTGCACGAGACGCTGCTCGCCCGAGTTCAGACGGACGATCACGTAGTCGTGGTCGCGGCCGACGATCTGGGCGTAGGTGCCGGCGGAGCGCGCCAGCTGACCACCCTTGCCGATCTTCAGCTCGATGTTGTGCACGATGGTGCCGACCGGCATGTTGCCGAGCGGCATGACGTTGCCCGGCTTGACGTCGACGTAGTTGCCCGCGACGACGGTGTCGCCGGCGGCCAGGCGCTGCGGCGCCAGGATGTAGGCGAGCTCACCGTCCTGATACTTGATCAGCGCGATGAACGCGGTGCGGTTCGGATCGTACTCCAGCCGCTCCACGACCGCCGGCACGTCCACCTTGTCGCGGCGGAAGTCGACGGTGCGGTAGGCCTTCTTGTGGCCACCGCCGCGGAAACGCACGGTGATGCGACCAGTGTTGTTGCGGCCGCCATTGCCGAGCTTGCCCTCGGTCAGCGCCTTCACCGGCTTGCCCTTGTAGAGCGCCGAACGATCGACCATGACCAGCTGGCGCTGGCCCGGCGTCGTGGGGTTAAAGGTTTTCAATGCCATCGTCGTTACGCCTTATAGTCCGGTCGTCACGTCGATCCGGTGGCCCTCTTCGAGGGTCACGATCGCGCGCTTGGTGTCCGACTGCGAGCCGAGATTGCCGCGGAACACCTTGGTCTTGCCCTTGCGAACGAGAGTGTTGACGCTCTTCACCTTGACGTCGAACAGCTTCTCGACCGCTTCCTTGATCTGCGGCTTGGTCGCCTTGTCGGCGACCTTGAACATCACCTTGTTATGCTCGGAGGCGAAGGTCGCCTTTTCCGTCACGACGGGCGCGATGATCACGTCGTAGTGGCGCGGGTCGATGTTCTTCATTTGAAGCGCGCCTCCAGCGCATCAACCGCAGCCTTGGTCAGCACCAGCTTGTGGCGGCGGAGAATGTCATAGACGTTGATGCCCTGGATCGGCAGCACGTCGATGTTGGGGATGTTGCGGGCCGCGGACGCGAAACCGTTGTTGACCTCGGCGCCGTCGATGATCAGCGCATTGGTCAGCCCGAGGCCGGAGAAATGGCCGACAAGCGCCTTGGTCTTGGCTTCCGCCAGCGCCGCGCTGTCGATCACGATCAGCCCGCCGTCCTTGGCCTTGGCCGACAGCGCATGCTTGAGCGCCAGCGCGCGGACCTTCTTCGGCAGGTCGGTCGCATGCGAGCGCACGACCGGACCGAACGCACGGCCACCGCCGCGGAACTGCGGCACGCGGGCCGAGCCGTGACGGGCGCCGCCGGTGCCCTTCTGCTTGTACATCTTCTTGCCGGTGCGCCAGACGTCGGCGCGGCCCTGGGCCTTGTGCGTGCCGGCCTGGCGCTTGTTCAGCTGCCACTGCACGCAGCGCTGGATGATGTCAGCGCGCGGCTCGAGACCGAAGATCGCGTCCGACAGCTCGACCGAGCCGGCGTCCTTGCCCTCAAGGGTGGTGACTTTCAGTTCCATCTCACGCACCCTCCGTCTCGGCCACAGCCTCGGCCTCGCCGCCGCCAGCAACCTTGAACTTGCCGGGCTTCGGAGCTTCCTTCGGCAGCGGCTTCTTCACCGCGTCGCGCACCGAGATCCAGCCGCCCTTGGAGCCGGGAACGGCGCCTTCGACCAGGATCAGGCCGCGCTCGACGTCGGTCGAGACCACGCGCAGGTTGAGCGTGGTGATGCGGTCGACGCCCATGTGGCCGGGCATCTTCTTGTTCTTGAACGTCTTGCCGGGGTCCTGACGGCCACCGGTCGAACCGATCGAACGGTGCGAGACGGATACGCCGTGGGTGGCGCGCAGACCGCCGAAATTCCAGCGCTTCATGCCGCCGGCAAATCCCTTGCCGATCGAGGTGCCGGTGACGTCGACGAACTGGCCGACCACGAAATGGTCCGCCTGGATCTCGGCGCCGACCGGGATCAGCGCGTCCTCGGACACGCGGAACTCGGCGACCTTGCGCTTCGGCTCGACCTTGGCGACCGCGAACTGGCCGCGTTCGGCCTTGGGCATGTAAACGGTCTTGCGGGCGCCAGAACCGAGCTGAAGAGCGACATAGCCGTTCTTCTCGGTGGTGCGGTGGCCCAGCACCTGGCAGTTGCCCAGCTTCAGCACGGTCACAGGGATATGCTCGCCGGCCTCTGTAAAGACCCGCGTCATCCCGACCTTCTGTGCGATCACTCCGGAGCGCATCGGCGTGCTTCCTGTCTTTCTGTCCGCAAGCGGCGGACGTAAAAATCCAAAACCTTAGAGCTTGATCTCGACGTCGACGCCGGCGGCCAGGTCGAGCTTCATCAGCGCATCGACGGTCTGCGGGGTCGGGTCGACAATGTCGAGCAGGCGCTTGTGGGTGCGCATCTCGAATTGCTCGCGGCTCTTCTTGTCAACGTGCGGCGAACGGTTGACGGTGAACTTCTCGATGCGGGTCGGCAGCGGAATGGGTCCGCGAACCTGCGCACCGGTGCGCTTCGCCGTGTTCACGATCTCACGGGTCGACGTATCGAGGATTCGATGGTCGAACGCCTTGAGACGGATGCGAATATTTTGGCCGTTCATTGCCGTATTCTTTCTTTCGTGGGTTGGCGAGTAGCGAATAGCGAGTGATCCACTCGCTACTCGCCGTTCCCTATTCGCGTAGTTACTCGATGATGGCGGCGACGACGCCGGCGCCGACGGTGCGACCGCCTTCGCGGATCGCGAAGCGCAGCTTCTCTTCCATCGCGATCGGCACGATCAGGTGCACTTCCATCGCGATGTTGTCGCCCGGCATCACCATCTCGGTGCCTTCGGGCAGATGCACGACGCCGGTCACGTCGGTGGTGCGGAAGTAGAACTGCGGACGATAGTTCGTGAAGAACGGGGTGTGACGGCCACCCTCTTCCTTGGTGAGGATGTAGGCCTCAGCCTTGAACTTGGTGTGCGGCTTGACCGAGCCGGGCTTGCACAGCACCTGGCCGCGCTCGACTTCCTCGCGCTTGGTGCCGCGGAGCAGCGCACCGATGTTGTCGCCGGCCTGGCCCTGATCGAGCAACTTGCGGAACATTTCGACGCCGGTGACGATGGTCTTCTGGGTGGCGCGGATACCGACGATCTCGATTTCCTCACCGACCTTGACGATGCCGCGCTCGACACGGCCGGTGACGACGGTGCCGCGGCCCGAGATCGAGAACACGTCTTCCACCGGCATCAGGAACGGCTGGTCGATCGGACGCTCCGGCTGCGGAATGTACGAATCGACGTTCTTCATCAGCTCGAGGATGGCGTCGTGGCCGAGCGCCTTGTCCTTGTCTTCGAGGGCGGCCAGCGCCGAACCCTTGATGATCGGAATGTCGTCGCCCGGGAACTCGTACTTCGAGAGCAGCTCGCGGACTTCCATCTCGACGAGCTCGAGCAGCTCCGGATCGTCGACCATGTCGCACTTGTTGAGGAACACGACGAGCGCGGGCACGCCGACCTGGCGGGCGAGCAGGATGTGCTCGCGGGTCTGCGGCATCGGGCCGTCAGCGGCCGACACGACCAGGATCGCGCCGTCCATCTGGGCAGCGCCGGTGATCATGTTCTTGACGTAGTCGGCGTGGCCGGGGCAGTCGACGTGGGCATAGTGACGGTTGGTGGTCTCGTACTCGACGTGAGCGGTCGAGATCGTGATGCCGCGCGCCTTCTCTTCCGGCGCCTTGTCGATCTGGTCGTAGGCGGTGAACGTCGCGCCGCCGGTTTCTGCGAGCACCTTGGTGATCGCTGCGGTCAGCGAGGTCTTGCCATGGTCGACGTGACCGATGGTGCCGATGTTGCAGTGCGGTTTGTTACGCTCGAATTTAGCTTTGGCCATTTGACTCTCCGTTCAGTCGTTGATTTTCGTCAACGACAATCAGGCAAACTTCTTCTGGACTTCAGCCGACACGTTCGCCGGAGCTTCGGCGTAGTGATCGAACTGCATGGTGAAGGTCGCGCGACCCTGGCTCATCGAGCGCAGGTTGTTCACGTAACCGAACATGTTCATGAGCGGCACCATCGCGTTGATGACGTTGGCGTTGCCGCGCATGTCTTGGCCCTGGATCTGGCCGCGCCGGGAATTCAGGTCGCCGATGACCGAACCGGTGTAGTCTTCCGGGGTCACCACCTCGACCTTCATGATCGGCTCGAGCAGAACGGACTTGCCCTTCGTCAGCGCTTCGCGGAACGCGGCGCGCGACGCGATTTCGAACGCGAGTGCCGACGAGTCGACGTCGTGATACTTGCCGTCGACCAATTGCACCTTGACGTCCACCACCGGGAAGCCGGCAACGACGCCGGAACCCATCACGCTGTTGAGGCCCTTTTCGACGCCGGGGATGTATTCCTTCGGCACCGCACCGCCGACGATCTTCGATTCGAACTCATAGCCCTTGCCGGGCTCGTTCGGCTCGACGACGATCGACACTTCGGCGAACTGGCCGGTACCGCCGGTCTGCTTCTTGTGCGTGTACTTGACTTCGGCCTTCTTGGTCACGCGCTCGCGGAACGCCACCTGCGGCGCGCCGATGTTGGCATCGACCTTGTAGGTGCGACGGAGAATGTCGACCTTGATGTCGAGATGGAGTTCGCCCATGCCCTTGAGGATGGTCTGGCCGGACTCCTGATCGGTCGACACGCGGAACGACGGATCTTCCGCGGCCAGCTTGGCCAGCGCGACGCCGAGCTTTTCCTGGTCGGCCTTCGACTTCGGCTCGATCGCGATCTCGATCACCGGCTCCGGGAATTCCATCTTTTCCAGGATGACCTGCTTGTCGGGATCGCACAGCGTGTCACCGGTGCGCGCTTCCTTCAGGCCCGCCAGCGCGACGATGTCGCCGGCATAGGCTTCCTTGATGTCTTCGCGGTTGTTCGCATGCATCAACAGCATGCGGCCGATGCGCTCTTTCTTCTCGCGGGTCGAGTTGACGACGCCGGTGCCCGAGACGAGAACGCCCGAATAGATGCGGCAGAACGTGATGGTGCCGACGAACGGGTCGTCCATGATCTTGAACGCGAGCAGCGCCAGCGGCTCCTTGTCGTCCGCCTTGCGCACGACTTCGTTGCCATCGTCATCGGTGCCCTTGATCGCGGGCACGTCGATCGGCGACGGCAGGTAGTCGACGACGGCGTCGAGCAGCGGCTGCACGCCCTTGTTCTTGAACGCCGAGCCACACAGCACGGGATAGAAGGCGCCAGTCAGAACCGCCTTGCGGATCAACCGCTTCAGCGTCGCCTCATCGGGCTCCTTGCCATCGAGGAAGGCGGCCAGAGCATCGTCGTCGAGCTCGACGGCGGCTTCCACCATCTTCTCGCGATACTCCTTGGCCTGCTCGACCATGTCTTCCGGGATGTCGACATAATCGAACTTCGCGCCGAGCGATTCGTCGTTCCAGATGATGCCCTTCATGACGACGAGGTCGACGAGGCCCTTGAAGTTGTTCTCGGCACCGATCGGAAGCTGGATCGCAATCGGCTTGGCGCCGAGGCGGTCGACGATGTCGGACAGGCACTTGAAGAAATCGGCGCCGGTCTTGTCCATCTTGTTGGCGAAGACGATGCGCGGCACCTTGTACTTGTCGCCCTGGCGCCAGACGGTCTCGGTCTGCGGCTCGACGCCCTGGTTGGAGTCGAGAACGCACACGGCACCGTCGAGCACGCGCAGCGAACGCTCGACTTCAATGGTGAAGTCGACGTGGCCGGGGGTGTCGATGATGTTCAGGCGCTTGCCGTTCCAGAACGCGGTCGTGGCAGCCGACGTGATCGTGATGCCACGCTCCTGCTCCTGCTCCATCCAGTCCATCGTCGCGGCACCTTCGTGCACTTCGCCGATCTTGTGGCTCTTGCCGGTGTAATAGAGGATGCGCTCGGTGGTCGTGGTCTTGCCGGCATCGATATGCGCCATGATACCGAAGTTGCGGTAATTCTCTATGGCATGAACGCGGGGCATGGGCTGTTCCTTGGATCCGTTGGTCGCCGTTACCAGCGATAGTGCGAGAAGGCGCGGTTGGCTTCCGCCATCCGGTGCACGTCTTCACGCTTCTTGACGGCGTTGCCACGGTTGTTCGACGCATCGAGCAGCTCGGCCGAGAGACGCTCCGTCATGGTCTTCTCGTTGCGATCGCGCGCAGCGGTGATCAGCCAGCGCAGGCCGAGCGCCTGACGGCGCACCGAGCGGACTTCCACCGGCACCTGGTAGGTCGCGCCGCCGACGCGGCGGGAACGCACCTCGATGGTCGGCATCACATTCTCGAGCGCCTGCTCGAACACGCCGAGCGGGTTCTGCTTGGTCTTGGACTCGATGATACCGAGCGCGCCATAGACGATGCTCTCGGCGGCAGACTTCTTGCCGTCGTACATGATAGAATTCATGAACTTCGTAATGATGACGTTCCCGAACTTCGGATCCGGGTTCACTTCACGCTTTTCAGCAGAATGGCGACGAGACATCTTTGCTGTTCCCGCTTACTTCGGACGCTTCGCGCCGTACTTCGAACGACGCTGCTTACGGTTCTTGACGCCCTGGGTATCCAGCACGCCGCGGAGGATGTGGTAGCGCACGCCGGGCAAGTCCTTGACGCGGCCGCCACGGATCATCACCACCGAGTGTTCCTGAAGGTTGTGGCCTTCACCCGGGATGTAGCCGATCACCTCGAAACCGTTGGTCAGGCGCACCTTGGCGACCTTACGAAGCGCCGAGTTCGGCTTCTTCGGGGTCGTGGTGTAGACGCGCGTGCACACGCCGCGCTTCTGCGGCGACTGCTGCAGCGCCGGCACCTTCTTGCGCGACTTCTGCACTTCCCGTGGTTTTGCGATCAGCTGGTTGATCGTCGGCATGTAGCCTTCACCCTTTAGTTCGCGCGGAACCTTGAGTGGTCCCGCCAATTCTTCTCGGGAAGAACCGTCCCGTACGGCCCGCTCGGCGCGGAACAAATACCCGCGCAAAGCGAAATCGCGCCAACCACTCATCGCTGAGCGGAAAGCGCTTCGACGCCACAGAGGACCGCGATCCCGAACCGATCAGCGTTCGCTGTTCAGTCCGTCACCGAGGTCATGCATCCGAACCCACTCTCAAGAGCATTTGCTCAAGAGAACCAGTATCGTCCTGGCATTGCCTAGCTATAAGCGACAGCGTTTGAGCGGCATTCGTCGAGGTTGGTGCCCGTCCGGCTGAAAAACGCCTTCGGGTGTTCCGTTCCGACGCTGGCGTTGCTCACCGCCTGTCGTTAAGTGCGCGCCTTGTATAATCGAGAGATAGTGAAGTCAAGCAAAACGACAAGCAAAGAAACGCTTCTGGCGCTTGCGGATTCTGCATTTCTCGATCGTTCGACGCAGAGCGATTTATGACAACCGGCCTGCCCTCTGCAACCTCCTGACGCGGCCGAATCGGAGATATTATATCCGGGTAAAATAAGAATAGAAACAACTCTCCCCAGCTTCGTCGTTAAGGCATTGACCAAAACTAAGCCTTTGTTTGCCATTCGCGGGGCAAAAAATGGGGTCAAAGGTGCGGAAATCCCTGATGCGGTACACGGACATCGCGATCATCGGCGGAGGTCTGGCGGGCTCGACCGCCGCCGCGATGCTCGGGCGCGCCGGCGTCCCGACCCTGCTGATCGACCCGCACCAGGTCTATCCGTTCGATTTCCGGGTCGAGAAGATCGGCGGCGACCTGCAGCTCGATCGATTCGCACGGACCGGCCTTGCCGAATCCGTGCTGCGCTCCGCGACGCTGGATGGCGAGAACTGGATCGCGCGATTCGGCTATCTGCTCGACCGCCAGCCCAGCCGCCAATACGGCATCATGTATGACGCGCTGATCGGCGCGATCAGGGCCGAGATGTCGGGACCGGCCGAGTTCATCTGCGACAAGGTCGTCAATGTCGCCACCGACTTCGATCGGCAGCGGCTGGTGCTCGCCAGCGGCGAGGAGATCTCGGCGCGGCTTCTGGTGCTCGCCAACGGATTGAACGTCGGGCTGCGGCGAATGCTCGGCATCGAGCGGCTGGTGACCAGCGCCTGCCACTCGATCTCGATCGGCTTCGACCTCGTGCCGGTCGGACGCCCGACCTTCCCGTTCGCGGCCATGACCTATTTCTCGGAGCGGCCGAGCGACCTGATCCCCTACATCACGCTGTTTCCGATCGACGGCCGGATGCGCGCCAACCTCTTCACCTACCGCGCCGCCGACGACCCCTGGCTGCGCGCGATGCGGCGCAACCCTGTCGAGACGCTGAACGCGGCACTGCCGCGGCTGCGCCGGATCACCGGCGAGTTCGGCGTCGCCGGCGAGATCAAGATCCGGCCTGCCGACGTCTATGTCTCGACCGGCTATCGGCAGCCCGGCGTCGTGCTGGTCGGCGATGCCTTCGCCAGCACCTGCCCGGTTACCGGCACCGGCACCGACAAGGTGTTCACCGACGTGGCCCAGCTCTGCAACGTCCACATCCCGGCCTGGCTGGCGAGCGAAGGCATGGGCTTGGACAAGATCGCGGCGTTCTACGACGACCCGGTGAAAACCGCCTGCGACGCCTGGTCGAGGGACAAGGCGTTCAACTTCCGCAAGGTCTCGATCGACAAGGGGCTGTACTGGGAGGCCCAGCGCTGGGCGCGCTTCTTCGGCTATCTCGGCCAAGGCTTGCTGCGCAAGGTTCGCAACCGGCCGGCGCCGCCCCCACCCACGCGTCCGGCCAGCCATTTTAGGCGGGCGCCACACGCAACCGACCGGGCGGCGTGATCGGACGCTGAGCTCTGCGACGAGGCTGGATCACGCCTCGTCTTCATCCTCGTCTCCCTCCTCCTCGTCGTCCTCATCCTCTTCGTCGTCTTCCTCCTCGTCATCCTCATCATCGTCGTCCGCATCGGACGCATCATGCAGGCCCTGGTCGTCCCAGAGCTTGCGATAGACGCCGTTCAGGGCGAGCAACTCGGCGTGGGAGCCGCGCTCGATCGCCCGGCCGCCCGAGATCACGATGATTTCGTCCATCTCGACCACCGAGGTCAGGCGGTGTGTCGACCAGATCATGGTGCGTCCCTCCGCGACCCTGAGCAGCGTGCGGTTGATCGCGGCTTCCGTGGTCTGGTCGAGCGCCGAGGTCGCCTCGTCGAGCAGCAGCACCGACGGATTGCGGATGATCGCGCGCGCGATCGCAATGCGCTGGCGCTGGCCGCCCGACAGCGTGTCGCCGCGCTCGCCGACCGGCGTGTCGTATTTCTGCGGCAGGCCCATGATGAAGCGGTGGATCTCGGCCTTCTTCGCGGCGTCCACGACCTCGGCGTCGTCAGCGCCCTCCTTGCCGAGCCGGATGTTCTCGCGGATCGACATGTTGAACAGCATGTTCTCCTGGAACACGACCGCCATGTTCGCCCGCAGCGATTCCCGCGTCACCCGGCGAATGTCGACGCCGTCGATGGCGACGCGGCCTTCGTCCGGCACGTAGAGCCGCAGGATCAGGTTGATCAGCGTGCTCTTGCCGGAGCCGGAGGGTCCAACAACCGCGATGCTCTTGCCGGCATCGAGCTTGAGGCTGAGATTGTCGAGCACCGGCGTCTGCGCACCTTCGTACTGGAAGGTGACGCGCTCGAATGAGATGTCGTGGCTGATCCGCGGCAGGTCGGGGGCGCCGGGACGGTCGGCGCCGCGGGTCGGCTCGTCGAGCAGTTCCTGGATATGGTGCACCGCTGCCGCGGCCGAGATCGACACCGGGATGAAATGCATGACGTGGGCGATGTTGTACGACACCTCCCAGAACGCGCTCTCGAAGGTGACGAAGGTGCCGACCGTGATCTGCCCCTTGGTCGCGAGGTAGGCGCCGATCGCCAGCACCACGAGGTGCAGCAACAGCACCGAGATGGTGACGGTGCGCTCCACCATGGTCGACAGGAACATGGCGGAGGCGGCCTTGGCCCGCACGTCGCGGTTGCGCAGGGTGAACCAGCCGAGCGCGCGGCGCTGCAGGTTGAACGCCTTCACCACCGCCTGCGCCGCGACATTCTCGGTCACAGTGCCGAGCAGCGCGGCTTCGTTCTGTTTCTGCTCGTAGTTCGCCTGCACCGCCTTCGGGGTCAGGATGCGCGGACCGATCAGCGTGATCGGAAACACCAACAGCGCGACCGCGGCGAGCTGCCAGTTCAGGAACAGCATCAGGATGATGCCGGCGATCAATTCCAGGAACGGCAGCGCGGCGCTGTTGGCGAAGATCTTGACGGCCCCCTCGAACGCCGAGAGGTCGATCGAGAAGCGCGACAGGATCTCGCCGCGCCTGGTGCGGGCGAAATAGGCCGACGGCAGGTTCTGGACATGCTCGAAGATCCGGGTCCGCACGTCTGCGATGATGCCGGCGGCAAGCCGGGCATCCCAGCGCTCGTACCAGACCGCGATGATCGAGGTGACGATGCCGGCGACCGCGAGCACGCCGAGGATGATGTAGAGCGCACCGAAATCCTCCTCGCCGAGCGCATCGTCGATCAGGAATTTCAGGCTGAGCGGCATGATGACGTTGAACAACGTCTCGACCACGACACCGAAGGCGACGCAGGCGAGCACGGTTCGGTAGCTCGCCAGATACGGCCTGACGAAGGCAAAGAACGTCGAGAGCGCGCCGGCGGCTTCCTTGGCGGTGAAGACGACGAGGTCCTCGTCGTCATCATCGTCGAGATCGAGCTCGTCGTCCTCATCATCCTCGTCGTCATCATCGGCAGGCGCGGCTTGCGGCTTCGCAGCGGCGGGTGGCTTCGATGATTGGGCAGGCGCAGGCGATCCGGTTGCCGAGAGCTTCTTCTTCAGCTCGGGATCGTCGGCAGCAAGCTTCGGATCGTCAGATGCTGGAGGCTCAGATGCAGGAGGCTTGGACGCCATGAAACCAACCGTTGCTCCACGGCCGGCATGACCGCAAATCGCAGCGTGCGCTGCGGCGGCGATCCTATGCGATCAGGATGAATTCGGCAAAGCGTTTGCAGCCACTGGTGCCGTTTGCGATCGGTGGATTCGGACGGACCACTTCGCAGCTTGACGGTTTGTTGACACGACGCGCGGCGCGCCGGCTAATCGTCGTCGGCGTCGTCGACCTTGTCGAAGAAGGAATAGCGTAGGCTCTCGGAGTCCGCGTACCACTGCCCCGGTCCCTTGTTGGCGGCCAAGGTCAGCGCCCACAGCGCATCGGTGCAGTCGCGGCGGTTCATCGCCAGGTCGAAGCCGCTGTTGAAGAACAACTCCGACCACTCCCACCAGGTGCCGAGCTTCTTCACCCCGCGCAGCAGGTCGTAGCGGTCGATTACGCCGGGTGCCATGTCCGAGGTCACCGACGCGAACACCAGGCCGGTCTTGGCCACGCGGTTGATCTCGCGCACCGCGCGCGCGACCTGCTTCTCGCCGAGATGGCACAGCGACGTCTCGTAGACGAAGTCGAACTCATCGGCCCTGAACGGCATGTCGACGATCGAGCCGAGCTTGTTGTACTTCTTCAGCGCCTTCGGCGTCTTGCCGTGGATATAGCGGTTGTTCTCGATGCCCCAGGCATCGATGCCGCGCTCGCGCAGCGCGCCGACCAGCTCGCCGCTGGCCGAGCCGGCGACCAGCAGCTTGTAGCCCTTGGCCCTGCCCCACACCGTCTTGATCAGGTCGGTCAGATAGGCCGGGTCGGTGAAGTTATGCCAGGTTTCGCGGTACGGACCCGTGCCGCGGTAGTTCTCGAAATAGCCGCGGTCGATCTTGTCGGACAGCTCGCCGGTCTCCTGCGCGCGGGCGCGGCGCAGCCGCATCATCTCGGTGACGACGATGTCGGTCGCGGCATCGGAGGAATCGAGCAGCCCGTTCAGCGTCGAATCGAACAGATAGTCGCCGACCACGACGAGGCCCGGATGCTGCTTCGGCTCGGGGCGATGATTGGTCATGACGTCGCGCACCGGCAGGCCGCCCGGCAGCGCGTTGACCGACGACAACCAGCGGTGGATCTTGCCTTCGAGGAAATGCGCGCGGGCATTGCCGAGCGAAGCCGGCAGCGACTTGATCGCGGCGTCGATCAGCTCCTGGTCGGAGAGATTGGCGAAGGCGAGCGCGTCGGAGCCCGCGATCAGCCAGTTCAGCACGCCGTGCTTGCCGACGTCGTGGCGCGCGCCCTCATTGTAGACGCAGCAGCCGCCGAACGCTTCCGACATGAACCAGGCGCCCGGGATCTTGGCACCCCAGAATGGCGCGTCGAACAGGATCGAGACCCGCAGATAGTGCGCGGGACGATCGAAATAGGCGACGTGCTTGACCATCGACTTGCGCAGCTCTTCGCCGTCCCAGCGCAGCGTCGCGAGCCAGGAGTGCGGCAGGCAGACCAGCACGAGATCGAAGTCGCGCGTCTCCGGCCCCTTGCCGTTCATCATGTTGAGCTGGTAACGGCCATCATCGGTCTTGCCGACCTTGAGGACGCGATGGTTGAGCTGGATGTCGGCGTCGACTTCCGAGCGCAGGCACTCGATCAGTTGCTCGTTGCCGTTCTGGATCGAGTACAGGCCGATATAGCCTTCGACGTCCATCACGAAGTTCTTCAGCGCGTTGAGGCCATTGGTGTTGTGCGGCTCGGTCGCGATGTCGGAGCGCGCCATCACCTTGAAGAAGCGCTTGGCGGTTTCGTCCTTGACCTCCTCGTCGAGCACCTGCTCGGCGGTCTTGTAGGACCACGGATGCTCGTTGTCGTGAGCGCCGACGCCCTCGTAATACTCGATCGGCGTCACCATGCCACTGCAGCGCTTGCGGAACGTCTCGATCGCAGTCGCGGTCGCGGCGCCGTATTTGCGGCGCATGCCCGGTACGTCGGCGAGCAGCTCACCGTCGAGCTGCACCTGCTCGGCGTCCATCGGAATCGTCTGCAGTCCGAAATGCTGGATCAGTTCGCGCAACGGATCGGGGCCGGTCATCGAGTAGTCGTAGATCTCGGCGACGCCGGCTTCATACATCGCGGGCGCGGTCTCGAATTTGCGCGTGACGATCTTGCCGCCGAGCCGGTTCGACGCCTCGAAGATCGTAACGCGGCAGAGATCGCCGAGCTTACGCTTCAAATACCAGGCGCTCATCAGCCCCCCGGGGCCGCCGCCAACGATTGCCAAGTCAAGCATATGAATTCCGTCGTCTCCGGCACTGTGATGCGGCCGGTCTAAGTCACCCTAGCAAAAGCACTTTTGCGCCTGAAGGAAAGATGAACAAAGCGCGTCCCTGCATCGCAGCAAGCAAACAAAGCAGCAAAAAGGCCGGCACAACGCCGGCCTTTCGCCATTTACCGTAGTCTTGCGGATGCCTATTCCGCGGGCGGCAGCGCCAGCGGCTCCGCCTCCGGGGCCGTAGGCACGATCGCCGCCTGCTGCTTCTCGCGCTCGTCGAGGATCAGCTTGTCGCGCTTCATTGCGACCTCGCGAATCCGCGCCATCGAGGCGCCGGTGCCAGCCGGGATCAGACGGCCGACAATGACGTTCTCCTTGAGGCCCTCGAGCGGGTCCACCTTGCCGTTGACGGCGGCTTCGGTCAGCACGCGGGTGGTCTCCTGGAACGACGCCGCCGAGAAGAAGGAGCGGGTCTGCAGGCTCGCCTTGGTGATGCCGAGCAGAACCGGCGTCCCCGTGGCGGGCTTCTTGCCCTCCTCCTTGGCTTTGACGTTGAGCGCGTCGAACTCGATCTTGTCGACCTGCTCGCCCGAGATCATGTCGGTGTCGCCCTGATCGGTGATCTCGACCTTCTGCAGCATCTGACGAACAATCACCTCGATGTGCTTGTCGTTGATGAGCACGCCCTGCAACCGGTAGACCTCCTGGATTTCGTTGACCAGATAGGCAGCGAGTTCCTCGATGCCCTTGATCGCCAGGATGTCGTGCGGCGCCGGATTGCCTTCGACGATGAAATCGCCCTTTTCGACGATGTCGCCGTCCTGCAGATGGATGTGCTTGCCCTTCGGGATCAGGTACTCGCGCGGCTCCTCGGTCTTGTCCATCGGCTCGATCGAGATGCGGCGCTTGTTCTTGTAGTCGCGGCCGAAGCGGATCGTGCCTGCGGTTTCCGCGATGATCGCCGCGTCCTTCGGCTTGCGGGCCTCGAACAGTTCCGCCACCCGCGGCAGACCGCCGGTGATGTCACGCGTCTTGGCGCTCTCGGTCGAGATACGCGCCAGGATGTCGCCCGGCATCACCTTCGTATTGGTATCGACCGACAGAATGGCATCGACCGACAGCATGTAGCGGGCGTCGCCGCCACGCGCGAGCTTCATGATCTTGCCGTCCTTGCCCTTGACCACGATGGCCGGACGCAGATCCGCACCACCGCGCGTCGAGCGCCAGTCGATGACCACGCGCTTGGCGATACCGGTCGATTCGTCGAGCGTTTCCGAGATCGACTGGCCCTCGACCAGATCCTCGAAGCCGATCGAACCCTCGACTTCGGTGAGCACCGGGCGGGTATAGGGATCCCACTCGGCGATACGCTGGCCGCGCTTGACCGAGTCGCCCTCGTCGACGTGCATCCGCGAACCGTACTGGATACGGTGGGTTGCACGCTCGGTGCCGTCGGCATCGACGATCGCAACCACCATGTTGCGCACCATCGCGACCAGATGGCCCTCGCTGTTGCGGGCGATGGCCTTGTTCCTGATCACGATCTTGCCGTCGAAGTTCGACTCGACGAACGACTGTTCGTTGAGCTGCGCCGCACCGCCGATGTGGAACGTACGCATCGTCAACTGCGTGCCGGGCTCGCCGATCGACTGCGCCGCGATGACGCCGACGGCCTCACCGTGGTTGACCGGAGTGCCGCGGGCCAGATCGCGGCCGTAGCACATGCCGCAGATGCCGTTGACGAGCTCGCAGGTCAGTGCCGAGCGGATCTTGACCTCCTGGACCCCGGCCTGCTGGATCATGTCGACATGGCTCTCCTCCATCAGCGTGTCGCGCTTGACGATCACGTTGTTGGTGGCGGGATCGCGCACGTCGTCACACACGGTACGGCCGAGAATGCGCGAGCCGAGCGAGGCGACCACGGTGCCGGCATCGATGATGGCACGCATCTTGATGCCGAGCTTGGTGCCGCAATCGGACTGCGTGATGATGCAGTCCTGTGCGACGTCGACCAGACGGCGGGTCAGGTAGCCGGAGTTCGCGGTCTTCAACGCGGTGTCCGCCAGGCCCTTGCGGGCGCCGTGGGTCGAGTTGAAGTACTCGAGCACCGACAGGCCTTCCTTGAAGTTCGAGATGATCGGCGTCTCGATGATCTCGCCCGACGGCTTGGCCATCAGGCCGCGCATGCCGGCGAGCTGGCGCATCTGCGCCGGCGAACCGCGCGCACCGGAGTGCGCCATCATGTAGATCGAGTTGATGTCGGCATCGGCTCCGCTCGCCGTCTTCTTGGTGGCGGAGATCTCCTTCATCATCGCCTTGGCGATTTCTTCCGTGGCCTTCGACCAGGCGTCGACGACCTTGTTGTACTTCTCGCCATGGGTGATCAGGCCGTCATTGTACTGCTGCTCGAAATCCTTCGCCAGCGTACGGGTCTGATCGACGATCTTCCACTTGCCGTGCGGCACCACCATGTCGTCCTTGCCGAACGAGATGCCGGCCTTGAACGCGTTGTAGAAGCCGAGCGCCATGATGCGGTCGCAGAAGATCACCGTCTCCTTCTGGCCGCAGTGGCGGTAGACCTGGTCGATGACGCCGGAGATCTCACGCTTGGTCATCAGCTTGTTGATGATGTCGTAGGAGATCTTGCCGCTCTTCGGCAGCAGATTGCCGAGCATGACGCGGCCCGCGGTGGTTTCGATCCAGCGCTTGCCCTTCTTGCCGTCCTCGCCGATGCCCTCCCACCGGTACTTGATCTTGGTGTGGAGGTGGATGACCTTCGAGTGCAGCGCGTGCTCGAGCTCGGCCATGTCGCCGAAGATCTTGCCCTCGCCGGGCAGGCCTTCACGCATGATCGAGACGTAGTAGAGGCCGAGCACGATGTCCTGCGACGGCACGATGATCGGCTGGCCGTTCGCCGGATGCAGGATGTTGTTGGTCGACATCATCAGCACGCGCGCTTCCAGCTGCGCTTCCAGCGACAGCGGAACGTGCACGGCCATCTGGTCGCCGTCGAAGTCGGCGTTGAAGGCGGCGCAGACCAGCGGATGCAGCTGGATCGCCTTGCCCTCGATCAAGACCGGCTCGAATGCCTGGATGCCGAGGCGATGCAGCGTCGGCGCGCGGTTGAGCAGCACCGGATGCTCGCGGATCACCTCGTCGAGGATATCCCAGACCTCCGGACGCTCCTTCTCGACCAGCTTCTTGGCCTGCTTCACCGTGGTGGACAGGCCCTTGGCGTCGAGCCGCGAGTAGATGAACGGCTTGAACAGCTCGAGCGCCATCTTCTTCGGCAGGCCGCACTGATGCAGGCGCAGCTCGGGACCGACCACGATCACCGAACGGCCCGAATAGTCGACGCGCTTGCCGAGCAGGTTCTGGCGGAACCGGCCCTGCTTGCCCTTCAGCATGTCGGCGAGCGACTTCAAAGGCCTCTTGTTGGCACCCGTGATGACGCGGCCGCGGCGGCCGTTGTCGAACAGCGCGTCAACGGCCTCCTGCAGCATGCGCTTTTCGTTGCGGATGATGATGTCGGGCGCACGCAGCTCCATCAGCCGCTTCAGGCGGTTGTTGCGGTTGATGACGCGGCGATAGAGGTCGTTGAGATCCGACGTCGCGAAGCGGCCGCCGTCCAGCGGCACCAGCGGGCGCAGGTCCGGCGGGATCACCGGCACGACCGTCATGATCATCCATTCCGGCTTGTTGCCGGAGACGCGGAATGCCTCGACGATCTTCAGCCGCTTGGCGAGCTTCTTGTGCTTGATGTCGGAGTCGGTCTCCGCCATGTCGGCACGCAGCGTCGCCTCGAGCTTCTCGAGCTCGAGACCCTTGAGCAGCTCGCGGATCGCCTCGGCGCCGATCATGGCGGTGAAGCTGTCCTGGCCGTACTCGTCCTGCGCCTTCAGATACTCGTCTTCCGACAGCAGCTGACGGTCCTTCAGCGCGGTGAGGCCCGGCTCCAGCACGACGTAATATTCGAAATACAGGATCCGCTCGAGATCCTTCAGCGTCATGTCGAGCAAGAGGCCAATGCGCGACGGCAGCGACTTCAGGAACCAGATGTGGGCGACCGGCGCCGCCAGCTCGATATGGCCCATGCGCTCGCGCCGGACGCGCGACAGCGTCACCTCGACCGAGCACTTCTCGCAGATGATGCCCTTGTACTTCATCCGCTTGTACTTGCCGCACAGGCACTCGTAGTCCTTGATCGGCCCGAAGATGCGGGCGCAGAACAGGCCGTCGCGCTCCGGCTTGAAGGTGCGGTAGTTGATGGTCTCCGGCTTCTTGATCTCGCCGTAGGACCACGACAGAATCTTCTCCGGGGACGCGATCGAAATCCGGATCTGGTCGAAGACCTGGGCCGGCGTCGTCGGATTGAAAAGATTCATAATTTCTTGGTTCATGGTCTTCTCCTCGCGTGCCGATCGTCACCGGCAGCAAATTCGAAATTTTCTCACCACGCCCCGCTCAACGTCCCGAGCGGAGCGCGAAGGCCCGGCGCTTTCGCGCCGGGCGTAAATCACAGCGTTACTCGGCCGCTTCCGACGTCGGCGCCGGTCCCACCTTGGAATTGTGCAGGTCGACGTTGAGGCCGAGCGAGCGCATTTCCTTGACCAGCACGTTGAACGATTCCGGGATGCCGGCCTCGAAGGTGTCGTCGCCGCGCACGATCGCCTCGTACACCTTGGTACGGCCGGCGACGTCATCCGACTTCACCGTCAGCATCTCCTGCAGCGTGTAGGCGGCGCCGTAGGCTTCCAGCGCCCAGACCTCCATTTCGCCGAAGCGCTGGCCGCCGAACTGCGCCTTGCCGCCCAGCGGCTGCTGGGTGACGAGCGAGTACGGACCGATCGAACGCGCGTGGATCTTGTCGTCCACGAGATGGTGCAGCTTGAGCATGTAGATGTAGCCCATCGTCACCTTGCGATCGAACGCGTCGCCGGTGCGGCCGTCGTAGACGGTCGACTGGCCGGAGGCGTCGAAGCCCGCAAGCTTCAGCATCTCCTCGATGTCGGCCTCCTTGGCGCCGTCGAACACCGGGGTGGCGATCGGCACGCCGTGGCTCAGATTGCGGCCGAGCTCGACCAGCTCGTTGTCGTTCAGCGACTTGATGGTTTCATCCTCGCCGTAGATCTTCTTCAGGGTCTCGCGCAGCGGCTTGAGATCCTGCTTCTGATAGTAGGCGTCGATGGTCTGGCCGATGCGCTTGCCGAGGCCGGCGCAGGCCCAGCCCAGATGGGTCTCCAGGATCTGGCCGACGTTCATGCGCGACGGCACGCCGAGCGGGTTCAGCACGATGTCGGCATGGGTACCGTCCTCGAGGAACGGCATGTCCTCGATCGGAACGATCTTGGACACCACGCCCTTGTTGCCGTGACGGCCGGCCATCTTGTCGCCGGGCTGGATCTTGCGCTTCACCGCGACGAAGACCTTGACCATCTTCATCACGCCGGGCGGCAATTCGTCACCGCGCTGCAGCTTCTCGACCTTGTCGAGGAAGCGCTGCTCGAGGCCCTTCTTGGACTCGTCGTACTGCTTCCGCATGGCCTCGATCTCGGCCATCAGCTTGTCGTTCGGCGAGGCGAACAGCCACCACTGCGACTTCGGATACTCATCGAGCACCGCGCGGGTGATCTTGGTATCCTTCTTGAAGCCCTTCGGGCCGGCGATGCCCTGGCGGTTCTCCAGGAGCTCGGCGAGGCGGTTGTAGACGTTGCGGTCCAGGATCGCCTGCTCGTCGTCGCGGTCCTTCGCCAGACGCTCGATCTCTTCCCGTTCGATCGCCAGCGCACGCTCGTCCTTGTCGACGCCGTGACGGTTGAACACGCGGACTTCCACGATGGTGCCCTGCACGCCCGGAGGCACGCGCAGCGAGGTGTCGCGGACGTCGGAGGCCTTCTCGCCGAAGATGGCGCGCAAGAGCTTCTCTTCCGGCGTCATCGGGCTTTCGCCCTTCGGCGTGATCTTGCCGACCAGGATGTCGCCGGCGCGCACTTCCGCACCGATGTAGACGATACCAGCTTCGTCGAGGTTCTTCAGCGCTTCTTCCGAGACGTTCGGAATGTCGCGGGTGATTTCCTCGGGGCCAAGCTTGGTGTCGCGGGCCATCACCTCGAATTCCTCGATATGGATCGAGGTGAAGACGTCGTCCTTCACGATCCGCTCGGAGAGCAGGATCGAGTCTTCGAAGTTGTAGCCGTTCCACGGCATGAACGCGACCAGCACGTTGCGGCCGAGCGCCAGCTCGCCGAGATCGGTCGACGGACCGTCGGCGATGATGTCGCCCTTCTTGACGATGTCGCCGACCTTCACCAGCGGACGCTGGTTGATGCAGGTCGACTGGTTGGAGCGCTGGTACTTCATCAGCCGATAGATATCGACGCCCGACTTGGTCGGGTCGAGATCCTCGGTGGCGCGGATCACGACGCGGGTGGCGTCGATCTGGTCGATCACGCCCGAGCGACGTGCGGCGATGGCAGCACCGGAGTCACGGGCCACCACGCCTTCCATGCCGGTGCCGACGAACGGCGCCTCGGCACGAACCAGCGGCACCGCCTGGCGCTGCATGTTCGAGCCCATCAGCGCGCGGTTGGCGTCGTCGTTCTCGAGGAACGGGATCAGCGCCGCGGCGACCGAAACCAGCTGCTTCGGCGACACGTCCATGTAGTCGACCTTGTCCGGCGTGATCGGCAGCACTTCGCCGGCGTGACGGCAGACGATCAGGTCTTCGGTGAAGCGGCCCTTGGCGTCGAGCGGCACGTTGGCCTGCGCGACGCGATAACGGCCCTCCTCCATCGCCGACAGATACACCACCTCGTCGGTGACGCGGCCGTCCTTGATCTTGCGATAGGGCGTCTCGACGAAGCCGTATTTGTTGACGCGCGCGAAGGTCGCCAGCGAGTTGATCAGGCCGATGTTCGGGCCTTCCGGCGTTTCGATCGGGCAGATCCGGCCGTAATGCGTCGGATGCACGTCGCGGACCTCGAAGCCCGCACGCTCGCGGGTCAGACCGCCCGGGCCAAGCGCCGACAGGCGCCGCTTGTGGGTGATCTCCGACAGCGGGTTGGTCTGGTCCATGAACTGCGACAGCTGCGAGGAGCCGAAGAATTCACGCACGGCAGCAGCGGCAGGCTTGGCGTTGATCAGATCCTGCGGCATCACGGTGTCGATGTCGACGCTCGACATGCGCTCCTTGATGGCGCGCTCCATGCGGAGCAGGCCGATCCGGTACTGGTTCTCCATCAGCTCGCCGACCGAACGCACCCGGCGGTTGCCGAGATGGTCGATGTCGTCGATCTCGCCCTTGCCGTCGCGCAGGTCCACCAGCGTCTTGATGACCGCCAGGATGTCTTCCTTGCGCAGCGTGCGATGGGTGTCGGGCGCATCGAGCTCGAGGCGCATGTTCATCTTGACGCGGCCGACCGCGGACAGGTCGTAGCGCTCGGAATCGAAGAACAGCGACTGGAACATGGCCTGCGCCGAATCCAGCGTCGGCGGCTCGCCAGGACGCATCACGCGGTAGATGTCGAACAGCGCGTCCTCACGCGTCATGTTCTTGTCCGCCGACAGCGTGTTGCGGATGTAGGCGCCGACGTTGACATGGTCGATGTCGAGCAGCGGCAAATCCTTGTAGCCCTGCTCGTTCAAGAGCTTCATCGACTTCTCGGTGATCTCCTCGCCGGCCTCGGCGTAGATCTCGCCGGTCTTCGGGTTGACGAGATCCTCGGCGAGATAGTTGCCGACGAGCTCCTCATCCGACATCCGCAGCGCCTTGAGGCCCTTCTCCTGCATCTGGCGCGCACTGCGCACCGTCAGCTTCTTGCCGGCCTCCAGCACCACCTTGCCAGTGTCGGCGTCGATCAGGTCGTTGATGGTCGAATAGCCGCGGAAGCGGTTGGCGTCGAACGGCACGCGCCAGCCTTCCTTGGTCCGCTTGTAGGTGATCTTCTTGTAGAAGGTCGACAGGATCTGCTCGCCGTCGAGACCGAGCGCGTACATCAGCGAGGTCACGGGGATCTTGCGGCGACGGTCGATGCGCGCGAACACGATGTCCTTGGCGTCGAACTCGATGTCGAGCCAGGAACCGCGATACGGGATCACGCGCGCGGCAAACAACAGCTTGCCGGACGAATGGGTCTTGCCCTTGTCGTGGTCGAAGAACACGCCGGGCGAACGGTGCATCTGCGAGACGATGACGCGCTCGGTGCCGTTGACGACGAAGGTGCCGTTCATCGTCATGAGCGGGATATCGCCCATGTAGACGTCCTGCTCCTTGATGTCCTTCACCGACTTGGCGCCGGTCTCCTCGTCGATATCGAACACGATGAGGCGCAGCGTCACCTTGAGCGGCGCGGCGAAGGTCATGCCGCGCTGACGGCACTCGTCGACGTCATACTTCGGCTGCTCGAACTCGTAGCGGACGAACTCCAGCATCGAGGTGCCGGAGAAATCCGAGATCGGGAATACCGAGCGGAATACGGCCTGCAGGCCCTCATCCAGGCGTCCGCCGACCGGCTCGTCAACCATCAGGAACTGATCATAGGATGCCTTCTGAACCTCGATGAGGTTCGGCATCTCGGCGACTTCCTTGATGTGACCGAAAAACTTGCGTACGCGTTTGCGACCGGTGAATGTCTGCTGCGCCATCGTGGCCTCTCATTTTCGTCGCCTTTGTCTGGCGAACCTTCCGGAACACGACTGCTGCCGGCCCGGGTTGAATTTCGAATCGTCTCGAAGGAACGAAGCTGAAGTTCAGGAATTAAATCCCCGGACCTTGTGCTGCTGCCCTCAAAACGCAAAGCGACGCGCGGGGCGCATCACTGCACCCGCCCGTCCGAACGTTCCGCTTCACGGACTGAAAAAGCCCGAAATCTGACTGTCTCCCAACGGCTTCCGCCGGGAGCCCTGCCGCCCCCGCCGCCTACCGTGTTTTTCCGCTGCCTTCCCGATATGGGATAGCAATAATGGAGATTCGAGGGGTAAGTCCACGAATCCCCACACTTTTTTGTGTCCGGCACACAATGCGACAACCTGCCGCACGCCGTTCGCCCGGCCCGGGAGCGCCCTGCGGCGCCCCCGGATCGCGCATTACTTGAGTTCGACCTTCGCGCCAGCCTTCTCGAGCTGGGCCTTGATCTTGTCGGCTTCGTCCTTGTTGACGCCTTCCTTGACCGGCTTCGGAGCGCCTTCGACCAGGTCCTTGGCTTCCTTCAGGCCGAGACCAGTGATGGCACGGACTTCCTTGATGACTTCGATCTTCTTGTCGCCGGCGGCAGCCAGCACGACGGAGAATTCAGTCTTCTCTTCCACCGGAGCAGCGGCAGCGCCGCCACCAGCCGGGCCGGCCACCGCAACGGCGGCAGCGGCGGACACGCCCCACTTTTCTTCGAGGAGCTTGGCGAGTTCAGCCGCTTCGAGCACGGTGAGGCTCGAGAGGTCGTCGACGATTTTCTGCAGATCAGCCATTGAATCAGTTCCTTAAACGTTTGGTTCGAACCAGGTTTGAGATTAGCGAAGGGTCAGGCCGCTTCGCCCTTTGAGGCATGAGCCTGAATGACGCGTGCGAGCTTGGCCGCGGGCGCGTTGGCGAGCTGAGCGAGCTTGGTCGCCGGCGCCACGATGAGGCCCACGATCTTGCCGCGCAGTTCGTCGAGCGACGGCAGTGAGGCGAGCGCCTTCACGCTGTCGACATTCAGGACGGTTTTACCCATCGAGCCGCCGAGGATGACGAACTTCTCGTTCGTCTTGGCGAATTCGATGGCAACCTTTGGCGCCGCGACCGGATCGTTGGAAGTAGCGATCACGGTCGGCCCCTTCAGCAGGGAGCCGATGGCTGCGACGTCAGTGCCTTCAAGAGCAATTTTGGCGAGACGGTTCTTCGAGACCTTCACCGACGCGCCCGCCTGCTTCATCTGCATGCGCAGCTTCTGCATCTGGGCCACAGTGAGGCCGGAATAGTGAGCGACGACCGCAACCCCCGTGGTCTTGAAGACCTCGTTGAGTTGTTCGACCGCCTCTTTTTTTGCCGCTCGTTCCACAGCAAGCTCTTTCCGGTTGGCGGCCTCTCCGCGAGGACAGGACCGCCGGGTTGCACCCATCGTCCTGCCCAAACCTGATTCCTTCGGGCTTGAAGCCGTCGGGATACGTCGGGCAAGACGACATCTAGAAGCCTGCCCTCCCACAACCTTGCGGCCCTGGGCTGTCGAGGTTCGAACCAAATCAGCCTTCCGCCGCGAACATGCCGCGACCTGAAGTGCGAAATCCGGTCTTCACCCGTCTATGCAGGCCATGCGATTAAGCCGTTGAAAACGCTAGTTCTCGCGGGCGCCTGCAGTCTTGGACAGGATCGGACTATCGGCCGAAGCCGAACGCCCTGCGCGCATTCCAACAGAGGCGACGGGTTTCCTTCCTTTCGAGCATCCTTGCGGGCATGCGGAAAGGAATGATCTCCTATCATCTCAGGTTTTCGGAATACGAGCACGGACATGCCAGCAAGTGCCAGCACGCCCGGAAGGGGCTATGTAGCCGCTCTTGTCCGACTTGCCAAGAGCAAATTTCAGACCAGTTCAGCCCCTTTCGTCGAGCGGAGGACCGACCGGAATTTCAACGTTCCCTCACCGGGTGGGGCAGCGGCTTGCCGGCGAAAAATGCGTCGAGATTGGCCAGCACGCAGTGCTGCATCGCGACGTGGGATTCCAGGGTATGGCCGCCGAGATGCGGCGACAAGGCGACGTTCGGCAGTGCCGTCAGCGCGTCAGGCGCATGCGGCTCCCTGGCGAACACGTCGAGGCCGGCGCCGGCGATGGTTCCGTCGCTCAGCGCCCCGACCAGCGCATTTTCGTCGACGACCGAACCGCGTGAGATGTTGACCACGAAGCCGTCACCGCCGAGCCGGCGCAGGATGTCGGCATTGACCGCGTGGGTGTTGTCGGCGCCGGCGCGGACCGCGATCATCAGCACGCTGCACCAGTCGGCGAGCGCCTCCAGGCTCGGCAGGTAGTGATACGGCAGGTCGTAGCGGGTGCGGCTGAAATAGCCGACCTCGGTCTCGAAGGCCGCAACGCGCGCGGCGATCTTGCGGCCGATCTCGCCCATGCCGTAGACGCCGACCTTGCGGCCGCGCATCCCGGCCTGCGGGCGCATCATCGGCGACGGTTTTGCACCGGCCCAGTCTCCGCTCCTGACATAATTGTCGGCCACTGGCAGACGCCGCACCGATGCCAGCATCAAGGTCACCGCGATGTCGGCGACCGAGGCTGCGTTGGCCCCCGGGCTGTGCCCGACCGCGATGCTCCGCTTCGCCGCAGCGGCGAGATCGATGCCGTCATAACCGGTGCCGTAGCAAACGATCGCGCCGAGCTTCGGCAGCATGTCCATCGCATCGGCGCTGAGCGACGTGCCACCCGCCGTGATCATGGCCCTGACGTCGGCGAGTTCAGCCGCCGGGAACGCCTCGTTCAGCCGCTTGCCGGCGGCATTGAGGAGCTCATATCGCTCGCCGAAGCGCGTCAGGTTGGCCTTGGGAAAGCGCGAGTAGACCAGGACCTTGTCGGGCATTGTTATTGTTTCCTGCGAGACGCTTCACCCACCAAAACAAAGGGCGGAACCGGTTGCCCGATCCCGCCCTCTTTATCTCATGACTGCGACCAGTCTCAGCCCAGGATGGTGCCCGGCTCGACCTTGACGCCCGGGCCCATGGTCGAGGACACCGCGACGCGCTGGATGTAGGTGCCCTTGGAACCGGCCGGCTTCGCCTTCGAGACCGCATCGGCGAGCGCCTTGACGTTCTCGACCAGCTTGTCCTCGGTGAACGAGGCCTTGCCGATGCCGGCCTGCACGATGCCGGCCTTCTCGACCCGGAACTCGACCGAGCCGCCCTTGGCACCCTTCACGGCCGAGGTGACGTCCATGGTCACGGTGCCGATCTTCGGGTTCGGCATCATGCCGCGCGGACCGAGCACCTTACCGAGACGGCCGACCAGCGGCATCATGTCGGGGGTGGCGATGCAGCGGTCGAAATCGATCGTGCCGCCCTGCACCTTCTCGACCAGATCCTCGGCGCCGACGACGTCGGCACCGGCAGCCTTGGCTTCCTCAGCCTTGGCACCACGCGCGAACACGCCGACGCGCAACGTGCGGCCGGTACCGTTCGGCAGGTTGACGACGCCGCGGACCATCTGGTCGGCGTGGCGCGGGTCGACGCCGAGATTGATCGCGATCTCGATCGTCTCGTCGAACTTCGACTTGGCGCGCTCCTTGACCATCTTGATGGCCTCAGCGAGCGGATAGAGGTGCTCGCGGTCGACGCCCTCGCGGGCCTTCTTCAAACGCTTTCCGATCGACATGGCCCGTTACCCCGCAACTTCCAGACCCATCGAGCGGGCAGAGCCCTCGACCATCTTCATGGCCGACTCGATCGAGTCGCAGTTCAAGTCCTTCATCTTCTTCTCGGCGATCTCGCGCACCTGCGCCTTGGTCACCTGGCCGGCCTTGTCGCGGCCCGGCGCCTTCGAGCCGGACTGAATCTTGGCGGCCTGCTTGAGGAAGAACGACATCGGGGGGGTCTTCATCTCGAAGGTGAACGAACGATCGGCGTAGATCGTGATCACCACCGGAATCGGGGTGTTCTTCTCTTCCTTCTGCGTCTGGGCGTTGAACGCCTTGCAGAATTCCATGATGTTGAGACCGCGCTGACCAAGCGCGGGACCGATCGGGGGCGAAGGATTCGCCGCACCGGCCGGGACCTGAAGCTTCAGGTATCCGGTCACTTTCTTTGCCATTGATCACTCCTGTTGTGCCGGCAGGTCGCCGGCGGTTTCAGGTTCCGTGGTTCGGTCGAAGGGGCTGGCAACCCGCCTCCTCCCTCCCACGGCCTTTATGAGCGCGAGGCCGTATACCTCACGTCGTCCGGTCAGACCACCTTTTCGACCTGACCGAATTCCAGTTCCACCGGGGTCGCGCGGCCGAAGATCGACACCGCGACCTTCACGCGCGAGCGCGCCTCGTCGATTTCTTCCACCACGCCCGAGAACGAGGCGAACGGGCCATCCGCGACGCGGACGTTCTCGCCGATCTCGAACGACACCGACGCCTTCGGCCGCTCCACGCCCTCCTGCACCTGGTGCAGGATGCGCATCGCCTCGGCCTCGGAGATCGGCATCGGCTTGTTTTCCGCGCCGAGGAAGCCGGTCACCTTCGGGGTGTTCTTGATCAGATGGAACGCCTCGTCGGTCAGCTTCATCTTCACCAGCACGTAGCCCGGGAAGAACTTGCGCTCGGCGTCGATCTTGCGGCCGCGGCGCACCTCGGTGACCTTCTCGGTCGGCACCAGCACCTGCTCGAACAGCTCTTCCAGTCCGCGCTGCTTGGCCTGCTCGCGGATCGATTCCGCGACCTTCTTCTCGAAGTTCGAGTAGGCGTGGACGATGTACCAGCGCCTGTCGATCAATTGGGTTGCGGTGTTCATCAGTGGATGCCCAGGATCAGGGTAACCAGATAGCGGATGATCTGATCCGCCGCGAAAAAGAAGACCGAAGCCAGCGCCACCATGACGAACACCATGATGGTGGTGATCGTGGTCTCGCGGCGGGTCGGCCAGGTGACCTTGGCGGTCTCCGAGCGCACTTCCTGCAGGAATTTGAACGGGCTGAAGGCCATCGTTGGGTCCACGTCCGTCGCCGGACGCCGTTGCTCTGTTTCAAGGAATCCGAACAGCCGCTCTCGCGGACCCAGCCCTCGTTTGGAAGGTTGAGCCGATCGACGAGCTCGAATGTTCGGGGGAATTTTGGCCGCGCCGGATATCCACCATCTAAGGGGGCCGGCTGCGAGTGGGCGGTATCTACTGCGCAACCGGCCAAAGGTCAAGGTCGGCGAGGCCACACCCCGTCCCGGCCGGGTTTGGCACACACCAGCATTGGCCGCCTAAAATCAGGGGCTTAGCCGGCATCCGGCCCGATCCAGGGTTTCCCGCCGACGAAACCAGCGGCGCGCCCTCACAGGTAGGCCGTGCTGCCCGTTGCGGCCAATCTAGCCCGAGACGGGCTCTGGTGGCAGCAGCATCGATACCCGCAACCCGCTCGGCTCCCGCGGCTTCAATTCGATGCTGCCACCATGACGTTTGGCAATGTCCTGGGCGATCGACAATCCCAGCCCGAAGCCGCCGCTGTCCTGCCGAGCGCTGTCGGCCTTGAAGAAGGGCTCGAACACCTTGTCGCGCAGCGCGGGCGGAATGCCGGGCCCGTCGTCGATGACCTCGATCTCGATGTGGTCCAACTCCGTGAGCCGGAGCGCCACCATGACGGTGCTGCCGTGCTTGACCGCATTCTCCACGATATTTGTGACGGCGCGCGACAACGCTCGGGGTCGGCAGAAATACGGCAGACGCATGGGGCCGGCATAGGACACCGCATGGCCCGTGTCGGCGAAGTCCGAACAGATGGTCTGCAGAAAGCTCGGAAGATCGATGCGCGAGACCGCCTCCGAGCGCGCATCCTCGCGCAGATATTCCAGCGTCTCGTTGATCATCCGCGTCACCTTGACGATGTCGCCGAGCATCGCCGTGCGCAAAGTTTCGTCAGCGACGCGCTCGGCGCGCAACCTGAGCCGCGTCAGCGGCGTCCGCAAATCATGGCTGATGGCAGCCAGCATACGGGTTCGGTCGTCGAGCAGCGCACGAATCCGAGTGCGCATGTCGTTAAGGGCGTCGGCGACTTGAGCGATTTCGAGCGGACCGCGCCGGCGAAGCACCTCCGTGGCCCGCGGCGAACGGCCGAACGAGGTCGCGGCGTTCGCGACTTCGGCGAGCGGAGCGATCACCCAGCGCACGGCATAGACCGACAGCAACAGCATGGAGATCAGCACGATGATCAGCATTGCAGCGGCCGGGCGCAGCAGAAAGGGCCAAAAGCCGTCTTCGACCCTGACGTCGGCCATCAGGGCTTGGCCGTCGTCGAGCTTCACGATCACCTGCGACGACGAGCCGGTCGGATGACGCACGTCCTCCAGCAACTCGATTCCAGGCTCGGCCGCCAGCTGCCGAAACGCTCTCATGGAGAACGGCCGCGTCTCTCCGGCCGCTCGCGGCACGAGTTCGCTCAGGGCGACCCGCCTGACGTCGAGACCGCCGCGCCTGGCCGCGGCCAGCAGCCCGTCCACCTCGGCCGGCGTATGCGTCGAACGCAAGAGCTGCGTGAGCTCCGCGACCCGGCCTGCCAGAAACTTCTGCGTGTCGTTGATCGAGGGTGAGTCGAACAGGAAGATCAGGGTCACCGCCGCGAGCATGATGCCGATCAATTCCGACAGCGCGACCAGGCTCATGATCTGCGCAGCGATGCTGCGCGGCATGAGCCGCTGCGCCCATCCCATCAGATCTGCTCGACCGCGGGCGTGAACACGTAGCCGCCGAGCCGCACCGTCTTGATCATCGAACGGTCCCTTGGATCCGGCTCGATCTTCTGCCTGATGCGGCTGATATGAACGTCGACGCTGCGCTCGACCGACGCGACCAGGCCGCCGAAGGCCTGCTCGATCAGTTGCTCACGCGACAGCAGCTGCCCCGGATTGCGGCAGAACGCCAGCAGCAGATCGAACTCGGCGCCGGTCAGCATGATCCTGACGCCGGCGGGATCATGCAGTTCGCGGGTGGTGGGATTGATGCGCCATCCGGCGAAGGTCAAAGGCCGCGGTCTGGAGCGCGACTCGGAGCCGCTCTCGACACGGCGCAACAGCGCGCGGATGCGCGCCACCAATTCGCGCGAGTTGAAAGGCTTGGTGACATAGTCGTCGGCACCGAGCTCGAGGCCGAGGATGCGGTCGATATCCTCGCCGCGTGCCGTCACCATGATGATCGGAATCGAGGACGAGGTACGTAGCCGCCGGCAGATGCTCAGTCCGTCCTCGCCCGGCAGCATCACGTCGAGCACGATGAGGTCGAAGCTCTCGCGCCTGAGGAGCACGTCCATCTCGACGGCCGAACCGACGAGCAGCGGCCTGAAGCCGCTATCTTCAAGCACTTCGGCCAGCATGCGCGCGATATCGGCGTCGTCCTCGACGCAGAGGATGCGCGCGTTGGTGACGGGGAAAGCCACGCGGTCATGTTCCAGGATTTGCATCACGACATTTTAGAGGCGTCTGCCGCAGACGCGCAGCGCGCAAATATTGCGTTTTGTTAAGCGTGCGAGTGTAAATGTGGCTCAAATAGGTCGCGCGGTTTCGCGATCTACATCTGACTTAATATCTCTTAATCCCGGCCTGGGCGGGCCTGCTCTACCGTGACGTGCGATCGTTAAGGGGTGAGCGGTCGTTCGAGGGGGATATGGAAATCCAATTTCAGTCGGCTGCTGCGACCGGTGCGCGGAGCACGGGCCGTGCGTTGCGCTGTGATGGGTACAATCGGTCATCCGCGCTTGCCGGGGCGGCGCTCGCGATGGCGTTGTTGTCGGGTTGCGCCAGTGCGCCGATGACGACGGGCGGATCGCTGGCGTCCTACGACGAGCTGACGCCGTCCGACGGGCTGCTGGCGAAGTCGCTGGTTCACGTCAACAAGGACGACGTGCTTGCCGCAAAGACGGTACGGATCGTGGCGACGACGTTCTCGCACGCGGCCTCGCCGACACTGTCGCCGGAACAGCGGCACCTGGTCGCCAACGCGATCGACCGTTCGCTCTGCGTCGGCCTCAGCGAGCGGCTTGAAGTCGTTGATCCCGACCGGCCCGCGGACCTGACCGTGCACGCGCTCGTCACCCAGGCGGCGCCCACCGACGAAGTCGCGGCGGGTGCCTCCATGGTGATCGGCTTTGTGCCGACCGCGCTCAACGCAAGCGTACCGGTGCCGGTGCCGCGGTTGCCGGTCGGTCTCGGCAGCCTGACGGTCGAAGCCGAAGTGCGCGATCCGGGCAGCCGCCAGCAGGCGGCGATGGTGTGG
The DNA here is from genome assembly GCF_015624485.1 of Bradyrhizobium genosp. L. Classification (NCBI taxonomy): domain Bacteria; kingdom Pseudomonadati; phylum Pseudomonadota; class Alphaproteobacteria; order Hyphomicrobiales; family Nitrobacteraceae; genus Bradyrhizobium; species Bradyrhizobium genosp. L. The sequence continues at coordinate 4,655,633 of NZ_CP061378.1, forward strand.
GCTCGCGGCGCCAATTCGTTCACCAACTCACCGCGGGTGTCGAGCGCCGCCGACGCCTATGATCTCGCCTCCTCGTTCAGCGACGATTTCAGCAAGCTCGTCGTTACCGGCGCTACGCCGTTCGGAACGGTGCCAGAGCTGCCGTCGCTCGACAAGATCGGCGCCTCGCTCGGCGGCAAGCCGAAATATGCGGCCTGCGAGGCGTTCGGGCGCAATCCCGGCCTGATCGGCATGGCCGCCGGCAAGCTCGGCATGCCGCCGGAGTGGTCTGACAAGCCGCCCGCGACGCCTGGCCAATAATCGGCCCTACCCCGCAAAACTCTTCTGCACCGCCTGGTCGAGCGTGGCGGCGCCGGCATGGCGCTGGCGCAGCTCGCGCTTCAGGAGCTTGCCGCTCGGGTTCTTCGGCAGGCTGTCGACGAAGATGACCTGTTTCGGTACCTTGAAATGCGCCATCGCCGCCGCGCAGTGTTTGATGACGGCGTCCGCATCGAGGCTTGCGCCTGCCTTGACCACCACGATCGCGGTCACCGCCTCGATCCAGCGCGGGTCGGGCAGCCCGACCACCGCGACCTCCGAGACTTCAGGCAGCCGGTAGATCATCTCCTCGACCTCGCGGCTCGCGACATTCTCGCCGCCGCTCTTGATCATGTCCTTCACGCGGTCGACCACGGTGATGTAGCCGTCGGCATCGACGGTCGCGAGGTCGCCGGAGTGGAACCAGCCGCCGGCAAAAGCCGCCGCAGTCTTGGCCGGATCGTTGTAATAGCCGGACAACAGATGCGGCGAGCGGTGCACGATCTCGCCGACCTCCCCGACGGCGACGTCGGTCATGTCGGGATGGACCACCCGCGTCTCGACATTGATCGCGGGCTTGCCGGCGGAACCCGCCTTCGGCAGTTGATCCTGCGGCGTCAGCACGGTCGCAAGCGGCGCGATCTCGGTCTGGCCGTAGAAATTCCAGAACTTCACGTCCGGCAGCCGGCGCTGCAGCTCGAGCAGCACCTCGACCGGCATGATCGAGGCGCCGTAATAGCCCTTGCGCAAGGACGATAGGTCGGTGCGATCGAAGGCGGGCGAGCGCAGCATCGCGATCCAGATCGTCGGCGGCGCGAAGAACGCGTTGATCTTGTGGGCCGCGATCAGGGAGAGGACATTGTCGGGCACCGGCTTGCCGGTGATCAGGCTGGTGGCGCCGAGATAGATCGCGGGGCCGAGAAAGACGTCGAGCTGCGCGCAATGATACAGCGGCAGTGCGTGCAGCACGGTGTCCTCGGTCGCCATGCCGCCGTCGATGATGCAGCTGACATACTGCCACATCACGGCCTCATGGGTGAGGATCGCGCCCTTCGGCAGCGACTCCGTGCCGCTGGTATAGATGATCTGCGCGGGATCGCGGCTGTCGACCGAGGCGTCAGGCGCCGATGCATCGCTGCGCAGCAGGCCGTCGAACGTCCTGATGCCGTCAGGCGCCACAGCCTTGTCCTCGCCCGGCAGCCAGATCAGCGTTTCGACCGCCGAGCCCTTGGCGGCAGCGGCGCGCGCCGTCTCCACGAAGTCGGGACCAACCGCGAGCAGCTTCGCGCCCGAATTGGCGAGGATGAAATTGATCTCGTCCGGATTGAGCATGAAGTTGATCGGCACCAGGACGGCGCCGATCCGCGCCACCGCGAAGCGCAACGCGGCGAAGGCGTGCGAATTGCGCGACAGTACCGCGACACGGTCGCCCTTGGCGATGCCGAGCCCGAGCAAGCCGCGCGCGAGACGATTGCAGATCGCGTCCATCTCCGCGAAGGTCCAGCTCACCTCGCCGCAGATCAGCGCGGTCTTGCCGGGATAGCGCCGCGCCGACCGGCGCAGGAGATCGCCGATGCCGTGCTCGCGGGCGCGCTGGATGGTGGCTGCGATATCTCCGCTCATGTTCCCCCCGTCGTGCCGCGGTTCTTTGCCTGCCCGCGGCCAAATTGACTCTCATATCGCTCAAATCTAGCCTCCTCCCACAAATCGATAAAGAAAATTGGGGGAGGCACGACATCATGAAAACCATCGCCAGGACTCTGTCCGCCGCCGGCCTGTTGGCCGCCGTGCTGGCAGCACCCGCGGTCGCGCAGCAGGCGCCGCTCAAGATCGGCGTGCTGACCGATTTCCAATCGGTCTATTCCGACATCGGCGGTGCCGGGAATGTCGAAGCCACCAAGATGGCGATCGAGGATTTCGGCGGCAGCATGTTCGGCAAGCCGATCGAACTCGTCAGCGCCGATCCGCTCAGCAAGGCCGACGTCGCCGCCAACATCACCCGCAAATGGTACGAGGCCGAGGGCGTCGACATGATCATCGACATGCCGACCTCGGCAACCGCGCTCGCCGGCATGGAGATGTCGAAGCAGTTCGAAAAGATCATGATCGTGACGGATGCGGCGAGCTCCGACATCACGGGCAAGTCCTGCTCGCCCTACACCCTGCACTGGACTTACGACACCTATGCCAACGCCCACACCGTCGGCAGCGCGATCGTGAAGAACGGGGGCGATACCTGGTTCTTCATCACCGCCGACTATCTGTTCGGCCATTCGATCGAGCGCGACACCGGCGACGTGGTTCGCGCCGCCGGCGGCAAGGTGATCGGCAGTGCCCGGCATCCGCTCAACACGCCGGACTTCTCGTCGTTCCTGCTGCAGGCCCAGGCCTCGAAGGCCAAGATCGTCGGCATGGCCAATGGCGGCGGCGACACCATCAACACCATCAAGCAGGCGGCCGAGTTCGGCATTGTCGCGGGCGGCCAGAACCTCGCCGGCATCGTGATGTTCATCTCCGACATCCACAGCCTCGGCCTGAAGCTGGCGCAAGGCCTGATCATCACCGAGGCCTATTATTGGGATCTCAACGACCGCACCCGCGCCTTCGGCAAACGCTTCTTCGAGCGCAGACAACGGATGCCGACCATGAACCAGGCCGCGACCTACAGCGCTACCCTGCACTACCTCAATGCGGTGAAGGCCGCCGGTACCCGGGAGACCAAGCCGGTGCTGGCCAAGATGCGGGAGACCCCGATCCGCGACGCCTTCACCGACAACGGCGTCGTGCGCGAGGACGGCCGCATGGTGCACTCGATGTTCCTGTTCGAGGTCAAGAAGCCGGAGGAATCGAAGGGACCGTGGGACTACTACAAGCTGCTCGCCGAGGTTCCCGGCGACCAGGCGTTCCGGCCGCTGAAGGACGGTGGCTGCCCGCTCATCAAGTGAGCCGGAATGACAATCGCCGGGGTCCGGGATCTCGGCCGATTGCGCGAGGCATGACGCCCGTACGTCTCTATTCAGAACGGAGTTGGGTCGCCTATGATCGCAATGTCGCCGCGCCCATCCGGCGCTTGATTCGATCAGATAGAGAGATGCGTCATGCCCGACGTCGAAGCCAAACCACCCCTCATGACGATCATCCTGATTGCCGTTCTCGTGTTCAACGTCCTGGGGATTGGGCTGTCGGAAATTCAGCGCAGACAACTGGGGCAGCAGAGCTTTCTTGCCGTGCTCGAACTGCGGGACATTGAAAAACAAAGGCTCGCGCAGCAGACCGTGGAACTGGACCGCATTCGCAATCTGATCGATGACGTCGACCAACGGATCAACAAGGTGCAGATCGTGCTCGAATCTGGCCCGATTGCCCTCCAGGTGAAGGGGATTGAAGCGCGGGTGAATGCCCTCCAGATCAAAATGGAGGAAGCGTCGACCAGCAAGTAGCGGTTCGGAGGCGTACGCCGTCCTAGCGAAATATCGGCTAAGTATTTGATTTAGCTGGCAGGAGTGGCAGGGCTCGAACCTGCGACCCCCGGTTTTGGAGACCGGTGCTCTACCAATTGAGCTACACTCCTGCAGGGAACCGGCGTCGCCGCCGGTTCGCGCCGTTTCAAGCACAGGGCATGGCCGCTTTGCAAGGGCGAAGCGAACCGGCGGCGGCGCGCCGATTAAACTCCGTTGTGCAGAAGCCAGACGCGGTAGGTTTCCCCGTAGCGCGCGATCACCTTGTCGGCCGGGCTCTGCTTGTCGGAATTGTCGATCGCCGCCTGCACGATCGAGCCGGCGATTCCTTGCCCGGTGAAAAGGAACGCATTCAGATTGGGATAGGCAAGGATCACCGCACCGGTCCGCGCATCGACCAAATTCGCGTCCGCGGTCATCCCGCGGTGTCCGCCGATCAACACCCGCTGCACAGCCGAGGGCAGGTCGAAGCGTTTGACCACGATATCGAGCCGCACCGGCCGCGCGCCCGCAAGCTGGCCGGCCATCGCCTGCTCGACGCCAGCCTTGATACGCTGCGCCAGCAGGCCCTGCACATAGGCCTTGCCTTCCGGCGTATTGGCCGCAGCCGATATCTGATCGTCGCTGATCGTCTTTGCGTTGGCATAGGCCCGGATGCCGTCCTCCCATGTGATCCAGACATCTGGCGCAAAGCTGACGGCTACCCCCGTCAGTTTGAAACTCGCGAGATCGTTTTGCGACAGAGAATTCTCTGTGGTCACGCAGCCCGCAAGCGCAAGCATAGCTCCGAGCGCGACGATGCGCGCCAGCCACGGCAATAGCCTCAAGGAAACCCCCATACCCCAATCCATCAGCCCGCATGCAGCAATAGGAGGTCATGGGGGCGACTGTCTACCTTTAATTGTATTGCAGGGCCGCGAGCCCGGTTCCCCTATGCCCGCCCAACGCTGCGTTGCGTCCGGATACCTGTTCAGGGCTTGGCTTCCGCGCCAAACTGCACCTATCAACCAACGACAAGAACCTAGGGAGAGACCATGAACGTCCACACCTCCGCCACGCCCGCGGCCGGCTCGAAAACTCCATCGCTGCCCGAAGCCAGGCCGGAGACGATCGGTTTGTCGCGTCACCGCCTGCAAACGCTGTCCGACACGTTCAAGCGCGAGGTCGACCGCGGCAGCGTGCCCGGCGTGACGGTGCTGGTGGCGCGGCGCGGCCAGATCGGCTGGTTCGACGCGATCGGACGGCAGAGCCCGCTGGCTCCGGCGCCGATGGCGCATGACACGATCTTCCGCATCTTCTCGATGACGAAACCGATCGTCTCCATCGGCATCATGATGCTGCTCGAGGACGGCCACTTCCTGCTCAACGACCCCGTCGCGAAATTCATCCCGGAATTTTCCGAGACCAAGGTCGGCGTCGAGCGCAACGGCACGCTCGACCTCGTGCCGGCGAAGCGGCCGATGACGGTCCAGGACCTGCTCCGTCATACCTCCGGGCTGACATATGACCATACCGGCAACGGCCTGGTGCAGCGGCTCTATCAGCAGTCGCGGCTGCGCAGCCGCAAGATCACCAATGCCGAGCACGCCACCATGCTGGCCGCGATGCCGCTGATCTGCCAGCCCGGCGCCGAGTGGAACTACAGCCGCTCCACCGACATTCTCGGCCGCATCATCGAGGTCGTCAGCGGCAAGACGCTCGGCGCGTTCTTGACCGAGAAGATCCTCGCCCCCCTGCAGATGAACGAGACCGCCTTCTCGACCGGCGACCAGAATGCCGGCCGCCTCGCCGAGGCGTTTGCGCTCGATCCGTGGAGCCGCGAGAAGGTGCAGCTGTTCAACATGCTGGAGCAGCCGGCGATGGAATCCGGCGGCGGCGGGCTGGTGTCCACCACGATGGACTATGCGCGCTTCGCCCAGATGCTGCTCAATGGCGGCACGCTCGACGGCACCAGGATCATCGGCCGCAAGACGCTGCAGCTGATGGCGGCCAACCATCTCGCTGCCGAGGTCAAGATCCAGGGCACGCTGGTCTCGCCCGGCCACGGCTTCGGCCTCGGCTTCGCGGTGCGCACCGAGCAAGGCATCGCCCCGTTCTCCGGCTCGATCGGCCAGTTCTTCTGGAGCGGCATGGCCGGCACCTTCTTCTGGATCGATCCGAGCGAGGAGCTGATCGCGGTCTTCATGATGCAGGGCCCCAACCAGCGCGAATATTTCCGCTCGCTGGTGCGCAACGGGGTGTACGCGGCGGTGGATTAGCTGCATCGCGGATCGAGATCCCGGGTTCGCGCTCGCGCGCGCCCCGGGATGACCCTTCGGGTCAGCTGATCGTCGCGCCGCCGTCGATCACCACGGTCTGGCCGGTCATGAAGTCGCCGGCGCGCGAGGCCATGAACACCGCAGCGCCCGCGATCTCGTCGGGCACGCCGATCCGCAGCAACGGCGAGCGCGCGGTCGAGGCCTTCAGATTCTCCGGATTGTCCCACAGCGCCTTGGCGAAGTCGGTCTTGATCAGGCCGGGCGCGATGCAGTTCACGCGGATATTGTGCTTGCCGTATTCGCAAGCGAGGTTGCGCGCGAGCTGCATATCGGCGGCCTTCGAGATCGCGTAGGCGCCGAGGATGGTCGAGCCCTTCAGGCCGCCGATCGAGGAGACGATGATGATCGAGCCGTCCTTGCGCTCGATCATCTGCGGCACCACCATCGAGATCAACCAGTTGTTGGCGACGATGTTGTTGTCCAAGATTTTGCGGAACTGGTCGTCGGAGATGCCGGCGAGCGGACCGTAATACGGGTTCGAGGCCGCGTTGCAGACCAGCACGTCGATCTTGCCGAAGGCGCGGTTGCTCTCGTCGATCAGGTTCTGCAAATTTTCTTTCGACGAGATGTTGGCCGCGATCGCGACCGCGGTGCCCTTGCCGTAGGTGTCGTTGATCTCCTTTGCGACCTGGTCGCAGACATCGGCCTTGCGCGAGGAGATCACGACCTTGGCGCCATGCTCGGCCATCCGCTCGGCGATCGCACGCCCGATGCCGCGCGTCGAGCCGGTGATGACGGCGACTTTTCCCTTCATGTCGAACAAGTTCATGTTTCTCTCCCTGATGTGAATTGTTGAATTCTGCGACGGGCCGGGCTGCTGTTCACGCGAGCTTGACTTCCGGCCCCGCCGGCTGATGCATCGCTGCGTGCTTGGGATCGGCAAGCCACGGCTGCTGGTTCACCATCGGCAACCGCCAGGTCGATATGCCGGGCGCGGCGAAATGATCGAGCCGCGTCACCGAGACGTTCTCGACGTCGAAGGACAGTCCCCGCTCCGGCTGGCCGCCGAGCGCGAGGCCGATCGCGGCTTTGATCACGCCGCCATGGCCGGCGACGATGACGTCTTTACCGGCCTCCGCGGCGGTGATGCGCACGATCGCACGGCAGACGCGGGTGTAGAGATCCATGAAACTTTCGCCGCCCGGCGCGGGCTCGTTGACGTCGGCGAACCAGGCACTCCCGGGCGGACGGCTCGCGAGGATCGCGGCGCGGTTCATGCCCTGCCATTGCCCGAGATGCTGCTCGGCGAATTCGCGCTGCTGCGTCATCACGGCAGGCCTGGGAAAGCCCGTGGCCCAGATCGCTTCCGCGGTCTTGTGGGTGCGCTTCAGATTGCTCGCGTACCACACCGCGTTGCGCGGCAGGATCTTTGCGACCGCCTCGAATACCTCGGTATCGCTGGTGTCGCAGTCGATGTCTTCCTGGCCGTAGATGTTGCCGCCGTCGCTGCGCACCGGCGCATGGCGCACCCACCACCACCGCGTCACCGTCGTCATTGGCTTGTCTGCATCGGACATTCGCAAAAGCCCTTCCATCCTGTCCCGCGTCGCTGTACGTCAGAGCATACATCGTCTCAAGTGCTGCGGACGTTTGAAATTCTGTTTGAATTCCGTCGCGCGGCACGCACGACGACGCACATGATCAAGTGGACATGACCAGGGAGAAACGCATGGGCCGCCTCGAAGGCAAATCCGTCATCATCACCGGCGCCGGCAGCGGCATCGGCCGCGCGGCCTCGCTGCTGTTCACCAAAGAGGGCGCGAAGCTGATCGCGGTCGATCGCACCGACGGCGTGAAAGAGACGGCAAAGCTCGTCAGCGACGCCGGCGGCACGGTCGAGGCCGTCATTGCCGATGCCGGCTCGGAGAGCGACGTGAAGGCCTTCATCGACAAGGCGGCCAGCAAATACGGCAAGCTCGATGCGATCTGGGCCAATGCCGGCGTCAGCGGCGGCCTGGTGCCGCTTGCCGACCAGACTCCTGAACATTGGCAGGAAGTGCTGCGCGTCAACCTGATCGGCCCGTTCCTCGCCATCAAGCACTCGATCCCGCACATGACTAAGCAAGGCTTTGGCTCGATCGTCTGTACCGCCTCGGTCGCCGGCCTGAAGTCGGGCGCCAGCGGACATCCCTATGGAGCGAGCAAGGCCGGCGTCATCAGCCTGGTGCAGACCACCGCCTACTCGCTGTCCGGCACCGGCGTGCGCATCAACGCAGTTTGTCCCGGCTTGATCGAGACCGGCATGACCAAGCCGGTGTTCGACCGCGCCAAGGAACGCGGCACGCAAGACAAGATCGGCCAGCTCAATCCCCTGAAGCGTGCCGGCCAACCGCACGAGCTCGCCGCGATGGGCTTGTTCCTGGCGAGCGACGAGGCGTCCTACGTCAACGGCCAGGCGATCCCGGTGGATGGCGGGTTGACGGCGTCGATGCCGTATACGGGGAAGCCGATTTGATGCCGTAGTAGCGGTCTGGATTGTTGACGCACAACTTTCCGCACACGTCGTCCCGGCGAAGGCCGGGACCCATAACCACAGGGTTGCGTTGTTGAAGAGAGCTGCGGCCTCAGGGTCGCGCAATAGTATGCTTCGGTGGTTATGGGTCCCGGCCTGCGCCGGGACGACAATGAATTTGTTGCACCGCTTGTGAATCATACGTTCGCGTTCTCGCGACATGATTTGTCCGAGTCTTGCTGTTCGTTTCGCCGCTCTGAGAACAGAGGGCGCAGGGAAAGCCGGGTGCCGATTGCACCCATGGGTCCCGTGCAACAAAAAGCACGGGAGTAGGACCACAGGTGTAACCGGGACAACCCGGCTTTCCCTGCGCGATGGGTTACGGCTTATACGTGCTCGCCCCGGCGAGACTGGGCTTTTGTGTCACCGCGCTCGACAAGACGCTTACGCGTCTTGCGAGGGACACCTGCCACTAGGGCGTCAGGCCTGCACGACTTCACCGTCCGCCTCGCGTGCTGTCGTCACCGACACGCGCTGCGTCCACCGCATCTCACCACAACACTCCAGACGATGCGCGAGCGCCCCTCGATCGGATGAGACGCCGACATTAAACATCTGAGTTGGGGTCGGCGTCAACAACTAATTCGGAAAACACGAACACCTGCACGGCGAGGACTTGACCCGGCCGGCAAATCGGTGCCTTGAGGAGGCAACAACCTCCGCCCTCACCAGCGAGCCGGACCATGCACAGCCAACGACCCGACCGCATTCGCAAGCTATTGGCCGATCTCGTCGCCTTCGACACGGTCAGCGACCGCTCCAATTTGCCCTTGGTCGGCTATATCGAAAAATATCTCGGCTCGCTCGGCGTCGACAGCGAGCGGATCACGGACGAGACCGGGCAGAAGGCCTCGCTGTGGGTCACCGTCGGACCCGCCGACAGACCCGGCCTGGTGCTGTCGGGGCATACCGACGTGGTGCCGGTGGTGGGCCAGGACTGGACGCACAACCCGTTCGAGCTGGTCGAGCGCGACGGAAAGCTCTACGGCCGAGGCACCACCGACATGAAGGGTTTTGTCGCGGTCTGCCTCGCCATGGTTCCGGAGATGCTCGAGGCCAAGCTTGAAACGCCGATCAATCTCGCGATCTCCTATGACGAGGAGATCGGCTGCGTCGGCGTGCGGCCGATGCTGCGCGAGGTCAGCCGCAAACCGATCAAGCCGCTCGGCGCCTTCATCGGCGAGCCGACCCGGATGCAGGTGATCGTCGGCCACAAGGGCAAGCATGGCGTGCGCGCGTCCTTCCGCGGCCTCGCCCGCCACTCCTCGATCGCGCCCGACGGCGTCAACGCGATCGAATATGCCGCCGAGCTGATCATGGAGATCCGTCGCCGCGCCACGCTGCTGGCCGCAGACGCCGAGCGCGACAGCCTGTACGACGTGCCGCACTCCACCCTGCTCACCAGCATCGTGCATGGCGGCGCCGCGCTGAACATCGTGCCCGACACGTGTGTGGTCGAATTCGAATGCCGCGGCATCGGCATCACCGAATCCAGAGCAGTGACGGACGCGATCATCGCCTGGGCCAGGGCCGAGATCGAGCCGGCGATGCACGCGCGGCATCCGGACTGCGGCATCGATTTCGAGGAGATCCTCGACTATCCCGCGCTCGACACCAAGGCGGACGCTGCGATCGTCACGCTGGCAAAACAGCTCGCCGGCCGCAACGACCACGCCAAGGTCGCGTTCGGCACCGAGGCCAGCCTGTTCGTCAGCATGGCCGACGTGCCGTCGGTGGTGGTCGGCCCCGGCGGCATCGCGCAGGCGCACACGCCGGACGAGTTCGTCGAGATGTCAGAGCTTCTGAGCTGCGGCGAATTCGTCGCGCGGCTGATCGGACATTGCGCGAAGGGCTAGCGCAGCTTCGTAGGGTGGGTTAGCGCAGCGTAACCCACCGCCTTCGCGACGCGGGAAAGATATGGCGGATTACGCTTCGCTAATCCGCCCTACGCATTCACAACCCATCCGGCGGCAACCCCGGCCCGCTCGCCGCGGGGCGGAGCTTGTCGCGGATGCGCTCGCGGTAGAAGGCGTAGAGGCCGGAGGCCGTGATGATCGCGGCGCCGGCGAGCATCGCGGTGTCTGGCTTGTGGCCGAAGGCGAGATAGCCGGTCAGCATCGCCCAGATCAGCGCCGTGTAGCGGAACGGCGCGACCGACGAGATGTCGCCGGTGCGCAGCGACACGATGATGCATTGATAGCCGATCAGGATCAGCACCGCGGCGAGCGCCAGCAGGCCGGTCGCGTGACCGGATGGCGGCGTCCAGCCGCCGAGCGGGACGAGCACGAGCGCGCCCGACGTGCTGACCGTCACGGTGGTGAGCAGCGTGATGAACACCGTCGGCAATTGTTTCGGAATGACCCGGGTGGCCAGATCGCGCACCGCGCAGAAGCCGACCGAGGCCAGCGCCAGCAATGCGGCCTGGCTGAACCCCGCAGCGCCCGGCCGCACGATCACCAGCACGCCGATGAAGCCGGCCGCGATCGCGAGCCAGCGCCGCCAGCCGACCGGCTCGCCGAACACCAGTGCCGCGCCGAGCGTAATGACCAGCGGCAGCGCCTGGAAGATCGCCGAGGCATTGGCCAGCGGGATCTGCGAGATCGCGGCCATATAGGTCAGCGTGCCGCCGATCTCGCCGATCACGCGCAGCGCGACCGGGCGAATGAACAGCGTGCGGACCGGGCGCAGTGCCTTCCGGTGCACGGCGAGCGCCGCGATCAGCACGATCGCGAACAGGCCGCGGACGAGCAGGATCTCCCCGATGTTGAGCTCCGCCGACACCGCCTTGGTGATGGTGTCGTTCAGGGTGAAGGTGGCCATGGCCGCAGCCATGAACAGGCTGCCGCGGATATTCGCAGAGAGTTTCAAAATGGAGCGTCCGATAGGACAAGGGCAGGTTGACTGACCCAATCCCCTTGCCAAAGCGGAACGGCAAACTCAAGCCGTACGGCCTCATTTTGTCACGCCCTGCCCTCCCCGTGCGCGAATCGTGAGCCTGATCACATTACGATCGCTACGGGCGAGCTAGTCTTCCTTGCACGACGCCTGGTTGAGCGTCATCGCGCAAGCCAAAGGGGGTAGCCATGTCACAGCTCATCAGTGATCAGATCCTCAGCGACGCCGTTCTGCGCGCGATCTCCATCGCCACCTTCGCCCTGCTCGTTCCGCTCGGCGTCTATGTCGGCCGGATGAACGTGCGGGCCTCGCGCCGCGAGGTCGTGCTCGATCTCGAACGCCCGTTCCAGTTCGCTAAATCCGACGGCCGCCCGATCATCCTGCCGTCGTTCGAGCTGGTGAAATACAAATACGACCCCGAGTCCAACCCCGAGCGTGCCGGATCGAACAACGCCAATTCGGTCCGCTACTATCTGTTTCCGGTCGCGGTCTACGTCCTGATCGCGTTCCTCGGCTTCGAGTTCGCCTTCGCGCCGCATCCCGCCGACGGCATCGCGAACTACTTCGCGCAGCCGAAGGGATGGCAGGGCATGGTGACCTACACCTTCCTCAGCGCCTACATCTGGACGCTGCAATATCTGGTGCGAAGGATCGCGAATTTCGACCTGTCGCCGATCTCGTTCTTCGCCTCCTTCCAGCACATCGTGCTGGCGCTGTTCGTCAGCGCGGCGGTGGCGCAGAGCGGCCTGCTCGACATCATGGGCGACAAGCTCAAGATCGCGGCCGGCTTCGTGATCGGCTTCGTGCCTGATCTCTTCATCAGCGCGCTGATCGCGAAATTCCCGTGGATCCGGCTGCGCCGCGTCAGCCCGGCCAGCAAGGCGCTGCAGGAGGAGCTGCCGCTCGACATGATCCTCGGCATCGACCCCTTCATGAAGTTGCGCCTCGGCGAGTTCGAGATCGAGGACGTGCAGAATCTGGCGACGATGAACCCGATCCAGATCTTCGTCGAGACGCCCTATGGCCTCTACGAGGTGATCGACTGGGTCGCGCAGGCGCAGCTGATCCTGGCGGTGGGCCCGGCCCGCACCATCGCGCTGCGCGACATCCATATCCGCACCATCTTCGATCTCGAGCGCTGCATGGACAATCCGCTGTTGAAGGAGCGCGTCGCCTTCATCCTGCTCGGGCTCGATATCTCCAACCTCGGCAGCAACACCGCCCCCGGCGCGCTCGGCGTCGCGACCGGAAGCGAGCGCCCGCTCGATCCGGCCGACATCCTCGGCGCCGTGATCTCCTATGTCAGGGACGATCTCCATGTCCGCCGCCTCAGGCAGATCTGGGACGTCATCAACAGCAGCCTGAACGGCCGCTATCGCGAAGAAGACAATCGCGAGCTGGTTGCGAAGCCCGGCGACGGCGCCAAGGGACTGCGCAAGCCCGCGCTGGATGCCATCACGCAGCTGAAGCCGAAGAACGGCAGCGTCGACAAGGCGCCGAGCCCGATGCCTGGCGGCACGCATTGATGGCTTGACGTCGTGATGGCCGGGCTTGTCCCGGCCATCCACGTGTTCTGACGTGGCCCCAAGACGTGGATGCCCGGGACAGGCCCGGGCATGACGAGTTTGTTGGACGATCGCTCTTCGTCAACTCGACCGAAAGCATCGCCGAGCGTTACACCGCGCCGGCCTTCTGCGCGTACGCCCATGACGCCTGCGAGAGCGGCACGGTGCGCTTGGCCGACTCGATGGCCTTGGCGTTGGCGGCGGTGCCGTCGCGAATCCGGCCGGCGATACCCTGGGTGATGCCGGCGAGGCGAAACAGATTATACGAGAAGTACCAGTTGAGGTCGGGCACCTCGGTGCCGGTGACATCACAGTAGATCTGCGCGGCCTCGGCCTGGCTCGGGATGTTCAGCGCCTTGAGGTCGGCGTCGGCGAGACCCGGCATGGTCCACTGCATCAACAGATAGGTGAAGTCGGCCATGGGATCGCCGAGCGTCGACAATTCCCAGTCCAGCACCGCCTGCACGCGCGGCTCGGTCGGGTGGAAGATCATGTTGTCGAGGCGGTAGTCGCCGTGCACGACCGACACGCGCTTCTGTTCCGGCACGGTCCGCGGCAGCCACTCGGCAAGCTTCTCGAACTCGGGAATGTGCTGTGTCTCGGACGCCCGGTACTGCTTGGTCCAGCGATCGACCTGGCGCGCGAAATAATTGCCGGGCTTGCCGAAGTCGCCGAGGCCGATCTTCTCGGGATCGAGGATGTGCAATTTCGCCAGCGTCTCGATCTTGCTGGTGAAGATCTTCCGGCGCGCGTCCGGCTCCTGGCTCGGGAGTGCCGGATCCCAGAACACCCGCCCCTCTTCCATCGACATGACGTAGAATGCCGAGCCGAGCACCGCATCGTCGGTGCACAGCGCATAGGCTTTGGCGACCGGGAAGTTCTGCTTGCCGAGGGCGGCGATCACGCGGAACTCGCGATCCACGGCGTGGGCCGACGGCAACAATTTACCGAATGGCCGGCGGCGCATCACGTAGTTGCGGCCGGGGGTTTCGATCTTGTAGGTCGGATTCGACTGGCCGCCCTTGAACTGCAGGACCTTCAGCGGGCCCTGATAACCCTCGACATGTTCCCGCATCCAGGCGTCGAGACTGGCCTCGTTGACGCGATGGCGCTCCTCGACTTCCCTTGTGCCGGAAAATTCCTCGTCTTTCCTGACGCCGTCCGCCACGCTGACGCTCCCTCAACCATTGCTTCGAAAGCGCCGTTGCGGCGCTTCCTCAATCAGGCCGGCCGACCGGCCTGATTGCGCTTTTCATTGTGAGCACGATGTGCGCGCGAACGCCATGCGTTCCGCATCATGCTCAGTGCGACGTGTTTGCATACTTCCGAAGCTCGAGCCTGGCAATGGCGCGATTGTGCACCTCGTCCGGACCGTCCGCGAGACGGAGCGTGCGGATATGGGCGTAGTCCTTGGCGAGCCCGGCATCGTCGGAGACGCCGCCGCCGCCATAGGCCTGGATCGCCTGGTCGATGATCTTCAGCGCCATGTTGGGCGCTGCGACCTTGATCATCGCGATCTCGGCCTGCGCGGTCTTGTTGCCGACCTTGTCCATCATGTCGGCGGCCTTGAGGCACAGCAGGCGGTTCATCTCGATGTCGGTGCGGGCCTCGCCGATGCGCTGCTCCCACACCGAATGCTCGATGATCTTCTTGCCGAACGCGGTGCGCGACGCCAGCCGCTTCACCATTTTCTCCAGCGCCTCCTCGGCCTTGCCGATGGTGCGCATGCAGTGATGGATGCGGCCCGGACCGAGCCGGCCCTGTGCGATCTCGAAGCCGCGGCCTTCGCCGAGCAGGATGTTCTCCTTCGGCACCCGCACGTTCTCAAGCAGCACCTGGGCGTGGCCGTGCGGCGCATCGTCGAAGCCGAACACCGGCAGCATCTTCTCGACTTTGATGCCGGGGGTGTCGAGCGGCACCAGGATCTGCGACTGCTGCTGGTGCTTGGCGGCGTTGAAGTCGGTCTTGCCCATCAGGATCGCGATCTTGCAGCGGGGATCGCCGACGCCGGACGACCACCATTTGCGGCCGTTGATGACGTAGTGATCGCCGTCCTTTTCGATCCGGGTCTCGATGTTGGTGGCGTCGGAGGAGGCGACCGCGGGCTCGGTCATCAGGAAGGCGGAGCGGATCTCGCCGTCCATCAGCGGGCGCAGCCATTTGCGCTTCTGCTCCTTGGTGCCGTAGCGGATGAACACTTCCATGTTGCCGGTATCGGGCGCCGAGCAGTTGAATACTTCGGAGGCCCAGGAGATGTGGCCCATCTCCTCCGAAAGCAGCGCGTATTCGAGATTGGTCAATCCCGCGCCGTGGAATTCATCGTCCTCATGCGAGGACGGCGGCATGAACATGTTCCAGAGGCCTTCGGCCTTCGCCTTCTTCTTCAGTTCCTCGAGGATCGGGATCACCTTCCAGCGCGAGCCTTCGGCGTCCTGCTTGTCGTAGATCGGAACCGCCGGACGGACGTGCGTTTTCATGAAGGCCTGAACGCGCTCCAGCCACTCCTTCTGCTTCGGCGACAGCGTGAAATCCATGGGACGCTCCTCGTTTCCTAGACCTGGTCTTGCCTTTTGGGGCCGCACTGTCCACCCCGCCCCCACGACCCGCAAGGGCATTCACGGCGCGGTTGGCGGTGGTGTGCCAGAACGTCACCCGCTTTCTTGCGGATTGACATTTCCGGCTCTTCAAACGATAGTTTCATACAAATGTTTGAAATGCAACCGCAGCATCGGGGGTAACCCATGCCGAGCGATCAGACCCGATCCGCCATCCTCGCCGCCGCCGAGCGGCTCTATGCCGACCGTGGCTTCGGCGACGTCACGCTGCGCGACATCGTCGCCGAGGCCAACGTCAACCTCGCCGCGGTGAACTACCATTTCGGCTCCAAGGACGAATTGATCGCGGAGCTGTTCGTCACCCGCAGCATCCAGACCAACCGCGAGCGGCTCAATGAGCTGAAGGCGGCGGAGGAACGTGGCGGCGGCCGCGCTGGAATCGAGGATATCATGCGCGCCCTGGTCGGCCCGACCCTGCGCGGCTGCCTCGGCCCCGACCGCGAGGGCTCCACGGCCGCGCGCTTCATGATCCGGGCGTCGATCGAATCGGTGCCGCCGATCCGCCGCATCAAGAACCGCGAGGTCGACCACTTACGCAAATTCGCCGCCGCGATGCGCCGCGCGATGCCTGGTCGCAACGATACCGAGCTCTATTGGGGGCTGCACTTCGCGCTCGCGATGGCCCACCACACCATCCGCGACAAGGAGCGGCTGCTGCGTCTGTCGGAGGGCAAATGCGACCTCGACGACGTCCAGGGGATCATCGACCGCGTGGTGGCGGTGACGGTGATGGCGCTGACCATGGGCGAGGCCCCCGCCGGCAAGCCACCGGCGGCACGGCCGGTGGCGGTGCATGGACGGCTGACGCGGCAGGATCTTTGAGGCGCGCGCAGCCCTCACACCATCGCGATGCAGTCGATCTCGATGTCGAACGGCCCGGTCCATTCCGGGATGCAGACGAAGATCCGCGCCGGCAGATCATCCGGGAAATACTTGCGGTAGATCGTGTTGAAGGTGGCGAAGTGCTTTGCCGAGGTGCAGAAGATGTTGCACTTCATCACGTTGTCGAACGAGGCGCCGGCGGCCTCGAGGCACGTCTTGAGCTGCTCCATCACCAGTTCGCTCTGGCGCTCGATCGAGGCCCCGGCGGCGATCTCGCCGGTTAGGGGATCGAAGGGCGGCAGGCCGGAGACGAAGACCATGTTGCCGGCCCGGGTGACCGCGGACGCCGGCGCCTTCCAGCGCTCCAGCCAGATCGAGATCGGTTCGACGCGGACGACTTCTCGTTTCATGATTGACACCTTCGAACAGAGGGATCGATGGCGCCAGACTAGCACCATCGTGTCAATCATGTTTCGATATTGGTCGAAGTGTTGTGGCCCGAGGCGACGGCCCCTCCCCGTCATCCTGAGGTGCGAGCCCTTGCGAGCCTCGAAGGATCGACGGCCACCAGCCGGGCCGTGCATCCTTCGAGGCTCGCCGAAGAGGCGAGCACCTCAGGATGACGGTCTGAGGAGGGGCGCGTGATGCGCCCCTCAATAGGTCGCGTCAGACGATGCCCTGCGCCTTCAGTCCCTCGACCTTGGCGTCGTCGTAGCCGATGGTCGCCAGCACGTCCTTGGTGTCAGCGCCGAGCAGCGGCGGGGCGCGGTAGTCGGTGATCGGGGTGCCGGAGAAGGTCAGCGCGTTGCGGATCAGCGACAGGTCGGGCTCGAACGGATGATCGACCTTGACCCGCATGCCGCGCGACTGCACGTGCGGATCGGAAAACACCTGCTCGAAATTGTTGATCGGGCCCGACGGCACGCCGGCCTCCTCGAGCTTGTCCAGCCAGTAGGCGACCGGTTGCTTGAGGAACAGGCCGGCGAAGATCGCCATGATCTCCTTGCCGTGCACGACGCGGTCGTTGTTCTTGAGGAAGCGCTTGTCGCTCGCGAGCTCCGGCTCGCCGAGCACCGCGCAGGTGCGCTGGAACTGGCCGTCATTGCCGACCACCAGCATCAATTCGCCGTCGGTGCAGCGGAATACGCCGGCCGGCATGCCGCCATTGCCCCAGGTGCCGCGGCGCGGCGGCGTCTTGCCGTTGACGAGATAGATCTGCAGCCAGTGCGACAGCGATGCGATCACGGTGTCGAACAGGCAGACGTCGATATGCTGCCCCTCCCCGCCATTGGCGTCGCGATGATAGAGCGCCGAGAGAATACCGATCGAGGTGTTCATGCCGGTCATGTAGTCGACGATCGAGGGGCCGACCTTCATCGGCCCCGCGCCCGGCTCGCCGTCGAGATGGCCGGTGACGCTCATCAGCCCGCCCATCGCCTGCAAGATCGCGTCATAGCCGGCGCGCGGCGCATAGGGGCCAGTCTGGCCGAAGCCGGTCACCGAGCAGTAGATGATGCCGGGATTGATCGCCTTGATCGCTTCGTAATCGAGGCCGTAGCGCTTGAGGTCGCCGACCTTGTAGTTCTCCATCATCACGTCGGCGGTCTTGGCGAGCTCGCGGATGATCGCCTGCCCCTCGGGCCTGGCGACATTGACGGTGATCGACTTCTTGTTGCGATTGGCGCAGAGGTAGAACGAATTGTTGTTGTTCTGCTTGCCGTCGGGATCGGTCAGATAGGGCGGACCGAAGGCGCGGGCGTCGTCGCCGGTGCCGGGGCGCTCGATCTTGATCACCTCGGCGCCGAGATCCGCCAGCATCTGGGCCGACAGCGGGCCCGCGAGCACCCGCGTCAGGTCGAGAATCTTGATGCCCGAGAGTGGCAGAGCCGACATGAAAGCTTCCTCCGAATTCTTGATTGTGGCGCCGGGCCGCTGCCCGCGCGTGCCGGGACTGCGGATACACCATTTTGGCGTGGCGAGCACTGCATTGTCGGCATGAGGCCATCCGCTTGCGGCTGATGTGCGGCGCGGCGGCGGTATTGCGCCGGAACCGCTCTAACCGGCGGCCGCGGCAACCGGCAGCGACGGCGCGGGCGACGGGGCCCGCAGCCGCCGGCTCATCACACGCAACAGCGGCCGTTCGATCGCGTAGTGGATCGCACAGCCGACCACGACGGCAACGGCGATGCCGCAGACGAAGAACGCGACCGGCGACCAGGCGCCGTCGATATGCCGCACCCAGACGTCGCGGAACGGGCGCAGCACGATGGTGTGGCTGAGATAGATGCTGTAGGAGGCATCGCCCAGGATCGTCAGCCAGCGCGTCGCGGCGATATCCTTGAGTTGCGGCCCGAGCACGAGGCCGCCGACGATCAGCATCGCGGGCAGGCCTGCCGAGAACACTGCCGGCCAGTTGAATTCGGGATAGCCGAGCGCGATGCCGCCGAGCACCAGACCTGTCGCGCCCAGCCACCCGACGCGAAAGCCGCGCTGGTAGATCAGGCCGAGATGGACGCCGAGGATGAATTCAAGGATCAGGCCGTCGGTCCAGGTGAATAGTTTTGGCGTGGAGATATCGAGGTTGCGGCCGAGGATCGCGAGCGCAAGGAAGCCGATGGTCAGGATCGTAACCCCGATCCGGCGCGGCCACAGGATCGCAAAGGCAAAGGCCACGTAGAAAAACATCTCGTAGTCGAGCGTCCAGCCCTGCCCCAGGATCGGCCGCAGATCGTCGGCGGCGCGCAGCACCGGAATGAACAGATAGCAGCTGAGGATGTAGTGCCATTTGTCGGCGGGCAATTCGAGCGAGCGCGGCGCCATCAGCACGCCCACCACCATCACCGTGGTCAGGATCCAGTACAGCGGCACGATCCGGACAAAGCGCCGAAGCAGGAACGATTTCCACGCGCCCGGCGCGCCGAAGTTCTTCGTGGTCAGGATCATGATGAAGCCCGAGATCACGAAGAAGATGTGGATCCCGAACGACCACGGCATCTGCGCAAAATACGACGACGCGACGCCAGCCTTCTCGCGCAGCCATTCGGTGTGGAAATTGAGGTGATGGATCACGACCATCATCGCCGCGATGCCGCGCAACCATTGCACCGATGGAAGGATGGAAGGACCTGCACGGTCCGGAGCCTGTGCCTGCACGGACCGCGTCTCCCGCCAGTTTGCGTCTCGTTTGACCCTGGCCGTCGACACGCTATCCGCGCTGCCACTTCGTGCCAACGCGGAACGGCCCTTAACCTTAAGTGGCCTGATGTTAACTATGGCGTCCACCTGTGAAAGGTCGCGGCAACCGCGTGGAACAGTCTTAATTTTCGGTCAAGCGGCAGAATAAAATGGCACCGTCAGAGCTGCGCGTTCGGCAATCTCTGTCTGCCATAGTCAGATGCTCTGAACGACAGCACAGCGCGAGTTAGGTCGCGACCGTTCGGCAAACGGGCGCAATCGGTGCGCTTGGTGTAGCCCCGTTGAAAACTCCTCTGCGAAGCGCGATCATACCGGAGCCGGGAAGATGAATACAGCGGCGAGGTTGGCGGCATTCCTGGCTGCATGTCTTGTCGGGTTCTTCGTGGTCGCCTACCGGCATCACGGGGCGACGATCGATGCCTACCTCCATACACGCCATCTCCATGTCATGGATTGGGTGCTGCTGATCTTCGGATCGCTCTGCGTCGGTGGCCTCACGTACAACCTCTTGGCGCAGCCGGACACGTTCGATTGGCGCGGGGGCGTCTGGCTCATCATCGGCGGGGTCATGATCTACGCCGCGCTCGCAGGCAACCCCTGGCTCAAGGAAGAGGCCTGCCAGATGCTCGGCAGCCGCCATCATCACTACGACCAGCCGTGCTACTTCTGGGACAGATCGCCGGCGTCAGGCTCGGGTCAAGGGCTGCCGATGACGACCGCGCCCCACGACGTCCGCTTTGCCCGCGGAAGCGAAAGTTCATGAGCACACGTCTTACGACCCCGCGCGCCGGATCGTAATCCTGGTCTCGTCGGTGAAATCCTTCAGGTCCTTGTTCGGCTCGCGGTAGAGATGGCGTTCGATCTCGATGGCGCGGCCGTCGGTGGTCTTGGTGCAGCGCTCATCGACAAAGACGCCGCCGACCTCCTGCTTGTCGCCGGCCGGCTTCGCGTCCGCGCAGCTCCAGCCATCCTCGCCGTAGCGCGATTTGGCCTGCAAGCCGAGCAGGAACGCCTTCTTCTTCATGTAGAGCCGCGCCTTCGGATCGGTCTCGATCGTCAGCGACGCGATCTTGGCGTCCTGGTCGATCATTACGGTCAGGACCGCGGGATGGCCGGCCACCATGGTGCCTTCGCGCGCGGTGGCGCGATCGTAGTCGAAGCGGATGCCGGTGAGCTTGTCCGGACCGGCCGGGCAAGCCGACCATTGCGACCATTCCGCCAATCGGTGCGTCCTGTCGCCGACGCAGGTCAGGTTGATGTATCCCGCGTCGGGAACGCCCGTGATCGCCATCCCGACATTGATGTCGCGCAGATCTCCAGCCGTCGCCATCGCCGGCACCGCCGCCATGACGGTGGCCGCGAACACGAGGCCCCGGATTGCCGATCGCTGCTTGCTCATGGTTTTGCCTTGTCGTTTGAATCGGACGGCGCGGCGGCGTGGCCGGCCTCCTTGTAGATGTTGCAGACGCGCGAGCCTTCGCCGAAGAAGGCGATGCATTCGTCATAGCTCGGCTCGCCCTTGCCCTTGACGTGGGCCAGCACGTAATCGGCCACCGCCTCGATCTCGTTCGGCCGCAGGAAGACGTTCGCCTCCGGCGGCTTTTGGTTGCCGACGTCCTCGCGGGTCATATCGTAGCATTTCGTGGTGTCGTAAGAGCCGCGGACGAAGAACGGCATGCCGGTGCCGGGCCGACCGCAGGTGACGGTTTCGATGATCTGCTCGCGGGTCAGCTCGGTCTTGCGCAGCGACAGCGCGTCGCCGCCGTAACCACCACCGCCATTGCCGTGCCACTTGTGGCAGCCCATGCAGTTACCGCGCTTGAACACCGCCTTGCCTGCGTCGGTCGGATCGCTCGCGGATGCGGACTGCGCGCACACGGCGCCGCTCCACGCCAGCATCATCAGCGCAACAAACCATGCGCAAGTCAGCCTTGCCTGTTTCATTTTCTGCTTTCTTTCGGCGAAAACGGACGCGGGAGGCCGGCCGGGCGAACCCAAGCCTCCCGCGCTAGCGATGGTCAGAGCGCGAACACGTAGAGCATCGAGCCCGGCTGCATTCGCTTCAGCTCGGGCGTGGCGTCGATGAACCACTTGTCCCAGGCGCCGCCGAGGCCGACCAGGATCGCGACATACTGCTTGCCGTCGACCGAGAACGTCATCGGCGGCGCGTTGACACCGCCGCCGGTGTTGAACTCCCACAGCTTCGCCAGCGACTTGGCGTCATAGGCGATCACCTCGCCGGACGGCTGTCCGGAGAACACCAGATCGGGCGTCGCCAGGATGCCGCCGAGGTTCGGGAAATCGGTCTCGGCCTTGCCGGCGATCTTGCCGGTGGTAACGTCGATCGCGGTCACGCTGCCCGTGATCTTGACCGGCTGGCTCGGTCCGCCGCCGGTGAAGAACTCGCGCGCCTTGACCTTGTCCGGCGTCATCTCCTCGACCTTGATATGGTTGCAGCTCTCGATCACCGGGATGTACCAGAGCTTCAAGGTTGGATTATACGCGGTCGGCGGCCAGTTCTTGCCGCCCATGTTGCCCGGGCAGATGTCAGTTTCCTTGTTGGTCCGGCTCGGCGTGACCGACGCGTTATACTTCTGTACGCCCTGCTTCGGATCATACTCCACCGGCTTGCCGGATTCGGGATCGAGCCCCTTGGTCCAGGTCACCTTCTTCACGAACGGCAGGCCCCAGATGAACTTGCCGGTGGTGCGATCGATCGCATAGGCAAAGCCGTTGCGGTCGGCTTCCAGCGCGAGCTTCAGCGTCGTGTTGTTCGGACCGGGGACGTCGGCCAGCACGTTCTCCGCCACGCTGTCATAGTCGTAAGGGTCGTTCGGCGTGTGCTGATAGTGCCATTTGATCTTGCCGGTGTCGGCATCGAGGCCGAGCGACGAGTCGGTGTAGAGGTTGTCGCCGGGGCGATACTCGTTGTCCCAGTCGGGACCGGGATTACCGACGCCCCAGACGATCGTGTTGGTCGAGGGGTCGTAGCTGCCGGTGACCCAGGTCGAGCCGCCGCCGCTCGCCTTGGCGTTCTTGTCGTCCTTCCAGGTGTCGGCGCCGGGCTCGTCCTTGCCGGGGATGGTGTGGGTGCGCCAGACTTCCTTCTGGCTCTTCAGATCGGTCGCCGCGATCCAGCCGCGGATGCCGTATTCGGCGCCGGCGACGCCCGAGATCGCCATGTCCTTGACGATCAGCGGCGCGCCGGTGATCACCTCGCCCTTATCGGGGTCGGCGACCTGACGCTGCCAGGCCACCTGCCCGGTGTCCTTGTTGGTCGCGATCAGGCGGCCGTCGAGCGTGTGCGAGATCACGAGGTTGCCCCACAGCGCGACGCCGCGGTTATCGACGCCGCAGCAGGCGACCGCGCCGGCCCAGTCGTGGTCGGTCTTCGGATCCATCTTCCAGAGCAGCATGCCTTTGCCGCCATGGGCGTCGATCTTGTAGACCGAGCCCCAGCCATCGGTGACGTACATGAAGCCGTTCTCGACGATCGGCGTGCCTTCGAGGCCGCCATGCGCCCAGATGCCGCCGCCCTCGACGCCGCCCAGCGCCATGGTCCAGGCGACCTTCAGGTTCTTCACATTGTCCTTGTTGATGTCACTCAGGCTCGAGAAGCGGTTCGCGGAATAGTCTTTGTGGTGGTGCAGCCAGTTGCCCGTTTCCTTGTCTGCATTGAGCAGACGATCCTGACTGACGTCGTCGGCGAAGGCGAATGAGCCTCCGATGGTGCCGGCTGCCGCTACCACAGCGGCCAGCAGGGTTGGTTTGGACCAATGAAACCTTGTCATTTTTATTTCCTCCGGATCTAGCATCTTCGTTGAGACGAGCCGCCGCCATATGCGGACGTTCGCATGAGAAGCCTTTTGTCCTTCAGCGGATCGCGATCCGCCGTTCGTCGCGGGTACGTCTGGGTCACTTCTGGACCTGCACCTCCGTCTCGATTGTGCCTGCCTTCTGAAACACGATGGCACATTTGAACGTCTCGCCGGGCGCGAGCGCCTGGCGCAGCTGCAGCAGCATGACGTGATAGCCGTCGCGCTTCAGCTCGAGCACGCCCTTGGCCGGAATCGGGATGTTGGGGATCGAGCGCATCGCCGGCGCACCCTCGCCGCGATCAACGATGTGACGCTCGGAAAAGTTGGCGACCGGACAACGGACACGAAGCAGCGCATCGGCGCCGTCAGCCTCGTTCTTGATCGTCATGGTCAACGGAAGGTCCCCGCCCGCTTTGTCGGCCGCCGGCACGTGTGCGTCGATGATTTGCACGGATTCGTTCGCGGCAGCACTACGCCCTACTCCGAGCGCGCTGATCAGGCAGAACAATGGCAGCGCGATCCATCTCTTGCATGTTGCAACGCACCGCAACGTTTGCTCCAATTCCATCAAATGTTCTCCCGCCATGTGCGTTGGGTTCCTCCTCATGATTCCTATGATTGAAAGATCGGGAACCCGGCGGGCCGGGTCTTGGCATCGGCTATACCAGGCAGCACGGGATGATGGACGAAACGCCGGCGCGACAGCAGGCGTGGGTCTACGCTCCGTGCGGAAGCTTAACGTCATCGCCGCATGATGCAAAACGACAATGAGGTCGGCATGGATAGTTGCATCGGACCTCGGTTCGCCGAAAAGCTGTGCTAGCTTTTCGCACATGACCGATTTCGACACGCTTCCACCGGCCGAGCATGACGCAGCACAGGCGGCGCTCCGCGACGTCCTGGGCGCGACGCCGATCGATGCAGTGACGCCGGTCTCGGGCGGCGCGACGACGGCACGGTTGTTCCGAATCGATGCCGGCGGCCATTCCTATGTGTTGCGGATCGAGGGCGAGCCGAGCCCGCTGCGCAATCCGCATCAATATGTCTCGCTGCGCATCGCCGCCGAGGCCGGCATCGCACCGCGGCTCCATTACGTGAACGAAACGTCGCGCATCGCGGTGATGGATTTTGTACGGCGACGGCCGCTGGCGAGCTTCCCTGGCGGCTTGCCGGCGCTGACACGGGCGCTCGGCGAATTGCTGGCGCGGCTGCAGGCGACCCCGACCTTTCCTTATTTCGTGCGCTATCCCGATATCGTGGGCCGGCTCTGGGCCCATGTCTGTCGCACCGGCCTGTTCGCGCCCGGTGTGCTCGACCGCTACAGCGAACATCTCGAGCGCATCCGTGCGGCCTATGTTTGGGACGACGCGCACTCGGTCTCCTGCCACAACGACTCGATTCCGGCCAACATCCTGTTCGACGGCGAACGGCTCTGGATGATCGACTGGGAATCCGCCTATCGCAACGATCCGCTGACGGACATCGCCATCGTCAGCGGCGGCATCGCGCGGACGCCGGAGCTGCAGGAGATCCTGCTGCGGGCCTGGCTCGGCCGCACGCCCGATGACGCGCTGCTCGGACGACTCGCGCTCCTCCGCGCCCTCGCCCGCCTCTTCTATGCCGGCGTGTTGCTCAGCGCATCGGCCATCACACCGCGCGCGGCGCCCGACACGGAGACCGCGGCACCGACGCTTGCCGAATTCCAGCATGCCGTCGACAGCGGTCGGCTGAAGAGCGGCACGCCGGCGTTTCATCACGTGTGCGGCAAGATGCTGCTTGCCTCCTTCCTCACAGATGTTCTCGCGCCCGGGTTCGATCTGTCGGTGTGAAGCTTATTTGTCTCTGAGCATGATCTCCTCGACAAACCGCTTCACACTCTTCCGGATCATGCTCCCGGCGGATTGAACGTCCGCGCGAAGAACACCGGGGCTTTGGCCTTCTTCAGCCGGTAGAGTTGCGCGGGGCGGTTCGGCCCCTTGCGCATCTTCGCGATCGGCTCGATCAGGTCGGCTGACAGCATGCGGGTGCGGAAGGCGCTCTTCTCCAGCGGGCGGCCGAGCACGACCTCGAACGTGCGCTGCAATTCCGGCAGGGTGAACTCCGCCGGCATCAGATAGGCCGGCAGCGAGGTATATTCGACCTTGGCGCGCAGGCGCTGGATCGCGGCCTGCAGGATCTCGGCGTGGTCGAAGGCAAGCTTCGGCCGGACCTTCTCGCCCTCGACCGCGAACCATTGCGCATCCGCAGCGAGCGCGCGGCCGGCGGCGTGCTCCGGAAGCAGCGCGAAGTACGCATGGGTGGCGGACCAGCCGCGCGGATCCCGGTCGGCGCCGCCCCAGCTGCCGAGCTGCTCCAGATAGGGGCTGACCATCCCGGTCTTGTCCTTCAGCTTGCGCACCGCGCAGGCTTCGAGGTCGCGATCGGTGTCGACATCAACAAAACCGCCCGGCAAGGCCCAGCCGCCGGGAAACGGCTCATGATCCGCGCGGGGGCGTTGAACCAGCAGGACCTGGAGCGCGTCTCTCAAGATCGCGAAGATGGCGACGTCGACCGTCGTCAACGGCCTCGGGAAATCGAGGTCCGGCCTGATTGACATCTTTTCCCGCTCCCCTGCCATGCGTCGTGAACCTTTTCGCCGGTCGGCTTGACAATAGCATACTTAGTTGTACAGTCCAACTAACTTAGTTGTCTAGACACACTTACTCAGGAGTAAACGCCATGTTCGGGTTCCGCTTCATCAAGGCCCAGCCGACCACCTATCTGATGAAATACCGCCGCGGCGCGGTGACCCAGCAGGGTGCCGGACTATCCGCCTTCTATTATGGCCCGGCGACCTCGCTGGTCGCGGTCCCCATCTCCAGCCGCGACGCCGCCTTCATCTTCCAGCAGATCGCGCGCGACTTTCAGGCGCTGACGATTCAGGGCCATGTCACGTACCGGATCGGCGAGCCGCAGAAGGCGGCAGCGATGCTGAACTTCACCCTCAAGCCCGACGGCAAGACCTACGAGTCCGACGACCCGGAAAAGCTGCCGCAGCGGATCCTGTCGACCGTCGAGGTGCTGGCGCAGCAGGCGGTGAAGGAATTGACCTTGAAGGAGGCGCTGCAGGCCTCCGACCGCATCGCCGCGCTGATCGAAACCGGCTTGCGCGGCCGCGCCGACATCGCCGCCCTCGGCCTGGAAATCCTCGGCGTCTCGATCCGCGGCGTGAAGCCCGCGCCCGACACCGCCAAGGCGCTGGAAGCGGAAGCGCGTGAAGCCATTTTGAAGAGTGCCGACGAGGCGATCTTCGCGCGCCGCAACTTTGCGGTGGAGCAGGAACGCGCCATCCGCGAGAGCGAGCTCGACACCGAGATCGCGGTCGAGCAGAAGAAGCGCTCGATCCGCGAGACCCAGATGGATGCCGAAGCCAGCGTCGCGGCCAAAAAGGCCGAGCTGCGCGAGGCCGGCATGATCGCCGACATCACCCTGGAGGGCAAGCGCAAGGATTTCGTCGGCCTCAATGCCGAGAACACCCGCACGCTGGCCGATGCCGAGGCCTATCGGGTCGGCGCGCTGATGAAGATCTTCGAGGGCGTCGATACCCGCGTGATCCAGGCACTGGCCGCCGCCGGCATGCAGCCCGGCCAATTGATCGCGCAGGCGTTCAGCGGCATCGCCGAGAAAGCCGAAAAGATCGGCCAGCTCAACGTCTCGCCGGAACTGCTCAACGCGCTGATGGAAAAGCCCGCCGCCGCGGAGGCTGCCCGTGTCCGCCGCCAATGACCGCAAGGTCGTCCTCGTCACCCGCAAGACGCGGCTCGAGGAGCTGATCGCAAAATACCTGACGGCGGCGCAGGCGCGCTTCTATGTCGAGCATCTCGGCGCCGACTTCTCCGACTACCAGCGCGAGCACGATGTCTATCAGGCCGAGCGCCACACGACCGTGCAGGCGCTCGAGCAATGGGGCCGCTACCAGATCATCGACCGGAGCTTCTTGCCGAACTTCATCTTCGGCCCCTCCGACATCGTGGTGGCGCTCGGCCAGGACGGCGTGGTCGCCAACACGATGAAATATCTCGACGGCCATCCGCTGATCGGGCTCAACCCTGACGCCAGGCGCTACGACGGCATCCTGCTGCCGTTCGTGCCGCGCGATCTCCCTGCCCTGCTCGGCGAGGTCGCCGCGGACAGGCGCGGCCACAAGGCGGTGACGATGGCCAAGGCTGAGCTTGCCAACGGTCAGGTGCTCTACGCCGTCAACGAACTCTTCATCGGCGCGCGCAGTCACACCTCGGCAATCTACGAGCTCACGCTTGCCGAGCAGAAGGAGCGGCAATCCTCCAGCGGCCTGATCGTCGCGACCGGGCTCGGCTCGACCGCCTGGTTCAAGAGCATCGTCACCGGCTCGCTGGCGATCGCAGGCGCCTTTGGCAGCGGCGGCAGCGCCCCGCCCTACCTGCCGCAGGCGTGGGACGACGGCGCGCTGCGCTTTGCGGTGCGCGAGCCGTTCCCGAGCCGCACCTCGGAGGTCAACCTGGTCTGCGGCAGCATCGATCGCACGGAGCGCCTCAGCGTGCGCTCGCTGATGCCCGAGAACGGCGTCATCTTCAGCGACGGCATCGAGGCCGACCGGCTCGACTTCAATTCCGGGACGGAAGCGCAGATCGCGGTCGCGGAGCGCGAGGGGCGGCTCGTGGTGTGACACCTCCGTCCACTCAGCGAGGGACTGGATGCAACCTGGCCAATTGGTCGAGCGGCAATTCGGCTTCACGCTCGTTCAGCGGAAAACGGACAATGATGTCCTGTCGTCCGAGCTGTCCCCACAGCCCGTCCGATGACCATTTCTGCGGCTCGGGCCCGCGCGGGCCATCGAGCCAAACAAAATACCATTCCGTCATGGGACGCGTCCGGGATCAAACACATCAGGGAACTTGGCGTTTCGGCGGCGCATCCGCAACAGCCGATCGAAGATTCGTTTCGCCGCGCAGCGCTAGATTTTCGATGCTGTGTTCGATTCCGGGCTGCTTTGCCGCAGGCGCGGCTCCGCCCCGGACAGCAGCCGCTGAATATTGGCGCGGTGGCGCATGATCACGTAGAGGCCGCCTGCGATCACCAGCAATCGATAGGGCAACGGCTGGTCCATGATGCAGATGAAGACGATCGCGGTCAGCGCCGCGAGCATCGAGCTCAAGGAGACGATCCGGAAGATTGCCAGCGTCACGCCAAAAATGGCTGCTGCGCCCAGAGCCACCGGCCAGGACAACGCCAAGAGTACGCCGAGCCCCGTCGCGGCGGATTTGCCGCCGGTAAAATTCAGCCAGATCGAGCGGCCATGCCCGAGCAAGACGGCAAGTCCGGCCAGGCCGACGGCCCAGGGCCCCAGGGTTTGCAGATCGAGCGTCGTGGGTGGCGTGATCCGTGTCGCGAGCCAGGGATAGAACCCGCGGGCAAAAGCGATCGCCGCGGCGCCTTTCAGCACATCAACCAGCAGAACCACCAGCGCCGGCCATTTGCCCAGGGTCCGCAACACATTCGTCGCGCCGGTCGATCTGGAGCCATGCTCCCTGATGTCGATGCCCCGAAGCAGCTTCCCCGCCAGATAGCCCGTCGGCGTCGCACCGAAGAGATAGGCGATCGCCAATCCCGCCGCACTCGCGATCCAGAACATCACGGGGGGTCACCTCGACGCTGTTGTTTCGTTCCTCGCATAGGCCCGCACTGATACTATGTCGCGTCAACGCGGCTGTTCCCATCCGACGTCAGCTGCTTCGCCATCAGGATCTCGTCGTAATAGCGGCCGTCGATCTTCAGGGCATGGCGCTCCAGCCCGTACTCGATGAAGCCTGCGCTCTGGTAGAGCCGCAAGGCCGCGTCGTTGCCCTTCGTCACGCCCAACTGGACCAGCTCGACGGACTGCGCCGCAAGCTCCAGCGCGGCGTCGATGAGCCGACGGCCAACCCGCGCGCGACGCGCCGCTGATCGCACATACATGCTGACCAGCAAGCCCTTGTGGCGCTTCTTCGGTCCGTCATCCACCGAGAGGCCGAGGATTCCAACAAGCTCGCGCCCGTCGAACGCTCCCAGCACCGTCGCGCGTTCGAGCCGCTCGGCGAACCAGCCGACGGGCAGGAGCTTTTCGGTCTCGAACGCGCTGGCGAACGCCTCGGGGCTCGAGCGCAGTGCCTCGAGCCGGATGTCGCGGAACAGCGCGACATCCGCTGATGTCAGGCGCCTGATCTCGATCTGGACTTCAGTCATGCGTGTGCTCCAGCGCCGAAGCGGCGGCACAACGCATACCGCGCGCCGCCCGCGACGTCACGTCCAGCCGATGGCTACGAAGTCCCGCTCAACTGCGCGAATAGGCCGTCGTCATCGTGTAGTCCTTGCGCGGACCCGACACGACATGGCGGATGATGAATGTCCCGTCCGGCAAAAAGCGGTAGCTCGACCGATAGGTATCCAGATTGCACAGATGGCTCGCCTCTCCGGCAAGCTCGCCCGCCCCGTGCAGCGAAATCGCGTGAAACAGCCGGGGCGGATCCTCTTTGAAGAGCACGTCGAAGCCGCCCTCACTCTCGCGGAAAACGTACTCGCGCGCGGCCTCCAGCTCGGTGCCGTTCGAGAGCCTGAGCGTGCCCTGTTCGCGATAGGCCAGGCTTCCCCCGGCCAACGGCGTGAAGCTCGCGCGTCCCTGCATCGTGCCCTGGCCTTCGATGACGCGGTCGAACGACCAAGCGCCGGCGAGCCGCTTCGCCACCTGCGAAGCATCACCCCAATGATCGGCTGTGGTTTGGTTCATGGCTCAGGTCCGAAGCGCCCGCGCGAGGCAATCGACAACGCGCTCTACCGGCCGGACAATGGAGCGGGTGAAGGGAATCGAACCCTCGTATTCAGCTTGGAAGGCTGCTGCTCTACCATTGAGCTACACCCGCATCGCTCGCTCACCTAACACGGCCGGGCGGCAGCCTCAACTCTTACCAACTCGTGCCGCGGACGCCGGTTTTGGCCACCGATGCGTCTGGTTCGTGCAATTTATCGCATTCCCTGCCCAGTCGGACCCGCTCGGGGGGCCTTAACAGCGGCGGATTCGACGCCTATGTTAAGTGTCCCATCAACAAAGAAAGGAGGTGATCCAGTGTCTTGTCTCAAGCGCTGTCACCTCGCTGGGATCGCCCGCTAGGCCTTGAGTGATCGGCCTGGCATCGGGGCGCTCTCAGCCCTGGACCAGCGAGACAAAAAGTTGGGGCGCGGCGGAGAGCACCTCCGCCGCGCCTTTTTGCTGCGCGGCCTACCTGTTGGCGGCGATATCCGCGATCCGCGGCCGAAGACCGAAGAAGCTGAGCCATCGCACGAGCCAGCCGGGCTGCCTCCGCGCGCCGCCGGCGGGACGGTTGCCGGCCTGCGCGGTCGGCATCCGTTCGGCGTCACAGATGATTCGGGCCGGCTTTTCCGGCATGACGCTCTCCAAAGCTTTGAAGCAGGCTCGATGCGGCGCTTTGTGCTCTGCGGATGGGTCGTGCCGCCTCGTCGCCCCGTTCAAGGCCGTCGGCCGATATCGGGTTTCCGGACCGTTTCGCGTGATCTCGTCACGCGACGTAAAGTTCGTCCAATTCGGATGTCGGCGGGGCGAGGGCTGAAACGTCCTTGGGCGAGCCGCATCAACAAGGAGAGTGATCGATGCTTTATGCCATCCTGGCCTACCATGTCGAAGCCGAGGTCAAGTCGTGGACCGCGGAGGAAGACGCCTCCGTCATGACCGGCCTGCGCGGCGTCCATGACAAGCTGAAGGGCCGGCTCGGACCCGCGGTGCGGCTCGGTGATACCGCCAAGGCCCGCACCCTGCGCGGCCGCGGCCAGGGCACGGTGATCGACGGCCCGTTCGCCGAGACCAAGGAGCAGCTGCTCGGCCTCTATTTGATCGACTGTGCCGACGAGGACGCCGCAATCGCGGCCGCGCGCGATCTGCGCAACGTCAACCCGACGGCGGTCTACGAGATCCGCCCGATCAGGGTCTATATCCCCGGAACGCCCGTCGCGGAGACCAACGACAAATGCTGGGATTGAAAAGCGGCGCCGGACCGCGGCGCCTCATTCCCCGTCGATTTGCCGTCCCATGATCGCGATCGCCTTCTGATAGACCTGCGCGGCATTCCACGCCTCGATCGCCGCGAAGTTCGCTTCGCCCGGCTGATAGCCGGCGCCGGCGCGCCAGCCATGGGCGCGCAGGAAGTTCGCGGTCGAGCTCAGCGCATTGGCCGACACGTCGAGATTGCCGGTACCATAGGCCAGAATGTTCTTCGGCATGAACTGGGTCTGACCGACCTCGCCATGCATCGAGCCGCGCTGGCTCGGCGACAGCGAGCCGCGGTCGATCAGCTTCAACGCGGCATAGAGCTGGTCGGTGAAGAATTCCGGCCGGCGGCAGTCATAGGCCAGGGTCGCGATCGACGACAGCATGTTCTGGTTGCCGCGCTGGCTGCCGAAGCCGGTCTCCATGCCCCAGATCGCGATCAGCGGTCCCGGCGGCACGCCGTAGCGCTGCTGGATCGAGGCGAACATCGCGGCTTGCGAATGCTTCAGCGAACGCCCGCGCGAGACGATGGTCGCTGCCCCGCGCTTGGCCATGAAGGCGTCGAGCGACAGGCTAAAACTGTGCTGGCTGCGGTCGGCGGCAATGGTCGCGCTGGCGTAGTTGGTCTGCATCAGCGCGCCGAGCGCGGCCTGGCCGACGCCCTTGGCGCCCGCCTCCGCGGAAAACTCCCGCTTCCAGTTCTCGAAGCCGCCCGGACCGTTGCCGCACTGCGCGGCATCGGCCTGTGCCGCGAGCGTCGCAACGAGCGCGGCGCCCGCAAGTGCCGTCGCAATCAGCCTGCCCCTGGTCATCCGAAACCTCCTCCGCGTATTGTGGCGCCGACGATGGCCGGATGCAGATGACCCGGCGATGAACGAGCAACGACGATATGTCGGCGAGGCCGGGTTGGCTATCATCTTGCCGTAGTCCCGGCGAAAACCGGGACGACATCGAGAGAGAAACTGGCACATGACCAAACACCACGACGATCAGGCTCCTGCCCCGCAATCCGCCTTTGCCGGCGTCACGCGCAAAACCCTGCAACGCCTCGCATTGCCTGGCGACGATCGCGAGCTTGTCGTGGCAGAGGTGACCTATCCGCCCGGCGGCGTGGCGCCGCTGCACAGCCATCCGGTCGGTGGCGTGATCTACATCGTCGAGGGCACAGCCGAATCCGCCTACGGCAGCGAGGCGCCGCGGCAATATCGCGCCGGCGACACCTTGCAGGATCGCGCGGATCTTCCGCACACCCTGTTTCGCAATTGTGATCCCGATCGCCCGCTCCGCTTCCTGACCATCTACGCGCTCGAGCCCGGACGTTCCTATACAAAGGCATTGTGATCCCTTTTTCCCGGCTTTCGTGCGTGCATTTCAGGGAACGCCGGTCGCACCCGGCCCGTTGTCATCGGCAATTGCCGGGAATGAACCCCTGGGTGCCGGCGGCTGAGAGCGTTTCGAAGGTGCCTGATCTGCTCAGCCTTCCTGCCTCGCACGAGAGGAAGCAGCATATGGCTGGAACTCTGTCGAATGCGCTGCTGACCAAAATCACCGTGTCCAACAAGCTCGACGGCGACGACATCGAAACGATCAAGCGACTGCCGATCGAGCGACGCGACGTCGGACCACGCGAAATCGTCGTACATGACGGTTCCCGCCCAACGCAATGCTGCCTGGTCGCCGACGGCTTCATGTTTCGATCCAAGACGACATCGGAAGGACAGCGGCAGATCCTGTCGCTGCATATTCCCGGCGACATTCCCGACCTGCAAAGCCTCTATCTCGGCGTGATGGACCACGACCTCGTCACACTGACATCCTGCACGTTGGGCTTCATCCCACATCAGGCGCTGAAGCAGTTGACCAAGGCGCGTCCCGATGTCGCAGCGGCCATGTGGCGGGAAACATTGATCGACGCCGCGATGTTCCGGGAATGGATCGTCAATGTCGGACGGCGCAGCGGCGTGCAGCGGATGGCGCATCTGCTCTCGGAATTGCGCCGCCGGCTCGAGGCGATCGGCCGGACCGCCAATGGCACGTTCCGCCTGCCGATCACCCAGGCGGAGCTTGCCGACTGCCTCGCGCTTTCGACCGTACACGTCAATCGCGTGCTCCAGGAATTGCGCGGCGAAGGCTTGATCGAAGTCGATCGCTCGGCGTTCCATCTGCTCGATCAGAAGAAGCTGGAGGAACGCGGCCAATTCGAGCCGCATTACCTTCATCTCAGTCAAACATCCTAGGAGGGCCGCGTGGTGAAGTTTTTCTTCGACCTGCATGAAGGCGGCAACGTCTTGCGCGACGAGGACGGCCTCGACCTGCCCGACGGGCGGCGGGCCGAGGTCAAGGCCTGGCATACGGCATGCGACGTGGCCAAGGACAGCGCCGGCCACGGCGACGCGACGGTGAAAGTCCTGGTGCGCGATGAACGGGCGGCCGTGCTGACGGTGGAACTCAACGCAAGGGTGAGTTGGAAGGACTAGAGCCTTTCCCGTTCCGATGGAATCGGAACGGGGCTCTAGGTTTCTGTATTGACGCGTTTTCTTCACGCGAACCGGTTTCCACGTCGCTCGAAAACGCTCCAGGTTTGATATCGCCGATCGTCGATTGCTCGGCTGTCTGAGCCGACGCTCGCGCCTATTCGCGCCCGGTAAGAGGTCCGCGAGATGCGCAACACCGGAATCTCGCGGGGCTCGCAACCCAGTGAACAATGGGGAACCGCGCGTCACTGAACTTGTCTATCAAACTAGACAGGTTAAACTGCAGTCGATTCCATTTAAATCTACTGCAGAAATGACGAAATCCTCCAAGCTTGTGGCCGCGAAACGCGGCAGGGTACTTCTGGTTCGGCGCCGTTCAGACGGTTTGTGGATGTTTCCGGGCGGCCGGAGGCGCGGACGCGAGTCGGACAAGGACTGCCTGCGGCGAGAGATCGGGGAAGAGTTACCGAAACTCAAGCTCGGCAGGATCAGCCTCTGGAAGGAAGTGACGGCGCGCAACAAGCGCTCCGGACGCAAGATGAGCGACGCGATCTTCATCGCCAAGAGCGCCAGGGGCCGGCTCGCGATCGGCGACAAGAAGGAGATCGACCGCGCCGCTTGGCAGAAGCCGCGCGGCATTCGCCTGACGCCGACCTCGCGCTACATCCGCGACCGCCTGTTTCCGAGGAAGCAGCGGCGCCGGAGATAATGGTCCTGTTGGCCACTCAATCTCAACTGTCGTCCCGGCCTTCGGGACGACACCGAGATTGTAGCAGCCACAAAGGCCGCCTCACCGCACACGTTGCTCGCCAACGACCGCCGGCCGTTTCGCCGCGAGAACGAACGGCTTTGGCGCAGGCGAGCGGCGCGGCATGACGCTGCCGCTCACAACGATCGGCTCGTAGTCGCCGAGCACCGCCCGCTCTGCCACCAGCCGGCTCATGACCAGGCGCATCTTCAGGAGGTCGCCGGCGACGAAGGCGCAGTCCTCGGCTCGCCTGATCTGCTCGCGCATGATCGCTTCGGCCTCCGTCATGCTGACTCTCAGCGCCCTGATCTGTCTGCGAATTTGACTGATGCGGTTGTCCATGGCGGTCTCCTCTGATGGTCGGGCGACCATAAGAACAAAACATGAACAATAAGTCAATCCCGTAGCCAGACTTCGCCAATCGAATGATCGGACCGCTTGCGCAGCACGACGTCGGCGCGGGTCCGCGTCGGCAGGATATTTTCGCGCAGATTGGCGCGATGATGCTCGCGCCACAACCTGTCGGCAACCTCGCGCGCGTCCTTGGGTGGAAGGTCCCTGTAGTGGTGGAAGTATGAAGCGGGATTGCGGAAGGCGGTCGGCTGCAGTTTGAGGAAGCGCTCGACATACCAGGACTGGATGTCGGCCTCGTCGGCATCGAGGTAGATCGAGAAGTCGAAGAAGTCCGAGACCACCGCGGGCGCGGTGCCGCGCGCCTGCAGCACGTTGAGGCCCTCGAACACCAGGATATCGGGTGGCCGGATCACCTGCTGCGCGGACGGCACGATGTCGCCGATCAGATGCGAGTAAACCGGCAGTTCGAGGTCGCCTTCCGCCGTCTTGGCCGCCGCGAGGAAGCGCAGCATCCGCGGCAGATCATAGCTCTCCGGAAAGCCCTTGCGCCGCATCAGCCCGCGTTCCTCCAGCACGCCGTTGGCGTGCAGGAAGCCGTCGGTCGTCACCAGCTCGACCCGGGGATGATCGGCAGAGCGGGCCAGCAGCGCACAGAGCACCCGGGCAAGCGTGCTCTTCGACGCCGACACTGCCTGCCAGCGCGACGATGTAGGGCGACCGGCGCGCCGGCCGGCCGAGGAATTCTGCCTTGACCTGCATCAAATTGCGCGCCGCCGTGAAATGCAGGTTGAGGAGGCGGGCGAGCGGCAGGAAGACCTCGGCAACTTCAGCCGAATTGATCGGCTCGTTCAAGCCGCGAAGCGCCGCCAGATCGGCGTCCGAGAGCGTCGGCGACGTGCTGGCGCGCAATGCCGCCCAATCGCCGCGGCCGAAGCTCGTGTAGGCGGATAGCTCGTCGGGCTCTGTCATGCGCATCCGTTCTCGGCGGCCTGATGGATCTCCATCAATGTGCCGAGACGAATCCGGATGCGTCAATGCCTACTCTCCGTCTCGCTCAGGGGGAACGGCGGCCTTACGAGCCGGGCTGGATCCCGAAATAGCCCGTGTGCTGGATCAGATCCCATCGATTGCCGTAGAGGTCTTCAAACACGGCCACCATTCCGTAGTCCTCCTGTTGCGGCGGCCGGACGAAGCTCACCCCGCGCGCGGCATATTTGGCATAGTCGCGCGCGAGGTCGTCGGTGTCGATGAACAGGAAGACGCGCCCGCCGGATTGATCGCCGATCTGGTGGCGCTGACGATCGGTGTCGGCTCGGGCGAGCAGGATGCAGCCCTGGCCGCCTCCCGCCGGCGCCAGCACGACCCAGCGCTTCAGATCGCTCAGGCGCTGATCGATGCGCACCTCGAAATCGAGCACACGCACGAAATAGTCGATGGCTTCGTCATAGTCCCTGACCAGAAGGGCGGTGAGAAACAGCCGCTGCATGATTGCCTCTGCCCCGCCGCTTGCGTCACGTGCCCAGCCGGTCGATCTCGGCCTTGCCGGCCTTCATCACCAGCGGGATGTGCTCGCCCTGACCGAGCAGGCAGCTCACGTCGCGCAGCGGGTTGCCTTCGACCACCAGAATATCGGCAACGGCGTCGGCTGCGATGCGGCCGAGCTTGCCTTCCATGCGCAGCACCTCGGCGCCGACAATCGTTGCGCTCGCGATCACCGCCTGCGGGCCGAGCACCTCGGCGCGGATTCTGAACTCCTCGCTCTGCAAGCGCTGCGACGGGCCGAGCAAATCGGTGCCAAAACCCATTTTCACGCCGGCCTCGCGCAAGATCGACAGCGAGCGCAGCCCGGCGTCGCGGACATCGGCGACCTTGGCGACACTCGCGGCCGGGAGGCCGTATTTGGCGCCTTCGGTCGCGAGCGCCTCGTAGGTGACGAGCGTCGGCACGGCATAGGCGCCCTGCTCGGCCATCAGCCGCGCGGTCGGCAGATCGACCAGATTGCCGTGCTCGATGGTGCGCACGCCGCAGCGCACCGCGCGCTCGATCGCCTCGGCGGTGTAGGCGTGGGCGAGCACATAAGTCTGGCGCGCCCGCGCCTCAGCGACGATGGCGCGGATCTCGTCTTCGGAGTAGCCATAGGCGCCGATCGGGTCGGTCGGCGAGGCGACGCCGCCGGAGGCCATGATCTTGATCTGATCGGCGCCCATCTGCAGTTCCTCGCGCACCGCCTTGCGCACGGCATCGACGCCGTCGACCACACGCGACAGCGCGCCGACCCGCACGCAGCAGGAGCATGTCGGATCGCTCAGATAGTCGGAGCGCGCCCGTCCGTCGCCGTGGCCGCCGGTCTGGCTCAGCGCGCGGCCGGACACGAACAGCCGCGGACCGTCGGTCAGCCCGGTGTCGATCGCCTGCTTCAGCGCATAGCCTGCGCCGCCGGCATCGCGCACCGTGGTGAAGCCCCGCTTCAGCATGCCGCGCAACAGCATGGTCGAGCGCAAGGTCACCAGCACGTTCGCCATCCGGGCCTGCGCCGACAGATCGAGCTCGACGGCAACGGCATGGACATGCAGGTCGATCAGGCCGGGCATCAGGGTCTTGCCTCTCAGATCGATGGTGCGATCCGCGGAGGCCTGTATCGGCCGGTCGGAGACTTCCCTGATCAGGCGATCCTCGACCAGCACGTGATGCCCTTCGAGCAGATCGGGCCGCAGCGGATCGAGCAGCGCGGCATTTTGAAAGAGGATAGATGTCATGATGATCTCCAGTCAGGTCACGCGGCTTCGCTCGCTGCAATTTCCTCGAGCGAACGTCCGCGGGTCGGCACGCCCATCAGCACGACGGTGAGCGCGCCGATCAGCAGCACGCTCGTGGTGACGCCAAAAACGCCGGTGAAGCCGAATTTGGGATAGAGGTAGCCGACCAGGATCGGCGACACGATCGCGCCGATGCGGCCGATCGCCGACGCCAGCCCCGCCCCCGTGGTCCGAATCGGCGTCGGAAACACCTCGGCCGTGTAGGCATAGACGCCTGCGTAGGTGCCGTTCATGAAGAACGACAGCAGAATGCCGGCGGCCATGATCTCGCCGTCGCTCGACGCAACGGCGAGCCCGAGCGCGCTGACGCCGCCGAGCAGCATATAGGAGGCGATGGTGGCCTGGCGGCCGATCCGCTCGTTGAACCAGGCGGCGCTGAAATAGCCGGGCACCTGCGCGCAATACATCGTCAGCGAATAGCCAAAGCTCTTGGTGATGCTCATGCCGTTCTGCACCAAGAGGCCGGGGATCCAGACAAAGAAGGAGTAGTAGCTGAACGTGATCGACAGCCACATGATCCAGGTCATGGTGGTGATGCGCGCCTGCCGGCCGGCCAACAGCGCGGCGAGATTGCTCAGCAGTGTTCCTGCGGGCGCCTGCGGCGCAGTCGCCTCGACGACCGGCATCGGCAGCACGCGGCCCTCGCGCGCGAAGCCGGCCTCGATCCGGTCGAGCACCGCTTCGGCCTCCTTCACCCTGCCCCGGCTTTCCAGCCAGCGCGGAGATTCCGGCAGCGAGCGGCGCCACCACAGCAGCATGACGACAGGAACTGCCGTGATCACAAGCACGATGCGCCAGCCGTTCTCGTAGGCCGGCACGATGAAATAGCCGAGCAACGCCGCAGCCACGAAGCCGAACGAGAAGAAGCCGGCGAGCGCGCCGGTGAACGCGCCGCGGTAGCGCCGTGCCACGAACTCCGCGAGATACGGCGCGATGATCGCGCTCTCCGCGCCGGTGCCCATGCCGGCGACCACGCGCGCCGCGAAGAAGGACGGCCAGTTATCCACCGCCGCGCTGGCCAGCGATGCCGCGCAATACAGCGCCAGCGCCGACATCATCACCGCGCGGCGGCCGATCAAGTCGCCCAGCGTGCCGGCGAGCAGCGCGCCGAACAGGAAGCCGACGAAGGTGCTGCTGCCGAGCACGCCGGTCTCGACCGCCGAGAGGCTCCAGGTGGTGCGCAGCACCGGCAGGATGAAGGCCATCACGGCCGCATCCATCGCGTCGAACAGATAACCCAGCCCGCCCATCAGCAGCAGGTGCACATGGAAACGCGAGAACGGCAGCCGCTCGATCCGCGCCGATATCATCGACATGAAAGTCTCCCCCGGTGCCACGGCCCGGCGCGCCGTGATCCCGGGGATGATAGACAAACGTCAATTATCCCAATAATTTATAATTGTGATCCCCTATATCACCACGGTGAATATCGGCGATGTCGTTCCGCACCCTCGACCTCAATCTGCTGAAAGTCTTCGAGGCGCTGATGACCGAAGGCAGCGTCACCCGCGCCGCGAACGCGCTGAAGATGACGCAGCCCGCGGTGAGCAACGCGCTGGCGCGGTTGCGCGATGCACTCGGCGATCCCCTGTTCGTACGCTCCGGCACCGGCATCCGCCCGACCCAGCGCGCCGTGGCGTTGTGGGACCCGATCGGCGACGCGCTGGAACGCGTGCGCGGCGCGCTCGACGAGGACGTCTTCGATTCACGCCGGGCGCAAACCGAGTTCAGCCTGTCGATGTCGGATTACGTCGCCGCGCTGGTGATGCCGCGGCTGTTGAACCGGTTCGCCGAGATCGCGCCGCATGCGCGCATCCGCACCCTGCCGAATACCATCGTCGGCATCGCCGACCAGCTCGAGGACAACCGGGTCGATTGCGTGCTCTCGGTCTACGTCAACGAGGCCCAGCACGCGGCGCTGATCCGTTCGCGCTCGCTGTGGACCGTCGACTATGCCTGCTTCATGCGGCGGGGCCACCCGCTGGCCGACAAGACACGGCTCAGCGTCCGCAGCTTCCTCGGCGCCGGGCATGTCGATGTCAGCCTGGCCGGACGGACCGCGGCGACCTACGACCAGTTCCTCGCCTCGCGCGGGCTGTCGCGGAACCTGGTCGCGATCGTCAATCATTACGGCGCGGCCTACGAGATCGTGCGCCAGTCCGACCTGATCGGCGTGCTGCCGCGCGACCTCCGCGGCCAGTCCCGCCACGCGCCATTCCTGCATGCAGTTCCGCTGCCGCTTGAGGCGCCGCCGCGAATCGTCAGCCTGTTCTGGCACCAGCGCAACGACACCGTGCCGGCGCAACGCTGGCTGCGCGAGACACTGGTGGAGTTGTTTGCGAGGATGGAGTGAGAGTGTGTGATTCGATGGCCGAATCTGTCACATGTTCGGTATGGCTGGTGCAGTCACGCTGACCGCCGTGTCTGCTATTTTCTTTTCGGCCTGTAACAACCGAGCGAGGTTCGCGTAATGAGAGGGGAACCTTGGTGGAGCGAACCCGATGGATCTCCATTTTGCGTGCAACAGCTGCGGCAAGTGCTGCCACGGACATCACATTTCACTGACCCTGCACGAGGCCTTGCGTTGGGTCGACGACGGCGGCCTGTTGATCATCCTGATCGAAGCCTTCCTGGACAACGGCTACGGCGTTCCTCCGGTCCAGCGTAACCACGCGCAGAGCCGATCGCTGAAAGTGCGG
The DNA here is from genome assembly GCF_015624485.1 of Bradyrhizobium genosp. L. Taxonomy (NCBI): domain Bacteria; kingdom Pseudomonadati; phylum Pseudomonadota; class Alphaproteobacteria; order Hyphomicrobiales; family Nitrobacteraceae; genus Bradyrhizobium; species Bradyrhizobium genosp. L. Next base: position 4,696,272 of record NZ_CP061378.1, read on the forward strand.
TGTGGCGACGCCCATGCCCACGTTGCCATCACGTTCGCTGCGTACAATGTCGGAACCTGTCGCTTCCTCACCAGCGACCACCGTTGCGGGATCTATGATCATCGCCCGCTCGTGTGTCGGATCTATCCGGTCGAGATCAACCCGCATATTCAACTCCGTCCGGAGTACAAGGACTGCTCTCCCGAAACCTGGGACGTGACCGGTCCGCTGGTTTACCGCAACGGCCGCGTGGTCGACGGGCCACTTGCCGACTTGATCGAGCGATCGCGTCAAGCCGATCGCGACGAGATCGGATGCAAGGCCGATATCTGCCGGGAGCTCGGCATCGATGTCACAGCGCTGAAGGGCGATGGATTCGCGGTCTATCTTCCCGACAGCAGTCTGTTGCGCGACACGATCGACTCCGTCATGAGGTCGAGGTCCGCCGCTCGGCCAAGAGAGCAGGAATGGTCGTTCTATTCCACCCGCGCCGAGGTCGTTTCACAACTGACAGCGATGGATGCCGCGGTGAAGGACATGCCGGGGAGTGCGGCGTTCGTCGCCATCTAGAGCTCCGTTCGGGGAATCGGATCGGCTCCAGGTTTTTGTTTCACGCGAACCGGTATCCACCTCGCTCGAAAACGCTCTAACCGGCATACCCACAGCGGACGCGGCTGGGGATGACGCCGCGGTTTGCTCGACGGCGCGCGATCGGCTTGTTAAGCCGCCTGCGCAAGGACAGTTTGAGTCGGGGACATGACGGTCGCGATCGAGATGGGGCAGACGACGGCCGGCGCCCCGGCGGCCATCGACCTTGAGGAGCTGTTGGCCACGCGCCTGCTGGTGCAGGGCAATTCGGGCTCCGGTAAATCCCATTTGCTGCGCCGGCTGTTGGAACAGAGCGCCCGCTGGGTGCAGCAGACCATCATCGATCCCGAAGGCGACTTCGTGACGCTGGCCGAACGGTTCGGCCATCTCGTAATCGACGCCGAGGACCATACCGAACGCAGCCTGCAGGCCGCCGGCGAGCGCGTGCGCATCCACCGTGTTTCCACGGTGCTCAATCTCGAGGGGCTCGACGCCGAGAACCAGATGCGCCGCGCCGCGGCTTTCCTCGGCGGCATGTTCGAGGTGGCGCGCGACCACTGGTATCCGATGCTGGTGGTGGTGGACGAGGCGCAGCTGTTCGCGCCGGCGATCGCCGGCGAGGTGTCCGACGAGGCGCGCAAGCTGTCGCTCGGCGCGATGACCAACTTGATGTGCCGCGGCCGCAAGCGCGGGCTGGCCGGAATCATCGCGACCCAACGGCTGGCGAAGCTCGCCAAGAATGTCGCGGCAGAGGCCTCCAATTTCCTGATGGGCCGGACCTTCCTCGACATCGACATGGCGCGCGCCGCCGATCTGCTCGGCATGGAGCGGCGGCAGGCGGAAGCCTTCCGCGACCTCGAGCGCGGGCAATTCATGGCGCTGGGCCCCGCCCTCTCCCGCCGCCCGCTCGGCTTGCGCATCGGTCCGACCGATACCCAGCCGCGCAACGCAGCGCCGCGATTGCTGCCGCTGCCCGAGGCCGCATTGGAGGACGCACGCGCCATCATCCTCGCAGCCCCGCCGCCCGAGACGAACCGGCCGCAGCGCCGGCCGGCGCCGGATCTGCTCAACCAGCTGATGGCGGCAAGGCAAGCGGCACCGGCGATCGAATCCGAGCCCGAAGAGCAGCCGCTCAGCGCCGAGCAATTGGCGGAGCGGCGCGAGCGGCTGGATCGCATCCTGCGCGCGATCCTGGCGGAGCCCGACGCCGGCTTCCGCGCCATCGGCGTGCTCTATCAGGAATTCGTGGTGCGCTGCCGGATCGAGGGCCTCGGCGCCGTGGTGCCGGAGCTCGGAGAATTCCGCCGCATGCTGACGCGCGCCCGTGCCGGGCTCGGCGCCGACATGGCCGAGGATGATGCGTGGCAGGACGTGCTGCTGCGTGCCGCGATCCTGCCCGACGACATGCAGGGCGTCTTCATGATGATTGCGCGAGCCGCCAAGGAAGGCTGGCCCTGCCCCGGCGATGCGGCGATCGCCCGCGCCTACGGCACGCACTCGCTGCGCCGTGCACGGCATCTTTTGACCTATATCGAGGATCAGGGTCTGATCGTCTGCCAGCTCGATGGGACCGGACGGCGCACCGTGACGCTGGTCGAACTGGCCTGGGCCACGGCAGCCGGCGATCCGAATGCCGACGACCGGACGGCGGAGACGGCCTGCTCCAGCGCGCCTCTCTGATCCAGCAATCAGGACGGCTTCGTGCCGGATCCGGATTTTGATCCGGTCAAGCTGTTCGAAAGGGCATGACGATGCAATTGTTCAGAACGATCGTCGTCGCATTGATCGCAATCATGTCCGTGGGAGAACATGCAATGTCAGCAGATGGATTGATCACTCTCCGCAGCGCCTTCGGCCCGCAGGAGACGATGAACCGGCTCGAGGCGGAGGTGAAGGCCAAGGGCATGACGGTGTTCGCACATGTCGATCATGCCGCCGGCGCCGGCGCCGTCGGGCTGCCGCTGCGGCCGACCGATCTCTTGATCTTCGGCGCGGCCAAGGGCGGCACGCCGCTGATGCAAGCGGCGCAGACCATCGGCATCGACCTGCCGCTGAAGGCGCTGGTCTGGCAGGACGAGGCCGGTACGACGTTCCTGTCCTACAACGATCCGGCCTATCTCACCGGCCGGCACGGCATCGAGCCGTCGGGCAATCCCGTGGTCGCAGCGATGACCGGCGCGCTGAAGGCGATCGCGGCGAAGGCGACGGCGCCGTAACGCGAGAGGGCGCCGGCACAACCGGAGGCCGGCGCCACGCGTCTCGTCTTCAGCGGACAGCCGTCTGGCCGGCCATCTGCCGAATGCTGATGACGACGAACTCGGCCGGCTTGAGCGGTGCAAATCCGACCAGCACATTCACCATGCCTCGGTCGATGTCATCCTGCGTGGTGACCGTGTTATCGCATTTGACGAAGTATGCATCATTTGGCGACGTGCCCATGAAGGCCCCCTGCCGAAACAGAGTCTGCATGAAGGCGCCGACGTTGAGCCGTATCTGAGCCCATAGCCGCTCGTCGTTGGGTTCGAACGCGACCCACCGCAGACCTCGATAGAGGCTTTCCTCGATGAACAGCGCGGTGCGCCGGACGGGAATATACTTGTAGTCGTCGGCGAGTTGATCGGCGCCACGCAGCGTCCGGGCGCCCCACACCACGCACCCCGCGGCAGGAAAGGAACGCAAGCAATTGATGCCGAGCTGATTCAGCTGAGCATTCTCGGCATCGGTGATGACCGTCGTCAATTGGGAAACGCCGTTGAGCGTGGCATCCATTCCGGCGGGCGCTTTCCAGACTCCCGTTGCCGCATCGTTCCGCGCGAACACGCCGGCGACCGCGCCGCTCGGCGCAAAGTCCTCGACCTGATTGTTGTGCAGCGGGTCGAGTATCCTGAGCCGTGGAAAGAACAACGCGGCATTCCTGCTCCGGGTGCCGACGAAATCGTCGGCCGTCGACGTGAACTTCGCCTGCGCGATCGTCACGTCGATCCAGTCACTGGGGGAATCGACCAGCAACATCGCGCGCCGCTGCTCGCAATAGCTTGCGGCGATCGAGACCAGGCCGGTTTCGACATCGTCGGTCGCCGTGTATGGCGGAATGCACAGCAAATTGAACAGATCGGTTTTGTCGAGCGCGTAGAGACCATGCTTGGCGGCCTGCGCTTCAGCCGGGCTGAAGCTATCCTTCAGCGTCAGCAGAACGCCATCCGAGGCCTCGATCGCTGTCGTAGCCGTGGCGAGCGCCTGCCGGGCGTTGTCGATATCCTCCTGCACCGGAGGGATGGCTGCATTCGCTGCGGCCAACTGCCTTTCGGCCTTGGTGACGTCATCATCGGCGGCAGCGATCACGGGCAACGGGTCGGGAGGCCAAGGTCCACGCCAGCGCACCAGTTGCGACTGCGCCTGCAAGACCTTGTCGACGCGTTGCGGACCATCCTTGATCGTGAGATTTCGAAAATCCTCGCGCACGACGACGTTCTCCGACGCATCCACCTCCGTCACGGTCAAGTTGAACAGGTCCTGCGACGCGAGGTCCATCTGCGCAGCAACGTCGGCGGAAACATCAGTGTCCGTACTTGCCCGCAGGTTTGCGCCCCAAGCCCCCTTGTCTGCGGCTTCGAGATGGAGATTGCCGACATTCAGCGTGCTGTTGGCAGGCCTGGCGTCGGCACTCACATCATCGTTGTAAAGCCGCACAACGATCGCCTGAGTTCCGCCGTTCTGGAAAAAATCGCGGACTGCGTATCCAAGCGTGCTCCCCGTCCAGAGGCCGCCGAAAATCCGCTCAAAGTCGCCGTAGCTGCTGACCGCAATGGGTTCGTTGTCCGGACCACGGAGCGCGCGGCCGATGAATGCGGTCACCGACGTCGCGACGCCCGTTATCGCATGAACGCCGCTCGGAATTTCCTGAATGAAAACTCCGGGATCGCTGACCTTAGCGGCCATCGGACATTGTCCTTGTCGAGCTGACCTGCGACCATCAATGGCTTGCCAGGCTGAGTCAAGGCGAAGGCGCTTGCGACGTCCATGAAGACCTCCGACCTCCAAGACGTGCCGAAACTGTCAGTCGCTGGGCAAGGTCGAGTCCAACGTCTCGCTAGTCTGCATCCGGATCCTTGGTAAACGTCCTGCGCAGCCGGAGGCTGGCTGCGACGAGGTGAGCGCGCATCGCATTCCCCGCTCCATCGCAATCACGGGCGGCGATCGTGTCGGCGATCGCTCGATGTTCCGAAACGGTCCGCTCTTTTGTTTCGGGGATGTAATACGTTCTCGGGTACCAGATCCGCACGATCGACTGGATTGTCGATCCGATGTTTTCGAAGATCGGATTGCTGGCGGCACGGGCGATGGCCAGATGGAATCGTGTATCCGCGTCCATGAAGGTCCCGTGATCCATGGGTTCGGCGCCCATCTCGTCAATGCATCTGCGTAGCTGGCCCGACAGTTCGTCAGTGCAGTTCGCGGCAGCGCGACGGGCACATTCCACTTCGATATGAGCGCGCACGTCGACGAAGTCGTCGAGATTGCCCTCGCTCAGGAGCACGCCCCAGCGGAATGCGCCGGAGAGAAGTTCGGAGGTCGGCTCGCGCACAAACGATCCTTCCCCCGCCCGCGCCTCCAATACGCCGAGAACGACGAGGCTCTTCACCGCCTCGCGGATGGTCGACCGCCCGACGTCGAAGCGGATCGCCAGCTCCTTTTCGGACGGGATCAGGTCGCCGGGTTTCCACACCCGCTTCATGATCAGATCGGTGAGCGCCTTCACGATCTCCTGCGGCAGCGTGGCGCGGCTCACCGGCTTGATGAGCATCGTCGCGTCCGTCGTCGGCGCGTCCTGACCTGACCGTGCTGTCATCGTCAAACCGCCGCAAGCATGCGGGCTTTCGCGTGCCGTTGCCGCATCGAGCTCACGTCCTCAACAACTGGAGCGAGCATAGAGCCTCCTGAAACCGCCTTGACACATCATAATTCATAATATCAGATATTATGAATAACAAGAACTGGGATGAGATGTCCAAGCAGCCTCTGAATTGCGGAGCGCAGCAAGGAGGGCCGATCGGTCAGGTTGGCCTGAGAACGGGCTGCGTCATCGTCTCGGCTATCAGCACCGACCGCCCGGCGTCGGCGCTCAAGTTACGCCGCCATGGACGCTTGAGCGTCGTCGTCACCAAAAGCATTGCACCAACGCTAATCCAGACCCCGCGCGGGTCCCGGCAGGCCCCGCATGTTTGCGGCACGAGGGCCTCCCCGCCGCGGGTGAGATCCCGCGCTGCAGTCGACAGCTCACGCAACCAATGAAGCAATCAAAAAATCTATCGGGAGGAGTCCATGCTCAAGCGACTGCATAAACATGTTTTGGAAGCCAGGTTGGCGCGGCTGGCCGCGCTCGGCGCGGCGCTCATCCCGGCAACCTTCGCAGCAGGATCCGCGCTCGCCCAGACCCGCGCGGAACCGTATCCTGCATGGCCGGAGCCTGTCATCCAGGAGAAGCTCTCCGTCGATGAGGCAAAGGCAATCGTTGCCGAGCGCACCAAGCCGCAGACCGAATGGAAGGGACCGACGAGCGGTCCGAAGGCACCCGCGGGCGATGTCACCATCGCTTATGTGTCGCCGGACCAGTCCTATACGCCGCACGTGCTATGGGGCAAAGGCGTGGAGGAAGGCGCCAAGGCGCTTGGATGGAAGGTCATGACGTTCAACGGCCAGGGCACGGTGAGCGGTACGTTGTCCGCCATGCAGCAGGCCCTCGCCGCGAACCCGACCGCGATCGTCACTCCGGCGGACGCCAATGCGCTGCAGAAACCGATCAAGGATGCAGTCGCCCGGCACATCCCGGTGATCGGCATTCACGCGACCGCTTTCCCGGGCCCCAGCCCCGAACTCGGCCTCTATCACAACATCGTCTCGAACCCGGCCGAGATCGGCCAAACCGAGGCGGCCTACGTGATCGCGATGTCCGCGGGCAAGGCCCACAACATTCACATGGTGGACAACAACTACGCCATCGCCCGCTTCAAGGCCAAGGCGACGACAACACCGATCGCCAACTGTCCGGACTGCAAGATGCTCGAGACCATCAACATGCCGCTCGGCGATGCCTCCGCCCGCATGAACGCGGCGGTGTCCGGCCTCCTCGCCCGCTACGGCGACAGCTGGTGGATGACGACGTGCTGCGACGGCTATTACACCAACGTCGCGGCCGCCCTCAGGGCCGCGGGTGCCTCGACCGACAAGATCAAGCTTGTGGGCGCCGACGCGCCGCCCTCCGCTTACGACATGATCCGCAAAGGTGGTTTCGAGGTGGCAAGCGTTCCCGAGCCGAGCTCCCTGTTCGGATACATGGCAGTCGACGCCGTGGTCCGCGCCATGGCCGGTCAGGAGCCCGCGCACTTCCTGCAGCCTGTGTTCCTGATCGTGAAGGACAACGTGGACAGCGAGGGCGGCAAGAACAACGAGTTCGTGCCGAGCAACAACTTCGCCTGCCACTACGTCAACATCTGGAAGGGCAGCAACACCGCGTGCAAGTGACGGCGGCCGCGGTGGGGACGGAGCGGCACGTATGCCCTCCCCTCCACCGCCCCTCCAGGACATTCTCAGGCTAAGGCACAATGGCAACCGATCCGCAGCCCGCGATTGCGATCCGGGGCGTGACCAAACGTTTTCTGAGCACGCTCGCCCTTGATGGCGTCGACCTGACGATCGGCCGCGGCGAGATCCATGCGCTGGTCGGCGAGAACGGGGCCGGCAAGTCGACGTTGATCAAGATCCTCGCGGGCATCTACCCACCCGACGACGGCGAGATCGTCCTCGATGGCCGCAGTCTCAATCCGCACCTCGAGCCCGTACCGATCGCCTTCGTCCATCAGGACCTCGGTCTCGTGGACGAGCTCAGCATCGGGGAGAACGTGGCGCTGGTGGCCGGCTTTCCGCGGCGCGGCGGGCTGATCTCCTGGAAAGACGTCTGGCAGCAGACCGAGCGCATTTATGCCAGCATGGCGATCGATCCTCCCGATCCCCGGGCGCCCGTCGGATCACTGAGCGCTGCCGGCAAGGCCATCCTCGGCATCGTGCGCGCGCTTTCGCGCGATGCACGGATCGTGGTGCTCGACGAGCCCACCGCATCGCTGCCGGGACCCGACGCATTGCACCTTTTCGAGGTGTTGCGGCGCCTGCGCGCGTCGGGCACGAGCATCCTGTATGTCAGCCACCGGCTCAACGAACTGTTCGGCCTGGTCGACCGCGTCACAGTACTGCGCGATGGCCGGAATGTGAGTTCCAGCCCGATCGAGGGGCTGACCACCGAGACGATCGTGCGCGACATGCTCGGCCGCGACCTGCAGGTCGACCACGTCGCTGCCGCAAGGGCGCGCGAGGCGGTGCCGCTCCTCACCGTCGAAAACCTGTGCGCCGGCAATCAGGGACCGCTGTCGTTCACGGTCGGCAAGGGCGAGATCGTCGGCCTCGTGGGGCTGCGCGGCGCCGGACACGAAGTCATCGGCCGTGCGATCTTCGGAGCCCATCCTCACTCCGCCGGCACGATCCGGCTTGCGACAGATACCATTCCTGCCGATCTGCCGATCAGCGCACGCATCGGCAAGGGCATTGCCTTGCTCGCCGGCAACCGCCTCAGCGAAAGTACGCTTGGCGGCATGTCGGTGCGCGAAAATCTGTTTCCCAACGTTCGGGCCGTATCAGGCGCACTGTTGAGGCCCATCGATACGGGAGCAGAACTGAAGGCCGTGCGGGATCAACTCGAGCGCTTCGACGTTCGCCCGCGCAGCGCCGCCGCGCTGATCGACTGGTTGAGCGGCGGAAACCAGCAGAAGATCTTCGTGGGCCGCTGGCTGGCAACGGGCGCGAAGCTGTTCATCATGGAGGAGCCGACCGCCGGGGTCGACATCGGCGCAAAAGGCATCATCCATCGCACGCTGCGCAACATCGCAGACGATGGCGCGGCTGTACTGGTCGTTTCATCCGACTTCGAGGAAGTCGCCGCCCTTTGCGATCGCGCACTGGTGATGGGACGCGGCAAGATCACGTCCGAATTGACCGGCTCGACGCTGACGCTCGAAGGGCTTCTCACCCGTTCTTCCATGGCGGGCGGTCAGAGCGAGCGGGTGCATTGATGGCAGAGAGGGATATGACGGAGAGCACATTCCAGCACAGCGCGGCGCAGCCTCCGCGCCAGGCAGCGCCCTCAGGCATGCTATCCAATCTGGTGGCCACTTACGGCCTGGTCTTCGTCTTCGCGCTGGTCATGCTGGTGTTCGGCGTGCTGAGGCCTTCGAGCTTCTTCAGCGCCATCAACATCAACACGATCCTGGTCAGCCAGTCGGTGACGGCAATGCTGGCGCTCGCGGAAATGGTGCCGCTCGCCACAAAGCAATTCGACCTGTCGATCGGCTACCACCTTGGCATGGCGCAGGTGCTGGCCGTCGGCTTGCAGGTCAACGAGGGCCTGGGCTGGCCGGAAGCGGCGGCACTGATCCTTCTGCTGTCGATCATGGTCGGTCTCTGCAACGGCCTGCTGGTCAGCGTCTTCCACATCGACTCCTTCATCGCAACGATGGGAACGGGAACGCTGCTGTTTGGCGTGACCAACTGGTATTCCAACGGCGAGCAGATCAGCGGCTTGAATCTTTCGGTCACCTTCACCGACCTCACGCAGATCGTCGATGGCATCCCGTTGCCGGCGGTCTATGTCGCAATCATCTCCATCGCGCTGTGGATCGTGACCGAATACCTTCCGATCGGCCGCAATCTCTACGTGATCGGAGCCAACGTCCGGGCGGCCGAACTCACGGGCATCAACATTCGTCGCCACATCATCGGCGCCTTTGTCGTATCTGGCCTGCTCAGCGGCTTCGCCGGCATCGTGCTCGGCAGCATTCTGCAAACGGGGACCCCGAGCGTCGGCCCCGAATACCTGCTGCCTGCGTTTGCGGCGACGTTGCTCGGCGCGACCTCGATCAAGCTCGGACGCGTCAACGTGATCGGAACGCTGCTGTCGGTGCTGTTGCTGGCCTTTTCCTTCTCGGGAGTCCAGCAGCTCGGAGCGCCGTTCTATATCCAGTACTTCTTCAACGGCGGAATTCTCATCGTGGCGGTAGGCCTCTCGGTCTACGCCACGCGACGGCGTCAACGCGCCGCCACGACCACCCGTTCGCCCAACAACAAGACCTGACAACAGGACCTGACAAGGAGGACGCCCATGGATCCATTCGAGGTCTACGACAAGCGCTTCGCGCAGTACACGATACCAATCGTTTTCCTGGAGAAGCTGCATACCGGCCTGCGCTGGGCCGAAGGACCGGTCTATTTCGCCGACCAGCGCAGCCTCCTGTTCAGCGACCTGCCGAGCAACCGGATGCTGCGTTACGATGAGGAGACCGGGCAGGTCTCGGTGTTCCGCAGCGATTCCAACTTTTCCAACGGCAACACCCGCGACCGCGAAGGACGGCTGGTCACCTGCGAGCATCGCGGACGTCGGGTGACGCGGACCGAATATGACGGCACCATCACGGTGCTGGCCGATCGTTACGAAGGCAAGCGGCTCAACTCGCCCAACGATATCGTGGTGAAGTCGGATGGCACCGTATGGTTCACCGATCCCACCTACGGCATCAGCGCCGAGTATGAGGGCAGCAAAGCCGAAAGCGAGATCGGCAGTTGCAACGTCTATCGCTTCGATCCGCGCGACGGGAGCTTGCGTATCGTCGTCGACGATTTCAAGCGACCCAACGGACTTGCATTCTCGCCGGACGAGAAGATTCTCTATGTTGCGGATTCCGGCTTCTGGCCCAATCCCGACTGGCCTCATCACATCCGGGCCTTCGACGTGGCAGGTGACGGGCAACTACGCAACAGCCGCGTTCTCGCCGAAATCGCCCCCGGCATCCCGGATGGGTTCCGCGTCGACGTCGACGGGAACGTGTGGACCAGTTCCGGCGATGGCGTGCGTTGCGTCACGGCGGGCGGAGATATCATCGGCCGGATTCCCGTGCCGGAGAAGTGCGCCAACGTGTGCTTCGGCGGACCGAAGCGCAATCGCCTCTATATCTGCGGCCACACCTCACTCTACGCGATCCATGTGAACACCCGCGGCGCGCAGACGCCCTGAGCGCCTCCGCGTTACAATCAGGATAAATTCATGACACGGATTGCATTGATCGGGGCCGGCGTCGTCGGCTCCTCATGGTCGCTCGTCTTCGCAAGAGCCGGCTTCGAGGTCGTCGTCTACGACGCCGATTCCAACTCTGCTGCGCGCGTACCGGACTTCGTGCGGACGGCAGCGGCCGGCCTCGAGGCGCTTGGCCTCACTCTGCCCGATCCTGCCGAGACGATCGCCGCGCGGGTCAGGTCGACGAAGAGTATCGAGGAAGCGCTCGCTGGCGTGGACTACGTTCAGGAAAGCGTGCCCGAGCGGCTTCCGATCAAGATCGAGCTCTACAAGACGCTCGACGCGCTGGCCGGGCCACAGGTTGTTCTCGCGAGCTCCACGTCCGGTCTCCCCGCCTCCGCTTTCACCGAGACGATGGCAACGCGCGAGCGTTGCCTCGTCGTCCATCCGATCAATCCGCCCCACCTCATCCCACTGGTGGAGATCGTGCCGTCGCCCTGGACGAAACCCGATGTCGTGGAGCGCGCCCGAACGCTGATGCTGCGCATCGGCCAGTCCCCGATCCAGCTCAGGCGCGAGATCAGCGGCTTCGTGGTCAACCGCCTGCAGAGCGCGCTGCTCGGCGAAGCCTTCCGTTTGGTGGAAGACGGTATCGTGAACGCGGAAGAGGTCGACCGCGCCATTGCCGACGGCCTCGGCTTGCGCTGGAGCTTTATGGGTCCATTCCAGACCATCGATCTCAACGCCAAGACCGGCATCGCGGAATATTGCCGCAACCTGGGTCCGATGTATCACGGCCTTGCCAAGGAACAGGCGGATCCACGGCCCTGGTCCGACGCGCTGGTCGCAACGATCGAAGACACGCTGCGCAAGCAGACGTCAGCCGAGGACATTCCAGCGAAGCAGCGATGGCGCGACAATTTCCTCGCCAAACTGGTCGACTTCAAGAGCCGCTTGACCGTTGCAGCGGCCGGATCGTCCGACGCTTCGTGAGGCGCACGCTTCGCTGATTTCCCATACGCTTCAGGCACAACCGAGGCCGGCGCGACGAGCCTCGTCTTCATCGAACAGCAGTCTGGCCCGCCATCTGCTGAATGTTGATGACGACGAACTCGGCCAGCTTGAACGCTGCAAGTCCGACCTGCACATTCACCACGCCGCGATCGACGTCGTCCTGTGTCGTGACCGTGCGGTCGCATTTGACAAAGTAAGCATCGCTCGGTGACGCGCCCTGGAAGGCGCCCTGCCGAAACAGGATTTGCATGAGCGCGCCGACGTTGAGCCGGATCTGAGCCCACAGCGGCTCATCGTTGGGCTCGAACACGACCCATTGCAAACCCCGATAGAGGCTCTCCTCGATGAACAATGCGGTGCGCCGGACGGGGATATATTTGTAGTCGTCGGCGAGCTGATCGGCGCCGCGCAGCGTGCGGGCTCCCCACACCACGTACCCCGCGGTCGGAAAGAAACGCAGGCAATTGAGCCCGAGCTGATTCAACTGACCGTTCTCCGCGTCGGTCACGACCGTCGTCAATTGGGAAGCGCCGTTGAGCGTGGCATCGAGGCCCGCAGGCGCCTTCCAGACTCCCCGTGCCGCATCGGTCCGCGCGAAGACGCCGGCGATCGCGCCACTCGGCGCGAAGTCCTCGACCTCATCGTTGTGCAGCGGATTGGGCATCCTGGCTTTTTCGAGCGCATAGAGACCTTACTTGGCGGCCTGTGCCTGGGCCGGGTTGAAGCTGTCCTTCAAGGTCAGCGGCAGGCCATCGGAGGCTGCCATCGCGGTCTTTGCCGCAGCAAGCGCCTGCCGGGCGTTGTCGATGTCTGCCTGCACCGGCGGGGTGCCCGCATTGGCTGCGGCGAGCTGCTTTTCGCCCTTGGTGACGTCGTCATCGGCGGCAGCGACAACGGGCAACGGGTTGGGAGGCCAGGCGCCACGCCAGCGCACCAGTCGAGATTGCGCCTGCACGCGACCGCCCGTGATCGCATGAACGCCATCAGGTATTTCCTGAATGAAAACGCCGGGAGAGCTGACGTGATCAGGCATCGGACGCCGTCCACCTGTCGACCTGACCTCCGGCGTCTAACGCCGCATCGTCCCCTTTGTGCAACCGGAATATGTCTGCTCACAATCCGACTTGCACTGTTTCAATGTTTCTCCGGTCAATTGGCCATGTGCCGCGAATTCGTTGCAGTGGCGTTTGCACACACAAGAACCGTTAGACACGCGGTTCGTTGTACCCTGATCATAAGGCCTGGTTACCGATGTCGCGTTACCGGGAAACGTCGCCCCGAACGAAACGAGGAGCACGAACACGACAATCATCGCCCTGATCATTTCTTCACTCCGAAATGGATGTCGATGAAAGTCTGCCCGACCTCGAACGTAATCGTCAAGGTACGATTACAATCTACAGCTGCGTCAGCCACTGCGCCTGCCTTTTCACCCAGCGAGTTGCTTCAGCGTACTACTGCCGACCACAAACGTTTGGGGGCCTCCAACTTTTAGCGATTCCGGGGCTCCAACCGGCCCATGGGAAAAATTCGCGTATCCGCACGGGACCGATCCGACGCCGGGTCATCCAGATCGAAACACTTGAAGTACGGCTGACAGAGCAAGCAAAGGACTTGCGCGAACGCGCTTCGGCGCTTCCTGCCGGTGTCGAGAGACAGGCCCTCCTTCGACTGGCGCGGCAAGCCGATGCTGGCGCGCAAATGACTAAGTGGCTGACCGCAGAGCGGGATTGAGATTGGCGAACTGGCTGCGGCGCCCCTGTCTTAGGGCATGCCGATCACTCGAGGGGGTATCAGGTTCCCGTCAGCTTCAGTGCATATCCCTTTCCGAAGAATCATCGATTCCCTGCGGATGGTATGCTGCAGAGCTGAAAGAATTCGCGCTGGTCGGACGGCGACGATCTCGCATTGTTGACGCTGTGCGAGCAGCCAAATTCCACCTCTTCGAGATTGCGCGAGCGCTCGATCGAACCGAAGCTGCGGCGACCCTTCGCTTGGCGTCATTGATCAGCCGGCTGGCTAGCGCGGGGTTGTTGCTTCCGCCCGAACAATTGCATCATCAAGACCGCCCGCCCGCACTCTTCGGGCTTCGGCGAGGCAGCCTTCGCTCACTTTACTCCGATGGAGGTCTGCTGGCTTGCCAAGCCGTAGCTCGCGACGCGAGCGAAGGCTGGTGGGGGAAGAAGGAGTAGAATAGTAAAACAAATCCAAGGCCTTAGTTCAAAGGTGCGGGCGACAAATACATATTGATTTCTCAATGTTAATTTGCTCGCTCCCCGTACCGACGATTACGAGTTGTGGATTGCGGTAGTAACTCCGGATGCCCTCGCGAATCACGGGTATCTTCCTCCCCTCACTCGCAAAGGGGGAATCAATGACCACATCTAAGCGCGACGCGTCCAAAGCATCGAAATTGCTCCGCACGAGCAAGAGCCCGACCGTCAAATCCGTAGCCGGATCGGATCTGGCTCAAGCGAAGCACAAGCCGAAAAAGAAACCAAGCAAATGACAACAACTCATCGAATCATCTGCGCGGCCTGCAGAGTAGACTTGAACGGACCAGAGGATCCGAGCCCCGCCGATATCTGCTCATGTCCGCAATGCGGCGTCAGCGACACCTACGCCAATATAATCGAAGAAGTAAAAGCGTATGCAACGGAGCATGTTGCTCGAGGTCTTCAGTCGCAGATGAAAGATATCGTGGCCGGTTCCAAGTCGATGACCTACAAACCAGGGCACATCGAAACTCGAAACTATCGTTTCGTCCTGTCGGAGTGATGCTCTTATGGCAAGCGACAATAGTGAGACCGAAAAGCTGCGGAAGGAATTTGAGACTTACAAGCGCGAGGTGGAGAAAGCGTTCGTCAATCTCACGAAGCGAATTGAGACGCTGGAACGACGAGACCAGTTCAAAGGCCGATAGCGGAGCGCGACGATCCAATCCCGGCGGCGCGAGCGTGTGCCGCCGGAGTTATGTTATCGGCTTTTCCGTGGATACACGTCATGTCGAAAACCAAAATCGAGGAAAAGTACTGGGGTAAATACATCCCCATCGTTCTGTATTGGGATGACGTCTCCGATATTTTCGAGCTTCTACAGGCGAACACCAAGAACGTCGAACTAGAGACAACGACCTACAAGTTCGGGACCTTGGCGGCGGCCAAGGAGCATTTTGGCGAGGCGCCGCAGTTTGACGTAAAGCTTACGTCGACATCACCATATTGCTCAATCGAACCTGGAAGGCTGTACGTAGGATCAGGACCAACGTCCGCCGTTTTATTTTTGGGTATTGATCGCATCCTCAAGGACAGCCAGCGACGACCGCGCTGGCTTTACAACGCTTGGATCGTCGTTCCTCTTTTGACGATCATGGGCTTCGCAGGTTTTGCTCCGTTCGACGAAACCCTGAAGGTCGTCGTACTGGCCGTGCAACTCACACTCTTGCTGGCATACGCCTGTGCAACGTATATTTCCATCCGACGCTGCATTGTCGTGCACCCACAGCGGAGAGCAGATGTTCGCGGATTCTTCCAACGGAATAAGGATCAGCTCCTGATGTATGCCATAACGGGCGTGATTGGCGCTCTTGTAGGATTCGGCATCAGCCAGATCAAAGATCGATACTTCCCGGCTATCACCCAGTCGATGAAGCCCTAGCGCCCCGACTTCACACCGCCAAACAACGCATCGAAAAGTTGCGGTGAGAGTGGCCGGCTGCTGACCGCGGGTTTGTTGGGATCCTGTACTCTCTCCGCGCATTCCTTCAAAAACGCTTCATCGAGCGCGCGGATCACGTCTAGTTCGAACGGCCGCACCGGCTCACGTCGCATTAGTGACCAGGCTTCAATTTCCCCGTAACTGATCGGCGCTGGTCCCATCCCGCCGCCACGAGTGCGGTTGAGGTCCAGAAAGATGCCCCAAACGCGTCGGCCGGCCACAGGAATCTCAGGACCGTCTTTGGCGGCCATTGATGGCCAGCCCCTCCCCGGTGCTGCGTCGCGCATCCTGACCTCGTCGCTCGAATGGTTGTGGGACAGATACAGAGAATCCGGAGAGTGGGCTGCGCTTGCCCAGTCGACGAGACGGCAGCGTGAAAACATCATGCTGCATGTTCTCAAAGAAAACGGGACGAAGGCTTATGCAGCGCTTCGCAACGATCACATCGTAGCCGGCTTAGACCGCCGATCGAAGACGCCCTCTGCGGCGCGCAATTTTCTCGACACGATGAAGGGCCTTTTCGGCTGGGCACTCAAGCGTAAGCACGTCAAAATTGATCCCACGATCGGTGTCGATCCGCCCAAAAGGAAGAAGGGCCTCGGATTTCCGAAATGGACTCGCGAGGACGTGGCTGCCTATCAACGGAAGTTTCCGCTCGGTACGCGGCAGCGCGTCTGGCTCGACGTCATCTTATTCATGGGTCCACGGCGTGGCGATGCCGCCAGAATTGGGCGGCAGCACGAAAGGGAGATCGGTGGCATCCGAGTGATTCAGTGGCAGACCGAGAAGAGTGGAGAAACGATCACGGTGACGCTTCCGATTTTGGACGTCCTGCAGCGAACGCTCGACGCCGGTCCCATCGGAGATCTGACATGGGCATGCGGTGCGCGGGGCCTGCCCTTCACAAAGGAGAGCTTTGGCAACGCATTTTCGGAAGCCGCGCGACAGGCCGGGGTCCAGAAGAGCGCGCATGGCGTCCGCAAGATTGCTGCGACGATCGCAGCCGAGAACGGTGCGACCGCTCACCAGCTCATGGCGATTTTCGGATGGACGAATATCCGCCAGGCGGAGGTCTATACCCGCGAGGCAGAGCGCGCGAAACTGGCTGCGCAAGGTATCAACACGTTGGACGAAAGCCGAACGTCTATTCCCGCACCTTCGTCTCAGGTGCGGGCCGCAGGCGAGATTTCATAATAAAATCAATATCGGATTTGAAGGCTGGTGGGGGAAGAAGGACTCGAACCTTCGAAGTCATAAGACGGCTGATTTACAGTCAGCTCCCTTTGCCACTCGGGACACTCCCCCGTTCCAACAGCGCCCAACCGGCCGTGCGAGTGGCAGCGGACCGGGTCATCTAGATGACGCTGGTAACCCTGCGGGGCCGAAGCGGCCGCGCGGTCGGGCGCGTTTATGGGCGAAGCCGGTCCCCAAAGTCAACCAAGCAGGCCGGCTATTTGCCGGTTAAATTGCCATTCTGCGATATCAGTGACACAAGCTTCAGATGAGCGATCGCGACCGCAAACCCAATTTCCGAAGCAAGGGCGGTAAACCCTTCCAAAAAGGGCCGAAATCCGGCCGTCCGCCGGCCTGGCGGGACCGCGAGCATGGTTCCGACGGACCCGTGATTCTCTATGGCTGGCACACGGTCGCGGCCGCACTTGCCAACCCACATCGCGAGATCCGCAAGCTCTATCTGACCGAGAACGCGGCCCGGCGGCTCGCCGAGGAGAACATCCCAACCCGTGTCACGCCGGAGATCGTGCGGCCCGGCGACATCGACCGCCGCCTTACCCCCGATGCCGTGCACCAGGGTCTGCTGGCGGAGGCCGATCCGCTGCCCTCGCCCGGCATCGACACGCTGGCGCTGGAGGGCATCGTGCTGGTGCTCGACCAGATCACCGATCCGCACAATGTCGGCGCCATCCTGCGCTCGGCCGCGGCGTTCGCGGTGAAGGCAATCGTCACCACCGCCCGCCACAGCCCGGAGGCCACCGGAGTGCTGGCGAAATCAGCCTCCGGCGCGCTCGAGCTGGTGCCTGTCGTCACCGTGCAGAATCTCGCGCGTGCCCTGAACGAATTGAACGAGCACGGCTTCCAGACCGTCGGCCTCGACAGCGAGGGCACGGAGGATCTCGGCAAGGTGGCGTTGCGTGCACCGCTGGCACTGGTGCTCGGCGCCGAGGGCAAAGGCTTGCGGCAATTGACCCGCGAGACCTGCAGCACCGTCGCCCGGCTCGACATGCCCGGCGAGATCAAGAGCCTGAACGTCTCGAACGCCGCCGTGCTCGCGCTCTATGTCGGCGCCAACCGGCTGGGGCTCATGTAGCGTTTTCGAGCGAAGTGGATACCGGTTCGCGTGAAGAAAACGCGTCAAAATAACAGTCCAGAGCTCCGTTCCGATCCCATCGGAACGGAAAAGCTCTAGCAAAACGCCCGCTCGCGAATATCGCGAACGGGCGCTGATCTGCTCTTGCGGATATTCCGATCAGTAGTAGCGGCGCAGCACCGGGTGGCCGTAGTGATACGGCGCATAGTGATGCGGCGCGTAGCCGTAATGGCGATAGCCGTAGTGCGGGCGGTGGTACCAGGGACGATAGTGCTGGGCGTAGCCGTAGTGGCGATAGCCATAGCCATAGTGGCGATAGCCATAATGCGGCCGGCCGTAGCCCTCGCGGTAATACGGACGCGGCGCCCAATTGCCCGGGCCGGTGTAGGTCGGGCCCTGGTTGACATAGTAGTATTGCTGCGCGGCGCCGGGATAGGCCGCATCCGGATCGGGCAGACGCTCGACGGCGCCGTAGCCGTAGCCGCCGCAACCACCACATCCATAGTTCACGACGGGCGCGGAATAGACCGGCACGCCGCAGGGATTGAAGCCGCACGCCATTGCGGGCGCGGCCACCAGCACGGCCGCAGCCGCAATCAGTCCTTTGATCATTTGACGCATTACTCTCTCCTGTAGGTCTCTTTTCTTTGGTCGCGTAGTTCTTGAAGGCTGGTTGTGGGCTCTACGGCCCCCTGGTCAGCGGTCTCCGCCGCGCCGGAGCCTGTTGCGTGCCGTTGAACTGCGGCGCGTAGATCACCGGCGGCGGATCGGTCGGGACATTGGACTGCGCCGGCAGCGGCGCCGACTGCGCCGACCATGACTGGTGGTAGCTCTCGGCCGGCTGCGGCAGCGCGCGGTTCTTCGGCGGCTCGATCTCGAGCCGGCCGTAGCCCGGCATGTGGCCGAGGCTCGGATAATAATGGCCGACATTCGGCTCCGGATCGACCGGCCGGCCGCCATAGACGGTCGGCACCATCGACTCGTTGCGGGCAAGGCCCATCGCGCTCTCGACCACGGCGTAGGAGGCGTCGACACCGTTGATGATGATGGGCACGCCGGGCCGCGAGGGCACCACGATGTCGAATCCGCCGCCGGCCGCAGCCTGCGATGTCATCGCAGCCAATATCGCCAGTGCAAGGCCTGCGCGCATATCACCCGTCGTCCCGATGTGTTCCACCTGCAGCCTAATCCAACGTCTTGGCGGAAGGGTTAAGGATGCGCGCGAAACTGCCGGTAAGCCTAACGCGTAAGCATCGGCGGCCGGTCAATGCGGTCGAAGGCGATCAGGAATCGTTAACGGGCCTTCACCGGCGCGCCGGGCGTCAGATGAAGGCGTTCTCGATGATCGCATGCAGGCCGATCGCGATGGTGACCGCACCGACCGCCACCTGCAGGCCGCGATTGGCCCAGGTCAGCCAGCGCGCAGAGGCCGCCAGCGGCACCGCGATCACGCTGGACAGCGCGCCCATCCCGATCATCGAGCCGACGCCGAACAACGCGACATAGCCGAGCCCGATCACAGGACTTGGGGCCTGCGACACCGTCAGCACCAGCAGCGCCGCCGATCCGGCCATGCCGTGCATCAGGCCGACCAGGAGCGTGCGCCAACGGAAGCCGTGCTCATGGCTGTGCGGCGCGCGGGCATGCGGCAGGGTTTCGCCGGCATGGCTATGGGCGTGGAGATGACTGGTGCCGTCGCCATGGCTGTGGGCATGGAAGTGCACGCGGTCGCGCCACAGCCGCCACCACAGATGGCCGCCGAGGCCGACCAGCATGATGCCGACCGCGGTCTCGATCGGCTGCGTTACCGTTTCCGGGATCGCGCACCCGAGCAGGATCGCGGCGCCGGCGAACACGAACAGCGTCAGCGTGTGACCGAGGCCCCAGGTCAGACCGTGCTTGACGATGTCACCGACATGGGTGCGGCGCGCCGCGATGCTGGAGACGGCGGCGATGTGGTCAGGCTCCAGCGCATGCTGCATGCCGAGCAGAAAACCGAGACTCAAGATTCCGAACATCGATCCCCCGCCCACGCGTGAACCCTGGGAACTTCACACCGGTTTGAACGGGAAGCAAGACACGACAGGAACAGGCGCGGCATCGCGAGATTAGCTCTCGACCACGACGAGAGGAGATCTCCCATGACGCAACTCAAGATCCTCGGCGCCGCCGCGCTGCTGGCCTCGGCACTGGCGACCCCCGCAATGGCACAGCAGGCGATCGGCACGCCGGCGCGCTGCTCGAACGCCAATCCGGACGCGCGATGCCAGACAGTCGGACCGGGCTATGCCGGCACCACTTATCGTGAGCGCAGCACCCAGCGCGATCGCGACTGGCAGGACCGTGACTGGCAACGGAGCTACAACCGCTATGACCCCGGCCCGGCGGACGTCGCGGCCGGCGTGGTCGGCGGCGCGGTCGGAACCGCAGCCGCAATCGCCACCGCCCCGTTCCGCGGTCCCGATTATTATGCCCGCGGCGGCGAGGACTATGCGCAACGGAACGGTTTCGTCTGCACCCCCGGCACCTGGTTCCGCGGCAGCGACGGCCTCCGGCATCCCTGCCAGTAACGAGCCCGACCTGCATCGAGGGTGGCAAAGGGCGGCCCAAAGGCTGCCCTTTCGCTGCCGAGGGAGGCCGCAAGCCACCGCCGCACAGGTGGTGGTGCCGGCTGAGGGGATTGAACCCCCGACCTTCAGTTTACAAAACTGCTGCTCTACCGCTGAGCTAAGCCGGCGAATGCGAGGGATTTGCGCGCTCGCATAGCAGACTTGGCGGGCAAGAGCCAGAAGCAGAACCAGCTTCGCTTGCCCGTGCCGCCGGCCGCCAAGTTCATGCCCGCGGCGCGAAGGTCGCGCGCTACGGCGGCGAAGAACCGCCAGCGCCGGACTTGCCGCGTTCCGGAGCTATCTCCCGCTCGATCATGGCTTCGGCGGCGCTCCACGCCCTGCTGGCGATGGTCGGGTCATGAAACGCCCGGGCGTCGATCGTTGCACCATCGAGCAGCATCATCAGGACCGACGATATCCGCGTTGCCGCATGCTCCGGCATCACGCTCTTCAACATGTCGCCCATCCATGCCGTCATGGTCGTCTTGTATCGGATAGCGACGGCGGAAATTTGCGGATAGTCCGTGCCAAACTCGGCCAAGGCACGCTCGAACAGGCAGCCGGAAAATTCCGGTGAGCCGAACCACCTCTCGTGCCAGGCAAAGACAGCTCTCAATTGCTCCTTGGCCGAAGCCGTCGGCGCGACATCGGCGCGAAGGCTGGCCAGAATATCCTCGTAGCGCTGCGCGAGGACGGCGCCGATCAGGTCATCCTTGCCCTGGAAGTGGTTGTAGAGCGTCATGCGGGCGACGCCGGCTTCAGCCAGAATCCGATCGACGCCGACCGGGTGAAAGCCGTGCCGTGAAAACAGGTCGGTCGCGACCTTGATGAGCTGCTCTTTCTTCGAACTCATCGATCTCTCAGATCAAATTTCTCCAACGATTTCCATATGGACTTAATATACTGACCGTTCTATCCATCGCACCGATGGACTCCGGCTGGACGGAGTTCACCGAAGGGCATGAGAAATTTTCATGAGCATGGTGACGAGACTGTCGGTTCTGCTGCTTTCAGCGGCCGCAATCGCAAGTTGTGGCGTGGCTGCGAAAGCTCAATCGGCTGAGGAGTGGGCCCAAGTTATCGCCATGGATCGGAAATTGGTGCAATCGGGAGCATCCCCTGAGCTTATCCAGATCGACATGACCATCGCGAAGATGATTCCCGAGGGGCAGGCAATCGTCGCATCGCATGACCAGGCCAAAGCACGGCAATGGTCGCAAAAATTCCATGCGCTGATGGCTCGCAAGGACCAGATCAGTCGGAAGTATCTGGCGGAACATCCGTTCAAATATGCAGGGCCGAAGGCTGACCCCTGCCTATCGCCGATGGGCAAGAACACCTGCGCGCCTCCCCCGACACCACAGCCTCGGCGAATGTGTTCGATCAACTACGGCTCTACGGTCGGTCTGATCCCCTGCGACTAAAGGGCGAGAGCACTTACGCGCTGGAAATGCATGCGGTCGTTCCCCGCCGGCGGCGAACGCGCAGATACGAGCCGCCGGATGAAGGGCCCGCTCCGAGGGGTGAGATCGGAGCGGGAGTCACATAGGGGCCGCGGATGGGTTTCCAGTTCAGCCGCAGCCCGAGCAGCGTAGCGGAGCCGGCTTACATCGAACTGACGGCGACCCACATCACGGTCCGCGGAATCGCCGCGCGCCACGCGTTTCCCTTGAACCTTCACTGCTGCAGCAAAGACACACCGATGCTGGGGATTTCAGGGCCCAGTATTCGGCGCAGCGCCGCGGGACGATCATATTCCGTCCACGCGGCGCTGTTGCTTTTTTGGAATTCAACCTTAAGTTTGCTGCCAACAGTTGACGGCTCACGCCCTGAATCTTCCCCAGTCCGTCAACTGGGAAAACCCCGCATCCAGCCTGCGGGGTTTTCTTTAGGTGCCGTTCCCCGGCAGGTGCCCGTCGCGGCGCCTGTCTGGGCGGCCACCATGGGCCGAAGCCCGTTCCATCCCCTCACCCGACCACCGCGCACGCCGCGCCATTGGCAGGATTCGTGGGAACAGTCCCGTAGGATCACGCATCATCTTGATTGCGCCTGTCCCCGTCGCGCAAAATCGTGTATGCAATCGTGGGGTGGACCCAAACAATGACCTATTTGATCCTTGCCCGTGATGGCACCAGCCGAATCGTGCTGAAGCGCGACAGCGAAGACGCGGCCGAGAAGAAAGCGCACGAGCTGCGGCAGATGGGCTGGTTCGAGGTCGAGATCCGCGAAGACAAAGCTGGCGTAATCCCGGCCGAGCTGGCGGATCGTTCGCAGACGCTGCAATGAACCTTTGACGACGGCTCCTTACATATTTTGTGAGGAGCCACCATGTCCGATACAGCTCACTACCGCTTCCAATCCGATCAGGCGAAACGGCTGGCCCGTCAGGTCTCCGACGCTGCGCTGCGCGAGCAACTGCTCGAGATGGCCGAGGAATACGGCCGCTATGCCGACCTGATCGAGACCCGCACCTCCGCTGAGCCGACCCCCGCCGAGGCGGCGGCCTGATCAGGCGGTGCCGCCGTCCGATCGAATCGGAACAGGCCGTTAGATCCCGCTCTTGACGCGATGCTTCACGCCCGAGCCACCGTGCTCGAACCGCGCCTGAGCATTTGCTCGGAAACTTAAGCGCCCGCACGCGGTTCTCTCATCATGCGCGTGCGCCAAGCCAGTCACCCCATCCTGCTCCTCAGTGCCTTCATGCTGCTGAGCCTGACAGCTGCCGGCGTCGTCGCCGCGCTGGACCCAGTCTCGGCACCGGATGCGAAGCCCGCCGCCGTGTCCGTGGTCAACCAGACGCCGGTACGGATCATCGGTACCCCGTTCATCCCCAACACCAATCCGCGCCAGCGCTGAAGGCACTCCCGCACAGGTGGTGTCACAATTTTGTCACCGTGCCTACCAAACAGGCGTCTTCATCAACCATCATCATGACGAGTGCTTGCTTCCGCGGAGTTGCTTTGCTGGTATCCGCCCGTTCAGGGTGCGCCATGAAGTGGATGAAGGAACGCGATCTCCTGATCGCGCAGACAATGGCCTTCGTACAGTCGGTGACGGGCAAACGGCCCGACATCGAGACGCTGACGGCTGCGCCGGCCAAGGTCGCGCCACTCGCCGTCCCGCCCGCCAACGGTGCTCCGCAGCCCACGGCCCCGAAAGCAGTGCCCGAGACGTCCGCTCTGACCGAGACGAAGCCTGCCGCCGAGACGGCGCTCGCCGTACCGTCGGCGTTGCCGGTGCCGACCGTGTTCGAAGTGCCGCCCGCCGTGCCGCATCGCCCAGCCGCCCCGACGACAGCCGGCATCGCTGCGCCCGCGCCGCCGCCGGATCTGCCGCATTTTGCAAAGCTCGACATCCGCGGCGATTTCCAATCCGAGGTTCGGAGCCGCGTCGCCAACTTCCGCGCCAATCAGCAGCGCTTCCTGAAGGAGCGCGAGGAGTACTGCTCCTCCACCATGGCCAAGGTGCGCGCCGCGATCAGCGAGCTGCCGCGCTCCGACAAATAGGTCGTCGTCCCAATTGTCTTCCACAACTTTCATCCCGGCGAAAGCAGGAACGACACTGAGGATGTTGCACGAGTCGTGACTCGTACCCTCACCGTCGGCCGATCTTCTCCAGCACCGGCAGCAGATGCTTGAGGAATTCGCCGGGATTTTCGCTCATCGGGAAATGGCCGAGGCCTTTCATGATGGTGACCTCGGCACCGGGAATGCTGCTCGCCACCGCAAGCGTCTCCTCCGGCGTGCAGGAATAATCGTACTCGCCTGACAGCAGGAACAGCGGGCAGCGCGTGGTGTCGATCTCGGCGACGCGGGCGCGGATGTCGCCGTCGATCTTGTAGAAATAGAGGTCGCCTTTGAACACGCCCGGCCCGCTCTGCATGTAGTGCCACAGCGTCTCCCATTTTTCCGTCTCGGGTGCGTCGGGCCCGACCAGGCCGGAGACGATGGCAGCGGCGACTTCGCCGCCATGGACGTCCGGTCGGTGCAGGAAATTCAGGTCGTAATAGGGGTCGACATGCGCGCCGGCCTGCAGGCCGATAATGGCGCGGAAGCGTTCGGGATGCTCGAGCGCGAGATGCAGCGCGATGCGGCCGCCGATCGAGCAGCCCATCACGATCGGCCTGTCGAGCGCGAGCGCGTCGATCACGGCCAGGATCATCGTCGTGTATTGCGCCGAGGTCAGCTGGTACTCCTCGTCGTGCCAGCCTTGCGGCGGCGACGACTTGCCGTGCCAGGGCATGTCGAAGGCAATGACGCGATGCCGGCGGGTGACGCGCGGATCGTTCATCAGGCCGCGATATTGCCGGCCGTCGCTGCCCGCGGTGTGCAGGCAGACCAGCGGCGTGCCCTCGCCCGCTTCCTCGACATAGAGGCGGTGCGCCCGGCCGAACAGCTCGAGCTGCATGTAGCGGCCGATGATCGGTTCAAATGTCGCGCTCATGCCGCCACCCCGTCGCGGCGCAGCTTGGCGAGCGCCTCCTTGAAGTAGCGCAAGTTGGCCATGAAGATCTTGAGGTCGCCCTCTGCCTTCAGCACCCGCCGCTTGATCAGCGCCATGAGGTCGTTGGACCCCGGCGGCGGCCTCGTCTCGCAGAACTTGTCCCATGCCTCGTCCGAGGTGCGCAGCGCAAAGGACCAGGACGGCATCACGAACGGGCCCCTGGTGACGGACAGGATCCGGCCCTCATGGATCGCGATCAGCCACGCCGCGCTGCCGATCTCGAGCAGAAACGTCGTGGTCAGATAGCGGCCGCGCCGCACCAACCCCGCGTCGCCATTGACCCGTTCCTTGAGCGCTTCGATCATGTCCGTTCCCCACCCAATCGCGGCCCCGTCCGCATGGCGCGGCGGTACTTGTTATGGGGCGATATGATGGAAGGATTGAGCGGACGGTCAATCGCCGCCCGCGCCGGGCGGGCTCGGCGTTTGCGCTAGAGCCAGGCCCAGACCAGCGCCACGTTCGCGGCGCAGGCCGTCAGCAGCGCAACGACCAGCGCGAACTGCACGCGTTCATCAGATGTCTGCCGGATCGCCCTCATGACGCGGAGCATCCGGCGATTCTACCGGAGGAGTCCCGGGGATTCTTTTTTTCGGGATTTACCACTCGTTAAGAGACTCAGGACCGCCGGAGAAAGGTCCGAAATGACTCGCATTTTCAATCGCTTGCTCACGGTTCCGTGACTGGAACGGAGGTGCGGCGACCTGAAACCGGCAGCCGGTCTCGGCGTTGTCGGTTTTTGGGGGGAGACGACGAAATGCCCTACGCGCTGTTCTACCAGGACGCCAAGCTCAGCAAGGCCTATCCGACCGAGGCGGACGTCTGGAAGCTCGCCAAGAAATCCGGCCTGGTGGTCGACACCGTTTCCGAGGAAGAAAAGGCCGCGCCGCGTCCGGTGCTGGACAATGATTACGAGATCCGCTCCTGCCAGCTCGAGCCGAACGAGGACCCGGATCAGAACAAGGCGGAGGCCGACCGCGAGGCGCGGACCGAGCCGCGGTTGAATTGACGATGGTGCCCTCCCCGGCACGCATCAGCGAGCCGGGTCGAGGTCCGATCGCCGCCCTGCCCTACGGCGTCGCCGTCACCAGCGAAGCCTGCTCGGAATCGAGCGGCACACAGACCTTCCGCCGATGCAGACCCCGGATCGCGCCCGTTACCTTGAGCACCTTGCCGGTCGGGCAGGACGCATCCTGCACGAGGACAACCTCATAGGGCGCGAGGACGAGGGGTTCGGACTTGAGAATGGTCTGGGCAAGGCACGGTACAGCGACCGCAGAGAAGATCAGCCCTAACGCGAGACTACGCATGTTTGTTTGTCCACCAACCCCGGCAGCCGCATAATGGCACAGCTCGATGAAAGTTCCTTGCAATGCAGGAATTAATTTTTTGCATTGCACATTCGGGGTGAACGACCGCTGAATGCCCACTCCGCGCAAACAAAAAGGGCCGGCAGAGCCAGCCCTTTTGCGTCGATGAGACGATTTGGCGATTAGTAGCGCGATCCCTGCGGGCCACCCCAGCCGAAGCGGTAGTTGATGCCGAGCTTGACGGTGTGCTCGTCGTTCCGGAAGCTCGCGCCGACGATATCGGGCGGACCGCTGGTGATGTTGGTCTTGCCGAAATTGTAATACTGGTACTCGGCCTTGGCCGACCAGTTCGGGGCGAACATGTATTCGAGACCGGCGCCGACCGTGTAGCCGTCCTTGTGGTTGCCGTCGGTGGTGAAGGCCGCAGGCACCCCGCCGACCGTGGCGCTGATATTGTTGTTGTCGCGCCAGGCATAACCGCCCTTGGCGTAGAGCAGCGCCGGACCCCAGGTGTAGCCGAACCGGCCGGTGACCGAGCCGATCTGGTCGGTGTTGCCGGTGACCAGCGTGCCGCCCGGGAACAGCAGGCCGTTGTTGGAGCTGCCGGGCAGCCAGGAATACTGCGCCTCGACGCCGACCACCCAGTTCGGCGCGAACTGGTAGTCGAAGCCGCCCTGCACGCCGCCCATGAAGCGCGCGTCGCTGCCCATCAAATTGTTGCCGTCGGTGAAGGCGCCGCCGACATGGCCGCCGATGTAGAAGCCGGTCCAGTTGTAGACCAGCGCCGGCGCGGTATAGGGCGGCGGTGCTTTGGTATAGGTGCGGGCCGGCATGTCAGCCGCAAACGCAGGGCTCGCAAGGGCGGCCAGCGCGACTGTGCCAAGCAAAAACTTCTTCATCTCTGATCCCCGTTACTTACGTTGCGCTACCAAGACAAACAACGTGACTTCAATTGGGTTGCTTTGGGGCAATGCCTGAACCGTGATGTTTCGGAACTGTGTCAGGGTCGCCACAACGCCTATTTGTTCCTAGCCACAGAGGCTTTTTCACCGGTTAAGCAGCCGCATTACGGCTGCAAGTAAGTCGCAAATGACTAAAGGGAAGTTCAGCGTTCCCCGAAAAGTGATCGGATGCCACTAACGTTTTGCTGATGCCCGCCCTGCGACAATTCCTCGCGCCGCGGGAGGCTAGCGGGCCAGCTTCTCCAGATCGGCAAACGGCCCGTAGGACGCGCCTGCGCAGGGCTCGCCGGCGTTCTCCAGGATGCGATCGAGCCGGCCATCGACGAACACGACGCCGCGCTCGCGGGCCGGGCGGTAACTGCCGTCGGAATCCTTCGCGCCGTAGCGCAGACACACGACATAACGCAGCCGGCCGCCGACCGTGCGCTGCACCGGCTCGGCAATGGTCGCGTCGCGCACGCCCACCGGATTGTTAAGATAGGTGCGCATGAAGGCCAGGATCTGGTCGCGGTAGCGGTCCGGAAACGGCTGGTTGGCGACGCCGCGGTCGTCGGTGAAGGTGGTCGGCCCGCTGCTGTCGTCGCTGGTCAGGCAGCCGGCAAGCGGCAGCGACAGCAGCAGCGCTGCTGTCAGTTTTGCTAAGATCCCCAGGCGTCGCGGTTTCATGATCCCCTGCCGCGTTTCTTAGACCGACCGGCACCGGAAGGGAATTCGCAACTCGGTTATCTCTGTGGTCAGGACAGGCCGGCGCCGACAATTGTCGTTATCGCGCGGCCTTCGAACGCACGCCGGCCCGCCGTCATTGGGGAAGCAATGACGGACGGGCCGGGTCTGACATCCAAACGGCGTGGCGGGGCAATGTGGATCGAACCGCGCCGCAGGAATCAGAGTCGGCGGATCAGATTCAGCCGCGCTTGGCCGGCGCGACGTGCTTGATCGCGACCTTGGCGCGGCCGTGCTTGGCAGCGTGCTTGATCACGTGCTTCGGCGCCTTCACCTTCAGCATGCCCATGTGCTTGTGGTGACGATGATGGCGATATTGCTTGTGGTGATGGCGGCCCATCTTCGCGTTCGCGTTCGCGACCTTGGCCGGCAGCTGCTCGCTCTTGACGACGGGCGCGGCGTTGGTGCCGGTCTTGCCGGCCTCGGCAGCGAGTGCCGGCGCCGCGATCATGGAGATGGCAACCAGCGCAGCGGAAATGGTCTTCAACATGGGAATCTCCTCTTGGTGATCGCGAGCTGTGTCGACCGGATGGTCGGTCTCGTCGATCGATGCAGGTGCGACCTTAGGGGTGGCGCACTGAACCCGTTCTGAAGGAAGCTTTTTGAATTCATTCATGTGAATGAATTCGGCGTCATCTTCGCCATGTCCGCGGCCGTCGGCTGTGACCACGATCACGCCGAATCGTGCCGCGGCCGGGAATGTTCCGGGGCCATGGGTGTTCAAGTCGTCAGGCTTCGGTGTAGGATTACGGAAGCGCGATCAAAACGATCAGGAGCGACAACCCCATGAGCAAGACACGGTTTTTGACACTCGCAGTGCTCGCGACGGCCCTCGCGGCCGGGCCCGTCATCAAGGCCTACGCTGCGGGCAGCGACAACCCCTCGCCGCCAGCCTCCGACAGCGGCTCGAGCAAGGGCAAGAAGGCGACCAAGAAGGACAAGAGCTCCGCGATCGACGACCAGAAGTTCCTGGCCGGTTACCGCACCGCCTACACCACGATCTATGATCGTCACGACTACACCAGCGCGATCGATCAGCTCAAGGCGCTGGGCCAGGACGACCGCGCCGACGTCGCCAATCTGATCGGCTACTCCTATCGCAAGCTCGGCGACTACAAGGTCTCGCAGATCTGGTACGAGCGCGCACTGAAGGCCGATCCCAACCACGTGCGCACCTGGCAGTATTACGGCCTGTGGCAGCTCGAACAGGGTAACCGCGACCAGGCCGAATATCACCTCAACAAGATCGCCCAGCTCGCCGGCACCAACAGCGACGAATACCGCTCGCTCGCCGCCGCGCTGGAAAAGCCCCCGGGCACCGGCCTGGTGTACTGAGCGCGAATGCAGGGTGGGCAGAGCGCAAGCGTGCCCACCATACTTCTTGTAGGAGGGATCTGGTTTAGGAACTACGGATAATGCTCCAGACGTCGGTCCGGCTTCGGACGGCTCACGCCGACGGTCTTGCCCTCCGTTGCGGCCTCGGGCTTCGCGGCCTTCTCGACCGCAGGCCCGCTGTCGCCGGTTTTCTGGCCGCTGTTCGAGGCCTGGACCGTCGTCGTCACATTCGCGGCCTGGTTCGCCTCCTGCCCGGCCTGTGCGGGGCTGACGGCCGAGGGGCCGGAGCTCTGCGCCAGGACGGTCCCAGAAAGCACCAGCGCTGCCATCAGCATTGCCGCGTTGAGTTTCATGGGAGGCCCTTTTTGCACACGAACGATGCACTGCAACGCACCAGCGCCGATCGCGTTCCCACGGCCGTGCCCGCCAGTGCGGCAAAGTTAATGCCGCCCGATCACAGAAGACCGAACCGGTGCAGCAGCCCGGCTCATGTCGCCTTCTCGATCCGGGTCACGGTGTAGCCGGCATCGCCCTCCTCGGCCGTTTTCAACGCATAGCCCTTGACGATGGCAAAGATCGCCGGGATCACGATCAGCGTCAGCAGCGTCGACGAGATCATGCCGCCGATCATCGGAACCGCGATGCGCTGCATGATCTCGGAGCCGGTGCCGGTGCTCCACATGATCGGCAACAGCCCCGCCATGATGGCGACCACCGTCATCATCTTGGGCCGGACGCGCTCGACCGCGCCTTCGATGATCGCATTGGTAAGGTCGTCACGGTCGACCGCTCGTCCCTCCGCGGCACGGCGCGCGGCGATGTCGGCCAGCGCGTGGTTGAGGTAGATCAGCATCACCACACCGGTCTCGGCAGCGACGCCGGCGAGCGCGATGAAGCCGACCGCAACCGCGACCGACAGGTTGAAGCCGAGCGCCCACATCAGCCAGAGGCCGCCGACCAGCGCGAACGGCAGCGACAGCATCACGATCAGGGTTTCCGCGATGGAGCGGAAGTTGAGGTAGAGCAGCAGGAAGATGATCGACAGCGTCACCGGCACCACGATCCTGAGCCGCGCGGCGGCGCGCTCG
The DNA here is from genome assembly GCF_015624485.1 of Bradyrhizobium genosp. L. Classification (NCBI taxonomy): domain Bacteria; kingdom Pseudomonadati; phylum Pseudomonadota; class Alphaproteobacteria; order Hyphomicrobiales; family Nitrobacteraceae; genus Bradyrhizobium; species Bradyrhizobium genosp. L. The sequence goes on from NZ_CP061378.1 coordinate 4,726,537, forward strand.
AGATACTCATACTGGCCGCTCCAGACCAGGTAAGTGCCCGGCGGGAACTGGATGCTGGCCTGCACCGCGCGCTGCGCGTCGGCGACATAGCCGCCGAGGTCGCGATCGCGGATGTCGACATAGATGTAGGTCGCGAGCTGCCCGTTTTCGGTCCGGATCGAGGTCGGCCCGCGCGCCGGCACCACGTCGGCGACCTCGCCGAGCGGCACGGCGCCGCCCGCCGGCATCGGCACCAGGATGTCGCTGGCGATGGTCTGCGGATTGTCACGCAAATCGCGCGGATAGCGCATGTTGACGGTGAAGCGCTGGCGGCCCTCCACCGTCGTGGTCACGCTCTGGCCGCCCAATGCGGTTGCGATCGTGTCCTGCACGTCCTGCACCGCGATGCCGTAGCGCGCCAGCGCCGCGCGGTTCGGCGTGATCTCGAGATAGTAGCCGCCGAGGCTGCGCTCGGCATAGGCCGACGAGGTTCCGGGAACGGTCTTGAGCACAGGCTCGATCTGGCGCGCCAGCCGGTCGATGACCGCGAGATCGGGACCGATCACCTTGATCCCGACCGGCGTCCTGATGCCGGTCGAGAGCATGTCGATCCGCGCCTTGATCGGCATGGTCCAGGCGTTGGAGACGCCAGGGAATTGCAGCGCCTTGTCCATCTCGGCAATCAGGCCGTCCAAGGTCAGCCCCGCCCGCCACTGCTGCTTCGGCTTGAGGTTGACGATGGTCTCGAACATCTCCGGCGGCGCCGGATCGGTTGCGGTCGCGGCGCGGCCGGCCTTGCCGTAGACCGACGCGACCTCCGGAAATCCCTTGATGATGCGGTCCTGCATCTGCATCAGCTCGGCCGCCTTGGTCACCGAGATTCCCGGCAGCGTCGTCGGCATGTAGAGCAGCGTGCCCTCGTTGAGATCGGGCATGAACTCGGAGCCGAGCTGCCGCGCCGGCCAGACCGAGACGGCGAGCGCGCCGAGCGCGAGCAGGATCACCACGGTTTTCGCACGCAGCACGGCGTTGATCACCGGCCGGTAGATCCAGATCAGGAAGCGATTGATCGGATTCTTGTGCTCCGGAATGATCCTGCCGCGGACGAAGATCGCCATCAGCGCCGGCACCAGCGTCACCGACAGCAGCGCCGCCGCCGCCATCGCAAAAGTCTTGGTGAACGCGAGCGGCCCGAACAGCCGCCCCTCCTGCGACTCCAGCGTGAAGATCGGCACGAACGACACCGTGATGATGAGCAGGCTGAAGAACAGCGCCGGTCCGACCTCGCTGGCGGCCTCGATCAGGATCGAGATCCGCGACTGATCCGGCCTGGCACGCTCCAGATGCTTGTGGGCGTTCTCGATCATCACGATGGCAGCGTCGATCATCGCGCCGATCGCGATCGCGATGCCGCCGAGGCTCATGATGTTGGAGCCGATCCCGAAAAACTTCATCGCGGCGAACGCCATCAGCACGCCGACCGGCAACATCAGGATCGCGACCAGCGCGCTGCGGACATGCAGCAGGAACACGACGCAGACCAGCGCGACGACGATGCTCTCCTCGACCAGCGTCCGCTTCAGCGTGTCGATCGCGGCATAGATCAGGTTGGAGCGGTCGTAGACCGGCACGATCTCGACCGACTTCGGCAGGCTCGATGCGATCTCGCCGAACCGTTTCTTGACGTTCTCGATCACGTCGAGCGCGTTCATGCCGAACCGCTGCAGCACGATGCCGCTGGCCACCTCGCCCTCGCCGTTCAGCTCGGTGATGCCGCGCCGCTCGTCGGGTCCGAGCTCGACATGCGCGACGTCGCGCAGCAGCACCGGCGTGCCGCCATCGGTCTTCAGGACGATGTTGCCGAGGTCGTTGATGTCCTTCAGATAGCCCTTGCCGCGGATGACGTATTCGAACTCGGAGAGTTCGACGGTGCGGCCGCCGACATCGGCGTTGCTGGCGCGGATCGCATCGCGCATCCGCTGCATGGTGATGCCGCGGTCGCGCATCCGCTGCGGATCGAGGATGACGTTGTACTGCTTGACGAAGCCGCCGACGCCGGCGACCTCGGCGACACCTTCGGCCTTGGCGAGCGCGAATTTCAGGTTCCAGTCCTGGATGGTGCGGGTATCGGCGAGGTTCAGCTGCTTCGACATCACGGCGTACTGATAGACCCAGCCGACGCCGGTGGCATCCGGACCGATCGTCGGCGTCACGCCGGCCGGCAGCCGCGAGGCTGCACCGTTCAGGAACTCGAGCACCCGCGAGCGCGCCCAGTAGATGTCGGTGCCGTCCTCGAAGATGACGTAGACAAAGGACACGCCGAAGAACGAGAAGCCGCGCACCACCTTGGATTTCGGCACCGTCAGCATCGCAGTGGTCAGGGGATAGGTGACCTGATCCTCGATCACCTGCGGCGCCTGTCCCTGATATTCGGTGTAGACGATCACCTGGGTGTCGGAGAGATCCGGGATCGCATCGAGCGGCAGATGCAGTAGCGCATAGAGGCCGGCGGCCGCAGCAAAGCCGGTGCCGAACAGCACCAGCAGCAGGTTGCGCGCCGACCAGGCGATGATGCGGGCGATCATCGTTGGCCCCCATTCATCGCGCCCTCGCCGGCCTCCGCCATCGGCGCCGCGCCGGCGGCAAAGCCCTTGGTCGCTGCCTTCAGATTGCTCTCGGCATCGATCAGGAAGGTCGCCGAGGTGACGACGGCATCACCCTGCGCGATGCCGTCGCGGATCTCGACATAGCCGCCGCCGCGCCGCCCGAGCTTGACCTCGCGCGGCTCGAACTTGCCGTTGCCGCGGTCGAGCAGCACGGTCTGCCGGCTCCCGGTGTCGAGGATCGAATTGTCAGGCACGGCGACAACCGGCGCCGGGCTGCCGGTGTCGATCTCGGCATCGACATACATGTCCGGCAGCAGCGCGAGATCGGCGTTCGAGAGCTCGATGCGCACCCGTGCCGTGCGTGTCTCCTTGTTGACCTGCGGATAGATCACGCTGATGCGGCCGTCGAAGCGGCGGCCGGGGTAGCTGCGCGCGCGCACCGTCACCGCCTGCCCGACCGCGACGCTGCCGAGATCGCGCTCGGCGACATCGACCAGCGCCCACACCAGCGAGACATCGGCCACCCGGAACAGCACGTCGCCCGGCTGGGCACGCATGCCCTCGATCGCGGCGCGTTGCAGCACGATGCCGTCGCGCGGCGACGACCACGGAATCGAGATCGGCACGTTGTGGCTCTTCTCCATCTCGGCAATGACCGCCTCGGGAACGTCGAGATTCACCAGACGCTGCCGCGAGCCTCGCCCATACGGCTCGATCCCGGCGGTGGTCTTCGAGCCGATGGTCGCGACATATTCGGCTGCGGCGGACGACACCGCCGGGCTGTAGATATCCATCAGCTTTTGGCCACGCGTGACGCGGCTTCCGGTGGTGACGTCGGCGACCCCCTGCACATAGCTCTCGGCCCGCATCGCAATGACCGAGACGCGACGCTCGTCGAGCTGGATCGTGCCGGGGGCACGCACCAGCGTCGCGATGCGGCGCAGCTCGGCCGGCTCGGATGCGACGCCGGTGCGCTGGATCTTGCCGGGCGAAAGGGTGACCGTGCCGTCGTCGCTGTCTTCGCCGTCATAGACCGGGATGTAGTCCATCCCCATGGAGTCCTTCTTCGGGACTGGCGAAGTATCGGCAAGCCCCATCGGATTGCGATAGTATTTGACCTTGCGCTCGCCCTTCGCGGCGGCGCCGCGGTCCGCGGAGCGTGCGGCGTCGCCGGGCGCGGCATCGGCTTCCGCTCCGACCGGCAGATAGTCGCGTCCGTCGGGCGTCTTCGTTGGCGTCGCCGAGTACAGCGGCTTGCCGTCGGGATCGCGGTAATAGATCGGCGCATCGCCCTCGGCCGCGTGCGTGGCAGCCACGATGGCAGCGGTGGCTGGCTGCGGCGGCAGGCCGCGGCCGGCCCATGCGACACCAGCCGCTGCGACGATCGCAGCGGCGGCGCCGGCCCATGCGAGGCGGCTCATTGCTGCGCCGTGACGACGAGCTTGCTTTCGACCGAGCCGGTCTCGCCCTGCACTTTCGCGCCGAGCGAGAGCTGCCAGCGCCCGGCCATGCCGAACGTGGCCTTGAACCGGTAGGTGCCGGGCTCCGTGCCCGGCATCGGCGTCACCTTGGTGACCATCTCCTGCATGCCGTCCGGCGCCATGTCGAGCCGCGCCGCGAAGATGACCGCATCGGGCACCGGCTTTGCGGTGGTCTTGTCGACCAGCCGGACCGTGACGATGCGGTCGGCACCGACCTGCACGGTCGGTTGCGCAAGCTGGAATTCGTAGTTCTTGATTTCGGCATGGGCCGGCACGCCGGCCAGCGCAAGGCCGATCAGCGCGGCCGCAGCGGCGCGCGCCAGGTTGAATTCAGTCATTATGTTGTCCTCGACAGGTCTGATGAGCCGCATGAGCGGCAAACGACGACACGCGCGTCACCAGACGCACGCGTCAGCGATCGGGCGCTTGCGCGCTCTTCAGACGTTGGATCGAGGTGGATGGTCCGGAGGCTTGGCGCCGAGGCCGTCGAGCAGAAGGTCGTCATGCGCCGCGAATTGGCCGCGCAGCGGATGGCGCTCGATCAGCGCCGCAGCCCCTGATGGCACCGGCAGCGGCACGCTGAGCAGACAAAGTGCCGCAAACGGGCAACCGTCGCAGGTCTTGCTCTTGGTCTGGTCCGGGCAGCACGGCATGTCGTCCGACATCGCCGGCATGTCGGCCTGCACCTCGCCGGGCATCGCCTGCGTCACGCTTGCTGCATCAGCCGGCACCAGCCTGGCAAATGCCGGCGCCACGGGCGCGAGCAAAAGCCCGGCCGCGACGACAAGCAGAATCCAGAGATTGGCGATGCGCCTCACATGCATGGGGCGTTTGTCGCATGTTCGCGTGCAACCTGCAAATCCGGCCGACATCACGATCGCGCCAGCCGCATGGAGACTTGATGGGGGCGATCAGCCCACGATATGAAAGATGAGCCAACGGACCCGCGCCGCATGCAACTCGTCTCGACTCTCACCTGCCCGGATTGCGGATTCGCCGCCAACGAGACGATGCCGACCGACGCCTGCCAGTTCTTCTACGACTGCAAGGGATGCGGCATCCGCCTCAAGCCCAAAGCCGGCGATTGCTGCGTGTTCTGCTCCTACGGGTCGGTGCCCTGCCCGCCGGTCCAGGCCGGCGGAAGCTCGTCCGGCTGCACCGTTTCGAGAGATTGCAGCAAGGCCTCGAACCGCCCCGAATAGAAGCCCTTCGACAGACGTCGCATCTGCTCCGCATAGGCGTGAACGAGTTCGTAATAGTCCGGGCGGCCGTTCAGCCTGGCCACGATCGCGCCGGTCGCGCACCGCAGCCAGGACGAGCCGCGATGTGGCGTTGGTGTGGCCGGACTGAAATTCAACTCCTTGTCGATTGCCGGCACTGTGCCGAAGGTCTCGAAGTAAGGCAGCGCAAACCGTTCGAATATATCGACGATGCCGTCCACCGCGGATGACAATTCGCTCTCGTTCTCCATGAGGAACTCGCATGCGCGGTTATTTTCCGCCGTCAACATCCCGATCGAGCTTCCGATCGTCGGGGTGTCCTTTTGGTATTTCGCTTCGAAGCCGGACGTCTGGTGAAAAATCGTCTCCACCCGCTCGATCCGCACGCCAACATTCGGCTGGATGCGAAAGCCCGGCTTGGCGTCCAGGCAAACCAATTGAAACATGTCGGTCGCGCCGCCCGTGTTGCGAAGGAAGGTGTCTTTCGCCGCCTTGAGCGCAAAGCCGTCTTTCGCCAGAGCGGAGCCAACCCGTTCGAACAGCGCCCGCCTGAGTGGTCTCCGGTCTGTCATTCACGCCGGCTCCGCAACGCCCAGGCGACGCAATTCCTGCAGACCGTGGAGCAGATCGTCCCTGCGTTGCTTCGGCGCATTGAGTGGCGTGACCAGAACCACGTCCTCGTCTCCGGCAGCGAGCAATTGTCGGATCATGAACGGCCATAGCGTATTCGACGGGCTGAGCGCCTCGCGCCACCCCTCCTGGAGCGCACGCGCCCGGGTGACGACAGCCTGGCTCTCCGGATCGATCCGGAACAGCCGCGCCGGAATACCGCGCGCATCGAACCCCGCAAAGCGGGCACGACTGATATCCAGCGCCCAGTCGATCGAGCCGTAAAGCTTCACCCTGTCGTCATCGAATGGCTGCTGGACCGCGGCTGTCCTGTCGACGAAATGAGCCTGCTGATTGATCTTGATCTTCCCGATATCACCTCGCAACGTCACATGCTTGAACGTTGCGGCCCAAATGATCAGCAGATCACCCGTGCTCAGGCCGTCGATCTCGATATCTTCGAGTATGGCAGGGCCCACATTGCATGCATTCGCCTCGCAATTGCGAAGCCTGACGTTTCGTACCGTCGATCGCCGATCTCGTTCCTTGGTCCGCGAGATACTGCAATTGAAGAAGGTGCATGAATCAAAACTCATGTCCTCCAGCCGGAGCGCCTGTCCCCGATCGACCAGCGAATGAAATATCCTGTCGTTGTACTCAATCATGTCGGGTGGCTGGATGTGCAACCGATCTCGATCTGTGGCCAGGAAGGCCTTGAAGGAATGGCTTGAGCAGGTTGCCACAACTGACTTCGGCACGCAAAGGATGCTACCGATAGCGGCGCAACGCACCCGACAGCACGATGGTGGATGGTAAATCGAGACCCGCCCCCAACGTCGTCCTGGCGAAAGCCAGGACGACAGCGATGAATGCGGCTCGCCTTCGTGCTCCCCACACCCCTCACTTCATCAGCGCCTCGACCTCCTTGCGGAACGCCTGGCGCGAGCCGTCGCGGGAGTAGAACATGTGGCCGCCGGGATAGACCGCGAGCTTGGTGCGGTCGCGCGCTCCGAAGGCCGGCAGCTGGTCGAGGATGATCTGCGAGGCGAAATACGGCGTGGCGAGATCGAACAGGCCGTGGCCGATCAGGAGCTTCAGCCTGGGGTCGAACGCCAGGATCTGGCGCAGTTGCGTCCCCGACTCCGTCGGATTGATGCCGTGGCCGAACTCCCACGCCTTGTTCACGCTCTCGCTGAGCAATTGATAGGAGCCGTCCGGCCGCCAGTTCAGCTTGCGCGTGGTGAGGTCGACCGCGGCGCTGGTCAGCGGCGCCATCAAGGGATCGCCGGAGGGATCGTTGAAGTGGAAGTAGCTGGAATCGGGATAGGGATCGAAGCCTTCGACGGAGGCGTCGTAGCGGCCGGTCACCTTGCCGTTCTTGCGGTCGAACTCCCTACGGAATTCGCCGACCTCGAAGCGGCCGGCGAGCCTTCGGCTCACCGCCTGATCGATGCCGGTGAAGCTCGCGACCTTGTCCGCCAGCCGCGCGGTCGCGTCCGCATCGGCCTGGCCCTTGACGAGATCGAGCAGGAAATCAGAGCGCGCGTAGCGCTCGACCTCGGCGAGATCCTCGCGCTTCACCGGGCCCTTCGCCTGCCGCGCCACCGCCGTCATGGTCGGCAGGCTCGCGACATATTGCAGGATGCTGGAGCCGGCATATTCGCGGAAGTCGATCACCGGCGAGATCAGGACCAGGCCGCGGACGCCGACGCCCTGCTGCATCTGCAGATTGCGCACCACCTTGGGTCCGCGGATGCCGCCATAGCTTTCGCCGACGACATATTTCGGCGAGGTCAGCCGGTCGTATTTCTCCAGCCAGCGCCGGATCACCAGCGCGACCGAATTGGCGTCGCCGTCGACGGTGAAGAAACGCTTGCGCGCGTCCTCGGACGAGGTGACGAAGCGGCTGTAGCCGGTGCCGACCGGGTCGATGAAGACGAGGTCGGTGAAATCGAGCCAGGTGTCGGCGTTCGGCTGCAAATCCGGTGCGGCCGAGGACACCGCGCCCTCGCCTTCGAACGACAGCCGCCAGGGTCCGACATTGCCGAATTGCAGCCAGGCCGACGCCGAACCCGGACCGCCGTTGAACAGGAACGTCACCGGCCGGCTGGTCTTCTCGGCGCCGTCGAGCTGGTAGGACGTGTAGGCGATATCGGCGAGCGGCTCGCCCTTGTCGTCGAACACCCGGATCGAGCCGGCGGTCGCGCTGAACGACAGCGCGCGGCCGGGCAGCGCCACCGATTGTTTTGTCGTGGAGTCCGGCGGCAGGCGATGCTGTTCGGCGGTGGACGTGTTGGCGGAAGCGCTGGCGCCGGCATTCGGACCTCCCTCGCCGCGCCCTGCCCGTCCCTTCTGGCCGCCGGGCAGCTGCGCGCTCGGGGACGGCGATGGCTGCGGCGCCTGGTCCTCGGCCCGAACAGCGCTCGCCAGGCAGGCGACCAGCAGCGCAGCGGCGAGCCGTGTCGCAAAACTGTTAGCCATGTCGTTCACTCCCTGCGCCCGGATTTACGCTTTCGGGCCGCAAACTGCGATATCCTGGCGAGGCCCGCAAGCGGACGGACCATCTCGACAAGGACGCCGAGGATGTATAGACGAGCGCGGCGTATTCCGGGCCAAACGAGTTCGTGAGCGATGTCCTCATCCAAGCGGTACGACAAGATCGCCTTTGTCGGCAGCGCCTCCACCGAAGCGCAGGCGGCGCTCGAGCAGCTCACTACGGCCTATGGCAATCATCCGATCGACGACGCCGACGTCGTGGTCGCGCTCGGCGGCGACGGGTTGATGCTGCAGACGCTGCACGCCAACATGCGCTCGGGAAAGCCGATCTACGGCATGCACCGCGGCACCGTCGGCTTCTTGATGAACGAGTATTCGACGCACGACCTGCGCGCGCGGCTGGCCGCGGCGCGGGAATCGCTGATCAATCCGCTGCTGATGCGCGCCACCGACATCCACGGCGCCGTGCACCTGCATCACGCCATCAACGAGGTCGCGCTGTTCCGCCAGACCTACCAGGTGGCGAAGCTGCGCATCCTGATCGACGAGCACGAGCGGATGCCGGAATTGATGGCGGACGGCATCCTGGTGGCGACCCCGGCCGGATCGACCGCCTACAACCTCTCCGCCCAGGGACCGATCCTGCCGATCAACGCCGCGCTGCTGGCGCTGACCCCGATCAGCGCGTTCCGGCCGCGGCGCTGGCGCGGCGCGCTGCTGCCGAACTCCGCCTTCGTGGTGATCGAGGTGATCGAGGGCGAGAAACGTCCGGTCGCCGCGGTCGCCGACCATGACGAGGTCCGCGACGTGCGCCGCGTCGAGGTGCTGTCCGACAAGACCATCGCGATGCGGATGCTGTTCGACCCCGGCCACTCGCTGGAAGAGCGGATTCTGCGCGAGCAGTTCGGCTACTGAAGGCGGAGCCTGCCCGCCCAGCAACCATTCATTAACCGCGGGCGGGATATGGTTAACGTCGGGTAATACCGCGCCTTCGCGATATGCCCGCTCGGGGCGTGACCATGTATCGCATCGATTTCAACAAGCTGCGATTTCTGATTTGCGACGACAATCCGCACATGCGCCGCATCCTGCGGACGCTGCTGCATTCGTTCGGCGCACGCGAAGTCTATGAGTCCGAGGACGGCGCCACCGCGCTCGAAATGTACACTCATTACGTGCCCGACATCGTCATCACCGACTGGTCGATGCCGATCTTCGATGGGCTCGAGCTCGCGCAGATGATCCGGCAGCCGGAATCCAAGGGCAATCCCTACGCGCCGATCATCATGCTGACCGGGCACTCCGAGAAGCGCCGCGTCACGGTGGCGCGCGACGCCGGCGTGACCGAATTTCTCGCCAAGCCGATCTCCGCCAAGGGCCTCTACCAGCGCATCATGAACGTGGTCGCAAGTCCGCGACCGTTCATCAAGACCAAGACCTATTTCGGGCCCGACCGCCGCCGCAACACCACCAACACCTATATCGGGCCCGAACGCCGCGGCAGCGGCGAGGTCGAGATTCTTCAGCAACCGTCGTTGCTCGATAAGGCGCGCTCCGCCATATAGGAACCGTCATGGCCAAGGACTCTTCGAAGGACAAATCCGGCACGATCGAGGTCAAGAACTGCGACACGCATTACGTGATCACGCAGCCCAACCCGTTGCGCAAGGTGCTGCTGCGCGTGCCCGAAAGCGATCTCGACGATCCGGTCGGCCGCGCCGAGAAGGCGCTCGCGGGGCTGTCCGGCGAATTCAAGCAATGGATGACGATCGAGGCCGACCGCCTCTCCGCCGCGCATGAGGCGATCAAGCGCGACGGCTTCAACGCGCAGAGCCGCCAGGAACTGTTCCGCGCCGCCCACGACATCAAGGGCGATGCCGCGACGTTCGGCTATCCGTCCGCGGCCGTGGCGGCCGAGAGCCTGTGCCGCATCATCGAGCACGCCCCGGATCTCGACGCGGTGCCGGCGCAATTGATCGCGCACCACATCAATGCCGTGCAGGCGATCGTGCGCGAACGCACCAAGCTCGACACCACCGTCGTGGCCGGCGTGCTGAGCAAGCAGTTGCGCGGCATCACCGACGAATTTCTGACCTACGCCAATCGCGATCGCCCCGAGCATCTCGAGGCGATCCTGGCGCCGAGCATCGTGCCGAACGAATAGGCGCGATTGCAGCTTACGCCGCGATCAGGTCGTCGTAAGCCTCATCTGCCTGCGCGTCTTCCGCGGCGAGCTCATCGCAGAACATCCGCGCATCCTCCCGCGCCGATTCCGTCGCGAAGCGGCGCAGCAGGATCAGCAGCGGTTCGGCGGCCGAACGGTCGGTTTCGCAATGCGTCAGCACCCGCTCCACCATGCGGCGATGCAGCCGCGCCGCGCCGTCGCTGGAATCGACGAACCCGATCTCGTGGCAGGCCTCGAGCGCGAAGCGGAATGCCGCGAAGGTGGTTTCCGGCATCCCGGCGCGCTTGAGCAGCGCCTGCAGCCCGCTGCCGCCGCGGTCGTTGATCAGCGCGGAGACCCGGCCAAAGGGCAGCCCGGACAATTCCGCGAGCGCGGCGCCGAACAAGTCGAGATTGCCCGACAGCAATGCGCGCAGGATCAATCCCGCGGTGAGCTGGCCGGTCGCGCGCAGATGGGTGATCAGGTTCTGCATGTCGCCGCCAAAGGCGCGCGACGCGATATTCACGGTGGACCGTTCGCGCGCCTCGTCGGCGATCCGTTCGGCGCGGTCGGCGCCGAGCCAGTTCCGCGCCACCACGAATTGCGCCAGCGTGTCGGAGAGCTTTGCGACCAGCGCCATCCGCGTCGCGGACGGCAGATCCTCCAGCTGCAGCATCGATTCCCTGATCGCCGCGAGATGGCCGTGGCGCTCGACGATGCGGTCCCAGGAGAACGGTGCCAGCCCCGCATAGGGGTTCTCGATCAATTCGAGTGCGGCCGCGGCCGAGCCGACCTCGGCGATCGCCGCGGCGACGGAGGCCGGCAAATTGAGGCGGCGCGCGATCGCGCATTGCATCTCGTCGCTTCCGGTCGCGACGATGTCGACGAGATCGGCATCGATCAGAAGTGGCGAATGTTCCAGCACCGGCAGCGCGATCGACGGCTGGTCCGCCGACAGGGCCCGCACGATGGCGGCCGGTGCCTCGGCGCTATGCGCAAACGTCTCCGCCATCGCCTGGCGCACCAAGGGCGACGGATCGTCGAGCAGCATCAGGAGCGCGCCTTCGGCCGCGATGCGGTCGTCTTCGGTGAGATCTGAAATGAGCCAGGCCCGCGCCAAGGCTCGGGTGGCCTCAGCCCGCTCGCCTGCGGGAGCGGTTCTAATCCAACTAATGAACTGCCGAACGATCATGGTCCTGCCGGCTTACGCAACGAGACGGCATCGGAGAGCGACGCCACTATAGGAGAAAATAAACCATGACGCTTAACAAAGGGTTCACCATAAACGTTTGGGATTGTTGCCGTTTCGTTAACGGCCGAAAGGCGCACCAGAGCGTTTCGAGCGAAGTGGATACCGAAGCTCTAGCCGCTGCTGTAGGAGCCGGTCGGATCGCTGAACAGGTCGAGCCGGCCGGTCGCGCGGCCCGATGGCACGGCCGAGGCCGTGGTCGACGACGGCGCGCCCCACAATTCCTGCACCGCCGGCGAGACCGCCTGCGGGCGGTCGCCGACCTGGTACAGCGAGCGGAACACCGGCGCCTGCTGCGCCGAGGCGGTCGTCGACGACGCACCGCCGACTGGCGTCACCGCGCGGGAATCTGGGAAGCCCGAGAGATAGGACGCGGTGTCCATGGTCAGCGCCGGCGTCGGCACGGCGCTTGCGACCGCCGTAGAGCTCATCGCGTCGCCGCCGGCCGCAGCGTAAGCGGTGCGGGTGTCCTTGGCATTGGCCGCCGCGACATAGCGCGTGGTCAACACCGAATAGACCTGCGAGACGCTGCGTGCGCTGCCCGACTTGTCGTAGAAGATCGAGTAATTGGCGGACGCAGCCTTCGGAAACATTGCCGCCGCATTGGCGCTCGGGGAGTCTTCGGCGCTCGAGATCAGCTTGGCGGCGCCGCCGACGCCCATGAAATGCGCCATATAGAGTTCGGAATCGGTCGGGCGGCGGCCGATCATGCCGGTCAGCTTGAAGCTGTTGGATTGCGTCAGGGCAGCTGCCATCGACGACGACGCATTGGGATCGTCGCGCAGCTTCATGATGGTGTTGCGCGCGCTGGCGTCGCTGACCGAATAGCTGCCGTCGGAATTCCTGCTAATGGCGTCGGCATATTGGCCGTAGCCGAGCTGGGGACCCGCTTCCTTGACGGTGCCGAGCCAGGTCTGGTCGATGAACTGGAACAGCCCATGCGCCGACGAGGTCGAGGCGCCGGCCCGCGGATCGAAATTGGATTCCATCTTCGCGGTGGTCAGCAGATATTCGAAGCTGGTCCCGGTCGTCGACGCGGCCTGCTTGATCGCGCCCGCCACCTTCAGGCGCGAGGGATCGACACCTGCCGCCGCCGAGGCATTGATCGTGTCGACCGCCATTGATCCGGTGCCTTGTCGGGCGCCGGCAATCGGCACCCTTGTCGTGTCAGAATATGTCGGGTTCAGACTGCCGCAATTATGGTTAATGCCGCGTTAACACTCACTTGCGATAGACCTGCGCCGGATCGAACAGCCGCTCGGCGTCGACAAAGGCGAGGCTCACCGCACCGCCCTCGCCTTTCACCGCGCGATAGAAGCAGGAGCGCCGGCCGGTGTGGCAGGCCGCACCGATCTGCTCGACCTTGAGCCACACCGCGTCCTGGTCGCAGTCGAGCCGGATCTCGACCACGCGCTGGGTCTGGCCCGAGCTCTCGCCCTTGCGCCACAGCGCGCCCCGGGAGCGGCTGAAGTACCAGGCCTCGCCGGTCGCGATCGTCTTGCGCAAGGCCTCGTCGTTCATATGCGCGACCATCAGCACGTCGCCGCTCACGACGTCGGTCGCGACGCAGGTCACGAGACCTGCCGCGTCGAATTTGGGCTGGAACGCCAGCCCCTCCTCGCGCTCGTGATCGTGGCTCGACACGGAAATCTTGCTCGGGAAATCGCGAGGTTACCGACCCGGTCCTCGCACCAGGGACAGGAAACGCTGCTGCTCCGCCGGATTGTCGCGGAACACGCCGGTGAAGCGGCTGGTGAAGGTCGATGCGCCGTGCTTGGCGACGCCGCGCACCGACATGCAGGTATGCTCCGCCTCGATCAGTACCGCGACGCCGCGTGGCTTCAGCACCTCGTCGATCGCGGCCGCGACCTGCGCGGTGAGATGCTCCTGGGTCTGCAGCCGGCGGGCGAAGATGTCGGTCAACCGCGCCAGTTTGGAGAGACCGACGACGCGCTCGACCGGCGTATAGGCGATGTGCGCCTTGCCGTAGAACGGCATCATGTGATGCTCGCACTGCGAGGTGAACTCGATGTCGCGCACCAGCACGAAATCATCGTAGCCGGCGGTCTCGCCGAAGGTGCGGTTCAAGACCTCGGCCGGGCACTGGTGATAGCCCTGATAGAGCTCGTCATAGGCCTCGACGACGCGGCGCGGCGTGTCGAGCAGGCCTTCGCGGCCGGTATCCTCGCCGATATAGCTGAGCAGCGTCTTCACCGCCGCTTCGGCCTCCGACCGCGACGGGCGCGGCTGGTCGGCGCGGACGGCCGCGGCCATGAATTCGGAAGGATCGAGCTCGGATTTGGCGTCCGCGGGCTTGTTGGGGCGGATCGGTTTGATCAAGGCGTCCATGTCTTCTCCGTTCGACCGGCCTTGCGGCCGGATGTGTCACCGGGCAGACGGGGCGGAGTGTGGCCGCCGGGCGCCTGAGTCCGTTATCTCTGGTCTTGCCCCTCGCTCGCGCACCGCCGGCGGAGGTGGGCCGCGGCGGCTGCATGGCCGGAGGATGTTTCGGCAGCCACGCCGTTCATATATAGGACGATGAAATCCAGCCGCCAAGTGCGGACGGCCCCGCCGGAACCAGGCATCTGCCCCATGCTGAACGACATTTACAACAAGCGGATCATCGAGTTGGCCGGCAATATTCCGCGCCTCGGCCGCCTCCCCGCCCCCGACGCCAGCGCCACCGCTCATTCCAAGCTGTGCGGCTCGACCGTGAAGGTCGACCTCAAGATGGACGGCGGCGTGGTGACCGATTTCGCCCATGACGTGAAGGCCTGCGCGCTGGGCCAGGCCTCGTCCTCGATCATGGCAAGCCATGTGGTGGGCTCGACGGCGGACGAACTGCGCGAGCTGCGCGAGACCGTGCGCAAGATGCTGAAGGAAAACGGCGCGCCGCCACAGGGCGGCAAATGGGCCGACATTGCCCTGCTCGAACCGGTGCGCGACTACAAGGCCCGCCATGCCTCGACCCTGCTGACATTCGATGCGGTGGTGGATGCGATCGGCCAGATCGAGGCGAAGGCGAAGCAGCCGGCGTAGGTGCTGGCGACCATGGCGCCCGTAAGGGCCGCGCGGACCCACACAATTGTCGTCCTGGCGAAAGCCAGGACCCATAGCCACCGAATGTGATTGTGACCGGGATCGCGGCCCCAACGCGACAACTGACAGTTGGGGTAATGGGTCCTGGCTTTCGCCAGGACGACGCCGAATGCTGCACGAATTACGATGACAGCGCTCAATTCACGCGTCAGCCGACGACGATCGTTACTCCGCCGCGCTGAACCGCAACGTCCCTGCCCGCCGGCTTGGCTTGCCGGTGTCGTTGGGGTGATTGACGCCATCCGTGACCGGCACCTCGGCGAAATCGAACGGGCTCACCCCGTCCAGGCAAGCCACGTTCACCGCATAAAGGCTCTGGTTGGATCGTCGCTGATGGTGGGTGTAGATGCCGCAGCGGGAGCAGAAGAAGTGTTGTGCTGCTCCAGTGTGGAAGCGATAGCTCGTCAGCGCATCCTCGCCTTGCAGGAATGTGATCCCGCCCATTTCCGCCATGGCGACGACGGCGCCGCGCATTCGGCAGTAGGAGCAGGTGCAGCGCAGGATCGAGTTGAAGCCGTCGCTGAGCGTCACCTCGAAGCGCACCGCGCCGCAATGGCACTGGCCTGTCCGAACGTTGCTGTCAGCAGCCATGTTGCCGGATGGCTTCCCTATTGCGCGGGCTGCACCGGCGCGGGCGCTCCCGTGCCGCCGGTCGGCACCACGGCTTCGGCGGTCTTGGTCGGCTTGGCGGGCTGCGGCGGCGCCTCGCCTTCCACCGCGCTGCTCACGAAGCGGTCGCGATCCTTCGGCTTGGCGTCGGCGACGGGCACGTTGCTGTCCTGACGCGGCAGCACGTCGGCTGCGGATTCCGTCGTGACGAGATTGGTGAGCCGCAGCTCGGCCGGCGACAATTCGTGCAAATCTTCCCAGGGCGGCACGCTGAGCGCGAGCGACAGCAGCTCGCCTCCCCCGCCCATGTCGAAGGTGTATTTGGCAAGGCGGCCGATGTCGCGCTCGACGATCATCAGGTCCTGCGCGGTGTAGCTCGCGGCGCGGGCGTCATCGGCACGGTCGCCCATCCAGATCTGGTGGACGCGGACATGGGCGGCCGGCGGCACGTAGCGCGTCTTGCCGGACAGCAGCAGGAACACGCACATCGACTCGCAATAGGCCTCCGGCATCACGCTGGCGCGGTCGCCCTGCGCGGGATCTCCGACCACGCTGGTGCCGACCGTGGTCAGCGCGCCGAGACCGCGGAAGCGGCGGCCGAGCGTGATCGCGTCGTTGACCGAGCCGCCGGAGGAATCAAGCACAATCGTGGCGCCGCCGAGCTGGCGGCCGCGGGCGAACTCGTCGAAATCCTTCGGGCTATCTGCAGTGATGATGCCGACCGCCGACACCCAGCCGCGGCAGTTCGGCTGGCAGGCAATCCAGCTGAACTTCATCGGCAGCTTGCGTTCTTCCAGGGTCGCGCTGGCATGCGCGGAGTTGCCCAGCGTGGTCACCGTGCCGGGAACTGCGATCGACAGGCCGATTGCGCCGAGCAGCGCCCAGCCGCGCAAGGAAAGCGACGTCACGAGCCTCAATTTGGTTCCTTCCCCCGAGCCCCAGGTGAAAAAATCGGCGGTGCAAAAGTCGGCAGCGGCCCCACGTCAAAAAACCATATGTCGATGCGCCATGATTCTGTCATCGGCGCGCAATCGGAACGGTAAGCTTGCTGACCTGGACCGTCCATAGGACCTTTGCTGCAGCGCCATCGCGCCGTGGGATAATTACGAACTGTGGCGTAAATATCTGCAACAGTAGGGTTCCAAGGCATTGGAACCCCCGCAAGACTACGTAGATGAGTGCGGCATGCCATCGTCAGACCATTCAACGTCACACCATCCGCAATGCATGGAGTGTGCCACGCAGATGCGCCGGCTGCCGCGCAATCTCGGCCGCGGCCTGATCTGGATCTACCGGCACGCGCTGTCGCCGCTGGTCGGCTACAATTGCCGGCATCTGCCGACCTGCTCGGTCTATGGCGATGAGGCGATCGAGCGCTTCGGGCTGTGGGCCGGCGGCTGGATGACCTTGGCGCGGCTGCTGCGCTGCCAGCCTTTCGGGACATCGGGCATCGACAATGTGCCATCGTCGAAACCTGACGGCGCGCACTGGTACCTGCCCTGGCGCTACGGCCGCTGGCGCGGCGTCAACGACAGCCATTGAGCGGTTTGCTGCGCCGCTTCCAGCCGAGAGCATTTTCCGTTCCGATGGAATCGGAACGGAGCTCTGGTTTTTGTTCTGACGCGTTTTCTTCACGCGAACCGGTATCCACGTCGCTCGAAAACGCTCTCATGGCGCATTGCAGGCGCGCGGAACCGAAGCCCATAGTCACGCATTGTTTCAGTGCCCCCTTGGGGAGGAAACAACAATGCGCTGGAAAATCAGCCACCATGATCACGGTCACGATCCCCGGCAGGTCGACCTCTTGGCCGTGCTAGCCCTGCTGGTCGTGATCGTCGCCGCCTACGGATATTTCATCCATCAGCCGAACCGGCCGAGCACGACGGCGTTCATCGTGCCGAGCCAGAGCGTGAAGTGGTGAGGCGCAGCGCGCCTGCAAAAGCTAACGCCAGAACCAGAAGCCGTCGGGCGGCGGAGGTGGTGGACGCGGGCGGCGCGGACGCGGCTTTGGTGGCGCTTCGGGGGCCGCCTCCTCCGTCGCGGCGGCCGCCTCCGCCGGCGCAGCGCCATTATCGGGCAGCCTGACCGACAGCAGCAGATTGGATTCGTGCTGCCGCCAGCGATAGCCGATGCCGAAATCGATCGGTTGCGCGCGGTGGAACAGCTCGGCGTAGGATTTTTGATAGCGGCCGGGGAATTTGTCGATCGGGCCGAGATAATGGCCGAATGGGAAGAAGCGCCACGCCTTGGCGTTGTAATAGGTCAGCGGAATGCCGGAATCGTCCTGGATCACGGTCGCGCTGTTGGCGAGGATGAAGTTGCGCACCGTCGAGAAATTGCCGGCGTGCAGCAGATAGGACGCGCTCTTGATCAGGCTGTTGCCGGGCGCGAGCGTCGCGCAGAATTTCAGGAAGCCGCTCGACTTGACGCCCGAATTGGAGAGATCGGTCGAGAAGTAATACAAGGTCTTCTCGACGCCGTCGGCGCCGGCGAAGGTGATGCGCGTGCCCGGCGTCTTGCTGTGGGCCGGCACATCGGCGCCGACCACGAGCGTGCCGTTGTCGTCGATCGCGACCGGCTTGACGTCGCGGATGGTCTTGCCGGCGCGTGCGAGGAAAACATAGAGGATCGGCAAGGTGCCGCTGACCCCGCCCGCGTGCAGGTCGGTCTTCATCTGCTTGGTGATGAAGAAGGAGAAGCTCAGGATCGATCCGAGCGAGCGTTCGACGCTGTGCAGCGACGCAGCGGCACCGCCGCGCGTCAGGTCGGGCACGGCGCCGGGCGGCTCCAGCGCGCTCAGCACGTAGGTGGTCGCCTTGCCGTAGAACGCATCGGCATAGAGGAAGTCCGGGCCCGAGAACATGTAGAACATGGTCGGCTTCGGCGCGGCGAGATTGGCGTCGGACCAGGCGCGGATCTTGGACAATTGCCGCTGCTCGAGCTGGGCGAAGGCGGAGTCGAAGAACTTCGCGTGGCGCTGCCAGACGGCATCCTTGGTCAGCGGCGCCAGCGGCGAATCGGCCGACGGCGGCATGCCGGCGAGGAAGCGCGCGGTGTCGTCGGCCGTCGCCTCGGCGGCGCGCGCCGCCGGCGCAAGCGGCAGCAGCAGCACTGCTGCCAGCGCCAATAGTCTCAACGGCAATGACATGCTCATTCGCTACCCGGGCGTTCGGTCGGGGGATGATCGGGCCGCTTGCGGAAGATCGCGTAGATCACGAGGCCTGAAACCATGATCAAGGACCCAAGCGCCGACTGCAGCGGGCGCTGCGTCAGAAGATAGTACATCATGAAGGCGGTCACGAAGAGGAAAACCAGCGGCGTGACCGGGTATCCCCAGGCCCGGTACGGCCGCGGCAGCTCGGGATGGGTGATGCGCAGCTTGATCACGCCCGCCACCGTGAAGAAGGAGCAGAACAGCAGCGCGAACTGGATGAAGTCGAGCACCGCCTCGAAGCTGCGCGTCAACAGCATCAGGCTCGCCACCGCAAGCTGGAACAGGATCGCATAGGCCGGCGCGCCGCGGCCGGAGCGCCGCGCGAACACCTTGAGCGCGGGGATGTCCTCGCCCATCGTCATCATCACCCGCGGGCCGATCCACATCATGGCGCTGATCGAGGAGATCAACCCGACGCAGATCATCGCGCCGACGATGCGACCGCCGAGCTCGCCGAAGATGTAGCTGCCGGCGATGCGGGCGACGTCGAGCTGGCCGGCGAGCTTGTCGATCGGCGCCGAGTGCAGGAACACGGCGTTGAGCGCGACATAGAGCACCAGCACGATCAGCGTGCCGGTCAGCATCGCGCGCGGCAGGTTGCGCTCCGGCATCCGCATCTCGCCGATGATGTAGGTCGCCGCGTTCCAGCCGGAGAACGAGTACATCACGAACACCAGGCTGATCGCGAACGGCGCGCTCGCCACCTGCGAGAACGCGGCCTGTGACGGCGCGAACGACACCGGTTGCGGCGTCGCGATCGCAAAGCCAGCGGCCAGGAAGGCCACGATCAGAACCACCTTGAGCACGGTCGCGACCAGCTGGAAGGTCGAGGAATGCTTCACCCCCGTGAGCTGGATCAACGACACCAGCCACACCACGCCGACGGCGAGCGCGGTCGGCGGCGCATCGGGCAGGATGGCGCGGCCATATTCGCCGAACGCCATCGCCGCCAGCGCGACCGGTGCGGCAAAGCCGACCGTCGCCGACACCCAACCGGCGAGGAAGCCGAATGCCGGATGATAGGCGCGACCAAGGAAGTTGTATTCGCCGCTGGAGCGCGGAAACATCGCACCGAGCTCGCCATAGGAGAACACGCCGCACAGCGCGACGATGCCGCCGACGGTCCATAGCAGCAGGATCGAAAAGCCGGACGGGATGTCCTTGACCTGGAAGCCGAGGCTGGTGAAGACGCCGACGCCGACCATGTCGGCGACGACGATCGCGGTCGCGGTCAGGACCGAAACGGTCGAGCCAGTGCCGGGAAGCGGGCCGCGCAGCGCCGCGCTTCCCGTGGGTGATGCCGCCATCTCGACCAGTCCTTCAAGCCGCCGAACGCCTGAGCATTGCATGGTGCAGACTCGCGTGGCGCAATTCAAGCAGTGTTAACAAGGGTTTAATTTGGCATACCAAAAAGGTATTTTGACACCGATTGGCGATCTCAAGAAAAGAACGCCCAATTGCCGCGAGTTCCGACGCGAAGGGCTCCCCACAATCAGGACATGATTGAATGGTCTTATAATGCCTTCCGGATGTGGGGAAACGCTCCGGACGCTTAACGAGACCTAAATACTGACGAGCTGAAATATGCCGCTTGTCGGTGGGTTCGAGGCAATTTGGGGATGTTCGGGGCACAGCCGAAATTGGCCAGTGATGATCGTGCGCGCTGGGTGAAGATACCCGGCGCGACACGATTTGCGCTGTCGCGCGCCCGGCTTGCAGCCGCCTGCCTCTTGATCCCGCTCACCCTGCCGCTCGCCCAGTGTGGCAAGGCGCCGAATGTCGACATGATGGCGGCCAACACCCAGCCGGCCGGCGGCGACACCTTCGAGGACCGTTTTCCGGCGCCGCAATTCAAGGACCGCTTCCCGACCGAGAAGGAAAGCTTTGCGCCGTATCAGCGGCCCGTCGTCGCGGCAGCTACCCCGCCGGCGGCAACGCCGCAGAAGCCTGCGCCCTCCCCGGTCCGCGTCGCCTCGATCGCGCCGACGCTGACGCTGCCGCGCCAGACCGAGCGCGAGGAACTGACCACGCTGGTCAGCATGAAATCATCCGCCTTCCCGTATTTCGGCAACAACCCGAAGACCGACGCGCCGTTCCTCAATGTCGGCAACGGCGACCGCCGCGGTCACCGCAGCTACTCCGGCCGCGTCTACTGGCAGAACGAAACCTACAATGACAGCCGCGTGCTGGTGCACGTGCCGGAGAGCTTCGACATCAGCAAGCCCGGCGTGATCGTGGTGTTCTTCCACGGCAACGGCGCGACCCTGGAGCGCGACGTGCGCGACCGCCAGCTGGTGCCGCAGCAGATCACCGAGTCCGGCCTCAACGCGGTGCTGCTTGCGCCGCAGATGGCGGTCGATGCCGCCGACTCCAGTGCCGGCAAGTTCTGGCAGCCGGGCGGCTTCAAGCGCTTCCTCGACGAATCCGCCAGCCAACTCGCCCGGCTCTATGGCGATCCGCGGTCGGCGCAGGCGTTCGCCAACATGCCGGTGGTGATCGTCGGCTACAGCGGCGGCTTCCTGCCGACGGCCTGGAGCCTCGACGTCGGCGGCGCCACCAACCGCGTCCGCGGCGTGCTGCTGCTCGACGCCGTCTATGGCGAGCTCGATAAGTTCGCCGCTTGGATCGAGAAGAACCGCACCGGCTTCTTCATCTCGTCCTACACCCACTACACCAAGCCGCGCGATCGCGAGCTGATGTCGATGCTGCGCAACAAGGGCATCACGGTCAGCGAGAACATGGACGCGCCGCTGCGGCCCGGCAGCGTGGTGTTCGTCGAGACGCGCGACGGCATCACCCATCGCAGCTATGTGACGCAGGCCTGGACCGAGCTTCCGATCAAGGAAGTGCTGACGAAGATGGCGGCGGCTCCCGCATTGACGCGGATCGCGAGCGCGCCGGTGCCGACGAGCCGCTGATTGCGCTATTCGGCCGCGGCCGCGGAGGCTGCCCGGCGCGGCCGCGTCGCGATCACGATCGCAAGTGCGGCGGCGACGAAGGCAGCCGCGACATAACCCGCGGTGAACAGCCATTCGCGCGCGAACAGCAGCCCGCCGATCGCCGATCCAATGGCCTGGCCGACATACAGCACCGAGGTGTTGAGCGAGACCGATGCCGACGCCAGCTGCGGCGCGGCACCGACCAGCCGCACCTGCTGCATCGAATTGGTCGAGGCGAAGCCGAGCCCCCATACCGCAACCGACGCGGCCATCAGCGCGTAGACGCCGGCGCTCAGCGCCCAGCCGGCGACGCCGGTCAGCAGCAGCGTGGTGAACAGCAGCGAGGTCCGCCACGCGCCCCAGGAATCCACGATGCGGGTCGCGACCGCGATGCCGACGAAGCCCGCGACGCCGTACAGCGCGAACACGACCACGATGGCATCGGGGCCTGCGCCGGTCAGCCGGGTCAGCAGCGGTCCCATGAAGGTGAACACCACGAACTGGCCGGACATCTGCAGCGTCGTGACCGACAGCAGCAGGATGATCAACGGATTGCGGCCGAGATCGAGCCAGGTCCGCAGATCCACCGGCGCACCATGCAATTTGCCGGGCAGCCGCCACCACAGCAGCGCGACGCTGACAAAGCCGGTCAGCGCGATCGCGCCATAGGCGGTGCGGAATCCGTAACGGCTGGCGATGAAGGTGATCAGCGGCAGCCCGACCGCGGCCGCCAGCGACCAGCCGAGGAAGATGTAGGCGATCGCGCTGCCGCGCTTCTCCGCGGGCACGATCAGCGCCGCGGTGCCGGCTGCCTGCGGCGTGTAGATCACGCCGATCGCGAGCATCACGATGCGGATGATCAAGAGGCTGTCATAGTCGGGCGCGAAGGCCGACGCCGCGTTGGTCAGCGCCAGCACCAGCAACGTCGCCGTCAACAGCGCGCGGCGCTCGATCCGGCTGGTCAGCCATGCCGTCAGCGGCGAGCCGACGCAGAGCACGATCGCGCCGAAGGTGATCAGGAGGCCCGCGGTGTGGATCGAGACGCCGAGGCCGTTGGACAACTCGGCCAGCATGCCCGCCGGCGCCATCACCGAGCAGCCGGTGACGATATTGCCGAGCATCAATGCGGTGGGAGCGAAGCGTTTCACGGGCGGCGTCTTAGCAGATGCCGAGATTAATGCAACTGCATCTAAATGCATGGCGCCGATCGGTCGCGCGGCCTCGCCCTCAGGGCTGCGGCGTTGCCGATGGTATCGCGCTCGCCGCCGGCAGGCCGGCGGGCTTCGCGGCGGCCGGCGCTGCCGGGCACGACGCCACGAGCTGCGTCCATGCCGGCGCGAGGCCGATCGTGTCGATCTCGAACTTCGTCATCGTCGCCTTGCCGTCCGGCATCGCCGCGGCTTCGCGGACCTGTAGCGATGGCGACGCCGCGATCGCCTTGACGCCGTCGGGCGCGACCGAGCCGCTCCACACCTCGTATTTGCCGAACCGCACCAGGGATCCGCCGATCTCGTCGGAATTGTCGGCGCCGGCCGCCATCACGATGGATTTCTTGCCGGCGGCAGCCTCGTCGAACTCGCGCACGAACATGAACGGCACGCGATTCCTGTTCTCGCACAGCAGCCGCCATTCCATCATCCGGAAGTTGGCGCCGTCGTCGCCGCGCCTCTCCATCGCGATCTTGCGGATGTAGGGATGCTCGCCCTTCTCCAGCGTCCACATGGTTTCAGCCAGTGGCCGCGTGTCGATGCCGAAGCGATAGAGCTCCGGCCGCGTCAGGGTGTGGTGGTCCTCGAACTTCACGGTCCGGATCAGGTCGTTGAGCTCGCGCTTGATCCCCATCGCCGCGACGAAGGCCGCGCGATCGCGATCGGCCGTCACCATCTGGCGCTTCCTGTAATCGGCGACCAGCTGCGGCGGCGGATGACCGTGGACCACCAGCGTCAGCCTGGAATTATGCACCGCCATCAGCGCGTCCGGCGCCACCGCGCGGTCGACGGCGCCGAGGAACAGGTAAGTGCAGGCCGAATTGCACATCGCGTTGCGGGTGACGAGCTCGGCCTCGATCTCGCCGGCGGCATTCTTGATCTTCAGGCATTTGGCGTCGACCTGCGATGCCGCGCAGGCCGGCACGATGCTGCGGCCGACCCGGGCGATCGCCTTGCGGGTGCGCAACAGCCGCGCGATGGCATAAGACTGCTCGACATTGCCGCCGGGCGAATGCAGGAAGATCGGACGCTGCGTGTCCTTGACGCCGGCAAGGAAGCGGCGGATCCGCGCCGCCGCGTCGCGATCGATCTCGCCTTCGATGGCGATCCAGCGGTCGCAGCCGGCACCGCAGGCGTTCGCCGCCCCTTTCGCCAGATAGATCGTGAGTTTCGGCGCATATCCGGCCTTCTCGGCCGGCGTTTCCGCCGCCAGCGACACGACAGGGATCAACAGCGCGATCAAAAGAAACAGCAGACGGACAGACATGAAACTCTAGCGTTGCCCCAGCGGAAATCGCTCGGGAAGTTAAACGATGATCGGCACGGCCGAAAGCGGCGATTTTCTTGATATTGCCGGATTGCAGGTGCCAAATCCCCTGCTATACCGCTGCTTTCCGCTTACCTGCGCTCGTTCGCAGGAGTGAGCTACAGGAGACATCGATGTCCGAGACGCCGAAATCCGAATCCGGATTCCAATACAGCCTGTCCAACCTCAAGCCCGCCGAACCCGTGCACAAGATCGCGATCACTTTCCCCGACGGGGCGACACGCGAATTCCCCAAAGGCACCACCGGCCTCGACATCGCCAAGGGCATTTCGCCCTCGCTGGCCAAGCGCACCGTCGCGATGGCGCTCGACGGCACGCTTGCCGACCTCGACGATCCGATCGAGCAGGATGCGAAAATCGAGCTGATCGGCCGCGACGACCCGCGCGCGCTGGAGTTGATCCGGCACGACGCCGCGCATGTGCTCGCCGAAGCCGTGCAATCGCTGTGGCCGGGCACGCAGGTGACGATCGGCCCGGTGATCGAGAACGGCTTCTATTACGATTTCTTCCGCAACGAGCCGTTCACCCCGGAAGATTTCGCCGCGATCGAGAAGCGGATGCGCGAGATCATCGCGCGCGACAAGCCGTTCACCAAGGAAGTATGGGACCGCGAAAAGACCAAGCAGGTATTCCGCGACAAGGGCGAGGCCTTCAAGGTCGAACTGGTGGACGCAATCCCCGGCAACGAGCCGATCAAGATCTACTACCAGGGCGACTGGTTCGATCTGTGCCGCGGCCCGCACATGACCTCGACCGGCAAGGTCGGCAATGCCTTCAAACTGATGAAGGTCGCGGGCGCCTATTGGCGCGGCGATTCCAACAACCCGATGCTGACCCGGATCTACGGCACGGCGTTCGCCAGGCAGGAGGACCTCGACGCTTACCTGAAGCAGATCGAGGAAGCCGAGAAGCGCGACCACCGCAAGCTCGGCCGCGAGCTCGACCTGTTCCACTTCCAGGAGGAAGGCCCCGGCGTGGTGTTCTGGCACCCGAAGGGCTGGACCATCTTCCAGCAGCTGATCGCCTATATGCGGCGGCGGCTGGTCGGCGACTATGACGAGGTCAACGCGCCGCAGATCCTCGACAAGGCGCTGTGGGAGACCTCGGGCCACTGGGACTGGTACCGCGAGAACATGTTCGCGGCGCAATCCGCCGGCGACGAAGCCGAGGACAAGCGCTGGTTTGCATTGAAGCCGATGAACTGCCCGGGCCATGTGCAGATCTTCAAGCACGGGCTGAAGAGCTATCGCGACCTTCCGTTGCGGCTCGCCGAGTTCGGCGTCGTGCACCGCTACGAAGCGTCGGGCGCGATGCACGGCCTGATGCGGGTGCGCGGCTTCACCCAGGACGACGCGCATGTGTTCTGCACCGAGCAGCAGCTCGCCGATGAGTGCCTCAAGATCAACGACCTGATCATGTCGACCTATTCCGATTTCGGCTTCGAGGGCGAGCTCACCGTCAAGCTGTCGACCCGGCCGGACAAGCGGGTCGGCACCGATGAGATGTGGGATCACGCCGAGCGCGTGATGGCGACGGTGCTGCACGAGATCCAGGCCAAGAACAACCACATCAAGACTGAGATCAATCCGGGCGAAGGCGCGTTCTACGGGCCGAAGTTCGAATATGTGCTGCGCGACGCCATCGGGCGCGACTGGCAGTGCGGCACCACCCAGGTCGACTTCAACCTGCCGGAACGGTTCGGCGCGTTCTACATCGATCATGACGGATCGAAAAAGGCGCCGGTGATGGTGCATCGTGCGATCTGCGGCTCGATGGAGCGCTTCATCGGCATCCTGATCGAGCACTATGCCGGCAACTTCCCGCTCTGGCTCTCGCCGACCCAGGTCGTGGTCACCACCATCACCTCCGAGGGCGACGAATACGCCAAGGTGGTCGCGGCCGCTGCGCGCCGCGCGGGCCTGCGGGTCGAGATCGACCTGCGCAACGAGAAGATCAACTACAAGGTCCGCGAGCATTCGCTGGCCAAGATCCCGGCCCTGCTCGTGGTCGGCAAGAAGGAGGCCGAGACGCATTCGGTGTCGGTCCGCCGCCTCGGCAGCGAGCGGCAGACCGTGATGCCGACCGACGAGGCGATCGCCGCGCTGGTGGACGAAGCGACCCCGCCCGACGTCAGGCGGACGCGGTCGGTCGCCTGAGCTTCACAATCGGTCTAAATTGGCTTTCGCAGGCCCGGCCGTGTCCCTATCTCGGGGACACGGCCACCCAGTTCCTGAGGACATTTTCGTGCCCGATGCCATTGAACTCCTGAAGACCCGCCGCTCGATGAAACCGCGCGAGATGACCGGGCCCGGCCCGTCGGCGGCCGAGCTCGAGACCATCTTGACGATCGGCGCGCGCGTGCCCGACCACGGCAAGCTCGCGCCCTGGCGCTTCGTCGTGTTCGAGGGCGAGGCCCGCGCCCGCGCCGGCGACGTGATCGCAAAGGTGTTTGCCCGGAAGAATCCCGGCGCGCCGGCCTCCGACATCGAGGTCGAGAAGAAGCGCCTGACCGATGCGCCGCTGGTGATCGGCGTGGTCTCCTTCACCAGGCCGCACCCGAAGGTGCCGCCGTGGGAGCAGGAATTGTCGGCCGGCGCGAGCGCGATGAACATCGTCACCGCGGCGAGCGCGCTCGGCTACGGCGCCTGCTGGCTGACCGGCTGGTTCGTGTTCGACCGCGACGTGCTCGACGGTCTCGGCCTCAAGCCAGACGAGAAGCTCGTCGCCATGATCCATATCGGCACCCCGACCAGGCCGAGCGAGGATCGCCCGCGCCCTGCGCTGTCCGACGTCGTGACGCGTTTCTAGGACGCGGAGCGCCCGAATTCGGCCTAGCAATGCCGGATGAAATCGTGCAATGTTGCAGACATTGCCGGGAACGAAACTGGGCCTCGGTACCTGAGAGATGATTGTGCTCCCGCCTTCGTGCCGCAGGAGCTGCTCTCGTGAGCAACAATGCCCGTGAATTCATAGATTTCTGGATCGCGAACAGCGTCCATGCGCGCGAGCCGCGCGGCGCCTTGGGCGCCGAACAAAGCGTGCCTGCGCTAACTCTCCGATGCGGGGAAATGGCTGCTTCCGTCGGGTTGTCGAAAGCGACCCTCGACGAGGAAGTCGGTGATCTCTCGAACTACATCGGCTCCAGGCTTGCAGCAGCCAATCAGCTGGAACGCGAACGCCCCGAATAATCGGCGGCGAACAATGTAAAGGACGCGACTATGGCAACTGGGACCGTGAAGTGGTTCAACGCCACCAAGGGCTTTGGCTTTATCCAGCCGGACGACGGCGGCAGCGATGTGTTTGTTCACATCAGCGCAGTCGAGCGCGCCGGTCTTTCCGGCCTGGCCGAGGGCCAGAAGCTTTCGTATGAGGTCACGGTAGACACCAAGCGCGGCAAGAGCAGCGCTGAAAACCTTCGGGTCTAGTGTCCAAGGCGACCGGCAGTCTGCCGTCGGCGCAGACGGCGAGAGCCGAGAAACAGCGCTTGGCGAAGGAAGAAGGCGCCCGGGCGATCGCAGACGTGGCCAAACAGGACGCCGCGATTCGCACCAACATGGCGCGCCTGCGCGAGTTGAGGTTGGCCAAGGAGTCAGCTGAGCCGATCGCCCAGCTGAAGCCGAAGCCGAGACCAAAACGGTGATCGAGCTAGCGAGCGCCAGCCGGGGCGATGCTCCGGCCTAGGGGCGCCGCCTTGCGCTCGACGGCACCCGATCGTTGGGCTCCTTCAAGCGAGCGGCCATGACGCGCTATTACTTCGACATCAAGGACGGCCAATTCCTCTATCCCGACGAGGAAGGACTGGACCTCAGCGATCAGGCCGCGGCCGCGGTCGAGGCGGCGATGTCACTCGCTGATTTGGCGAAGGATTTGACGCCGCTTGATGAGCGCCATGACATGGCGATCGAGGTGCGCACCAGCGACCGCCCGGTCTTCAAGGCCGCATTCATCTTCGATCCCTTGAAGCCATAGCGATCGGTTCCCGGCCGAACGGCCTATGCTTCCGGCCCGCATCCGAACTCCGCCATTGTCGATGACGCAGCCCTTGCAAGCCCACGGAGCTGAGTCGAACCGCAATCGCGCTTTAGCAGGCTTCGGCGATTGCCGCGGTGACCTGAGCCTGCGTGTAGGGCTTCGACAAGAACCGCCCTCCTTCGGGGATGTCCTGCAGACCCACGGTGACGTCGCCTGAGGTCGCGATGATCTTGACGGGCGGCCAACGTCCGCGGATCGTTCTTGCCAACCGCAAGCCGTCCATCGAGCCCGGCATCTGCACATCGGTAAATACGGCAACGATGTCGTTGCGGCTCTCGAGGATCAGTATGGCCTGATCCGCGTCGGTCGCCTCGATGGTGTCGAACCCGGCTTGCCTGATCATATCGACAGCGTTCAGGCGGATGAGGAATTCATCCTCGACAACCAATACGACACCCGCCTTCCTGCGCGATATGTTCACGTGGGCATGGGCTTTCCACCTTCCGGTCCTGACCATGAGCACAATATGCGGGGCGCTGGATTGTTCCACCAAGTTTCCGTCGCTATTTCCGGTAACGGTGCTTAAATGCACGCCGGTCAAATGGGCAGTCGGGACGTCCAGACCAGGGTCTTTTGTTCCGCGAGGATGTGCAAGGAAACATGGTCGACCGGACGCCAGGCGCGCCGCCTCTGTCTGAAGATCTCAGGGCCGACATTGCGGCCGTCCAGAACATTGATGCGGTTCCACGGATTCTCGATGCGGTTTGCCGTACGACGGGCATGGGGTTCGCAGCGGTCGCGCGCGTCACCGAAGATCGATGGATCTGCTGCGCGTCGTTGGACTATTTGAAATTCGGTCTTGAGCCAGGCGGCGAGCTCGACGTCAAATCGACGATCTGCGATGAAATTCGAGCCAGCCGCGAGCCGGTCGTCATCGACAGCGTTGCGGACGATGCGATCTACTGCTCGCACCACACGCCGAGGCAATACGGCCTTCAAAGCTATATCTCGATGCCGATCATCCTCGGGGACGGATCGTTCTTCGGGACGCTCTGTGCGATCGATCCCAAGCCTGCAAAACTGTCAGATCCGGGAACGATCGAAACGTTTCGGCTGTTTGCCGAACTCATCGCAACGCAGCTCGATGCGTTCGATCGATTGAAGAGGAGCGAGGCGACGCTTCTCGACGAACGAAAGACGGCCGAACTCCGCGAACAGTTCATCGCGGTCCTGGGGCACGACCTGCGCAATCCGCTCGCGTCGATTTCCGCAGGCGTGCGCATGCTTCCAAAGGCAAAGGATAGAGAGACGGAAATTCTCGCCACGATGCACCAAAGCGTCGCCCGGATGGCGAGCCTGATCGACAACATCATGGACTTCACGCGTGGCCGGCTGGGTGCGGGGATTTCGTTGAACTGCTCCAGCCAGTCCGTCGAGCCGGTGATCAATCACGTCGTCGAGGAGCTTCGCTCGATTCACCCGGGCAGGAAGATCGAGACCGATCTCAGGCTGAGCGACGACGTCTATTGCGACGGCCCGCGTATTGGCCAGCTCATCTCCAACCTGCTCGCCAACGCCATTACGCACGGCTCGTCGGAACGGCCGATCTTCGTCGAGGCGACGACGCTGGCCGGGGAGTTCGAGCTCTGCATCTCAAATTCGGGATCGGCGATTTCCCCCGAAGCCATGGCGAAGCTGTTTCAGCCATTCTATCGCGGTCACGTCCAACAATCGCTGCAAGGCTTGGGCCTGGGTCTTTTCATTTCGTCCGAAATCGCAAAAGCCCATGACGGAACGCTGACCGTCGATTCCAACGACAGCGAAACGATCTTCACGTTTCGAATGCCGTTGCGTTGAACGTTGATCGGCCAACCGCGGGTTTTCACCGCGATAGTCGCCCGGGAAATGCCTCGCTAGCTCGTCATTCCGCTCGTGACCAGGGCGCCGTTTACGCTGCGCCTACCTTGCTGGCGAGCTGCGGCAAGGCCGGCTTCCGCTCCGGGAGCTTCTTTTTCGGCGGCGCCGGAAGCAATCCTTCCCTGATCGCCTGCTTGCGGGCGAGCTTGCGTGCGCGGCGAATGGCTTCGGATTTTTCGCGGGTCTTCCGTTCCGAGGGCTTTTCGTAGGACCGCCGCTGTTTCATTTCCCGGAAGACACCCTCGCGTTGCATCTTCTTCTTCAGCACGCGAAGTGCCTGCTCGACATTGTTGTCGCGAACCAATACCTGCATCGCTTTTCCTTGCTGGGCTGCGAAACGCGACGAGTCCGGCATGGCAGCCAGCTGCGCCGGAACTTGACCAAATTGTGCGGATAAGATGACGGCGATCCTTCGCCGGCGTCGAACAAGCCGATCTATTCGCCGCGGTTCGCGCCAAACCGACGTGAACACTCCGGCGCGACCATGTCAATCGATAATGCGGTCGCACATCGGGCCTGACGCGTCAGGCCGCCTTCGACGCACGCTCCGCAAATCCGCTCGTTTCCCCGAGCCTCGCTGCTGAACAGGAAGCCCTGCACACCACGCGGCTTTGTTGGGCAGCATCGGTTTGCCGGTAAAGCGGACATCAGCCAACCGATTATCCCGGCCAAATTGGTCGAGAATGACCCATGGCGAACTTTCGAAAGCGCTGGCAGTTTGGCTTCGCTCTCGGCTTGAGTTAAAGCATTCAGACTCTGGCCTTGCGGCCACGGCCGCCCGATTTTGCTGGCACGGTCTTTCCATACTCATGCCACCATGCCGTTAGCGCCTCCATCGTGGGACCGAGCCCCCGCGCCTTTTTGGTGATTTCATATTCGACCCGGAGCGGCACTTCCGCGAATACCGTGCGCGATACGAGGCCATCTGCTTCGAGTTCGCGAAGTTGCGCCGTAAGCATGTGCTGGGTGATGCCGGGGATCGCTTTTCGAAGCTCTCCGAAGCGATAGACCCGCTGATTGAGCAGCCACATGATCTCCAGTTTCCACTTGCCTGAGAGCAGCGCGAACGCGCGCCGCATTTCCTCGTGCATGTTTACCTTGGCGTCTTTCATAGTCTGCTTCTCCATACCTACATCAGGTTATTCATCCTACTTGCGAAGAACCATCTTGATCCGCATTTTCGGCGTGCGTTGCAAGGCACAGGGAAATTGCAGCTGCAACGCAAATCAGCACGAACAGAGGAGTTGCTGTCGCATCAGCAATCACGACGACCGAATGGCTACGATTTACACCTACTGGATTAGCACGGCACTCTTGAGCCTGCTGTACCTGTCCTCCGCCCTTATGTACCTGACGAAAGGGAAATCGGTGCGGCAGGCTCTCGCCGATCTCGGATACCCGACCTACCTCGTGTCCCTCAT
Source organism: Bradyrhizobium genosp. L (assembly GCF_015624485.1). Lineage (NCBI taxonomy): Bacteria > Pseudomonadati > Pseudomonadota > Alphaproteobacteria > Hyphomicrobiales > Nitrobacteraceae > Bradyrhizobium > Bradyrhizobium genosp. L. The sequence continues at coordinate 4,758,047 of NZ_CP061378.1, forward strand.
GATCACCGTGAAGATCTTGGGCACAGCCGCAATTCTTTCGCGCGTCACCGTGGGGCTCAGCGATCTCGCTTACGCCGGCATGTTCTATCATCTACTGTTAGCCGGCTTGGCGCACGTCGCCGTTCGGAAGCCCAACGAGGCCGCGCCCGCCGTCGTGGGCCTCGCGTTGCTCATCACTTCTTTCGTTACGCAGAACGCCGCTCGCGCAATCGCGTCGCCCTACGGGCTGCTCTGACGCGAGGAAAAACGATCAACACAACAACGAAGGAAATGAACATGAATCGACTCGCAGGAAAAGTTGCCATCGTCACTGGCGCCGGTCGCGGCATCGGCCGCTCTACCGCGAAGCTGTTCGCAGCGGAAGGCGCAAAGGTCGCGGTCCTGTCACTCACACCGGCAAACGTGGATGCTGTCGTCGCGGAGATCGAAGCGGCCGGTGGTACGGCACTGAGCGTCGTCTGCGATATCAGTAAGGCTGACCAGATCAAGATCGCGGTAGATAAGGTGTTCGCTTCCTATGGCCGTGTCGACATTCTGGTGAACAACGCCTTCGACCCGTCTGCGCCTCTCTCATCCATCATTGATCTTTCAGCGGAGCAATTGCAGCGCAATTTCGAGACGGGACCGATCGCCTATCTGCGGACGATGCAGACCTGCTATCCCCATCTTAAAGCAAGCGGTGAAGGGCGCGTCATCAACTTTGGGTCGATGGCGGGAGTCATCGGTTTGCCCGGTTACGGGCCTTACAATATGGCGAAAGAGGCCGTTCGCGCCCTAACCCGGACCACGGCGCGCGAATGGGGCGCCGACAAGATCACCGTGAACAACATTCTGCCGCTCGCGGAGACATGGGATCCTGCTGCAAACGTACCCGCGCCGACAAACGCGCTTGCCCGTCACGGCTCGCCGGACAATGACGTGGCGCCGGTCGTCTTGTTCCTTGCGAGCGAGGACGCACGGTTCGTAACAGGAGCCAGCCTCACCGCTGACGGCGGCGCAATCATCGACAGCGCGCGCTAGCCATGACTGTACTTCCCATCACTTCCATATTTGTGGCAACCTTCGCTGTCGCCCTTGTCGCCCTGTCGTTTCCCATTTCGCTGCGCCGCGCAAAGGTCGGGAAGATGGTAGGCGACAGCGCCGATGAGACGCTGCGTCGGCGCATTCGCGCCCAGGGTAATTTCATCGAGTACGTTCCGCTCGGGGTGATTTCGCTGTGCCTGGTCGAGGCGCAGGTCGCCCCGGCCTGGATGGTTGTCGCCATCGGGACGACGCTTGCGTTGGGGCGGCTCCTACATGCAATTGGCATGCTTCGCGGACTGGAGGCAGTGCGCGGTTTCGGGATGCTCTTTACTTACGCAGCGCTGCTTGTTTCGGCTGGACGCCTCGTTCTGGACGCTGCCCCTTGGTAGCCCGGACGTCAGCAGATCGCCCATGAGCCATTTGTTGCGGTTGCACAACAGCGGTCGTTATTGGAGCGAAGCGGACATGGCCGAACTTATGAATACGCGCGGTCATTCAGCGGCGTGAGGGCGCTGGCGTAGGCCCAACGCCAACGCTGATGTTCGCCTCAGGAATCAGGACGCCACGGACGTTCACCATGCACCCGTGCTCGTAGGTCCAAGCTACTTCGAGAGGGCTCCGCCGCGCGCGACAACTGATCTTCGCGAACAACGGGACGACGGCGAAAATCGAGGCCGCGATGACTCCAACTCCGATCCAGAAGACCCGCATGATACGATCTTCAATCCAACGGCACGTTCAGACTGGTACCCTTGGTAATGATGCCGCCACGGTTGCCGATCTCGATCGAACCATAGCGCTGCTTGAAGCAGTCGGGCAGCGGTCGGTCGCCTTCCATGCTCAGCCAGAGCCGCAACAAATGGCGTTTCTGGCTTGCGATGGGCCAATCGCGGAACGCTGTCCGATCGTGCAACAGAGCGTGATTGTAAACGAACTGCATGTCCCCCGGCTGGAGCCGCATGCCGAAATGCAGCGCCGGGTCGTTTGCAAGCGCGTCAAACAGATCGAGGGCCTCGACATGAGCCGGCGTCAGTCGTGGCGCATCGGGAAAGCGCTGCGCACTGTCGATATACTGACGCTGATAGAAGCCGGTCAGGAACCCGGCATGCCAATTCAGCACCGGAATCTCAAGATACGGCTTCTCGTTCTCCGGCACCTCGCCTCGCCGGTCTGTCGCGATGGGATCAAACAACAGGGCGGCAAGGTCGGGACGCGCGTCAAACATCTCGTTGTAGATCGTCGCCGTACTGACAAGAAGAGAGTCGCCTCCCTCCATCGCCTCGCGAATGCACAACAGTCCGACCACGTCGGAAGAATCGGTGTGGAATGTTTGCCTTTCCGAAGTCTGGTAGATTCGGGTGTTCGGATCCTTCGCATCGGCGCCGATGTCGCGGACGTGACCAAGAATGTGACCCGCTGCGTTTTGAGACCGCGCCGATCCGAGATGCGCGCCCACCCCGCAAAATATTGCAGCGGCGAGCTCCTGGCTGTACTTGGCCACAGGCAGCCCGCGTATCAGTTCGAAACCCGGGCCAACCAGGAGCTCTCTCTTGAGCTCTTCCAGGTGCGCGCCGAAGTGAGGAAGCAGAAAGCTTTCCTTGGTGATGTCGGCGATTTTCTTGCTCTTGCCAAGATATGATTCAGCCGCGTCCTCGATCTCCGCGATCTCGCTGGCGGTGAGCGATATCAACCACCGATCGGGATTGACCTTCATCTCCGCACCTCGCCAGGCAGATACGACGTCGACCTTTCCCGGAGGGCGATCGATCCTGCTGGGCGCTGAGACCACATTCATGTTTGTTGGCTCCCGAGATGACCGGTCGTCGGACCATCGACGATATTGTGCCAACCATTCGTTTGCAACTCTGCCTGCCAAACGCAGAGGCAAACCAGAGGCAATCGTCCGCAGTGAGATGGATGCCCGGGTCAAGCCCGGGCATGACGAGCGATACCAGCGATCACGCTGCCTTCGACGCGCGCTCCGCGAAGCCGCTCAGCAGCGCCGCGATCTCGCCTGCCGGCCTCGCGGCGCTGAACAAGAAGCCCTGCACCTCGTTGCAGCCTTCAGCACGCAACCAGTCGAGCTGGTCGACGGTCTCCACGCCCTCCGCGGTCGTGGTGATGTTGAGGCTGCGGCCGAGACCGGAGATCGCGCGCACGATCGCGAGGCAGTCGGAACGCCGCGCCAGGTCCTTGACGAAGGAACGATCGATCTTGATCTTGTCGAACGGGAAGCTGCGCAGGTAGCTCAGGCTGGAATAGCCGGTGCCGAAATCGTCCATCGAGATGCTGACGCCGAGCTCGCGCAGCTGATGCAGGATCGCGAGATTGGTTTCGGTCTCCGCCAGGAACACCGACTCGGTGATCTCGAGCTCGAGCCGACGCGCCGGCAGGCCGGAATGCGCCAGCGCCGAGATCACGGCCTGCACCAGGTTGCGGCTGCGGAACTGGACAGGCGACAGATTGACGGCGATCTTGACGTCGGCCGGCCACTTCATCGCCTCCGCGCAGGCCTCGCGCAGCACCCATTCGCCGAGCGCGACGATCAGGCCGATGTCCTCGGCGACCGGGATGAACTCCGCCGGCGAGATCATGCCCTTGTGCGGGTGCCGCCAGCGCAGCAACGACTCGAAGCCGGAGATGCGATCGGCCGCGATATCGATCAGCGGCTGGTAGTGCAGCTCGAACTCGCCGGTCGTAAAGGCCGGGCGCAAATCGCGCTCCATGTCGCGGCGCTTCTGCGCCTGCTGGTCCATTTCCGGCTCGAAGAAATGGTGCACGCCGCCGCCCTCGGACTTGGCGCGGTACAGCGCCATGTCGGCGTTGCGCATCAGCTCTTCCGACGTCGTGCCGTCGCCCGGCGATAGCGCGATCCCGATGCTGGCGCCGACCACGACCTCGAGCCCGTCGATATCGTAGGGTGCGCTCAACGTGCCGATCAGCCGCTCGGCGAAGGCGCTGGCGTCGTTCGGCGAGACATCGGCCGCGAGCACGATCGCGAACTCGTCGCCGCCGAGCCGGGCCGCGACGTTGTCGCCGCGGACCTCCGCGCGCAGCCGGTCCGCCACCAGCTTGAGCAGCCGGTCGCCCATCGGATGGCCGAAGGAATCGTTGACGTTCTTGAACAGATCGAGATCGATGCCCATCACCGCGACGCGCTTGTGGCCGGACCGGCTGCGCTCCAGCGCCTCGCCCAGCCGCTCCTGATAGAAGTCGCGGTTCGGCAGGTTGGTGAGCCCGTCATGATGCGCCATGTGGGCGATGCGCGCTTCGGCGGCGCGACGCTCGGTGATGTCGACGATCGCGACCAGGTAGCCGTCGCGGCCCTCGAACGTCACCTTGCGGCCGAAGGTCAGCACGTGGATCTCGGCGCGATCGGCGCGGATGTGGCGCCAATCGCGGTTCGACTGGTAGACGTCGCCGATCTCGCGCAACGCCGCGCTGTGCACGGACCACTCATCCTCCGGCCAGATCTGGCGCAGCGTCATGCCGAGAAACTGTTCGCGGGAATAGCCGTAGTGCTGAACGGCGGCGTCGTTGACGCTGAGGAAATCCATCGTATGGGCGTCGAACACCCACATCGGCATCGGGTTGTTCTCGAACAGCAGGCGGAACGAGACCTCGCGCTGCTTCAGCGCGGTGACGTCGGACACCGTCAGCGACAGCATATCGCCGAACGCGGTGACGCCGAGCCGCAGGCAGCGATCGCCGCTGTCGATCTCGAACTGGCCGCCGGCGCCGCCGCCGACGAAGGAACGCAGTGTTCGGGTCACCTCGGACGCAGCCAGCGGATTGCCGCCGGCGCTGAGCCTGCGCCACAAAAGATCGGTCGCGGGCTGCATCAGGAGCCTGGCGGCGCCCTCGTTGAGATGCACGACCTGGAAGTCGGCCGGTTCGCCGCGCGCATCGCGGATCGCGGCGAGCGACAGCACGCCTTCATCGGTGGCGGAGAAGATCGTATCCAGGAGATTGTACTGCGCGTTGCGCTCGTTGACATAGACCCCGACCAGCATGCCGCCCCAGCGCGACCGCGTCGGCAGCGCCAGCACGTCATAGGTCCGCACCAGCCCTTCACGCACGCAATGCGCCGAGGCGAGGTAGGGACGGCAGTTCTCGCGCGCGTTCGCCGCGGCTTCGGTCAGTGCGGTGGCGCAATCCGGCGGAAGTGCTCCGAGCGGGATGTCCCAGCGATCGTCGTTCAGCCAGCCCTGGACGTAGCGGCCGGGTTGGGAAACCCGGAGCGCATCATCGACGTCCCGCAGCAGCACGATATGGTCCGCAAGCCGGCCGAGACTGCCGAGCATCACGTCCTCATAATGCGGCAACTTCTCGCCCGGACGTACGGCCGCCTGCCACTTGCGCTGCAGGACCGGCACGTCGGCGAACATCTCGGAATTGAATTTGGCCGATGTCTTTGTCGATGTCTTGGCTGATTTGTTGTTGGCCATGACCATGGCACGCCCCGCTCACGCAAACGCTTGTCCCCGCGGCATCCAACGTCCACCGGGCTTAACGTCATGTAAAAAGTGGGGCGTGCGGTGCAGCGCGGGCACGATTATGACGGCAAAAATTCGCGCGATGGTTAGTTCGGGTTAGAGACTATGACAGTCGCATGAAGGTTTCGCACGCAAGTCAGCGCGCGATGACCTCGACCTCGCCGTCGACGCCGTTGACGACGTTGAAGGGTCGCTCGAACACCTTCCCTTCGTTCTTGGCGATCGCGCGATATTCGCCCTCGGACAGCACGACGCGCGGGAACGCGCCGATCGATTCCTTGATCACGTCGCCGCCCGGCGTGATCACCGACCATGCGGTGTTGGCCAGCGCCTCGCCGCCCTTCTCGCCGACCAGCTTCAGCGTGATGACGGCGGCGCGATGGGTGACGGTGACGTCGGTCAGCTTGCCCGCCGTGACGCGGATGTCCGAGCGCACCACCGAGTTGGCGTCGCCATAATTGGACACGATGTAGTAGGTGCCTTCCGGCAGCAGCGCGACGTCGCCGGCGGCGACGCTCGGCACCAATGGGCCGCGATCCGAGCCATCGAACTGGCTGCCCTTGTAGATCGCAAACGAAATCTGGTTGCTGGGGATCTTGCTGCTGCCGACCCGGCCCTCGATGCGCAGGCCGCCGGCCGGTAGCACGAAGGATTCCTTGTCGGTCTCCGACTTCAGGCTGACGGCGCGCACCGCGCTGACCAGGCCGAGCGCGACATGGACGACGTAATTGCCAGGCGGCAGCACGATGTTCGGCGTCGCTCCGCGATCCTCCCGGATGAGCTTGAAGGTGCCGTTCTCGTCGGGCTTGTCGGCGAACACCCGCCAGACCAGCCCGCCATTGATGGGCGCCATATCCTTGCCGTAGCGCGCGGTCAGCGCCAGCACCGCCTGGCCCGCGGTCGGGGTGCCCGGTGGCGGCGTCACCGGCGGCATGGTCGCCACCGATGGCTGGACGATGGTCGGCTGGCTCAGCGGGCCCGGCAAAGTGGGGCCAGATCCGGCCCCAGAGGGCGGCGCCAGATTGAGCGCAGGCGCGGCCGGCGCCTCCGGGACTGCGGCCGGCGGCACCGGCGGCGGCCGATCGCTGAACCATTGCGCCGAGGCGGAACCGGGCATCAGGGCCGATATCACGGCCACAAGCACGACCAGCGGAAGGAGCCGCATGCTCCGCCCGCACCTGCCGATGCCATTGCCGCCCCTGGAAGTCATGGGCCCATGCTTTTCAACGAAAACGCGGCAAATTCAAGCCGTCATGGCGATCCCCGGCGGCGCCGTCCCCTGTTGGAACCAGGCGTTCAAGCCGATGTTAGCCACGACGTCGCGGTCCAGTCACAATCCCCACCTACGGCCGTCCAACCGGCATGAACCATGCCTTCAGGACTAACCATGAACATCAACGTCGCTGGCGCAGGCCCGCTGCCGGGCTTAACCTTGCGTCGGCAGGAGATTGATCGTGTTGGATAGCTGGATGGGCCGCGGCCAGAAGAGCTCCGACGGCCCCGACAAGGTGGGACTGGGACCGGTCCGCCGTCCGGTGATCGGGCTCGCGCTCGGCGGCGGCGCGGCGCGCGGCTTTGCCCATATCGGCATCATCAAGACCCTGCTGGCCCACGGCATCGTCCCCAATGTGGTGGTCGGCACCTCGATCGGCGCCGTGGTCGGCGGCGCCTATGCGGCCGGTCATATCGAGACGCTGGAGCAATGGGCGCGCGGCCTGCAGCCGCGCAGCGTGCTCGGCTATCTCGACATCCGTCTCAACGGCTCCGGCCTGATCGGCGGCGCCAAATTGGCCGCCGAGATCGAGGCGGCGCTGGGCAAGTCCATGATCGAGGACCTCGCGGTCAAGTTCGCCAGTGTCGCGACAGAGGTGCGCACCGGCCACGAGATCTGGCTGACCCACGGCCCGCTGGTCGATGCGATGCGCGCCTCCTACGCCCTGCCCGGCATCTTCGCCCCCGTCCTGATCGGCGACCGCTGGCTGGTCGACGGTGCGCTGGTCAACCCGGTGCCGGTCTCGGCAGCGCGCGCGCTCGGCGCCGAGATCGTGATCGCGGCCAACCTCTCCAGCGACGTGTTCGCGCACTCGACCACGATCTACAATCATGGTGCAGCCGCGCCGGCCCCCGAGGTCACGGTCGCGGTGACCGCCGAAGCGACATTGGAGCCGGAGCCCTCGCCCGAGCCGCCGAAGCGCCGCTTCAGCCGTTTCTTCTCCGCCGAGCGCACCATGAAGCGCGAATTCTTCGGCAGCGCGACGCGGCCCGGTATCTCGAGCGTCATGGTGGACGCCTTCAACATCATGCAGGACCGCATCACCCGCGCGCGGCTGGCCGGCGATCCGCCCGACATGCTGATCTCGCCGCGGGTCGGCCAGATCGGCTGGTTCGACTTCCACCGCGCCGATGATTTGATCGCACACGGCATCCGCGCCGCCGAACGCGCCATCGGCGCCATCGAGGAAGCGATCGATATCCTGGTGCCGCCGTCGAGCGGCACCGCCGGCAACGGCCAATAAAGATTCAGGCCGTTGAGGAGTCAGGCCGTCTTGATGTAGTCGCGCAGCGCTTCCTGCTCGTGCTCGTATTCCTGCACGCGCCGCTTGACGATGTCGCCGATCGAGATCAGCCCGACCACCTTGCCGTCCTCGACCACGGGCAAATGGCGGAATTTTCCCGTCGTCATCATCTCCATGATGCCGCTGACCGTGTCGGACTGGCGGCAGCTCACGACCTTCCTGGTCATGACTGTGCTCACCGGCTCATCGAGCACGGCAGCGCCGCGCTCGCTGAGCACCCGCACGATGTCGCGCTCCGAGAGGATGCCTTCCATCCGGCCCTGATCCATCACCAGCACCGCGCCGATCCTGCGCTCGCCGAGCAGCTTGACCGCCGCCGAGAGCTTTGCGCCGGGCTCGACGCTCATGATCTGGTGGCCCTTTGCATCGAGAATGGAACGTACCGTCATTGTCGCCTCCCTGAATCCGTTCGCGTCCCCTTGCGCTGGGGATCGAGACTGTTCGTTGAGCTATCAATCAACAGTTCCGCGCCGATTTCGGTTCCGCGGCGCGTTCAGTAGCAGGGCTGCATTTTTCAGCCCGCGTTATCTCGCGTTGCAAAGATGATGGAGGAATTCGCGTGCGCCCGCAAGCGGCGATCAGACGCGGCCGGACTGGTCCACCGATGACGCATCTGCAGCATCATCTCGCGTGCGCGGGATCGGGTCGAACAGCGCGAACAGCAGCAGCCCCGCGAGGAAACCGCCGATATGGGCCTGCCAGGCGACGCTGACGTCGTCGCCGCCGATCGCCAGCGAGCCGACGCCGAACACGATGTTGACGCCGAACCAGATCGCCAGGAATGCGAGCACGCGCCCGTTGCGCAGCGCCTGCGACAGCGACAGCGCAGGCACCCTGGCCGCCGCCTCGGCATCGCCCCGGCTGAACGAGAGGAAGCTGCCCTTGACGAAGGCAAAGCGGATCGCCGCCGCCATCGTGCCCGACACCGACGCCGACGCCCCGATCATCGGCGCGATCGCGTGCTCATGGGTCAACAGATGCGCGAGCGCCCCGGCGGCCGCCGTCACCGCCATGAAGATGAAGAAGCGCACCGCGCCGAACCGCCGCGCCAGCGCGCTGCCGAACGGCAACAGCCACAGCACGTTGAAGCCGATATGGGTGAGATTGGCGTGCAGCAGCGAATAGCTGACGAAGGTCCAGACCTTGGCGCCGTCGCCGCCCGGGAAGGTGATGTCGAGCAGCGTCGAATCGTAGCGCTTCGGGATGAAGCCGAAGACGTCGATGGTCCAGTTTTCCAATTCCGGCGGCAGCAGCACACGCAGATGGATCACCGCGAGCAGGACGATGTAGGCGGTGAGCGCCGGCGGCAAAGTGAGGATCGGCTCGCGCGGCGCCTCCGGCGGCGGCGCGGGCGGTAAGTCAGAATGGGAGTCCAAGGGGTCGCGGACCTCGCTACGGTGCTTGAGGCCCAGATAGGCGGCTTTCACCGCACTGTGCAAGTGCACAATTGGGGGCAATTGGGGCAAACTCTCCGTGTCCCGGACGCGGCGCAGCACGAAGTGTTGCGACGCTGAGCCGGGACCCACGGCAATTGGCAACGCTCGCCGAACTTGCGAAACTCTCATCTCTCTACCCTCATCCGGGTTGAAAATGAGCCCACAATTCTTCGTCTACATCCTCGCAAGCGGACGAAACGGGACCCTCTATGTCGGCGTGACCAACAACCTTGCGCGCCGTATCACCGAGCACAAAGCCAAGCTCGTTCCGGGGTTCACACGACAATACGGCGTCGATCAGCTGGTTTACTTCGAAGCGTTCGACTCCATCCTGGAGGCGCGTGCACGCGAGCACTCCCTGAAGCGGTGGCGGCGCGCATGGAAGATCAAATTGATCGAAGGGCTTAATCCGGATTGGCGGGATTTGAGCGCGAAGCTCAATTCTTGATCGCGTTTGGCATGGGTCCCGGCTCTGCAGTGCAGCGCTTTCGCGCTGCGCTGCGTCCGGGACACGAGAGAAATGAGACCCGACAAAAGAAGAAAAAGGGAGGGCGCTGAGAACGCCCTCCCTCGGTCTGCTGATCTTCTCGCGCCCCGGAGGGATTTGGGGGCATCCCCACCCCTCCCCGCGCGGTGACCAAACTGTTTGACGCCACCTGTGTACGTGTCCGACGCTGGCGCTTGGGGCAGCCGGCGTGAACGGGAATAAGCGGACCCTACGCGGGCATCGGGCGGCCGCCAAGCGCATAGTTAAATTTACGTTAACGGCACAAAGCTGCCCATAAGCCGCCCAAAACGCGGCCCCGGCATGGACGCTGCACAGGGTTCCCTGCACAACAGAGAAGGAAAGGCGCTTGCGCGAAACCGGCACAGATGTGTCCCGGCGAGACAGGTGCCGGGCAAGGTTCTTTAGATGAAGCACAGCTCCAGCCGCGAATTCTTCGCTTATTGGAATGCGAAGCGTGGCAATGCGCGCGCACCTGATCGGAGCGAGTTCGAGCCGTCCGCGGTGCGCGAGCTGCTGGCCGACATCTTCGTATTGTCCTACGACAATGAGGCCGGCCACCCCTTCCGCGTCGCCGGCACGCGGATCTCCGCCCTGCTCGGCTGCGACCTCAAGAATCAGAGCTTTTCGGCGCTGTTCAACGGCGCGAGCCGCCGCGAGGTCGAGGACATCATCACCTGCGTCGCCGAGGAGACGCTGCCGGCGATCGCCGGCCTCACCGCAATCGACGCGGCGGGCACAAAAGCATATTTCGAACTGCTGCTATTGCCCTTCACCGCCCGCGTCCACGTGCCAGCGAGCCTGACCGGGCTCCTCGCGCCGTTCGAGGACACCACCACCACGCTGCGCGATCTCACGCTGACCTCGTGGCGCTATCTGCATCCGCCGGAGCGGTTCGTGCCGCGTGCACTGCGGAAGCTCGCGGTCGCCCGCGGCCTGATGGTCTATGAGGGGCTGCGCTAGCGCCGCCCACCTGCTTGCACGGTGCCGGGCGGAACTCTATTAGCTGATTGACCGCCGGCTGGAGAGACGGCGGCGGCCGGGCTGGCGCAGGGCATGTTTCGAAAGTCGATCAGACAGAAGATTGTCGGCATTGCCACGGGGCTGATCATCCTCGCGGTGGTGACATCGCTGCTGTCGATGGTGATGGCGGGCCAGGTCGGCCACCTCCTGGACGAGCTGACCAACCGCTACATTCCGGCCTACGCACATCTCGCCCGCGTCAATGTCCGTTCGCTCGAGCGCTCGCTCGCGATGCGGCGGATGATGATGGCGAAGATGCAGGGACCGGCCGAGGACGAGACCTACACCGCCGCGCGCAAGACATTCGAGGAGATCAATCCCGTCATCACCGAGGAGGCCAATGCCGCGCGCAAGCTGATCGTCGCGATCATCGAGGATCCCTCGACGCCCTCCGACAATGCCGCGCTCGGGCGCATCGACGACCGGATCGACAATGTCCTGAACGACCTGCTGGTCCGGCTCAACAAGGAGAACAGCGAAGTCCTCGATCAGCTCGACGCCAAGGATTTCGCTTCCGCCCGCAAGACCATGCTCCACGCCGAGGTGCTGCGCGACGAGTTCAACGCCAGGATCGAAGGCATCCGCGCCGACATGCTGGCCCAGGTCGGCAACAGCGCCAAGAACGTGACGAGGGCGCAGCGCAACGCCATCATCGTCTCGGCGATCGTCACCGCGATCGCCGCGGTGCTCGGCTTCATGTTCGCGATGCTGGTCGGCAGCGGCATCACGCGCCCGGTGATGCGGCTTCTGGAAGGCACCAAGGAGGTCGAGGCCGGCCGGCTCGACGGCGCCATCACCATCACGACGCAGGACGAGATCGGCCAGCTCTCGGCCGCCTTCAACCGCATGATCGAGACGCTGCGCCACAACCAGCGCATCCGCGAGACCTTCGGCCGCTACATCAATCCGCGGATCGCCGAAGGCCTGCTCGACCAGCCGGCGATCGCCGCCACCGAAGGCCAGCGCCGCGTCATGACCGTGGTGTTCTGCGACATGAAGGGTTTTACCACCCTGAGCGAGGGCGTGACGCCGCGCGGGCTGGTCAAGATCATGAATCTCTATCTCTCGACCATGTCCGAGCCGATCCATGCCCATCGCGGCATCATCGACAAATACATCGGCGACGCCATCATGGCCTATTGGGGCGCGCCCTTTGTCGAGGAGACCGAGCAGACCCATCTTGCCGCGCTCGCGGCCATCGACATGATCGGACGCGTCGCGCAGCTGCGCAAGGATTTGCCCGAACTGCTCGGCGTGCGCGCGATCCCGGCCGACTGCGACATCCGGATCGGCATCGCCACCGGCGAGGCGCTGGTCGGCAGCATCGGCTCCGAATTCATGATGAGCTACACCGTGCTCGGCGACACCGTGAACCTCGCCTCGCGGCTCGAAGGCGCCAACAAGTTCTACGGCAGCCGCAGCCTGATCTCGGATGCGACCGCGGCCGGCTGCGCCGACAGCATCGAACTGCGCGAGATCGATCGCCTCGTCGTGGTCGGCCAGAGCCAGCCGCAGACCGTGTTCGAGATCATGGGCAAGAAGGGCGAGCTGACGCCGGCCGTGACGCAGCTCGTGCAGCACTACGCCGAGGGCCTCGCCGCCTATCGGCAGCAGCGCTGGGATGACGCGACGCGCGCCTTCGCCGCCGCGCTCGACGCGGTACCGGGCGACGGGCCGTCACTTGCGATGAAGGCCCGCGTCGAGGCTTTCCGGCAGACCCCGCCGGCAGCGGATTGGGACGGCGCCTGGCATCTCGAGCACAAATAGCCTCTCGCACCGGACCTCGACCGCGCAATCCTAACACCGATGTTAGTTTCCAACACCGATGCGAGCGCGGCCGCGAGCGCCGCAAACATTTTTTCCGACCGCACGGGAATGTCTCGCAGGGCGCGGAGTTAGACTCCACGCCAACGAAAGCGGGAGGCCATTATGACCAAGATCACGTCGCCGATGAAGCTTGCGGGGCTCGCGGCGCTCCTGACCATGCCGTTCGTCCTGAGCCCGCCGCAATCAGCAATCGCGGCAGGCGGCGGCCCCGCCGGAGGCGCGGACTACAGCACGCCGCCGGCGTCCCCTCCCCAGCAAAGGGAGAGGAGGACGACGCACAAGCCGAAGAAGCCGACCAAGCAGTCGTCGCTGTTCGACGACCCGACGTTTCGCGACGGCTACCGCACCGCCTATGCGACGATCTACGAGCGCAACGACTATGCCGCCGGGATCGATCAGCTGCATGCGCTCGGCCACGACGAGCATCCCAACGTCGCCAACCTGATCGGCTATTCCTACCGCAAGCTCGGCGACTACAAGCAATCGCAGGTCTGGTACGAGCGCGCGTTGCAGGCCGATCCGAACCATGTGCTGACCTGGAATTACTACGGGCTGTGGCAAATCGAACAGGGCAACCGCGATCAGGCCGAATATCATCTGAGCCGGATCGCCGCGATCTGCGGCACCGACTGCACCGAGTATCGCACGCTGGCGGCCGCGCTCGAGAAACCGCCGGGGACGACGCTCGTCTATTGACGCGCGAACGGAGCCACATACTCCATTGTCGTCCTGGCGAAAGCCAGGACCCATTACCCCAGCCGCTTGTCGTTGCGCGACGCAGGGGCCACGATCCCGCGCACAACTAAAAACAGTGGTTATGGGTCCTGGCTTTCGTCAGACGACGCGCGTGGAGAGGCCGTGCGCCAACATCCATCACCGTCATCTTGAGCTCGGCGCTGCCACGCGTCAGAACCGCGTGGTGCCGAGCGGCAGGCCGAGGCTGACGCGCCCCGCCAGCGTGTAGCTGTTCGCCGTCATCGCCACGTGCTTGACCGCGGCCTGGACGTCGCGGATCGACCGTTCGAGCGTGCCGCTTTCGAAGATCGCCGCCGTCCCGGCCGGCGCCGCGATCATCTCGACGATCCGGGCGGCGCCTTCGGCTGCATTGGCGCAGGCGATCCGGAACGCGATCCGCGCCTCGAACAGGCGGTCGCCGGCGCTCTCGACCGCTTCCATCAGCTCCGTCATGGCCTCGACCAATAGCGCACGGGCGGACCGCAGCACGGCCAGTGCGCGGCCGACCAGCGACTGCACCAGTTCGCCGTCGCGCAGCAGGCCGCCGCCGCCGAGCCGCGGCTTCTTGGCCGCCAGCGCGATGAAGGCATCGAGCGCGCCGCGTGCGATGCCGAGCGGCACGACCGAGACCGTCCACATGAATGCCGATAGCCCCGGCAGGCGATAGGAAATGCCGGGTTGCGTCGGTTTGAAATCGACCAGCGGATGGATGTGGCTGAAGGGTACGAAAACGTCCGTCACCTCGAAGTCGCAGCTGCCGGTGCCGCGCAGCCCGGAGACGAACCAGGTGTCGTGAATGCGCACGTCGGAGCGGTCGACATAGCAGCACAGTGGCGGTCCGTCCTTGCCGTCGGTGCCCTTGACGCTGGCGAGCCCCATGAACTTGGTGGCGTGATGCGCGCCGCTGCCGAACGGCCAGCGGCCGCTGACCCTGTAGCCGCCCTCGGCCTCGACGGCCGTTCCGACCGCGCCGGTGGCGCTACAGACGAACGTCTGCGGATCGGCGGACCAGCTCCGCGCCACATCCTCCGGCAAATAGCCGCCGAGCCGGCTCATCCCGCCGCCGTTGCCGACCAGCCAGCCGACCGAGCCATCGAGCGCGGCGGCCGCCTCGACGATAGTCATGAAATCGAGCGGCGAGAATTCCGGGCCGCCGAGCGCCTTCGGCAGATACAGGCGAAACATTCCGGCCTCGGCCAGCGCCTGGAAGACGGGGTCGGAAAGCCTGCGGTCACGGTCGAATTGCGGACGTTGCTCGGCAATCAACGGAGCGAGCCGGTCGAGCGCGGCCAGATGATCGGCAACACGGCTGGCGGCAGGCATGTCCATGGCAGTTTCCTTCCCCGGAGCGAGGCAGCCGAATTCAACCCATCGGCGCAAATTTGACCATCACGCTTCTGGTCGCACCGTCATCCAATTGTCATGAATAGTGCCGACACGTCTGCCCGATACAGCTCGGGGACCCGCATGGACTATTTCAAACGCTTCAACTTCCTGTTCGCCGCGCCGGTGTTCGAGGCCGACGACCTCGAGGGCATCCGCTTCAACCAGATCATCAGCGAAATCGAGCGCTCCGGCTTCGAAGTGGTGCGTGCCCGCAAGCTGGAAGACGCCGAGATCGCGGTGCAGACCGATGCGGCGATCGGCTGCATGGTGGTCGACTGGGGCAAGAAGGGACTTGAGGGCAAGACTGCGGCGCTGATCAATCTGATGCGCCGGCGCGGCCTCGACTTCCCGATCATCCTCTTGATTCGCCGCAAGCGCTTCGAGGACCTGCCGGTCGAGGTGCTGGATTTCATCGACGGCTACGTGTTCCTGTCCGAGGAGACCCCGCCCTTCATCGCCAAGAACCTGATCTCCAGGCTGAAGCAATATGCCGAGAACCTGAAGACGCCGTTCTTCGGGGCGCTGGTCGACTATGCCGAGGAAGGCAACCAGCTCTGGACCTGCCCGGGCCACAATGGCGGCGTGTTCTACAGCCGCAGCCCGATCGGCCGGGTGTTCGTCGAGCATCTCGGCGAAGCCGTGTTCCGCGACGACCTCGACAATTCCGTGCTCGACCTCGGCGACCTCCTCACCCATGAGGGGCCGGCGCTGCGGGCGCAGAAGGAAGCGGCGAAGATCTTCGGCGCCGAGAAGACCTATTTCGTGCTCAACGGCACCTCGACCTCCAACAAGGTGGCGCTCGGCTCGCTGGTCACCGACGGCGACCTCGTACTGTTCGACCGCAACAACCACAAGGCCGCCCATCACGGCGCGCTCTTGATCGGCGGCGGCATCCCGGTCTATGTGCCGACGGTGCGCAACGCCTGGGGCCTGATCGGGCCGATGCGCTGGGACCTGCTCGACGAAGGCGCCATCCGCGACGCTATCCGCAAGCACCCGTTGGTCAAGGACGAGAACGCCTGGAAAAAGGAGCGACCGTTCCGCGTCGCCGTGGTCGAGGAGTGCACCTATGACGGCACCATCCACTCGGCCGAGATGATCCTCAAGCGCATCGGTCATCTCTGCGACTACATCCTGTTCGACGAGGCCTGGGCCGGCTTCATGAAATTCCACCCGATCTATGCCGGCCGCTTCGCGATGGGCTTGTCCGATCTCGGCCCCGAGGCGCCCGGCATCATCGCGACGCAATCGACCCACAAGCAGCTCGCGAGCTTCTCGCAGGCCTCACAGATCCACATTCGCGATCGCCACATCAAGGGTCAGAAGCGCCGCGTCGAGCACCGCCGCTTCAACGAAAGCTTCATGCAGCACGCCTCGACCTCGCCGTTCTACCCGATCTTCGCCTCGCTCGACGTCGGCGCCCAGATGATGAAAGGCCGCTCCGGCGAAGTGCTGTGGGACGATACGATCCGGCTCGGCATCGAGCTGCGCAAGAAGATCCGCGCCGTGAAGCGCGAGTTCGAGGAGAAGGAGACGCGCGCGGAGCGCCGCTGGTTCTTCGAGCCGTTCGTGCCGGATCGCGTCAAGATTCCCGATGTCGCCCGCGACGGCGGCGTGCACAACGTCGCCTGGGAGACGATCTCGACCGACCAGCTCGCGACCGATCCGTCGTACTGGCAACTGAGCCCGGGCGAGACCTGGCACGGCTTTCCCGATCTGACCGCGGGCTTCGCCATGACCGACCCCAACAAGCTGACATTGCTCACACCGGGCTTCGATCACGCAACCGGCGCCTATGCCGACCACGGCATCCCCGCGCCGGTCGTGGCGCAATATCTGCGTGAGAACCAGATCGTTGCCGAGAAGAACGATCTCAACTCCCTGCTCTTCCTGCTGACACCAGGCGTCGAGGCCAGCAAGGCCGGCACGCTGGTGTCAGGCCTCGTCGCCTTCAAGAAGCTGCATGACGACAACGCACTGATCGAGGATGTCATCCCCGAGTTCTTCCGCCGTCGCCCGCAACGCTACACCGGGGTTCGGCTGCGCGACCTCTGCGGCGACATGCATCGCTTCTTCCGCGACGGCGGCGTCAGCACCTTGCAGGCCAAGCAATTCCTGCCCGAACACCTGCCCGAGATCGCGATGTCGCCGCGCCAGGCCGCGCAGTACCTGATCCGCAACGACGTCGACTATCTGCCGATCGACGAGATTTACGGCCGCATCGCCGCGACCCCGTTCGTGGTCTACCCCCCCGGGATCGCCACCATCGTCCCCGGCGAGCGGCTCACCGAACGCAGCAAGCCGATGATCGATTATCTCAAGATGTTCGAATCGAGCTTCAACGCGTTCCCCGGATTCGAGGTCGAGGTCCAGGGCCTCTACAAGGAGATCGACGTCGCCGGTCGCGTCCGCTTCTATACCTATGTCGTGGCCGAGTGAGCGGACGGACGGCCCCTAATGGAGAATGATCACAAGATCACCATTCGTTCCTCGCGCGACAGCGATGTCGATGCGATGCTCGCGATCTACCGCCATCACATCCGTCACGGCGTCGAGGAGAGCGTCGACGACACCGGCACGCCGGAGCCCGACGATCTGCGCGACCGTCGCAAGAATCTGCGCAACACGCGGCTGCCGCACCTCGTCGCCGTCTGCAACGGCGAGGTGGTCGGCTACGCCTATGTGGTGCTGTTCCGCAAGCGCCCGGCCTACCGCTACACGGTGAAGCACTCGATCTACATTCATCACGAGTTCACCGGCAAGGGCGTCGGCGGCAAGCTGTTGCAGGAATTGATCGACACCTGCGCGGCGGCCGGTTTCCGCCAGATGATCGGCTACATCGATAGCGACAACGCCGCCTCGCTGGCGCTGCACGACCGCTCCGGCTTCGCGCGTGTCGGGCATCTGCCCGGCGTCGCCTACCGCTACGGCCGCTGGTCCGACACCATCATGGTGCAGCGTTCGCTCGCGGCGGGCGCCACCGCGCCGCCGCCACCCGCACCACTGTCGCGGCGGTGATGGACTCCCGTGTCGTCCCGGCGAAGGCCGGGACCCATACGCCGCAGCCGATGCAGTGAACGGGACTCGTCGTTCCGCCGTTGCGTAGCAATAGCCGCCGGTGGTGATGGGTCCCGGCCTTCGCCGGGACGACACGTGTGGCAACACCGTCAATCCCGTCATCCTGAGGCGCGAGCACTGGCGAGCCTCGAAGGATCGACGGCCACCAGTCGGGCCGATTCATCCTTCGAGACGCGCTTCGCGCTCCTCAGGATGACGGGACTAGCGATATGCCCGTCGCTCGAAGCCGCCTACTCCAGCGTGAAGCCGACCCGCAGCGTCACCTGGTAGTGGCGGACCTTGCCGTCCTCGATATGGCCGCGCGTCCCGACGACCTCGAACCATTTCATTTCGCGGATCGTCTTCGAGGCGCGGCTGACCGCGTTCTCGATCGCCGCTTCGATGCTCTTGTCCGATGATCCGACCAATTCCAGGATCTTGTAGACGTGGTCCGTGTCGTGAGTGGCGGGCATGACGACCTCCTTGGCCTGTCCTCTGAAGCAGATAGCACCGGACCAACGTGCCGCGTTGCTTTTGGTGCCATCGGCGAACCGCCATCCCGGCGCCCGTCGTGCTCGGCATCTTCCTCAGCGTGATCTGATCTGCGCCGGTGTGAGCTGGATCACGATCGGCATGGCGCTGCGGCGGCGGGCGTAAGGCCTGATCGCAGAGTGGGTTAGCTGAACCGGCGCGCGCGAATCCTGTTGTCCACGGCCGTCGCTGCTTCACGTTGTCGTGCGCGTGCTCGAACCCTCATTCATCCCGCTTCGTCCAACCTCGCGAGCGAGCCATTCCGGTTTCGCCGAACCGAAGGATGGACTTTTCATGTCGATCAGATCGAGACTATCGTCAGC
Source organism: Bradyrhizobium genosp. L (assembly GCF_015624485.1). NCBI lineage: Bacteria > Pseudomonadati > Pseudomonadota > Alphaproteobacteria > Hyphomicrobiales > Nitrobacteraceae > Bradyrhizobium > Bradyrhizobium genosp. L. Next base: position 4,776,965 of record NZ_CP061378.1, read on the forward strand.
AGCGTTGATCGCGCTCGCGACCACGACCACGCTGGCGACGACTGCGGTGATGGTCACCGCCGTCGCCACCACGGTCCTGACCACGACCGCCGCCAATGCGTTTCAGCCCCGCATCGTTCCGCCATGCAGCTATTTCCTCTTCAACGAGGGATGCGGCGCGCCGTCTCCGCAGGTCGATTACGGCCGCGCGCGCAACCGCGACATCTCGCCCGCCTACATGAAGCAGTCCGACCCGCGCTACAATCAGGGCCTCCTCAGCGCAGGCGGAGGCGGTGGTGGTGGCGGCGGTGGTGGTGGTGGCGGCCGCTAACCGCCAGCCGGTGCGGAGCCGATGAGCACGGCGTTATCGCAGTGCTCATCGGATGCCGTGGCTCAGGGCTGCGCGAGATGCCAGGCGCCGTTGAGGAAGCCGTCGCCGGTGATGTCGCCGGGCTTCTGGTCCTTGGCGAAGGTGTAGAGCGGCTTGCCTTTGTAAGCCCATTGCTTCGAGCCGTCGTCGCGGGAGATGATGCTGTAGCCGCCGTCGGCCTTGTCGCTGGCCTCCGCCTTCAGGACCGGCCAGTTGGTCGCGCACGGGCCATTGCAGGCCGATTTGCCCTCGCTGTCCTTGTCGAACGTATAGAGCGTCATGCCCTTGGCGTCGGTGAGGACCGAGCCCTTCGGGGTCGAGCCGGTCTTGGTCGGCGGCGCCGCGAAGGCGGCCGATGCCAGTGCGAGTGACAATGCGGTGGCGAGCGCGAGTGACGTCTTCATGATGTCTCCTGTTTGAATGCAAATGGTTGCACGTATAGAAACGCGCCACGCCGCCCTCTATTCCGATCGCCGCGCGTAAAGAATTTTTCGGCGTTTTGTCGCACCGGCGGAATAAGCACCGAAGCGCGCGTCGATACCGCCCAAAGGCTTGACTGCCCCGGCCCGCGCGTTATCCATCGACGAGGCTTCGGAGGAGACCGGCGTGCAATTTGTCGACGACAGCGAAGTCAACCGCGTCCTCACCTTTCCGATCCTGATCGGGGCGATCGAAGCCGCGCACCGGCGGCCGAAGATCGCGGTGCGCGACGGCTATCTCGGCGACGACAAGGGCCAGCAACTCGTGACCCGCAGCGCGGTCGATGCCGGCCGCTTCATGATGACCAAGCTCTACACCAGCTTTCCGGGCAACCTCGCTCAGGGCAAGTTGCCGGCGGTGCAGGCAGTGTGCGTGCTGTTCGACGGCAATGACGGGAGGCCACTCGCGGTGATGGATGCCGCCGAGATCACGCATTGGAAGACGGCAGCCGACTCCGCGCTCGGCGCCAAGCACCTGGCGCGGGCGGATGCCGAGACGCTGCTGGTGGTCGGCGCCGGCGAGATGGCGCGCTGGCTGGTGCGCGGCCACCGCACCGTGCGGCCGTCGCTGCGCCGCATGCAAATCTGGAATCGCACGGTGGAGCGCGCACGTGAGCTCGCCGCGCAGCTCGCGCGCGATGGCATTGCCGCCGAAGCCGTCACCGATCTCGACGCCGCGACGCGCGAGGCCGACATCATCACCACCTGCACCCGCTCGCGCGATCCGCTGGTCAAGGGCGCGAACCTGCGGCCCGGCACTCATCTCGATCTGGTCGGCGGCTTCACCCCTGAGACCCGCGAGGCCGACGACGAGGCCGCGCGGCGCTCGCGCATCTTCGTCGACCGCCGCGAATCCGCCTTCGACGGCGTCGGCGATATTCTGCAACCGATTGCCAGTGGCGCAATCCGTGAGAGCGACGTGCTTGGTGATCACTACGATCTCGCCGGCGGCAAGGTCGTGGGCCGACTGTCGGCGGACGATATCACGTTCTTCAAGAACGCCGGCGGCGGGCATCTCGATCTGATGACGTGCGAGACGGTGTTTGCGCGGTTGGGGAGGGAGTTAAGTTGAACGGACACGGCAGCGATCGCGGCGTGTTGTAGTTTTGGAGCGGAGCCTTTCGAATAACTCAACTTATGCCATGAGTCTCGAAACCGCGATGGCCCACGCACTTCCGATCGTCCAGTTCGCCAGTCCCACCGCGACCGCAAAAATGAATATCAAGAGTAGCTTTCGCCAAGCGTGCCAACGTCCCCGATTTGCAACATCAAAATCAACGGAGGACGCCACTATGCCTGCAATCACCGAAGCAGCCATGAGGAACAATAATTTTGTCGTGTAGTCAGTTTGCACAAAGGTATAGACGTTGAGTGATCCGATTACAGGAACCTGCAGCGAACGAATCAACACACGAGGTTCCATTCCCTGAAAAATTAGAGGGCCATTGGTGGTTAACGTCTGCCATGCACATCGCTTCAGATCGGCATCATGCAAGGCCAACAACTGATCCACCCTTAGTTGAATGAGACCTCCACAATAGGCATGAGCTACTGTGAGGGCTACGGCAAGCAATGGAAAGTAGGAGATCTTCAAGGGAATATCCCAAACCTTCAACTCGTCGCGATTGACGACTCGCAGACCAACAATTGTGCCGCATAAGACGGCACCACCGATGATCACATGGTTGGTTTGTACGGCTGCGGTTACGAGAGCGTCAATAGGAAGACCTTTACAGTCAGCCATTGTCGTCACGCCTCGCGACCATTGCCTCGTTGGGATATCCGTTTCCGGACCTTCTGATAGATTTCAACGCAGAACGAGACGATTACAATCACCAGCGCCAGTAGGACAACGATTGCAAAAAGAAGTAGCGCAACTGCCACGAGACCGCTGGCTGGGACAGATTGATCCATGCTACTAAACCTATGATTGAACGCAGCATGCTATTCTTGTGCAAGCCTTAAGGTCAAGTGGCTAGCCTAGTCTCTGAAACAGGGACTCCTCGCAAAATGCCTACGGCATCGCCCGCAAACTAGGTCGATCGGATCATTCTGCCTGATGAGAAACGATGGTGAATACGCCCAAACGATTTCTCAGCGAGAGTGCATCAACGTGCGAACGAAAGCTCCGGCCCGCTGTGAGAGTTGAAGCACTACTCGCGGCGGCGCTCGGCGCCAAGCACCTGGCACGAGACGCTGCTGGTCGTCGACGCCGGCGAGATGGCACACTGGCTGGTGCGCGGCCACCGCACGGTGCGGCCCTCGCTGCGCCGCGTGCAAATCTGGAATCGAACGGTGGAACGTGCCGTGGTGCTCGCCACGCTGCTGGAGAGCGACGGCATCGCCGCCGAAGCCGTTACCGATCTCGACGCCGCCAGCCGCGAAGCCGACATCATCACCACCTGCGCCCGCTCGCGCGAGCCGCTGGTCAAGGGCGCGAATTTGCGGCCCGGCACCCCGCTCGATCTGGTCGGCGGCTTCACCCCGGAGACCCGAGAGGCCGACGACGAGGCGGCGCGCCCGCATCTTCGTCGACCGCCGCGAATCCGCCTTCGACGGCGTCGGCGACATTTTACAGCCGATTGCCCGTGACGCGATTACCGGGAACGACGTGCTCGGCGACCACTACGATCTCGCCAGCGGCAAGGTCGCGGGCCGCCTGTCGGCGGACGATATCACGTTCTTCAAGAACGCTGGCGGCGGGCATCTCGATCTGATGACGTGCGAGACGGTGTTTCGGCAGGTGGAGAAGAATTTGCGGTGAGCGTGAGCGTCAGGGCGCAGACACCGTAGAGTTACGGGATTTCCGGGCGTCTATTCTGTAAAGGCCAGTGCCGAAGTTACTTGCTCGCAGCTTCGTTAGACTTATCCTTTAGGTTACAATTTGCAATTCGCGTATTGCGTGCATGTCCAGCATTGCTAAACTGATAGCTTTTGGGGCTGTCAATGACAAAGTCTCGTCCGTTTTCGATATACCTACTTAAGCCGGGCCGCGATGCAACAAATTCTCTGAGAAATGATCACGGACTCCAACCGGCTGAAGCGGAGTCCTTGCCACCTAACGCTCGTCTCTTCATCTTGGACGCAACACCAACACCGCCGTGGTGGAAGGGCTATTTCGATGTGCAAGAAGAACTCTTACAAGAGCACAAGGGCGCCATCGTCTTTCTGCCGGTGACGAATCGCTTCTTTGCATTGTCATTCGGACAGGTCTTCCACCATCTAGACGACACTTGCTATGAGTATGATTTTGGCTTGCGCGTCACTCTCAACAGCCTTGACCCAAAAGAGTTGAAGAGCGCGGACATGGTTGAGCCCGGGGCGGCGCGTCGGAAGCGAACCCAAGTTCCTGTGTCCACAGAACTCACATATCTCGATTTCGACGGCAACAGCGAGATCATTCGTAGTCTAACTGGCAAAGTAAAGTCTGAGTATGCGGAGCTGTTTAAGAACGCGACGGGGTCATCGGCACTCAAGGTGAACCTCAAGCTCGAGGCGAACGAACTGCCGACGATTTGCGAGACTCTGTTAGAGTTGTATGGGAAAGACGACTACAAAGACGCTTTCCCTAACATCCAAAATATTGCTCCGGTAAGGGACCCCGTACACATCACAGTTCTCGACGGCTTGTTGCTGGAATCGCTCCGTGGACGAGATGGCCGCGTGACCCTAACAATTCCTGACATAGTAGATTATCGCGACAACACGTGCTGCATGTTTGCGGGAACTGGAGCAGCGAGCGAGATTTTTCCGGACATCTCGATCGAACACTTCTACGAATTCTTGGGCGCCGACTTCGACCTCGACAACCTTACGATCGATCGCCTGAAGCGATACCGCTTGTTGCTAACGGATGTCGAGGGCAATCCAAGTAAATCCTTTGGACTGCATAGAGCACTTATTTTTGAAACAGAACGAGACGATGCGATCTATCATCTTTGTGAGGGGAGTTGGTACAAGGTCGAGAAAAGCTACGTCGAGAGGTTGAACACCTATATTGATGGCAAATGCGCTGAGAGCGAACTCTGTCCCTACGATCATGACGATACAAAAGACGGAAAAGCCGTCTACAGCGAAGAAAACTACAACGCAGCGGTTTCTATGTGGAGTGACCGATACATTTGCCTTGATCAGACCGACATTAGCCCGTCAGGAAACACCACGATCGAGCCGTGCGACCTCTATTCTGTCGAGGAGGATACATTTACACCTGGTAGACATCGCGGCGTGTTGTATCACATCAAGATTTCTACGAGGTCTTCGCAACTAAGCCACTTGTTCAATCAAGGCGTCAATTCCGTTCAGCTGATTCAACTTGAGCCGTCATCACAGGAAAAGATGAGAACCTTAGTGGTGGAGAAACTAGCCGGAAATGACGAGGCGATCTATATCTCTCCCTTAAATAGCTTCGATTTCAAAGTCATATTCGCCATCATCACGCATAAGGACCCAGCACAAAAATCGCGGAACTTGCCGCTATTTTCAAAAATCAGCCTTATGCGGAATATGCAGCAGCTCGATTTAATGAAAGTGCATACAGCGCTAATCTATGTCCAAGATGCAAGCGCGAAGAAGGAAGGTCATCCGAAGCATGTACAAGTTCTAGTGGAAGTCTTTGAGGCGGCAGGAGGGAAGGTTGAGGTTCGTCCTATCCAAGGCCAGAACGGATATGATCCAACTGCCTCTATAAAAGGGTGCCCCAAAGCAGTTAGGCACAGTCCAATTGGGACGCGTTTCAGATTGTCAGTTTCTCGATCGGAGGATGGCAGTCTGAGGAGCCATCACAATTGGCCGTTCGTGCCCGTTCCTTAGCGAAGCAGAGCAAGCTAGCAGTCCGCACTAGCGTAGCAGGATGCGGACCAGCCTCCCTGAATGTGACTTCGCTCATCTGAGCTACATTGTCGAAGTAATCTACTCTGCCGCCTCTCGCACGGGCGCATCCAGCTCCGCCGACACTTTCGGCGGCGACATCGGCAGGCTGTAGAACCGCTTGCCGAGCGCGTCGTGCACGGCATTGGCGACCGCGGCCATCACAGGCACCAGCGGCACTTCGCCGACACCCTTCACGCCCTGCGGGTGCTTCGGGTTCGGCACCTCGACCAGCGCGCAGTCGAGCATCGGCAGGTCGGAGCAAACCGGCATGCGGTAGTCGAGGAAGCCGGGATTATCGACCTTGCCATCCTTGTTGTAGATGTACTCCTCGTTCAACGCCCAGCCGATGCCTTGGGCGACGCCGCCTTGCAGCTGGCCCTCGACATAGCTTGGATGGACGGCACGGCCGACATCCTGCACCGCCGTGTATCTGACGACGCGCACGATGCCGAGCTCGACATCGACCTCGACGTCGCAGATATGCGTGCCGAAGCCGCCTTCCGCGCCCTGGGTGTTGAGCTGCACGCTGGCGCCGATCGGGCCGCCCTGCGAGGGCGCCTTCTCGGCAAGCTGAGCCAGGGTCAGCGGCTCGAACTGGCCGGCATTCGGGCTCACCGGATGCGCGGCGCCGTCTTCCCACTTCACGGCTTCAGGGTCGATCTCCCAGATTTTGGCGGCGCGCTCGCGCAAGGTCGCGATCACCTTGTCGGCGGCCTGCGTCACCACCATCGAGGAGGCGAACAGCACGCGGCTGCCGCCGGTGAGGTTGGAGAAGCCGACGGTCTGGGTGTCGCCGATGATCACCGAGATGCGCTTGTAGTCGATGCCGAGCAACTCGGCGCAGATATTCGCGATGCCGGCGCGCGAGCCGCCAATGTCGGGATGACCGGTGGTGACGACGACATTGCCGTCCTCGGTGATGTTGACCTGCGCCGAGGATTCGCCGCCGGCGTTGAACCAGAAGCCTGAGGCGACGCCCCTGCCCTGCAGCTTGCCGAGCGGCGCGGCATAATGCGGATGGTTCTTCGCCGCCTCCAGCGTCTCGATGTAGCCGATGCGCGGAAACACCGGGCCGTGCGCTGCCTTGGTGCCCTCCTTCGCCGCGTTCTTCAGCCGCAGCTCGAGCGGGTCGATCTTCAGCGCCTCGGCGAGCTCGTCGATCACGCATTCCACGGCATAGGCGCCGATCGGCGCACCGGGGGCGCGATAGGCCGCGACCTTGGAGCGGTTGGAGCAGACGTCAAAGCCTTCCGACAGCACGTGCGGAATGTCGTACGGCGCAAAGCTGCAGCCGACCGCGCCGCGGATCGGTGAGCCCGGAAAGGCGCCGGCCTGCAGATAGAAGCTGCCGTGCGCGGCGACGATGGTGCCGTCCTTCTTGGCGCCGATCTTCACCGTGCTCTTCGAGCCGGAGGTCGGACCGGTCGCGCGCATCACCTCCTCGCGCGTCATCACCATCTTCACCGGGCGGCCGGATTTTTTCGCCAGCATGGTCGCGAGCGGTTCGAGATAGACGATGGTCTTGCCGCCAAAGCCGCCGCCGATCTCGGCGGGGATGGCGCGGATGTCGCTCTGCGGAATGCCTGTCAGCATCGATGTCATGGCGCGGACCATGAACTGGCCCTGGCTCGACGACCAGATCGTGGTCTTGCCGTCGGCGGCGACCGAGATCAGGCAGGCATGCGGCTCGATATAGCCCTGGTGCACCGGGCGCGTGGTGAAGGAGCGCTCGATTACGATCTCGGCGTCCTTGAAGCCTTGCGCGATGTCGCCCTTCTTGGACTCGATCCGGCCCATGATGTTGGAGGGCCTGCCGTCGAACTTGCTCCATTCATGCAGGATCGACGCGTCGGCTTTCAGCGCGTCGTCGATCTCGATCGCCCAGGGCAATACCTCGTAGTCGACCTCGATCAGCTTGCAGGCTTCCGCCGCGATCGCTTCCGATGTCGCCGCCACCGCCGCCACGGGATGGCCGGGGAACAGCGCCTTCTCGCGCGCCATCACGTTGCGGCACATCCAGCGCATGTCCTGGATGCCGAGCATCACCGCGCCCTTCGCAATCGTGAAGTCGACGATGTCGCGCGCGGTGACCACCGCCTTCACGCCGGGCAGCGCCTCGGCCTTGGCGGTGTCGATCGACCTGATGCGTGCATGCGGATGCGGGCTGCGCAGCACCTTGCCCCAGATCATGCCGGGCATCGTGGTGTCGGCGGCGAACGCCGCGCGGCCCGTCACCTTGTCGACGCCATCGGGCCGAATGGTGCGCTGGCCGATCCATTTGTTGTTGACGACGTTCATCGTGCAGTCTCCCGCATCTCGGCGGCGGTCTCCATCACCGCGCGAACAATCTTGTCGTAACCGGTGCACCGGCACAGATTGCCGGCGAGCCAGAAGCGGACTTCCTCTTCGGTCGGGTTCGCATTCTTCGCGAGCAGCGCCTCGGAGGCGACGATCATGCCCGAGGTGCAGATGCCGCATTGGAGCGCGGCATGCTCGAGGAATTTCTGCTGCAACGGATGCAGCCGGTCGCCTTGGGCCAGGCCCTCGATGGTCCTGATCTCATGCCCCTCGGCCTCGGCCGCGAGCATCAGGCAGGAGCAGACGAGACGGCCGTCGAGCGTGATCGAGCAGGCGCCGCAATCGCCGGACGAGCAGCCCTCCTTGGAGCCGGTGAGGCCGAGTTGCCCGCGCAGCGCGTCGAGCATGGTTTCGTAGGGTTCGCAGAGGAATTCGACCGGCTCGCCGTTGACCGAGGTGGTGACGTGGAGTTTCGGCATGGTGCTAACGTCCTCCCGCGCGCTGGGCGGCGATCGCGGCGGTGCGCTTGAGCAGCACGCCGGCGGTTTTGGTGCGATAGGCGATGGTGCCGCGCTTGTCGTCGATCGGACGGCAGGCAGCGCGGCAGGCTCCGGCCGCGGCTTCCAGCGCGGCATCATCCAGCTTCGAGCCGATCAACGCCTGCGCCGCAGGCTCAACCAGCAACGCAACCGGCGCCACCGCGCCGAGGCCGACACGGGCTGCGGTGCAGACACCGTCCTTCAAGGTCAGGCTGACGCCGAGGCCGACCACCGCGATATCCATCTCGGTGCGCGGGATCATCCGCAAATAGGCATCGGCGGAGCCCGCAGGCCGCGGCGGCAAGGTGAAGCTGACCAGGATCTCGCCCGGCTTCAGGTTGGTGCGACCGGGTCCGGCCGGCACGTCCTCGACCTTGAGCTCACGGCGGCCGTTCGGGCCCTGCACGGTGACGACGGCGCCAGCCGCGATCATCGCCGGCACGCTGTCGCCGGCGGGCGAGCCGTTGCAGAGATTGCCGCCGGCCGAGGCGCGGCCCTGCACCTGCTTGGAGCCGATCAGGTTGACGGCCTCGAGCACGCCCGGCCACGCCTTGCCGAAGCGCGGATGCTCCAACAACGCCATGCCGGAGGCGGCGGCGCCGATGCGAAAACCGCCGTCGGCGGTCTCGGTGATCTCGGTCATCTCGCCGATCTTCTTGATGTCGACGATTAGTCCCGGCCGCACCAGGCCGGAGCGCATTTGCACCAATAGATCGGTGCCGCCTGCCATAATGCGGGCGGCACTTCCGGCGGCAGCGAATGCGCCAATCGCTTCATCAAGCGAGCGCGGAGCTACGTATCGGATATCGGTCATGTCGGTCTTTTGGACTCCCTCGGCTGCTTGTTCCCTTGATGGGGCCTTATCTCTGGCCGGCAGGCCACAAGAGTACACGGCCGGGCGCGGTCCGAACAGCCTCCGAGGTGCGGTGTAAAGCGCGGGCTCCTATGCAGGATGGGCGCTTGCGCGGGCCGGTTGCAGCCGGGTCGGCAGATGCCGTTGCTTGCCTTGCGCGGCGGATTGGTGAAGCATGTGCCGGTCAGATCGGGAGACAGCGAATGCCCCATGTTTCGCGCAGAACGCTCCTCAAGCTTGCCGCCGCTGCGCCGCCGGCGATCACGATGCCGGCCACGTTCTCATCGCGCGCCGCGGCCGCGAGCAAGGGCAAGACCATCACCGCGGTGATGCATTCCGACCTCCGTATCATCGACCCCGGCATCACGACGGCCTACATCACCCGCGACCACGGCTACATGGTCTATGACACGCTGCTCGGGATCGATGCCGCCTTCAAGGTCCACCCGCAGATGGCGGACTGGACCGTCTCGGACGACAAACTGACCTACACCTTCACGCTGCGCGACGGGTTGAAGTGGCATGACGGCGCGCCCGTGACCGCGGGGGACTGCGTCGCCTCGCTGAAGCGCTGGAGCGCGATCGACGGCATGGCGCAGAAGCTCGCCGAGTTCACCGCGACGCTGGAAGCATCCGGACCGAAGACCATCGTGCTCAAGCTCAAGGAGCCGTACGGCCTGGTGCTGGAGTCGATCGCAAAGCCCTCCTCCTATGTCGCGTTCATGATGCCGAAGCGGATGGCCGAGACGCCGCCGGGCAAGCAGATCACCGAGCAGATCGGCTCCGGCCCGTTCAAGTTCGCCACGAGCGAATTCCAGCCCGGCGTCAAGGCGGTCTACGAGAAGAACGCCGACTATCTGCCGCGCAAGGAGAAGCCGGAATGGACCTCGGGCGGCAAGGTCGCCAAGGTCGACCGGGTCGAATGGATCACGATGCCCGACGCGCAGACCGCGATCAACGCGCTGCAATCCGGCGACATCGATTTCATGGAGCTGCCGCCGATCGACCTGCTGCCGCCGCTCGAAGCCAATTCTGACCTGACCGTCGCCGTGCTGAACAAGTTCGGCTTCCAGATCGAGGGCCGGATGAACTTCCTGCTCCCGCCGTTCGACAATCCGAAAGTCCGCCGCGCCGCGTTCCTGGCGCTGAACCAGAAGGACGTGCTCGACGCCACCGTCGGCAACCCCAAATATTACGAGATCTGCGGCGCCGCTTTCGCCTGCAATTCGCCGCTCGCCAGCGACGTCGGCGCGGAGACGCTGATCAAGGGCAACGGCCTGGACGCCGCCAAGAAAGCGCTGGCGGAATCGGGCTATGACGGCACGCCCGTCGTCATCATGATTCCTGCCGACAACGCGGTGCTGAAATCGCCGCCGATCGTGGTGGCCCAGCGCTTGCGCGAGGCCGGCTTCACCGTCGACGCGCAGACCACCGACTGGCAGACCCTGGTCAGCCGCCGCTCCCTCATGAAGCCGACCAAGGAAGGCGGCTGGAACATGTTCTTCACCTTCACGGGTGCAACCGAGGTGATGAACCCGATCGCCAACAACCAGGTGGTTGCCAACGGCAAGCGCGCCTGGTTCGGCTGGCCGGAGGACGAAAAGCTCGAAGCCTTGCGCGACGCCTTTGCGCGCTCGACCTCACCCGACGAGCAGAAGAAGCTCGCAATCGAGATCCAGAAGGAAGCCTACGAGCAGGTGATCTTCATCCCACTCGGCCAGTTCCGCTCGCCAAGCGCCTGGCGCAAATCGCTCACCGGCGTGCTGGAGGGCCCGGCACCGCCGGTGTTCTGGAACGTGGACAAGAGCGAATAAAAATCGGCGGCGCAAAGCGCCGCCGATGACGTTGTCGATTGCAGCTTACTGGCCGTTGGTCCGGCGCGCGGCCTTCGGCGCCTCGTCCTTCAGCTTCTCCAGCGCGCCGGGCATCATCTGTCCGAACATCGAGCTCAGCATCGCGGTCGGGATCAGACCGGCATTGCTGCCCTCCTGCCCCTGCGTGCCGGACATCAGGAATTGCGGCACCAGCGGCTGGTTGATCCGGGTCAGCGCGTCCGCGAACTTGGCGAAGTTCTGCTCGGCGAGGCGGAACTCCGGCCCGCCGTAGGCGTCGACGGCCAGCTTGGTCGCCTGCGCATTGGCGGCACCGACCGCGAGCACGCGGTCGGCCTCGCCCTGGCCTTCCAGCCGCGACTGCTCGCCGACCGCGGCCGCCGTGACCTTGCGGGTCTCGGCGTCCTTCTGCGCGCGCGCCAGCGCTGCGGCACCTTCGTTCTCGTTGACCTTGACCTGGATCAACGATTGCGTCAGCGCGGTCTGCGCCGCGGCCGTCGCCTTGGCCTCGTTCAGCGCGCGCTCCTGCACCGCGGCCTTCTCCTGCTCCTGATAGGTTTCGATCTGCTCGCGCGCGACCTGGCGCGAGCGGAGCTGGATCAGGATGTTCTCGATGGTGTGGTCGTTGGCGGCCGCCCGCGGCGTGCCGATCAGCACCTCCTGAAGGTCGAGCGAATAGCCCTCGAACTTCGACTTCATTTCACTCGCCGCCTCGGCCTGGACCGCGGCGCGGTTCTGCAGCAGCTCGATCAGCGTCATCTTCTGCGCGATGTTCTTGAAGAACGCAGAGACCATCGGGTCGAGCGTCTGCTCGACCAGCTTCTTCACGTCGCCGAAGCGCTGGATGATCATCGGCGCCTTCTTGTAGTCGATATGCATCACCACCGAGAGCGGCAAAGTCGGCTCGAACGCGTCCTTGGTGATCAGCGAGATCTCCGACAGGTTCTCGTCGAGCTTCATCGCGCCGACCTCGCCGCGCACCCATTTCAGGATGAAGTTGACGGTCGGGATCACCTCGATCTTGCCGGCATAGGTGTTGAACGCGTATTTGCCGGGCAGCAGCGGATCCTTCCAGACGCCGCGGCTGCCGTTGAGCACGAGCTCGCCATGGCGATACTGCTCGCCCGAGACGTCATCGGTGCGCGGGCCGGTGTAGAAGATCACGACGCCGACGTTACCGACCGGGATCACGGTCTTCGGCACCGCCTCGACGGTCGCAAACAGGCGGTTGATGTACCAGGTGCCTTCGACGATGACCTGGAGCTGGCGGCCGCGATAGCCGCCGCCGGCCAGGAATTTCTCCGGCTCCTGGAAGTTGTTGTGGAACGTCGCCTCATCGCGCAGGTCGATGCCGACCTCCGGCGCGATGATTTCGCCGGGAGGCAGCGACGGGCCGTCATGCACGGTGACGATGCCGACCAGGTCATGGTCGGCGGCCAGCACCACCGGCGCAAAGCCCCAGCGTTCGGCGATCGTGAGCTGCATGTTCTCGATCACGCTGCTCTCCTGGGCACTCAGCGCGTGGCCATAGACGCGGTCGTCGGTGATGACGGCGAACTGCGTGGTGTTGATCGCATAGGTGCCTTCACGCAGCACCTTGCGCTGCGGACCCTGCTGGCCGCCGCCAAGCAGGAAGCGCCGCACGTCCTGGAAGTCGGACTTGTCTTCGGTGTCGTTGGCGCCGAGCACCTGCGAGGAGCCGAGCGGCGCGCCGTCGCGCGCGAACACATAGGCGATCTTGCCCTGGCCGACGGTGACGAGATCCGAGCGGTGGATGCGGTACATGAAGGGGAACATCACATGCAGGCCGCCGCGCAGCACTTCAGGCTCGTAGCCGGCCTCGCCGTTCAGCGCGATGAAGCCGCCGTCGATCGAGCCCTTCGTGGTCCACAGCTTCTCGACGATGCCGACCTGATTGTTCGGAATGTAGCGAAATACGTTCGATATCCGCAGCAGGATCACACATGCGACCGCGACTGCGATCCAAATGGCATATTGGGTTAAACCCAAGCCATTAAGAAAACCAAGGAAGTCCATAGTCCATCTCCACAATTCGCAACTGGGCGGTCTGGGAAGCCAAACCGACATCCCAAAATTGCGGAGCGCGAATGTGGTGAGCGGCAGTGGCGGCGCAAGGCGGTGGACATGGTTTGCCCCGGCAATCTTTTTTTGATGACGGGATGAACCGCAGCACGAATCGCGCGACATCGATCTGCGAGAAGACGACACTGCAACTGCGCGTCATTCGCAACACGTTCAGTGGCTCGTGTGCGAACTTGGCGTGGGCTCATAAAGTCCCGCCTCTGAGAGAATGTGAGTGTATCACCCGCAAGCGTCACCAATACTCAGCGTCGTCCTGGCGAAAGCCCGGCTTTCGCCAGGACGACGGCGTGGAGAGGCCGCGCGCCAAGATCCGTCGCCGTCATCCCCGGGGTGCGGCGCGCCGTACAACAACGCGACTCGCTGATCACCGGGCGTATGTCCACGCGCCTTCGGGCAAAACGCCCTACGACATCGCAGGACGGCTTCCGCGCGCTGATGCTATGGAGTCGGCTTGCTGAACCGGCGCGTCGCGAGAACCGGCATGCGCTTGATGTCCCGTCTTCAAGACCGTCGACCCAGGAACCCCGCGATGCCCCGAAGCCCGTGCACGCCGGCAATCGGAGCTGCGATCGTCGGCCTCGGCCTGTTTGCTGCGACCGGCCTGCTCGCCGAGAACCGCAAATACGATCCCGGCGCAAGCGACGCCGAGATCAAGATCGGGCAGACGATGCCCTATAGCGGCCCGGCGTCGGCCTTCTCCGTCATCGGCAAGGTGCAGGCAGCCTATTTCCGGATGATCAACGACCGCGGCGGCATCAACGGCCGCCGGCTGAACCTGATCTCCTATGACGATGCCGCGACGCCGGCCAAGACGGTCGAGCAGGTCCGCAAGCTGGTCGAGCGCGACGAGGTGCTGTTCACGTTCCAGGGCGTCGGCAACGCCCCCAGCATCGCCGTGCAGAAATACCTCAACGACCACCATATCCCTCAGCTCTTTGCCGGTGGCCGCGCCACGCGGTTCGAGGATCCGGTCAACTTTCCCTGGACCATGGGATTCGCGCCGAACCTGCGGACCGAGATCCGGGTCTATGCGCGCTTCATCCTCAACAATCACCCGAACGCCAGGATCGGCCTGCTCTACCAGAATGACGAGAGCGGCAAGGAATATCTCGCGGGGCTGACGGAGGCGCTCGGCGCGCAGGCGCCGGCCATGCTCGCCTCCGAAGCCCCCTATGACATGATGGACCCGACCATCGACTCGCAAATGGTCCGGCTCAAGGCCGCCGGGGTCGACGTACTGATCGACATGGCCGCGCCGAAATTCGCCGCCCAGGCCATCCGCAAGGCTGCCGAGCTCGGCTGGCAACCACTGCACCTGCTCGGCGTCGGCTCGTCCTCGATCGACGCCGTGTTGGCACCGGCGGGAGTCGAGAATGCCAGGGGATTGATCTCGGCGAGCTCGTTCAAGGAGGCCGGCGACCCTAGCTGGGCTGACGATGCCGGCATGAAGCGATGGCGCGCATTCATGGACGCGTATTATCCGGAGGGCGACCGCAAGAGCCTGTTCACGGTCTACGGCTACAGCGCGGCCGAGCTGCTGGTGCAGGTGCTGCAACAATGCGGCGACGACGTCTCCCGCGACAACATCATGCGCCAAGCTGCCGGCCTCAAGAACGTAAGGCTCGACCTGCTGCTGCCCGATCTGACCATCAACACCAGCCGCACCGACTATCGCGTGATCAAGCAGTTCCGCATGATGCGCTTCACCGGCGAACGCTGGGAACCGTTCGGGCCGATCGTCACCGACTAGAGCATTTTCGAGCGAAGTGGATACCCGTTCGCGTGAAGAAGACGTGTGGCTATCACGCGGGCGATCGTGCGAAGCGTGATGCGCACTCGCATGTTTCGATCATGTCAGCTTCGTGGCCGCAGCAACTCTGGTCACGCTGTTGATAAATTTATCCAGCAATATGCACGCGTATACGCGTCACGATCTCAACAGCCGCGCGAGCATCCGTTCAAAACTTCATAAACGGTTACTTGACAGACATCTTCAGACATCGCAGTTTTAGGTTGAATAGCCCACGAATGATTTTGCTTTGCTTGTTGGATTTTGCAGACAACAACGTGGAGCACTCGTATGACGGCTATTCCTCCCGCCAGTGGCGTTACCATCCACGATGGCGACACGATGGATGTCAGCGGCGGTATTTCCGTCGATAGCACGACGATCCTGACTGGCGGCTTGCAGACGGTCGGCGGAAGTTCCACGACGAGCACGGCGACCCACACCGTCATCGACGGCGGAGAGCAGGACGTCGTGTTTGACGGCGTCGCCAGTTATACGAGCATCAACTCGGGTGGCATCCAGCGTGTAACCGGCGAATTTGTCCACGAAGGTCCGAACCCCGGCGAAGTCGATCACGCCACGATCAACAGCGGCGGCGAGCAGGACATCGACACCGGCATCGCAACGACGACGACCGTCAATTCCGGCGGTGTCCAGAACGTGACCAATGGCGGTAGCGCCAGCGGCACGACTGTCAATACCGGCGGTATTCTCAAGGTTTCGGGTGAAACCGTGGAAACGGCGCCGGTGTATCCGCCGCCGGTGATCCAGAGCGTCGCGACAGCTGCAACCATCAACTACCAGGGCGAATTTGACGTCACCGGCGGGGGGACCGCGGTAAACACGATCGTCTATGGCGGCACCATGATCGTATCAGGATCGATCCCGGATCCGTTCGCCAACGTCCCGGGCCAGCCAGCCGTCGACGCCAGCACGGCAACCGGCACCACCCTCGAAAGCGGCGGAACCCTGACGGTATCGAACGGAGCATTGGTATCCGGCACAATCGTGCAGGAGTTCAGCACGTTGAATGTCGATGCAGGCGGCACTGCGACCGGAACGACCATCAATGGTTACGCGACGATGGAACTGTCAGCCGGCGCGACGGCGAGTGGCACGACCGTCAATCAATATGGCACTTTGATCGTGCTTGGTAACGCCGATTTTTCGGGGACGACGTTCAACGCTGGCAGCGCTCTCGAGATCGGCGGCGGCACGATTGAAAGCGGATTTACTGTCGCGAACAGCTCGGCGCTCTACGTTTTGGACGGCGGTGTCCTCAATAACGGTGTCGTCGCTGCAGGCGGAACGCTGGTCGCTGAAGCAGGCGCGACCCTGTCAAATACGACCTTCGACAGCGGCGCGACGTTCATCATCGACTACGGCTACACGGAAGACGGCTTCACTGTCTCCGACGGCGTGCTGTTCAAGCTGGACGGCGGCACAGCCAACAACACGACGATATCCGCGGGTGGCAAAGAGCTCGTAGGCGGCGACTTCGGCGACGGAGGCTTTGCCACCAACACCGTTATCAATGACGGCGGCGAACAGGATGTCGGGCTGATCGCCACCGCGAGCTACACCACGATCAACATGGGTGGCGTTCAGCGGGTCAACGGCCTCTATATCCACGACGAGCCAGGTCCAGGGCAGGCAGATCACACCACCGTCAATAATGGCGGCGAGCAAGACGTCGATACCGGCATCGCAACCTCAACCACCGTCAATGCCGGCGGCGTTCAGAATGTCACCGATGGGGGCAAAGCCAGCGACACCATCGTTGAATCGGGCGGTGTCATCAATGCTTCGGGAGAGATTCTCTATTATTCGCCCGGGGCCCATTACGAGGGCGTGATCAGAAGCCAAGTCAATTCAGCCATCGTCGGCAGCGGCGGCCAATTGCACCTGTCGGGGGCGGCGACCGCCAACAACGCCACCATCGATGGTGGACTGATGACGGTTTCGGGATCGATTGCGGATTCCACCGGCGACCCGGACGTACCTCCGGTCGACGCCAGCGCGGCGAGCGGAACAATCCTCAATTCAGGAAGCCTCTCCGTCTCGGACGGCGGCATCATTACCTCTACGACTATGAACGGTGGCACGCTTGACGTGCTCGATCAGGGCACCGCGAACGCGTCGACGATCGATCATGGCGCCACGGAACTCGTCGAGGCGGGGGGCATTGCCGGCGCGACCACGATCGCCGGTGGCACGCTCGATCTCAAGGCGGGAGCGGTTTCCGACGACGCGATCACCTTCTCCGGCCAAGGCACACTCAAGATCGAGCAGGAACTGGCTTCGGGCTCATCGACCTTTGCAAGCCAGATCAAGGGCATTGCGCTCGGCGACCAGATCGATCTGTCCGGGCTGTCCTATGCAAGCGGCGCAACGGCGACGATATCCGGCTCGACACTCACGGTCAGCAACGGCGCGGCCAGCGAGACCTTCAACCTGGCGGATACATCGGTCACGGGTTTCAGCATCGCGAAAGACAGTTCCGGCGGCATTCTGCTGACGGCCGCGGCGGGACCGACCATCGCTGGAGCCGTGTCGGGACAAACGACCAGCAATGAAGCTGCGATCAATCCATTTGCGACCGTCACGATCACGGATCCAAACGCAGCAGCAATGGATAGTCTCATCATCACGCTGGCAGGCGCGGCTGGCATCCTGTCCGGGACAGGATTGACCGCGCTTGGCAACGGGACCTACGAATTGGCGGCGACCAGCGCTGCCAACCTGACCGCCGAGTTGCACGACCTCACCTTCGTGGCCTCGCCGCACGGAGACGGCAGCGCAACGACCACGTTTACCCTGAGCGACACAAGCAGCGACGGCTTGACCGTCAGCGACGCCACCACCTCCGTGATCGACACCCATCAATCCGGTCCCACTGAAATCGACGGCCCGGCATCCGGCTATGCGACCATCGAGGGCACGGCGGGTAACGACATCATCCACGCCTATGGCCTGTTCAATACCATCCACGGCAATGGCGGCAACGACACGATCTACGCCGGAACATACGGTACGGTTGACGTGTCGGGTGGCGACAGCACCGTCGATCTGCAAGGGATCGTCAACCACGTCACCGGTGGTGACGGCAACAACACGGTGACGGGATCGACCGGCGCCACCACGATTGCGCTCGGCAATGGCAACAATACCATCGACGCCGGCGGATATGGCAACATCGTCAAGCTGGGCAACGGCAACGATGTTGTCCACCCCGGTGACGGCGCGAGCCAGGTCACGGCCGGCAACGGCAACGACCACGTGACGCTCTCCGGATATGGCAACACGGTCACGCTTGGTAGTGGCGACGACGTCGTCACCGGCGGAGATGGCACCAACAGTGTCACGCTCGGCGACGGCAACAGCACCGTGAATCTCGGCGGGACGGGAAACCAGATCACCGTCGGCTCGGGAACAAACACGATCATGGCCGGCAGCGGCGTGGACAGCGTCGTTGCCGGCGCGGGCCACGATACGATCACGCTTGGCGGAAACGCCAATCACGTAACGCTCGACGGATCCCAGGCAAGTGTGACAAACCAGATCGGCCAGGACGTCATTACGGTCAATGGCGGATCGGACCAGTTCAACTTTTCCGGGTTCGGCAATCAGGCCATCATCAACGGCACGGCCCATGTCGACATCAGCGATCACAGCACGGGTCTGACCGTCTCGATCAACTCCAGCAACCAGATCGATACGATCTCCGGATTTGGTAACGACTCGCTCGGCGTCGTCGATCTTGCGAACGGCGTGGGCAATTACCACTCCGTCACCGACATCATGAGCGCGCTCACGAGCGATGGGCATGGCGGGACCCTGCTCGCCCTGGGGAGTGCGCCTGGCGCGGGATCTGTCGATTTCGTCGATACCGCGATCAGCCAGTTGCACGCATCGAACTTTTTGATCGTGTAAGTGAAGGGTTGCTAGACTCACCCATCAAGCAGCTTGTTCAACTGTCGTCCCTGCGAAAGCAGGGACCCATAACCACCGAACATTATTGTGACGCAACGCTGGAACGATGAGTCCCGTTCACCGCGTCCGCCGCGGAGTATGGGTCCCTGCTTTCGCAGGGGCGACAGTGGGTCTGCTGCGCAGCCAATGCACCATTTCGGAATATTGGAAAATAGCCCTGAGTTGCCCGACGTGTCAAGTGGCGTGTCGAACGTCCGCAGCCCCAGGCGCCTTTGCATGGGGTTGTTTTCAATGTTTTGGCAGAGCCCCTACTTCGGGTGCCACCAGCGCCCGCCGATCACGACGCCTTCGGAGACGATCTTGCGATTCCCCGTCAGGTGCTCGCCGACCACGTCGACATAGTCGAACTGCCCTTCCCTGACCGTGAGCAACGTGGCGTCGCCGACGCTGCCCGGCTTCAGGCTGCCAAGCTCGGGGCGGCGCAGCGCCATCGCGGCGTTGACGGTCGATGCTGCGATCACATCCGGCAGCGACATCCCCATGCAGAGGAATTTCGACATCGTCGTCACCTGGTCGAAGGCAGGTCCCTCGATGCAGAGCTGGTGGATGTCGGACGAGATCGTGTCCGGGTAGAAGCCGTTGGCGAGCATCGCGCGCGCCGTCTTGAACGCGAACGAGCCCTTGCCGTGGCCGATGTCGAACAGCACGCCGCGCTCGCGCGCTTCCAGCACCACCTTCTTCACCGTGCCCTGTGCGGTCGCCGGCGTATTGGGGAACGGTCGGAATGCATGCGTCAGCACGTCGCCGGGGCGAAGCCGCGCCAGCACCTCCTCATAGCTCGGCGGCGGATGGTCGATATGCGCCATCAGCGGCATGCCGACCTGCTCCGCCACTTCGAGCGCGATCTCGAGCGGCACCAGGCCCGAGGTCCCCGAGGCGAACAGGCCGACCCGCACCTTGATGCCGACGATCAGGTCGCGGTTCTCGTCCGCGACACGCGCGGCGTCGATCGGATTCATCAGCCGCAGTTCCTCGCTCTCGCCGACCATCACGCGGTCGGAGAAGCCGAAGATGCCGGCATGCGAGACGTGCAGATAGGCCAGGATGCGGACCTGGCTCGGCTCGATCACATGCTTGCGGAAGCCGGCGAAGTTGCCGGGGCCGGCACTGCCGGTATCGACCGAGGTGGTGACACCGGAGGCGCGGCAGAATTCCTCCGCGTCGATGCCGAGCGAGGTGCCGCCCCAATAGACATGGGTGTGCAGGTCGATGATCCCCGGCGTGACGATCAATCCGGAGACGTCGCGGACCTCGGTCGCGGCATCGGCCTTCAGTCCCTGGCCGACCGCGGCGACCTTGCCGCCCGCGAATGCGACATCCGTCACGGCATCGAGCTTCTGCGACGGGTCGATCACCCGTCCGCCGCGTAGAATCAGATCGAAAGGCATCGTCATCTCCGGATTCGCCCGACGCCGCACGATGGTCGACTTCGCCGGCGTTCGCAACCTTTGACGGCATGGCGTTGCCGCTCAGCGGAGCAACGTCTCCAGTGAAGTTGCCGCGGGCGCGGCGCTGTCCTCGTGATCGGCCGACGCGACGATGGCAGCGACGGCGGGATTCTTCGCCGCCTCCAGCGCGGCAATGGAGTCGCGGGCCCAGAGGTAGGACGACTGGAAAATCTCCCGATGGTGGACGAAATCCGTCACGTCGATGCCGAACGGCGTGGGCGGCCGCATCACCACGTCCGACGGCGTGGTCGGCAAGGTATCGTAGCGCTGATGCGCGACCAGGCTGCGCCACAGCACGTTGATGGCGCTCGGCGCTGCGGGAAGCGCCTTCCTGCCGAACGGCAGCAGCATCGCCGCAAGCAGCTCCAGCCGCCCGGGCAGCGCGGCATAGTCGACGTCGAACATCTCGGTGGCCGGCTCACCGAAATGAACCACCAGGTTGGGGCCGCTCTTCAGCTGCTGCATCGGCGCCAGCGGCACGTTGTCGACCAGGCATCCGTCGACCAGCATCACCCCCTCCCTTGTGTAGAACGGCGGCAGCAGCCCGGGGATCGCGCTCGATGCGCGCACCGCCTGCCACAGCAGGCCGGTACGGATCAATTCGAGACTGTGGGTCGACAGATTGGTCGCGACTGCCGCGAACGGCCGCCAGCAATCCTCGATCCGGCAATGCCGGCCGTATTGATCGGCGAGCGCGGCGTCGAAGGCCTTGTGATCCAGCAGCGCGTAGCGCGGCCAGGTCGGACGGCGGAAGCTGCGGCTGGCGACGAAGATCTCATGGGTGCCGCGTTCGAGGTGCTCGGCATCGTAGTTCTTGGCAAAGCCTGCCGCCATCGCCGAGCCGACGCTGGTGCCGACGAAGATGTCGAAGGTCACGCCGCGCTCGCGAAACGCCTTGTGGATCCCGACATGCGCCGTGCCCTGGCTGCCGCCACCGCCGGCGACAAATCCGATGGCGCGGCCGCAGAGGAAGCGGACCAGGCTGTCGATGTCGATCTGATCCTCGAGCGCGACATGATGGTGCATGAAGCACGGCAGCCGCGCCAGCCACGCCGCGGTGCCGCTGACCTCGTGGCTGCGATGATCGTGCACGCGAACCAGGCGTCGCGCCGAGACGGGATGGACCGTACAGGCGAAGCTTTCGATCTCCGTCTGCTCCGTCGCGGGAGCATCGCCGCGGCAGACCAACACAACGAGATCGGCCTGCCTGATCGCCTTGCGTGCCCATTCGGAGGCCTCGCGACCACCGAAATAGACCACCAGCGGCGCGTTGTATTCGAGCTGGTTGAGCCAGTCGGAGATCTCGGACGCATCCAGTGCGCGCCCCGGAAACATCGACTGGAGGCGTGCGAGATCGACGATCTCGGCACCGACCGCAACCAGGGCTTGGCGCAGCCGCGGCTCAAACCCCGCAGGCACCGGCTCGTGGCCGCCATCGATCAGGGCGACGGTTCGGGCCTTGGGCGACGCCCGGACCGGAACGAGGCGCGCGGATTCGCGGGCAAACCGCTGTGCAAGGGCTGCGAGCAACGCATCGACGATGGCCGGTGCTTCCTGCACCAGCGTCGCATACGCCGCGCGCGTCAACACCAGCACGCTGGTGTCGCGGATGGCAATCACATTGGCAGTGCGCGGGATGTTGGCAAAGAAACCGATCTCGCCGACCAGTTCGCCGGCGCGGAGCTCGGATATCGGCTCGGCTTGATCGCTCCGGAACACGGACAGCGCACCATGCAGCACCAGGTACAATGCATCCGCGGACGCTCCCTGCTCGACCAGCAGCTGGCCGCGCACAAGGTCCTGCCGGGTCATTGCCGCAATGGCCCTCAGCCGCTGTTCCGCGCTGAGCGTCTTGAACAGCGCAAAGTTGTCAGACACGTTTGCCCACGCAAATGTCGCGGTCGTCGCCGGCGCAGGCGGTACCCTGTTCGATTGCATGGGCTGATGTTAGCGCCGGGCAGCCGCGCTCGCGAGCAATATCAGAAGCCGCGCGGGACCGTCGCAGCGGGAGCACTTTAGAAGCACTGCAACACAACCTGAAGCTCATTCCACCAATTCCGGCCACGGCACGATGGTCGACTTCACCGTCTTCATCGCCATCGCATCCGCGACCGCCTGTCCGACGCCCTCTTCGGTGAATGGATAGATCGTCTGCATGTCGAGCCAGGGATATTTGTCACGGGTGCGATAGAGCATGTCGACGCCGAGCGGCAGGTCGTTGCCGGTGAAGCCCCAGGAACCGAGCACGTTGAGATCCTTGGTGCAGATGCGGTGCCACGACGTGTTGATCGAGCCGGCATCGGTGAACTGGCCCATTTCGACATAGGTGCCGCCGTCGCGCAGCATCTCGATGCCCTCGGGGCCGGCCGTCGGATGGCCCGAGCAATCCATCACCAGATCGGCGCCAAAGCCGCCGACGATGTCGCGCACCGCCTTGATGCGCTGCTCGGGCGTCTTGAGCTGCTCGATGTCGACGGTCGCCTCGGCGCCGAACTTGCGCGCCAGCGCCAGCCGCGGCGTCTCCGGCGCGCCGACGCAGATCACGCGCCCTGCTCCCATCTCCTGGGCGGCTGCAACCGCGAGGATGCCGATCGGGCCGGAGCCCTGGATCACCACGGTGTCGCCCCAGGTGAACCCGCCGGCCCGGGTGGCGCGGTTGAAAGCGCGGATGCAGGAGGTCAGGGGCTCCGACAGCGCGCCCAGTCTGAGCGACATGTCGTCGGGCAGTTTGTAGATCTTGGTGCCCGGCAGCATGTCGAGATCGACATAGACGTATTCGGCCCAGCCGCCCCACATGTGCGGCGCCTTGTCGAAACCGAGATAGCGGCCGTAATAGACCGGCGTCAGGCATTTGTTGGCGCTTTGCGGATAGTGAATGCAGTAGTAGCAGCGGCCGCACGGCATCAAGGGCGGGATCATCACCTTGGAGCCGACCTTGAGCGGCTTGCTCATGAAATCCTCGGTGAATTCCGCGCCGCATTCGACGATCACGCCGCCGAGCTCATGGCCGAGCGTGAACGGCCACGGCAACGGCTTCGGCCAGTGACCCTTCAGGATATGCAGATCGGTGCCGCAGACGCCGCAGGCCCCGACCTTGATCAGCGCGCCTTTCTTGCCGACCTTCGGCCACGGCACGGTGCGGATCACGGGCTTTGCGCCGGGTCCCTCATGGGTGCATACGCGGATCTGCTGCATCGGTGTTTCCTCGCTGTTGTTATCGTTGGTCACGACGATCATGTGCCGCTCGCGACAAGCTAGGTGAAGCCAACCGGGATGCCAATGTGACCTGCGACATGACGGACGTGCGCGACCGATTGACAGAGTGGGTCCATCACTCCAGCCTGCGACGCAATGCCAGGTAACGGAATCAAGCTGCAGCCCGGGTCTGAGCGGATCGTTGCGGACGACGGCACGGACCCGCTGGATGGTCGCGTGCAATGGGCGCCCGCAAAATCGCTCTGGCTCGGCAGCATGACCGCCATCGCGATCATCTTCGGGCCGCTCACGTTCTCCGGAAGCGCATTCGCGCTGTTCATCGTGACCAGCGGCATCACGTTGTGCTTCGGCCATTCGGTCGGCATGCACCGGCGATTGATCCATGCAAGCTTCGACTGTCCGCTGTGGCTGGAACGGCTCTGCGTCTATCTCGGTACGCTGGTCGGCATGGCCGGGCCCTACGGCATGGTGCGGCTGCACGATTTCCGCGACTGGGCGCAGCGCCAGGCGGCGTGCCACGATTACTCCTGTCACCGCGCCGGCTTCTGGCGCGACGCCTGGTGGCAGCTGCACTGCACGCTTGTGCTGAAGCACCCGCCGATATTCCGGCTCGAGCCGCGGCTCGCGAGCGACCGCTTCTATGCCTTCGTCGAGCGGACCTGGATGTGGCAGCAACTGCCCTGGGCCCTGCTGTTCTTTGTTCTGGGATCGTGGAGCTGGCTGGTCTGGGGCATATGCGTGCGAACAAGCGTCTGCGTCACCGGGCACTGGCTGATCGGCCATTGTTCGCATCGCAAGGGCGGGCAGAGCTGGATCATCGACGGCGTCGCGGCCCAGGGCTACAATGTCGGCATCGCCGGGCTGATCAGCATGGGCGAGAGCTGGCACAACAACCATCATGCCTATCCGAACTCCGCGAAACTCGGATTGTTGCCGGGCCAGATCGATCTCGGCTGGTGGCTGATCAAGGTGTTCGAGGCCCTTGGCCTCGCAACCAACATCAAGACGCCCGACAACCTCGCGCCAAGGCCCGGACTGCGCCGCGTCGACGGCGTGGGTGACGCCGACGCACCGAGACGGATCGGCCGTGCCCTGTTCCCGTGATACAACCACGGCGTACGCAACCGAGAGGCCCCTGCCTGTACTTGATGCACGCCACTGTAACGTCCCGTTAACCCTATGAGCCGTAGGGTCGTCGGGGCTCCGAATGGACGGTGGTCGGGTTGTCGTGATGTCGTTCGCACAGAAAAAAACTACCGTCGTCCCCGTGGCTGAGGAACGGCGGCGCTTTCAGCGCGTCAAGGTCCATCTGCTCGGCCGCTACATGCTGCCCGACCGGCGCGAGTTTCCCTGCCAGATTATCAATATGTCCCCGGGCGGCCTCGCTCTGCTGGCGCCCGGCATCGGCAATGTCGGCGATCGCGTGATCGCCTATCTCGACCATATCGGCCGGGTCGAGGGCCGCATCACCCGGATCATCGACAACGGCTTTGCAATGACGATCGGCGCCACCGCGCGCAAGCGCGACAAGCTCGCCGCACAGCTCACCTGGCTCGCCAACCGCGACATCCTCAATTTGCCCGAGGATCGCCGCCACGACCGTATCGTGCCGCGCAACCCGATCGCGCTGCTCACCCAGGAAGACGGCACGCGGATGACCTGCCGGATCATCGACCTTTCGCTGTCCGGCGCCGCCATCGCGGCCGAGAACCGCCCGCCGCTGAAATCGCTTGTCATGCTCGGCAGGGTGCAGTCACGCGTGGTGCGAAACCTCGAGGAAGGCTTTGCGCTGGAGTTCGTCCACGAGCAGGCCGCGGAAACGCTCGAAGAGAGCGTTACCGCGAGGTAAAGCGTTCGGCGCCTCAAAACCCTGATTTTCGCTCTCGAAGGCGGCCTCCGGCATCCCGGACGCCGTCTTCGACGCGTTTGGGCGGCAGCGTTTCGCAGTTAACGGCGGGAATGATTGCTGCAGCAAACCGCGATATTCCGAGGCATTCCGCGTTAATGCATAAAATTTGAATCAATTGCAGTTGTTTCAAATTTTACGAGAGTTTGAATCAAGTATTCGTCGAATTCGCCGCAGCTTTTACCAGTATTCGCGTCAAATCGACTTTGCTGACTTAGCGGCGATGCAAATCCTCTGTGCGAAACATGGTCCCAACAAGAAGAACGGGGGCCAACAATGTTTGGGATCAGGGGACAGGGGAAAGCTGTGGCGGTTGCCGCCCTGCTGCTTTCGACTGGCGTGTCGGCCAAGGCCGGCGAGATCGTCTACGCCAGCCTCGGCGACGTTGCACGTGCGCCGATCGGCTGGGTCGAATTCTGCGCCGAGAGTCCGGGCGAATGCCGCGGCGGCGCGACACAACCACGCGACATCGTGTTGTCGCAGACCGCCTGGCGCGACCTGGTACGCGTCAACAAGTGGGTCAATGAGACGGTCAAGCCGATGACCGACATGGACCATTGGGGCGTGATCGAGAAATGGTCGTTGCCGACCGACGGCTACGGCGACTGCGAGGACTACGTGCTCCTGAAGCGCAAGATGCTGATGGATGCCGGCTGGCCCCGCGAGGCGCTGTTGATCACGGTCGTCCGCGACAAGAAGGGCGAAGGCCACGCGGTGCTGACGGTGAAGACCGACAAGGGCGAGTTCGTGCTCGACAATCAGAACGAGAGCATCGTCGCCTGGACGGAGACCGGCTACCGCTTCGTCAAGCGGCAATCGCAGAGCGATCCCAATGTCTGGGTCTCGCTCGGCGACAACCGCCCGGCCGTCGCCACGGCAAGCTCACGCTAACGCAAAACAAGGATTGAGTTCGCGACCCGGTCACATCCCCACCCCTCCCCGTCCCAGACCGGTTCGCGCGCGGCCAGGCTTCCCCCAAAGCCTGGCCGCACCTTTTTTGGGGGGCTTGAACTTCCATATTTTGTAGTTACAAAATGATCAATGAAGATCATTTGGGACGAGCCGAAGCGCCTCGCCAATCTGGCGAAGCATGGAATGGACTTCGCTGATCTCAACGAAACGTTCTTCGACACCGCTTTGGCTGTGGCGACCTACCGCAACCGATGGCGCGCGATCGGCGTGAACATTCGCGGCGTCATCTCGGTCATCTTCGCGACCCGCGGCACCGAAGCGATCAGCATCGTCAGCATGCGTCCCGCAAGCAAGAATGAAAGGGCCCTCTATGAAGCGAACCGTCGTTAAGAAGGGCTACACGGCGAAGGATGTCCGCGCCGTGAGCGATAATCCCGAATGGACCAAGCAGGATTTTTCGAAAGCAAAGCCATTCAACGAGGTTTTTGCGACGATGCGCAAGGGCCGCGGCCCGAATAAGATTCCGACCAAGACCCAGGTCACGCTGCGGCTCAGCCCTGCGGTGCTTGAACATTTCAAGGCGGCAGGTCCGGGCTGGCAGAGCCGGATTGATGAAGCTCTCGTCAAGATGGTCAAGCGCAAGGCCGGTTAGAACGTTGTCGAATCAACTGGCGCGTTTCGCCCATTCAGCGGCCTCGCGCAGCGGCGCCGCCAGGCTCTGCCACCCCCAAAGCTAGGGTTGTCGACCGCCACGCATCAGCGCGGACCGCACCGGCTCAAATTCCAGCAGCGGATCTTGCATGCATGTCCGCCACCTCTCGCGGTGCCCCGCAGCCTGGAGACGGATTAGATGTATCATCCTGGCAGGGCAAGACACGGCTGGTGTGGACGTAGCGCGTGCTGAACGCCGTCGCCTATTCGGCAGCCTGCGCGCGCTGCTCATGGAGCGACGCGATCTCGGCCTCAGCCGTGTCCCGCTTCTTGTGCACCAGGCTGAACACCACGGGCACGAACATCAGCGTCGCGATGGTGGAGAACATCAGGCCGCCGATCACGGCGCGCCCGAGCGGGGCATTCTGCTCGCCGCCCTCGCCGAGGCCGAGCGCCATCGGCAGCATGCCGATGATCATCGCCAGCGCCGTCATCACGACCGGGCGGATGCGGACGAAGCCGGCTTCCAGCGCCGCGGCGCGGGGGTCGCCGAGCTCGGCGTAGCGCTCGCGGGCGAAACTGATCACCAGCACGCTGTTGGCGGTCGCGACCCCCATGCACATGATGGCGCCGGTCAGCGCCGGCACCGACAGCGTGGTTTCGGTTGCGAACAACATCCAGACGATGCCGGCCAACGCAGCCGGCAGCGCCGTCACGATCACGAAGGGATCGGACCACGACTGGAAATTCACGACGATGAGCAGATAGATCAGCACCACCGCGCCGAGCAGTCCGAACAGCAGGCCGGAGAACGAGCTCTCCATGGTCTGCACCTGCCCCACCAGCGAAATCGTGCTGCCCTTGGGCAGGTCCTTGGCGGTTTCGGCCATCAGCTTGCGGATATCGGTGGCGACCGCGCCGAGGTCACGCCCCTGCGGCGTGGCATAGATCTGGACCATCGGCTGGATGTCGTACTGGGACACGACCGCATCCGATGTCGTCCGCGTGATCTTGGCGATGCCGCCGAGCAGCACCGGCTGTCGGGTCGTGGACCCCGTGATCGGCAGCGCCTCCAGCGAACTCAGCGTGTCCAACTGATATTGCGGCGTCTGCATCACGATCGAATAGGAGACGCCGTTGTTCGGATCGAGATAGTAAGTCGGCGCGACCTGCGAGCTGCCGGCCAGATTGACCACCATGCTGTTGGTGATGTCGCGCTCGGACAGGCCGACATACTGGGCGCGCGTGCGATCGACGTCGACATTGAAGGTCGGGCTGCGCGCGGATTGCTGGATGCGGGCATCGGCGACCCCGGGAATGTGGCGCAGCTTCTCGATCAGGCCGCTTGCATAGGCGAAGTTGCCGTCCAGGTTCGGACCACGGATTTCGAGGTCGATCGGCGCCGGCGCCCCGAAATTGAGGATCTGGTTGACGATGTCGGCCGGCAGGAACGCGAAGCTGGTGCCCGGAAACAGCCGCGGCAGTTGCTCGCGCAAGGTCTTGATGTGGTCATCGGTGGGCCGGTGACCTTCCCTCAGCTTGATCTGGATATCGCCGTCCTGCGAGCCGATCACGCCGGTGTTGTTGTAGGTCATGTTGATGCCGGAGATCGGCATGCCGATATTGTCGGTCATGGTCTCGATCTCGTCGGACGGGATCAGCGTTCGGATCGCCCGCTGGATCCGGGCGAACTGATCGGCGGAGTCCTCGACGCGGGTGCCGACCTGGGTCCGCACATGCATCAGGATCTGGCCGGCATCGACCGACGGGAAGAAGTTGCGCCCGAGATAGGGCACCAGCAGGAAGGACGTCGCAACGATGCAGATGAAGCCGGCGACGAAAGTCGGTCTGTGCGCGAGCGCGAGCGCGAGAACGTCGGCGTAGCCGGCGCGAAACCGCTCGAAGCCGGCCTCGAAGCCGCGCTGGATTCGCACCAGCGGATTGCGCGAGCGCGGCGCGTCGCCATCGACGTGCTCATGCGCATGCAGCAGATATTTCGCCATCGTCGGCACCAGCGTGCGCGACAGGATGAACGACCACAGCATCGCGAACATCACGGCTTCGGCCATCGGCACGAACAGGAAGCGCGCCACACCTTGCAGGAAGAACATCGGCACGAACACGATGCAGATGCAGAGCAGCGAGACGAAGGCCGGCACCACGATCTGGTTGGCGCCGTCGAGGATGGCGCGCTCGACCTCCTTGCCCTGCTCGAGATGGTAGTTGATGTTCTCGATCGTCACGGTCGCTTCGTCGACCAGGATGCCGACTGCGAGCGCCAGGCCACCCAAGGTCATGATGTTGAGGGTCTCGCCGATGACAGACAGCATGATGATCGAGCCGAGCACGGCGAGCGGAATCGAGGTCGCGATGATGATGGTCGAGCGCCAGCTGCCGAGAAACAGCAGGATCATCACGCTGGTCAACAGTGCCGCGATGACGCCTTCGCGCGCCACGCCGGTGATGGCGCCGCGGACGAAGATCGACTGGTCGCCGACGAAATCAATCTTCAGCGCCGGCGGCAGCGACGACTTGAACTCCTCGACCTTCTTCTTGATGCCGTCGATGATGTCGAGCGTCGAGATCGAGCCCGCCTTCAGCACCATCATCAGCACCGAGCGGTTGCCGTTAACGTGGACGATGTTGGTCTGCGGCGGGTTGCCGTCGCGGATGGTCGCGACGTCGCGCACATAGACCATCGCGCCGTTGACAGTCTTGATCGGAAGATTGCCGAACTCCGCGATTTTCAGCGGCGAGTTGTTGAGGTTGATGGTGTATTCGAAATCGCCGATCTTCTCCGTCCCGACCGGCGTGATCAGATTTTGTGCAGCCAGCGTGTTGGCGACATCCTGACCTGACAGGCCGAGGGCCTGCAACGCGGTCGGGTCGAGGTCGATCTGGATCTGCCGCTGCTTGCCGCCGTAGGGATAGGGTATGGCCGCGCCCGGCACGGTGACCAGCGGCGTGCGCAGCTGGTTGATGCCGATATCGGCGAGGTTCTGCTCGGTGAGCCCCGCGCCCGACAGAGCGAGCTGGATGATCGGAACGGTGGAAGCATTGTAGTTCAGGATCAAGGGCGGCGTCGCACCGGGCGGCATCTGCTTGAGCAGGGTCTGCGAGATCGCGGTGACCTGGGCGTTGGCGGTACGGATGTCGACATTGGGCTGGAAGAAGATCTTGACGATGCCGACGCCGTTGTAGGAATTGGCGACGATGTGCTCGATGTCGTTGACGGTCGTGGTGAGCGCGCGCTCGAACGGCGTCGTGATGCGGCCGGACATCTGGTCGGGCGGCAGCCCGGTGTACTGCCAGACCACGCCGATCACGGGGATCCGGATATCCGGGAAGATATCGGTCGGCGTCCGCATCGCGGCCAGCGGCCCGATGATCAGGATGAGCAGCGCCAGCACCACGAAGGTATACGGCCGCCTCAGGGCGATCCCGACTATTTCATTCATGCACGGTGTTCGATCAAGCTAGCCAGCACGACAACGGCAGTGCAAATCTCACGCCGCGCGCTTCTGTCATCGACCGCGACAAATTTCCAATCACTAACGTCTCATCCAACAGTCGATTTGCATCACATTCCGGCAATGTTTCCGCGAGGAAACAACAACTCCACTTTCACGCCGAGATGATGTTGTTGCTCTGGCAACGATAACAATTTCGCGACCGGTCTATTCCCTCGAGCAGCGACATTCGCTCGCCACATCCGTGGCGACGCTGCGTGCCAGCAGCGCCTTAGAAGAAGCCGTCGAGGAAGGCTGCGGTCGCGTCGGTGAGACCGACGATCTTGTCCGTGGCCTGGCGGTAGAATTTGAAGTTGAGCTCGGTCTCGGGCCGGCCGTCGTCCCAGTCCTTGAAGCGCTTCAACTCATCGCGACCGAGCGGGCGCTTGGCGAGCGCGACGCGCTTGACCGCAATGCTCACGCGCGGTGTTTGCCGCTCGATGCCGGGCTTTGGTGCGACCGGCGCGGCCGAGGTGACGACGGCGCGCGCGATCAGGCCCTTGCCGCCCTCGTTCTCGCTGGCGAACACGAACACGACGTCGCCTGCCGCAATGAGCTTGCCGCGATACATGGTCTTTTGCGCCGTGAAGACCAAGGTCTTTGCCCGCGGATCCCTGATCTCGGTCTTGATCGCAAACGCCATTGGCTGCCTTCCCGGCTCGCCGGGGCCGCTCACATCCCCGCGCTTGACATTCTCGCATAACGGCGCTTGAACTGAATTCAATTCAAAACAGGAGGCAAGGTGAACGCAACCGGCTTGGGGACTCGCGACAGGCTGCTCGCCGCGGCGCAGGACGAGCTCATCGAGGGCCACGGGCACTTCGAGATGCAGGCCGTGGCGCGACGGGCACAGGTTTCGGTCGGGCTCGCCTATCACCACTTCGGTTCCAAGGCAGGGCTGATCGCCGCCGTGGTCGAGGCGTTCTACGGCCGCCTCGATGCGGCGGCCTTCGGCGGCGCCAAGCTCTCCGCCCAAAACTGGGCCGACCGCGAGCGGGAGCGGATCGGTGCCTATGTCGCCTTTCACTATGACCACCCGTTCGCATTGCTGGTGATCGGGCCGCTGAGCCGTGCGCCCGAGGTGCTCGACGTCGAGATTGCCTTCACCAACCGTCAGCTCGCCGGCGGCGCGCGGATGCTTCAGGCTGCGCAGCGCGACGGCATCATTCCCGCCGATCTCGATCCGGATCTGACCATCGCACTGATGATCGGCGGCATCCGCCAGGCCTTGATCGGCGCGCTGGGCAGCGAAGCGCGGCCCGATCCGGTCACGCTGACCAACGAGATCTGGGCCTTCATGGCCGCCGCGCTGCGGCTCTCCGTGCAGCCGAAAAGATCCGCGCGCGGTCGCAACTGAGGTTCAATCATCAAGCAAGGTTCGATGGCCATCCCGTTCAAGCCGCACGATTTTCACGCACCGCTCACATCCTACGTGAAGCAGGATCTGCTGCGTTCGAGCGAGGGCGGCTATTTCGGCCCTGATAACGCGCAGCTGCCGGCTCCGCCGATGCTGATGATGGACCGCATCACCGAGATCAGCCTGGACGGCGGCGCGTTCGGCAAGGGCCATGTCGTCGCCGAACTCGACATCACCCCCGACCTCTGGTTCTTCGCCTGTCATTTTGCCGGAGACCCGGTGATGCCGGGATGCCTGGGGCTCGACGCGATGTGGCAGATCATCGGATTCTGGCTCGGCTGGTCGGGGTCGCCGGGCCGAGGCCGGGCGCTCGGAGTCGGCGAGGTGAAGTTCAGGGGTCACATCACGCCGGAGGTCAGACGCGTCCGCTATGAGGTCGAGATGCGCCAGGTCCGGCGCGGCAGGCTGGTTCTCGGCATCGCGGACGGCCGCGTGCTGGCGGATGAGGCCTGTGTTTATCTCGCCAAGGACATGAGGGTCGGCCTGATCGCGCCCGCGGCCTGAGGCACCGGAAGCTCCGGGTTTGGCTCAAATTTTAAGGTGACCGGCGGCAACCATATCCCGATCTGCTTGAAATCCAAGGTTTTACCCTCGCCGAGGTTGTGGTATTCGGAACCTTTCAATTGATGTCCGGTTCAGGTCGCATGGTTGAGCTTGCCCCCCGGAATTCAGAGCTGAACGGACGCGGCGGCGTGCAGCCGATCGCGATCGGTGCCGTCGCGCTGGTGCTCGTGCTGTTCGGGATCGGCTCGATCGCGCTGTGGCGCAGCTTCAGCGGTAACG
This sequence comes from Bradyrhizobium genosp. L, assembly GCF_015624485.1. Classification (NCBI taxonomy): domain Bacteria; kingdom Pseudomonadati; phylum Pseudomonadota; class Alphaproteobacteria; order Hyphomicrobiales; family Nitrobacteraceae; genus Bradyrhizobium; species Bradyrhizobium genosp. L. The sequence goes on from NZ_CP061378.1 coordinate 4,809,914, forward strand.
TGCCCGAGCTCGATCGCGTGGTCGCCGCCCGCCAGCAGTTGCAGGCAAAGACGGCGCAGGTGTCCGAAGCCCTGGTGGAGAAGACCAAGGGGATCGAGGCGACCCAGCAGGAATCGATCGACCAGCTGCAGGAGGTTCAGGACCAGATGCAGACGATGCGCCGGCAGATCGCAGCCCAGCAGGCCGACGCCAAGAAGCTCTCCGATCAGGTCACGGCCCTGACCGAGCAAGTCGAAGGTCTGCGCCAGGCCCTGGCGAATGCGCAGACCAACGAACCCGCCGCCGAGCCGTCGCCGCGCAAGCGCTCGCGCAGTGCCAATCGGAGGCACCGCCGCTCCCGCGGCTGAGCGCCGGCATGGCACGGGCCTCTTCGGGGCCTGAATTTCGCGCTTGAGGCAGTTTTCCCCGCGCCATCAAGGCAATGCACGCCCGACGGCCTTCCGGAAATGCCTGTTAGCGTGAATTAATCCGGAGTTTGTGAACTGGTTCACACATCGCCGTTCGAATCCGAGTCATCCTCCAAACACCGGATGGCGTGAGCCGATTTCAATGTCCGGGGCTGGCAAGGTCGTTGACGGTATACTACGTCGACGGCCTTGTTTTTTTGGGGCCCATTTTCCTCGCAGGCAGGTGATTTGCCACCCACCTCCTTCGTTTGCTGAATGCCGCCTCCTTGATTTCAACAGGAGGACGTTGATGAGCGCCGAACCCGTTCTGACCCAGGATATCGTCGGACTGACCAAACCCGCGCCGGTATCCCGCCGCGGCTTCATGACCGCGTCGGCCGCCGTCGCCGCCGGCTATACGCTGGCCGCCGGTCCGGTACGGGCCGACGTCATCAAGACCGATACCAGCGGGCTCAGCGCCGGCGATGCCAAGATCAAGGTCGCCGACGGCGACATGCCCGGCTATTTCGCCAGGCCTGCCGGTGCCGCCAATCCCCCGGTCGTGCTGGTCGCGATGGAGATTTTCGGGCTGCACGAATACATCAAGGACGTGACGCGCCGGCTTGCCAAGCTCGGCGCCTTCGCGGTGGCGCCCGACTACTATTTCCGCAAGGGCACCGACCTCACCAAGATCACCGAAATCCCGCAGCTGATGCCGATCGTGAACAGCAAGCCCGATGCCGAGCTGCTGAGCGATCTCGACGCGACGGTCGCGTGGGCGAAATCGCAGGGTGGCGACACCTCGCGGCTCGGCATCATCGGCTTCTGCCGCGGCGGTCGCACGGTGTGGGAATACGCGGCGCATTCAACGGCGCTCAAAGCCGGCGTCGCTTTCTATGGCCCGCCGGTTGATCCGCCGAACCCGCTCTGGCCGAAGAGCCCGATGCAGCTCGCGCCCGAGATGAAGGCGCCGGTGCTCGGCCTCTATGGCGAGGCCGACACCGGCATTCCGGTCGCGAGCGTCGAGGCATTCAAGAAGGCGCTCGCCGACAACAAGAAGACGGCCGAGTTCAAGATCTATCCCGGCGCGCCGCACGGCTTCCATGCCGACTATCGCGCAAGCTACCGCAAGGAGGCGGCCGAGGACGGCTGGAATCAAATGCAGGGCTGGTTGAAGAAATACGGCGTGCTGAGCTGACACCGCTTTGCGCGGCATCATCTTCGCCGCGCGCTCCAAACACACGAGCGGCCCCGGCGCATTCACGCCGGGGCCGTGATCTCAATCAAATCAGGTGCCGTCGAGGCTCAGTTGCAAACCTGCACCGGACGAACCTGCCAGCCATACGGCGTCCTTATGTTCTGCTGGACGACGTAGCAGCCGGCACCGGCGCCATAGTAGGCGTCGTCGTCATAGCCGTAATTGGCGTAGTAGGGATCGCCGTAATAGCCGTCATCGTAGCCGTAGGCGCCGTAGCCCAGTCCAAAGCCGATCGCCGCCGCGGCGAACGGATAACCGCGATGGCGATAGTAGCCGCCGTGCCAGCCGCGACCGGCCCAAGCGCCGCCGCGAAACGCGGGCGCACCGACCGCCGCGGCGCGGAAGCCACCGCCGCCGAAGCCGCCAGCCCGGAAGGCCGCTCCGCCGCCGCGGAATCCGCCGCCGCCGAAACCGCCACCATGGAAACCGCCGCCACCACCGTGGAAACCGCCACCACCACCGTGGCCGCCTCCACCGAAGCCGCCCCGCGCCGACGCGGCGTCGACCGTGAGCAGACTGAGCGAGGCCATCGCCATCAAGGCGATCATCGTCTTACGCAACATCACCCGTTACTCCCTTATGAAAGTTGCTAATCAACCCCTCCGACGCGTCCTTGCGTCCGACCACACCTCAACCATGTAGGCCCGCAGCTTCCCGATCGCGCGGATGTCGCACTCACTTCTGCGCGACCCGCGTGAACCAGAGCAGCGGTGCATCGATCCTAGCAGCCGCGGCAGATGCCTTTAAGTCGACGATCGACTGACTTGTTCTCGTCGGCGATGGCCTGGTCGACGCTCTTGGTCGTCGCCGCCCCGGTCGTGACGCCCTCACCGGTGTTCGGCCGGCCCGAGGACTGCGCGGTGCCCGCGCTGTTGGTGCCTAGCGGTGCCGCGGTAGCCGGCGATGACGTCGTGCCGGAGGCGCCGCCGCCGATACCGGTGGTCTGGGCGACGGTAACCGCGGGCGCCAGCAGAATGGCGATTGTCGCAAGTGCTGCGGTGGCAGATAATTTGCGCATGGAAATTTCTCCCTTGCGGAAACCAACGGAGCCGCGAGGCCACAGTTCCTGCCGGCATTGGAGCAATGCAAATTGCGCAAGCTGATCGAGTTCGACGACGACACCTTCGACAAGCTGAAGCAGCTTGGACGCGACCGCATGGCGACCTTGCAGGAGCTGGCCGACGAAGCCTTCGCCGATCTGCTCAAGAAGCACGGTATTCCGATCGACCTGAAGGACGCACTGCGCAAGAGCGCCCGGCTCGAGGACGCGTCGAAGCGAAACGCCGCGACCAAGAAGGGCGCGGCCAAGCCAGCCAAAAAGGGCTGATTGCGCTCAGCCGATCTTCTTCAGCCCCGCCTTGTACTGCGGACCGCGGATGGCATAGGACTTCGCCGGCCGCGTCATCTGCTCGATCTGGGCTGCGTCCAGCGTGCGGACCACGCGCGCCGGCGCGCCGATGATCAGCGAGTATTCCGGAAATTCCTTGCCCTCGGTGATGACCGAGCCGGCACCGACGACGCTGCCGCGCCGGATCCGCGCGCCGTTCATCACGATCGAGCCCATCCCGATCAGCACGCCATCCTCCAGCGTGCAGCCATGCACGATCGCGTTGTGGCCGATGGTGACGTCCTTGCCGATCACGAGCGGAAAGCCGGGATCGACATGCAGCGTCGAATTGTCCTGGACGTTGGAGCCCTCGCCGATTTCGATCCACTCATTGTCGCCGCGCAGCACGGCGCCGAACCAGACGCTCGTCCTCGGCTTCAACCGCACCTTGCCGATCACGACGGCGTTGTCGGCGATGAAGGTGCTGCCGTCAGCGGGAAGATCGGGCGCCTGCCCATCGAGCTCGTAGATCGCCATGAAGGTCTCCTTGTATCGGGGACGACCTTGGCACGACGACCGAGACGGATACAAGCGAGGAAGATCGAGCGCCTGATCAGGTCAACCGGATCAGGCGAGCACGCCCGCGGCACGCAGCGTCATCACGAAGAAGGTGCCGGACATCAGGCTCCAGAAGCCCGAAATGATCGTCGCCACCATCACGAATTCGAAGCGGCGGCGCTCGATGCGTGCGCCGCGCAGCGTGTTGCGCATGATGATGAAGGGCGCGGCGAATACCAGGAACGGCACCGCCGCAAATGTCTTCGGCGCGGCACCCTGCTGCAGCAGGCCGAACCCGGCCGGACGCTCCGCCATCATCTGGTAGCCGTTCGCCAATGCGCCAGCGAGCGCAAAGCCGATGAAGAGCGAGAACAGGGAATTGAGGGTATCAGGCGACATCGGAACTCGCTTACGCAACAGGCCACTACCCTGCTTCGCAGAAATGGCCGTGCGGCGCCACATCATCCTTAAGAAAAGGTTAATCGCAGGCCGCTGGTGCTGCGTTTACGCATGGCCCGGAGCCCGCGGATTCCATTGGAATCATACGGAAATCCGCGGCTGCATGGCATAGTCGGGAGATGATTCGGCTGCCTCCGACCTGACCCTGTGCCCACGCCATGACGCTCCTTTCGACGGCCCAGCATCTCGCCCGCGACACCCGCCGCGATCCGCGTGCGCATCTCGTGCCGATCATCGCCTCGGCCGTGGTCGCGGCCGGCGCGATCGCGCTGGTCGCCTATCTGCTGTGGCCGACCTACACCACCGTCTCGTCGAGCGACCCGACCCGGCTGCCGGTCAGCGTCGGCGGCACGTTGTTCAACGTGCCGACCACGGCGGTGCGGATGAATATCCAACGCCATTCCGGACCGCAGGAACGTGTCGACCTCGACTTCCTCTATCCGTCGCTGGAGGCGCCGGCGGCGCCGAAGCACTACAGCGCCGATACGATCGAGGATAAGGTGCAGCCGATCGACCGGATCTTCGTGTCGATCGCAGCTCACCACGATTCCCTCGCGCCCGAGGCGCGCCTGCGCACGATCTATCCACGTTATCTCGAGGACGCCGCTGCGACCGACGACGATCTGACGACGCGCGCATTCCGCGAAGGTTCGCCCTATGCCGGCGAGGATCTCGTCACCGCGAGCGAGCCGACGCTGACCGCGCGCTGCAGCCGCGACAAGTCGACGCCCGGCATGTGCCTCAGTGAGCGGCGCATCGAGGGCGCCGACCTGATCTTCCGTTTTCCGCGCGCCTGGCTCGCGCAATGGCGCGACATTGCCAACGCGATGGACCGCCTCTCCGCGCAGATACACAGCGCGAAGGGTTGAGCCGATATCGTGATATTCGTAGGGTGGGGCAAAGCGCAGCGTGCCCACCATCGCGTAACGTGCTCGTGAAGGTGGGCACGCTTACGCTTTGCCCACCCTACGGCATCATGCCGAACGAGCTTACTCGGCCAGATCCTCTTCCAGGATCGCCATCTGGAACTGGAACGAGCGATCATCGTCCTCGTCGTCGACGAACAGCACGCCGACAAACTCCTCGCCGATATAGACCTCGGCCGAGTCGTCCTTCTTCGGCCGCGGCACCACGCGGATCTTGGGATTGCTGAATACGCGTTTGAGATACGCGTCGAGCTTCCTGACTTCTTGAACGTCCACGGCCGGTCTCCAATCGGGTCGATGATTTTCGGGGGAGTTTTAGGACGGGACGGCCGCGACCGCCAGAGCCTTTTCAGGCTCCGGCAATGCGGGTTCGGCGCGAACACGCCGCCGTCAGAAAGCGAATGAAATCAAAGCCCGATTGCGTTGAGCATCTGGTCCATGGTGCGCGACGGTTCGGCGCAGCCGGCCTCGCCGACGATTTTCGCCGGCACGCCCGCGACTGTGACGTTGTGGGGCACGGGTTTCACCACGACCGAGCCCGCCGCGATCCGCGCGCAATGGCCGATCTCGATATTGCCGAGGATCTTTGCACCGGCGCCGATCAGCACGCCATGGCGGATCTTCGGATGGCGATCCTCGTTCTCCTTGCCGGTGCCGCCGAGCGTGACGCCATGCAGGATCGAGACGTCGTCGTCGATGACGGCGGTCTCGCCGCAGACGAATCCGGTGGCGTGATCGAGGAAGATACCGCGGCCGATCTTGGCGGCCGGATTGATGTCGGTCTGGAACACCGCCGAGGAGCGGCTCTGCAGATAGAAGGCAAAATCCTTGCGGCCCTTCTGATGCAGCCAGTGCGCCAGGCGATGGGTCTGCAGCGCGTGAAAGCCCTTGAAGTAGAGCAAGGGATCGATGAAGCGCGAGGTGGCGGGATCGCGGTCATAGACCGCGACGAGGTCGGCGCGGAAGGCGTTGCCGAGATCGGGCGCATCGCGCAGCGCCTCGTCATAGGTCTGCCGGATCAGGTCGCCCGACAGCGCGGCGTGGTCGAGACGCTCGGCAATGCGATGCACCACCGAATCTTCCAGCCGCTCATGATGCAGCACAGTCGAATAGATGAACGACGCCAGCTCCGGCTCGCGCCGGACGATGTCTTCCGCCTCGCTGCGGATGCGATCCCAGATCGGATCGAGCGCCGCAAGCTTGCTCCCCTGCGGATGGACCTGATGAACTGCCATTGCTGCTCTCGCAATTCGATTGTTCGGCCGCGCACTATAGCACGACCGGTCACACCCGTCCTCCGACGGCCCGGTACGGTAAACCCCAGCCGGACGTACCCCGACGGACGTCTAGGGCAGGTGGTCGGGATTTTGCCGAAATCAAGCCGCGGTTCTGCAACTATTGGCGGATTTCGTCCTTGACCTGCTTTTGGGCATGGTCGGCCTCAATACGGGGGGTACGTCATCAACACGCAGATTTTACGCGCGCGCCTGACCGAGGCACGGTCGGTCTGGATCGCCGCCAGCGCCATCCCCCTTTTACTGCTCGCGCCTGCCCTCTGGAACGGCTATCCGCTGCTCCAATGGGATACCGGCGGCTATCTGGCCCGCTGGTATGAAGGCTATCTGGTGCCGAGCCGGTCCACGGTGTTCGGAATCTACCTCCACGTCGGCGAGAATTCCAACTTCTGGCTCAACCTCGGCATCCAGGCGCTCGCGACGCTGTGGGTGCTGCAGCTGACGCTGCGCGTGCTCGACCTCGGCCGGCCGGTCCGGCTGCTTGCGATCAGCCTTGCGCTGATTCTCACCACCGCCCTGCCCTGGCTGGCGAGCATGCTGCTGACCGACATCTTTGCCGGGCTCGCGGTGCTGGCGCTGTTCGTGCTGGTGTTGCACGGCGGGAAGATCTCGACGCTGGAGAAGGTGGCGCTGTTCGTGTTCACGGCGTTTTCCGCCGCCACCCACAGTGCGACGCTCGGCGTGCTGCTCGGCCTGTGCTGCGTCGGCTGGATCATCCGCCCGTGGCTGCGCCGTCAGATCCCGCTTGCCGGCCTGGTGCAGGGCAGCTTCACGGCCGTCGCCGGCGCGTTGATGCTGCTGGCGGCGAATTTCGCGCTGTCGGGAGAACTCGCCTGGACACCCGGCGGCACCGGCGTCGCATTCGGCCGCATGCTGCAGGATGGCATCGTCGCGCAATATCTGCGCGATCACTGCGACAAGCAGCACTTGAAGCTCTGTCCCTATCGCGACGAACTGCCGCCGACGGCCGACGACTTCCTGTGGGGCCACAGCATGTTCAACACGCTCGGCCGCTTCCAGGGGCTGAACGACGAGATGAACTTCATCGTGGTGCATTCGCTCGCGGAATATCCGCTCTGGCAGGCCAGGGCCGCGCTCGTTGCCACTGCGGATCAGCTCGCCGATGTGGCAACCGGTGAAGGCAGCAACGGCTGGATCCCGCATACCTACGGCATCATCGAGCGCTACATCCCCGCGCAACTCGCGCCGATGCGCGCGGCACGCCAGCAGAAATGGCAGCTCGATTTCACCGCGATCAACCGCATCCACGTGCCGGTCGCGCTGGGCTCGATGCTCGTGGTCGCGGTCCTGTTCGGCCGCGGGCTATGGCGGCGGCAGCGCGACGACCTCACGCTGCTTGCCGGCACGGTGGCGCTGGCGCTGCTCGGCAACGCCGTGATCTGCGGCGTGATCTCAGGTCCGCATGACCGCTACGGCGCGCGCATCGTCTGGATTGCAACGTTCACGGTGCTGGTCGCGGCGGCGAAAGCCCTCGGCGCGCGTGACGTTGATGATCTAAGCCTGCCGGGACAGGAAGTCGATCACACCGGTCTTGTAGACCTTGTCGCCGACCGCCCGCATATGATCGCGGTTCGGGATATCGAGCACCTCGGCTCCCGGGATGATCCTGCCGAGCGCCGCCGCTGAGCCCGCGATCTCGTCGTTGCTGCCGACCGCGATCAGCACCGGCACCCGGATGCCGGCCGCCTCATCGCGCGTCATCAACCGCCGCGAGCCGCGCAGGCAGGCGGCGAGCGCGGCGCGGTCGGAGCGGGTCTGGTCGGCGAAGGCGCGGAAGGTGCGGCCGACCGGATCGGTGACGTCGTCGAGCGAGGCCGCCTCCAGCGCCTCCGCGACGTTCTCGCCGGGGCCGCCGCCCTCGATCAGCCCGATGCCGATGCCGCCCAGGATCGCCGAGCGCAGCCGCTCCGGCTGCTGGCGCGCCAGGATCGCCGTCATCCGCGACCCCAGCGAATAGCCCATGACGTCGGCGCGCGCGATGCCGAGGTGATCCATCAGCGCGATCACGTCGCTTGCCATGATCGCGATCTCGTATTCGTCGGAATCATAGAGCTTCGTCGATTCGCCATGGCCGCGATTGTCGAGCGCGATGACGCGACGGCCTGCCTTGGCCAGGTCCGACACCCAGGTCGGATAGATCCAGTTGACGTTCTTGCTCGACGCAAAGCCGTGCACGAGCACGATCGGCTCACCCTCGCCTTCGTCGATATAGGCAATTTCAACATCGCCGTGGTGGAAACTCGGCATCATCATTCCGTTGCTTTTGGGAGTTTTTGGGATTGGCGATCGAAGCCCGACCGCAAGCTTAGCCCTGGACGGTGGAACCCGCCAGCACGGGCTGGGCTGCGACCCCGAACGCAATCTGGCGCCGCAAGCGCCGCGCCTTGCTTCGGCGGAGCCACCATGAGGTGGTGCGCTCGGCAGTCGCCTTGATCGAGGACAGCAGGCCGAACAACGTGACGAGCGCTCCGAACAGCCACATCGAGAGATTGAACGCGCCGGCCGCGAGCAACAGCGCGCCACGGCCGAGCAGCTTGAAGATCGCACGGGTCTGGCCGCCCTTGGATTCCGCAATCCGCGCCGCACGCGCGATCTCCTTGGGATCCTCGGCGAGCTTCAGCGTATCGCGCGCCGCGCGCATGCCGGCCGCCTCGCCGATCCGCCCGACGTCCTTGGCGGCACGCACCAGCGCGCCGGCCTTCTCGGCACGGAACGCCGCGCGGATCGCGGTCGCGGTTTCCGCGGGCCGCAGCACCGATCCCGAAGCGACCGCGTCGCGCAGCGCCGGCTCGTCGACGACGTCGCGCGCCGAACGTCCGGCCCATGCGATCAGCCCCTCGCTCAGCCGTCCGGCCTTGCGGGTGTCCTTGACCAGCGTCAGCCCGGCGCGCACCGGCCCTGCGCCGCCGACCGAGACATAGGTCGCCGCGGTCACCGCCAGCCCCGCAGCCGCAAGCGCGAGCACCAGACGATCGGTCTCCTCGCCGGTCGCCAGATGCTTGCCCTCGCGCACGACGTCCCTGACATCGCCAAACACGAACAGATCGCCCGCGACCGTGCCGGACAGGCTCGCGACATCGTCGGCGCTGCCGGTCATAAGCCCGGTGGCAAAGCCCTTGGCGAAATGCGTGGTGGAGGCCTGCTCGGCGAGCGCCTCGTCGACGCGCCTCGTCAGGTCATCGCCGAGCGCGATGTCCTTGTCGCGGGCCAGCGCAACAAAGCTCGCCGCGAGATCGGCATCGTCGGCCGCAAGTGCTGCCTCGATATTGTCCGAGATCAACGCCGGGTTGCTGTGCAGGACCGCGTTGATCCTCAAGTCCGCGAGCGCGGCCGGATCATTCCGTGCGGCGAGCACCGCGCCGGCGTCGCGGGCATGCGGCCATACGGCTGCGCCCACGGCAGCGCTTGCTGCCATGCCCGCCACCGCCAAGCTGAGCCCCACCCGGTTCATCCGGCACAGAAACCTTTAGTTTAATTCGCCTTGTTCAGTTCGCCCTGAACATAGTGTGCCGTTTTTGCGACACAACGGCTGCGACCAAAGAAGGGCTTCTCTGGGACGACAAGATTGTGTCGAATTTGCATGAGCAAATGAGCCGCCGGGGCTCTAGAATTCAACTGTTCCCGCCAGTATGGTGCGCGGCATTTCGCGATGCCGCATGCTGTCGATTGCGTCCGTCCGTCGTTGCCATCCAAGGTGAGAATATGTCCGACCACGTCGTCCCGCACTTCCATAACGATGCCGGTGTCTCGGTGATCGAGATCGGCTCGCAGGAATTCATGTGCGTGGGCGCCAACCCGCCGTTCGACCATCCGCACGTGTTCCTCGACCTCGGCAACGACAGCGAGATCATCTGCCCATACTGCTCGACGCTCTATCGCTTCGCCTCCGATCTCGCGCCCGGCGAAGCACGCCCGCCGGAATGCGTGCTGAAGGACAAGGTCGCTTGACCTGACCGTTCCGTGGCGCTGACGCGAACCGTCATCGTTGCAGGCGCCGGAATCGGAGGCTTGACGGCGGCGCTGACACTGGCGGCACAGGGTTTTCGCGTCATCGTGCTGGAGAAGGCCGAACGGCTCGAGGAAGCCGGCGCCGGCATCCAGCTCTCTCCAAATGCCAGCCGCATCCTGGTCGAACTCGGGCTGAAGGAACGGCTGGCGCGGCGTGCGGTGACGCCCGAAGCCGTCGCCATCATGAGCGCACGCGCCGGCGGCGAGATCACACGGATGCCGCTCGGCGAGGCCGCCGCGTTCCGCGCCGGATCGCCCTATTGGGTGATCCACCGCGCCGACCTGCAGGCCGCGCTGCAGGATGCGGCGAACGATCATCCCGACATCGATCTCCGTCTCGGTTGCCAGTTCGAGGACGTGGCCAAGCATGCCAAGGGCCTGACCGTGGTGCAGCGGCGCGGCCATGCGCGGCAGGAGGAACTTGCCGCGGCGCTGATCGGCGCCGACGGGATCTGGTCGTCGGTGCGCGGGCAATTGTTTCCGGATCTACAACCGAAATTCTCCGGTCTGATCGCCTGGCGCGGCACGCTGGAGGCGACCGCCCTGCCGCGCGAATACACCGCGCCGCGAGTACAGCTGTGGATGGGACCGAATGCGCATCTCGTGGCCTATCCGATTTCGGGTGGACGCCAGATCAATGTGGTGGCGATCGTCGGCGGCACCTGGAACCGGCCGGGCTGGAGCGCGCCCGGCGACACCACCGAGATCAAGGGCGCATTCGCGGGCGCGCGCTGGCCTGCGACCGCGCGCATGCTGATCGGCGCGGTCGACGGCTGGCGCAAATGGGCGCTGTTCACTCTGCCCGACATCGGGCCGTGGAGCGAAGGCGCGGTGGCGCTGCTCGGCGACGCCGCGCATGCGATGCTGCCGTTCGCAGCCCAAGGCGCCGGCATGGCGATCGAGGATGCGGCCGTGCTGGCGAAGATGCTGAGCGGCGCGACAGGCGAGAACGTCGCGGGAATTCCCGCAGCGCTGAAACGTTACGCGCGGATGCGCCGCGCCCGCGTCGTCAAGGTGCAGCGCCTGGCGCGGCAGCAGGGCCGCATCTATCACTTGAGCGGACTGCCTGCGATCGCGCGCGATCTTGCGATTCGCGCGATCGGACCGCAGCGCATGCTGGCGCGGCAGGACTGGATCTACGACTGGCGGGCACCGGCCTAGGGCGTTTTCGAGCGAAGTGGAAACCGGTTCGCGTGAAGAAAACGCGTCAAAGCAAAAACCTAGAGCCCCGTTCCGATTCGATCGAAACGGGAAAGGCTCTTGGCTCGCGTCAATGGATCGCCGACCGCGGCGCCCGCGTGCCCTTTGCGGCGGGCGTCGGCGTAGGTGTTGGCGTCGGCGTCGCCACGGGCTCCGGCGGCGATTCATGGCACCGGTTCTTGCGCCAGGCCTCTTCGGCGAGCTTCTGCTGGGAGTGGATCGCGATCAGCTCGTTGCGATAGGTCAGTTCCGACACCACGGTGCCGCCGACGCCCTTCTCGGCTTTCGACATCAGGGATTCCTGGTCGGACGCACGGCCGGCGAGACCCTTGCGCTCGGCCTCGAGCTGCTTGCAGTCATAAAGCTCGTATTTGGCGGGGTCGGCGAACGCCGACGGCACGGCATCGCCGATCTGCGCGCAGCCGGAGACGGTCGCAGCCAGCACGAGCATCACGAGAGCGGCCGCCGCGCGCGACTGGCTCCGGCAGCAAGGGAAAGGAACGGTCATCCAGGTTTCTTAGTCGGACAATGTTGAGATTGCCTAAAGCAGCCGCCGGTGTCCGGATTGAGGCTGTATCGCGGCAGCGCGTTGCATCTATCCCGCGCCGCCTGCGCACGCAAATGGTATTGCGAGCCGCCGCGTTAAGCCATTGAAAGCGCGATCGTTCGCGCCCGATAATGACAATTCCACTTCCGCCCCAAACGCGCTAGATATCGACCCGCCTGGCGCAACGCGGACGTGGCGGAACTGGTAGACGCAAGGGACTTAAAATCCCTCGATGGCAACGTCGTGTGGGTTCGAGTCCCACCGCCCGCACCAGGAAAAGGGAGCCGGACATGTCCGACAACAACGATCTTTTCGGCGACGGCGCCGACGACGCACTTGACGACTTCGACCGGCTTACGGGGACCTGCTGTTCACCCGTATCTCGGAATTCGCCGACGCCGAAGGCATCCCGGACGAGATCGTGCCGCTATTGCTGCTTCGGCTTTCGCTGAGCACACGCATGATGGCCTACGCCACTTCGGTCGCCAAGCCTTCGGCCGGCGGGCTCAAGCTCGACCTCGACCGCTTCCGTCACGAGGCCGAAGACCTCGTTCGTCTGATGAAGAAGGACGCCGACCGTTTCATTGCACAAGCCAAGGAAGCGATCGCAGCGAGCGAATCGGAGGATGATGAGACTTGATCGGCTGAGCGGCCGAGTGCCGCGTCAGCAAAGGCGGTGCCGAACTCGATCGTCCCTGATGCTCGGTCGCGGAATTCCAGAGTGCCGCGCGCAGACGGCACCCCTTAGATCTTGGCGCCAGACGCAGTAGCGTTCCCCCTCACCGCCGCTTGCGACGACCGCCGGCCGGCGGCGGCCGGTCGATGGTGCCGTCGCGCTTCACGGTCACGCTGTCGCGGACGACGTCGTCGAACTCGCCGCCGGTGAAGGGAACACTGAACGAGTCGATGGTCAGCTTGTCCGTCGTCACGGTGACGCGCAGGAAGCCTGCGCTGTCCTGATCGTAATAGTCGAGATCGAGATCGAGGGTCTTGTCCTGGGTCGACACCGCCTTCACCGGCGCGGTCGGGTATTCGCCGGCGTCACTCTTCTGGAGCTTGTGGGCGAGCCGGTCGTTGTTGGCGTAGCCGCCGCGACCGTCGATGATGTAGGGGATCTGGCGGTTCTTGTAGCGTCGCGTGAACCGCTGCATGTTGTGGACGTGGCCCGACAGCACGGCGTGCGGGATCACGCCGGTGTGCTCCATCGCCTGGTCGAGCGACGCCACGATGTCGGGATAGCCGCCATGGGTCTTGTCCAGCGAGTATGGCGGGTGATGGACGGCGATGACGATGAAGCCGTCGCTCTTCTTGACGCTCAGCAACTGCTCCTCCAGCCAGCGCTGCTGCTCGAAGGCGCCGCGCGCATCGAGCGTGCCTTCGACGTTGGAGTAGAGGCCGATGACCGTGACCAGCGGCGCCTCCAGCATCCAGTAGACGTAGGGCTGCGTCATGGTCGCGCGATAGGCGCCGATCTGGTGGGCTTGCGGCGCGCAGAAGTTCTCCATGAAGCCGAACAGCGACGGTTCGCTGTCCGGCGTATCGCCGCTCCGCACCCGCGTATCGCCGTCATGGTTGCCCGGAATGGCGAAGATCGGCGCCGGGTAATATTGATAGGGCTCGTAGAATTGCGCGCCATAGAGCTCGCTCTGCCCGTTGAAATAGACGACGTCGCCGACGTGGTAGAGAAACGATGGCGCGTCGGCGCCGCTTGCGGACTTGATCTGGCCTTCCATGGCCTCCGCAACCGCGACCTGAACATCGTCACCGTGAATGCCGCCGGAATCACCGATCACATGAAACACCAGTTTCTTCGCCGCCGCGGCCGCAGCCGCCACGCCCGGCAAGATCACGCGCAACGGCAGCACCAGGTTGACGTTGTTGGTCAGCGGCGGCTTTTCGAAGTGCGGATTGTTCTTCGGATTCGAGATCGGCTCGAGAAACGCGCGCCTGGTCTTGGCGAAGCGGCTGGCCGGGTTTGCACCGGGATTGGGATTCGGGATGAGGTGATGCATCGTCATAATGGCCTCCCTGGGGCACGGCTCGATGGCTGCAAAATGAAAGATATGCGCTATTCATGCTCACAATTAAAGCGAGAGGTATAAGTCAGACACATCTACAAGTAAAGACGAATCCGGAAGCCGCAGATGGGGCGCGCTCGTTCGGCTCCAGACCGCCAGGCGGCGGCTCACTCGAACAGGAGCCCAAGCCGCTTCTGCCGTTTCCACACCACCTTGCAGGGCCGCCGCTCGCCGTCGACGGCGAGCACGAAATGGTCGGGAAACCACAGCGGCGAAGTGACCTCGATGCCGGCCCCCTGCGCCGACAGACTGCGCACCGTGCATGGAATGACTTCGCTGCCGAACTCGATCGTTCCCGACTTGAGGACGCGGCGCCGCGGAGCGGCGCGCCGCTCGCTGGCTGGCGATGGCCCTGACGGCGCGGGCCTGATCTCGTCTTCGGCCATGAACCTGTCGTGGCATGCAGAAGCAGGCGACCAGATTACGGCGCAAACCTGACCCGAAGCTTACAAGAAGGCAACTGCTCTCACGGTGGAATGATGCCGGGCGCCGCAAGATGCGGCCCGCCAGATCGCGCAAACCGGCCGCCGGCCCGCCCGGAACATCCGCGGGGCAAATTTGTTGTCATGCAGCAATTGGAGCATGATGATGATGAACGAGCGTCCATCCGACGAGCACGGAGCGCGCAAGCGCGATCAGCGCAAGGAGGATCGGCCAAGCCCGGATCACAACCCGCCGCCGGGCGGGCCGCCGGCCGGCGACGGTCTGGAACAGGTCCGCGACAGCCACACCTGACGAACTGCGTGAAAGAAAAATGGCCGGGCGATGCCCGGCCATTTTGTTTAGCGGCGGCAGCTCGTGCCCTACTCCGACTTGTCGATATTCCAGAAGATCGGCGTAGCCGGACCGTCGAGCACCCCGGTCAGCGACTTCCGCCACGCGCTCGGCACCGTGTACTGGCCGAGCGGAATGTAGATCACCTGGTCGTAAGCCTCGGTCTGGATCTCGGTAGCGATCTTCTTCTTTTCTTCGGCGGAGCCGGCACGCGCGAACTTGTCGCGCAGCTCCTCGATCTTGGCGTCCTCGGCCCAGCCGAACCAGCCGCTCTTCTGTCCCATCCCGGTGATCGAGGCGTTGACGATCGGATCGGAGACGTCGGCAGCGACCCAGTTGGTGAAGAACATGTTCCAGCCGCCCTCCTTCGGCGACTTGCGGCTGGCGCGGCGGGTGACCACGGTCTGCCAGTCGGTCGCCTGCAGATCGACCTTGAAGCCGGCGTCGCGCAGCTGCTGCGCCACGACGATCGGCTGGGCCTTCAGCGTGGTGACGTCGCCCGGCGCCATGATCACGACCGGGGTGCCGTCATAGCCCGAAGCAGCGAGCTCCTTCTTGGCCTCGGCCATGCCGTTGCCCTTGATCAGCGTCTCGGCGCCGACATCAGTCGCGAGCGGCGTGCCGCAGACGAAGAAGGCGCCGCAGATCTGCTGGTACTTGGCGTTGCCGACCAGCGCGTCGAGCACGTCCTTCTGATTCATCGCCAGGAAGGCGGCGCGACGAACCTTCACATTGTCGAAGGGCGGATACATGAAGTTCATGCGTCCGAGGGTCTGGAAGCCGAACTTGTTGAGCACGTCGATCTTGAGGTCCGGATTGGCCTCCAGCACAGGCAGCATGTCGAACGGAAGGTTCTCCATGAAGTCGATGTCGCCGGACTGCAACGCGTTCACCGCGGTCTGCGCGTCGGCCATCGTGATCCATTCGACGCGATCGACCTTGACGACCTTGCCGCCCGCGGTCCAGCTCGCCGGCTCCTTGCGCGGCACATAGTCCTTGTTCTTCTCATAGACCGCCTTCACGCCCGGCTGGAATTCGCTGGCGACGAACTTGAACGGGCCGGAGCCGATCTGCTCGGGGATCGGCTTGTCCGGCGGCGTCTCGGCAAGACGCTTCGGCATCATGAACGGCACGCGCGACGACGGCTTGCCGATCGATTCCAGCACCAGGCCGTAGGGCTCCTTCAGCTTCAGCGTGATGGTCTTGGCGTCGGTCGCCTCCAGGCTCTTGATGAAGTCGAACAGCTTCTGGCCCATGCCATCGACCTTGCCCCAGCGCTGCAGCGAGGCGACGCAGTCTTCCGCGGTGACCGGCGTGCCGTCATGCCACTTCAGGCCGTCGCGCAGCGTGAACGTATAGGTCAGCTTGTCGTCGGAGACCTTCCAGTCCGCCATCTGCGGCTGGATCTTGAAATTCGAATCGGTCGCCAGCAGCGTGTCGTAGACCATGTAGCCGTGATCGCGGCTGATATAGGCCGTGGTCATGATTGGATCGATGACGCGCAGATCGGAGTGCATCACCGCGGTGATGGTCTTGCCCGCGGCCATCACCGGCGGCGCAAACGACAGCGCGAGCGCAGCCAGCGCAGCCGCGAGCGTGCGGCGCTTCCAACGCGAGATAGGGGACATGCAAATCTCTCCTGACGTGAAACTGGTCAAAGCCGGCTTATTCGTTATGCACGCGGTTCGTTATTTAGGCGAACTAACATGCTGTATGGCTTGCGAAATCGAGACTTACATCAAGCGCAATGCGCGTCAATCGGTTTCGGGCGCGATCAAACGTATACGAATGAATGAGCAACGACCGCAGCGCAATTGACTTTACAAACTCGTCGCCTGAGTTTTTCGTACGCGCGCGCAGCCGACGCACGCCGAACAACAAGAGAGAAAAGACATGAACCCAGCCAATCTCCCTTTTGACTCCGAAGTGATGCTGCAGGGGCTGCGAAGCTGGGTGGAGTGCGAAAGCCCGACCTGGGATGCGAAAGCGGTCGAACGCATGCTCGATCTCGCCGCGCGCGAGATGGCGATCATGGGTGCGACGATCGAGCGCATCGCCGGACGCCAGGGTTTTGCCGGCTGTGTCCGCGCCCGCTTCCCTCACCCGAGGCAGGGCCAGCCCGGCATCCTGATCGCCGGCCATCTCGACACCGTGCATCCGGTCGGCACCATCGAGAAGCTGGCCTGGCGTCGCGAGGGCAACAAGTGCTTCGGCCCCGGCATCTTCGACATGAAGGGCGGCAACTATCTGTCGCTGGAGGCGATCAGGCAATTGGCGCGTGCGTCCTTCACGACGCCGCTGCCGATCACCGTGCTGTTCACACCGGATGAGGAGGTCGGCACGCCGTCGACCCGCGACATCATCGAGGCGGAGGCCGCGCGCAACAAATATGTGCTGGTGCCGGAGCCGGGCCGGCCGAACAACGGCGTGGTCACCGGCCGCTACGCGATCGCGCGCTTCAATCTCGAAGCGATCGGCAAGCCGAGCCATGCCGGCGCGACGCTCTCCTCCGGCCGCTCCGCGATCAAGGAGATGGCGCGCCAGATCCTGGCCATCGACGCCATGACCACCGAGGACTGCACGTTCTCGGTCGGCATCGTGCATGGCGGCCAATGGGTCAATTGCGTCGCGACCACCTGCACGGGCGAAGCGCTCAGCATGGCCAAACGCCAGGCCGATCTCGATCGCGGCGTCGAGCGCATGCTGGCGCTGTCGGGCACGGCCAACGACGTCACCTTCAAGGTGACGCGCGGCGTCACCCGTCCGGTGTGGGAGCCGGATGCCGGCACGATGGCGCTGTACGAAAAGGCAAAGCGCCTCGCGGCGGCGATGGGCCTCGATCTGCCGCATGGCAGCGCCGGCGGCGGCTCCGACGGCAACTTCACCGGCGCGATGGGCATCCCCACTCTCGACGGCCTTGGCGTGCGCGGCGCCGATGCGCACACGTTGAACGAACATATCGAAGTCGACAGCCTCGCCGAGCGCGGCCGCCTGATGGCGGCGCTGCTGGCGACGCTGGAATAGCGCGATCGTGGAATATCGCGGCGGCAGGAATGATCATCGCCCCGCCGGTTAGCTGCACCGCAAAAATCGCGGCCACGATGGCATGGGACTTGCTGAGGTGCTACCGTCCCCGCGGGACGTCATCGACCACAATCCAACGGAGCGAATTTGCTCGGCTATCTCCTTCGCCGCATCCTTGCCGCCATTCCGACGATGGGCGTGGTCGCGTTGTTCGTGTTCCTGTTGCTGCGGCTCACCCCCGGCGATCCCGCGGCGATCCTGGCCGGCGACAATGCGACGCCGGAGCAGCTTGATCGCATCCGCGCCTCGCTCGGCCTCAACGAGCCGATCTACATCCAGTTCTACACCTGGGTCGCCAAGCTGCTGCACGGCGACCTCGGCGTCTCCCTGATCTCGAACAAGCCGATCCTCGAGATGATCGGCCCGCGCCTCGAGCCGTCGATTTCAGTCGCGCTGGCCACCATCATCCTCTCGATCGTGGTCGCGGTGCCGCTTGGCGTGATCGCGGCGTGGAAGCACGGCACCTGGATCGACCGCTGCGTGATGGGGCTGTCGGTGCTCGGCTTCTCGGTTCCGGTGTTCGTGATCGGCTATGTGCTGATCCAGGTGTTCGCGATCTATCCCTTCCGCTGGGTGCCGGTGCAGGGCTTCAAGAGCATCTCGGCCGGCTTCGGTCCGTTCTTCGAGCGCCTCATCCTGCCGACCTGCACCCTCTCCTTCATCTATGTCGCGCTGATCGCGCGCATGACGCGCGCCTCGATGCTCGACGTGCTGGGTGAAGACTATGTGCGCACGGCGCGCGCCAAGGGCATCGGCGAGACCGGCGTGCTGTTGCGCCACGCGCTGCGCAACGCCGCAGTGCCCGTCATCACCGTGATCGGCTCCGGCTTCGCGCTGTTGATCTCGGGGGTGGTCGTCACCGAAAGCGTGTTCAACCTGCCCGGCATCGGCCGCCTCACCGTCGATGCGGTGCTGGCGCGCGACTATCCGGTGATCCAGGCCATGATCCTGCTCACGTCGGGCATTTATGTCGGGGTCAATCTCTTGATCGACGTTGCCTACACCCTGCTCGATCCTCGTATCCGGTACTGAGCGATGGCGATCGATACCATTCCCGAATCCTCGATGTCAGTCACCCGGCCGTTCCGCGTCAGGCTCGGCTTCCTGACGTCGACGCCGATCATCGCGGTGGCGACGATCTGCCTCGCCCTCATCATCCTGATGGCGATCTTCGCGCCGCTGCTGGCGCCGCACGATCCGCTGCTGCTGACCCCGGCGCAGCGGCTGAAGCCGGCGAGTGCGCAATATCTGCTCGGCACCGACGCCTTCGGCCGCGACCTGCTGTCGCGCGTCATCTACGGCGCGCGGATCTCGCTGGTGATCGGGCTGGGAGCTGCCGTCTGCTCGATCGCCATCGGCCTGCTGATCGGCCTCGTCTCCGGCTTCTTCCGCTGGGTCGATGCGGTGATGATGCGGGTGATGGACGGGTTGATGGCGATCCCCGCCATCCTGCTTGCGATCGCCGTGGTGTCGCTCTCCGGCGCCGGCATCTGGACCGTGATGATCGCGATCACGATTCCCGAAATCCCGCGGGTGGCGCGGCTGGTGCGCTCGGTGGTGCTGACCGCCCGCGAGGAGCCCTATGTCGAGGCCGCGATCTCGGTCGGCTCCAGCCTGCCCAAGATCATGTGGCGGCATCTGATGCCGAACACGATCGCGCCGCTGATCGTGCAAGGCACCTACGTTTGCGCCTCCGCGATCCTGACCGAGGCGATCCTGTCCTTCCTCGGCGCCGGCATCTCGCCGGAAACGCCGACCTGGGGCAACATCATGGCCGAAGGCCGCTCCTATTTTCAGATCAAGCCGACACTGATCTTCTGGCCAGGACTGCTGCTCTCGATCGCCATCCTCAGCATCAATCTGATCGGCGACGCCGCCCGCGACGCGCTCGATCCCCGCATGAAGCAGCGTGAGGGCAAGTGACCACAGCCAATTCAAGCAACGTCGTCCTCGACATCAACAACCTCGTCGTCGGACTCGGCCGCAAGGCGGACGCGCCGCGCATCATCGACGACCTCTCCCTACAGGTGCGCGAAGGCGAGACGCTGTGCCTGGTCGGCGAGAGCGGCTCGGGCAAGTCGGTGACCTCACTCACCGTCATGGGCCTGCAGCAGAAGGGCATGCTGGTGCCCTTGGCCGGCAGCGTCAAGCTGGTCGGCGAGGAACTGCTGACGGCCACCGACCGCCGCTTAAGGCAATTGCGCGCGACGCGGATGGCGATGATCTTCCAGGAGCCGATGACCGCGCTCAATCCGGTGGTGCATGTCGGCCGCCAGATCGACGAGGTACTGCGCGCCCATACCGATCTCGACGCCCGCGCCCGCCGCCAGAAGATCCTTGCGATGATGGAGCATGTGCGACTGCCGGACGTCGAGCGCATCTTCGCCTCCTACCCGCACAGGCTGTCGGGCGGGCAACGCCAGCGCATCATGATCGCGATGGCGCTGGTGCTCGAACCGAAGCTCCTGATCGCGGACGAGCCGACCACTGCGCTCGACGTGACCACGCAGAAGCAGATCCTCACGCTGATCCGCGACCTGCAGCGCGATCACGGCACCGCGGTGCTGTTCATCACCCACGACATGGGCGTGGTGGCCGAGATCGCCGATCGCGTCGCGGTGATGCGGCACGGCCGGTTGGTCGAGACCGGCCCGCTGCAGGACGTGCTGCGCAATCCCACGATGGATTACACCCGCAACCTGCTGTCCTCGGTGCCGAGCCTTGTGCCACGCCTGCCGCGCGAGGAGAGCAAGGAACCGGTGGTGCTGGAAGCCAACGAGCTCAGCAAGATCTATCGGGAGCGGTCGCTGTTCGGCAAGCCGCGCGAGGTCGCCGCAGCCAGCAACGTCACCCTCACCTTGCGCAAGGGCCGCACGCTCGGCATCGTCGGCGAAAGCGGCTCCGGCAAATCAACGGTGGCGCGCTGCATCGTGCGCCTGATCGATCCGACCTCCGGCGGCGTGCGCCTGGTCGGCCGCGAGATCTCCGGTCTGTCGCGACGGCTGCTGCAGCCGCATCGCAAGAAGATCCAGATGATCTTCCAGGACCCCTACCGCTCGCTCAATCCGCGCGTCACGGTCGGCGAGAGCATCGCGGAGGGCCCGATCAATTACGGCATGCCGCGCAGGGATGCGCTGGCGAGGGCCCGCGAGCTGCTCGAGCTGGTGCATCTGCCGCCCGACGCCATCTCGCGCTTTCCGCACCAGTTCTCCGGCGGCCAGCGCCAGCGCATCGCGATCGCCCGCGCACTGGCGCTCGACCCCGACGTGCTGGTGGCCGACGAGGCCGTCTCCGCGCTCGACGTTTCGGTGCAGGCGCAGGTGCTCGATCTGCTCGACGAAATCCAGAAGCGGCTGGGTATCGCGCTGCTCTTCATCACCCATGATTTGCGGGTCGCGGCCCAGATATGCGACGACGTCGCCGTGATGCAGCATGGCCGCGTCGTGGAACAGGGACTGGCCGCGGAAGTGCTGACCAATCCGCAGCAGGCCTACACCCGCGCGCTGCTGGACGCGGCTCCGGGGCGCGGCTGGGACTTTGCCAATTTCCGTCCGGTTTCGGAGGCCGCGGAGTAGCGCGTCCGACAAAAGTATGTAGCCCGGATGCAGCGAAGCGAAATCCGGGTTACGGATGTGGCGAGAATCCGAGCCACCTCCGACGCCCATAGGGCATGCAAATCCGGCAGTGCTCCACGCCTTGCGCTTGGCGCGACGACACGCTTAACGTCGCCGGCCAAGACTGTACGAGCAAGACTGTACCGAGATCGCTTGATGACCCGCATCGCCGTTGGCGCCTTCCTGCACGAGACCAACACCTTCGCGCCGACGAAGGCCACCTATGATGACTTCGTGCACGGTGGCGGCTGGCCGTCGATGACGCATGGCGCCGGCGTGCTCAAGGTCATGCGCAAGATCAATGCCGGCCTCGCCGGCTTTGTCGAGGCAGCGGAAGCCGATGGCTGGGAATTGGTCCCGACGGTTGCGGCCGGCGCGACCCCGTCGGCGCATGTGACAAAGGACGCCTTCGAGCGGATCGTGACGGAGATCGTCGACGGCATCGCCGCGGCCGGGCCGATCGACGCGGTCTATCTCGACCTGCATGGCGCGATGGTGACCGAGCACCATGACGACGGCGAAGGCGAAATCCTCGCCCGCGTGCGCAAGGTGATCGGCAAGGATTTGCCGCTGGTCGCGAGCCTCGACCTGCACGCCAACGTCTCGCCCGGGATGATCGAACATGCCGACGCGCTGATCGCCTACCGCACCTATCCGCATGTCGACATGGCCGACACCGGCCGCGCCTGCGCCAGGCATCTGGCCTTGCTGCTCAAGTCCGGACAGCGCCTCGCAAAGGCGTTCCGGCAGCTACCGTTCCTGATCCCGATCAGCTGGCAGTGCACCAACGACCAGCCGGCCAAGGGCATCTATCAGAAGCTCGCGGCGCTGGAGAGCGACGCGGTTCCGACGCTCTCGTTTGCCTTCGGCTTCCCGGCCGCGGACTTCCATGACTGCGGCCCGAGCGTGTTCGCCTATGGCCGGACCCAGGCCGATGCCGATGCGGCCGCCGACAGCATTGCCGCCTTGGTCGAGCGCCATGAGAACGATTTTGACGGACGTATCTACTCACCTGACGAGGGCGTCCGACATGCCATGGAACTGGCGAGATCGGCCGCAAAGCCGATCGTCATCGCCGACACCCAAGACAATCCCGGCGCCGGCGGCGATTCCGACACCACCGGCATGCTGCGCGCGCTGGTGCGCAACGGCGCAAGCGGCGCCACCGGCGCGATCTGCGATCCACAGTCGGCCAAGGCGGCGCATGCGGCCGGCGTCGGTGCGACCGTGACGCTCGATCTCGGCGGCAAGTCGGGCATTCCCGGCGACGCGCCGTATCGGGAGACCTTCGTCGTGGAGAAACTCTCGGACGGCAAGTTCGTCGCGCCGGGCCCGTTCTACGGCGGCCGCGACATGGACATGGGCCCGTCGGCCTGCCTCCGCATCGGCGATATCAGGGTCGTCGTCGCCTCCTACAAGGCCCAGCTCGCCGACCAGGCGATGTACCGCTATGTCGGCATCGAACCTTTGGCGCAGAAGATCCTGGTCAACAAGAGCTCGGTGCATTTCCGCGCCGACTTCGAGCCGATCGCCGAAAAGCTCTTGATCTGTGCCGCGCCGGGCGCAATGCCGGCGGATCCGGCATCGCTGCCCTGGAAACATTTGCGTCCCGGCATTCGTATCAAGCCAAACGGCCCCGTTTTCACGCCCACCTCCGCATCTCGCAGCAAGGGATAAAGAAAAATGCCCACAATCGAACGCATCGACAGCTTTGCCGACGAGCTCACCGCGATCAGGCGGGACTTGCATGCGCATCCCGAGATCGGCTTCGAGGAGGTCCGCACCTCCGGCATCGTCGCCGAGAAGCTCTCGAGCTGGGGCATCGAGGTGCATCGCGGCCTCGGCCGCACCGGTGTGGTCGGCGTGCTCAAGGGCAAGGGCAACGGCACCAAGAAGATCGGCCTGCGCGCCGACATGGACGCGCTGCCGATGGAGGAGAACACCAATCTGAAGTGGCGCTCGACCATTCCGGGCCGCTTCCACGGCTGCGGCCATGACGGCCACACCACGATGCTGCTCGGCACCGCGCGCTATCTCGCCGAGACGCGCAATTTCGACGGCACCGTGCATTTCATCTTCCAGCCCGCCGAGGAAGGCCTCGGTGGCGCGCGCGAGATGATCAAGGACGGGCTGTTCCAGCAGTTCCCTTGCGACGAGGTCTATGGCCTGCACAATGCGCCCGATCTCAACCACGGCGAGATCGCGATCCTGCCGGGCCCGGCGATGGCCGCCGCCGATTTCTTCGACATCAAGATTCACGGCTACGGCGCCCATGGCGCGATGCCGGAGCGATCCAAGGACGCCGTGGTGATCGCAACCACGGTCGCCCAGGCGCTGCAGAGCATCGTCAGCCGCAACGTCGATCCGCTGCAGGCTGCGGTGCTGTCGATCACTCAGATCCACGCCGGCTCGGCCTACAACGTCATCCCCGGCGAGGCCTGGCTGTGCGGCACCGTGCGCACCTTCTCCGACGATATCCGCAAGCTGATCGCCAAGCGGATGCGCGCGGTCTGCGCCGGCATGGCCGCGACGTTCGACGTCGAGATCGAGGTCGATATCCGCGACACGTTCAGCGTGCTGGTGAACCAGGAGGAGCAATCCCGCGTGGTCGAGGAAGTCGCCCGCACCGTCGTCGATCCCGCCAAGGTCATCACCCGCTCGACGCCGAAGATGGGCAGCGAGGATTTCGCCGACATGATGCAGGCTATTCCGGGCGCCTATTTCTGGGTCGGTCATGACGGCTCGGTGCCCGTGCACAATCCCGGTTACGTTCTCGACGACAAGATCCTGCCGATCGGCGCCAGCATGTTCGCCCGCATCATCGAGAAACGTCTCCCGGTAGGTGCCCATGCATAAGCCGAAACAGGACACCATCACTTCGCTGCACGATCTCTCCGCCGTCGACCTGCTCGCCGGCTATCGTGCCAAGCAGTTCTCGCCGTCGGAGGTCATCGAAGAGGTCATCGCCCATGTCGCGAGCTGGGAGCCGCACATCAAGGCGCTCTATCTCTACGACCCGGATGGAGCACGGAAAGTCGCGAAGATCTCGACCGAACGCTGGCAGCAGGGCGAGCCGGCCGGCACGCTCGACGGCGTTCCCGTCACCATCAAGGACAATGTCGCCACCAAAGGCCAGCCGGTGCCGCTCGGCGCGGCGAGCGTCAAGCTGACGCCGGCCGAGAAGGATGCGCCGCCGGCAGCGCGGCTGCGCGAAGCAGGCACTGTGATCTTCGCCAAGACCACGATGCCTGACTACGGCATGCTGTCATCGGGGCTGTCCTCGTTCCATCCCCTCACCCGCAATCCCTGGGATGTCGGCAAGAACCCCGGCGGCTCCAGCGCCGGCGCGGGCGCCGCCGGTGCGGCCGGCTACGGGCCGTTGCATCTCGGCACCGATATCGGCGGCTCGGTGCGGCTGCCGGCGTGCTGGTGCGGCCTCGCCGCGCTGAAGCCGAGCCTCGGGCGCGTTCCGATCGATCCGCCCTATGTCGGCCGCGTCGCCGGCCCGATGACCCGCACCGTCGACGACGCGGCGCTGATGATGAGCGTGCTGTCGCGTCCGGATCGCCGCGACGGCATGAGCCTGCCGGCGCTCGAGGTGAACTGGAAGGCACTGGAGAAATCGCCGCGCAAGCTGCGCATCGGGCTGATGCTCGATGCCGGCGCCGGCCAAAAGGTCGAGAAGGAGGTGCGCGAGGTCGTCGTCAAGGCGGCGAAGGCGTTCGAATCCGCCGGCGCCGTGATCACCGAGATCGACCCCATCCTGACGCCTGACATGCTCGCGGGCATCGACAGCTTCTTCCGCGCCCGGACCTGGGACGAGCTGTCGAAACTGTCGCAGGCCGACCGCGAGAAGACCCTGCCCTATATCCTGAACTGGGCCGAGGCCGGCGCCAGGCTTTCCGGCGTCGACGTGATCCGCGGCTTCAACCAGACCATGGCGATCCGTGCCGCGGCGGCAAAGCTGTTCTGCGAGATCGACTATCTGATCTCGCCGGTGTCGCCGGTGGTCAATTTCCCGGCGGAGTTCGCAGCGCCGCTCAACGATCCCCAAAAGCCGTTCGAGCACATCTGCTTTACCGTGCCGTGGAATATGTCGGAGAACCCGGCGCTGTCGATCAACGGCGGCTACGACAAGAAGGGCTTTCCGATCGGCGTCCAGATCATCGGCCGCCGCTTCGACGACGTCGGCGTGCTCGGCATGGGCAAGGCCTTCGAGGCGCTGCGCGGCCCGCAGAAGCCGTGGCCGACGCCGCCGAAGAGGTAGTATTGCCCCTTTCCGAATCGTCCTGCGCGGGCTCGACCCGCGCATCCATCTTCTTCATAAGGGATGGATTGCCGGGTCAAGCCCGGCAATGACGAATGGATAAAAGGAAGGAAACCCCATGGCGTATGAGACGATCAAGTACGAGGTCGCCGAGCAGATTCTCACCATCACGCTAAACCGGCCCGACAAGCTCAACGCCTTCAACGCCACGATGCAGCAGGAGCTGATCGATGCGTTCGACAAGGCCGATCAGGACGACGACGTCAGGGCCATCATCGTCACCGGCGCGGGCCGCGGCTTCTGCGCCGGCGCCGATCTCTCCTCCGGCGCCGATACCTTCGATCGCGACGCGCGGCGCGGCCCGGTGAAGCGCAAGGCCGACGGCAGCGTCGATTATTCTGATCCGCAGGTGCGAGACGGCGGCGGCCAGGTGACGCTGCGCATCTTCAAATCGCTGAAGCCGGTGATCGCGGCGGTGAACGGCCCTGCGGTGGGCATCGGCGTCACCATGCAGCTTGCGATGGACATCCGCATCGCCTCCGAGGCCGCGCGCTTCGGCTTCGTGTTCTCGCAGCGCGGCATCGTGCCGGAGGCCGCCTCGAGCTGGTTCCTGCCGCGCATCGTCGGCATCTCGCAGGCGCTGGAATGGTGCTACAGCGGCCGCGTGTTCCCGGCGCAGGAGGCGCTCGCCGGGCGGCTCGTCAGCAAGGTGGTGCCGCCGGACGATCTGCTGCCGACCGCGCGCGCGCTCGCCAGGGAGTTCGCAGCCAAGACCGCGCCGGTATCGGTGGCGCTGATCCGCCAGATGATGTGGCGGATGATGGGCGCCGACGATCCGATGGAGGCGCACAAGGTGGACAGCCGCGGCATCTATGCCCGCGGCCGCTCCGACGACGTCAAGGAAGGCGTGGTGTCGTTCCTGGAGAAGCGCCCCGCGCAGTTCAAGAACAAGGTGTCGTCGGATATGCCCGACTATTTTCCGTGGTGGCAGGAGCGCGAGTATAAGTGAGCGCACAGCCGGCCTCGGCGCCAATGCGTGACGGCGTGGTCATGCTGCATGGCATTGCCGGGGCGGCGCGCCTGTTGCGCAGGATGGAGCTGGCGCTCGAGGCCACCGGGTTCACCACGCTCAATCTCGATTACGACAGCCGGCGGAAGTCACTGGGCACGCTTGCCGAGGACATCCATCCGGCTGTCGATCTGTTCGCGGGCGGCCTCGACGGCTCGGTCCATTTCGTTTGCCATTCGATGGGGGGCCTGCTCGCCCGCGCCTATCTGGCGCGGCATCGCCCCGCGCGGCTCGGCCGCGTCGTGATGCTGGGCACGCCGAACGGCGGTAGCGAAATCGCCGATCGCCTGCAGCATATCCGCGCTTATCGCGCCCTGTTCGGACCGGCGGGGCAACAGCTCGTCACGCTGCGCGATGCCACCACCGCGGCGCTGCTGCCGCAGGTCGACTATCCGATCGGCGTCATCGCCGGCAGCCGCTCGGTCTATCCGATTACCTCGATCCCGCTGCCGCGGCCGCATGACGGCCGGGTATCGGTGGCCAAAACCAGACTCGATGGCATGGCCGATCACATCGTGATCCGCACCTCGCATCCCTGGCTGGTGCGCCACCGCGGATCGATCGCACAGACGATCGCGTTTTTGCGGGATGGGAAGTTCCGGCATTCGTAGGGTGGATTAGCGAAGCGTAATCCACCGCCGTTCGCCCGACATGCGGCGGGTTACGCTTCGCTAACCCGCCCTACGCACCCTTAAGCGGATTCGATCTTCGCGGCCGGCTTGGCGGCTTCGCGCGCGAGCTCCAGCGCGCGCCTGGCGACGGCGAGGCCGTGCTTGAAGTCATCGAATGACTGCTGCTCGCCGTTCCGCTGGCCGGCCCTGTTCAAGAGGTTGCCGAACAACGTCCCGAACAGGCCGCTCAGCCTGTCCTTGTAGGCTTCGTCAATGGCCTTGGCTTCCAAGTCCTTCATGTCCTGGTCCACGATCCTGACCTCCGGCTTCGACTGCCGGATTATCGACCGCAAAACCAATGGCTGCAATATGCGAGACGATCAACCAATGGATCATCGCATCAGCAACGCCACCCGCCCGATCGCCTTGCGCTCGATCAGCAACCGCATCGCCTTGGCATAATCCTCGAGCGGCAGCCGGTGCGAGATATTCGGCCGCACGCGGCCCTCCTCGGCCCATTCGCTCAGCACCTTGAACCTGACCTCGCCGAGCGCGGGATCCTTGCGCACCGCCTCGCCGGCGCGAACGCCGAGCACGCTGGCGCCCTTGATCATCAGGAGATTGGTGCGGGCAAGCCCGATGCCGCCGGTGAAGCCGACGACCAGTATCCGCGCGCCCCAGTTGATGCAGCGCATCGAGTTCTCGAACACCTCACCGCCGACCGGATCGAACACCACGTCCGCGCCACGGCCGTCGGTGAGACGCTTGACGACGTCGCGGAATGGCTCGCGGGCGTAGAGCAGGAGGTGATCGGCGCCGCGCGCTTTCGCGATCGCGAGCTTCTCCTCGGACGACGCTGCCGCGATCACGGTGGCGCCGAGCAGCTTGCCGATTTCGACCGCGGCCAGCCCCACCCCGCCGCCGGCGCCATGCACCAACAACACCTCGCCCGGCTTGATCTGGCCGCGATCGATCAGCGCGTGGTAGGCCGTGCCATGCGCGGCAAGGAAGGTCGCACCCTCCGCATAGTCGAAGGTCGAGGGCACCGGCACGAGTTGCGATGCCGTCACGACCGCCTCGTCGCAATAGGCGCCGAAGCGCATCTTGACGATGACCTTGTCGCCGACCGCAACACCCTTGGCATCGCTGACCTCGACGACATCACCGGCGGCTTCCGATCCCGGCGTGAATGGCAGCGGCGGCTTGAGCTGGTACTCGCCGGCGGCCATCAGGACATCAGGGAAATTGATCCCGGCGGCGCGGATCGCAACCCGCACCTCGCCCGGCTTCAATGGGGCCGAAGCAAAGCTCTCCAGCTGCAGACGCTCGGGCGGCCCGAGCTCGCGACAGACGACGGCTTTCGGCATCAGGCCGCGCTCGCCTTGCCGCGCGCCAACACCTCGCGGATCAGTGGCAGGCGGTCATTGCCGAAATACATGTCGGTCTTGTTGATGAAGATGGTCGGCGAGCCGAAGCCGCCGCGCGCCATCACCTCATCGGTATTGGCCTTGAGCTGGTCCTTGATCGCCTGATCACTGATGCCGGCAAAGAACTTTGCCGGATCGATCCCGACCTTGGCGCAGATCTCGGTCAGCACGGCATCCTGCGAGATGTCCTTGTCGTCGCCCCAATAGGCCTCGAAGGCCGCGCGCGCGAACGGCACCATCTGCTCATTGCCGAGCCAGATACAGCCGCGCATCGCCTTGACGCTGTTCACCGGAAACACGATCGGCGGCATCTTGATCGCAAGCCCCGCCGAGCGCGCCCAGTCGGCGAGATCCTTCTTCATGTAGCGCGCCTTCAGCGGCACCGGCGTCTCGCGCTGGGCGTAGACCGACGGATTGACGGTGTTGAAGATGCCGCCGACCAGGATCGGCCGCCAGGTGACGGGAGCACCGAACTCCTTCGCCAACGGCTGGATGTTGTGCCAGGCGAGATAGGTCCAGGGGCTGGAGCAGTCGAAGAAGAATTCGATCATGGCGTTTCCTTTGTTTGCTCATTCAATCTCGTCATTCCGGGGCGCGCCGCTTGGCGCGAGCCCGGAATCCATTTACCCACTGAACCGGTGGAAGAATGGATTCCGGGCTCGCGCTTCGCGCGCCCCGGAATGACGACAAATCATTTCTTCTCAGCCAGCTCCCTCGCCTTCTGCCCGAACATGTTCTTGCGCGCTTCCTCATCGAACGGCTCCTTGACGAACTTACCGATTGCAAGCCCCGCCTGCACCTGCGGTCGTGCACGCACGGTGGCGTACCAGCGCTTGATGTTCGGGTAATCGTCCAGCGTGAAGCCCTGCGCCTTGTGGGTCATGGTCCAGGGGAAGCAGGCGATGTCGGCGATCGAATATTCATCGCCGGCGACATAGGCGCCGGTCTTGCCGAGCTGGCGGTCGAGCACGCCGTAGAGCCGCGCCGCCTCGTCGCGGTAGCGCTCGATCGCGTAGGGAATCTTCTCCGCCGCATAGAGCGCGAAATGGCCGTGCTGGCCGAGCATCGGCCCGAGCCCACCCATCTGCCACATCACCCATTGGATGACGGTCGAACGCGCACGCAGCTCCTTCGACAGGAAACGCCCGGTCTTGTCGGCGAGGTAGATCAGGATCGCGCCGGTCTCGAACACCGAGAACGGGCCGCCGCCGTCGGCAGGCGCATGGTCGACGATCGCGGGGATGCGGTTGTTCGGGCTGATCGCGAGAAATTCGGGCCGAAACTGTTCGCCGGCGCGGATGTTCACCGGGATCACCGTGTACGGCAGCCCCAGTTCCTCCAGCATGATCGAGATTTTCCAGCCGTTCGGCGTCGGCGCGTAATGCAGGTCGATCATCGGCGTCTCTATTCCCCGTCGAAAAGACTTTTGTTGTTCTGTACGGCGACCATAGGACATGGCAGACAGGCGCTCAATCCGAACCGTCCGGGAGGCTCCCATGCTGTTTCCAACCACCGTCGCCGGCTCCCTGCCCAAGCCCGAATGGCTGGCCGAGCCGAACGTGCTGTGGGCACCCTGGAAGTCGGAGGGTGCCGAGCTGGCCCGCGCCAAGCGCGACGCCACCGTGCTCGCGGTCAAGCTGCAGGAAGATGCCGGCGTCGATATCGTCACCGAGGGCGAGCAGGCGCGGCAACATTTCGTGCACGGCTTCCTGGAAAAGATCGAGGGCATCGATTTCGCCCACAAGGTCGAGATGGGCATCCGCAAGGATCGCTACAAGGCGATGGTGCCGCAGGTGACGGCGCCGCTGCAACTCAAGGGCCGCGTCCATGAAAGCGAGGCGCGTGCGGCACGCGCGCACACCAAGAACAGGCTGAAATTCACCCTGCCCGGCCCGATGACCATCATCGACACCATCGCCGACCAGTATTACGGCGACCGCGTCAAGATGGCCTTTGCCTTCGCGGAGCTGTTGAACCAGGAGGCCAAGGCACTGCAGGCCGACGGCGTCGACATGATCCAGTTCGACGAGCCCGCCTTCAACGTCTACATGGACGAGGTCCGCGATTGGGGCATCAAGGCCTTGGAGCGCGCCGCCGAAGGCCTGACCTGCGCCACCGCCGTGCACATCTGCTACGGCTACGGCATCAAGGCCAACACCGACTGGAAGCAGACGCTCGGTGGCGAGTGGCGGCAGTATGAAGAGACGTTTCCGGTGATCGACAAGAGCGCGATCCAGCAGGTCGCGATCGAATGCCGCAATTCCAAGGTGCCGCTCGAATTGCTGGCGGCGCTGCCGAACAAGGTCGTGCAGGCCGGCGTGATCGACGTTGCCAGCGACGAGGTCGAGACCGCGGAGGATGTCGTCAAGGTGATCGAGGCGGTCACGAAATTCGTGCCGAAGAGCAACATCATCGCGACAACCAATTGCGGCATGGCGCCGATGCGACGGGATATTGCGGAAGCCAAATTGAT
Organism: Bradyrhizobium genosp. L; assembly: GCF_015624485.1. Classification (NCBI taxonomy): domain Bacteria; kingdom Pseudomonadati; phylum Pseudomonadota; class Alphaproteobacteria; order Hyphomicrobiales; family Nitrobacteraceae; genus Bradyrhizobium; species Bradyrhizobium genosp. L. The sequence goes on from NZ_CP061378.1 coordinate 4,841,296, forward strand.
CGCGCTCGGTTCGGGCGCTGCGCTGGCGCGGCAGCGGCTGGGGTGAACGGCTACGCCGCCGCGCTCGGGTGCAGCACCGGCCGGTAGCCGGAGCGAAACGCGCGGACCGTCGACGGCGGCGTCAGCAGCATGGCGGAAGCTGTCACGTCGGCTCTGTTGTAGCCGGCAAACGACCAGCGCCACGTCCTGCCATCGGTGACCAGATAGCTCTCGCCATCAGCCTGCACCATCGTGCCATCTGGCAGATCGGCCAGCGGTGTCGGCAACGGGTGCAGCCGCTTCTTGCCATGATCGAGCCGCTCGGCATGCAGCACCGCATCCATCGGCTTGACCTTGAGGTCGCTGACGCCGTTACCCTGCTCCCAGGCGGCGCGAAAGCGTTTTGCGTCCTCGCGGCGGCAGAAGAAGCAGGGACGGTGGCCGGCAGCGAAAGCGGTGGCTTCGTCAAGGAAGAACAGCTCGGTCCAGCTCTGCGTGCTCATCACCTGACGCCGCCGCCCCCTGAACTCGCAGACGCAGGTGAGCCAGGCCGGCGTCGACCAGCGTTTTCTCAGCAGCGTCCGCGTCGCCGGATCATGGATGATACCGCGATTGCCGGTGAAGGTGCCGCGATGGGAGGTGGCGACGATGTCGCCTGACGGTGTGACGCGGTTTTGCAGGGACATGGCACGCCTCTAACCACAATCGTCATTGCGAGGAGCGCAAGCGACGAAGCAATCCATAGTGCCGCATACGCGGGGGCATGGATTGCTTCGCTTCGCTCGCAATGACGTCAACTCAGGCCGCGCCGTCGCGGATCGGCGGCTGGAACGACAGCGCGGTGTCCCAGGGAAAGAAAATCCAGGTGTCCTGCGACACCTCGGTGATGTAGGTGTCGACCAGCGGACGCCCTTTCGGCTTGGCGTAAACGGTGGCGAAATGCGCATCGGGCAGCAGCTCGCGCACCAGCTTGCCGGTCTTGCCGGTGTCGACGAGATCGTCGACGATCAGCAGGCCCTTGCCGGTGCCACCGCCGAGTTTTGCGGTTTGCTCCGAAATGCCCTTCAGCACTTTCAGATCGCCCTGCTTGTCGTGGTCGTAGCTGGCGACGCAGACGGTATCGATGATCCGCAGGCCCAGCTCGCGCGCCACGATCGCGGCCGGCACCAGCCCGCCGCGGGTGATCGCTATCACTGCGTGGAATGGCCCAACCTCGTTGAGCCGCCAGGTCAACGCCCGGCAGTCGCGGTGGAATTGATCCCATGAGACAGGAAACGGCCTGCCGGCGCGCTCCTGTGAGGTCTGGTCTGAAGGCTTGTCAACCATCGCGTCTCAACCTACCGGCGGCTTGTTCTGCGCGGCGTGCAGCTTCGCCAGCATCTCCTTCACCTCCGCCATCGCCGCCGCGAGCTTCTGCGGATCGCGCGAGCGCACCACCAGATTGGTGTTCGGCTTCTGGTTCTCGTCCTGGAACGGATAGCTGCCGATGATGGTGTCGGGATGCGCCTCCGCGATCGCACGCAGCGGACCGCCGATATCGCCTTCGCGCGCATCGGCGCGGACCGAGTCCGATAGCATCCGCACGCCCGATTTCAACGTCGGCGCCACGATGTCCATCATCGCCTGCATGATGGTGGGGATGCCCGCCATCACGATGACATTGCCGAGTTTGAAGCCGGGCGCCAGGATCGTCGCGCTCTGGATCAGCTCGGCGCCATCAGGCACGCGCGCCATCCGCAGCCGGGCCTCGTTGAGGTCCTGCTCGCTCCAGCGCTCCCTGAACCGCGCCACCACGTCGGGGTGGTGGTTGATCGCGACCCCGAACGCCTTGGCCACGCTGTCGGCGGTGATGTCGTCATGGGTCGGTCCGATGCCGCCGGTGGTGAACACGTAGGTGTAGCGATGCCGCAGCGCATCAAGGGCGGCAATGATGTCCGCCTCCTCGTCGGCGACGACGCGGACTTCCTTCAGGTCGATGCCGATATTGGTCAGGTATTCGGCGATGAAGCCGATATTCTTGTCCTTGGTCCGGCCGGACAGGATCTCGTCGCCGATCACCAATATCCCCGCCGTGACGATCTCGCTCATGGTCATTCCCTAGCACTCGCCCTAACTTGATCCCCTGACATTGCCGGTCCAATGCCTTGATGTCACGGGGTTTTGCCGCCGAAATAAGCAGATCCCAGCCGGTTTTTCAGGCAGCGCCCCGGCTCATCCCCGGCAAATGCCGCGGGCCAATGCATATCGCGCTGGCCCGCCCCTTGCTACCACCACCTCAAGTCATGCACTGTGTGCTGCTGGCTTGGGAGGGCAGTCGGGATATATGGCAGTTGCGTTCGATGAGATGAACGGCCTCGGCGCGGATTTGCGCCCGGCCTATGAGGAGCTCTCCCGCTGGCTCAAGGAGACGCCGCCGGATGCGCTCGAATATCGCCGCCAGGAAGCCGAGCTGCTGTTTCGCCGGATCGGCATCACCTTCGCGGTCTATGGCGATGCCGAAGCCACCGAGCGGCTGATCCCCTTCGACGTCATCCCGCGCATCATGTCGGCCAAGGAATGGACGCTGCTGGAGAAGGGCCTGAAGCAGCGCGTGCTCGCGCTCAACATGTTCCTGAAGGACATCTATCACGGCCGCGACATCCTGCGCGCCAACATCATTCCCGAGGATCTGATCTTCCAGAATCCGGTGTTCCGGCCGGAGATGAACGGCCAGGACGTGCCGCACGACGTCTATGTCCACATCGCCGGCATCGACATCATCCGCACCGATCCGGAAAACTTCATCGTGCTGGAGGACAATGCGCGCACGCCGTCCGGCGTGTCCTACATGCTGGAAAACCGCGAGATCATGATGCGGCTGTTTCCGGACCTGTTCGCGCGCCACCGCGTCGCGCCCGTGGAGCGCTATCCGGACGAGCTGCTGTCCGCGCTGCGCTCGGTGGCGCCGCACTCTGCCGCAGCCGAGCCGACCGTCGCGCTGATGACGCCGGGCGTCTACAACTCGGCCTATTACGAGCACTCGTTCCTGGCCGACAAACTCGGCATCGAGCTGGTCGAGGGCCGCGACCTCATCGTCAAGAACGACGAGGTGTTCATGCGCACCACCGAGGGGTTGAAGCGGGTCGACGTGATCTACCGTCGCGTCGACGACGACTTCCTCGATCCCCTCACCTTCCGCCCGGATTCCGCGCTCGGCGTCCCCGGCCTGATGTCGGCCTACGCAGCCGGCAACATTACGCTCGCCAATGCGGTCGGCACCGGCATTGCCGACGACAAGGCGATCTATTCCTACATGCCCGACGTCGTGAAGTTCTACCTCAGCGAGGAGCCGATCCTGAAGAACGTGCAGACCTGGCGCTGCCGCGAGCCGCAGGATCTGGCTTACGTGCTCGACAACCTCGCCGACCTCGTCGTCAAGGAGGTGCATGGCTCCGGCGGCTACGGCATGCTGATCGGCCCCGCCGCCACCAAGGCCACGATCGAGGCATTCCGCGACAAGCTGAAGCGCGAGCCGGAAGGTTTCATCGCCCAGCCGACGCTGGCGCTGTCGACCTGCCCGACCTGCACCGACAAGGGGCTGGCGCCGCGCCATGTCGATCTCCGCCCGTTCGTGCTGACCGGCAGCGATCGCACCACCATCGTGCCCGGCGGTCTCACCCGCGTCGCGCTGAAAGAAGGTTCGCTCGTGGTCAATTCGAGCCAGGGCGGCGGCACCAAGGACACCTGGATACTGAGTGAGTAGCTGAAGCATGCTGTCGCGCACCGCCGAAAACCTGTTCTGGCTGGCCCGTTACGTCGAACGCGCCGAATATCTGGCGCGCACCATCGACGCGACGCTGCGCGTCACGGCGCTGCCGGCGGCCTATGTCGGCAAGACCAATGAATGGGATTCCGCGCTGCTCACCGCCGGCGTCGGCGCCAGCTTCTACGATCACTACGAGGAAGCCAACGAGCAGAACGTCGTCGAATATCTCTCCTTCTCGGCGGAAAACCCCTCCTCGATCAAGAACTGCATCGAGGCGGCACGCCTCAACTCGCGCTCGGTGCGCACCGCGCTGACATCGGAGATGTGGGACACGATCAACTCGTCCTGGATCGAGCTGCAGGCGGTCTGGAGCAAGGGCCCCGCCAACCGCGAGGAATTGGCGAAATTCCTGCGCTTCGTGCAGGAGACCTCGCTGCGCTTCGACGGCTCGGCCTACCGGACCATGCTGCGCAACGACGCCTACTGGTTCTCGCGGCTCGGCGTGCATCTCGAGCGCGCCGACAACACCGCGCGGATTCTCGACGTGAAGTATCACATGCTGTTGCCCGAGGAGGAGCATGTCGGCGGTCCGCTGGATTACTATCAGTGGACCTCGATCCTGCGCTCGGTCTCGGCAACGACGGCCTATCATTGGGTCTACCGGGAAACCCTGAAACCCTGGCTGATCGCCGATCTGCTGATCCTCAACGACACGCTGCCGCGGTCGCTGGCGAGCTGCTACAGCAATCTGGTGCGCAATCTCGACCAGATCGGCGTCGCCTATGGCCGCCAGGGCGCCGCCCAGCGCCACGCCCGCGGCATCAGGAACCGGCTCGAGCACAGCCACATGGACGACATCTTCCAGCACGGCGTGCACGAGTTCATCCAGGAATTCCTCGCGGACAATTCGCGGCTGGGTGAGATCGTCACCAAGCAGTATCTGATCTAGGACCCTGGCCGGGGCAAAGACCCATAAATCTCGTCATGCCTGGGCTTGACCCGGCCATCCACGCCTTGCTTTGAAGGGCGATAAGGAAGAAAGACTTGGATGCCCGGGTCGAGCCCGGGCATGACGGCCTTTTGATCCAGAACTCGACTGAACCCAGCTACGCTCCGGTGAGCCATGCGCCTGCGGATAGCCCATACCACCACCTATCGCTACGAGCCGGCGGCCTCGGGCGTGATCCAGATTCTGCGGATGACGCCGGGCAGCCATGACGGCCAGTACGTCGCTGAATGGCAGATCGACGTCTCGACCGATTCCAAGCTCGACATCCACGAGGACGCCTTCGGCAACGTCACCCACGTGCTGACCCATGGCTCGATCGCGGACCTCACCATTCATTGCGAGGGCCTGATCGAGACCCACGACACCGGCGGGGTGCTGCGCGGCACCGACGAGCGGTTTCCGCCGAGCCTGTTCCTGCGCCCCACGCCGCTCACCGACCTCAACCCGGCTATGACGAGTTTCGTGCGCGAGCTGCGCGCGGAGGCCGGCGCCGACGTGCTCGGCTTCCTGCACGCGGTGATGGTGCAGATCTACGAGCACATGACCTTCGACGAGGATCCGACCAACAGCGCGACTTCCGCCTCCGAGGCGTTCGCGCTGAAGCGCGGCGTCTGCCAGGACTACGCGCACATCTTCATCGCCTGCGCGCGCGCCGGCCTCGTGCCGGCCCGCTTCGTCTCCGGCCATTTCCTGCGCTCCGACGGCATGGTCAACCAGCAGGCCGGCCACGCCTGGGCGGAGGCCTTCGTGCCCGATCTCGGCTGGGTCGGCTTCGATGCCGCCAACGGCATCTGCACCACCGACGCCCACGCCCGCGTCGCCATCGGCCTCGACTATCTCGGCGCCGCCCCGGTCCGCGGCACCCGCTATGGCGGCGGCAACGAGACGCTGACGGTCGCGGTCAAGGTCGACCAGGCCGGGCGTCCCGGCCAGTGGCAGAGCCAGACGCAATCGTAAGAGCGCCGTCGCTTCGTAGGATGGGTAGAGCGCAGCGAAACCCATCGCCTTCGTGCCGCGCATCGAGATGGTGGGTTTCGCTGCGCTCTACCCACCCTACGCGGCTGTCGCTTCAAACCGCACCAGCGAGACCGATCATGGCAACCGTCAAACTGCTCTCGGACGACGAACTCTCCGCCGAAGCCCGCGCCGTCTTCGACGATATCCGCAAAACGCGGAACTCGGACTTCGTCAACAATTTCTGGCGCGCGCTGGCGCACGATCCGAAGACGCTGCGGCGCACCTGGGAGAGCATCAAGGAGGTGATGGCGCCGGGCGCGCTCGATTCCAAGGTCAAGGAGATGCTCTATGTCGCAGTCTCGGTGGCCCATGGCTGCAGCTATTGCATCCACTCGCACACCGCGGGCGCCCGCGCCAAAGGCATGACGGAGGAAGAATACCGGGAAATGCTGGCGATCGTCGGCATGGCCGCCGAGACCAACCGGCTTGTCACCGCGCTCGGCGTCCCCGTCGACGAGGCCTTTCTGGTCGACGCCCCGGCGGGACGAACGCAGGAAATGTGACGACCCGGCCGTTTCCGAAACGGGCAGCAGCCGGCGGCCAATTGGGGTTGGATGCCACCTCGAAATTGGCTACTAGTTTCCCCGCCGAGACAGTCGGACCGGTGGGGACTGGACATGACCTATTGCTGCGGAATTCTGGTGCGAGACGGCCTTGTGATGATCGCCGATACCCGCACCAATGCCGGCCTGGACAACGTCTCGACCTTCCGCAAGCTGCACATCTTCTCCGCCCCCGGCGAGCGCATTATGGCGATCGCCAGCGCCGGCAATCTGGCTGTCAGCCAGTCGGTGCTGTCGACCCTGACCGAGGGGATGGAAGATCCGCACACCGGCGAGCTCGAGACCTTGATGAACGCGCCGACCATGTTCCAGGCGGCGCAGCGCATCGGCCGCGCCATCCGCTCGGTGCATGCCACCGAGGGCGATGCACTCCGCGCCGAGGACATCTCGTTCGACGTCTCGTTCCTGTTCGGCGGCCAGATCAAGGGCTCGCGGATGCGGCTATTCATGGTCTACACCGCCGGCAACTTCATCGAATGCACCACCGACACGCCGTATTTGCAGATCGGCGAGCACAAATACGGCAAGCCGGTGCTCGATCGCGCCATGCATTTCGATGTCGAGCTCTATGAGGCGCTGAAAACGGGGCTGATCTCGATGGATTCGACGATGCGCTCGAATCTCGGCGTCGGCCTGCCGATCGACGTGCTGGTGGTGCGCACGGACGCTTGCGAGGCCGACCTCAACCACCGCATCGAGGCCGGCGAGCCCTATTTCCACGATCTGCGCTCGCGCTGGTCGGCGGCACTGCGCGCGGCGCATCAAAACATTCCGCGGCCGCCCTACAAGAACGAAACCGAAGCAAAAACCAAGTAAGAGGAAACTGAGAATGACTGAGGCCCACAGCAAGATCGCGCTCGTGACCGGTGCCGGCACCGGCGTCGGACGCGCGGCATCGCTCGCTTTGATGAACGCAGGCTACACCGTCGTGCTCGTCGGCCGCCGCGTGGAGATGCTGGAGGAGACCGCCAAGCTCGGCGTCGCCGGCAAGAGCCTGTGCGTCTCCGCCGACATGGCCAACCCGGCTTCGATCGCCGCGCTGTTCGACAAGGTCAAGGCCACTTACGGCCGGCTCGACGTGCTCTTCAACAACGCCGGCATGGGCGCGCCGCCGGTGCATTTCGAGGACCTGCCGCTGGAGCAGTGGCAGGCGGTGGTCAACACCAACCTCACCGCGCCGTTCCTGTGCACCCAGCACGCCTTCCGCATCATGAAGGACCAGACGCCGCGCGGTGGCCGCATCATCAACAACGGCTCGATCTCGGCGCATGCGCCGCGGCCGTTCTCGGCCGCCTACACCTCGACCAAGCACGCCATCACCGGCCTGACCAAGGCATCCAATCTCGACGGCCGCATGTACGACATCGCGGTCGGCCAGGTCGACATCGGCAATGCCGCGACCCCGATGACCGACCGCATGGTCAACGGCCCCGGCGTGCTGCAGCCCGACGGCACGTCGAAGCAGGAGCCGCGGATGGATGCAAAGGCGGTCGGCGACGCCGTCGCCTACATGGCCGGCCTGCCGCTCGACGCCAACGTGCTGTTCATGACTGTCATGGCGACCAAGATGCCGTTCGTGGGGCGGGGCTGATCAAAATAGCGAAAACAACCCCATGCAAAGGTGTCGGCGGCTGCCCGCGCTCGATACGGCCGCTTGACACGTCGGGCAACTCAGGGATATTCTTCCAATATTCCGAAATCGTGCAAATGGTCGGACCGGGGCTGAACTCTCGTGCCCCGGGCGCGGCGCGGCATGCAATGCTGCGCCGCTGAACCGGGGCCGATTGGCTCCGTCCGCCGTACCGTGAGATGGGTCCCGGCTCTGCGGCGCATCGCTTCGCGCTGCACCGCGTCCGGGATACGAGCCTACTCCAGCTTCTCCACATCCCGCAGCGTCGGGAACAGCTTCATCCAGAGCAGCGCGACCGCGACGGTGGCGACGCCGCCGAGCACGGCTGACGGCACGGCGCCGAGCAGCGCCGCGGTGACGCCGCTTTCGAACTGGCCGAGCTGGTTGGAGGCGTTGATGAACAGGAAATTGACAGCGCCGACGCGGCCGCGCATCGCGTCCGGAGTGGCGAGCTGCACCAGCGAGAAGCGGATCACGACGCTGATCGTGTCGGCCGCGCCGAGCACCGCGAGTGCCAGCGCCGACAGCCACATCCAGTGCGACAGCGCGAACACCACCGTCGCCACGCCGAATACGATCACCGCCTGGAACATGCGCATCCCGACGCGGCTGTTGATCGTATGCCGCGCCAGCACCATCGTCATCAACAGCGCGCCGACCGCGGGCGCGGCGCGCAGCACGCCGAGACCGAGCGGGCCGGTTTGCAGGATGTCGCGGGCATAGATCGGCAGCAGCGCGGTGACGCCGCCGAACAGCACCGCGAACAGGTCGAGCGAGATGGTGCCGAGGATCGCCGGATTGCTGCGCACGAATCTGACCCCGGCAAACAGATCGTCCGACGACGCGGCATCCTTGACCGGCGCCTGCTGGAGCCGGCCGATGCCGCCGGTGAGGATCGCGCCGAACAGCCAGAACAGCATCATCACGGCATAGGGCGCGCTCGGCATCAGCGCATAGGCGAAGCCGCCGATCGCAGGCCCCGTGATGGTCGCGATCTGCGCCGCGCCGCTCGAGATCGCGGTCGCCCGCTGCAACGAGCCTTGTGGCGCGATCAGCGGCAGCAGTGCCGCGGTCGCCGGGCTCTCGAACGCGCCGGCGATCCCGAGCACGAACGTCGCAATGAAGATCTGCACCTCCGAGATCGTGCCCGCGAAGGTGCTTGCGCCGAGCGCCAGCGCAGTCAGCGCCTCGGCGATCTGGCAGGCCTGCATCACGCGCTTGCGCTCGAAGCGGTCGGCCGCGTGGCCGGCGACGAACACCAGCAATGCCGTCGGCAGGAACTGGACCAGGCCGACCATGCCGAGATCGAAGGCGCTGCCGGTGAGATCGTAAATCTGCCAGCCGATCGCCACCGCGCCGATCTGGCTGGAAAAGCGCGACAGGCTGCGCGACGACAGAAAGAACAGGAATGGTGAGTGGCCGAGCAGATCGCGGGCGCCGACCGGCATGGTGGAGGACATGACTGAGTGCGTGGCCGAGCGCCTGCAACTTGTCAATGCTGTCGATAGCAACGGGCACCAGCATTGCGCTGCGCGCGGCCGATGCCATAATCGCGCGAAGGGTTTTCGGGGGCGTCATGCTGCAATTGCAATCGGCGTTCGGCGTGGTGGCGTTGCTTGCGATCGCTTGGACGCTCAGCGAGAACCGCCTGATGGTGTCGCCACGGCAGGCGGCGATCGGGCTCGGCGCCACCATCGTCACCGCGCTGGTGCTGCTCAAGGTGCCGCTGGTCGCAACCGCGTTCGGTGCGATCAACGATGCGGTCGGCACCATCGGCGCCGCGACCCGCGCCGGCACCGCGTTCGTGTTCGGCTATGTCGGCGGCGGCACGCTGCCGTTCGATCCCAAGCTGCCGGGCAGCGATTTCATCCTCGCCTTCCAGGCGCTGCCGATCGTGCTTGTCATGAGCGTGCTGACGACGCTGCTGTTCTATTGGCGCCTGCTGCCGCCGATCGTGCGCGGCATGGCCTGGCTGCTCGAACGCACGCTCGGTGTCGGCGGCGCGGTCGGACTGTCGACCGCCGCCAACATCTTCCTCGGCATGGTGGAAGCGCCGCTGTTCATCCGCCCCTATCTGGCGCAGCTGACCCGCAGCGAATTGTTTCTGGTGATGACCGGCGGCATGGCGGGCATCGCCGGCACCGTGCTGGTGCTCTACGCCACGCTTCTTGCTCCCCTCATTCCAGATGCGGCCGCGCATTTCGTCATCGCCTCGGTGCTCGGCGCACCGGCTGCGATCCTGGTCAGCCTGATCATGGTGCCGGAAACGTCGGACAAGCGCACCGGCGGGGCGCTCGAGGATCCCGACGTGCAGGTGTCCTCGACGATGGACGCGATCGTCAAGGGCACGACGGCCGGCCTCGAGCTGTTGATGAACATCGTCGCGATGCTGCTGGTGCTGGTGGCGCTGGTCTATCTCGTCAACGCCATCATCGGGCTGTTGCCCGAGATCGGCGGCGCCAGGATCTCGCTGCAGCGGCTGCTTGGGCTCGTGATGGCGCCGGTGTGCTGGCTGATGGGGCTGCCCTGGCCGCAGGCGATCACGGCGGGCAGCCTGATGGGCACCAAGACCGTGCTGAACGAGCTGATCGCCTATGTCGAGTTGTCGAAGCTCGGCAGCGACGCGCTCGATCCGCGCTCGCGGCTGATCATGCTCTACGCGATGTGCGGCTTCGCCAATTTCGCCAGCCTCGGCATCATGATCGGCGGCCTCGGCACCATGGCGCCCGCGCGGCGGGAGGAGATCAACGCGCTCGGATTGAAGTCGATCGTCTCGGGCACGCTGACGACGTGTCTGATGGCGGCGATCGTCGGGGTGCTGACGCCGGAGCCCAAATGGAGCGAAGCGCATACCTCGACGGCACCTGCACCAATAAGCTTGAGGTGTATTTCAGCCACCTGCGCCGTGCCGAGATCGGCATCCACGACCATACCACGGGTGCCTATCTCCTCTGGTACGCGCTGGAGTCCTCATGACGTGAGGACAACCGCCGGGTTTCGAACGGAGGTCAAGTGAACCGTATTGCGCGGCCTTGGCAACTCAAATGAGGCAGGAGCGTCGATTTCATTGGCTACTGGCAGCGCCATCTGGGACAATGATCCAGGTCACGAAATTAAATTATCAGCAAGGGTATTGAGCCAAAGTGAGTGTACGCTATATTCCAATTGCTATGTTGAGTCTGCATTCCCACCCGTAAGTAGCTGAGATGTCAGGAAAAAAATACCTATCAGGTTTTCTTTCCCATCCAGCCAACGAGGGCTGGAAGTGCGTGTGGGATGAAAACCCTGCCGATCACAGCATTTGCTGCAATCTAGTCGTCCGAGACCAGGCAACCGACCTGTGGTCGCACGTACTAAACAATGCAACAGAGCAGCAAAAGGCGGTTGACCTTATTTGTAACCATGGCGGCCGCAGCTACTTTGTTGAGCTGAAAGGCTATGTCCGCGACTATCTACAAGGCGCCGGGTCAGCGCTGAATCCGTTCCCGCAGGAGGTTCAGCACTTCTACGATTCCGATGCAGAGGCCATGATCTCTGACTGGAGTAATGCGGCGACCGATATGTACACCGTATTGAGGTCTGCCGACATGATGCGGACAGTATATGGGTCTCCAACACATGGACGAAGCAGGTCAGTCCCGCACACCGATCACTCCAGAGCCATCGAAAGAGACCGCAAGCCCGAAAGAACGTGAGCAGGGGCAGCTTCCCGAAGTTCTGCCTCCCGCCCTAGAAGGTGCCCTTGAAACTGCGGGCGTAGATGTAAGCGACCCCCAAGTAACGAAGGCCATTCAGGTAAGCGCTCGTTTCTTCGTCGCCCGCGGTTCTTTGCCGATCATGCCTCCGGATATCCTTGCTGAATATGAGCAGGAATTCCCTGGCCTCGGTCAAAAGATTATCAGTTGGACCGAACAACAACGCACTCATCGCCAGAACCTGGAGCGGCAGCGGACCGAAGGCTCCGAGCGGAGAATGGATCGCGGTCAATTGATCGCTGGCGGTGTCGCTGTATGGGGTCTTTCTCTGGCTACCCTGGCTGCCATTTTTGGCAATGCGTGGGCCGCTGGGATAATTGCAATTGTAGCTATAGGTGGCCCCACTTCGGCAATTTGGCTGGCAAGCACGATGAATGGCAAGGGAGCAGACGGCGACCGTTCGAAAACCCCGAAACTGCCGAAAGCACCTAAGCCCCCAGACGCTCCTCAATCTTAATCATCCACCGTGCCGGGTAGCCCAGCGAACCTGTTCCACGCCCTTCCCCTCATGGTTTTTGAGGCTGTGCTGTATCCCCAGCGCGATGCCTGCACGTATTCAAGGTGGCGTCATGCGCGCCATGGGCCGCCAGCACGGCCGCCGCAATCTCCGCCGCCGTCATCGGCTCCGTGCCCGCCCTGAGTACGTCCAGCGCGCGCCGTTAGTCTAGAGCGTGCCGCGTTTGAACCACGGGTAGCTAAGCCTTCAACTCCACCGTCTTGAACTCGGCCGGCAGGATCACCTCCAGCAGTTCGACGTCGTCGGAGTAATCCAGGATCATGTGCTGGATCTTCGGCGGCTGGGTCCAGGCGCTGCCCTCGCGCATCAGCGTCTCGCCCTCGCCTTCCATGTAGGTCTTCACCCAGCCCTTGAGCACGTAGACCATCTGGAATTCGACGTCGTGGAAGTGCAGCTTGGAGACCTCGTCCGGATTGCACGGGCCCTGCAACCGGATCACATGCGCCTGCGCCAGGCCGTGGCTGGCGGCCGATATGCCGAGGTCGCGGTACTTTGCGTAGGTGCGCAGGCCGTCGGCCTTGAAATCCTCTTCGCGGTGATGGCTGATCGCGACGCGCTGCTTCGGCCGCGCCTTCACTGCGGCCTTGGGCGCGCTCTTCTTGACCGCCGAGACGCGGCCCTTGGACTTGATGGTCTTGCGCGCGGCTGATTTGGCCGATGTGCCGAGCCCGGTCCATTTCTTCTTCACCGCGGTCTTGGCTGCGGGTCTTGCTGTGACCTTTTGCTTTGCCATGATTACCTCCCGTTTTTTTGGTCGGGAAAGGCTAGCACAATCCACGCTGCGTAGGGTGGGCAAAGCGCAGCGTGCCCACCATCGCGAGCAGTGGCGGTGAAGGTGGGCACAGCGCTGACGCGCCTTTGCCCACCCTACGCAACGTCACCGCTCCCATCCGCTCAGTGCAGGCGGAAGACGCCGTCGACCGCGCGCAGCTCGGTCGGCTTGATCAGCTTGGAATGCGCCACCGTCACCGCGAACAACGGGCCGTCGAGCTTCTGCTGCCAGAAGGCCAGGAAATCCTGCAGCGCCGGAAATTTCGGGAACAGATCGTAGTTCTGCCAGACATAGGTTTGCAGGAACGAGGGATGATCCGGCATCCGGTAAAGGATCTGCGCCGTCGTCAGCCCATAGCCCAGCAACTGCTTCCGGAAATCGTCCGAAACAACCCCACCAACCCGCGAGACCATGCCAACCTCCTGTGACGGAGCGCACTCACATGGCGGCCGACCCCAGCCGGACCACCGGCAATGGATGCGCTCACATGAGAGAAATGTGACGCACGCGACTAACCCATCTCAAGCCTAAATGTTTAATGGATTGTTGAAATTTCGTGCGTTGGCAGCAGCTTACCGCATCTGCTAATAGCTGCCCGGCACCCGGGCGGGCGGCATTAAGGATGCCGCGACGATCCTCTCACGATCGTGGCAGAGGGCATTCTTGAGTGCCAAATTTTCTGCTACAGGCCCTTGCCCGCCGCAACGGCTTGGCCTATCTCCAGCCCAGCCAGCTGGCACTCGCCCAGCTGGACTGCTAACACTCCAAAATCCAACAATATCTGCATATGCTTAGGAGGACTGCATGAAATTCCGTCCGCTTCACGACCGCGTCGTGGTCAAGCGCATCGACGCCGAAGAGAAGACTGCTGGCGGCATCATCATTCCGGACAGCGCCAAGGAAAAGCCCTCGCAGGGCGAAGTCACCGCCGTCGGTCCGGGCGGCCGCGACGAAGCTGGCAAGCTGATCCCGATCGACCTCAAGGTCGGCGACCGCGTCCTGTTCGGCAAGTGGTCCGGCACCGAGGTCAAGATCGACGGTGAAGACCTGCTGATCATGAAGGAAAGCGACATCATGGGCGTCCTCGACGTCCCCGCTTCCAAGAAGAAGGCGGCCTGAGCGCCTCCTCCCTCCCAAGGTAAATCATCCAAGGAAAATTTCAGATGGCAGCTAAAGAAGTCAAATTCTCGGTCGATGCGCGCGACAAGATGCTGCGCGGCGTCGATATCCTCGCCAACGCGGTGAAGGTCACCCTCGGTCCGAAGGGCCGCAACGTCGTGCTCGAGAAGTCGTTCGGCGCTCCCCGCATCACCAAGGACGGCGTCACCGTCGCCAAGGAGATCGAGCTCGAGGACAAGTTCGAGAACATGGGCGCCCAGATGGTGCGCGAAGTGGCCTCCAAGTCGGCTGACGCGGCCGGCGACGGCACCACCACCGCGACCGTGCTCGCCCAGGCGATCGTGCGTGAAGGCGCCAAGTCGGTTGCCGCCGGCATGAACCCGATGGACCTCAAGCGCGGTATCGACCTGGCGGTGGAAGCCGTCGTCGCCGATCTCGTGAAGAACTCCAAGAAGGTCACCTCGAACGACGAGATCGCCCAGGTCGGCACCATCTCGGCCAACGGCGATGCCGAAATCGGCAAGTTCCTCGCCGATGCCATGAAGAAGGTCGGCAACGAGGGCGTGATCACGGTCGAGGAAGCCAAGTCGCTCGAGACCGAGCTCGACGTCGTCGAGGGCATGCAGTTCGATCGCGGCTACATCTCGCCCTACTTCGTCACCAACGCCGACAAGATGCGCGTTGAAATGGACGACGCCTACATCCTGATCAACGAGAAGAAGCTCTCCTCGCTGAACGAGCTGCTGCCGCTGCTCGAGGCCGTGGTGCAGACCGGCAAGCCGCTGGTCATCGTCGCCGAGGACGTCGAAGGCGAAGCGCTCGCCACCCTCGTCGTCAACCGCCTGCGTGGCGGCCTGAAGGTCGCGGCCGTCAAGGCTCCGGGCTTCGGCGATCGCCGCAAGGCCATGCTGCAGGACATCGCGATCCTGACCGGCGGCCAGGCCATCTCGGAAGACCTCGGCATCAAGCTCGAGAACGTCACGCTGCAGATGCTCGGTCGCGCCAAGAAGGTGATGATCGACAAGGAGAACACCACGATCGTCAACGGCGCCGGCAAGAAGGCCGACATCGACGCTCGCGTCGCCCAGATCAAGGCGCAGATCGAGGAGACCACCTCGGACTACGACCGTGAGAAGCTGCAGGAGCGTCTCGCCAAGCTCGCGGGCGGCGTCGCGGTGATCCGCGTCGGCGGCGCGACCGAGGTCGAGGTGAAGGAGCGCAAGGATCGCGTTGATGACGCGATGCATGCGACCCGCGCGGCGGTCGAGGAAGGCATCGTCCCGGGCGGCGGCGTCGCCCTGCTTCGTGCCTCCGAGGCGCTCAAGGGCCTGCGCACCAAGAACGACGACCAGAAGACCGGCGTCGAGATCGTGCGCAAGGCGCTGTCGTCTCCGGCTCGCCAGATCGCGATCAACGCCGGTGAAGACGGCTCGGTGATCGTCGGCAAGATCCTGGAGAACAAGGCCTACGCTTACGGCTTCGACTCCCAGACCGGCGACTACGCGGACCTCGTCAAGAAGGGCATCATCGACCCGACCAAGGTCGTGCGCACCGCGATCCAGAACGCAGCCTCGGTTGCCGCGCTTCTGATCACCACGGAAGCGATGGTCGCCGAGCTGCCGAAGAAGAACGCCGGCGGCCCCGCGATGCCTCCGGGCGGCGGCATGGGCGGCATGGACTTCTAAGTCCGGCCTCTCAAGGCGATTACAAGGAATGCAAAACCCCGGCAGCGATGCCGGGGTTTCGTCATTCCGGGGCACGCGAAGCGTGAGCCCGGAATCCATTGCTCCGCGTGCTCATGGCCTATTACGTCTACCTCCTCGCGAGCGACAAGAACGGCACGCTCTATCTCGGCGTGACGAACGACATCGTGCGTCGTGTGTACCAACACAAGACCAAGGCGGTCGCCGGCTTTACCAAGCGATATGCCGTCGACAAGCTCGTCTGGTTCGAGATTTACGACGACGCCCTCACTGCGATCGCGCGCGAGAAAGAGCTTAAGAAGTGGCGGCGCGATTGGAAGATCAAATTGATCGAAGAGAAGAATCCGCAGTGGATCGATTTGTATCCGCAGATCGCCGCCGGACACATTGGATGAATGGATTCCGGGCTCGCGCTGCGCGAGCCCCGGAACGACGCGGAGACGAACTACTGGAACGCGACCTCGGCAAAGCTCCTGAGCTTGCGCGAATGCAGACGCTCGGATTCCTGCTGCTTGAGCCGCTCCAGCGCCTTCAACCCGATCTGAAGATGCTGGCCGACGCGCTGGCGGTAGAACTCGCTCGCCATGCCGGCGAGCTTGATCTCGCCGTGCAGCGGCTTGTCGGAGACGCAGAGCAGCGTGCCGTAGGGCACGCGGAAGCGATAGCCGTTGGCGGCGATCGTCGCCGATTCCATGTCGAGCGCGATCGCGCGCGACTGCGACATCCGCCGGATCACCTGCGGCCCGCTGATCTCCCAATTGCGGTTGTCGACACTGGCCACCGTGCCCGTGCGCATCAGGCGCTTGAGCTCGAAGCCCGACAATCCCGTGACCTCGTCGACTGCCTCTTCGAGCGCGACCTGCATCTCGGCCAGCGCGGGGATCGGGACCCAGAGCGGCAGCTCGTGATCGAGCACGTGATCCTCGCGGACATAGCCGTGGGCGAGCACGTAGTCGCCGAGCCGCTGCGTGTTGCGCAGGCCTGCGCAGTGCCCGATCATCAGCCAGGCATGCGGCCGCAGCACCGCGACGTGATCGGTGATGTTGCGCGCGTTCGACGGACCGATGCCGATGTTGATCAGGGTGATGCCGCGATAGCCGGGCTCGACGAGATGGAAGGCCGGCATCTGCGGCACGCGATTGGATACGGTCCCGCTGGTGCCGCCGCCGAGCCGCGCATTGCGCGTGATCAGATTGCCGGGCGCGACGAACGCTTCGATATCGGGCTCGCCCGCTGCGAGGCGCTGCTGGGCGAGTTGCGCGAAGGCGTCGACATAGAACTGATAGTTGGTGAAGATCACGAAATTCTGGAAGTGCTCCGGATCGGTGCCGGTGTAGTGATAGAGCCGGCGCAGCGAGTAATCGATCCGCGCGGCGCGGAACAGCGCGAGCGGCTCCGGCGTGCCGGGCGCAAGCGCGAAGGTCCCGTCCGCGATCGCGTCGTCCATCGCGGCAAGGTCCGGCGTATCGAAAACGTCGCGCAGCGATCGCGTGAAGGCCGAGCTGTCGGCGATGGTCAGCGCCGCTTCGATGTTGATGTCGCGCCGATAGGCGAAATGAATTGGGATCGGTTCGTTCGATTCGCCGATCTCGACCGCGACGCCATGGTTCTTGATCAGGAGGCCGATCTGCTCGGTGAGATAGGTCCGGAAGATGTCGGGCCGCGTGATGCTGGTCGCATGGATGCCGGGGCCGGCGACGAACCCGTAGGCAAGACGCGAATCCAGCCGCGCATGCGACGAGGTCGTGATGCGCACGAACGGATAATGCGCGCGCACCCGCGTCGTGAACGGAACGCCGTTGACATAGGCCTCGAACCGATTGCGCAGGAAGCCGGTATTGCGCTCGTAGATTTCTTCGAGGCGGCCGACCGCCGCAGCGGCATCGACGAACGCCTCTGTCGTGATCGACGGCGGAGTTTCGAGGGGAGGCGTTGGAGACATGTCGCTTTGCACCAGATCCGCTGTCGAGCTTCGACTCGTCGTGGATCGGCGCAGTATAGCGACAACGGCCTTCAGTTCCAGACGGCGGGCGACGGCGCGGAGATGGCACCAGCGCCCGGACCGCCCTATTCCGCCTCGCGCGGCGGCAGCGCGCACATCTCGGACCGGGTCAGGAACCTGCGTTCACGGCCATTGTCGAGCGAGAACATGCCGCCGCGGCCGGGTATGACGTCGATGATCAGGTCGGTGTGCTTCCACACGTCATATTGCGAGCCGCTGATATAGAACGGCGCGCCGCCGATCTCGCCGAGCTTGACGTCGTAGTCGCCGATGATGAAGTCGCCCTGCGGATAGCACATCGGCGACGAACCGTCGCAGCAGCCGCCGGATTGGTGGAACAGCACCGGCCCATGATCGGCCACGATCTCGGCAATCAGCGCGAGTGCAGCCGGCGTCGCGGTCACCTTGTCTGCCATGGCGGCCTCCTTGAGGGAGGCTCCGGCGGAACTCCGCCGGAGCCTGTCGTTTGCAGCCGATAGCTTTCAGAAGAAGCCGAGCTTCTTCGCGCTGTAGCTCACCAGCATGTTCTTGGTCTGCTGGTAATGGTCGAGCATCATCTTGTGGTTCTCGCGGCCGACGCCGGATTGCTTGTAGCCGCCGAACGCCGCGTGCGCCGGATAGGCATGGTAGCAGTTGGTCCAGACCCGGCCGGCCTGGATGGCGCGACCGAAGCGGTAGCAACGATTGGCGTCGCGGCTCCAGACGCCGGCACCGAGGCCGTAGAGGGTGTCGTTGGCGATCGAGAGCGCCTCCTCGTCGGTCTTGAAGGTGGTCACGGACACCACCGGCCCGAAGATCTCCTCCTGGAACACGCGCATCTTGTTGTTGCCCTCGAACACGGTCGGCTTGACGTAGTAGCCGCCCGACAGTCCGCCGCCGAGATTGTTGCGCTCGCCGCCGGCCAGCACCTTGGCGCCCTCCTTCTTGCCGATGTCGATATAGGAGAGGATCTTCTCGAGCTGCTCGGAAGATGCCTGCGCTCCGATCATCGTGGACGGATCGAGCGGGCTGCCCTGCGTGATCGCGGCGACGCGCTTCAGCGCGCGTTCCATGAAGCGGTCGTAGATCGATTCATGGATCAGCGCACGGCTCGGGCAGGTGCAGACCTCGCCCTGGTTGAGCGCGAACATCACGAAGCCCTCGATCGCCTTGTCGAAGAAATCGTCGTCTTCCGCGCAGACATCCTTGAAGAAGATGTTGGGCGATTTGCCGCCGAGCTCGAGCGTCACCGGGATCAGGTTCTGCGAGGCGTACTGCATGATCAGCCGGCCCGTCGTGGTCTCGCCGGTGAAGGCGATCTTGGCGATCCGGTTCGAGGAGGCCAGCGGCTTGCCGGCCTCGAGGCCAAAGCCGTTGACGACGTTCAGCACGCCCTTGGGCAGGAGATCGCCGATCAGTTCGAGCAACGTCATGATCGACGCCGGGGTCTGCTCGGCCGGCTTGATCACCACGCAGTTGCCGGCGGCGAGCGCCGGCGCAAGCTTCCAGGTCGCCATCAGGATCGGGAAATTCCAGGGAATGATCTGGCCGACGACGCCGAGCGGCTCGTGGAAGTGATAGGCGACGGTGTCGTGGTCGATCTCCGAGATCGAGCCTTCCTGTCCGCGGATCGCGCTGGCGAAATAGCGGAAGTGATCGATCGCGAGCGGCATGTCGGCGGCCATGGTCTCGCGGATCGGCTTGCCGTTGTCCCAGGTCTCGGCGGTGGCGAGCTTTTCGAGATTGGCCTCCATCCGGTCGGCGATCCTGTTGAGGATCAGAGAGCGCTCGGCAACGCTGGTCTTGCCCCAGGCGTCCTTGGCCGCATGCGCCGCGTCGAGCGCCGCCTCGATATCGGCCGCATCGGAGCGCGGAATCTCGCAGATCGAAAGCCCGGTGACCGGCGAGACGTTTTCGAAATACTTGCCTGAGTGCGGCTCCCGCCATTCGCCGCCAATGTAATTGCCATAGCGCTTCGCAAAGGGCGCCTTCAGCACGGACTGCATGTCGACCTTGTTCATGTGTTCCTCCGTTGGCACGCCGATGGACACGGCGTTGGGCCGGACGCTCGGTCAAATCAGGCACACAGAACAGGGGGCCGTCCCAGCGGCCGCAGGGGAACTGTCGCAAATCTGAGACAGGGTGCGCCGCAAACTGGCCGGGGCGCGCAATCCCCCATAGGCCGGCTCCTACCGGTGCAGGCCGAGCTGCTTCAGCTTGCGATGCAAGGTGGCGCGGGACATGTCGAGATCCTTGGCGGCCTTGGATACGTTGCCGCCTGCCCGCGCCAGCGCGCGTTGCAGCACGGCACGTTCCGCGGCGACCAGGCCGCCGTCGCTGCTGGTCTCGCCGATCAGATCGGCCGCCGGCAGCGGCCGCGCCAACGCCGCCGCGTTGAGCCCGAGCGCGCGGCGCGCCGCCCGCGTGGCGCCGATCACGAGGTCGTCGCGGTCGACCGCGAGCAGCGAATTGACCGCGCGTTCGCTTCGCGGCGTCAGCAGGATCCGCGCATCGGGAAACGCGCGGCGGAAATTCTCAGCTTCGATCGCCCGAGCGGCGTCGGTGACGGTGGTCGCGATCAGGCGGGAGAATCCGATCGTAAGGTCGGCGCGGCAGGAGGAGACGTCAAGCGCGGCGGCCAGTTCGCCATGCTCGTCGAAGATCGGCGCGGTGGTGCAGAACAGCCCGGAATTGCGGGTGAAGAAGTGCTGCTCGCGATCGATCGAGAGCGGCCGCTTCTCGACGATGCAGGTGCCGATCCCGTTGGTGCCCTCGTACTTCTCGCTCCAGACGGCGCCGGTCCACAGACCCCATCGGTCGAAGGTCGCGTCGTCGGCATGCGCGCCGCGCCGGTCGACGACGACGCCGTCTCTGTCCGCGAGCAAGACCGAACAGCCGACCCCGCCGACGGAAAGGAACAGCCGGTCGAGCGTCACGCGGGCGACGTTCAACAGTTCGCCGAGCCGCTGCTGCGCAGCGGCGATCTCGGCCTGGAGCAGACGATGGGACGGCGAGCGGCTGGCGGGATCGAGCGCGTGCAAATGACCGGACCGACGCCACGACGCCGACAGCTCCGAAGGCGCCCCGCCTCCGGCAAGCACATCGAGAACCTTGTCCGTGTGCACCACGCCCGGCGACCGGCTCATGTGTCCTCCCTGCTCTCCGGCCTTTCAGGATCCTGGAGAGCGTGGTTCTACTGGCGCGCCTTACCCCTGTATATCACAGAATATAGCGCCCCGGACGGGCTTTCAAGCTACACAAGGCCGCCATGGTCCGGTTGCGGGCAGTACCTTTGGAGGAGCCGAAACCCGCCGGCCCCGAGACGGCACGGTCTACTGAACGCGCGCCAGCACCGCGAGGCGGCGGATGCCCTTGTTGCGGTAGGCGTCGAGGAAGGCGTAGTAATCCTTGAACGAGACGCACCCGTTGGAGTCGCCGTTCGGACCGAGCATGAAGGTGTGCGCGAGCAGACCGACGCGGTTGAAGATCTTGCCCTCGCCGCCGATCGGGTTGAGACGCAACGCCGGTACGCCGTGGAACAGGGCTTCGCGCGGCTTCAGCTCGTAGATGTGCGGCGGTGTGACGCCGACCATTTTCATGTGCGAGGAACGCGGATCGTCGAGCCGGGAGCCGAGGCCGGAATGCGCCTCGAGCCGCGTGCCGTCAGGCAGGTACACGGTGTGCGCCGCGACGTCGTAGACCGCGGTCTGACGATCATAGGGCGGCGAACCGCCCAGCGTCGGATCCTGGTCCAGCGTGGACGGAATGCTGCCGGTGACGTTGGCGTCGGCGGACGCGAACGACAGCAGTCCGCCGTTCGACTCGCGCTTGCCCCACAGCTTCTCGACCATGGTCTGCCGTTCGTTCGACGCGATCGACATCACCGCGGCCTTGGCGCGCGCGGCCATGTCGCGCACGGTCACACCGCCGGATTTCGCGGCCGCCTTCGCAACAGCTTTTTCCGAAACCTTGGTCTCGACCGCGGCATTGGGATCGGCGAGCGCGACCTGCAGATTGGCCGCGGCTTCCTTCCTGGCATTCTCGACCGACTTCGGCGCCGGCAGCGCCTTCGAGGCTTCGGCGAGCTTGACCGTGGTCACGGCCTTCGGTGCGTCAACGATCTTCGGCGCAGCCGCCACCTTGAGCACGTCCGTCGACGGTGCCGCATCGGCGACGACGACATTGGACGGCACGCCGTCGGGCGCCGCCGCGGCAAACCTTTCGTTAAACATAATCGACGGCGACGGCGCGTCCGACTTCGCGATCTCGGCCTTGACGGTCTCCGACTTGGCGGGCGCCGACGGCGGAGGCGTCAGCGAGGCGAACACCTCGTTGAATGCCGGCGTCGGCCGCGCTGCGACCGCGGCCGCGCGCTTCACCACGGGCGCTTCATACGGGGCGTTGTTCACCGACGGATAGACGCTCGCCGCAAAGATGTTGGCGTAGATCGTCCAGGCACAGCCCAGCACCAGACCCGCGACCGCGGCGCTGCCGAGGAAATGCTGAGGGAGAATTGTTCGGGAGGACTTCCTGCGGGCCGGCGCCCCCAGAACATACGCACTCGCACTCGTACCCATACACCCGGCGCTCAAAATTGGTTCACCTTGTCCCCCGCGCAACGCGGCGCCGAACACTGTTCGGCTCAGCATCTCGCAGGAGCACAGACGGCCATTAAGGCGACTTTTAGTTAAATGCGACTTAACCGGATGCATCCCCTGCGAAGCCGGAAGTGCCTGTGGCATGGGGCTTTTTTAAGATGGCATTGGATCGGGGAAAGGGCGATTTTGTCCCATGATGGGACATCGTGGAGTACGTCTCGAGGTTGAGCCGGCTGCGCTGAATCAGCGGAGAATTTCGTTGCAGATCAGCCCGTAACCGTACGGGGATTTGACAAGAACCATCTCTAATCCAGCTCAGGCGGCAGCGAGCGATCGAACACGTCGCCCTTCGGATCTTCCAGCAGATCGAGTGCATAGGTCTCGACGACCAACTCGCCCCGCATCCGGCTGGCCTCGGCCACGGTTTCGATATGGGCAAAGCCGTCGCGCATCGACGACGGCAGGCCCTGTCCAAGCTCGTGCACATACAGCAGCTTGCCGGCGAGCTGCGCCGGGCTCGGCTCGGGCATGTTGACCCAGCGGATGCGCTGGCCGTGCTGCGCGACGCAGGTGCCTTGGGGCAAATAGAACGCAAGCCAGCCGGTGGTGCCGTAGTCGGGTGCGAGCACACAGGTCGCGCCGACGCGCGCACGCACCGCCTCGATCTCGGAGGCCAAGGCGGGCCAGCCGACGCCGACGCTGCGCACGGTGGCATCGCGGCGAAAGCCCGACAGCACGCCGGTATTGGCCTGCACGATCAGCAGCGCGAACAGCACGACGCCGCCCGGTGCCGCCCAGCGGCGACAGAAGTCGATCCGGCGCTGCACGGCCGTCGACCATTGCACCTGGATCGCCGCGACCGCGGCAGCAACCACGAAGGCCGGATAGACCGGGGCAAACCAATTGGCCTCGACCCGTGCGTGCAGCGCGTGCCAGACGAAATAGACGACGATGGTCCAGAACATCACGTTGATCAGCACGCGTGCCGGCAACGCGCCGGCGCGGCGCCGATACAGCGCATACAGGCCCATCACCCCGAGGATGAAGACCAGCGGCGTCGCAAAGGCGAACTGGGTGGGGATCAGCTCGGCGACATAGGACGGCTGGAAATCCTCGATCCGGGCGCGGCCCATCTGCTTGATGAAGGACACCCACTGATGATCGGCGTTCCAGCGCAGCACCGGCGCGAACAATCCGAGCGCAACCACGCCGCCGAGATAGAGCCAGGGTGAGAGAAACCAGTGCCGCAGCTTCGGCACCACCACGAGCCAGATCAGGATCGCAGGACCGAAGAACAACGCCGTGTATTTCGACAGCAGCGCTGCCCCCGCACTGGCGCCGACCGCGAGCCACCAGGCGCCGCGACCGCTCTCCAGCACCTTGGCGAGCGAGAACAGCAGGAAGCTCGCCGCGACCAAAAGCGGCGCATCCGGCGTCACGATCAGGGTGCCGACCGCGGCCATCAGCGTGACGTTGAGCAGGATCGCAGCGCTTGCGGCCACCCGGCTGCCGCCGAACAGGATCGCGGCGGCGCGGTAGATCGCCCAGCTCATCGGCAGCGCGAGCAGGATCGACACCAGCCGCACGCCGAACGGCGTATCGCCCGCGATCATGGTGCCGAGCCGGATCACCAGCGCCACCATCGGCGGATGGTCGTAGTAGCCGCCGGCGAGCGACTTCGACCACATCCAGTAATAGGCCTCGTCGAAGGTCAGCGGCGTCCAGGCCGCGGCCGCCAGCCGCAGCAGGACCAGCGCGCAGATCACAAGAGCGGTGTTCTGAGCGAGCCGCGCCTCGTTCGGAATCATGCCGGCGTCATCGCTTGCGCCAGACGAACAGCCCGGACATCGCGTAATTCCAGACCACGCCCA
Source organism: Bradyrhizobium genosp. L (assembly GCF_015624485.1). Taxonomy (NCBI): domain Bacteria; kingdom Pseudomonadati; phylum Pseudomonadota; class Alphaproteobacteria; order Hyphomicrobiales; family Nitrobacteraceae; genus Bradyrhizobium; species Bradyrhizobium genosp. L. Next base: position 4,865,555 of record NZ_CP061378.1, read on the forward strand.
TCAGCGCGCCCGCCGCGCCCGCAAGCCACCAGATCGGCTCCTGGTCGTAGACCGAGAACGCGACGCCGACATTGGCGAGCAGGCCGACGCTGCAGACCAGATAGAACAGCAAGAGGCCGCCGACGATCCCGATGCCCTTCAGCCGCTGGTCGCGGTAGGTCAGGAAGTTGTTCAGGATGAAATTGCTGGTCATCGCGACGATCGCGCCGGTGGCCTGCGCCTGCGCGAACGGGGCGTCGAACAGCTTCAGCGCGATGAACAGCGCGGCGAGATGCACCAAGAGGCCGATCGCGCCAACCATCGCGAACAGGATGAAGCGCAGCGAGATCACGTCATGCGTCAGCTTCGCCAGCACGAGGCCGAGGAAGTCGAGCGCGACCATGGAATCGAGCTTGCTCTCGCCATGCTGGCGCAAGCCGAACGTGTAGGGAATCTCGACCGCGCGCAGCTTGCCCTGTGCGGTCGCGACCACGTCGAGCAGGATCTTGAAGCCCTGGGTCGAGAGCTGCGGCGCGAGCTGCTCGAAGCGGTCGCGGCGGATCATGAAGAAGCCGCTCATCGGATCGGCGATCTCGACGTTGAGCGTGCGGCGCGCGATCTCGGTGGCGAAGGCGCTGGCGCCGGCGCGCTGGCTGTCGAAGCCTGACGCCTTGTAGCCCTCGATGTAGCGGCTGCCGACCACGAGCTCGGCCTCGCCGCTTTGGAGCAGCGCCACCATCTTCGGCAGCTGGGTCTCGTCGTGCTGCAGGTCGGCGTCGATGACGGCAGCGTATGGCGCGCTCGAGGCCAAAATACCCTCGATGCAGGCGCCCGAGAGGCCGCGCCGGCCGACCCGGCGGATGCAGCGCACCCGGGAATCCTGCCGCGCCAGGCCGCGCACGACGTCCCAGGTTCCGTCTGGCGAATTGTCGTCGACGAAGATGACTTCCCAGGGCACGTCCTTCAGCGTCGCGTCGAGCCGCCGGTACAGCACCGTGACATTGTCGCGTTCGTTGAAGGTCGGGACGACGACCGAAAGTTGCGGCAAACCGGCGGCCTGCGACGGGGTTTCGGGGCCCGGCTTGATGGCGTCATTCATGGCCGCCAGCGTATAGCCGCAGGCTTTCCCGCTGCCAAGGCAGGTGAGTCGAAACTCACCCTCAGAATGCGGGAAAAGGGCTCAGGATACCCTCAGAAATGCCAACGACCACGAACAAGGGGCGCGCGTACATCCGGCGCAGCCAATGTCGTGGTCGTCTCGGTGCCGGAGCCCGTTTCAGAGCTGCAACGTCACCGTCCAGCAACAGATGGGAAGCCTCCAGCAATCCGCAAGGGCGCGGGTGGCTAATTGTTCGGAACCTCGCGAATCACCGGCCCCCGGGGCGCCGGGGCTGCCGCCGGCGCGGCCTCGGGCGCCGCCTGCGGTTGCTGAGCCGAGGCGGGCTGGGCGGGATTGCGGATCTGGCTGGGCGACGGCCCGTAGATGAACGCCGCCGCCAGCGCGATCGCCGCGACCACGGCACCCAGAAAGCCTGCCATCGATCGTGAGTCCATGCCGGAATATCCCCTCGCCGTGTGCGCGGATTGATATCAAAAATCGGCCGGACGCAACAGGATTTGGCAACCTGGATTGAGCGTGCGGGCCTATTTCGCCGCCGCCCTGCGCCGGACGAACGCGGTCACGATGTCTTTCTGGGCAAGCTCGATGGCCCGGTTGGCGGTGGACAGATGCGCGTCGGAATTCTCCTTCGGAAACTGCAGCGACAGGAAGTCGATCAGCGACACCCGAAAATTCTGCCGCTCCGACGGACAGACGTTGGCGATCAGCGAGGTGAACTCCTGATCGGAGAGTGTCTTGTTGGAGTCGCGCGGATATTCGCGAGCAAGGCAATTCCAATAGGCGTCGCGGCCGGTGATCGCGAGTTTGTGGGCGTCGTCGACCTCGTCGGCGAGCGCGGCTGAAGACGTCAGCAAGAGGACGGCGGCGATCAGTATGCGCATTGTTGTTCTCCGGTTTTTTTCCGCATCCCAGCGAGCACCGGCAGCCACGATAGACACGGCGTCACGATCTGGCAAACTGGCCAATTGCGATTATCTCGACTAGTCTCGCTTCCTGTTCCCTCCTCACGATGAGTGCAGTCGTGGCCAAAGCTCCTTCCAAAACGACCAAGACAGAGACGACGAAGACAGAGACGACCAGGGCAGAGCCGGCCAAGCCAGCGCCGACCAAGACGGACGCAGGCAAGATCTACATCGGCGTCGGCGGCTGGACCTTCGAGCCGTGGCGCGGGGTGTTCTATCCGGAGAAGCTCACGCAGGCGAAGGAGCTTTCCTACGCCGCCTCCAAGCTGACCTCGATCGAGATCAACGGCACCTATTACGGCTCGCAGAAGCCGGAGAGCTTTCGCAAATGGGCTTCCGAAGTGCCCGACGGCTTCATCTTCTCACTGAAGGGCCCGCGCTTCGCCACCAACCGCCGCGTGCTCGCCGAGGCCGGCGATTCCGTGAAGCGGTTCTATGATTCCGGCGTGCTGGAATTGAAGGACCGGCTCGGACCGGTGCTCTGGCAGTTCGCGCCGACCAAGAAGTTCGACGGCGCCGATTTCGGCAAGTTCCTCGAACTGCTGCCGCGCAAGCTCGAGGGCCGCGCGCTACGCCACGTCGTCGAGGTCCGCCACGACAGTTTTCGCGTGCCCGAATTCATCGCGCTGATTCGCGAGCACAAGGTCCCCGTGGTGTTCGCCGAGCACGGCAAATATCCGGCGATCGCCGATGTCGCCAGCGACTTCGTCTATGCGCGGCTGCAGAAGGGCAACGACGAATTGAAGACCTGCTATCCGCCGAAGCAGCTCGATGCCTGGGCCAAGCGCTTCCAGGCCTGGGCCGGCGGCGGCGAGCCGGATGACCTGCCGCGGGTCGACAAGACGGCACCGAACAAGACGCCGCGCGACGTCTTCGCCTACGTCATCCACGAGGGCAAAGTCCGTGCGCCGGCGGGCGCGATGGAATTGATCGAACGCGTGAAATAGTAGGGAGCCGCCATGGCCCGAGCGAAGAATTTGGCGAAGGCGAAGAAGCTGTTCACGATCGGCTACGAGCAGACCCCGTCGAAGGCGGTGCTCGACGAACTCCAGCAAGCCGGCGTCAAGCTGCTCGTCGACGTCCGCGCGGTCGCCTCGTCGCGGCGCGCGGGTTTTTCCAAGAGCGCGCTCGCGGCCGGGCTCGACGAGCGCGGCATTTCCTACATCCACCTCCGCGGCCTCGGCACGCCGAAAGAGGGCCGCGAAGCGGCGCGCAGCGGCAAGTATGAGGTGCTGGAGAAGATCTACACCAAGCACCTGAAGACCGCGCAAGCCAGGGAGGAGCTGGACGAGCTGGCGGCGCTGGTGAAGACCTCCGGCCCGGTCTGCATCCTCTGCTACGAGCGCGATCACCAGCACTGCCACCGGCGCTGGATCGCCGAGATCATCGAGGACCGCGAAGGCGTCAAGATCGATAATCTGGCGGCGCCGCAGGTCTAAAGTGGAACGTGATCCCTCGGAGGCGATGTCGTCCCGGCGAAGGCCCTAAGGGGTGCACATATCACTGCTTCCATGTCAGGACGGCACCAATGGACGGGTTCCCTCCCCCCTTGCGGGGGAGGGTCAGGGAGAGGGGTAAGCCGCGCGGCCGGTGTTTGTGGCTTACCCCTCTCTCCAACTCTCCCCCGCAAGGGGGGAGAGAGCCCTTCCACCTCCCGTGCAGCCTTAAGAAAGTCGCTGAGTGAGATGTGTGCACATCTTAGGGCCTTCGCCGGGACGACACCGAATGTTTGACGTAGCTGGCGAGTCATAGATTCGCTGGACGCAGCAGGATTAGCCTCCCTCGCCTGCCACGTTCAGCGTGCCTTCCATCATCCGCACGCAGCCGCCGCCGACATGCACCGAGGTGATGGCGCCGGCCTGCTTCTTCACCCGCGTCAGCAACAGGCTCGGCCGGCCCATGTCGACGCCCTGCCCGATCCGCAATCGCAACTCGCCGTCGCGCGCGGGATCGAGGTCGGCGAGCAAAGCCGCGCAGGCCGCGGTCGCGCTGCCGGTGGCGGGATCTTCCGACAGGCCGCTCGCGCCGGGATGCAGCATGCGCGCCTGCAGGTCGAGCGGCTGCTCGCTTGCCGGAATATCGCGGGTGTAGAAATAGACGCTGTCGCGGCCGACGTGGGCCAGCAGCCTGGCGAATGCCGCAGCATCGGGCACCGCGCGCCGCAATGCCTCGCGCGAGCCGATCTCCAGCACCAGGAACGGCAGGCCGACCGAGACGAACTCCGGCCCATGGCGGTCGGTCTTCACATCGTCGGCCGACAATGACAGGCACGTGGCCGCCTCGGCCGCGCTCACCTGCTGCGTCCGCTGCAACGGCTGCGGCGCGGTCAGCTCGGCGCCGATCACCCTGCCGCCCTCGGACAGGATCTCGACCGGCACCAGGCCCGCCTTCTCCTCGAACCTCAAGCGCGCCGGAGCCTTGGCGGCCTGCGTCGCCAGCACGAAGGCGGTGCCGACATTGGGATGGCCGGCGAACGGAATTTCCGAGCGTGTCGTGAAGATGCGGACGTTGGCGTCGTTGGCGCCATCTTGCGGCGGCAGCACGAAGGTGGTCTCGGAATAGTTGAACTCGATCGCGATCGCCTGCATCTGCGCCGTCGACAGCCCGCCGGCATCGAGCACCACGGCAAGCGGGTTGCCGCCGAAGGCGCGGTTGGTGAAGACGTCGACGGTGATGTAGCGGCGCTGCATTGCTGTTGTCCTGTCATGGTCGGCCTGATGACCACGATCGTAACACAGCCGCAACGACGCCCTTCAGTGCACTCGGTACAATCGCGCGCGGGCTAGAAGCGAAACAGCGCGCGCGGTGACGCGAGCACGCGCGCGCGTTCATCTGCATCGGTCACAAGTTCATCCAGAAACTTTCGGTTCTTCGCATAGTTCTGCGTGGTTTCGAACTGCGTGTGCGGCCAGTCGCTGCCCCACAACAGCCTGTCGATGCCATAGGCGTCGCGCAGCAGCGGATAAGCCTGTTTCGCGAACGCGTCGCCGGCGGCGCCATTGCGATATGGCGCCGAGATCTTGACCCAGACTTTTCGTGAGGCGCCGAGCTTGAGGATGGACCGGAAGCCGGGATCGGCGACGCCGAGCTTCGGATCCGGCAACGCGTAGTGATCGAGCACGACGTTGACGCCGAGCTCGAGCAGCTTCGGTGCCAGCGTCGCCAGATCAGTCGCGTTGCGCTGGATCTCGACCTGCCAACCCAACGCATGGACCTGCGCGAGCAATGCCTTCCATTCCGGCAACGCCAGATCTGGCAGCGGCTGGCCGACCAGATTGAGGCGGACGCCGACCACACCGGCGCGATCGAGCGCGCCGAGCTCGTCCGCCGCGACGCTTGGGTCGACGACGGCGATGCCGCGCAGGCGGCCATTGGTCGCTTTCAGGCATTCGACCAGATAGGAATTGTCGGTGCCGAGAAAGCTCGGCTGCACCAGTACGCCGTTGGTGATGCCGTTCTGGTCGAGCTGCTGCAGATAGAGATTGAGCGGCGCGTCATAGTCCGGCGCATAGCGCCTGCCGGACGCGAGCTTCAGGCCGCGGTGAAACACATGGGAGTGGGTATCGATCGCGAGTCGCGGCACGTCAGCCCTCACCTGCTTCACCACTCCGCCCGCCGACAGCACGGCAGTCAATCCTGCGGCAAACCGGCGCCGCGTCATCCGATCCGAAGTCATCATCATCCCTCATCATCACGCACGTGTGGCGGCGGCTTGCTCGAACACCTTGCCGCGGGTCTCCGGCAGCATCAGCACGGCGATCAGCACCAGCGAATAGGCAAACGCCGCATCGATCCCGATCGCAGCACCAAGGCCGATGTGATCGCTGAGATAGCCGACCAGGAATGGAAACGCCGCCGAGACGACGCGGCCGAAATTGTAGCAGAAGCCGACGCCGGTACCGCGCACGCCGGCCGGATAGAGCTCGCTGAACAGCGCGGCCATGCTCGCCGGGATGCCGGCCGAGAAGAAGCCGAGCGGAAAGCCGAGCACCAGCATCTGCGAGTTCGAAAGCGGCGCGAAGATGTAGACCAGCACGGTCACCACGCAGGCGGCGGCGAACAATGCCGCGTTGGCGCGGCGCCCGATCCGGTCACTGACGATGCCCGACGCCACGCAGCCGCAGAAGAATGCGACGATGATCACGGCAAGGTACGCGCTGGAGCCGAGCACGGAGAGATGCCGCACCTCGCGCAGGTAGGTCGGCAGGAACGTGGTCAGCGCCGCATAGCCGCCGTGGGCGCCGATGCCGAACAGGCCGCCGATCAAGGTCGAGCGCAGCACGTCGCGGTGGAAGATGCCGGCCAGTGTCGCGAGGAACGGCGGGTCGGCAGCACGCGGTGCGCTGCGTGGCGGCTCCTTCAATCCGCGGCGGATGTAGAGGATCAGGAGCGCCGGGATCAGGCCGACCGCGAACAGGATGCGCCAGGCGATGTCGGGCGGTGCATAAGTGAACACCAGCGCCGACAGCAGCACCGCGGCGCCCCAGCCGACCGCCCAGGCGCTCTGCACGGCGCCGAGCGCCTTGCCGCGATGCTCGGCGCGGATGATCTCGGCCATCAGCACCGCGCCACAGGCCCATTCGGCGCCGAAGCCGACGCCCTGGATCGCCTTCAGGATCACGAGCTGGGTGTAGTTCATCGCGAAGGCGGAGGCGAAGGTCGCCAGCGCAAAGGTCGCGACCGTGATCTGCAACGCCTTGACCCGGCCGAAGCGATCGCCGAGCGCGCCGCCGAGCCAGCCGCCGAATGCGCCGAAGAACAATGTCACCGACCCGAGCAGGCCGGCGTCGGCCTTGCTGATCCCGAACGCCGTGATCAGCGCCGGAATCGCCAGGCTGAACATCTGGACGTCGAGCGCATCGAGCCCCCAACCGCCAAAACTTGCCCAGAAGGTGCGCCGCTCGAGCGGTGACGCGTCGCTGTACCAGTCTGTCATCGTTCCTCCCCGTGATTTCTGTTTTGTTCTATTTGATTGCCGCGCTCACCTGATCTCGGCGTGGTAGCGGAAGCGGTCCGCCGGCCCGCGCGAGCGGCGCCATTCGATCGGCCGCCGCTCCAGGTCGAACGCCAGGCGCTCGATCACGATCAACGGCGCGTTGGCCTCGAGCCGCAGCAGGCGCGACTGCATCTCGGTTGCGATCTCGACGGTGAGGATTTCATCGGCGGAGACCACGACCTGGCCGCAGCTGTTCTCGTAGAGCGGATACAGCAGATCGCCGAATTCTCCGGTCGCGAGCGACAGGATCGCCTCGAAGCGCGACCGCTCGAGCCAGATCTCCTCGGCGAGCAGCGGCAAATCGTCGATCAGGCGCAGGCGCGACAGGCTGATGACGGGCTCGCCGACGGGAATGCGCAGCGCCGAGGCGACCGCCGACGTCGCCGGCATCGCCTTCCGCCGCAGGATGCGGCTTTGCGGGACGCGGCGCTCGCCGCTCTCGGATTGGAAACGGAAGAAGCGGAACAGCGAGGAGTTGAACCGCGCCCGGCGCACGAAGGTGCCGCGGCCCTGCTGGCGCTCCAGCACGCCGTCGCTGACCAATTGATCGATCGCCTTACGCACGGTGCCGATGGCGACGCCGTAACGTGCCCCAAGCTCGGCCTCCGACGGGATCAGGTCGCCGGGACGCCATTCGTTGCGGTTGATGCGCGCGGCGAGATCGTCGCGGAGACGCTGGTAGCGCGGCAGGCGGTCGTCGATCGCTGAGCTCATCTAATCATCTATATGAGTAGTTGATGATCGGTCAACCACTACTAAATTACCTCGATTGCACTATCCGAGCTGCCAGACCGCCACCGGCCGGTCGTAGCCCCGCACCGGCACCTCGCCGCGCGACACCGCGTCGTTGCACACATCGCTCGCCGCCTCGCGCACCGCCGACGAGATCAGGAACTGGGTGCCGAGCTCCTTGTTCAGCGCTTCCAGCCGCGCAGCGAAGTTCACGGTGTCGCCGATCACGGTGTATTCCTTGCGCCGGGGCGAGCCGATATTGCCGGCGACGACTTCGCCGATATGGATGCCGATGCCCATGCGCAGCGGCCAGCTCGACGTGGCGTTGAGCCGCTCATTGGCGGCGAGCATTTCGCGCGCGGCGGCCACAGCCTGGTGCGCGGCGTCGCCGGCCTCGAAAGGCGCGCCGAACAGCGCGAGGAAACCGTCGCCCAGGAACTTGTTCACGATGCCGCCGTGGCGGTCGAGGATGTCGACCAGCACCGCGAAGGCGCCGTCGAGCCGGTCGACCACCTCCTGCGGCGAGCGGGTGCGCGCACCGGACGTGAAGCTGCGGAAATCAACGAACATCACGGCGACCCGGCGGATATCGCTCCCGGTCGAGGTGCCCTCGGCCATCAGCCGCTCGACCACCTGCGGCGAGACGTGCTGGCCGAACAGGTTGGTGATGCGGTCGCGCGCGGTGCCGGCCGCGATGCTGGACGCGAATTGCCGCCGCAACTGCATCCCGACGGCGCCGGCGAGGATGCCGCAGATCAGGATCACGACACTGCGCGCGGCGTGATAAAACAGGTCCGGCGCAGGATCCAGGGTGCCATCAGGACGATAATACATCGCCATCCAGAACAGCTCCGACGCCGCGACGAGGCCGGTGAAGGCCGAGAGCCCGAAATCCAGCCGCAGCGTCGAGGCGATGATGAAGATGAAGTAGACGAACGGCGCGACCCAGCCGAGCGCCGCGACGGGACCCATGCTGTCGATGTGGAGGCCGAGCGCAATCGTCGGCATCGAGGTTTCGATCAGCGCGCCGATATAGCGCCTGACGACCGGCAAGTCGCGGCCCTGCTTCATGTACCAGCTGATCGCGCCATGCACCCAGAGCTCGAACAGGATGAATGGCCCGATGATGGAATAGAGATAGGACGGCTTGAAATTGCCGTGCCACACCCGCACCAGCGCCTCGGGCGCGATGAGGTAGATCGCGGTGGTGATGACCGAGAACGTCGCGGCGATCCCGATCAGCACCTTGATGCGGAGCAGCTCAGTCGTCATCACCTCGCGCATCAGCGCGTGGTGGAAGCCGGGCGATACGGTGGTGTCTTGCGACGCTTTGTCTCTGTTCCAGAATCCCGGCATTCCCCGGCCCCCGTCATTGCTGACGGCATCCATCCTAGCCTCAATCCAGCGTGCGGCGGAAGCGCGTCACGGCGACCGTCATGGCGAACAGCATCAGGCCGGCCAGCGCGATCGTGTCGTATTGCAGGTTTTGCATCGCCGCGCCCTTCAGCATGATGGCGCGGACGATGCGGACGAAATGGGTCAGCGGCAGGCCCTCGCCGACATATTGCGCCCAGACCGGCATGCCCGCGAACGGAAACATGAAGCCGGACAGCAGGATGCTCGGCAGGAAGAACATCATCGAGAGCTGCATCGCCTGCAACTGGTTCTGCACGATGGTCGAGAAGGTGTAGCCGATCGACAGATTGGTGGTGATGAACAGCGTCGTCAGCAGCGCCAGCAGCGTGAGGCTGCCGAAGATCGGCACGCCGAACAGGACGACGCCGATGCCGATGATCAGCGCGGCCTGGATGAAGCCGACGATCACATAAGGCACGATCTTGCCGAACATCACCTCGACCGGCTTGATCGGCATCGACAGCAGGCTCTCCATGGTGCCGCGCTCGATCTCGCGCGTCACCGACAGCGCGGTGAAGATCAGCATGGTCATGGTCAGGATGGTGCCGACCAGGCCGGGCACGATGTTGAGGCGGGATTCCGCCGCCGGGTTGTAGCGGGCATGGGCGCGGATCTCGAACGGCATGTCCGGGGGATCGCCGATATGCAGGTCGTGCGCCAGCGCGGTCTGCACCAGCGGACCGAGCGCGCCGAGCGCCGTGCCCGACGCCACCGGGTCGGTGGCGTCCGCGGCGACCAGGAGCGCCGGCTTGTCGCCGCGCCGCACCGCGCGCTCGAAGCCGCGCGGGATCTCGACCCCGAATAGCACCTTGCCGGATTGCAGCAGCTCGTCGAACTGCTCGACGGTATGGACCTCGCGGACGAAGCGGAAATAGGCCGTGTTCTCCATCGCCTTCAGGATCGAGCGGCCGAGATCGGTGTCCTCCTGCAGCAGCACCGCGCTCGGCAGATTGCGCGGCGTGGTGTTGATGGCATAGCCGAACAACGTCAGCTGCATTACCGGCAGCATGATGATCATCGCAAAGGAGACGCGGTCGCGGCGAAGCTGGATGAATTCCTTCACCAGCATCGCGTAGCTGCGCCGCCAGAAGCCGAACGCCGGCTCCCGCGCCTCGCTGCGCGCGTTTGCCTCACTGTGGGGAATTGCGTCTGTCGCACTCATTGCATTCGCCTGGGCTGCTAGCCTTGCTGGAAATTGTCCTTGGAGCGCCCCATCAGATCGATGAAGACGTCTTCGAGCGACGGCTCGCTCGGCTGCCAATGCCATTTCGCATCATCGCGATAAGGCGCGATGGCGGCCTCGAGCGCTGCTTTGTCGCGGCCGGAGACATGCAGGCTGGTGCCAAACGGCGCCACCATGTCGATGCCGGGTTTGCCGGAGAGCTCGGCCATCAGCCCGTTGAAATCCTCGCCCGTCACCGTGTAGGTCGACAACGCGGACTTTGCGATCACCTCATCGACCGTGCCGTGCGCCAGGAGATGGCCGTAGGCGATGTAGGCGATCTCGTGACAGCGCTCGGCCTCGTCCATGTAGTGGGTCGAGACCAGCACGGTGAGGCCGTCGGCCGCGAGCGCATGGATCTCGTTCCAGAAATCGCGCCGCGCCTTGGGATCGACGCCGGCGGTCGGCTCGTCCAGCAGCAGCAATTCCGGATTGGGCAGCGTGCAGGCGCCGAGCGCGAGCCGCTGCTTCCAGCCGCCGGACAGCTCGCCGGCGAGCTGATCCTCGCGGCCCTTCAGGCCGATGCGTGCGATCATGTCGGACGCGGCGCGGTGCGCGTCCGGCATGCCGTAGAGCCGCGCCACGAATTCCAGGTTCTGCCGGACCGAGAGGTCCTGATACAGGCTGAAGCGCTGCGTCATGTAGCCGACCTTGCGCTTGATCTTGTCGGCGTCGCGCAGGATGTCGTAGCCGAGGCAGGTGCCCTCGCCGCTGTCGGGCGTCAGCAGGCCGCAGAGAATGCGGATCGTCGTGGTCTTGCCGCTGCCGTTGGGACCGAGGAAGCCGTAGATCGAGCCGCGCTTGACCTGCATCGAGAGGTCATGGACCACCTCGCGGCCATTGAACGACTTGGTCAGGCCCTTCACGTCGATGGCGATGCCGGGCGAACTGGACTGCGCGCTGGTCGGTACGCCGTTCATCTGCGATCCGCCACAGGGGTCTTCGGGTTGAGATAGACGCTGATCGGCTGGCCGACGCGCAAGCTATCCGGCCGGCTCGGCCGCGCCTGGATCAAATAGACCAGCTTGTTGCGCTCATCGAGGCTGTAGATCACCGGCGGGGTGTATTCCGCCGTGGTCGCGATGAAATAGATCTTTGCGGTGAGGTCGGCGGCGCAATTGTCGCAGGTCACCTTCACCTCTTCGCCGAGCGCGAGCTTCGGCAGCTCCGTCTCCGGCACGAAAAAGCGCAGCTTCATGTTGCCGGGCGGCATGATCGAGAGCACCGGGCGCTGCGCGGCCACCATCTCGCCCTCACGGAAATAGATCTGCTGGATCGCGCCCGCGATCGGCGCAAAGCCCTTGCGGCGGTCGAGCCGGGTCTGCGAGGTGTTGACGCGGGCCTCGGCGACGCGCAGCGCCGAGACCGCGGAATCCAGATTGGCCTGGGTGCCGGCGCCGGTGCCGCGCAAGGAGGCCGCGCGGTCATAGGTCTGCTGCGCATTCGCCAACGTCGCGTTGTTCTGGTTGAGATCGGCGCGCTGCAGATCGTCGTCGACGGTGTAGAGCTGGTCGCCGGGCTTGACCTCGTCGCCCTCGCGCACGTTGAGCTTGGTGACGCGGCCGGATTCGTCGGGGCTGACGAAGATCATGTCGGCCTCGACCCAGCCCTGGAAGCCGGGATCGCGCTTCTCCTGGCAGCCGGCGAGCGCGGCTGCGAGCGCAAGCGCGGATATCAACAGCCTTGATCGCGACGAGGTCATGTCGTCCTCCGTTCGCCAAAAATCAGATCGAGATGCACCTTGAACATCGCGATGCCGTCAAGCGGCGCGTGCCTGGCGAACAGGCTCTGCCAGATCACCGCGACGATCGCGGGCGCGACGACCAGTTGCGGAAATTGCCCGAGCTCGCGCTGCCTGATCTCGCCGCGGGTGATCGCGAGTTGGATCAGCGCGCGCATCCCGGCTAATCCCTTCGACACCACCTCGCGGAAATAGAAATCGGCGATCGCCGGAAAGCGCGGCCCTTCCGAGACGATCAGGCGGATGATGTCGCCGCGCCGGGTCGCGACGATCTCCCGCATGAAGGTCTCGGCGAAACGCTCCACCGCGTCGCGCACCGGGCCGGTGATCGGCGGCGGCGCAGCCATCCGGCTGATCAGCGGCACCAGCGCGGTGCGGATCAGCTCCTCGAACATCGATTCCTTGTCCTTGAAGTGCAGATAGAGCGTGCCCTTGGCGACGCCCGCGCGCTTGGCGATGTCGTCGAGCCGCGTCGCGGCAAAGCCGCGCGCGATGAACTCGTCCATCGCGGCCGCGACGATCGCCTCGCGCCGCTCGGCGGATTTCTCGGCGCGGTTGTTGGCCGACCGCGGCTCGGCGAGCCTGGCCGAGGCCACTTTCGGGATCTTGGCCGCGGCTGCCCTGACGGTGGTCCGGCGCCTTTTCGGCGGCGCGCGGGTCGATGTGGTCGTGCGTTTTGTCATGCTCTTATTATGACTGACTGGTCAGTCATTGTCAACGGAATGAAAATGGGTAACGGGCTTGGACGCGGAACGTTCCTGCGGGCTTCGACCGGCCGGATCCCATCACCGTGCGCCACGATACTGATGGTCGGCGGCGTACTCTTCCCGCCCGTCGGCCTGGCGAGGCCAACCGATAGCCACCGAATTTGGTTACGAACGAAATCGTAGCCCCAGCGTCGCGCAACGATTTGCAGTTGGGGTAACGGGTCCTGGCTTTCGCCAGGACGACGGTGTGGGCAGTTCTCTATTCGTCAGCCTGGCAATTCTACTCCGGCTTGACCGCCCAATAGTCGCGACCGTTGGTCTCCGGATCGGTATTGTCGCTGGACGAGAACACGAAGATCGAAGAGCTGCCTTTCCAGTGCGAGAAGCGTCCCTGGCCAAGCGTGCCGATCTGGTCGTGCGGCGTGCTGTGGGCAGGTCCGAGCAACTTGCCATCCTCATAGATCACGATGGGCGAGCTCGAGTCGTACTGCCCGGGAACGTCGGCCACCCCGGCAAACCATTTGTCCTTGGCGATGACGGCGAATGGCGACTTTCCGTAACGGGTGAACGGCCGGCGCAGATGGTGCTTTTCTCCAGGCACGTTCGGCACGATCCCCGATCCCTTGGATGGCGGCATCACCGCCCAATAGGCCCGGCCGTTGGTGCGCGGATCGGTGTTGTCGCTCGACGAGAATACGAAGACGGAAAAACTGCCCTTCCAGTGCGAGAAGCGGCCGTGGCCGAGCGTGCTGATGGTTTCGTGCGGCGTGCTGTGTGCCGGGCCAAGCGGCTTGTCATCCTCGTAGATCATGATCGGCGAACTCGAATCGAATTGCCCGGGCACGTCGGCGACATCACCGAACCAGGGATCGACGCTGATCATCGCGAAGCTGGAATGCTCGAACGGGAGGAACGGCCGCATCAATTCGTGCCGTTCGCCATTGATTTCGGGTTCCACCATGACAGGACGTGCGGCATATGACAGCCAGGTTGCCAACGCAAAATAGATCGGCACGGCACTGCCGAACATCATCCAGGTCCTTCGCCGCATATCCCCTGTCCCGCTACGCTTCCGCCACCTCCAAGAGGCGATGCGATATAACCACAACCAGGCAATCAGAACAGGGGGTTGGGCTGATACCGGTTTCGGCGTCCACGGGATCTCGAGCGACCGCGCCGCAGCCGCGCAGCGGAACCGGTCCGGACCGCGCCTGGAGCCTTCCCCGTTCCGATCGAATCGGAACGGGACTCCAGGTTTTTGTTTTGCCGCGTTTTCTTCACGCGAACCGGTTTCCACTTCGCTCGAAAACGCTCTAGCTGTGGAATTTCAGGCCGTCGAGGATCTTGTCCACCACCTTGCGCTCGGCACGGACGGCGAGACCGACCAGATTGAGGTCGGCGCGGGCGACCGCCTTCACCACCTCGCGGTTGGCCTGATCATGCGTGGTCTTGAACATGTCCTCGGTGTAGAGCGCGGGCACCACGTTGCGCGCCAGCGCGCGCTCCAGCGCCCGCGACAGCGCAGCACGATCAGCGCCGTAGATCAGGATCGGCTGGCCGATCAAGGAGAGATATTTGGTCCCCGAACCGTCCTCGTAATTCTCGCCGATGCATTCGGGAAAGGAGGCGGCGATGCCGCCGGACAGGAAGGATGCGACGTTGAGCTTCTGCCAGACTTCCAGGTCGGTGCGGATCACGACCGCGATCTTGGTGTCGAATTGCATGGGGTGAGCTTAGCCGCAAGCCGGCCGCCGGCACCAGCCCCGACGCCGTATTCCTTGCATGTCGTGCTGTCCCCGCACTCGCCTGCGCGTGCAGCGCCGTGATATGGCTCGCCTGCGGTTCCTTGCCGGAGATTGACATGCGAATCCTGCTCGCGCTGCTGCTGTCGTTCGCCACCGCCGCGCATGCCGAGGAGCGAGGCCTCCTGCCCGGCCTGATCGCCGCGCCGATGCTGCTGCCGGTGCATCTGTCCGGCAAGGACCTGACGCTCGACAGCTATGTCGTGCGTCCCGATCGTCCCGGCCGGTTTCCGCTGGTGATCATGACGCACGGCACGCCCGGCGGAATGGACGACGCGTTCTTCCGCAACATCGCGCGGCGCAGTCCGACCGGCTTCAACACCGCGGCGCTCGCGCTGGCGCAGCGCGGCTATGCTGTGCTCGCCGTCATGCGCCGCGGCTTCGGCCTGTCGGGCGGCGGTTATGCCGAAGACCTGCCGAGGCCGTGCGACTATCTCGGCGGCGTGCGAGTCGGCGCCGACGACATCGTTGCGGCGATCGCGGCGGTTCGCGGCGAGCCGTGGGTCGATCCCGATCGCATCCTGCTGCTCGGCCACTCCACCGGCGGGCTGACCATGCTTGCGGTCGCGGAGCGCAATCCAGCGGGGGTCGTGGGCCTGCTCAATTTCGACGGCGGCTATCATTCGTTCACGAAATCGGGCGAGGCTTGCGGCGCAGAACGCCTGGTCGGCACCGCAGCGATGCTCGGCCGCACCGCGCGCGTGCCCGCGCTCTGGCTGTACGCCGAGAACGACCCGTTCTACGGTCCGGAGCTGGCGCGGCGGATGCTTGCGGCCTACACGGCCAGTGGCGCGCCGGCAAGATTGCAGATGCTGCCGCCGTTCGGCGACAACGGCCATGACCTCGTCATCCGAGCCGCAGCCGGCATCTGGCTTCCCGCGGTCGAGCAGTTCCTTGCCGAGCTGAAGCTGCCGACCGCGGTCACGATCGAGCTGCCGGAGCCCGCCGCGCTGGCAGCGCCGCCTGGCCTTTCAGTCGATTGCGCGAAGCTGTTCGCGGGCTACGTCGCCTATCGCGGTGATGCCAAAGCCTTTGCCGTCAACGACGCCGGTGCGTGCGCCCAGGCCGTCGGCCGCACGGTGACGGAAGCGCGCGATGGCGCCATCGCGCAATGCCAGGGCGGCGGCGCCGGCGCACCATGTCATGTCTATGCCATCGGCCAGCACGTTGGGGAGAATTGAGCGGCCGCGAACCAATGGCGTCAGCCCTTGGCGTCGCAGGCCCAGGCGCGGATCACGCATTCCTTGCCGCCATATTCGTAGCACTTCCTGGTCGCGGCGTTGAGCGAGCTCGAGATCCTTGGCGCCACGGCATAGCCGTGGGCACCGCAGGGATTTTTCATGTCGATCGCGAACGCGGCGCAGGCGCGCTTCATGGTCACCGCCGTGCAGTCGCCCTTGCACTGCTTCAGCGCGGCGGCGCGCGCGGAGGCTTCCGCCGGATAGTCATAGGCCTGGCCATAGGCGCCGCACTTGCCGACCGCAAACGCGCCGGCCGCGTGGGCCTCCCTGACGAAATTGTCCGCAACGAAACGCGAGGCGCCGATCAGCAATGTCAGGACAAGAATGATCAGCGCGCGACGCTGCGCGGCGACGGTCGAAATGATCAAGACGGAAATCCCCCAAAGTCCGGCGCGGACTCTACAAGGGGGTCGTTTCCAGATGGTGAATGACGGGTTGATGGCGCCGAGTCTCCATCCTCTCGTCGTCCCGGCGAAGGCCGGGACTCATTGCCACCGAACTTTATTGTCGGTGGGAAGGCGGCCCCAGCTTTGCAAACCAATCCGCATTTGTGGTTGGGTCCCGGCCTTCGCCGGGACGACAGCAGGGCTAGCCCCGCCTTGCCGCTTCCAACGCCTGCGGGGTGTCGATGTCGAGGAAGGCGCTGTTGCCTTCGACCGGGACTTCGGCCACCGCCTCGGCATGCTTGGCGATCAGATGGCGGGCGCCGATGTCGCCGTCCAGCGTCATCAATTCCCTGAAGAAGCGGCGCGACCACAGCACCGGATTGCCGCGGCGGCCCTCGCTGACGGGGACCGCGATCAGGTGGCCGCGGTCGGGCGCGAAGGTCTCGATCAGGCGGTCGATCAGGTGCGCCGAGATCAGCGGCATGTCGCCGAGGCAGACGATGGCGCCGTCGGCGTTGTCGGAGACGGCTGAAATTCCCGATTTCACCGAGCTTGCGAGCCCGCCGGCGAAATCGGGATTGCGGGCGAACGTCACCTTCAGTCCCGTCAGCGCCTGCTCGACCAGATCGGCCTGATGGCCGGTGACGACGATCACTTCACTGGCCTTCGAGGCCAGCGCCTGCTCGGCCACGGCGCGCACCAGCTTCTTGCCGTCGAGCTCGGCGAGCAGCTTGTTGGGGCCGCCCATCCGGGTCGAACGTCCCGCAGCAAGCACGATCGCCGCGACGTTGCGGTTGCCCTCGGTGTCGGGGACGGTGCGCGGCTGCGGCCGCGTTACGATCTCCATCAGCAGGCCGCCGACGCCCATGCCGGTAAGATCCGATCGCGTCACCTTGATGCCGGCCAAGAGTCGCATCAGCACCCAGTCGAAGCCGTTCTCGACCGGCGAGCGCGCGCAGCCCGGCGCGCCCAACACCGGCACGCCGCCGGCGCTGCCGATCAGCAAGAGATTGCCGGGATCGACCGGCATGCCGAAATGCTCGATGGCGCCGCCGATCTCCGATATCGCGGCCGGGATGACGTCGCGCCGGTCGGCGATCGCCGACGCCCCGAACACGATCACGAGCTCGGCCCCCAGAGCGAGCAATTCCTTGATGGCGTCGGCCAGCACGGCCTCGTCATGCGGCACGCGCCGCTCCGCGATGATGGTCGCGCCGGCCGGCGCCAGCCGTTCCGCGGTGACGCGCAGCGTCTTGTCGATCACCTTCGGCGACAGGCCCGGCAGCAAGGTCGAGACCACGCCGACCTTCTTGATCGCATAGGGCGCGATGCGCAGCGCATCCTTTCCCGCGGCGGCGACAGCCGCGTCGCGCAACCTGCCCTCGACGCCGAACGGGATCAGCTTGACGGTCGCGATCATCTCGCCTTCGACCACCGGCTTGAACGCCGCGAGCGTCGCGAAGGTGATGGCCTCGTCGACGCCGTTGATGCGGTCGACCGCGGCGCGGTCCACGACCAGCACGCCGGGACGCGCAGCGAACAGATTGGCGCGGCCGGTGAAGGCGCGCTCGACATTGACGCCCTCGCCCGCCACGGCTTGCGCGATGCTGGCGGCGGCGGCGTCCTCGGAGATGTCGCCCTCCTCGAGCCGCACCACCACGACGTCCTTGACGCCGGCCCTGGTCAGCGCCGCAACCTCGTCAGGGCCGATCGTGGTGCCCTTCTTGAGCACCAGCGCGCCCTGGCGCAGCGTGTGGACGGTGACGCCGCCAATCGCGTCGGCCGGACTGGCGGGCCCGAATTTCATGCCGCTTCTTCTTTTTCTTTGGGAGGCAGTCTGAGCTGCGCGGTGATCTCGGCCATGATCGCGACCGCGATCTCCGCCGGCGACACCGCGCCGATGTCGAGGCCGATTGGCGCGTGGATCCGCCCGATATCGCTGTCTTTCGCGCCCTGCGCGCGCAGCCGCTCGCCGCGCTTGGCGTGGGTCTTCCGCGAGCCGAGCGCGCCGATATAGAAGCAGTCGCGATCGAAGGCATGCAGCAGCGCCGGATCGTCGATCTTCGGATCATGCGTCACCGCGACGAACGCCGTGTAGTGATCGACATTGAGCGGCGGCAGCGCGACGTCGGGCCATTCGGCGATCAGCGGCACGTCGGGGAAGCGCTCGGGGCTCGCGAACGCCGTGCGCGGATCGACCACGGTGACGTCGTAGTCGAGCGAGCGCGCCAGCGGCGCCAGCGCCTGGCTGATGTGAACCGCGCCGATGATCACGAGCTTTGCGGTCGGCGCGTAGACGTTGAGGAACAGCTTCTTGCCGCCGGCCTCGACATTGCCGCTCTTGCCCATCCGCAGCTGTTTTGACAACTCGGCGCGCAGCGGATCGGCAGCGATGTCCCTGGCCTTCACCAGGCGCTGCTCGCCATTGGCGGTGTCGGTGACGATGATGACCGGGCGGCGCGCGGCCCGTTCGGCATTCAGCTCTTTCAGGGTTTCGAGCTTCACGGCTAGCCGACCTTCTCGACGAAGACGCGGATAGTGCCGCCGCAGGACAGGCCGACATTCCAGGCGGTCTCGTCGGCGACGCCGAATTCCAGCATCTTGGGTTGCCCGCTCGTGATCACGTCGAGCGCCTCGGTGACCACGGCGCCCTCGACGCAGCCGCCGGAGACGCTCCCTAAGAACGTGCCGTCATCATTGATGACGAGGCTGGAGCCGGCCGGGCGCGGCGCCGAGCCCCAGGTCTCGACCACGGTGGCCAGTGCCACGCCGTGGCCCTGCTTCTGCCAGGTCTCGGCGGCCTGCAGGATGTCTTCGTCGCGGTTCAGCATGGCGGCCTCCAGTCAGTTCGGATGCATCTCAGGCTACGGAGCGGATCAGGCTGCGGTGGTGCGCGGGCGGCGCGGACGACAGCGCCTGGATCAACCCCTTGATGGATGTCAAATTATGCACCGGACGAAATTCGTCAACGTGGGGCAGCATCATTTTGATGCCCTGCGCCTTGGCCTCGAAGCCGGAATAGCGCAGCAGCGGATTGAGCCAGATCAGGCGGCGGCAGGAGCGGTGCAGCCGGTCCATCTCGAACGCCAGTTTGGCATCCGCCTCCCGTTCCAGTCCATCGGATATAAGGAGCACGATGGCGCCCTGGCCGAGCACCCGGCGGGCCCAGAGCTGGTTGAAGGAGTGCAGCGAGGTCGCGATCCGCGTCCCGCCGGCCCAGTCCTCGACCGAGGACGAGCAGTGCGCCAGCGCCTCGTCGGGATCACGCTGCCGTAATGCGCGCGTCACATTGGTCAGGCGGGTGCCGAACAGGAACACCGAGACCCGTTTGCGGGCGTCGGTGATGGCATGCAGGAAATGCAGGAACAGGCGGGTGTACTCGCTCATCGAGCCGGAGATGTCGAGCAGCGCCACGATCGGCGCCGGCTTCTCGATCCGGCCAAGCTTCCTGATATCGATGATCTCGCCGCCGGTGCGCAGCGAGGAGCGGATCGTGCGGCGCATGTCAAGCCGCAGGCCGCGCGCATCGGGCTGGTAGCGGCGGGTAACGAGCTCGGCCTGCGGCAGCCGCATCAGCGCGATCTCCCTGACGACCTCGGCGATCTCGGCCGCGGTCATCTGCGCAAAGTCCTTCTTCTGCAGCACCTCCTTGTCGGAGACCGAGAGTTTCAGCTCCTGCTCCTGGGCCTGCGGGCGCTCTTCACGCGTTGCGGGTTGCGCCAGGGCCTCCTGGACCCGGCGCGAGGCCGGCGGCGGCTTCTTCTTGGCATGGTCGGGCAGCGGCACCGAATCCAGCATGCTCTTCCACTCCTCGGCGGCGCGGAAGAACAGCTCGAAGGCCTGGCGGAAGATCAGCGCATGCTCGTGGCGCTTGACGAAGATCGCCTGCAGCGTGGCGTAGAAATCGGCGCGGTTGCCGACCTCGATCAGCTGCAGCGCATTGAGCGCATCGATCACCGAGCCCGGGCCGACGGGCAGCCCGGCCGCGCGCAAGGCACGGGCGAAGCCGATCACGTTGTCGGCCATGTGGCCGGTCGGCGGATCGAGGTGGTTGATCGGCATCGTATCTTTGCCTCGTCATTCCGGGGCACGCGAAGCGTGAACCCGGAATCCATTGATCCATGCGTGATGCGGCCCGATGGATTCCAGGCTCGCGCTAGCCAAGTCGGCTGTCGCCGACTTGGCTGCTTAAGACTTACCGAACTCGGGTAAACCCGAGTTCGGGCGGCGCGCCCCGGAATGACAGCTAGTCGCTCGTCGCTTCCTTCAATGTCTTCTGCAACGCATCGCCCTGCATGCGCGCGATGTCGTCCTGGTACTTCAGCAGCGCGCCCAGGGTGTCGCCGACCACCTGCGGGGTCAGCGAGCGGGCGTCGAGCTCGGAGAGCGCGGTCGCCCAGTCGATGGTCTCGGCCACCCCCGGCGACTTGTAGAAATCCTGGTTGCGCAGTGCCTGCACGAAGCGCACGACCTGCTGCGACAGCTTTGCGGAAATGTTCGGCACCCGCGACTTGACGATCGCAAGCTCGCGCTCGGCGGCGGGATAATCCACCCAGTGATACAGACAACGCCGCTTCAGCGCGTCGTGGATCTCGCGGGTGCGGTTCGAGGTGATGATCACGATCGGCGGCGCCGGCGCCTTCACCGTGCCGAGCTCGGGGATGGTGACCTGGAAGTCGCTGAGGATTTCGAGGAGATACGCCTCGAACGCCTCGTCGGCACGGTCGAGCTCGTCGATCAGCAGCACCGGGGGACCTGCGACATCGGGCTCGAGCGCCTGCAACAGCGGCCGCTTGATCAGGAAGCGCTCGGCGAAGATGTCGCTGGCGAGCTGGTCGCGGTCGGTTTCGCCGGACGCTTCCGCCAGCCGGATCGCGATCATCTGCGCCGCGCTGCTCCACTCGTAGACGGCCGACGCAACGTCGAGCCCCTCATAGCATTGCAGGCGGATCAGCTTGCGCCCGAGCGCCGCCGACAGCACCTTGGCGATCTCGGTCTTGCCGACGCCGGCCTCGCCTTCCAGGAACAGCGGCCGGCCCATCCGGAGCGCGAGATAGGTCACGGTCGCAAGCGACCGTTCGGCGAGATAGCCGCGCGCGGTCAACAGCTCCAGCAGCGCATCGACGGAGGTAGGTAACGCCGATGCACTCATGGAACAGCCAGTCTTCGAACAGAGGTCAGCAAGATCACGCTTTGATATCTAGTCCTTGGATATCTAGTCCTTGGCGGTCGCGGCTTCCACCGCCCGGCGCGCCAGAACGCCGATCAGATGCGCGCGGTATTCAGCACTGCCATGCAAATCGCTGTTCAGCCCCTCGGCCGGAACGGTCATGCCGTCGAGCACCTTGTGCGAGAAGCGCTTTTTCAGGGCCTCCTCGAACGCGGCGACACGGAACACGCCGTCGGAGCCGGCGCCGGTCACCGCGACCCGCACGTCCGAGGGACGCTTGGCGACGAACACGCCGACCAGCGCGTAGCGCGAGGCCTGGTTGCGGAATTTCACATAGGCCGCCTTCTTCGGCAGCGGGAACATCACCTTGGTGATGATTTCGTCGGCTTCGAGCGCGGTCGTGAACAGGCCCTGGAAATACTCCTCGGCCTTCAGCCGCCGCTTGTTGGTGACGATGGTCGCGCCCAGCGCCAGCACCGCGGCCGGATAGTCGGCGGTCGGGTCGTTGTTGGCGAGCGAGCCGCCGATGGTGCCGCGGTGGCGCACCGCGGGATCGCCGATCAGGCCGGCGAGCTCGGCGAGCGCCGGGATCGCTTCGCCCACGACCGCTGAGCTCGCGACGTCGGCATGCTTGGCAGTGGCGCCGATCACCAGCGCGCGGCCCTTCATCTCGATGGTGTCGAGGCCTTCGATATGGGACAGGTCGACCAGATGCGGCGGGCTCGCCAGCCGCTGCTTCATGACCGGCACCAGCGTGTGGCCGCCGGCGATCAGCTTGGCCTCCTCGTTCTTGACCAGCAGATTGGCGGCCTGCCGCACGGTGCCGGGACGATGATATTTGAATTCGTACATTGGGAATGTCCTGATCGCGGATGCGCGATGAAATGCTGACTTGAACGCTGACTTGGGCGAGGTCCGACGTTTTAGGCGAGGTCCGAGGTTTTAGGCGAGGTCCGACTTGGCCATGGCCTTCGCGCCGGCGGCGATCGAAGCGACGATGTTCTGGTAGCCGGTGCAGCGGCAGAGATTGCCTTCCAGCTCCTCGCGGATCACCTCGTCGGTGAGATCGTGGCCCTTGCGATGCACCAGGTCGACCGCGGTCATGATCATGCCCGGCGTACAGAAGCCGCATTGCAGGCCGTGATGCTCGCGGAAGGCCTCCTGCATCGGATGCAGCGGCGCGCCGTCCGCGGCCAGCCCCTCGATGGTCTTGACCTCGTGGCCGTCGGCCATCACGGCAAGCGTGGTGCAGGACTTCACCGCCTTGCCGTCGAGATGCACGACGCAGGCGCCGCATTGCGAGGTGTCGCAGCCGACATGGGTACCGGTCAGCCGCAGGTTTTCGCGCAGAAACTGGACCAGAAGGGTACGGGGGTCGACATTCGCGTTCACGGGGTTGCCGTTCACGATCATTGAAATCTTGGCCATCAGCACTCTCTTATCTGCACCGCCGCATATCAGCGGCGCAGGCGGTTTAAAATCATTCCAGACGGCATAATATGGGCGGGCTCGGCGATGGGCAACCTTTCGAGCCCCCCACTGAGGGCATGGCCGGACCTGAACGGGCCGGCCTGTCGGCGGGGTTAACCCTGCAAGGCCTCCAGCCCTGAACGGCCTCTGGCCTGGCACAGCCTCTAGCCCTGCACGGCTTTGGCGAAATTGGCAAAGAACTCGTCGGCCAGTTTCTTGGCGGCACCGTTGATCAGGCGCTGGCCGAGCTGGGCGAGCTTGCCGCCGATCTGCGCCTCGACATTGTAGCTGAGCAGCGTGCCGCCATCCTTGTCGGCAAGCCCGACGGTGGCGCCGCCCTTGGCGAAACCGGCAACGCCGCCCTCGCCCTCGCCGGAGATCTTGTAGCCGTTCGGCGGGTCGAGATCGCTCAAGGTGACCTTGCCCTTGAAGCGGGCCGAGACCGGCCCGACCTTCATTTTCGCGGTGGCACGGAAGCCATGGTCGTCGGTCTTCTCCAGCTCCTCGCAGCCGGGGATGCAGGCCTTCAGCACCTCGGGATCGTTGAGCTTGTCCCACACCGCCTGGCGCGACGCCGCAAGCTGGACTTCGCCGGTCATCGTCATCGCCATGGGGGACCTCCTCGATCGCTTGAAACCTTGGTTTCCCAAGTAAAGCAGCCAGCGGCCAAAGGAAAGGGCACCTTCGGAGGATGAGCGATGCATATTCGCAGCTGCAGCAAGATGCGTCAGCGGTTCACAAAATCGCGCTGCGGTTGAAAATCGGCGCAGACCGTCGGCGGGCATTGGCATCCGCCGTGCGGAATGGTTAGGTCGCGCGACATGAGCACAGCCCTCTCTCCCCTGCTTGCGCCGATGCTATCGAGCCCCGCGATGCGCGCGGCGTGCGACGATGCGGCCACCTTGCAGCACATGCTGGATTTCGAGGCCGCGCTGGCCCGGGCCGAGGCCGCCTGTGGCGTGATTCCGGGCGTGGCCGCGGGCCCGATCGGCGCCGCCTGCGCGGCCGAATCATTCGACCAGTCCGCGCTGGCGGAGGCCGCGACGCGATCCGGCAATCTGGCCATCCCATTGGTCAAGGCGCTGACCGCCAAGGTCGCGAAGGCCGATGCGGCGGCCGCCCGCTATGTGCATTGGGGCGCCACCAGCCAGGACGTGATCGACACCGCGACGATGCTGAGCCTGCGCAGGGCCATCGACACCTTGCTCGCCGACCTCGACCGCGCCGTCGCGGGCTTTGCAAAATTGGCGCGGGCGCATCGCGACACCGCCATGGTCGCACGCACCTGGCTGCAGCACGCGCTGCCGATGCCGTTCGGGCTGAAGCTCGCCGAATATGCCGCCGCGCTGCATCGCTCCCGCAAGCGGCTGCAGCGCCTGCGCCGCGAGACGCTGGCGCTGCAATTCGGCGGCGCCGCCGGCACGCTGGCCGCGCTCGGCGACAAGGGCCTGGCGGTCGCCGAGCGCCTCGCCAAGGAGCTGGACCTGCCGCTGCCCGAAGCGCCCTGGCACACCCATCGCGACCGCATCGCGGAGGCGGCATCGGTGTTGGCGATCACGGCCGGCAGCTGCGGCAAGATCGCGCGCGACGTCTCGCTGATGATGCAGACCGACGTCGCCGAGGCCTTCGAGCCGGCCGGCCAGGGCCGCGGCGGCTCCTCGACCATGCCGCACAAGCGCAATCCGGTGGCCGCGGCGAGCGCGCTCGGCGCAGCCACGATGGCCCCGAACCTCGCCGCCACGATCTTCGCCGCCCAGGTGCAGGACCACGAGCGCAGTGCCGGGCCCTGGCACGCCGAGTGGCCGACATTGCCCGCCCTGATGCTGGTGACGTCAGGCGCGCTCGCCGCCATCGTCGACCTCGCCGAGGGGCTGGAGGTCGATGCCGCGCGGATGCGCGTCAATCTCGAGGCGACCGGCGGACTGATCATGGCGGAAGCCGTGACCTTCGCGCTCGCCGAGACAATCGGCAAGAGCGCCGCACACCATCTGATCGAAACCGCCAGCAAGCAGGCGGTCGCCGAGAAGAAGCATTTGCGCGACGTGCTGGCGGCGGATGCGAAGGTCACCGCGCATCTCGATGCCGGCGCAATCGCTGAATTGTTCGAGCCGATGGCCTATCAGGGCGCCTCGCAGGCGCTGATCGACCGACTATTGGCATCGCTGAACGACAAATAGCGAAGATGTCATTGCCGGACTTGACCCGGCAATCCATCATCGTGAAGAACCTTTCTGGATGGATGCGCGGGTCGCATAAGGGAAAGACGCGCTTCGCGCTTTCGCCGCGCATGACGAGGAAACCAACATGCCCATGATCGACGCCGACGGATGCCTGCTCAACGTCCAGGTCGACGGCCGCGATGGCGGCCCGACCCTGATGCTGTCGAACTCGCTCGGCTGCACGATGAAAATGTGGGAGCCGCAGATGCCGGCGCTGACACAACTGTTCCGCGTCATCCGCTACGACCGCCGCGGCCACGGCAAATCCGGCGTGCCGGCTGGCCCCTATTCGATGGAACGGTTCGGCCGCGACGTGCTCGCGATCCTCGACGACCTCAACATCGCGAAGGCGCATTGGTGCGGCCTGTCGATGGGCGGCATGGTCGGGCAATGGCTAGGGGCCAACGCGCCGGAGCGCTTCGGCAAGCTGATCCTCGCCAACACGTCCTGCTACTATCCCGACCCGGCCAACTGGCTGAACCGCATCAAGGCCGTGAAGGAAGGCGGCATCGCCGCCGTCGCCGACACCGTGATCGCGGGCTGGCTGACCGCTGACTTCCGCGAGCGCGAGCCGCAAACCACCGCCAATATGAAGGCGATGCTGCTGGCCTCGCCGGTGCAGGGCTATCTCGCCTGCTGCGAGGCGCTGTCGACGCTCGACCAACGCGCGCTGCTGGGAAGAATCAAGAGCCCGACGCTCGTGATCGCCGGACGCCAAGACATGGCGACGCCGGTGTCTTCAGGCGAAATGATCCGTAGCCTCATCCCCGGCGCCAGCATGACGCTGCTCGACGCCGCCCACATCTCCAATATCGAGCAGTCCCACGCCTTCACCGAAGCCGTGGTCGGCTTTCTGACGCAGCGCTGATCCCGGCTACGGTTCATATCTAGCGCGACGCGACGTGAAGCTGCACTCCCGCCTGCTTCTGCAGATAACCGATCACGCCGAACAGATTTTTGGCTTGCGGGTTGCCGCGCGGTCCGAACATGCGGATCAGGCTCTTCGGCGGTGTGTCGGTCGCCGCCGCCAGCTTTTCAAAACCGACGGTGGCCTTGATATAGTCGCGAAGGATCGTCTTCCCCGTCTCGACGTCGCCCGACAGCATCGCATCGACGCCTTCACGCAGCAGCGCCTCGGCGAACTTCCGGTCGCTCTTGACCTGCCCCTGGACAAGCTCCCTGAAGCTCCTGGTCTTTGCCATCATCCGTCTCCATTCAACGCCGTTGGCGCGTTCTGATCTTGTAGTCCCGCCAGCAGGACAGCGCTTCGTCGATATCCCGCTGTTGACGCCGCTTCGTTCCGCCGGTCAGCAGGATCACGAGTGTGTCGCCGTCGCGGCCAAAGTAGATTCGATATCCCGGTCCGAAGTCGAGGCGATATTCCTGCACGCCCGCGCCGACCGATTTGACGTTGGAAAGGTTACCCTGCTCCATGCGGGCGATCGCGCGAGCAACTTTGGCTCGGGCAATGGGCTCGACATCCGCAAACCAATCCGCGAAAGGTTGGCGACCGTCATCAGCAACGTAATAGCGAATTTCGAGCGCGGCGGCAGGGTAACACAAATGTTACCCTGCTGCAAGCCGATCACCCGGAGGACACTTCAATGGACGACGATCAACGCCGCGATGCCGGCATGACGCAGCGCCGCAAGGTGCTCGGCAATGAATGGGTCGACAAGTCGCTGCAAAACCGCAACGCGTTCAACACCGACTTCCAGGACCTGATCACCCGCTACGCCTGGGGCGACATCTGGACGCGGCCGCATTTCGATCATCGCACGCGGCGGGTGCTGGTGATCGGCACCATGGTCGCGCTCGGGCAGTGGGACGAATTCCGCCTGCACGTGCGGGCGGCGCTCGCCGAGGGCGGATTTTCACCAGACGACATCAAGGAGATCCTGCTGCAGCAGGCAATCTATTGCGGCGTCCCTGCGGCCAATCACGCCGTCAAGGAAGCCAATGCGATCATTGCAGAGCTAGGGCTGCTGAAGGGATAGTTCACCGGTCGGCGCGGCCGCGTCGGTGACGGGCGTCTTGGCGGTAGGCTTCGGTGCGGTGTCGACCAGCATCACGATCGCGGTGCCGAGCAGCATCAACAGCTCGGCCGCGTGGATGCGCAACGCTTCAAGCTCGCCCGTCTTCGAGGCCAGCAGCATGCTGGCAAAGCTCAGCACGCTGCCGAGGCTGAGCGCGACCGCGAGCGCCTCGTCGGCGCCGCCGCTCTTCCGCATCGACGGAAACGCGACCATGGCGAGGAACACCGCGAAGAACGCCACGACCGTGATCCGCGCCAGCGCCAGCATCCAGGCCAGCCGCACGGTCGCGATCTTGGCAAGCTGCAAATGGTCGCTGGCATAGAGCGCGACCGACACGCTCGGCCGCTCATAGAGCCCGTGGATCGGCGACACCATGATGCTGAGCGCGATGATGGTCCAGACCGGGATGAAATAGGTCGCGAGCAGCGCGCCGTTCAATGAGCTGATCCGCCAGTTGCTGGACATGACGCTTTCCACGCTTGCGCGGCCCGATCCCGGGCGGCGGTTTTCCATCAAGCGAGGTAACGCCGTTCAACTGGCAGCGGCAATTTAAACTCTTTGTTTACCTTAACCGAGCTGGGGATTGCTGGGGAAAGCCCGACGGCCGTGCCAAAACGGCGCAAGCGAAAGGCCCCGCCTTGCGGCGAGGCCCTTCTGCCAATGCAGCCTGTTGGCTCGCTCGTTGAGCTAACGGTCCCGATCGGGATTTTGGCCCTGATGGCCCGGATCCTGCTGCTGCTGGCCCGGCTTCTGGCCGCCGCCCTGCTGCTGCTGGCCGGGCTTCTGAGCCGGCTTCTGGGTCTGCTGCCCGGGGTTCGGGTTCTGGGTACTCATCGCGAAATCTCCCTTGTATATCCCTTGGCTCGTCATGAGCCCGGGATAACGCCGACAACGCCATTTGCGGCGGCGGGGTTGCGCGGGAACACCGGTTCCGGCGTGATCATTGCAAGGCAAGGCGATGTTCGCCCTGTGACATCGGAACCGCACCCGCCAAAGTAGTTATGTACAAGCCCGCTCAGCGGCGGCCGGCGCTGTTGCCGCCGCCGGGGTTCCGCTGTTAGAAAATGACACGACGCGACGGTCAGGCTGCCGGGGGCCCTCGCCGCGTCAGCCGGGCCCTCACCGCGTCACTCTTCGATGCGTTCTTCCTCGACGCGTCCCTCCTCGAATAACGGCAGCGCATGGATTATTTCGCCCAGCAACTGATCAACGGCCTCGTGCTCGGTTCGATCTACGGTCTGATCGCGATCGGCTACACGATGGTCTACGGCATCGTCGGCATGATCAACTTCGCCCATGGCGACATCTTCATGATCGGCGGCTTCATCGCGATGATCTCGTTTCTGGTGCTGGTGTCGTTCGGGCTGACCGCGATCCCGGTGATCCTCCTGATCGTGCTTCTGGTCTCGATGGCGATCACCGCGCTCTATGGCTGGACCATCGAGCGCATCGCCTACCGGCCGCTGCGGCATTCGTTCCGCCTCGCGCCGATGCTGTCGGCGATCGGCATGTCGTTCGTGCTGAGCAACTTCTCGCAGGTGTCGCAGGGCGCGCGGGTGAAGCCGGTGCCGCCGATCATCACCGGCGGCTACACGCTGCACGAGGGATCGGAGGGCTTCGCGGTGCAGCTCTCCAACATCCAGATCGTTGTCGTCATCACGACCATCGTGCTGCTCGCGATGTTCACCTGGATCGTGTCGCGCACCCGGCTCGGCCGCGACATGCGCGCCTGCGAGCAGGACCAGACCATGGCCTCGCTGCTTGGTGTCGACGTCGACCGCACCATCTCGATGACTTTCGTGATCGGCGCAGCCCTCGCCGCCGTGGCCGGCATGATGTACCTGCTGTATTACGGCCTGGTCGATTTCTTCATGGGCTTCGTTGCCGGCATCAAGGCGTTCACCGCCGCAGTCCTCGGCGGCATCGGCTCGCTGCCCGGCGCGATGCTGGGCGGGCTCGCGATCGGGCTCATCGAAACCATGTGGTCGGCCTATTTCTCGGTCGAGTACAAGGACGTCGCCGCGTTCTCGATCCTGATCGTGGTCCTGATCTTCATGCCGACCGGCCTGCTTGGCCGTCCCGAAGTCGAAAAAGTCTGACAGGCACTTCGTGAGCGCGACACAAGCCCGCCCCTCGCACGCCGCGCAGCCTTCGGGCAGCGCCTTCATTTTCAAGAAAGCCCTGATCAGCGCGCTGGTCGCGCTGGTGCTGTTCTCACTGATGATCGGCGTACGCACCGAGGCCGGCAATCAGGGCGGCCTGATCTACTGGACCCGGTTCGACGACCTCGCGGCGATGGTCGGCGCCGTGTTCGGCGGCAGCATCATCGTCGAGCTGTTGCGGCAATGGTGGGGCCCGGTCGACAAGGATCGGGTCGTGCCGAAGCCGTTGCAGACCGCGATGTCGTTCGCGGGCCGCCTGGTCGCACCGGCGCTCTTGATCTTCGCCGTGCTCGTTCCCGTGATCTTCTACAACCAGCGCTACATTCTCGACCTCTCGATCCTGGTCCTGACCTATGTGATGCTGGGCTGGGGCCTCAACGTCGTGGTCGGGCTCGCCGGCCTGCTCGATCTCGGCTATGTCGCGTTCTACGCGGTCGGCGCCTATTCCTACGCGCTGCTCGCCACCAATTTCGGCCTGTCGTTCTGGGTCTGCCTGCCGCTCGCCGGCATCCTCGCGGCATTCTGGGGCGTGCTGCTCGGCTTTCCGGTGCTGCGGCTGCGCGGCGACTATCTGGCGATCGTCACGCTCGCCTTCGGCGAGATCATCCGTCTCGTCATCATCAACTGGCAGAGCCTGACCGGCGGCCCCAACGGCGTCTCCGGCATTCCCCGCCCGACCCTGTTCGGCATCCCCCTCGACAACAGCGATGATGGGCTCGCCGCCAAGCTCGGTATCGAATTCTCGCCGACCCACCGCATCGTGTTCCTGTTCTATCTGATCCTGGCGATGGCGTTGCTCACCAACTGGGTGACGATCCGGCTGCGGCGGCTGCCGATCGGCCGCGCCTGGGAGGCGCTGCGCGAGGACGAGGTCGCCTGCCGCGCGCTCGGTATCAACGTCACCACCACCAAGCTGACGGCGTTCGCGACCGGCGCGATGTTCGGCGGCCTCGCCGGCGCCTTCTTCGCCACCCGCCAGGGCTTCATCAGCCCGGAATCCTTCACCTTCCAGGAATCGGCGCTGGTGCTCGCGATCGTCGTGCTCGGCGGCATGGGCTCGCAGCTCGGCGTCGCGCTCGCGGCGCTGACCATGATCGGCGGCTTCGAGCTGTTCCGCGGCTTCGATCAGTACCGCATGCTGGTGTTCGGCATCGCCATGGTGCTCCTGATGATCTGGCGGCCGCGCGGACTGATCGGCCATCGCGCGCCGACCGTGTTCCTGGAGCGCAGCCAGGCGATCTCGTCCGACCTCGTCAAGGAGGGCCACGGATGAGCGAGGACACCATCCTGTCCGTCGAGCATTTGATGATGCGCTTCGGCGGCATCGTCGCCGTCAACGATCTGTCGTTCACCGCCGAGCGGCGCAAGATCACCGCGCTGATCGGCCCGAACGGCGCCGGCAAGACCACGGTCTTCAACTGCATCACCGGCTTCTACCGGCCGAGCGGCGGCGCCATCCGCCTCACCCATGACGACGGTCGCAGCATCGCGCTCGAGCGATTGGGCGATTTCCGCATCTCCAAGCAGGCCAAGGTGGCGCGCACCTTCCAGAACATCCGGCTGTTTCCCGGCATGACGGCGCTCGAAAACCTGATGGTCGCCCAGCACAATGCACTGATGCGCGCCTCGGGCCTCACTTTGCTCGGCCTGATCGGCGCGCCGTCCTGGCGCCATGCCGAGGCGCGCGCCATCGAGCTGGCGCGAACCTGGCTGGAGCGCATCGGCCTGCTGCCCCGCGCCGACGATGCCGCCGGCAATTTGCCCTATGGCGACCAGCGCCGCCTCGAGATCGCGCGCGCGATGTGCACCGAGCCCGCGCTGCTCTGTCTCGACGAGCCCGCCGCCGGCCTGAATGCGCGCGAGAGCGGCGCGCTCAACGAGCTCTTGCTGTCGATCCGCGACCTCGGCACCTCGATCCTGCTGATCGAGCACGACATGTCGGTCGTGATGGAGATCTCCGACCACGTCGTGGTGATGGACTACGGCGTCAAGATCGCCGAAGGCACGCCGCAGGCGGTGCGCGACGACCCCAAGGTGATCGCCGCCTATCTCGGCGCCGACGAGGAGGAGGCCATCGCCGTGATGGAGAGCGGCACGTGAGCGCGGCGGTGGCAGCAACATCCCCCCTGCTCGCGGTGCGCGGGTTGCGTGCGGCGTATGGCAAGATCGAGGCGCTGAAGGGCATCGATATCGAGATCAATGCCGGCGAGATCGTCGCCCTGATCGGGGCCAACGGCGCCGGCAAGTCGACGCTGATGATGACGATCTTCGGCAAGCCGCGCGCCCGCGCCGGCAGGATCGAGTACGACGGCCACGACATCACGGATGTCCCGACCCACGAAATCGCGCGGCTTCGGATCGCGCAGTCGCCGGAGGGACGGCGGATCTTTCCGCGCATGAGCGTCGCGGAGAACCTGCAGATGGGCGCGGATGCGACCGAATGCACCGAGGCCGAGCGCGAGGCGGCGCTGGAACGCGTGTTCGCGCTGTTCCCGCGGCTGAAGGAGCGCATCGCGCAGCGCGGCGGCACGCTGTCGGGCGGCGAGCAGCAGATGCTCGCGATCGGCCGCGCTTTGATGAGCCGGCCGCGCCTGTTGATGCTGGACGAGCCTTCGTTGGGCCTGGCGCCGCTGATCGCGCGGCAGATCTTCGACGCGATCCGCACCCTGAACCGGCAGGACGGCCTCACCGTGCTGATCGTCGAGCAGAACGCCAACCATGCGCTGAAGCTCGCCCACCGCGGCTATGTCATGGTCAACGGCCTGATCACGCTGGCCGGGACCGGCACCGAGCTGCTGCAGCGGCCCGAGATCCGCGCCGCCTATCTGGAAGGCGGCCGCCGCGGCTAGCGGCATCCCGCAGGGGCATCCCCTGCTGCGGGAGACTGCGGCAGTGAGCCCCGATTTGCCTGAAAATTGCCGGTGACTTCGCCGCGAAATCAGCCGACAATGGCTGCGGTTAAGGGACCCGGCGTACCCGGACCTTCCGCAAGAGGCAACGACCACGAGGGACTTCTCATGAAATCACTGAAGCTCATCGGCCTGGCAGTGGGCGCTTCGTTCGCATTATCGGCGAGCGCGTTCGCGCAAGACATCACCATCGCAGTGGCAGGCCCGATGACGGGCTCCGAATCCGCTTTCGGCCGGCAGATGAAGAACGGCGCCGACCAGGCGGTCGCGGACATCAATGCCGCGGGCGGCGTCCTCGGCAAGAAGCTGGCGCTCGAGTCCGACGACGACGCCTGCGATCCGAAGCAGGCACGCTCGATCGCGGAAAAGATCGGCAGCGCCAAGATCCCGTTCGTCGCCGGTCACTTCTGCTCGTCGTCCTCGATCCCGGCCTCGGAAGCCTATGCCGACAGCAACGTCCTGCAGATCACACCGGCCTCGACCAACCCGCTGTTCACCGAGCGCAAGCTCTGGAACGTGGCGCGCGTCTGCGGCCGCGACGACCAGCAGGGCATCGTCGCCGCCGACTACATCATGAAGGCGTTCAAGGGCAAGAACGTCGCGATCCTCAACGACAAGACCACCTACGGCAAGGGCCTCGCCGACGAGACCAAGAAAGCGCTCAACAAGGCCGGCTTCCAGGAGAAGATGTACGAGTCCTACAACAAGGGCGACAAGGACTTCAACGCGATCGTCTCGCGGATGAAGAAGGAGAACATCGAGCTCGTTTACGTCGGCGGCTACCATCAGGAAGCCGGCCTGATCCTGCGCCAGATGCGCGACCAGGGCATGCAGACCATCCTGATGGCGGGCGATGCCATGAACGACAAGGAGTTCGCCTCGATCACCGGACCGGCCGCTGAAGGCACCCTGTTCACCTTCGGCCCCGACCCGCGCAACAAGCCGACCGCCAAGGCGATCGTCGAGAAGTTCAAGGCCAAGAACATCGATCCCGAGGGCTACACGCTCTACACCTACGCCGCGATCCAGGTCTGGACCCAGGCCGCCGCCAAGGCCAAGACCACCGACGCCAAGAAGGTGATGGAGACCATCAAGGCCGGCGATTGGGACACCGTGCTCGGCAAGCTCGGCTTCGACGCCAAGGGCGACATCAAGCAGATCGACTATGTCGTCTACAAGTGGGACGCCAAGGGCAACTACACCGAGATCAACCCGAAGGGGTCTTAGGACCTCGCGTCTGATTTGAATCGGAATGCAAAACGCCCCGGTTCGCCGGGGCGTTTTTTATGCCGCGCTTGACGGTTGCCGCATCCGTCGCGGCTGCTATATCGATTCCAGCAGCAGAAGCGGACGGACCACTGCCGTGAAGAACCTTCTCACCGATATTGCCGGCGTCAGCGTCGGCCACGCCGACGACGCAAGCCTCGCCTCGGGCGTCACCGCGATCATCTTCGATCGCCCCGCGGTGGCCTCGATCGATGTCCGCGGCGGCGGTCCCGGCACCCGCGAGGACGCGCTGCTGGCGCCACACAATGTCGTCGAGGCGATCGACGCCATCACGCTGTCCGGCGGCTCCGCGCTCGGGCTCGATGCCGCAGGCGGCGTGCAGGCCTGGCTCGCCGAGCGCGGCCGCGGCTTTCGCATTCGCGATGCGGTGATCCCGATCGTGCCCGGCGCGATCTGCTTCGATTTGCTTAATGGCGGCAACAAGTCCTGGGGCCGCTTTCCGCCCTATCGCGATCTCGGCTATGCGGCCGCGGATGCGGCAGGCGGCGACTTCCGCCTCGGCAGCGTCGGCGCCGGCATGGGCGCGACCACGGCGAATCTGAAGGGCGGGCTCGGCTCCGCCTCGGCGTGGACCGATGACGGCGTCACGGTCGCAGCACTGGCCGTCGTCAACGCGGTCGGCAGCGTGACGGTCGGCTCCGGCCCCTGGTTCTGGGCCGCGCCGTTCGAGATCGACGGCGAGTTCGGTGGCCGCGGCCTGCCGCCGGCGTTCACGCCGGACATGCTCAAACCGCGATTGAAGGGCGGCGCGGACGCCACTGCTGCCGAGAACACCACGCTGGTCGTGGTCGTCACCGACGCGCAGCTGACGAAGCCGCAGGCCAAGCGCCTGGCGATGATAGCGCAGACCGGCATGGCACGCGCGATCTATCCGGTGCACGCCCCGCTCGACGGCGATGTGGTGTTTGCCGCGGCGACCGGCGCCAAACCGATCGACCCGCTGTTCGGCCTGACCAGGCTCGGCACGATCGCGGCCAACACGGTGGCGCGCGCCATCGCGCGGGGCATCTACGCCGCAACGGCGCTGCCGTTCGCAGGCGCGCTGCCGAGCTGGCAGGACAAATTTGGTTAGAGGTTGAATCGAGCGGCAGCGGAAGCGCGCCCGCTTGCCCCGTTCTCGGATTCCATCCCCGTCATTGCGAGCGAAGCGAAGCAATCCATCGCACCGCTTGCTGCGGCATGGATTGCTTCGCTTCGCTCGCAATGACAGCGGTGAAAGAACGCCTTACGCGCTCATCGACACCGAGGAGCTGGCCTTGGCGGAGATCGCCTTGGCCTGCTGCTGGATCAGCTGCTCGATGAAATTGTAGGACGAGCTCGCGCTGCTGGAGGCCGAGGATGCCGCCGGCGTCGTCATCGACACCTTTGAACCGTCGGCGTAGGTCGTGGTGGTGGTGGTCGAGCCGTCGCTGTTGGTCGAGGTCGTCGTGGTGGTGCCATCGGCCGACTGACTGGAGCTCGATCCGCCGCCGCTGGCACCGCTGCTGGAGCCGGTCCCGCTGCTGGAGCCCGAGCTGTCGCCCGATCCGCTGGCGTGATGATGGTGATGGCCGCCGCCGCCCTTCTGCAAAGCCTGCGACATCTCGTCGAGGCTCACCGAGCCGTCGCCGTTGGTGTCGAGCTTTGCGAACACGGAGTCGGCCTGCGCGGTGTTGGTGCCGCCGGCGCCGAGCGCGCTTTCGAATTCGGATTGCGTGATCTTGCCGTCGCCGTTGGTGTCGATCTGCGAGAACAGGTCCTTCAGCGCGTCCGACTGGCTGGTCGTGCCCGTGCTGGCCGAGGCCGTGGTCTGCGTCTGGCTTTGTGCGGCGAGCAGCGCGCTCATCGTCTCCGGCGAGATCTGCGTCGCACCGCTGCTGCTCGATCCGGCGCTCGTGGTGCTGCTGGTCGAGGTCGACGCCGACGGATCGAACAGGCCGGTTCCCTGCGTGAAGCCGGTCGCCTGCGCCTGCGTCGCCGCCGAAGACGACTTCGACGACATCAGCGAACTCAGGAGATCGATCGCCGACGAGGCGGCGCCAATGGCAAACAACATGGCACTACTCCAGACCCGCCGCCCATGGCGGCTCTACGTTTGCCAGTTCCCCCAAGCACGGCTGGCCGCGAGGAAAACCGGCCTCCAATTATCTGGACCATGCTCAGCAAGCGCCGTGCCATGCAAAAAACCCAATGAAATCCGGCCTTCGCACGATCACGCAGGTTCCGCGCGCCCGGCAAGAGCTGCCGCCGGCGGCAGATTTTTCCGCGCTGAACACCCTGTTCCCTCGCATTGCCCGCCGCGCCGCTGCGTGTTAGGCGGACGAACCCGTTGCCTCCTGCAAGTCTTACGGAACAGCCCTATGGCTCAGCCATTCACTCCGCGTCCCCTGGTCATCGCGCCGTCGATCCTGGCGTCGGATTTCTCGAAGCTCGGCGAGGAGGTCCGCGCCGTCGACCAGGCCGGCGCCGACTGGATCCATCTCGACGTGATGGACGGCCACTTCGTGCCGAACATTTCCTACGGCCCCGACGTCATCAAGGCGATGCGGCCGCACACCAGGAAGATCTTCGACGCGCATCTGATGATCTCGCCCTGCGACCCCTATCTCGAAGCCTTCGCCAAGGCCGGTTGCGACCACATCACCGTGCATGCCGAGGCCGGCCCGCATCTGCATCGCTCGCTGCAGGCGATCCGCGCGCTCGGCAAGAAGGCCGGGGTCTCGATCAATCCGGCGACACCGCCGAGCGCGATCGAATATGTGCTCGACCTGATCGATCTCGTGCTGGTCATGTCGGTCAATCCCGGCTTCGGGGGCCAGGCCTTCATCCGCTCGGCCATCGGCAAGATCAGCGATATCAGGGCGATGACCGCGGGCCGGCCGATCGACATCGAGGTCGATGGCGGGGTGGCGCCCGACGTCGCGGGCGAGCTCGCCGCCGCCGGCGCCAACGCCTTTGTGGCCGGCTCTGCCGTGTTCAAGGGCGGAACCACGGAGGCCTACAAGGCCAACATCTCCGCGATCCGCAACGCGGCCGCCATGGCCCGTGGCGAGGCGATCTGATCCTGGTCTGATGACGTGGTGGTGCGCCGCTGCCTGCAAGTGCGGCGCACACCAGCCTGCTGCATTGCCGCATGCATAACATTTCTGCGGAGCAACCCGTCATCGGCTCTTCACAGACTCAGCCAAATCGATGCAACATCCTCCTAAGACTTTGGGGAGGCACGCATCATGACCACGACGCTCGTCTGGTCGGGCATAGCTTTGTGGCTGGGCCTGAACGCAGCTTTCGTTGCCCGGCGTTTCTACGTCACGCGATCCGAGCGGGCGGCCAAGGCTCGCGTGATCTACATTCAGCCGCGCCGGGCCTGACCGGCCCCGCGCGAGCGAACGCGGTCAGAACATTCCGGGCGGCATCAGCCCACTAGCCGCCTGTTCCCTTGCTGCATCACCCTCGTCGGCTTCCGCCTGCGAAGCCAGCCTTGACGGTCGCACCACGGTCACCGTGCACGGCGGTGACGCTCCACAGCGTCGCCATGCCGCCGCGATGGACGCGCTCGCCGATGGTGAAGCCATCGAGCTCGGCCCCTGGCTGCATCTTCAGCGGCGCCACCCTCACCTGCCGATCAAGAGGCGGTCGGCGAGCCATTGCGGCAGGCCGGCAGCCCTGATCCGCGCCGCCGCGGTCTCGACGTCATAGGGCACGCGCACATAGGTGATCTCGCGGCTCACGGTGTCGAACATCGCAAACGACGCCGCCGGATCGCCATCGCGCGGTTGGCCGACCGAGCCGAGCACCGCGAGCCAGCGCCGCCCGGTCAGGAGCTGCACTGGCATGCCCGTGGTCGGAACGAAGCTCGTCATCTTGGCGGCCGAGGACATCGAGTAGAGGCCGGGCCGGTGGATATGGCCGCAGAAGGTGATCTGCAGCGCGGTCGCCATCATGCTGCGCGCTGCGTCCGCGGTGTCGCGGATGTAGCGCCATTTCGCCGGATCGGAGGCTTCCGAATGCACGTAGAGGCGGTTGTCCTCCTCCTGCTCCAGCGGAAGGCCGGCGAGGAACGCACGCTGCTCCGCGCCAAGCCGGTTGCGGGTCCAGTCGATCGCGGCCTGCGCAACATCATTCATGCTGTCGCTGGGCACGCCGATCGCATTGTCATGGTTGCCGCGCAGGGCGATCGCGCCCGTGCCGACGAGGTCCATCACCGTGTCGACCGCCCATTCCGGATCGGCGCCGTAGCCTATGATATCGCCGAGGCAGATCAGCCGCTCCGCGCCGCGCACCCGCGCGGCCTCGAGGCAGGCGGCGAAGGCCTGCCGGTTGGCGTGAATGTCCGAAAAGAACGCGAGCCGCATCGTGGTCAGGGTTACCTGGTCCGGTGGCCATCAAACACGCACCGCGGCGAGTGTGCAATCGGGCCAAGGGCTGCGGTCAGGCCGTCGAGAGGCCGGAAATGTCCAGGCGCGCGCGAGCGCTGTCTTCGGCGGAGATCACCCGGACGTCCGGGCGGTCTTTCCCCTCCTTTGACCAGAGATAAGGATAGAACGAATACACCTGCGTGATCGGAGGCCGCGGACGACGCTTGAAAGCATCCAGCGAAGCGAGCGGCCCATAGAATGTCAGGAGATCGCCCAGCAGGCACCATGACACGAAATCGGAATGGCCGACGCCAAGCGCCGACCATTCGGATGCATCAGCCGCGAGATGAAACACCTCGCCAACGTTTTCCGGGCCAAAGCCGCCGCCATTGAGGGCGAACAATCCACCCAGCGCATCGTCGGCAATCAACAGAACGCGCGCATCGGTGCCGTCTCCGAGCAACCCGGCCGCGCGATTGCTGTCGAGCAGCGAGCGTTGCTTTGCTGAACCGAGAAGGCGCAGCAGGCCGTCATCGACGAGGATGCCGCCGGTTTCGTAGACGATGGCGCCGAGCAGCGACCGCGTCGTCACCTGCAGGCGCAGCAGGCTGGCCTCAGCCAAGGCCCGGTCCGGCTCGAGAAAGACGGCGCCGTTGCCATCGGCACGGCCCGCCCACTCACGGACGACTGCGATACCAGGCTCATCCCGATTGATGAGTTCGTCGAGTGATCGCATCGGCAATTCCCGCCTCCTGTTGGTCTCAACGCCGGCGCGACGTTAGCAGGACCCAGCGTTTCCGTGTAGGTCCGCAGGTCCGCTCGGTCGCCAATTGCAGTCGCGAATGCTAGGTTACGACAGCACCGCTGCATACGGGTGAGCCTTGACCATCAAGCGACTTTCGCCCTCGAATTGGCCGCCCTCTCTTCTGATCATTGCGAGCTTGCTGATCCTGCCCGTGGCATTGCCTTGCGCCTGGATCAGCCACGGGTTGCGGCAACGCCGGCTGCGGGCCGCCGCGCAAGCACAGCATTGCCCGTCATGCGGCCATGAGCTCGGCCTGGCGGCGTTGCACGCGGCCGATGCGTATTTCAGCGCGCTGAGGGCCGAGCAATTCAAGGCCAATCCCGGCGTTCGCTTGCGCCTGGCCGCACGCGAGATCGACGCGATCTGCACCGCCTGCGGCGCGCATCTGCGCTTTGTGGAAGCCTCCCGCAGCTTCGTGCCGGTGTGACAACGCTGCAGCCAGGCCGCGTCGCTATGAGATCTAACGCCTATTCAGCAGCGCTCCGAAGCTCGGCTTTCTCGACGCGTACCGCGCAGAACTTGAATTCGGGAATCTTACCGAACGGGTCCAGCGCCGGGTTCGTCAGCAGGTTGGCGGCGGCCTCCGCGTAGCAGAACGGCATGAACACCATGTTCTCCGGGACGTCGCGGTCGGAACGGACCTTGACCTCCACGGCGCCGCGCCGTGTCTCCATCCGGATGAAGTCGCCGGGCCACACCTTGAGCCGCCGCATGTCCTTCGGCGACATGAAGGCGACCGCCTCGGGCTCGATTTGATCCAGCACATGGGATCGCCGGGTCATCGAACCGGTGTGCCAGTGTTCGAGCACGCGACCGGTGGAAAGCACCATCGGATATTCGTCGTCGGGCAGTTCGTCGGGCGGGATGACCTTGGCAGGCACGATCTTGCCGCGGCCGCTCTCCGTCGGAAAACCGGTGGTGAAGATGATCTCGTTGCCCGGCTTCTCCGGATCGTCGACCGGGTACGTCACAGCACCCTCGCGCACCAACCGCTCCCATGTGATGTTCTTGAGCGAGGGCATCAGTTCGGCCATCTCGGTGAACACCTCGCGGGGACCTTCGTAGTCCCACGGCAGGCCCATGCGCTTGCCGATCTCCTGGATGATCCAGAGATCCTGCCGCGCGTCCCCCGGCGGCTTCACCACCTGACGGGCCAACTGCACGCGGCGATCGGTGTTGGTGAAGGATCCGGACTTCTCGGCGAAGGCGGAAGCCGGCAGGATGACATCGGCGTGGAAGGCGGTCTCGGTCACAAACAGATCCTGTACGACGAGATGGTCGAGCATGGCCAGCGCTTGGCGGGCATGCTGCAGGTCCGGGTCCGACATCGCCGGATTCTCGCCTTCGACGTACATGCCGTTGATCTGACCGGCGTGGATCTCGTTCATGATTTCCACGACCGTCAGTCCGCGCACCGGGTCCAGCTTCTGGTCCCAGAGCTCCTCGAACGCGCCGCGCAGGTCGTCGCGGCCGACGGGCTGGTAGTCCGGCAGGAACATCGGTATCAGGCCGGCGTCGGAGGCGCCCTGCACGTTGTTCTGGCCGCGCAGCGGATGCAGCCCGGTGCCCGGACGTCCGACCTGGCCAGTGATCAACGCCAGCGCGATCAAGCAACGCGCATTGTCGGTGCCGTGCACGTGCTGGCTGATGCCCATGCCCCAGAAGATGATCGAGGACTTCGCGCGGGCGTAGGTCCGAGCCGTTTCGCGCAGGGTCTCGGCGGGAATGCCGCAGATCTTCGACATCTTCTCCGGAGGGAAATCGACGATCTTGGCCTTGAGGTCTTCGTAGCCCTCGGTATAGCCAGCGATGTACTGCTCGTCGGTCAGACCTTCGGTGATGATCGTGTGGATCATCGCGTTCAGCATCGCGACGTCGCTGCCCGGCTTGAACTGCAGATGCATCGTCGCATGGCGCGACAGGACTTGCCGGCGTGGATCCATCACGAACAGCTTCGCGCCGCGCTTGGCGGCATTCTTGATGAACGTGGCCGCGACCGGGTGATTGATGGTCGGGTTGGCTCCGATCACCCAGATGACCTCGGCATCGGCCGCTGCGGCAAACGGCGCGGAGACCGCTCCCGAGCTCAGGCCCTCGAAGAGCGCCGCCACTGACGAGGCGTGGCAGAGACGCGTGCAGTGATCGACGTTGTTGGAGCCGAAGCCCGTCCGGACCAGCTTCTGGAAAAGGTAAGCTTCCTCGTTTGATCCCTTGGCCGAGCCGAAGCCGGCCAGGGCCTTCGAGCCCTTCTCGTCGCGGATCTTGACGAGACCCTTGGCTGCAATGTCGAGCGCCTCTTCCCAGGATGCTTCGCGGAAATGCGTGAACGGGTTGGCCGGATCGACCTGGTCGTTCGGATCCTTCTTGACGCCCGGCAAACGCACCAGCGGATTGGTCAGGCGGTTGGGATGGTGGATGTAGTCGAAGCCGAAGCGACCCTTTACGCAGAGCCGGTTGTGATTGGCCGGACCGTCGCGGCCCTCGGCATAGATCACCTTCTCGTCCTTGACCTCATAAGTCACCTGGCAGCCGACGCCGCAATACGGGCAAAGCGAATCGACCTTCCTGTCCGGATACGTGACCCGGGTCTGGTTTTCATCGAGCATTACGGAAGGCATCAGCGCGCCGGTCGGGCACGCCTGGACGCACTCGCCGCACGCCACGCAAGTCGACTCGCCCATCGGATCGTCGAAATCGAACACGATCTTGGCGTCGTGGTTGCGGTACGCCATGCCGATCACGTCATTGACCTGCACCTCGCGGCAGGCGCGCACGCACAGGCCGCACTGGATGCATGCGTCGAGATTGACGCGCATCGCCGGGTGGCTGG
The DNA here is from genome assembly GCF_015624485.1 of Bradyrhizobium genosp. L. Lineage (NCBI taxonomy): Bacteria > Pseudomonadati > Pseudomonadota > Alphaproteobacteria > Hyphomicrobiales > Nitrobacteraceae > Bradyrhizobium > Bradyrhizobium genosp. L. Next base: position 4,907,084 of record NZ_CP061378.1, read on the forward strand.
CATCGGCTTGCCAGCGCTCGGCTGCCGGGAAGCGGCTTTCAGTGACTTCGACCTTCTCGGCCCAGTGCCAGAATTTCGAATCCGGATCGTGCGAGGTCTGGCGCGGCGGCTGGTCGGCGACCAGAAGCTCCATCACCATCTTTTGCGCCGCGACCGCGCGCGCGCTTTCCGTCTTCACCTTCATGCCGAGGCTCGGCGTGCGCTTGCACGACGCCGCCAGCACCCGCTCGCCTTCGATCTCCACCATGCAGGCACGGCAATTTCCGTCCGGCCGGTAGTCCGGCGCGGGCGAATAACACAGATGAGGAATCTCGCGGCCGCGCCGGTTCGCGACCTGCCAGATGGTCTCGCCGACGCGAGCCTCGACCTGCTCGCCGTCGAGTTCGAACGCGATCGTCTGCGGTCCGCGACCCTCGCCACCGACCTTGCCGATCGGTTCGCCATGCGAGACCGTCACGCGCCCGTCGGGCACGTTCTTGCCGCCCGACGCGCCCTTGGCGTCGTGACCATACCCTTGCGGCGGCGGTGAGTTGTTCTCGGTGCTCATGCGAACCTCGTCGAAACTCGTTTGCGCCTATTCGGCGGCCTGCTGCGGGAGCGGACGGAACTCGTCAGGAAAATACTTGATGACGGAGGTCAACGGATTCGAGGCCGCCTGGCCCAATCCGCAGATCGATGCGTCCCGCATCGCCTGGCTCAACTGGCCGAGCAGTTCCTCGTTCCAGAGCGGCTGCTGCATCAGCAGCACGGCCTTCTCGGTCCCGGCGCGGCAAGGCGTGCACTGTCCGCAACTCTCGTCCTCGAAGAACCGCATTAGATTCAACGCCGCGTCCCGGACACTATCGACCTGCGAGAGGATGACGACCGCCGCCGATCCGATGAAACAGCCGTATTTTTCCAGTGTTCCGAAATCGAGCGGGATGTTGTCCATCGCTGCCGGCAGGATTCCGCCCGACGCGCCGCCCGGCAGGTAGGCGTGGAACGTGTGGCCATCGGCCATGCCGCCGCAGAACTCGTCGATCAGTTCGCGAACGGTGACGCCCGCGGGCGCGAGTTTCATACCCGGGCTCTTGACGCGTCCGGAGACCGAATAGCTGCGCAGACCGTGGCGCTCGTTGCGGCCGTGGCCCTTCCACCAGTTCGGGCCTTTCTCCACGATGTCACGGACCCACCACAACGTCTCGATGTTGTTGATGAGGGTCGGCAGCCCGAACAGGCCGGCCTGGAAAGGAAACGGAGGTTTGTGCCGAGGCAGTCCCCGCTTGCCTTCGAGGCTTTCCAGCAGCGAAGATTCCTCGCCGCAGATGTACGCACCGGCGCCGCGGCGCAGATGCAGCTTCGGCCCACCCGGCGGCAATTTCGCGATTTCTCGATCGAGAATCTCCCGCGCAGCCGGATATTCGTCGCGAAGGTAGATATAGACCTCGGGCGCCTCGACAATGTGCGCGCCGATCAGCATGCCTTCGAGGAAGCGGTGCGGGTCGGTCTCCAGGTAGTAACGATCCTTGAACGTGCCAGGCTCGCCTTCGTCGCCGTTGACCGCCATCAGTCGCGGGCCGGGCTCGCCGAGCACGGAGCGCCATTTGCGGCCCGTTGGAAAACCCGCACCGCCAAGTCCGCGCAGCGAGGCGTCGTCGAGCGATTTCAGCAGATCCTCTTTTGGAAGCTCTCCGGATCGCAGACGCGCCAGCAACCGATAACCGCCGCCGGCGACGTAAACGTCGAAGTCGACGTAGTCGGGAAGATGAGCGTGGGTGTCGCCGGCCTTCGCCGCGGCGAGGACACCGTCGACCGTGGCATGGTCGACGAAGTTATGACCGACTTCGGCGGTCGGCGCGGTATCGCAACGGCCTACGCAGGGCGCGCGCACGACGCGGATGCTTGGGCCGGCCGCCGTTTGCAGTTCGCCCAGCAGCTTCTCCGCGCCGAGCATCGCACACGTCAGGGAATCGCAGACTCGGATGGTAACTGGCGCCACATTGGGCTGCCCTTCCTTCACGATGTCGAAATGCGCGTAGAAGGTCGCGGTCTCGAACACCTCTGCGAAGGAGAGCTTCATCTCGTCGGCCAGGGCGGCGAGATGGGCCGCTGAAATCTGGCGATACTTGTCTTGGACCAGATGAAGATGTTCGATCAGCAGATCACGCCGACGCGGACGGTCTCCGAGAAGTTGCCCGATCTCATGCGCTGCCGCCGGATCGACCTGGCGGCCCTTCGGGGTCGCCTTGGCCCGTTTCCGACCCTCGCCCGGGTGCTCGAATTGGCGGACCTTGTGGACGTCGTCTTCCATGAAATCCAAGCTCTCCGGCGCAGCGATCTGACAGACTCTAGCCCTTGGTATGCCAGAGGCAAGGGTGCATTTAGAATGGTTCGAGACGCCGCACGTCTGGTCGGACAGATCCCGCAAGCGTCGTTATGACTTGCCTATCGGGCGATCTGCTTTCTCTATCAAGAACACAACCCTGTTCTCGTCCCGTTGCAGTATTTCCACGGCATCGCCGGTCTCGCGGATCAGGTTCGGGATGTCGATAACGGAGAGCGGATCCGTGCAATGAACTTCCAGGAAGTCGCCCGGCCTGATCGACGTCAATGCCTTGCGTGTCTTCAAGGCGGGAATCGGACAGCGGCGGCCAGTCAGGTCGAGTTTCGTGGTCGTCATGGGATTGCGCTACAATAGGTCCGCATAGCCGAGAAATCCGACCTGATCGCCGGGCTCGACGCGGACGATGGATTCGCCGAGCTCTACAAGGCCGTCGGTATCGACCAGCGACGAGAGAAGTCCGGCCCCTTCGCGTGGAAACTTGACCGCCTCGAGCGTACCGTCCTCCGCTCTGCGAAGCGAGGCTCGGACGTACTCGCGCCGCTCGAGCTTCTTGTTATAGGCGAACGCAGCCCTAACCGGGATCGGCAGCATCGGCGCCGGCGTCGCTCCGGACAGCGCCATCACGGCGGGCCGAACGACGTGGACGAAGGTCACGAAACTCGCAACCGGGTTGCCTGGTAGACCGATCAGCGGCGTCCCGTCGATGACGCCCATTGCCACAGGACGCCCAGGTTTGATGGCCATTCGCCACAGGACCAGCGATCCAACGCTTTCAACCGCGGTCCTCACGTGGTCCTCTTCGCCGGTCGAAACGCCCCCCGTGGTCAGGATCAGGTCGTACCGGCCGGCGGCGGCCTTGAGGGCTTTCGCCAGCGCGGACGGTTCGTCGCGCAGAATCCCGAGATCGCCGACCTCACAGGCGAGCCTCCGCAACATCGCCATCAGCATGAAGCGGTTGGAATCGAAAAGTTGGGCTTCCTTTCGGGCAGTCCCGGGAGCAGCCAGTTCGTCGCCCGTGGAGAACACGCCCACTCGCAGCCGGCGGATCACTTCAAGGGTCGTCAGGCCGAACGCCGCCGCGACCGCGATGTCCTGGGGCCGGAGCCGCCTGCCGGCCCGCAGCGCGACGTGACCGAGGGGAATATCCTCGCCGGCGGGCCGCACGTTGGCGCCGGCCTTGAGGCCGGGCGGCAGCACCACGCGATCCGTCTCGTCGATACGGACGTCCTCCTGCATGAAAACCGTGTCGGTACCCGCGGGCATCGGCGCGCCGGTGAAGATCCGGACCGCGTGTCCCGGCCGTACCGCGGGCGCCGCAGCGCCGGCCTGCACGCGCCCCTCGACAGGGACGGCCGAAGAAGCGTCCCGCCGCAGATCGCTTGCGGGAACTGCGTATCCGTCGACAGCTGAGTTCATGAACGGTGGCAGCGGCAGGGGCGCCGCGATGTCGATGGCGAGGACGCGGCCGTCGGCGTCCATGAGGCCGACCGTCTCTTTCTCCGCGACCGCCGTCAACCGCGAGGCGATGATGCCGACGGCCTCGTCGACCGGCATCATCGGGCCACCGAAAGCGAAGCAGTCGTCGGACAATTGAGCCATCGCCTGCCCCTCAAACCGCGGCCGGAGCGGCGACGCTACCGATGGCGCGGCGTTTGAAGCCTTCGACAACTACCTGCCGGTGCACCCAAGAGTCCTTGCCGGGAACGTCGACGTCGAAATCATGATGCGCCTGTTCAATAACGGAGACGCGGAGACCGCGGCCGAGAAAGTACGGGATGACCTGCGCGAGCAAGGTCGTCTTGCCGGCGCCGCTCCACCCCGAAAGCCCGATAACCTTCATCATCGCTCCAAAAACTTCGGGGAACCCACCCCGTGCCGTTCTTTCGGCCCGGATTATATCGTTGCTCCGGCCTTGTCATGCTAACCTACCGTGATGATGAAAATGGAAAAGCCGCCGGCTCCCTTGATCGTGCCCGATCCGGACGATTTGCGCCTGACCCGGCAGGTCTCCGGGGTCGATCAAACCGGCGCGACCGTCGACATCAAGGTGCCCGTGGAGCGCCCTCTAACCCTGTACCTCAACGCTCAGGAGATCGTCACCATGATGACGATCGGCGACCACCCGGAGTATCTCGCGCTCGGCTACCTGCTCAACCAGAACATGCTCAAGTACAACGACGTTGTGACCGAAGTGGAGTACGACGACGACCTTCAGGTCGTGGTCGTGCGGACCGAGCATCACACGAACTTCGAGGCGAAGCTGAAAAAGCGAACGCAGACGTCAGGCTGCGCCCAGGGCACGGCGTTCGGTGACCTACTGGAGGCGGTCGAAAGCGTCGCGCTTCCGAAAGCCCAACTGCGCACATCCTGGCTCTACCGGATGACGCACACGATCAACACCATGCCTTCGCTCTACCTGGAAGCGGGCGCCATCCACGGGTGCGTGCTCTGTAGAGAAAGTGAACCCGTCTGCTACACCGAGGACGTGGGCCGCCACAATGCGGTCGACAAGATCGCCGGCTGGATCTATCGGCACGGCGTCGATCCGGCGGACAAGATCCTCTACACCACGGGTCGGCTCACGTCCGAGATGGTGATTAAAACGGTCCGGATGGGCATCCCGATCCTCGTGTCGCGGTCGGGCTTCACGGCATGGGGCGTCGATCTCGCGCGCCAGGTCGGCTTAACGCTGGTCGGTCGCGCGAAGGGCAAGCGATTTATCGCCTTGTCCGGAGCGGAGCGCATCGTGTTCGATCAGGACCTGGCTTACGTCGAAGAGGAGTCTGCACGCCACAAGCGCAAGGGCGAGGGCGAAGGCCGTGGCGACTGAGATTCCCTGCGTCGTGCTTGCGGGCGGCCTCGCACGCCGGATGGGCGGCGGCGACAAGCCGATGCGCGTGATCGCCGGCAAGACGATTTTGGAGCGCGTCATCGCTCGCCTCGCTCCTCAGTGCTCCGGACTGATCCTCAACGCCAACGGCGATCCGGCACGCTTCGCCGCCTTCGGCCTTCCGGTGATCGCCGACGATGTCGCCGACTACCCGGGTCCCCTCGCCGGAATCCTGGCCGCGCTCGACTGGACCGCGGCCAACCGTCCGGACGCGGAATGGCTGCTGAGCGCGCCTGGAGACTGCCCATTCCTGCCGCGAGACCTCGTCGCGCGGCTGGAGGCGGAACGTGCAGCACGAAACGCCGAGCTTGCGGTCGCCGCATCCGGCGGACAGACGCATCCCGTCGTTGGGCTCTGGAGAGTTCGGCTGCGCGAAGAGCTGCGCCAGGCCCTCGTCGTCGAAGGCCTTCGCAAGATCGACCGTTGGACCTCGCGCTATCCGCTCGCCACCGTCGAGTGGCCGGTGGCCCCACTCGATCCGTTCTTCAATGCCAACACCGTCGAGGATATCGCGGAGGCCGAACGTTTGTCCCAGCTCGACGAGCGGACCGCATGATCGGCGTCCGTTCCTAGAGCGTTTTCGAGCGAAGTGGATACCGGTTCGCGTGAAGAAAACGCGTCAAAACAAAAAACTAGAGCTTCGGTTCTGATTCAATCAGAACCGAAAATGCTCTAGTCTGCGTCGAGCATCATGGCCGCGGCGGCAGGTGCCGTGCTGGATTTCTCCGCGGTTTGCTGCAGCCAGGCGGCGGCCAGCAAATGCAGGATCAGGACCGCGATCGCGAAGACAGCGAGCAGGCCGAGATTGCTGTCGAGCGGGTTCGGCGCCGGGCGTCGCGCAGGCAGTTTCTTTGCAATGAACGGCATGTTTGGTCTCACCTGTTGCTGGAATGGCCCGCGTCCGCATCGGACAACAGGTGGCGATAACGGTGAATGATCTGCTGCGCCTGCCGGCGTCGCGAGTCGTGCAGTGCTTGCAGGATGGGCAGGAAGAATGCGCCCAGCCCGGTCTGAATCGGGCGATCAGGAGGTGCTGAGGCTTCTATCGTCTCGATCGGCAATGATGCGTGTCTCATCTTCGAACCTCCGCCGAAGCAATCGATGCGCAAAATGAGATGACCGTTGCGGCCTGTCGTCATCTCAATGGGTGAGGACGACACGTCACCCATGCTCAAGGTGAAGGCACGGCGTGGCGCCTGTTCGCGAAACACGTTGCTGGCGAAGGGAATTTGCCGCAGCGCCAAGCTTCCGCGGCTCCGCAGGTTCGGTTGCGCGGGTCGATCACAACAATGAGAGCATCGAGACGAGCTGTCGCAGCCTCGGCGAGTTCCATTTCGTCGGCTTGCGATGTGCCGTGAATCAGCCGGCCTGGCTTACTGCTTGCAGACCCGCAGGCCCTTCAGCAGCAGGGCGATCAGCGCGTCGATCCGCGACGGGCATTCCGGCTTGGCCCACTCCTCGGCATGCGCCGGATGATGATAGCGGGCGGTGGCGTCGAACACCGCGCGGGCGGTGACCTTGACGTCGTCGATCTCGAACACGCCTTGCGTCACGCCATCGGTGAGGATCTTCGCCAGCAGATCGACCTGCTTGTCCTTGTATGCCTCCACCACCTCGCGGGCCTCCTGGGCCAGCGCGAGGTAGGTGGCAAACATTTCAGGGTCGTCGCAGACCTTCTTCTGCTTGATCGCAAACATGGTGCGGAGCCATTTCTCCAGCCGCTCCGGCGCCGGGCCGGAACTTGCCGCGAGCCTGCACAGCGGCTCGTTGGCGCGGTCGAGCCAGCGTTTTGCCACCGCGTCGCGCAGCGAGGCCTTGCTGGGAAAATGGCGGTAGACGCTGCCGTGGCTGACATCCAGTGCACGGGCGACGTCGACGACGGTGGCCTTGGCGAGCCCGAAGCGCCTCAATACATCCTCGGTTGCCTCGAGGATCCGCTCGGGTGTCAAAACCACCGCCTCGTTCATGCGTTCACCGTCGTCTGGGTCTCGCCGTCAGTCCCGCGGCTGAATTTGGCGGCCTGGGCAGCCAAATGGCGGGCGACGCGAAGGTTGAGCCACTGTTGAATCTGGGCGGTCAATTGAAAGATTTCTATCGTCATGGAGGTAGTCCTTCGAGGTGGTCAAATCAGGTGTGGCTGACCCCTTCCGACGCCAAACGCGACGGTACAGCCACCGGGCGCGCCCTCCTCCTTGGCGCTGAATGATATATACACCATCGCGCTGACAGATTTCAATATCTGTCAGACAATATTTTGTGAACTGACAGCCATGGCGGCCGGCCGCGAGCAGCGGCTGGCGCGATGCTCCTTTGCATGGGGTTGAACCTCGAAAACGAAAGGGGCCCCGCTCACGCAAGGGCCCCTTCGCCGGGAAAATGGTTTCGCGATGAAAATCTAGCCCCGGATGCCCTTAGACTACACGCTTCAAGAATTTGAGGAATTCCGGATCACTACCGTCTGCTTTGCTGACCAATTCGCAGCGCCGGGAACCTATTGCTGCGCGTCCTTGGGCGGCATCTTGGGCGGCGGCAGCGGGTTGAAGACCGAGCCCTGCGCGCCCGCCGGCGGGGGCACGAACACCCCCGTGGTAGAATCGCCGCCCGAGGTCTCCAGGATGGTCTTGGGGGTGATGTACTCCCGGACCAGGTCCAGGATGGTCCCCTCGCCGCCGCCGAAATCAGCGGCCCTCCCGCCCTGCGGATGGCCGGCCTTGACCTCGGTGTCCGCGGTATGGGTCTGCTCGGCCAGGGCCTCGCTGTAGGGAATGCGGAAGGCACGCGGGATCGCGCTCGGCCGGTTGTCCTCGTCGAGCTCTTCGACCCAGAGGTAGATCGCACCTGGGTCGCCCTCCAGCGAATGCGGCTCCACGATCCGCGTCGCCAGCAGCTTGAAGTTGGCGGGCAACTGCTCGGTCGAGGCCCAGCCGAGCAGGGAGCGCATGCCGCCGAAGCTGACGAAATAGAACGCGCTGGTGACGACGATCGCGACCGCCTTCAGCGACCAGTGCAGCCGGGCGTAGACCAGCACGATCAGCAACAGCGCGCCGATCACGGCATAGGCGACCACGAGGGTGAGGATGATCTGCGAGAGGCTAGTCACGGTCCAAGTTCCTGGTTCCGGAGGCCCTCACGCCGGTTTTCGGATCGACGTCGGCGCCATTGCGCCAACCGCTGCGGAAGGTCTCGAGCAGCGATTTCGGCCGCTGGTCGACATTGATCACCTTGCCCTCGGCATCGAGACGAAACCGCACTGCGGTCTTCTCGTCGCCGGTGTGGTTGACGGTGAGCTTGTCGTCGAAGACCACCTGCGCCGTCGGGTTGAGCTTCTGCACCTTCACATTGGCCTCGACCGGCTCGCCTGTGGTGGCCGAGAAATGCGAGACGTTGACGGTGTATTCGCCGGGGACGATGCCGCGCAGCGTGACGATCTCCTCGCGGATCGGCGAGGCGATCTTCTTGCCGTTGACGACGATGAAATCGTTGGCGCCGCCGCGGTCGTCGCGGTCGAGCGTCAGGAAGCCGGCCTCTCTGTGCCGGTACCAGGCGATGTTGCCGGCGGGATCCTGCACGAACAGGTCGAGATCGTCGGGATGGTTGTCCGGCCAGTCCATCGTGATGATGAATTCCGCCTTCGATTCGATCTTGCCGTCCTTGGAGTCGGGCGACACCGCAAGCAGCGCCAGGAAGAACAGGAAGGCGACCACCTGCAGCGCCTTGAACAGCATGACACCAAGGGGATCGAACGCTTCCTCGCGCGGATAGAGCCCGAACTCGTCCATCATGACGGCGTTCCGAGGCCGCGCTCCAGTGCCGGCGTGACGTGCGTCTCGGTCAGCACGACGGTGTCGGAGAACACCCGCTGGGTCGCGGCATCGAGCATGTAGTACTGGATGCGGACCAGGATCGATCCGATCAGCCCGGCCAGCGTGGTGTACATCGCGACCGCCATGCCGTCGCTCATCAGCCCCATCGACGACTTCATCGCGACCTTGTCGGCGGCATCGAGGCTCGCGATCGGTGCCAGCATGATGATGAAGCCGATGATGGTACCGAGCAGGCCGAGCTTCATCAGCGTGTCGGAGACGAAGGCGCCGAAGCCGTTGGAGCCGCGCAGGCGATCGGCCAGGGTGCGCAGCAGCAGCGTCTGGTCGATCGGCCCCTTGACCTGCGCGGCAGCCTTCTGAATCAGACTCTTGATGTGGTCGGTGACGAGGCCGCGCGGCAATCCGCGCGCATCGGCGGCCAGTGCTGCGGCACCTTCGGGCCTGGCGAGGATCGCGCGACAGTCGCGCGCCACCTCCCCTTCGCGGGCGATCGCCCGCGTCCGCCAGAAGCAATGGACGCAGGTTGCGACGTAAAGCGCGGCAATCACGCTGGAGATGTAGGTGCGGTCGGAACGCACCATCAGCGCGATCAGCCCGTAGCGCCAGAGCAGGAACGCGGCGAAGATCGAGAGACCCGTGAAGATCATCCAGAGCAGCAGCACGCTGCGCTCCGCCGTCCCCGTGCCGGCTGATGCGGCAGCGCCGACCTTGGCACTCATGCTGCGTTAGCTCCCGTCAATCGTTCCCAGAGGTCTGGCGCCTCGCCCATCGTTAGAGCAGACGCCGCAACCGCCGTCCAAAGAGATCTGCCCAAATTCCTTTGGGCAAATTGCCCGATCTGCATGGCCTCTCACGGTTGCAATTGGCGGGGAACACGGGTGCTGTTACGCTCCGGCTTCGCCTTTGAGCACGATGCTGTCGGAAAACCGCCTCGCACCTTTCCGGATCATGCTCTAGCCGCGGAGTGGATCGCATGCGCCTCGTGCTTCAACTGGTCGCCCGCCTGCTCGTCATCGTCGCCCTGTGCCTCGGAGCTGCCACCATCTGGGCCACGATCGATGCCTATCGCAGCGTCGATCGCGCCACCTCGGCCTCCGCCGAACGGGTTTCGCAGGCGCTCGAAGCGCTGTACTGGCGCGAATTGCTGCTGCGCAGCAACCGGATGCGCGAACAATTGCTGCCGGCGCCGGACTGGCGCACCATCGAGACCATGGGGCTGATCGCGCCCGGCATCTGCGTGCAGTTCGAACCGGCCGGCGCGTTCGAGAAGCCGCTTTGCGGCCAAAGCAAGGGCATCGGCAAGGCGCCACCGCGCTGGTTCGCCGCCACCGTGCAGACGGTGCTTGGCGAGCACGCCACCATCGAGCGGCCGATCAGCGCCCGCGCAGCAACCGCGGGAACCGTCCGCGCCACCCCGGATCCGGCCGCGGCGATCGCGCTGGCCTGGCAGCACATCCTGGACAACATCCACGTCGCGCTGCTGATGGCGCTGGCGATCGCGCTGCTCGCCTCGCTCGCTATCGCACACACGCTGGCGCCGGCCCGCTCGATCGTGACGGCGCTGCAGCGCATGGCCGATGGCGAGTACCGGACACCGCTGCCGCGGATCCGCTCGATGGAGCTCGCGATGATCGGACAGGCGGTCAGCGAGCTCGGCGACCGCCTTGCGGAGGCCCAGGAGGAGCGCGCCGTGCTGACCCGGCGGCTGCTCGAGATCCGCAACGACGAACGCCGTGCGCTGGCCCGCGAGCTGCACGACGAGTTCGGCCAGAACCTCACCGCGATCCTCGCCTTCGCCACCACGATCGAGGCCAGCGCCGGCGACAAATACGCCGACGGCACCGAGATAGCGCAGGATGCGCGGATGATCTCACAGGCCACGCGCCGCATCATCGCCTGCCTGCGCGATACGCTGAACCGGCTGCGCCATCCGCCGGCAGAGGAGCTGGGGCTCGAGGCGAGCCTGGTCGATCTCGTCGATAGCTGGCGCTCGCGCGCCGCGACCCGGCCGTTGATCCAGCTCGACCTGCAGGGCGATCTCGCCGACATCAGCGGCACGGTCGCCACCACCGCTTACCGCGTCGCGCAGGAATGCCTGACCAATGCCCTGCGCCACAGCGCGGCGCGCGAGATCGTGCTGCGGATCGAGCGACGCACCGGCGCTGAGAACGCGCTGCTGGTGCGGGTGGAAGACGATGGCGGCGGCGACGCGGCCAAGGTGGCGCAATCGGCCGGCTTCGGCCTCACCGGGGTCAGCGAGCGCGTCGCCGCGCTCGGCGGCTCGCTGTCGATCGCACGCGCCAGCCGTGGCCTCTCCGTCGCGGCCACGATTCCGCTCGCCGCCTGAGATGACCGCGGCGAAAACCCGGGGCATCTCGATCCTGCTGGTCGACGACCATCCCGTCGTCCGCCAGGGATATCGCCGCGTGCTAGAGCACCAGGACGATTTTCGCGTCGTCGCCGAGGCCGACAATGCGGCCGGCGCCTATCGCGAGTTCAAGTCGCACGCACCCGACGTGGTGGTGATGGACATCTCGATGCCCGGTGCGAGCGGGCTGGAGGCGATCAGGAACATCCGCGCCCGCGACGCCGCCGCCCGCATCCTGGTCTTCAGCATGCACAGCGAGGCGGCGCAGGTGAAGGCCGCGTTCGGCGCCGGCGCCAGCGGCTTCGTCACCAAGGGCAGCGAGCCGGCCGAGCTGATCACAGCGATCCGCTCGGTGGCGCGCGGCGAGCACGCGATGAGCGACGACGTCGCCCGGGTGCTGGCGCTGGAGAGCCTGGTGCCGAGCAAGTCGGCGCTCGACCAGCTCGGCGAGCGCGAGATCGAGATTCTTCGGCAGCTCGCCGCCGGCAGCACCAAGGAGCAGATCGCCGAAAATCTCAACCTCTCGACCAAGACCGTGCAGAACTACCACTATCTGATCAAGGCCAAGACCGGGATGCGGACCGACGCCCAGCTGGTCCGGCTGGCGGTCGAATGCGGGCTGGCGAATCTGTAGCCGGCTGCGTCCCCTTGCTCTCTCTTCGCCGAAGCCTGCCTCCGGGCGAAGGCGGACGCGGCTCCGCCAAAAATGTCGAAAACAACCCCATGCAAAGGAGCTGGCGGCGGTCAGCGTCCGACCCGGCAGTGTCCGACCCGGCTGTTGACACGTCGGGCAACTCAGGGGTATTTTCCAATAATCAGAAATCATGGACCACCTCGCCCAGCGGCGCGGCGGGGGGGCGGCGACGCGCAATTCGGACCGGTTTTCCCCGCCAAATCCACCGTTTGGGTGGCCTCCGCGGCCCCGATTTGCTAAAGCACGGCGTAAAAAACAAATCGGCCGGGAGTCGCCTCGCGCGCCCCGCCCCCCTTCGGAGTTTTCGATGATCCCCCGCTACACCCGCCCGGAAATGGCCTCCATCTGGGAGCCGCAGACGCGTTTCAAGATCTGGTTCGAGATCGAGGCGCATGCCGCCGACGCGCAGGCCGAGCTCGGCGTGATCCCGAAGGAGGCGGCGCGGACGATCTGGGCCAAGGCCAAGGATGCGACCTTCGACGTGGCGCGGATCGACGAGATCGAGCGCGAGACCAAGCATGACGTCATCGCCTTCCTGACCCATCTGGCCGAAATCGTCGGCCCCGAGGCGCGCTTCGTGCACCAGGGCATGACTTCGTCCGACGTGCTCGACACCACCCTCAACGTCCAGCTCAAGCGCGCTGCCGACCTGCTGCTCGCTGACCTCGATAAAGTGCTGGCCGCGCTGAAGACGCGCGCCTTCGAGCACAAGATGACGCCGACCATCGGCCGCTCCCACGGCATCCATGCCGAGCCCGTCACCTTTGGGCTCAAGCTCGCCTACGCCCATGCCGAGTTTGCCCGCGCCCGCGCCCGCCTGGTCGCCGCGCGCGACGAAATCTCGACCTGCGCGATCTCGGGCGCGGTCGGCACCTTCGCGCAGATTGATCCGCGGGTCGAAGAGCACGTTGCCAAGGCGATGGGCCTGCGGCCCGAGCCGGTCTCGACGCAGGTGATCCCGCGCGACCGCCACGCGATGTATTTTGCCACCCTCGGCGTGATCGCAGCGTCAGTCGAGCGGTTGGCGGTCGAGATCCGCCATCTGCAGCGCACCGAGGTGCTGGAGGCCGAGGAATTCTTCTCCGAAGGCCAGAAGGGCTCGTCGGCGATGCCGCACAAGCGCAACCCGGTGCTGTCGGAAAACCTGTCCGGTCTGTCGCGCATGGTACGCGCCTATGTGACGCCGGCGTTCGAGAACGTCGCGCTCTGGCACGAACGCGACATCTCGCACTCCTCTGCCGAGCGCATGATGGCGCCCGACGCCACCGTGACGCTCGACTTCGCGCTGGTCCGCCTCGCCGGCCTGATCGAGAAGCTACTGGTGTACCCTGCGAACATGCAGAAGAACCTCGACCGTCTCGGAGGTCTCGTGCATTCGCAACGCGTGCTGATCGCGCTGACGCAAAAGGGCGCCAGCCGCGAGGACGCCTACAAGTTCGTGCAGCGCAACGCGATGCCGGTGTGGCGCGGCGAAGGCGACTTCCTGACGCTGCTGAAGCAGGATGCCGACGTGAAGAAATACATGACGGACGCCGAGCTCGAGGAGAAGTTCGATCTCGGCTATCACTTCAAGCACGTCGACACGATCTTCAAGCGGGTGTTCGGGGAAAGTTGATACCAGCCATGATCTATTGGTATTGGCGCTACATACCTTGTAGGGGCGTCAAGCTGGAGTTCGACAAATTCGCTATATACCCTGACGGCGACCCAGCTCTCGTCTATCTTTATCGGAGGGATGCCAAACAACGCATTGGGATCAAACTAAAGCACATCCGCGAAGGTCGGGAAACATTCAAGAAAATTGACGGCGTAGACTTCGAAATCGCGCTACGGAGCCCGAACGGCGATGGAACGTTTGAATTCGATCCTGTGCATGTTTTTTCATTCTTGCTTATGATCAAGACTGGCGGCTGGATTAACGCACCTGCGATTCTTAACGTCTCAATGCTCGACCAAGATTTTGAGTGCCACGACATTTTTTGCATGCCGTTTATTGAGGCCAGCCCTACTCACTATCAAGATATAGCGCTGACGAACGAGGACGCTATCTGGATCAAAGCCAACATGGCTACGGCGCTGCGTTTCACAAAGAAGGCAATGTTTCAAAATGCAATGCAAGCCCTAACGTCATTTCACTGCGTTCCCTACGCGAACGTCGCTCTTCTGCTCGCTTGGAGTGGCCTCGAGGCGCTGTTCAGGACAGAAACTGAGCTGTCTTTCCGCCTCTGCCTCTACATCGCCAATCTCCTAAAGAGTGGATCAGAGCGAGAAGAAATGTTTGAACGCCTCCGACAAAGCTACAATGCTCGTTCAAAAGTCGCCCATGGTTCAGGAGCGCGACTGGCTGAGTTGCCGGAATTGGCCTACTTCACCCGAGACGTGCTGCGTTCGTGCTTGGCAAAATGCATCGAGCTCGGTCATTTTCCAGAACCGAAGAAATTGATCTTTGGTGACTAGTCGCAGCGTGCGTGGTTGGCCGGATTTGGCTATGCGCAATCTGAGATTTGCCGTTGGAGACGCAGCGCGTTACGCTACACTAATCCGCCCTACGAATTCACAAGAAACGGACTGCTCCCATGCCGATCGTCAACCGCGTTGCCGCCCTCTCCGATGAAATGGCTGCCTGGCGCCATGACTTCCACGAGAACCCCGAACTGCTCTACGAGGTGCATCGCACCGCCGGCATCGTCGCCGACAGGTTGCGCGAGTTCGGCTGCGACGAGGTGGTGACCGGCATCGGCCGCACCGGGGTGGTCGGCGTGATCCGTGGCCGCAAGAACGGCTCGGGCAAGACCATCGGGCTCCGCGCCGACATGGACGCGCTGCCGATCGAGGAGGCCGCCGACGTGCCCTACGCCTCGAAGGTCCCCGGCAAGATGCACGCCTGCGGCCATGACGGCCACACCGCGATGCTCCTGGGTGCCGCAAAGTATCTCGCCGAGACCCGCAATTTCGACGGCACTGCGATCGTGATCTTCCAGCCGGCCGAGGAAGGCGGCGCCGGCGGCAAGGCAATGGTCGAGGACGGGCTGATGACGCGCTGGGGCATCCAGGAGGTCTACGGCCTGCACAACATGCCCGGCCTGCCCGAAGGCCATTTCGCCACCACGCCGGGCCCGATGCTCGCCTCCTCCGACACCGTGCAGATCACGATCCGCGGCAAGGGCGGCCATGCCGGTGCCGCGCCGCACCAGGCCGTCGACAGCGTCCTGATCGGCGCCCAGGTCATCAACGCGCTGCAGTCGATCGTGTCGCGCAATGTCGATCCGCTGAAGTCGGCGGTGATCTCGATCACCATGTTCGAGGCCGGCACCGCCTTCAACGTCATCCCGGAAACGGTCAAGCTCGGCGGCACCGTGCGCACGCTCGCCCCGGAGGTACGCGATCTGGTCGAGCGCCGGATCGGCGAAGTCGCCGACAGCATCGCGCGCGCCTATGGCGGATCGGCGGAGACGAAATACACAAGGCTCTATCCGGCCACCGTGAACCATCGGCGCGAGGCCGGCATCGCTGCCGAGATCGCCCGCGACGTGGTCGGCGCAGACCGCGTCGACGAGAACCTGACGCCGGTGATGGGCGGCGAGGATTTCGCCTTCATGCTGGAAGCGCGCCCTGGCGCCTTCGTCTTCCTCGGCATGGGCGAAGGCCCGATGTGCCACCACCCGGCCTACAAGTTCAACGACAACATCCTCGGCCACGGCGCCTCCTACTGGGTGCGCCTGGTCGAGAAGCAGATGCCGGCGGGATAGCCACGCGCGTCATCGTTGGCTCCGGCGAGGCATCCGACAACGGCCTCGCCGGGCTCAATTCGGCTTGAGCGCGATCGTCATGTCCGCGGTACCCTTGTTGTTCTTGTAGAAGTAATCGAGCCCGATCCAGTTGATGATCGCGTCGTTGACGTAGACGAAAACCTCGCCGCTTTGCTTCGCAGTGAAACTCGTCTTGTAGTGCGTCGGCGCTCCCGTGCATTGGCAATCGACACTTTCAAACGGCAACACCATTTCGCCGAAGCCGCTGCCGCCGATCCGGATCACGGTTGCAAGCCAGTTCGAGGCGACCAGACGTCTGTAAGGCAGGCCACTGGTCATGAGCCAGTTCGCTTTGTCGGATCCGAAGCCATTCGGCCCGGTCGCGATTCCCTTCTGTTGGGGATCGGGTCCGACATCCTCCCAAGGCTCGTTGACGGTCAGCGTGACGTCGTAGGTCTGCCCTTTCGTGACCTTCATCCCGGTCGCGGTACAAAGTGCACTGGTTGCAAACGCAGCGTGCTGAGGGTCCTTCGTCACTTCGGCGGGCGCCTTGCCGGCCGCGCAAACATGGCCGGTCGCATCATAGGCGACGAACGACACCCGGCTGACCGCCGAGGCCGTGTACCACACCAGCACCAGCAGCATGCCGAGAATGACGAGAGCGAAGACCGACGGCAGGGTCCAATGGGTGAGGACGTAGTACATCGCCTTGTAGGGTCCGGCGCTACGCAGCCGGTAGATACGGCTGTCCGGCGGCGCCGCGGCTTGGGTGTCGGGCGTCCGCCAGATCGATCGCATGCGGTCGCGGATCCGCCCCTGCATCGCAGTGCCGTAGATCGTCAACAGCCCGACGAACACCAGTCCGGCGAACAGCCGTTCCGGCCCCTCCCGGAATGCATCCAGCCACGGCTTCAGAAGACCCGGCAGGTAGTTCGCCACAACATCGACGGCCGGAATCAGGAACGCGAACGGGCTTCCCGCACCGAGCCCCGGACACCAGCGCTGCAGCAGCGGCATGCAGAACAGGACCAGCAGGCCGAACATGTTGGCGAAATAGGCGACACGCCGCTTCCAGACGAGGTCAAAGACCTCCTCCTGCCGGTTGGCCCGCCGTTGCGCCTGATCCGGCGTCTCGCGGACGTGACTGCGAATGGCTCCGGACTTGTCGGTGACGCCGTAGTCCCCCGGAATCACGATCGGCACATAGCCGTCGGTGCCATGATCGATCCGATCGAACACGCCTTGATGGATCTTGGGATCCGGCCGCGGCAGCACCTCCGCGTTCTCGTCGACGAGCTGACGTTTGACGTCGTGTTCGGTGTCGGGCTCGTTGTTGAAGAGCTGCTTGATGTGGCGCCAATCGCCTTTCACCGACAACCGGTAAGGCGCCAGGCTGTAGATGTCGGCAAGCTTGCGCGGCTTGTAGCGGTAGTATGAGCCGAACCCGCGCCGGGAGTCGTTGAGCTTGTCGAAGCGGTTGGCCAGCGGCGCGTATTGCGCGGTTTGCGCGTCGCAGAGCAGAAGCCCATAGACCCGCGCGCGAGCGATCATCCAGTCGAGCGTGAAGTAGGACAGCCCGTCCTGCGGATAGCCGCCGCCGACGTCGGAGTGGACGCCGACGAACCAGACCTGGCTGACGCGCTCCTCGTCGATCGGCGCGAGCCGTCCGTTCTCGACCCGCGGCGGCGCCCAGCCATCCATCATCGGAACGAGCTGGCGATGAGGCGCGCCGTCTTTGGCCGGCGCCTTGACGTAACGCTCGTCCCACAGCACCGGCTTGAACGCGTCGCGCTCCTCTTCGATCGCGAGCGCTTGGCAGGCGCGCTGGATCTTGCGGTTCATGAAGCGGTCGGGCAGCGAGAGCGGCCAGTACCAGTAGTCGATGGCGCGCACGATCTCGTCGATCGGTCCGCCATAGGCATCGACGGTGTCCCACACACCGAGGAATTCGATTCGGTCGACGGCAACGAACTGCTGCTCGATGTCCTGATAGCGCGGCTTGCCCATCAATGCGTGGCTGAAGAAGTCGCGGATCGCGCGCAGCACATGCAGATGGAAGCGCGCCATGGTCTTGGCCGTTCCCATCCTGCGGTATTCCCGATAGGCGACGATCGCCCACGCCCTCAGATCGGCCTCGCTGCCGTTGTACGGCGCAAGGCCGATCGTGGCGATGAAGCCCGCGACCACGCGCATGGTGAAGGATCCGCGGCTGAAACCGAAACCGAAGATGCGGTCGCCCGGCCGGTAGTTGCGGCTGCAGAAGCAATAGATGTCGAGGATGTTGCGCTTCAGGCCGATGCCGAAGATGCCGGTGATCGCCGCCCACCATTTGAACGACGAGGTGCCGACACCGTCGTCGTAGAACGCCACCTGCTTGGCGGCATCCCGCAGATCGAGCGCCTGGAACAGCCGCCAGACGTTGGTCTTGAAGATCTTTGCGGAGCTGTTTCCCGTCCCGTCGGACAGGAGGACAATATTCTTTGGCATCGATGCTTCCGCCTGAAAAATCGCAAAAGCGGCATGCTTGCCTGAAATTGCCCTGCAGGCAAGACACAATCAGAAGGAGAGCGGGCTAAATTGTCGCGGACGGCCCGGTGCCGTCTCAGCTCGCGCCGTCCGCCTGCCCGGCGCCGACCATTCGCGCCGCGACGCGGTCGCGTCTGACGAAGTGATGGTAGGCGACCGCGAGCAGATGCAGCGCGACCAGCGCCATCAGCACATAGGCGAAGAAGATATGGCGGTGCTCGAAGGCATCCGCCGCCGCCTTGTCGGGCGAGGTGATCTGCGGCACGTGGAACAGGCCGAAGAAGCTGGAATAGTCGGGCGTGCGGGAACCGGAATGAGCCCAGCCCAACAGCGCCACCAGGATGGTGACGAGATAGAGCGCGATGTGGCTGACACGCGCGGCGATGCGCTGCCAGGTGGGGATATCGGCCGGCAGTTCCGGCGTCGGATTGACGCCGCGCCAGACCAGCCGGAGCACGGTCAGGAGCAGCACCAGATAGCCGATATCGGCGTGGATCGAGCGGTAGAAGTAGCGGTCCGCCCGCGCCGGGAAATGGTTCATCCACCAGCCATAGGCCAGCATGCCGATGATGGCGATGCCGAGCACCCAATGGAACGCGCGGGCGAGCGAGCCCCAGTTCGCAGCGGTATTGCGGATCATTGGCCAGGCCCCCCTGCGGCCCTCGTTCGGATTTTGTACGCCACGGCAATGGCTTGCCCTAATAGTTACAGCTATCGGTCAAGCCTATATGAAATTCCCCGATTTCACCGCCTTGTGTCGTCGCCTTGTCGCCCCGGGCCGCCGGGAGGCCAAAAACAACTGAATGGTAACCCTGGTTCGGATAGGATTTTGCACGTGGCAGGCCCCCCAACCATCCTCGTCTTCGATTCCGGCCTCGGCGGCCTGACGGTGCTGCGCGAGATCGTTCGCGCCCGGCCGGACGCGCATTATGTCTATGTCGCCGACGACGCCTTCTTTCCCTACGGCCACCATACCGAGGAGGAGATCATCGCCCGCGTCGTGCCGCTGGTCGGCGATTTGATCGCGGCGCATGCGCCCGACCTCGTCGTGATCGCCTGCAATACCGCTTCCACGCTGGTGATGTCGCACCTGCGCGATGCCTATTCCCTGCCCTTTGTCGGCACCGTGCCGGCGATCAAGCCGGCCTGCGCCTCATCGAAGACGCGGCGCGTCTCGGTGCTCGGCACCAAGGGGACCGTGAAGCGGGAATACACCCGCAAGCTGATCTCGGATTTCGCGCAAGGTTGCGAGGTGACCTTGGTCGGCTCCGGCGAGCTCGCCTCGCTCGCGGAAGCCGCGCTCAGCGGGCAGACCGTGCGCGACGCTGACATCGCCGCCGAGCTCGCGCCCTGCTTCATCGGCCACGGTGCCGATGATCCCGCCCGCACCGACACCGTCGTGCTCGCCTGCACGCATTATCCGCTGCTTCTGGAACGGCTGACGAGGCTCGCACCCTGGCCGGTCGACTGGATCGACCCGGCGCCCGCGATCGCCCGCCGCGTCGCCGACCTGCTCGGCCCGGTTGGCGGCGAGAGCGACACGGCCGGCGCCGAGATGATCTTCACCTCGAAGCGCCCGCACGAGCTGACCGCGGCGCTGACGCCGTTTTTCGGCGGCCGCGTCCCCGCCTGAGCCATTCCAGCGGCGACCACTGCCCCCGTCACGTCCGCGGACCTGATCGGATCTTGCGCCGCACGTACCAGGCCGTCACCGAGACGATTAGCCAGGCAAGCGAGGCGCCGATGAAGGCGCCGGCGATGCTGCGTTCGACCGTGACCGAGAAGACCAACGCAAAGGCCAGCATGCCGAGTGCTCCGAGCGCGGCGCCGGCGGCGTCAAGCGCGGCTGCCTGCTGCCCGCGCCGTTCACCGTTGAGGCCGGCGTCTCGCTTGCGGCGGATTTCATGCTTCTCGATCAGGGTTGCGCTGGCGCAGAAGATCGCAGGAAGGGCAAGAAACACGCCGCCGGCGGAGGCTCCGTAACGACTGCCGACGAGGCCGGTGAAGACCGTCGCACCACCGCCGAGCACGAAACGGATCAGATATTCGTACCAACGGCCTTCCCTGAGGGAGGATGGCGAGCAGCGGATCGGCGTCATGCCCGGCCTCCGGCGAGGCTCAGGAGCCCGAAGGCAACGACCAGCCAAATGACGAGCGACAATGACGTTGCGGCCGCGGCGCGCAATCTCGTGCGAGTGAGGAGATGGCAGACGACGACGCTGTAGACGGCAAGCGCGATTGCGCCTGCCATCATCGCTCGGCCCTGCAGGCCGGCATAATCGGCGCCGTGCCGATAGACGGCGATGGCGAGCGTGGCCAGCGCCACGGACGGCGCCGCGCCGAACAGACCGGCGAAGCTCTTGGGACGCATCACGTCGCCAAGGATGGCGAAGGCCGATACGACCACGCCGCCGAGGAGAAAACGGATGACGTATTCGGTCATTTCGCTTCGGTCCGCAGTTTCGATTGCGACCTGGCCTGCTTTGCAGCGTCGGCGGGATAGCCGGTCCATAATCGCAGTGACCGTTCAAGCACCGCGCCCAGCGCAAATCCCGCCGCCACGTCGCTCGCCCAGTGCGCCAGAACCGCAATGCGAGTTAGCGAGAGCCCGACCGCAAGCGCCCGGATGACCCGGCGGGGACCGGCCGGCAACGCCCCCGCCGCGGATGCGAGCGCGCCCATGTGCAGCGCGTGACCGGATGGAAAAGCATCTTCGCGCTTGCCGGAGAAGGAGATGCCGTGGACATGGCCGACGACGGTTCGACGATCGGGTCGGGTCTGATCGAACAGGATTTTCAGGGCGTGTGGAAATAGCGACGCCGCGAGCGTCACCAGCAGCGCGTGGTTGCCGGCGCACCGCAGTTCCTCGCTGCGCCCGCGCGACGCAAGCCATCCGGCCGCGGCGAGAACGAGCAGGACCTTCTCGTCCGCGCCCCAGGTCAAGGCCCGCGCGATCTGCTCGGGAGCGGGCGCGGTATCGCGGGCAATCGTCCGTGCGATCGCGACGTCCGCGCCGGTCGGCCGGACTTTGATCGGAAAGGTTCGCCCACCGCGAGGGCGGCTTGCTCGGATACCGATGGCAGTGCGCATGGCTCTCAGGCTGAAAGTCAGGTTCCTTTCCAACGCACCAACTGCCGTCCTGATCCAACGCGCTGGAATAGAGCATCCAGCAACGCTCGGCCGCGCCGCGGTCTTCCAGGAATGGCGACCGCTTAGAATTTGACGACTGCGCGCAATCCCAGGACCGTTGCATCCCCAAGATGTTTGCCGCGCAATACGCCGAGCGGATCAGTCGCACCGCCGCCGGGACGATGGATGAACTGGACATTGGGCTGAAGCGCGAGCCCTGGCTGGACTTCATACTGATAGGCGGCAGTCAACAGGGTTTCGGAACTGCGCAGAGGCCACCCGATCCCCTCGATCGACTGAAAGTCGCGGTCGAGCGCCTGGGCACGCGGCGACACGCGTGCATAGGCCGCCGCCATCCCGAACTTGTCGTGCGGCCTGCTGTCATCGAGCCCGACGAATTCGAGACCACCATCGGCATAGACGTCGATGAGGTTGCGGTCCGGCGGACTGTAGGACGCCCGCGCGAAGATGCCGATGCCCCGGTCATTGTCCGAGCCGACACGGAACAGCTTCTGCTCGAAAACTGCGTAGACGCCGTAATCTCCGGTCAAGCCCGCGGCCGTTCCGGCGCTTGCGGGATCCGCCAGCGAAAGACCCGAGCTATCGAACCGTTCGTCCGCGAAAGCGCCAAAATGCCGCCAGCCGCCGATCTTGAATTTGCCGGCGAGGCCTGGATCGCCCTTCTTCGTATGCCACTGGAATTGAGCCTCGTAGAGCAATAAAGGTGGGTCGTTGACCCGGAAGTTCACGCCATACCTGTCGCGCAGTTGCGGATCGTTGGTGCCGGGTCCGGCGGCGTTGCCGTCGAATAGCGCGCCGATCAGGGTGAGATTGTCGGTCGCATCGGCGCGCAGGCGTGCGCCCATCGTTGCGAGCGGTGGCGATGGTCCGCCGCTCGGCAAATCGAGCGACGCGCCGGCCGGCCAGCCGAGCGAGGCATTGGTGAAAACGTCGGTGTATTTCGACGTCATGAACTCCGTGTCGGCGGCAAGCTGCCCCGCACGCAGGGCAATCTTGTCACCCCATTTTTTCTCGATCCAGACCTCGTAGAGCCGCGTCGTCGGCAGCGCCTCGATGCCGCTGACGTCCAGGTCATTGAACAGCGCTCCACGCGAGAGGCCGCCGCCGTCGATCTGAAAGACATTGGCGTGAAAGGCCAGCTGCTTGAGGCCAATCAGCTTCTCGAAATCGACATCGACCGCGAAATTGATGCGGTCCTCGTAGACGGCGCTCTGCTTCGCGCCACCGACCGGGTTGCCGAGCACTTCGCCAATGTAGGTGACCGCGAACTTGATGCCCTGCTTGCCGAACGGATTGGGCAATAGACCCAGCGTTGCTTCCTCGACCGTGCTTTCCCCTGTATCGGGATCCGCCGGCTTGAGGTCGTCGGTCTTCTTGTCCTCCTGCGCAAGCCCCGGCCCGCAGAGCAGGACCAGAGCCACGACAATCATCCAAGAGCGCATATCGCCGCCACCTCAGGAGTGGCGGTCATGTTGCAGCCTCAGGCTCGAACGCGCAATGCCGTCGATCTGACCGAACCGACGATCGGATTAACACATGATAATTTAAGGCCGGTGATTTTCCCTTTCTTCCGATTTTTCATTTTCGCGAAGCGACGCGAGCCGCGGAACCCGGCGCCTCGACAATGGAGCGCATACCGGCGCATACTGAGCCGATGCCAAGCCGCTCGGATGGAGGGTTGCATTTGACGCCGACACCGCCGACGCCGCTCAACCGCCTGCGCAAGCAGTGGCGCGAGAAGCGCCCGACCTTCGGTGCGATCGCGACCATTCCGAGCATCCAGACCGTGCAGATCATGGCGCAGTCGCTCGACTGGATCATCGTCGACCTCGAGCACGGCCCGATCGATCTCTCCGCCGCGCATGCGATGATCGTCGCGACGTCGGGCACGCCATGCGTGCCGATGGTGCGGATCGCAGCCAACGAGCCACATCTCGCCAAGGCACCGATGGATATCGGCGCGCTCGGCATCAATTTTCCGATGATCTGCAACGCGGAGGATGCGGCGAAGGCGGCCCGCAGCGTGCGCTACCCGCCGAAGGGCGACCGGCTCTGGGGCCCGTTCCACGCGCCGTTCCGCTGGGGTGTCTCCATGAACGACTACATGGCGACATCGGACGACGACATGATCTGCATGATCACGATCGAACATGTCGAGGCCGTGAACCGGATCGACGAGATCATGGCGACCCCCGGCATCGATCTCGCCGTGATTGGCCCCGGCGACCTCGCCACCTCGATCAACAAGCGCGGCCTGCCCGACGACCCCGATGTGGTGGCGCTGATGCAGCGCGCCGAGGACGGCATCCTGAAGAGCGGCGTGCCGATCGGCGGCGTCGCGCGCACCGCAGATCAGGCCAATGCGATGATCGACCGCGGCTACCTCGCGCTTGCGCTCGGCTTCGACTGGTCGCTGTTCCAGCGCGGCATCGCGGCCGCATTCGCCGGCATCAGGCGCTGAGCCAGCGTAGCGGCGGCAAAGCGGCGATGCAGGATCAAGCCGGAATCGTGCGGCTGTTTGGCTGATCCGGTTGCGTCGGTGCGTCAGGGCTCTCGCTCTCCGCGTTCAGCTCCACCTCGGCAGCGTGCCAGAACTCGGCATCCCTGCCTTCAGGTCGCCCGGCCTGGTCCCACAGTCGATACGCGTAGTCTCTGATCTGCTCTTCGGTCGCCATGCGTGATCTTCCCCTTGCGCACGGTCCCGCCTTGGGGGCTAAGGGGCTTGAAGCGGGACCGTGCAGGCAAGGTCTTCGAAAAGAGCCTCGCCGGTAAGTTAACCCGCCACCTCGACGAAGTTCCTAAATCGCAGGAACTGCGGTGCGCCACGCCGGTTGAATGATCCCAACTTCCAAGAGGAGACAACAATGAAGAAAATCGCCGCAGGAATTGCTTTCGCGTCCATCCTGTCCACCGCCGCTTATGCAGCCACCACGACGATGTCGGCGGCCCCGTCGGAGAGCTGGACGGTCAGCAACTACTACAAGCAGTCGATCTACGATCCGAAGGAAAGCAAGATCGGCGATGTCGACGACGTGCTCGTCAACAAGCAGGGACAAATCACCGGGCTCGTGGTCGGCGTCGGCGGATTTCTCGGCGCGGGCGAAAAGGATGTCATCGTGCCGTTCACCGCAGTGAAGACGCAGAAGAAGAACGACAAGTGGTGGCTCACGCTCGACCAGACCAAGGATGATCTGAAGAAGGCGCCCGGCTTCACCTACGACAAGGCGAGCACCACCTGGGTGCCCGAGAAGAAGTAAACCGAAGCACAATGGACCATCCGGAGGCCCGGCTTTCGACAGCCGGGCCTCGATGGCTGATGCCGAGGCTGGGACTCGACACAGGGTTCGCAATGGCCGCGCACCGCAACTGGCCAAACTGGCAAAGCGATCTGGCGCTGCTCGGAGCAGCCGTGCTGACCACAATCGCAATCCACCGGCATTTGACGCAAACGGCGCGAACGGCCGACGCGGGAGAGCGCGGCGAAGCTGCGAGGATCGAAAAGCCCGCCACGATCGCGGCGGTCGGCCATGGGCGCTGGTCGCGCCATCCGTTGCAGATACCGGCGGCGGGCTGGAAGGACATCCTCGTCCGCACCTATCAACAAATCAACGAAGACCGGCTGATCGCAACCGCAGCCGGGATCGTATTCTACGGCCTGCTCGCGATCTTTCCGGCGATCACGGCCCTGGTCTCGAGCTACGGCCTGTTTGCCGATCCATCGACGATTGCAGCCAATCTGCAAAGCCTGGCGCTGATGCTGCCGGATGGCTCGTTCGCCATCGTCCAGGACCAGGTTGCCCGCGTGCTCGCCAAGGGCGCATCCACGCTCGGCCTCAGCTTTGCCGTCGGCCTGTTGATGGCGATCTGGAGTGCCAATGCCGGCATGAAGGCGATCATCGATGCTCTCAATGTCGTCTACGAGGAAAAGGAGAAACGCGGCTTCATCAAGTTGAACCTGATTTCGCTCGCGTTCACGGTCGCGGCGCTCGGAGCTATTCTGGTCATGGTTGGCGCGGTGGTGGTCGTTCCGCTGCTGCTGCAGCAGATCGGCTTGGAGGCACGCGCGGCGCTCATCGTCCAGTTCGGCCGGTGGCCGGTGCTGGCTTTCTTGCTGCTGACGGCGCTGGCGCTGCTCTATCGCTACGGCCCCAGTCGAACGAGGCCGCGCTGGCAGTGGCTCAGCATCGGGGCGATTGCGGCGGCGATCCTGTGGCTGGCCGGTTCGTCACTGCTATCGTGGTATCTGTCGAACTTTGGCGACTACAATGCGACCTACGGTTCGCTCGGTGCGGCCATCGGCCTGATGACCTGGATGTGGATGTCTGCGATCATCGTGCTGTGCGGCGCCGAACTCAATTCCGAGATCGAGCGTCAAACCGTCTGACGACGCACGCGGCCAAGCGCGCGTCTGCATCCGCGACGACGGACTTCCGCGGCAACAAGACCTTCGTCCGGCTTTCCGGCCTCGTCCCACGCTGTTAGTGTTTTGCGGTTGGGAGAAAAAACATGTTCAGAAAATTACTGCTTGGATTGACCGTGGTTGCGTTTGCCGGCGCCGCGTTCGCGCAACAGAGCGGCATCAAGCGGACGCCGCTGCAGAAGGTCGATTTCCCGGCCGGCTACACCACCGTGACGGCGATCGCCGAGGTCGCCGCCGGCGGTTCGTCGGGGCGTCACAGCCATCCGGGCGTCGAAACCGGCTACGTGCTCGACGGCGAGCTCGAACTCGTGATCGATGGCAAGCCGCCGTTGAAGCTGAAAGCGGGCGATTCCTATCAGATCCCGGAGGGCGCGGTGCACGACGCGAAGGCGTCCGGCGACAAGCCGATGAAGGTCCTCGGGGTCTACATCGTCAAGGCCGGCGAGCCGCTGGCCAAGCCCGCGCCCTAGGGAGTGCCAATCGGGCTCCCGTGGGCCACAGAATTGCGCCAGAAGGTCGAAAATGGCCGGTTTTTGTGCCAAATGGGACGAAGAAGCCGGCCGTTTTGTTTGACAGAACGGCGCTTTCTCCTTAAGACCACCCTGCTCGCGGGCCGGTTTCGGCCCGCGATGCGTTTCGCGACCCGTGGTCCTTCCCCGAGCTTTCGAGGTGGATCTGTCGGTACAGGCCTTTGGGCCGGTACACAGGAGGGCGCGTCTCCTCAAACCTGAAACCAGACAAACGCCGCCGCCCGCAGGCTTGCGGCTATGCAACGAGGACCGCGATGACAAAGCGTAGTGAGGCGAAGTACAAGATCGATCGCCGCATGGGCCAGAATATCTGGGGCCGCCCGAAGAGCCCCGTGAACCGCCGGGAATACGGCCCCGGCCAGCACGGCCAACGCCGCAAGGGCAAGCTCTCCGACTTCGGCGTGCAGCTCCGCGCCAAGCAGAAGCTCAAGGGCTACTACGCCAACATTTCCGAGCGCCAGTTCCACGGCATCTATGTCGAGGCCAGCCGCCTCAAGGGCGACACCGGCGAGAACCTGGTCGGCCTGCTGGAGCGCCGTCTCGACACCGTGGTTTATCGTGCCAAGTTCGTCTCCACGATGTTCGCGGCGCGCCAGTTCATCAATCACGGCCACGTCAAGGTGAACGGCCGCAAGGTCAACATCGGCAGCTACAAGGTGAAGGTCGGCGACAGCATCGAGGTCAAGGAAGCCTCCAAGCAGCTCGCCACCGTGCTGGAGGCGAGCCAGCTTCCCGAGCGCGACGTACCCGACTTCATCGAGGTCGATCACGGCAAGATGACCGCGAAGTTCGCACGCATCCCCGGCCTCACCGACGTGCCGTTCCCGGTGCAGATGGAGCCGCATCTGATCGTCGAATTCTATTCGCGCTGATCAGTCCAGCATTGCGATATCCGAAAGGCCCCGGTTTTGCCGGGGCCTTTTTGTTTGGGGAGGAAATGCTAGTATACGGGCCAATGTTGAGAACCTCGCGGATGACCCGGTTACTCGAACAAGCGTTTGATACAGTCTCAAATCTGCCTGACGCGGAACAGGACGAACTCGCGCGAATCCTACTGCAACTGGCTGGCGTCGACCAACCACCGCTTCAGCTAACTGCTGAGGAGGAAGCTGACCTTGCCGAAGCCGATGCCGAGATTGCACGCGGCGAGTTGGCTACGGCTGAAGAAGTCCGCGCGATGTGGGCAAAGCACGGGCTGTGAACGTCCGCTATACCCGCCGTGCACTTGCCCAGATTGATCGGGCGCTTTCCTACATTGAAGAACGATCGCCTCAGGGCGCTGACCGCGTCCGCGACCGTGTCTCGGCACTTGCCGTGTTGCTGCACGATCAGCCCTACGCCGGACGTGCAACAAGTCGCCCAGGTGTCCGCCGGCTCACAGCGACGCCCTACCCCTATCTTATCGATTATCGTGTGACGCCGACCGAGGT
Organism: Bradyrhizobium genosp. L; assembly: GCF_015624485.1. Taxonomy (NCBI): domain Bacteria; kingdom Pseudomonadati; phylum Pseudomonadota; class Alphaproteobacteria; order Hyphomicrobiales; family Nitrobacteraceae; genus Bradyrhizobium; species Bradyrhizobium genosp. L. The sequence goes on from NZ_CP061378.1 coordinate 4,934,988, forward strand.
CATCATTATGCGGTTTCGTCATGCCGCGCGAAAACCTATAGGCTAGCAGCGAACCTGAGCCGTACGTAGCAACCGCATCGCGGATTGATGAGGAACGTTCATGCACTTCACCCCTGCCCCGCCCGATCCGAAGGCTCCGCCCGTCCGCATCAACTTGTTGTCGGACACCCAGACCAAGCCGACGCCGGCGATGCGCGAGGCGATGGCGAGAGCCGAGGTCGGCGACGAGCAGGTCGGCGACGATCCGACCACCAATGAGCTCAACGCGCGCGTCGCCGCCCTGCTCGGCAAGGAAGCGGCCGTGTTCATGCCGTCGGGCACGATGTGCAACGTCACGGCGACGCTGGCTTATTGCCGGCCCGGCGACGAGATTCTGGCGCATGCGACCGCGCACGTCATCGCGCGCGAAGGCGGCGCGCACGCCGCCCTCGGCGGCTTCCAGATCACGCCGCTCCCCGGCGACGACGGCCAGTTCACGCCGGACACGTTCCGCGCCGCGCTGCATCCGCGCACCCGCTACCAGCCGCAGCAGGTGCTGGTCTCGGTCGAGCAGACCGCCAACATCGGCGGCGGCACGATCTGGAAAAAGGCTGCGCTCGACGAGATCGTGAAGCTCGCCAAGGCCCACAGGCTCGCCACCCACATGGACGGTGCGCGGCTGTTCAACGCCACCGTGGCGTCAGGCATCTCGCCGCGCGACATGACGGCCGGCTGGGATTCCGCCTGGATCGATTTCTCCAAGGGCCTGGGCGCGCCGATCGGCGGCGCGATCGCCGGCACGCGCGCCTTCATCGACGATGTCTGGCGCTGGAAACAGCGGCTCGGCGGCTCGATGCGGCAGTCCGGCGTCGCGGCAGCCGCTTGCATCTACGCGCTCGACCATCACGTCGACCGCCTCGCCGACGACCACGCCAATGCACGGGCGCTGGCGCGCGGCCTGTCGCAGATCGACGGCATCGTCGTGCAAGCGCCCGAGACCAACCTCGTGTTCTTCAAGCCGGACGGCGCCGGCGTCTCCGGCGACAAGATGGTCGCCGAGTTGCGCAAGCGCGGCGTGACGCTGGCGATGATGGACGGCAGGATCAGGGCCTGCACCCATCTCGACGTGACGGCCGCAATGATCGAGGAGACGATCGGCCACGTCAGGGACATCGTACGCGGGGCGTAGACCTACCGCCCCATCGCCCGATAGATCAGCGTCTTCAGTTCCTCCTGGATCCGACCGCGCTGCGTCGGCGTCTGCATCATCAAGATCCCGAACAGATCATCCTCGGGATCGATGAAGAAGAAGGTGCCGCCGACGCCGTCCCAGCGATATTCGCCCAGCGGCCACGACGTGTTAGTTGGTACCGAGGTGCGCACCGCAAAGCCGAGGCCAAACCCGGAGTTCGGTCCGGGATAATAGTTCTTGTCGCGGACCACGCCGGTTTCGGGGCCGATATGGTCGGAGGCCATCAGGGCGATGGTCTTCGCCTTCAGATAGCGGCGGCCTTCATAGGTCCCGCCGTTCAACAGCATCTGCGAAAACCGCGCGTAATCGCCGACGGTGCCGACCATGCCGCCGCCGCCGGATTCCCAGCGCAGCTTCTGCTTGATATCGCGCACTTCGGCGACCGGGCTGATGACGCGATCCTTCGGCATCGGCTCGGCGATCAGCTTCCATTTCGCCTTGTCAGCGACATAGAATTCCGTCTCATTCATCTTGAGCGGGACAAGGAGCCGCTCCTTCTCGAACTCAAACAGCGTCTTTCCCGTGATCACTTCGATGATGCGGCCGAGCACGTCGGTGGAGTGGCCGTAGTCCCATTGCGTGCCGGGCTGCTCGGCGAGCGGCAGCGCGGTCAGCCGCGATACCAAATCTGCATTGGAGGGGTCGTTGTTGAACAGGCCGGCATCGGCATAATCCTTGTTGACGATGCCGCCGCCGTAATAGCCGTAAGGCAGGCCCGCGGTGTGGCGCATCAGGTCCTCGATGGTCACCGGCCGCTTGAGCGGCTCCAGCGTCATCGTCTTCTTGCCGTCCTCACCCACCTTCTCGACGCCGACTTTCATGTCGACGAAGGCCGGAATGTATTTCGAGACCGGATCGTTGAGCGCGAGCTTGCCCTCCTCGACCAGCATCATCGCCGTCACCGTGGTGATCGGCTTCGACATCGAATAGAGGCGGAAGATGGTGTCTGCGCTCATCGAGAGTTCAGTAGCGATATCGCGAACGCCGAAATTCTCGTAATAGACCGGCTTGCCGTGCTGCTGCAGCAGCAGGATCGCGCCCGGGATCTTGCCGGTCGCGATCTCGTTCCTGATGTAGTCGGACACCTTCGCCAGCCCCTCCGGAGAGAAGCTGTGCGCAGGTCCTTCCGAGCCCGCTTGCGCGGCGGTCCCGCCGATCAGCAGCATGCATGCCGCGACGAGCGCGCGGCATCCACGCATCTCAATTCTCCATGGATTCATAGACGAGCTGCTTCAGCGTGCGCTGGATGCGCTGGCGTTCGGTCGGCGTCTGCTCGAGCAGGACGAAGAACATGTCCTGCTTGCGGTCGATCACGAAATAGCAGCCGCTGGCGCCATCCCACTTGAGTTCTCCGAGGTCGCCGGGCGGCGGCGGTTTGGCATTGCCGGGATCGGTGCGCACCGCGAGCCCGAGGCCGAAGCCGAAGCCGTCGCCGGGGAAATAGAAATAGTCGCGCTGCACGCCGGAGCTGGGGCCGACGTGATCGGTCGTCATTTCCTTGAAGGTCTCCGGTTTCAAAATGGTCTTGCCGTCGAACGTGCCGCCATTGAGCAGCATCTGCGCGAAGCGTGAATAATCGGCCATGGTCGAGACCATGCCGCCGGAGGCAGATTCCCATTTCTTGACCTTGGTCGGATCGTTGATCCGGCCGACCCTGAAATCGCTGTCGTTCGGCAGCGGCTCGGCCATCAGCTTCTGCTTCTCGGGGTCGGTGACGAAGAAGCCGGTGTCCTTCATGCCGAGCGGACCGAGCAGCCTTTCGCGCTCGATCTGCGAAAGCTTCTCGCCGGTCGCGACTTCCATCACGCGGGCCAGGATGTCGGTGGAATGGCCGTATTGCCAGAGCCCGCCAGGCTGGTTGTGCAGCGGCAGCTTGGCGATCCGCTCGGCGAACTCGGCGAGGTCGAAATCGCCGGCATAGATGTTGGCCTCGCGATAGGCCTTGCGGACCAGGCTGTCGCCATAGAAGCCGTAAGTGATGCCCGACGTGTGCGTCATCAGATCGAGGATCGTCATCGGCCGGTTCGGCGGCACCAACTCGAGCGTCTTGGTGCCGTCGTCGGCCTTCTTCTCGACGCCGACCTTCACATTGGCAAAGGACGGGATGTACTTCGCAACGGGATCGTCGAGTTTGTACTTGCCTTCCTGCAGCAGCTGCATCGAGACCACGGCAGTGATCGCCTTGCTCATCGAGAACAGCCGGAAGATGGTCTGGTCCGTAATCGGCGCCTTGCTGACCACGTCCTGCACGCCGAAGGATTCGTGGTAGACCGGCTTGCCGTGCTGCTGGATGAGGACGATCGCGCCGGGGATCTTGCCGGTGGCGACCTCGTTCTTGAAGAACTCGCCGATCTTGGCGAGCTTGTCCTGGTTGAAATGCGCGCCCGCCGGGATCTCGTAGGTACCCTCGGCACGCGCCAGTGGCGCCGCCAACAGCGCCACGCCGGCGGCGGCCACACGCAACAATCGCAATGAACTCATTCAATCTCTCCCCGGATATCACGGGGAAGTGTAGCGGCCGTGGCATCAGGCACAAGGGCTGCCAAAGTGGGCCAAGGCGGCCTCATGCAACTGGGCGCTTGCGGGTGAGAAGCAGCAGAAGATGACACGGGTCACACCAGACGCCGCGCCCAAGGCATCGACCACTGTCTCGATGGCGATGCCGGCAGCGCGGTCCGGTGGAAAGTGATAGACGCCGGTCGAAATGGCCGGAAAGGCGACCGAGCGAAGACTATTGGACTGGCACAACTCGACGGCGCGGCGATAGCAGGACGCGAGCAGCGCATCCTCGTTCTGGGTGCCGCCGTGCCAGATCGGACCGACGGCATGGATCACGTGTTTTGCAGGAAGCTGGTATCCGCCGGTGATCTTGGCGTCGCCGGTCTTGCAGCCATGGAGCGTACGGCACTCGGCGAGCAGCTCGGGACCTGCGGCGCGATGGATCGCGCCGTCGACGCCGCCACCGCCCAGCAGGCACGAATTGGCCGCGTTGACGATCGCATCAACGCGCAGCGTGGTGATGTCGGCGACGATGACTTCGAGCCGCGCCTTGCCGAGCTGGCGTGCGGCCACGATCGAGCCGCCAGGATCAGGCGGCAACGTCGACCGGGATGCCCTTGTCGGCGAACAGCTGCTGCAATTCACCGGCCTGGAACATCTCGCGGATGATGTCGCAGCCGCCGACGAACTCGCCCTTCACATAGAGCTGCGGAATCGTCGGCCAGTTCGAATAGACCTTGATGCCGTTGCGCAGTTCGGCGGACTCGAGAACGTTGAGGCCCTTGTAGCCGACACCGATGTGATCGAGGATCTGCACGACCTGGCCGGAAAACCCGCACTGCGGGAATTGCGGCGTGCCCTTCATGAACAGCACGACGTCGTTCGACTTCACTTCGGTGTCGATGAATTGCTCGATGCTCATTTTCGCTTCCTTGTTCGGGCGGCGCTCTCGGGCCTTGCTCAATCCTTGGCAGGCCGGCCCACCCTTCTAACCCGTGACTGTCCATATATGTAACTCAAACCATTGTGCATCCAAAGCAAAATGGCGGAAATCTGGCATGCGGCGGAAGCCGGGCGGCCTCTCCTTGAAAGGATGACCATCATCCCAAGCCCGTAATATCACGGCGGAGGAGGTCTTTTTTCCTGTAACGCAACCCCTATCTAGGACGAACTGTCCGTCTGGAACCAGTCTGCCGAAGCAACGTTCTCCCCTCGAACCGGAGACCATCGTGACGAAACCAGCCTCTGCCGCGGCGATTTCCACCGCCTCCCCGTCGCAGTCGTCCGAATCCGGGTCGCTGGCCCAGCGGCTGGTGGAAGCCTATCGCGCCGTCCGCGACGAGACCGAGCGCCGTGCGGCGCCGCTGTCCGCCGAGGACCAGCTGATCCAGTCGATGCCGGATGCGAGCCCGGCCAAGTGGCACCGCGCCCATACCACCTGGTTCTTCGAGCAGTTTCTGCTCGGCCAGCATGTCCCCGGCTACACGCCATTCCATCCCGACTACGCCTATCTGTTCAATTCCTATTACGTCAGCGCCGGCCCCCGGCATGCGCGCGCCCAACGCGGCCATCTGAGCCGCCCGACCGCTGACGAGGTCACGACCTATCGCCGCCACGTCGACGCCGAGGTCGTGAAATTCTTCCATATCGCAGGCGAGGACACGCTCACGGCGCTGGCGCCGCTGGTCGAGGTCGGCCTCAATCACGAGCAGCAGCATCAGGAGCTGATGTTCACCGACATCCTGCATGCATTCGCGCAGAACCCGATTCCGCCGGCCTACGATCCGGCCTGGCGCTTCCCGGCGGCAAGCCGCAGCGCGCAGCAATGGGTGACGCTGAACGAAGGCATCCACACCGTCGGCCACGCCGACGACAGCTTCCATTTCGACAATGAGAAGCCCGCGCATCGCGCTTTGGTCGGCCCGGTCAAGCTGGCGAAAAACCTCGTCACCAACGCCGAATGGCTCGCCTTCATCAAGGACGGCGGCTACGCCACGGCCACGCTTTGGCTGATGGACGGCTTCGCCGCCGTGAGCAACGAAGGCTGGCAGGCGCCCGGCCACTGGCGCGAGGTCGACGGCGAATGGAAGATCATGACGCTGGGCGGCCTGCAGCCGATCGATCCGGACGCCCCGGTCTGCCACGTCAGCTACTATGAGGCTGATGCGTTCGCGCGTTGGGCCGGCAAACATCTGCCGACCGAGATGGAATGGGAGGTCGCGGCGCGCGCCGGCATGCTCGACGACGCCTATGGCATCGTCTGGCAGTGGACCCGGAGCGCCTATTCCCCCTATCCGGGCTATCGCGCGATCGAAGGCGCGCTCGGCGAATACAACGGAAAATTCATGGTGAATCAGCTGGTGCTGCGCGGCTCGTCGCTGGCGACGCCGCAAGGTCACAGCCGCGTCACCTATCGCAACTTCTTCTATCCGCACCATCGCTGGCAATTCACGGGGTTACGCCTCGCCGACTACGCCTGATTGATCACTGTCGACATCAATAGCGCGCCGGTAAGCGCGTTCAGGAGAGTATCATGAATGTGCATGCGGCCGCTTTGGCCAAAGCGTATCCGTTCAACGAGGCGACCGCGGCGTTCGCCGGCGACGTGATCGGCGACCTCGCCCGCCATCCGAAACGGCTGTCGCCAAAGTATTTCTACGACGCCACCGGGTCGGAGCTGTTCGAGCAGATCACGGTGCTGCCGGAATATTATCCGACCCGTACCGAGCTCGGCATCCTGCGCGACCGCGGCGACGAGATCGCTGCGATCATCCCCAATGGCGCGGCGCTGGTCGAGTTCGGCGCCGGCGCCACCACCAAGGTGCGGCTCTTGCTCGAGCACTGCGAGTTCGACGCCTATGTCCCGGTCGATATCTCCGGCGACTTCCTCAAAGCCCAGGCCGAGGGCCTGCGGCGTGATTTCCCGGATCTCGGCATCTATCCGGTCGCGGCCGACTTCACCGCGCCGTTCGCGCTGCCCGAGGCTGTTACCGGCATGCCGAAGGTCGGCTTCTTCCCCGGCTCGACGCTCGGCAATTTCGAACCCACCGAGGCCGCCGCCTTCCTGCGCAGCGCCCACAGGATTCTGGGCCGCGGCGCCCAGATGATCATCGGCGTCGACCTCGAGAAGGACGAGCGCCTGCTGTACGACGCCTATAACGACGCAGCCGGCGTCACCGCGCGCTTCAACCTCAATGTGCTTCATCGCATCAACCGCGAACTCGGCGGCAATTTCGACCTGTCGGGCTTCACACACCGCTCGATCTACAACCGCGACCGCCATCGCATCGAGATGCACCTGATCAGCCGCAAGGCGCAGACCGTGCGCATCCTCGGCAACACCTTCTCGTTCCGCCCCGGCGAAAGCATTCACACCGAGAACAGCTACAAATACTCGCTCGAGCGCTTCACCGCACTCGCCCGCAGCGCCGGCTGGACGGTGCGGGAAAGCTGGACCGACGCCGACGGAATGTTCTCGGTGCACGCGCTGGTGGCGGAATAGTCCAGGCCGACCGAAACGGAGCAACCAACATGGGCAGGCGGCCGCTGCAAATCGCGTCCGCCCTGCTCGCGCTGGTGCCGATCGTGACCGGCCTGATCACCATGCTCGGGATCAGCGATCCCCTCTACGCATCGTCAGGCGTACCGGCATTGCCGGTGCTCGACAGCAATCTCCGGTTCTTCGGCGGGGTGTGGCTCGGCCTCGGCCTTGCGCTGCTCTGGCTGGTGCCGCGCATCGAAAGCGAGACCGTGCTGTTCCGCGTGATCTGGGGTGGCATCTTTGTCGGCGGCTTCGGCAGGCTGCTGTCGATCCTGGTGGTCGGCGCGCCGCCAATTCCGTTCATCGGCTTCACGGCGCTCGAATTGATCGGCGCGCCGCTGTTCGTCTGGTGGCAGCATCGGGTAGCGACCAGCCGACCGTGATGCGCTACGCCTCCGCCGCCGTTCCCCGCAGCGAGATCGATTCCCAGGCCGCGACCACGATCATGATCGCGGTGGTGACGATCGAGAGCAACAGCGGCGACATCTCGCTTGCAAAATAGGCCGTGATCGCGAGTGCGATGATGCCGACGCCGTGCGACAGCTGAAGGAAATTGCGCACCACGTGCTTGAACAGGATGGTGCCGACCAGGAACAGCAAGGGACCGCCGACCGAGCTCACGATGGTCTTGAGATCGGAATGCCCACCCGGGTGCTTCAGCACCAGCTCGTCGGCCACCGCGGTCAGGATGATGCCGCCGACGATCGGCATGTGCAGATAGGTGTAGGCGATCCGCGCCACCCGGCCGGATTGCTCGGATTTGGAGATCATCTCCGAGCCGGCCTCGGCGCCCTTGTGGAAATAGATCCACCACATCGCGATGCTGCCGGCCAGCGCCGAGACGAAGGCGGTGACATTCTCCGGGGTCCAGCTCAGCTCGGCAAAGGTCGCGCCGTCGACGACGATGGCCTCGCCGAGTGCGATGATGATGAATCCCGAGCAGCGCTCGGCCATGTGGCCGCCCTCGACGGCCCAGGCCTCCATCGAGGACGGGCCGAGCCGCGGCGTCCAGAACCGCGCCGCCGGCGCGACATATTCGATCGTCAGCGCCGCGATCCAGAGCGCGAGCCGCGTCTCGTGGTCGGCGAGGCCGCCGAGAATCCAGAGCACCGCCGAGCAGGACAGCCAGGTCAGGATCCGGATCGCGTTGTGACGCACCGCGGTCCGCTGCCGCGGCGTCACCAGCAGCCAGAACAGGGTGCGGCCGACCTGCATCGCCGCGTAAGCCACGGCAAACCACAGCCCGCGCCCCTCGAATGCCGTCGGGATCGAGGTCGACAGCACGAGCCCGCCCAGCATCAACACGAACAGCAGAATGCGGACCGGCGTCAGCTCGGGATCAAGCCAGTTGGTGACCCAGGTGGTGTAGACCCACACCCACCAGACCGCGAGAAACAGCAGCGTGACCTCGAGCGCGCCAAGCGGGGTGAAATGGTGCAGCAGCGTGTGCGACAGCTGCGTGACGGCAAAGACGAAGACGAGGTCGAACAGCAGCTCGGCATTGGTGACGCGGCTGTGCTTGTCCGGCTCGATGACGCGAAACATCGCACCGCGCGGATTGTCCGCCATCGCTACCGCCCCGCCGCCGGGGCCTAGCCTTCGGGCACCCCGGTCTGCAGCGCCAGCGCGTGCAGCACGCCGCCCATCTGGCCCTTCAGCGACTGGTAGACGATCTGGTGCTGCTGGACGCGGGACTTGCCGCGGAAGGATTCCGACACGACAGTGGCCGCATAGTGGTCGCCATCGCCGGCCAGATCTCGGATCGTCACCTCGGCGTCCGGGATCGCGGCCTTGATCATCGATTCGATATCACGGGCGTCCATCGGCATCCCAGTCAACCTCCATCAAGGCATTCTCATCCAGGCCGGCTCGCCGCCGGCCATTTGAATCGAGGCCGGCTCGCGCCGTGCGAATCAGGGCCGCTCGCGCCGCCGTGATCGCCAAACCTAGCGCCAGTGCTCTTCTAGGTCATCCCGGTCGACACTATATGCCCATTCCCAGCGATTTAAACCTGCATCAATCGGTCACAAGCCATCACGCCGAAATGACCAGAAAAGGCTCGGAATTATGAAGCTCCCCGGCCCCGACCATCCGATCACGATCACCCTTAACCCGAAACGCATCCGCGTCACCGCCGACGGCGTCGTCATCGCCGAGACGACCCACGCGCTGACCCTGAAGGAGGCGAGCTATCCGGCCGTGCAATACGTCCCGCGCCAGGATGCCAACATGGAGCTGATGTCCCGCACCGAGCGGACCACGCACTGCCCCTACAAGGGCGATGCCAGCTATTTCAGCATCAAGGCCAACGGCAAGACGCTCGACAATGCGATCTGGACCTATGAGGAGCCCTTCCCGGCGATGACCGAAATCGCAGGTCACCTGGCGTTCTATCCGGACAAGGTGAAGATCGAGGAAGTGGCCTAGGCGATCTCACCAACCTTCCAAGTCGCCCCGTTCTCGAGCCGCAACATGTCAATGCCCGGATCAGCCCGGGCATGACAATGGCGGTGTTCGGCGAAATCCGGCTTGGCCTCGCTACGCTCTGAATATCGTGAGCCCGAGGATCAGCAGGACCAGGAAGATCACCACGAAGACGTAGAACAGGAAGCGCGCGATGTCGGCGGATGCGGCTGAAATGCCGGTGAAGCCGAGCAGGCCCGCGATGATCGAGACCACGAGGAAGATCAGCGCCCATTTCAGAATCGTCATTGCCAACTCCTCAGCACCGCGCAGCCGCGCGACCACCAGCTTCAACGCCCGCTACCGAACACAGTTCCAAAAACGAAACAGAAGCGCAGATGACGACCGACCTCGACGCCGAAGAATCGAGGCAATTGGGCCTTGCTGAATCCGGTTCCCGATTGCAACATCCCGCCACACAACGCCCCGGGGACACCATGAAATCCGTCGCACACGTAGCTCCGCCGCACGTGGACATCCACGCGACGCCGAAGGCGCGTTCGCGCAACCTCGCGCTGGATCGCGCGCGCACCTTCCTGACGCTGGTCGTGCTGCTGCATCACGCGGTGATCCCCTACACCCATTTCGGCCACACCGACCCGACCTCGTGGATCGGCTTCGACTGCGTCGTGCTCGCCACCGACAGCTTCTTCATGGCGATGTTCTTCTTCCTGTCGGGGCTGTTCGTGTGGTCCGGCCTCGGCCACAAGGCGCTGCCCGTCTTCCTGCGCGATCGGCTGATCAGGCTCGGGCTGCCGTTTGTGATCTGCGCGCTGACCGTGATCCCGATCGCCTATTACGCGCTCGCGCTGCGCGAGACGCCGGGGCTGGGCTTCTCCGAATTCTGGCGGAAGACCGTCACCGTCGGGCCGTGGCCGAGCGGCCCGGTCTGGTTCGTCTGGGTGCTGCTCGTTTTCGACGTCACCGCGAGCCTGCTCTATCGGGTGTCGCCGAAACTGCTCGATCCGATCAACCGGCTGTCGCTGAAAGGATTTGAGAGGCCCTCGAAGTTCTGGCTGCTGCTCGTCCTGGTCAGCGCCCTCGTCTATCTGCCGATGCTGCTGTTCTACGGCCAGAACTACTGGTTCGAGTTCGGCCCGTTCTCGGTGCAGGCGAGCCGCGTGTTGCTCTATGCGTCGTATTTCTTCATCGGCGCCGGCATCGGCGCGGCAAACTTCGAGGACGGCGTGCTCAGCGCGCACGGGCGGCTGACCGAGCGGCGCTGGTTCTGGACCTTCATCACGCTGGTCCCCTACGCCGGGATGTGGATGATGATCTACATCAAGCGCGCCGTGATCGGGAATCCCAACCCGCTGCCGTCCTGGTATCTCGCGCTCTACGGCAGCTTCTTCGTGCTGTTCAGCGCCTCGATCCTGTTCGCGATCCTGGCTTATTTCCTGCAATCCAAGGCGCCGGGCCCGACCCTGCTCGACCGCATGCAGACCGACGCCTACGGCATGTTCCTGGTGCACTATCCGATCGTGCTGTGGCTGCAATATTGGCTGCTCGAGTTCGAGCTGCCGGCGATCGCCAAGGCCGCGATCGCCTTCTTCGCCACGGTCGCGCTGAGCTGGGCCGCCACCGCCGTGCTGCGCCTGATCCCCGGCTCCAAGCACGTGCTGTAGACGGCAGCGATCTCGCCACGGGCGGCTGGCAGATCGACGGCGCAGCGGCAATCTGCGCACAAGTGCCGATTGACACATGCCTGCGGGTGATTCTCGGTTATGCTGGCCGCCCTGATTGACCCTAGGGAGCCTCAGATGAACGACCCTCAAATTGGATGGATCGCCGCGATCATCGTCGGTGGATTGGCCGGCTGGCTGGCCGAGATGTTCATGAAGTCCGGCACCGGAATTCTGATGAACATCATCCTCGGCATCGTCGGCGCGGCGCTGGCGAACTGGCTGCTGGCCCTGATCGGCGTGTCGCTCGGCGGCGGCTGGATCGGATATCTCGTCACCGGCTTCATCGGCGCCTGCGTCATCATCTTCCTGTGGCGCGCGATTCGCGGCAGGTAGCGCGGTCGCATTCGCTTCTACCCGACGCCGCCTGATCCGCCCGGATCAGGCGGCGGCGCCGCGCATATAGTTGGGCAGCCAGTGCTCGAAGGCGCGCGACAAATCGTCGACTGAAACCGGCGGCTCGCCGGCCACCGCGATGGCGTCACCGCCCGTGGTGCCGATCCGCGCGCAGGGCACGCCGGCGCCCTTCATTTTGGCCAGCACGAGGCCGGCCTCGGCCGCCGGCACGGTAACGACATAGCGGGCCTGGTCCTCGCCGAACCAATAGGCATGCGGCACGATCGAGGACGGCGCAGCCAGCAGCTGCGCGCCGATGCCGCTTGCGATCGCCATCTCGGCGAGCGCGATCAGAAGGCCGCCGTCGGAGATATCATGCACCGCGGTTGCCGTGCCGGCGTGGATCATGCCGCGGACGACGTCGCCATTGCGCTTCTCGGTTGCGAGATCGACCGGCGGCGGCGCGCCCTCCTCGCGACCACAGACGTCGCGCAGATAGACCGACTGGCCGAGCCAGCCCTGGGTGTCGCCGATCAAGAGGATCGCCTCGCCCGCCGCCTTGAACGCCAGCGTCGCCGACTTGGTGAAATCGTCGAGCAGGCCGACGCCGCCGATCGAGGGCGTCGGCAGGATGCCGCGGCCGTTGGTCTCGTTGTAGAGCGAGACGTTGCCGGAGACGACCGGGAAGTCGAGCGCGCGGCAGGCCTCCGAGATGCCCTTCAGGCAGCCGACGAACTGGCCCATGATCTCGGGGCGCTCGGGGTTGCCGAAATTGAGATTGTCGGTGATCGCGAGCGGCCGGCCGCCGACCGCGGTGATGTTGCGCCAGGCTTCGGCCACCGCCTGCTTGCCGCCCTCGAACGGATCGGCCTCGCAATAGCGCGGCGTGACGTCGACAGTGAGTGCCAGCCCCTTCGGCCCATCCTCGATGCGGACGACCGCGGCATCGCCGCCGGGCCGCTGCACGGTATTGCCGAGGATGACGTGGTCGTATTGCTCCCACACCCAGCGCTTCGAGCCCAATTCGGGCGTGCCGATCAGCTTCGTCAGCGCCTCAGCGATGCCGAGCGGCGGCTTGACGTCCTGCGCACGGATCACCGGCATTGCGTTCGAGGCGACATGCGGACGGTCATAGACCGGCGCCTCGTCGCCGAGCTCCTTGATCGGCAGATCGGCCATCACGTCGCCGCCATGCTTGACGACGAAGCGCTTGCTCGGCGTGGTGTAGCCGACGATGGCGAAATCGAGCCCCCATTTGCGGAAAATCGCCTCGGCCTGCTTCTCCTTCTCGGGCTTGAGCACCATGAGCATGCGCTCCTGGCTCTCCGAGAGCATCATCTCGTAGGCGCTCATGCCGGTCTCGCGGGTCGGCACCGCGTCGAGATCGAGGTCGACGCCGAGGTCGCCCTTGGCGCCCATCTCGACCGCCGAACAGGTCAGCCCCGCCGCGCCCATGTCCTGGATCGCGACCACGCAATCGGCCGCCATGATCTCGAGGCAGGCTTCGAGCAAGAGCTTCTCGGCGAAGGGATCGCCGACCTGCACGGTCGGGCGCTTCTCCTCGGATGCGTCATCGAATTCGGCCGACGCCATCGAGGCGCCATGGATGCCGTCGCGGCCGGTCTTGGAGCCGAGATAGACGATCGGCATGTTCACGCCGGAGGCCGCCGCATAGAAGATCTTGTCGGCGTCGGCGAGGCCGACCGCCATCGCATTGACCAGGATGTTGCCGTCATAGCGGGTGTGGAAGCGCACCTGGCCGCCGACCGTCGGCACGCCGAACGAATTGCCATAGCCGCCGACGCCGGCGACCACGCCGGACACCAGGTGACGCGTTCTGGGATGCTCCGGCGCGCCGAAGGAGAGCGCATTCAGGCAGGCGATCGGCCGCGCGCCCATCGTGAACACGTCGCGCAAGATGCCGCCGACGCCGGTGGTCGCACCCTGGTAGGGCTCGATGTAGCTCGGATGGTTGTGGCTCTCCATCTTGAAGACCACGGCCTGGCCGTCGCCGATATCGATCACGCCGGCATTCTCGCCCGGCCCCTGGATCACCCAGGGCGCCTTGGTCGGCAGGCCGCGCAGATGGATGCGGGAGGATTTGTACGAGCAGTGTTCGTTCCACATCGCCGAGAAGATGCCGAGCTCGGTGAAGGTCGGCACCCGCCCGATCAGCTTGAGGATGCGCTCATACTCGTCCGGCTTCAGCCCGTGGGCGGCGACCAGTTCGGGGGTGATCTTGGGCTCGTTCTTGGACGCGTTCATGGGTCCCTTCATAGGTAGATCGAACGGCGGCGAAAAGGCCTTTTAGGGGGCATTTTGCCCCTGTCCAGAGCTTTGCGGCAGCCAGCAGGGCCTGAGCATTTGCACAATTGGGATGGATCGGATTTAAGGATCGGAACCCGACAATTGAAGGCCATTTTTCGTGAACGAGCTCGCCGAGAACGCACTCAAGACCGCATTCAATCTCCGCCCCGATCTGCACGTCGAAACCGAGGGCGAATTCGCCGGCTGGCGCACCTGGAGCCGCGACAATTTCGAGACCCATACCGGTCCGTTCTACCACCGGATGGACGAGAACGGCCGCATCGCCTGCGCCTTCCGGGTCGCCAGCAAGCACCTCAACGGCTCCGGCAACGTCCATGGCGGCTGCTTCATGACCTTTGCCGATTACTGCCTGTTCGCGCTGGCAGGTCCGGTGCTGCAGGCTCCGGGCGTCACGGTGTCGTTCGCCTCGGAATTCCTCGACGCGGCCCGCGAGGGCGATTTGGTCGAATGCACCGGCGAGGTCACCCGCGCCGGCATGTCGCTGATCTTCGTCCGCGGCATGCTGACGTCGGGCACGCGGCCGCTGTTCACCTTCTCCGGCACCATCAAGCGTGTCAGGCGCAAGCCTCCAGCCGCGACCGGCGCCGGCTAGCCGGCCCGCCACGTCCCCCGGAGAGGCGGCGGCGCTTCGCTACCCCTGGTTGCGCGATGCGCTGCGATCCCTGTAAGCTGGCCGATCGCCGGACGAGAGGAGGATTTCATGCGCGTGCAGCAGCCAGTTCGGGACCGCAATCTGTCGCTGTGGCAATCAGCCGTTCGGCAAACGCTGCTCAATCGCAGCGACCTCTCCGCCGCCGACAAGCAGGCGGCGGAATACGGCACATCACTGCGCGCGCAGTCGGCGCAACCCGGCAGCAATACCCCTCTCCCCGATCCGACCCCGCAGCCGCAAGCCGCAGTTCAGCCGCAGATGGGATCGCCGGCCAATATCGCCCACGGCTCCAAGGCGGCGTTCGATGCCCTGAAGGCGCATCAGACCAACGACAGTTCGAGCCTGGGCGGCCTCTTCGCCGCGTTGCACGACCTGGTGATGAAATATTCGAGCTGGGATATCGCGGGCTGGGTGCAGTGCGGTTGGTATTACACCAAGTACTACGTGCTGGCCCACCTGCAGCCGACCTATCAGGACTGGCAGGAGCACGCGCCCGCCGATATCAATTTCGGCGTCATCGACTACCGCCTGCCGAAGAACAGCCGGGTCCTGATCATCGGCGACTGGGGCACCCACATGCCCGACAACGCAGCGCTGCTGCGCCAGGCACTGAGGAAGTTTCCCCCCGACGTCATCATCCATCTCGGCGACGTCTATTATTCCGGCACGATCGAGGAATGCACCGCGAACGTCCTCGACGTGCTCGACAACATCATCGCCGACGTGAAGCCGAAGAAGCGTCCCGCCTTCTTCGCCATTCCCGGCAATCACGACTATTACTCTGGCGGCGCCGGCTTCTACCGGACGATCGGCAAGGTCAATTCGGGGATTGCCGGCTGCACCCAGCAGGCGAGCTATTTCTGCCTGCGCAGCGAGGACGACAAGTGGCAGTTCCTCGGCATGGACACCGGCTACGGCGACCGGAACCCCGTCGACAAGCAGGCACCCGCATTGCACATCCACGAAACAGCCTGGCATCACGACAAGTTGGAAAATTTCAAGGGAACCACGGTGCTGCTGTCACATCACCAACTGGTCTCGGCCAAGGAAGACCTCAATGGCGGGACACGGCCCTACCTCAACGAGGACCTCTACAAGGACTTCAAGAGCTATTTCGATCGTATCGCCGTCTGGTATTGGGGACACGAGCACAACTTCATCATGTTCGAGAACGATCTGAAGATCGGCAGCGGAGATTTACCCTTGAAGCGGGGACGTCTGCTCGGCTGCAGCGCCTATGAGGAGGCGGTGGACCAAAATCCCTATGCGATCAAACATCCCGAGGTGCGGTTCTCCAACGACGGCCATCTCGCTGCTTCGAAATTCCGGACCGATTCGCAGAACTTCTTCAACCACGCCTTCGCGGTCCTCGACATCGCCCCCGACAAGATCACCGCGAGCTACTATGAATACCCAAGCTGGGGAGCCGGCAATGCGCCGGCGCGCGATCCGGCGATCGGGCGGCTCTTGTTTCAGGAGCACATCGCCCCGTCGTTAAGCTGACGCTTGGCCCGTAGCGTCGCCAGACCTGCATGCGGGCCACGCCCGGCGTCAGTGCTTTGCAGCAGGCGATGCGGAGGCCGTCAGTGCTTCGAGACCTTGCTGCCAGGACTGCTCGATCTGCGCGACGAGAGCCGGCGGCAAGGGAACGTAGTTGAGCGTTTCGGCCTGCGACCTTCCGCTCTCCAGCGACCAGCGGAAGAAGTCGATCGCAGTCGCCGCCCTTTCGGCGGCTTTCGACTCCCGCGGCATCAGCACGAACGTCGTCGCCGTGATCGGATAGGCGTCATCCCCCGGCGCGTCGGCGAGGACCAGGCAAAAATCCTTCGCGGCTTTCCAGTCCGCACCTGCAGCCGCGGCCTGGAACGAAGCGGCGTCGGGGACGACGAAGTTGCCCGCACCGTTCTGCACCATGGCGAAGGAGATCTTGTCGAGCCGCTGCAACGCGTAGGCATATTCGAGGTAGCCGATCGAGCCCGGAATCATGCCGACCAGCGATGCGACGCCATCATTGCCCTTGCCGCCGAGGCCAACCGGCCACTCGACGAAGGTCCCTTCGCCGACCATCGCCTTCCATTGCGAGCTGACCTTGGAGAGATAGTTCGACCAGTTGAACGTGGTCCCGGAGCCGTCGATGCGATGCACGACCGTGATCGGCGTGTTCGGCAGTTTCAGATCGGGATTGACGGCGCGGATGGCCGGATCGCTCCACGATTTGATGTTGCCGAGGTAGATGTCCGCAAGCAGCCGTCCGGTGAAGCGGATCTGGCCGGGTTTCACGCCCTCGATGTTGACCACCGGCACGACGCCCCCGATCACGATCGGAAACTGCATCAGGCCGAGCTTTTGCAGCTCCTTCGGATCGAGCGGCATGTCGCTGGTGCCGAAATCGACGGCCGCTTTCTTGATCAGGTTGATGCCGTTGCTCGAGCCGATCGGCTGATAGCTGACGACATTTCCGGTCTTCGCCTTGTAGGCGTCGATCCATTTCGCCATCACGGGCGAAACGAAGGTCGACCCTGCACCCCTGGTCTCCGCTGCCACGGTCTGCGTGGCGAGGATCAGGGCGGTGATGATGATCGGTAGCCCAAGATACTTTCCAAGATGCTTTGTCATCCGCCGACCTTAGCGCGATGAGCGGGACGGCCATATGATCCATGTCACAAAACCGTAACATTGCCCGGAGCCCTTACCCCAGCGACACCCCGGCCTTGGCGCGGCTCATTCCCAGCACCAGGATGCGCTGCAGGAGATCCGGGTAGTCGAACCCGTCATGCTTGGCTGCCAGTGCGAACTCCTGGCTCTTCGCGATTTCCGGATTGGGATTGGCTTCGATGAAATAGGCCGTACCGTCGGCCGTCAGACGGAAGTCGATGCGGGCATAGCCATCGAGCCCGAGCGCACGGTAGATGCGCTTCGCGGTATGCTGAATGCGGGCTGACAGCTCCGGCGCGAGGTCCTTCGCCAGCCCGTCCACGATGCCGACGCGTTCCTGATAGCTGGGATCGTGCTTGGCTTTTTCGGTGGCGATGTGGCGCGCGCGTCGGCCGCCCATGCTGCCGAATTTCAACTCCCACACGGGCAGTGCGCGCAAGCGATTGTTGCCGATGACGCCGACATAAAGCTCCCGCCCCTCGATAAATTGCTCCGCGATGGCGGCCGTCCCGAGGCGCTCGTGAATGAAGGCGACGCGCTCGGCGAGTTTCTCGTCGGTGTCGACGATGGAGGCCTGCGAGATGCCGAGCGATCCATCCGTGCTCAGGCTCTTGACGATCAGCGGCAGCGCCAGACGCGTCGGCCGCTTGACCTTGCGGCGCATCGGAAACACGGCAAAGGCCGGCACCGCGATCCGCCGATGGTGCGCCAGCGTCTTGGACAGATCCTTGCCGCGCGCCAGGATCAGACCGCGCGGATTGCAGCCGGTATAGGGAATCCGCATCAGTTCGAGGAAGCTTGCGATGTGCTGGTCATACGCAACCTGGTAGTGAAACTCCTCGAGCAGGGTGAAGACCACATGTGGCTTGAAGCCTTCGATCTCCTCGCGCACCGGCTTGATTTCTTCCTGCACGCCGAGCGGACGAACGTCGTGGCCGGCCGCGCGCAGCGTGCTGACGACGTCGTATTCCGTCTTGAAGGCGTTGATCTGTTCCGCGGTCAATCCGTCGGTCGAATCCGGCGGCACAAAGTCCGGATGCATGAGCACGAGGATGCGGAGCCGCCTCATAGCGCGATCCATTTGCGCCGCGACGGACCGAACAGCGCGTGCATGGTCTTGGCGGTCAAGAGGATGGTGAAGTTGGTCACGAGCTTCTGCTCGGGGCCGACGGCACGCAGATTGAGCTCGCGGCAGCGCGCGATCATATCGTCAAGCACGGCATCGAGCGTCAGCTGGTTCTCGCCGGTCCAGCGCGCGACCAGCTCCCTGATCCGGGCGCGATGCCGCCTGATGAAGAGCGAGGCCGACTGACTTCGCACATGCCGTGGATCGGCGGAGAACAGCCGCGACAGGTCTCGGTCGTAGGTCTTCGGCGGCCTGAAAGCGTAGAACGCCTGCTTCTTTGCGTAGTGCTCGGCGAGCGTCTGCTTGAGCCTGCTCAGCGGATCGACGCGCTCGCGTGTCGTGACGAGCGGCCGCTCGCCCGCGATCTCACCCATCAGTTCGTCGACATATTCGAGCTTCCTGAGCGCCGGCCACCCCGCATAGCGCATCCGCCAGCTCGAACGTGGCCGCAGCCACACCGCGAAGGTTTCGGCGAAATCCTCGTCCGGATGGCTCTGCGCGTACCAGAGCCGGAGATGCTGGACATAACGCCGGCTGGCCGGATTGGGCCGGTAGTAGCGCGGATAGTGCCTCGAAGACGGGCCGAACAGCTGCTGCCAGCGCCGGCGGCGTTGCAACTGGTAGCCGTGCTGGATGGCATGACCTGCCTCGTGACGGAGAATGGCCATGCACTCCGACCATGTGCCGCCCTCGACATCGAGCATCATCTTCTTCTCGAGCTTCATCAGGCGGGGATGGGCGAGATAAAACGGAATGGCGATGCCCGGCACGTCCGCCGGACTGAACCATTCGCTCGATATCCATGCGTGCGGCCGCAGTCGAATTCCCCGCTCCTCCAGCTCTTCGTGCAGCGTGCTGACACAATCCGCGAGCCAGGTGCCTTCGACCGTCACCCTCAGGCTGCCGAGGCGTTGCTGCAGCAACTGCTCATCGGATAGCTTTTCCCAGGCAAATTTCCGGCTCGGCATAGGCCTCCAACATGGCAACAGCTCGAAATCGAAATGGTGTCATAGGTTTCCGTCGGCAACAACCGCCGAACTCCCACCGCGTTGGCCCTTCCCGCCGACGGCCACGCAACATTTACCCCATTGGCAGTTGACGCACCCGCGTCGCCGCGATCATTTTGCGCCGGCCACGACTCTCGCGAGGCGCCCAATGCAACTGTATTTCTTCGCCCAGTTCTACGCCGCTCCCGGCAATGAAGGGGCTGTCGAGGCCGCGCTCCACAAGGTTGCGGCCCCCTCGCGCGAGGAGGCAGGCTGCCGGCAATTTCACGTCTTCCGCGGCAGCCGCGACCGGACGAGGTTCGTCATCCATTCGATATGGACGGACGAAGCGGCGTTCGATTTCCACGCCACGCTCCCGCATACGGTCGAATTCCTCGCAACCATGAAGGGGCTCGTCGACCGTCCGCCGGACCTGTGCCGCACCGAGATCATTCTGTGACGCGCTGGGCGCGGCGGCATTGAGCTTGCCGATGATCTCGCCCGGCGCGAACGGTCCGTCACGCCGCTTTTTCGTGATGCTGGACCAGCCCGGCGAACAGGCCGCGACCGTCGGTGCAGCCCATGATCTCTTCGACGTGGTTTTCCGGGTGCGGCATCATGCCGAGCACATTGCCGCGTTCGTTGACGATGCCGGCGATCGAATGCGCGGCACCATTGAAGTTGGAAGCCTCGTCCACGGTGCCCTCGGGCGAACAGTAGCGATAGAGCACCCGCCCCTCGCCCTCGAGACGCTTCAGCGTCTCCTCATCCGCCTCGTAATTGCCTTCGCCATGGGCGACCGGCACCCGGATCACCTGGCCGGCATTGTAGCCGCGGGTGAACGGCGTATCCGAGCGCTCGACCCGCATGTGGACGTCGCGGCAGACGAATTTGATCTGCGCATTGCGCATCAGGACGCCCGGCAACAGGCCGGATTCGCAGAGGATCTGAAAGCCGTTGCAGACGCCGAGCACGAGCCCGCCCCTGGCGGCGAAGTCGCGCACCGCGTCCATGACCGGCGCGCGCGCCGCGATCGCGCCGCAGCGCAGATAGTCACCGTAGGAGAAGCCGCCCGGCACCACCACGAGATCGGTGCCTTTGGGCAGCGCCGTCTCGGCGTGCCAGACCGTCGCGGTCTCGTTGCCGGAGGCGAGTTTCAAGGCGCGCGCCATGTCACGCTCGCGGTTGATGCCGGGGAAGACGAGGACGGCCGATTTCAAGACTTCTTCTCCGATTTAATGCCGAGCGCGACCATCACCGCGACCGCAAATTGTGCGAAGTTTGTGGTGCTGTCGCGCTCGCTGCTTGCCGAGCTGATCAGGCTGGCGGAGCCCCGCGGGCCGAACAACATGCCGCTCACCTGATATTCCCTGGCTCCGTTGGGCGCGACCTGGACGCGGCGGACCTTGAACATGCGTGATGCTGCCGTGCCCTTGTCGCCTTCGACGGCGAGAATCGAGGTCTTCTGCCCCGGCACCCGCTGATCCAGGGCTTTGGCGACCTGCTCCTGGAGACCGCGGAACTGGTCCAGGGTCATCGAAGAGTTCGGCGCATAAAGGTGGTAGCTCACCTTCGAACCCGCGCCGCAGCCCGGCTGGTCGCAGGTGAATTTATGCAGATCGCGGACCGGTTGATAACGCCAGCCCTTCACCGCAACCGGCGGCGCCTGCGTCGCGGATGGCGGCGGCGGCGCCGATTGAGCGGATGCACCACCGGCTCCCGCAACCGTGAAGAGGGCGAGCAACAGCGGTGCAACGACGGCGCGACTGCGACCGGAAAAGGCGAGAGCGGCTGTTGTCATCTGGCTCGCCCGGTCAGCTCAGAACCTCGACCCGGTAGTTCTCGATCACGGTGTTGGCGAGCAGCTTGTCGGCGGCGGCCTTCAGCGCCGCCTCCGCCTTGGCCTTGTCGGTCGCCGAAAGCTCGATGTCGAACACCTTGCCCTGGCGAACGCTGGCGACGCCATCGACGCCGAGCGACTTCAGCGCACCCTCGATCGCCTTGCCCTGCGGATCGAGGATGCCCGACTTCAATGTGACAGTGACACGTGCTTTCATTTCAACCTCGTCATTCCGGACGAGCCGCGAAGCGGGTCGATCCGGAATCTCGCGCAAGCAATCTCTGGATTCCGGGTTCGTGCTGCGCACGCCCCGGAATGACGTATTAGCTCTTGACCAGCACCGGGCCGCTTCCGGCCGGCCGCTCATTCTCGATCAGGATGCCGAGCCGCTTCGCCACCTCGGTATAGGCCTCGAGCAAGCCACCGAGATCGCGGCGGAAACGATCCTTGTCGAGCTTCTCGTTCGACTTGATGTCCCAGAGCCGGCAGGAGTCCGGCGAGATCTCGTCGGCGACGATGATCCGCATCATTTCGTTTTCGAACAGCCGCCCGCACTCCATCTTGAAGTCGACCAGGCGGATGCCGATGCCGAGGAAGAGGCCGGTGAGGAAGTCGTTGACGCGGATGGCGAGCGCCATGATGTCGTCGATCTCCTGCGGCGTGGCCCAGCCGAAGGCGGTGATGTGCTCTTCCGACACCATGGGGTCGTTGAGCTGGTCGTTCTTGTAATAGAACTCGATGATCGAGCGCGGCAGCTGGGTGCCCTCCTCGATCCCGAGGCGCTGCGACAGCGAGCCGGCGGCGACGTTGCGCACGACGACCTCGAGCGGCACGATCTCGACCTCGCGAATCAGCTGCTCGCGCATGTTGAGACGGCGGATGAAGTGGGTCGGCACCCCGATGTCGTTGAGGTGCTGAAACAGGTACTCCGAAATCCGGTTGTTGAGGACGCCCTTGCCCTCGATCACCTGGTGTTTCTTGGCATTGAACGCGGTGGCGTCGTCCTTGAAGTGCTGGATCAGGGTACCCGGCTCCGGACCTTCATACAGGACCTTGGCCTTGCCTTCATAAATACGGCGTCGACGGCTCATTGGGATGTACCGTGTTTTGTTGAAATCCATTGATTTGGGTGCTCCGGATGACTTGGGTTACGACCCACGACGGAGCTGCCGCGGAGGCCTGGAACCTGGACATTCCAACTGGAAACAGAACAAGAACCGTGCCTGCTGGCAACCTATCTGATTGGCCCATCCAGCACAATCGATACCGCCCCCTTCGGGGCACTTATACCAGCCCTGTCGCAGGGGCCGGATTCCGCCTGTTTTGCCTGCGGCTTAACGGCTCGTTGTCCTGTCATTTCCGCCTGCTTATTTAGGCAGGCATCGGGGCTGCCGCAACCGACACCGCGGCAGCGCCATTTCAGCAGGGGAACTTCAGCCATGAACGAATTCAACAAGCGCGAGGAAGGTTTCGAGAAGAAATTCGCCCTCGACGAAGAGCAGAAGTTCAAGGCTGAAGCCCGCCGCAACAAGCTGCTCGGCCTGTGGGCTGCCGAGAAGCTCGGCATCTCCGGCGATGCCGCCAATGCCTATGCCAAGGAGGTGGTGGCCGCCGACTTCGAGGAGGCCGGCGACAGCGACGTGCTGCACAAGGTCCTGAAGGACCTCACCGCCAAGGGCCAGGCCGTCACCGAGCGCGATGTCCGCGCCAAGATGGACGAGCTATTGGCCGTGGCTGCGGCGCAGGTGAAGGCGGGGACCTAAGCCGTCGGCGACGCCTTCGCATCAATCCTCGTCTCTACGCGCGCCGGACCCCGTTCCGGCGCGACGTGCTTGTGGGCCTCGTCTTGCCGAAATCGGCGCGGAGGATTTCGAGCAGGCGTCGCGACGCCGCACTGAGGAAGCCACCGCGCCGGGTCACGGCCACGATCTCGTGGCTTGCGGCGAGGTTGCCGACGCGGATGGTCGCGATCGTCGCCGCGCGCATCTCCTCCGCAGCATGGCTTTGCGCGAGCAGCGCAATCCCAAGCCCGGCCTCGACCAGGCGCTTTTGCGCCGTCAGGCTGTCGACCGCCGTCCAGTCGATCTCGCCGAGCCCATGGGTCAGGAACAACGCAAAGACGTGCGCGGCCGTGATGTCGCGGCGCCCCGGCACCTCGGGAAAGGCGATCCAGCGCTCATCCCGGAGATCGGCTAGCCTTGCGACCCGGCGCCCCGCGAGCCGGTGGTCGGGCGCGCAGACCACTTGCAACGTCTCGGCTGACAACACCTCGCAGTCGAGCTCGCCTGAGCGGTCGCGATCGTAGCGCAGCCCGATCGTCGCCTCGCCGCGCCGGATCAGGTCGCTGACTTCGCCGCTGGTCGCGGTGCGCAGCGTCAGGTCGACATCCGGATGCTGCCGGGCAAAGCGCTTGATGACCTTCGAGAGCCGCCCGCCGGCCAGCGTGCCGGTCACGGCAAGCGCGACCGGACCGGAATTGTCGCGCAGCAGCGCGCGCACCGCATGCTCGGCGTCCTGCGCCGCCGCCACCGCGCGCTCGGCATAGGGCACCATCACCCGCCCGGCATCGCTGAGCCGGGCCCTGCCCGCGATCCGCTCGAACAAGGGCACGCCGAGCTCCTCCTCGAGCAATGCGATACGCCGCGAGATCGCCGGCTGCGAGCGATGCAGAACCTTTGCCGCATTGGAGATCCCGCCGCGCCGATGCACGACCAGGAAGGTGTTGAGCGCGTCGCTGTCCATTCTCGCTCCATGCAAAAAGCTGATGATATCTAGCAAAATAACAAATTTGGCTGATGGGCGAAACCGCCCTAGCCTTGCGGCCGATCGATGCCCAAGCAGACAGGAGCCGACATGCGCACCCAGGCGGACAAGGCGGCACGCTTTCGCGAACTGCACCAGCGGCCAAACGCCTTCATCATTCCAAACCCGTGGGACGCCGGCACGGCAAAACTGCTCGCGGCGATGGGCTTCGAGGCGCTGGCCACCACGAGCCTCGGGCTCGCCAACACCCTGGGACAGGCGACCGTCTCGCTCGATGCCGTCATCGAGAATTGCCGGGTGATCACCGGTGCCACCGACCTGCCGGTCAATGCCGACCTCGAGAATTGCGGCGCCGACGATCCCAAGACCGCGGCGCAGGCGATCACCCGCGCGGCCGAGGCAGGTTGCGTCGGCGGCTCGATCGAGGACTCCACCGGCGATCGCGAGCATCCGATCTACGAATTCTCGCTCGCGGTGGAGCGGGTGCAGGCCGCGGTCGAGGCCGCGCGCGCCCTGCCATTTCCGTTCACCCTGACGGCGCGGGCCGAAAACTTTCTCTGGGGACGCAAAGACCTCGACGACACCATCAAGCGGCTGCAAGCCTTCGAGGCCGCAGGCGCCGACGTGCTCTATTCGCCTGGTCTTTATGACCTCGCCACCATCAAGACCGTGACATCGGCCGTGCAGCGGCCGTTCAACCACGTGATGGGCTTTGCCGACCCGACCTTGACGGTCGACCAATTGTCGGCCGCCGGCGTCAAGCGCATCAGCGTCGGCGGCGCCATGCAGCGCCACGCGCTGGCCGCGTTCTTGCGCAGCGCCCGCGAGATGAAGGAGAACGGCGCATTCACCTTCGTCCGCGACATGGCGGTGGTGAAGGACGTCAGAGAGGCGTTTGCGGAGGCGCGAAGCGAACAATGAATGGCGAGTAGCGAATCGAGGAAGACTCTGTTCGCCATTCGCGACCCACTATTCGCGCCCTAACCTTCCTTGAAGCCGTATTCCGGCACGTTGCCGCTGGCGCCGTAATACTTGTACGGCAGGAATTTGCCTGACATCGTGATCTTGACGCGGTCGCCCTTCGGGTTCGGCAGCCGCTCCATCACCATGTCGAAGTCGATCGCCGACATGATGCCGTCGCCATACTCTTCCTCGATCAGCGCCTTCCAGGCCGGGCCGTTGACCATCACCAGCTCGTAGAAGCGATAGATCAAGGGATCGGTCGGCGGCATCGGCATGCCGCGCATCGGCGTCTCGTTCAGCATCGCGGTCTCGGCCTTCGACAGGCCGAACAATTCAGCCGCGTTGGCGGCCTGCGGTTTTGTCAATTTCATCTGGCCGAGAATGGCGCCTGTTATCAGCACCTCGGAATAGCCGCCGATCTTTTCGCAGATGTATTTCCAGGTCCAGCCCTTCTCGCGCTTGATGTCGAGCAGCTTCTCGGTGAGGTCTTCGCGTTTCATGTCCGTCTCCCTCGTTCGTCATGCCCGGGCTTGTCCCGGGCATCCACGTCTTGGTTGGCTCAGATAGACGTGGATGGCCGGGACAGGCCCGGCCATGACGTCTGTGGGTGTGGCTCGGCTCCGGATGCTAGCACCAGATCCGGCAGCCCCGGCCGTACCGTCGGCACGTCGCGCGGATCGTGATCGGTCACGTCAATCGCAAAGCTCTTGCTGCGGCTGACCAGGAAGTCGACGATATGGTTGCGCAGCGCATAGTAGTAGGGGTGGCGATGCAAATCGATGCGGCCACGTTCCTTCGGCAGCGGATTTTCGACGATCTCGGCCAGCACGGCGCCGGGTCCGTTGGTCATCAGGAAGATCTTGTCGGCGAGGAAGATCGCCTCGTCGACGTCATGGGTGATCATGAAGGTGGTCTGCCCGGTCTCGACGCAAATCCGCCGCACCTCGTCCTGCAATGTACCCCGGGTCAGCGCGTCGAGCGCCGAGAATGGTTCGTCCATCAGCATGATCTTCGGCGTGATCGACAGCGCGCGTGCGATGCCGACCCGTTGCTTCATGCCGCCCGACAGTTCCGAGGGATGCTTGTGCTCGGCGCCGGTGAGGCCAACGAGATCGATGAACTTCTGCGCATGCGCCCTCACCCGCGCGCGATCCCATCTGCGCCATTTCGAGCTGACGGCGTAGGCGACGTTGCCCAGCACCGTGCGCCACGGCAGCAGCGCATGGCTCTGGAAGATCACGGCGCGGTCGAGGCTGGTGCCTTCGATGCCCTGCCCGTCGACGATGACGGTGCCCTCGCTCGGCTCGTCGAGGCCGGCCAGGATGTTCAGCACGGTGGTCTTGCCGCAGCCGGAATGCCCGATCACGCAGCCAAACTCGCCGCGCGCCATCGACAGCCACAGATTTTCGAAGATCGTCGTGCTGCCACCAGACGCCGCCGGATAGCGCCGCGCGATGCCTTCGATTGAGATGAACTTGTCGGTCATCGTCACTCCGGAAACGTCACCATGCGCGTGAAGCGCGCCAGCACCTGGTCAAGCAGCATACCGACGACACCGATCAGGAGAATCGCGATGATCACATTGGTGATCGAGAGATTGTTCCATTCGTTCCAAACGAAGTAGCCGATGCCGGTACCGCCGACCAGCATCTCGGCGGCGACGATGACGAGCCAGGCGATGCCGATCGAGATCCGCATGCCCGTCAGGATCGTCGGCGCCGCGGCCGGCAGGATCACCGTGAAGGCGCGCCTGACGGTGCCGACCTCGAGCGTGCGTGCCACGTTGATCCATTCCTTGCGCACGCTGGCCACCCCGAACGCGGTGTTGAGCAGCATCGGCCACACCGAGCAGATGACGATGACGAAGATCGCCGAGATCGAGGAATCCTTGATGGTGTAGAGCGCAAGCGGCATCCAGGCCAGCGGCGAGATCGGCTTCAATATTTGGATGAACGGGTCGATCGCCTTGCTGATCAGGGGCGACATCCCGATCATGAAACCGAGCGGGATCGCGACGATGACGGCGATCAGATAGCCGAGCCCGACGCGGCCGATCGAATAGCCGAGCTGGATGCCAAGCCCCTTGTCGTTCGGCCCGTTGTCATAGAACGGCCGCTTCAGATGCTCCCAGAGTTTGGCGCCGACATCGAGCGGACCTGGCATCGCCGACTTGCCCTGGGTCGCCGTCAACCCCATCAGCTTGGCGTATTCGGGAGACATGTTGGCGGCAGCGCCCGTGCTGCGGGTCGCAAGATGCCAGGCGCCGAGGAAGGCGGCGAGCAGCACGAGCGAGACGATCGCGGCGCGGAGACGGAGGGTCATCGCAACAGCTCCCTCAACCCGTCGTCCCGGCGAAAGCCGGGACCCATACGCCGCGGCTTCGCAATCGGGCACGCGGGGAGACGCCGTGCCTGATCGCCGACAGCCGTGGTTATGGGTCCCGGCCTTCGCCGGGACGACGGACAGCGTTTTCTCACGTCAGCTTCCTGATCTTGAAGCTCGCCAGATAATCATCCGGCTTGGCCGGATCGAACGTCTTGCCCATCACCGCAAAGGATTTGTAGCTCGCCTCCGGCGGCGTCAGCCCCATCTCGGCCATCACCTTCGCCGTGTCGGTGGCGAGGTAGACTTGCTCGGCGACCGCCTTGTAATCGACATCGCCCTTGATCTGGCCCCAGCGCTTCATCTGCGTCAGCATCCACACCGCGAACGACTGCCAGGGGAACGGATCGAAATCGACGCGTTTTGCATCCGTCTTCACGCCGCCGAGGCCGTCAGCATAGGTGCCGGTCAAGACCTGCTCCAACACCGTCACCGGCGCGTTGATGTAATTGGCCGGCGCGATCGCTTCCGCGATCTGCCTGCGGTTCTCGGCCTTGGCGGCGTAGCCGGTCGCATCGACGATCGCGCGGGTCAGCGCGGCGAATGAGTTCGGCGCCGTCGTGATGAACTCGCGGCTCGCCGCAAAACTGCAGCAGGGATGGCCGTCCCAGATCCCCTTGGACAGGATGTGCAGGAAGCCTGCGCCGTCATAGATCGCGCGCTGGCAGATGTTGTCGGGCGCGAGGAAGCCGTCGATGTTGTCGGCGCGCAGATTGGCGACCATCTCCGGCGGCGGCACCGAGCGGAGCTGCACGTCGGTATCGGGATCGAGGCCATGCTCGGCCAGATAATAGCGCAACAGATAATTGTGCATGGAGTAGTCGAACGGAATGGCGAACTTCATGCCCTTCCAGTCTTTCGGATCGCGCCGATCCTTGTGCTTCATCGCGAGCGTGATGCCCTGGCCGTTGATGTTCTCGATCGCGGGCACCGTGAAGGGGATCGCATTGGCGCCAAGCCCGAGCGAGATCGCGATCGGCATCGGCGCCAGCATGTGGGCGGCATCGTATTCCTTGTTGATGGTCTTGTCGCGGATCACGGCCCAACCGGCGGTCTTCACGACGTCGACGTTGAGCCCCTGCTTGGCATAGAATCCGAGCGGCGCCGCCATGATGATCGGCGTCGCGCAGGTGATCGGGATGAAGCCGACCTTGAGATCCTTCTTCTCCGGCGCTCCCGCCTCGGCGAATGCTTCGGTCGCCGTCTTCAGCGGGAAGAATTGCGACAGCGCCGCCAGCGCCGTCGCGGCTCCCACCGACTTCAGAAAGGCACGGCGCGCGACGTCCTGGGGAAACACCGCACGCATCACGGCCGAGGCAACGATGCCTTCGTAGCGCGCCTCGTCGCTGACATCAGTCACCGCCTCGCAGCGCGGCGCGCGCTCGGCATGATCGTGCTCGGCTTTGGAGCAATGCCGGCCGCAGGCGCAGGCCGCAAGTTCACGGTCGGCATCGAAGGCATCGTCGAAGGTGGACATTCACTGCGCCCCATTGTCGCACCGAAGCGTGCAGAGCTCCGCGATCCGGTCAATCATTCACCGTCCAGCCGCGTTTTGCGCCGCTGGACGATGATAAACATGCACGTTCTATGCCGCCTTGCTTGTTGCGGGAGCTGACGTCGGCAAGCCTTCATCGATCGGCAGCGCCGGGTCGCGCGACCATTCGTTCCAGGAGCCGAAATACATCCGCACGTCTTTCACGCCGGCGTTCTTCAGCGCCAGGAAGGTGTTCGAGGCACGCGCGCCCTTGAAGCAGTAGAGATAGACCGGCGTGGTCTGCGAGATGCCGACGGTGGCGCATTCGGCGAGGATCTCGTCCTTCGACTTGAAGCGCTGGCCTTCGCCGGTCGGCTTCATCATGCGGTACCATTCGAGCCAGACCGCGCCGGGGATGCGGCCCTTGCGCGGGCAGAAATCCTTGCCGTAGGGCGAGGAGCTTTCGCCGATCCACTCGTCGACGTCGCGCACGTCGAGGATCGCGACACCGGGCTTGTCGAGCGCCGCGAGCATCGCCTTGGCGTCGATCATGATCTCCCCGGCCTCCGGCACGATCGCAAACGACGCTTTCGCCGGCGCCGGCACGTCGGTCGTGACCGGCAGGTCGGCCGCCTTCCACGCGTCGTAGCCGCCATGCAGCACCTTGACCTTGGGATAGCCGAGCATCGTCAGCAGATAGTAGCCGCGGCAGGACTGGCCGAAGCCCGAGTTCATCGACTGCTCGTAAATCAAGGCAGTCTCGGTACCGGAGAGGCCAGCGCCGCCGAACGCGTCGGCAAATTTGCTCTTGAGTTCGTGCATGCCCTCCGGCGTCGAGGTCGCCAGATAGGTGAAGACGTCATGCACATTGACCGCGCCGGGCAGATGTCCCGCCGCATAGGCATCCGGATTTCGGGTGTCGATGATGACACACGGTTCTTTGGTGACGAGCTCGGCCAGTTCGCCGGCAGTGATCAGAACGTCCGTCATGGCAGCCTCTCCTGTTGTGGTTGCAGTCTTGGTGGTCCCGAACTCTCCTCACCCGTCCGCCAGCATCTTGCGCAGCTGCTTAGTGGCAGGCGTGACGATGGCGACGAAATAGGCTTCGCGCAGCCGGCGCTGGGCGCGGTGGCTCATCAGATAGCCGCGCGCACCGCAATGGAGCATCGCCGCATGCGCGACCGCGACGCTGGCATCGCCGATCCGCAAGCGCAGCGCGACGACGCGGCGCCAGTAGCTGTCGTCGGCATTGTAGGGATCGCGCGCCAGCGTCATCGCTTCCTTCTCGAACTCGGCATACAGCTCGCGGAACTGGGTCGGCTGCTGCGGCAGATAGCGGTTGACATGACCGAGCGGCGCGTGGACCTCGTCCATGATGTTGATGCAGTCCTTCATCAGGCCGAGGCCCATGCCGACCTGCAGCAGGATGAAGCCGGCGCGGATTTTCTTGACGAACGGCGCCGCCGGTTCGGCCAGGATCAGTTCGTCAGGCACGAACACGTCGCGGAACTGGATGCCGTAGGTGCCGGTGCCGTCCATCGCCAAAAACGGCTTGCACGGCGTCAGCTTGATGGCGGGATCGGCGCAGTCGGCGAGGAACATCACGGTTTCCCCCGGCTCGCCTCTGGCGATGCCGGGCGCGTCCTCGCGCTCGAAGATGGTGCCGAAGTAATGGTCCGGGCCGAGATTGGAGACCCAGGGCAGCGCACCGCGCACGATGTAGCCGCCGTCGACCTTGCGGCCCTTCAGCTTCAGCCGCTCGATGCCGAAGAAGCTCTTCATCGGATTGGAGAGCCCGGTGCCGCCGAGCTTGCGCCCACTGGAAAAGCAGTCGCCGAACCGTGCGGCAAGCTTCATGTTGGTGGAGTTGGCCGCGTACCAGACCAGCGTGTTCTGGCACCAGGCCATGAAGGCGGTGGCGCCGCAGACCTCGCCGATCGCCGCCATCGCCTGGATCGCGCAGCGCAGGTCGGCCGGCCCTTCCTGCGGGACGTGGCTGCTCCACGCCCCGACCTCGCCGATCCGGCGCAGGAAGTCGGCGGGATAGACCGAGCCGGCATCGATTGCTGACGCAAGCGGTGCCAGCTCTTGGCGGGCGAGGCGCGCCACCTCGTCCGCAATGGTCGGTGCGGGAGCCTGAGATTCGACCCGCGATAAAGCCAATGAACCCATCGATCGTCTCCGCACCTTGCCTGATTGCCTGCCGGCGCCTAAGCGCTGACCTCGAGGTTGACGGGACGCGTGAAGGTGTTGGCGACCGGCGACCACTTCTTCACGTGCGCCACCAGCGCGTCGATCTCGTCCTGCGGGACGCCCTCGCACGCCATATCGACCTTGACGCGGACGTCGGTGAAGCCGACCGGCTTCTCGCTGACGTCGCCGGTGCCCCACACCGCGGTGATGTTGAGATCGCCCTCGAGCTCCAGCTCGAGCTTGTTGACGGTCCAGCCGCGGTGCACGGCGTTGGCGTGCAGGCCGACCGCAAGGCAGGAGCCGAGCGCGGCGAGCGAGGCCTCGGAGGGATTGGGTGCAGTGTCGTCGCCGAGCAGACCCGGTGGCTCGTCGACGATATAGGGCGCGAGGTTGCGGATGTAGTTGGCGTGGCGGAACTTGCCCTCGGCCACCGTCTTGCACTTCAAGGTCTTGATCACCTTCGGATTGGCCTTGCCGTTGGCAATCAGCTGTTCGAGGCCGCCTTTGTCGATCGGCGCGAGGCAGCCGGTCAGAGCGGTTTTCTGGGCGACAGCAGTCATCAGTTTTCTCCCTGGGAGCGGTGGATTGGTCAGGATACCGAACGGTCTGTTTCCTGCATAAGCCGTGCCAGTCCCGCCCAAAATCAAAAGGCGAAATCCGGCAGGCGCTTAGCGCCTTTGCCCGCGGATTGATCAGGCCTCTCCCTGCTCAATCGCCAAGCAAATGCCGCCGCCGTGCGATTATTTTCAGCGCATGTGGGGATGCTTGAAGATGCAACTTGATGATTTTGCCGCGGTCCGATTTACTGCCGTTCATGGCCAAATCGCTTGCGAAGAAAAAACCTGCCGCTGCGTTCGCCGCCGGCGACGACGAATCCGCGCGCGGGCGCCTGCTCAGCGCAGCGACGCATCTGTTCTGCAAGAACGGCATCAATGCCACCGGCATCGATGCGATCATCGACGAAGCCGGAACCGCCAAGACCACGCTCTACAAGCTGTTCGGCTCCAAGACCAACCTCGTCCATGCCGTGCTGGAGAGCGAAGGCAAGCAGTGGCGCGACTGGTTCATCGGCGCAATCGAGGCCGGCGGCGGCGACGCGCAGACCAAGCTGGTGCGGATTTTTCCGGCGCTGAAGATCTGGTTCGCCGAAGAGCGCTTCTACGGCTGCCCCTTCATCAACGCGGTCGCCGAGCACGACAAGGATGCAAAACAGTTCCGCAATATCGCGCTGAAGCACAAGAAGGTGGTGCTGGCGCATATCGAGAAGCTGGCCGGTGAAATGGGCGCCGCGGAGCCGGCCGTACTCGCGCATCAACTGGCGCTCTTGATCGACGGCGCGATCGTCGCCGCGATGGTGTCGTGCGACCCGGGGGTGGCCGATACTGCGGGGCTAGCGGCCGGCAGTCTGTTTGCGCCGGCGAAGGTAAAGAAGGCCAAGCGCGCCGGGAGCCAAGCAGAGCAACTCGTCGCGGTTTAGTTATTCCGTCATTGCGAGCGGAGCGAAGCAATCCATCGCGCGGCGTACGCGGAGGCATGGATTGCTTCGTCGCTGTCGCTCCTCGCAATGACGGAACTTCAGAATGAATCCGCTCAGAGATCGAAATTCGTCGGCATCATCACCACGTCGCGGATTGTCATGCCGCGCGGCCGCGTCAGCATGAACATCACGACCTCGGCGACCTCGCTGGCCTCGAGCAGGCTCCCTGATTCTTTCGCCTCCTGAAGCTTCTCCGCCGGCCAGTCCGCCAACAGCGAGGTGATCACCGGCCCCGGCGATATGGAGCCGACGCGGATGCCGTGCTTGAACACCTGGCGCCGCACGGTCTGGACGAAGCAGTTGATCGCCCATTTCGACGAGGCATAGACCGGCTCCCACGGCGTCGGGAAGTGCGCGGCCAGCGAGCTGGTCACGATGACGTCGCCGGCGCGCCGCGCGATCATATGCGGCAGCACGTCATGCACGTTCTTCATCACGACGTTGACGTTGAGATTCAGCATCCGGTCGATCGCCGCAGTATCGGCATCGATCAGGTCGCCGCCGACATAGCTGCCGGCATTGGCATGGAGAATGTCGAGCTGGCCGGCCCGCTCCAGGATTTTCGGCAGCAACGTCGCGCAGTCCTTGGGGTCGAGCAAGTCGATCACCAGCGGGATCACGGCATCGCCGTGCTTGTCGCGCAGCGCCTGCAGCGCGGCCGCGTCGCGGTCGACCATCACCACGCGCGCGCCGGCTTTCAGCATCGCCTCGCTGCTCGCCAGCCCAATGCCCGACGCCGACCCGGTCACCGCGGCGACCTTGCCTTCCAGTTCTCTTGCCATCGCTCTCACACCCGCTGAAGCCGCAACGTCTTTCATTATAGCGATTCCAGCCGACGATGTCGGGGACATGCCAATCTCTGTCGAGGACGGCCACAAAAGCGTCTGTTCCGTGGCGAACGCCCGCCGCATGCCCTAGCTTGCGCTTCACTGATCCAACGCGGTCGCTGCGGCGGCTCCAACAATCCCAGGGAGACCACCGATGGGCGTTCTGCAAGATCCAGCGCTCGAGGCCCGCCTCGCAGGCTTACATCAGTCGAGCGACGGCCAGATCGCGGCGATGCGGGCCTATTACGAAGCCCGCGGCGCGCGTGCCGACCGCGAGAACGAGGCCGACCGCAAGCAATTCCTAAGCGACAAGCTGGTGGCTCTCGATCGCGACAAGGCCGAGTTCTGCTACCAGCTCTGCCGCGCGAGCAACGCCTGCCACATCGTCGAGATCGGCACCTCCTACGGGGTTTCGACGCTCTACCTTGCCGCCGCGGTGCGCGACAATCTGCGCGGGGGCGCGGGAAGCGGCCGGATCATCGGCACCGAACACGAGCCGGCAAAGGCGGCCGCGGCTCGCAAGACCTTTGCCGAGGCCGGGCTCGACGGGCTGATCGAGCTGCGCGAGGGCGACCTCCGCGAGACGCTGAAGAGCATCGACGTGACCGTCGACTTCCTGCTGGTCGACATCTGGATCCCGATGGCGCGGCCGGCGCTGGAACTGGTGTTCCCGCATCTGCGGCCCGGCGCCATCGTGATCTGCGACAATACCGAACGGTTTCGCAACGAGTACGCGGATTATTTCGCCTTCCTCGACACCCCCGCGCACGGCTTCCGCACCATGACGCTGCCGTTCGATGGCGGTCTCGAGCTCTCGGTCCGCGGCTGATTGGCGGTCCCGTCGCTTCAATCATCGGGCGGGATTGCGGCGCCGACGTATTTCTGGCCGGCGCGCACGTCGCGCGGGGTGAGACCGAACGCACGCCTGAACCGCCGATTGAAGTAGGACAGATTGTCGAATCCTGTCTCCATCGCGACCTCCGTGATGCTGAGATGCGCATGGGAGGAATCGCCCAGCATCCGGCAGGCGCGGCTCAATCTCTCGGACGCCACGAATTGCGTGAAGGTTTCGCCGCCTTCTGCGAACAGCAATTGAACATAACGCGGGCTGATCCCGTTCCGGACGGCAACCCTGTCGATCGACAGATCGCCCCGCAGCAGATTGAGGCGGATGTCCGCCTTGAGAGCCCGCAATCTGGCGAGGCGTATGCCCGTCGAGCGCGCCTCACCCTCCTCGGACTGCGCCTCGAACATCAAGCCGAGCAGATCGTGGACGTGGGCCACGGCGGCGCGCGCGATGCAATCGCTCTTGATGTCGCGAAGCGCCGGCAAATAGTGCATCAGAAGATGAAGCGCTTCAGCATTCCGCGGCTGGCACTTCAACAGATCGGGGCTCTGAACATGGCGATCGAGCACCGCCGATGGAACCGAGATCGTCAGGACCCGCGCCGCGGGACCCAGCTGAAAATATCCCCGGGTGGTGTTGCGGACGAGCGCGCTGGCGCCGACCCGGACATCGGCTTGCAAGGGTGAAACCGAAAGCTTTCCTTTCAGCGGTATCGCAACCACGAAATCATCATTGTCGTCGCCGGCGATCAGTTCGGAGGAACGCGTCACCCGAACGGGTGAGCTTTCGATCGTCACTACGCGCAGCCCCGGAAGGCTCTGAAACTTCGACACGAAGCGAAACCGCGCATCGCCGACCGGCTCGATTTCGAGCTTGGCGCAGGCGCGCCCCAGAACCTCGCGTGTAAAGGAAATTCGGTCACGGGCGGGAAGTTGATCGCTGTCAAAATGCATAGCCGATGCCGCTTGCGGCGGTTCCAATGCAGGCATGCTGCCTCCGGCAATTCCGGAATGGAACTCCCCAAGTTCCATCCCCAATAGACATTGTTTCAATATGAATCGAAGAACTACCCAACGTTGAAATGTATAAAAACAGCAATCATTCTGCCAGAGATTTCGTTTTTGTCCAACTCTGATTCGTCGTGGTGCAAGTCTCTCGCTGGCATCCGCTGTAGTGGATGAAGCCAGGCACGGTCGTGCGGATGGTGCCGTTGGTTCATCGACGTCCACCGTCGGTGAAATGAACGAGCGACTGAGAGGGCAGCCCATGTCCCACTGGTTCGACGATCTGACCAAGGCTCTCTCGAGCGCCAGCATCACGCCGCGCCGCTCCTTCCTGCAGATACTCGGGCTGTCAGCGGCCAACCTCTCGTGGCCGATCGTCTTCAGCCAGCCGGCCCACGCGCAAGCGGCTGACGATTGTGCCTGGAAAATCACCGGCAACGTCATGTCGCGGGAGTTTGTCG
The DNA here is from genome assembly GCF_015624485.1 of Bradyrhizobium genosp. L. NCBI lineage: Bacteria > Pseudomonadati > Pseudomonadota > Alphaproteobacteria > Hyphomicrobiales > Nitrobacteraceae > Bradyrhizobium > Bradyrhizobium genosp. L. Next base: position 4,970,778 of record NZ_CP061378.1, read on the forward strand.
CGACCGAGGGCGGCCTCAGCATCAAGCGCACCCTGAGTTACGACCGCGCCAAGAAGACGGCGGAAATGCATGGGACGCTGCTCGAAGGTGGCGCGTTGGTTGCGAAGCTCGACATCGTGGCCGCGCGCGGTGGCGCGGTGACGGCCAATGCGTCCTATGGACCGCGGGTGACGGGTGCCAAGGCGATCGCACTGAAGAGCACCGACGGCAAGGCGTTCACCGGTCAGCTCGATGGACGCACGGTTCGAAAAGTCGACAAACGCTTGGTCCAGGCCGATGGCACCGATGCGCCGCCGCTGGTTCTGGAACCGACTCTGCGCTCCGCCTTCCAGAGCCTGCAAAACCGCGCAATCCAGCGTGGCTCCGGGACATGCCGAACCGAGCGCACCCTGCACCCACATGACCCCAATAACCCGGGCCCGGGCTCCGACTGGTACGAGCCTGCGGGCGTCAGTTGGGTGTCCTGTCAGAACTGCCAGGATGGCTGCTATTCGACGTACCAGGACACAGCCCTCTCCTGGAGCTGCTACTTCCTCAGCCTGGTCTGCGAAGCCGAAGCCATCGCGCAGTGGAGTATCTGCATGGGCCTGTGCGAACTTCCCGGCAACGGGTGCTTGCCCGTTCCCTGCGGCTCGTTCACGACCTGCGCCCCCGGCGATACCTGCTTCAGCTACAAGGACGGGCGGCTGTGCTGCTCAGCGCCAAGCGCGATCTGCAACAATGTGTGTTGCGGCAAGGACGTGGCGACCTGCGCCCCGAATGGCTCGTGCGGATGCCCGACCGGCGAGCTTCAATGCGGCAACAAATGCTGCGACGGCAAGACGCAGATCTGCTCGAACGGCCTCTGCTGCCCGAAAGGCCAGCTCAATCACAACGGCAAGTGCTGCGCCGAATCCAGTCTTTGCGGCAAGGTCTGTTGCGATGAGCTTGCGACCTGCGGCGATCCCAAGAAGGGAATCTGCTGCCCATTCGAGACAACCTTCTGCGCCGGCAAATGCTGCGATCAGAACCAGGTCTGCATCAACGGCAGTTGCTGCCCGAAAGAGCGCAGTTGCGGCGGCGTCTGCTGCCCGTCCGGCCAAAGGTGCTCAGACCCCGCGAAGAAGACATGCGTCGCATGCCCGCCGGCGAAGGTGCCCTGTCTGCCGAGTTCCGGCGCCAGCCTGTGCTGCGCCCCCGACGTCGCATGCTGCCCCGGGGTCTGCTGTCAACCGGGCCAGGTCTGCAATTCGGCCGGCGCAGGAAAATTCGTCTGCGGTCCGCCACAGGTCATCAAGTGACGTAGCGAGAGCGTGTTCGAGCGAAGTGGAAACCGGTTCGCGTGAAGAAAATGCGTCAAGAATCAAGAGCTCGGCGAGAGGAATGAAGCCATGTTGTTTCTTCTGGGTGCCAATGTTGCGATCGCTGCGGTCTTCCTGGTGGCCGGCCTGTCGAAGATCGGACGCCTCGCGCCGTTTCGCGAAACCCTGGCTGCCTTCGCGCTGCCGCCATGGGCGATCAAGCCATTGGCATACGCGCTGCCGATCACCGAGATCGTCGTCGCCGCCGGCATGCTCTGGGGTGCAACCGCCTTTTTCGCGGCTGCTGCTGCCGCCGCGCTGCTGGCAAGCTTCAGCGTTGCGATTGCGCACAGCCTGAAGGCCGGACGAACACCCGATTGCAATTGCTTCGGGCGACTTCGCGCCGCGCCGATCACATGGAGCACCTGGCGACGCACGACGACGCTTGCGGTATGCACCGCAAGCGTTGCCGTCGCCGATCGCATCTATGGGGCACAGGCGGTGGATTGGGCACCTCTCGCCGATCTCACCGCGCAGTCGGGTGCGGCAATTGCCGCAGGCCTGCTGCTCGCTTTGGTCAGTCTCGTCGTGTTCCAGCTTGCGCGGCAGAACGGCCGGCTGCTGACGCGGATCGAAGCGCTCGAAGCCCGGCTCGGTCAGCAAGATAGCCCGGCGCCGGCAGCCGACTCGGCTGCGCAAGGGCTTGCGCCGGCGACCCCCGCGCCATTCTTCCAGTTGGAAAGCACGGATCAGGGACGAGTCAGCCTGCCGTCGCTGCTCGCGGCGGGCAAACCGCTGCTGCTGGTGTTTTCCGATCCCGATTGCGGCCCCTGCGACGCGCTGATGCCGGCGATCGCAACATGGCAGCGTGATCTTGCGACCACGCTCACGATCGCGGTGATCAGCCGCGGCAGCCGGGACGCCAACCTGGCGAAGGCAACGACCCACGGCCTCAAGCATGTCCTGATCCAGCAGGACCGCGAGGTAGCGGAAGCCTATCTCTGCTTCGGAACGCCCGGTGCCGTTCTGATCGGATCGACCGGCCTGGTGGCGAGCGCGCTCGCAGCCGGCGGCGACGCCATCGCAGCGCTGGTGGCCCGCGCGTCGGCGGCGCATCGCCCATTCGACGTCGCGAGCAACGCAGATGCTGGCGCAGACGCGCTGCCCGTTCTGACGCGCGGCATGTTCGCCCCCGAGCTCGAGCTCCGCGATATCGACGGACGGCAGGTTGCCTTGAGAACGCCGGAACAGACCCTGGTTCTGTTCTGGAATCCGTCCTGCGGCTTCTGCCAGCAGATGCTGCGTGACGTGCTGCAATGGGAGGCGAGCAGCGATGATGCGCCGCGCCGGGCGCTGCTGTTCGCCTCGGGCACAATCGCGGCGATCCGGGAGATGGGCCTGCGCTCGCAGGTGGTTCATGATCCCGAGTTTCGGTTCGGCCAGATGTTCGCGGCGGCCGGAACGCCGTCCGCCGTTCTCCTCGACGCCGACGGGCGCGTCATCTCCGAGATCGCCGCGGGGCGCGCGGACGTCATGGCCCTGGCCAATGGGTCCGCGGAATTGCAGCGGTTAGCCTGAAGCCTTGGCAGGCCGCGAAGTCGCCTTTGTGGAGAGGGCGGAACGAAGAGCAAGCCTCGGACAATTCATGTCGCGAGATGGCGAAGCTGCATCCCCACCCCCGCTGTCATCGCCCGATTCAATCGGGCGACCCAGTACGCGGCGGCCCATCGGCTCAATCACCGCGGCCTCTGGAATACTGGATCACCCGCATGCGCGGGTGATGACGCTGAGTTAGTGGAAGCTGTATCCACCACCATCCCCAGCGTCGTCCGCGGCTTACCGCCCCGGCTGCATCCCCGCCTCCAGCCGCGCCAGCTCGGCGTCGAGGTCACGCTCGACATCGACCGCCTGCACGTCGATCACCCGGTACTCCCGCGCCTCGAGCCAGGCGCGGCGCTTGGCGCGGTCGGCGGCGATGGCGTCGCTCTCGTTTGCGTTGACCAGTTCGAGCGCGATCCGCTGCACGAAGGAGACGAAATCGGGGATGTGGCGGCCGACCGGGGTCTGGCGCTTGAACTGGCCGGCGAAGCGGCGGTCCTTGGTCAGCGCCTGCCACAGGATCCGCTCGGCGTCGGTCGGATTGCGACGGAGCAATCGGGCGAGCCCGCGCACCGTGCTGGAGTTGTCGGCGGTGGCGCCGCCCTGGCCCTGCTCGGCGAGCAGCGCCCGCAGCCTCGTCGCCTGGGCGCCGTCGAGCACGCCACCCTTGGCCGGGCCCTTGCGCCCCTCGGCGATCGCCATCACCACCCCATGGAGGGTGTGCATGTCCTGCTTGGTCGGGTCCATCCGGGTGAAGATGTTGCGCAGATTGACCAGCATGGTCTCGCGCTTCTCGGCCGGCCTCAGGAACTCGACCTTGTCGAGCTCGGCGACCAGATTGTCGAAGAACGCCTGCATCTGGTGCTGGGAGGCCGGCTCGGATCTTTCAGGCATCGCGAACGGCAGCACGCCCGCGGTCGACAGCTTGAACCACTCATAGCCCATCAACAGCACCGCCTGCGCCAGGTTGAGGGAGGCGAAGCCAGGATTGACCGGGTAGGTGATGATGCGGTTGGCGAGCGCGACCTCCTCGTTGGTCAGGCCGGAGCGCTCCCGCCCGAACAGGATGCCGGCTCCGCCGCCGGATGCGACATGGCGGACGATCTCGCTTGCCGCCCCCTCCGGCCCGACCACCGGCTTGGCCTGGTCATGGGCGCGAGCGGTGGTGGCGAACACCAGGGTGAGGTCGGCGATCGCCTGCTCGACGGTGTCGAACAGCTCGACCGAACCGATGATATGATCGGCGCCGGCGGCGGCGCGCTGCGCTGCGACGTTCGGCCAGCCGTCACGCGGGTTGACGATGCGCATGCGGGTCAGCGCGAAGTTTCCCATCGCGCGCGCGGCCATGCCGATGTTCTCGCCAAGCTGCGGCTCGACCAGGATGACGACGGGACCAGCAAGGTCGTGCCCTGCCTTGGTCTTGTCGGTGCCGGACATCTCACTTCACTTTCTGATTCAACATCTGAAGATTCTGATTCAACTTCGGAGGCAGCTGAATCAAAGTCTCATGCGAACGGCCTGGGACCGGCTCTGCGCCGGTTTTGCCCACAGGCAATTTCTCCAAGGAGATAACAGGGTTAGCGGCGTTTGCGAATCCTCGATAGGAATCTCAGACGCGTTGGCATCGGGCCGCGCTTCGCACTGTTCCTTGCGCGCGCTTCGCCCTCGGATAGGCTATCAACCACAACCAAAGCGAAGCTGTAAAGGCACGCTTCAGACGCCGGTTTAACGGCGAAACGAGCTGGGGAGACGACGATGCGGGGCAGGTGGACACTGGCGATACTGGGCGCGGTGCTGATCGTGGCAGGCGGGCTGCTCGCCCATTTCACCCAGACCGCCGGCGGCATCCGGATCGAGGATGTCAGGTTCAAGGGCGCCAAGGGCAACACCATGAGCGCCCTGCTCTACATCCCGCCGAATGCGACGCCGCAGCTCCCGGCACCGGGCATCCTCGCGGTCCACGGCTACATCAATTCGCGCGAGACCCAGGACGGCTTTGCCATCGAGTTCGCCCGCCGCGGCTATGTCGTGCTGGCGCTCGACCAGACCGGCCACGGCTACAGCGACCCGCCCGCCTTCGCCAACGGGTTCGGCGGTCCCGATGGCCTCGCCTATCTCCGCAGCCTCGAGATCGTCGACAAGGACAATATCGGGCTCGAGGGCCATTCGATGGGCGGCTGGACCGTGCTGGCGGCGGCCGCAGCTCAGCCGAACGATTACAAGTCGATGGTGCTGGAGGGATCGTCGACCGGCAAGCCGTTCGCCGCCGAGGGCACGCCGAGTTGGCCGCACAATGTCGCGCTGGTGTTCGCCCAGTATGAAGAGTTCTCCACCCTGATGTGGGGCGTCGACCTCGCGCGCGACGTCACGGCGAGCCAAAAACTCTGGGCGCTGTTCGGCGCCAAGGCTGCGATCGAACCGGGCAAGGTCTATGGCGATCCGGCCGCCGGCACCGCGCGGGTGCTGTACACCCCGGCGATGACCCATCCGGCCGAGCACATCTCGTCCGAGGCGATCGGCTACAGCCTCGATTGGTTCGCGAAGACGTTGAAGGGTGGCACGCCCCGCCCGGTCGACGACCAGATCTGGTTCCGCAAGGAAATCGGCACCCTGGTCGCGCTGGTTGGCTTCGTGGCGCTGGTCATCGGCACCTTCGACGGACTGCTGGAGGCGGCGATGTTCTCGCGCCTGCGGCTGCCGGCGGTCGCTGACGGCACCATGCCGCCGCACGCGGCGGCGGCCGGCCGAAAGTGGACCGCGGCCTTCATCCTGTCGGCCTTCATCCCGGCGCTGACCTATTATCCGGCGTTCGCGCTCGGCGGCACGTTCGTGACGCCGTCCGCGTTCCTGCCGCAGGGCATCACCAACCAGATCCTGGTCTGGGCGATCATCAACGGCCTGATCACGCTGGCGCTGATGCGGTTCGCACCGAAGCGCGCCAGCCGGGCCGGCCTCGTCGGCCAGTCCCTCGTGATCGCGCTGGCCTCGGTCGCGGTCGGCTATGCCGCGCTGTGGCTCGTCGACTTCGCCTTCAAGATCGACTTCAGGTTCTGGATCATCGCGCTGAAGTTGATGAGCGCGAAGCAATTCCTCATCTTCCTGATCTATCTGATTCCGTTCACGGCGTTTTTCGTCGTGGCGCTGCACGTGCTGCACCGGAATTTCTCGACCATGGAGGCGCCGCGCGGCGCGCTTTATCTCACCAATATCCTGGCGCTGACGCTCGGTTTCATCGTGTTGCTGGTGCTGCAATACGGCACGCTGTGGCTGACCGGAAAACTGTTCAACCCGATCCCCGACCCCGGCTTCGTGCCGCTCTCGACCATCGTCGCGATCCAGTTCGTGCCGCTGCTTGGGATCGTCGCCGTGATCGCGACCTTCACTTGGCGGCGGACCGGATCGAGCCTGCCCGGCGCCCTGATCGCGGGCCTGTTCGTGACCTGGTACATCGTGGCCGGAACGGCCACACAGGCGGCATTTTAGGTGAAAAGATGGGCGGAAACTGCATGACCGGTGCGCTTCCGCCCGCCCCCGGGCGGTGCTATAGCGCGGTGATTATTCCACGTTAGCCCGTCAAAAGCGCGCTGTTCCCAAGAGGGCCTCTCCGTCATGGCAAAAATCAAGGTGTCCAACCCCGTCGTCGAACTCGATGGCGACGAGATGACCCGGATCATCTGGCAGTACATCAAGGACAAGCTGATCAACCCGTTCCTGGATGTCGAACTGCTCTATTTCGACCTCGGGATGGAATACCGCGATGCGACCAATGACCAGGTGACCATCGACGCCGCCCACGCCATCAAGAAGGTCGGCGTCGGCGTCAAATGCGCCACCATCACCCCCGATGAGGCCCGGGTGAAGGAATTCGGCCTGAAGGAGATGTGGAAGTCGCCGAACGGCACCATCCGCAACATCCTCGGCGGCTGCATCTTCCGCGAGCCGATCATCTGCAAGAACGTGCCGCGGCTGGTTCCCGGCTGGACCAAGCCGATCATCATCGGCCGCCACGCCTATGGCGACCAGTATCGCGCCACCGACATCAAGTTCCCGGGCAAGGGCACGCTGTCGCTGAAGTTCGTCGGCGAGGACGGCACCGTGATCGAGAAGGAAGTGTTCAAGGCCCCCGGCGCCGGCGTCGCGATGGAGATGTACAATCTCGACGACTCCATCGTCGATTTCGCCCGCTCGTCGTTTGCCTACGGCCTGATGCGCAACTATCCGGTCTATCTCTCGACCAAGAACACGATTCTGAAGGTCTATGACGGCCGCTTCAAGGACATCTTCCAGGAGGTGTTCGACCGCGAATACAAGAAGGAGTTCGACGCCAAGGGCCTGACCTACGAGCACCGCCTGATCGACGACATGGTGGCCTCGGCGCTGAAATGGTCCGGCGGCTATGTCTGGGCCTGCAAGAACTACGACGGCGACGTGCAGTCCGACACCGTGGCGCAGGGCTACGGTTCGCTCGGCCTGATGACCTCGGTGCTGCTGACCCCGGACGGCAAGACCGTGGAGGCCGAAGCCGCCCATGGCACGGTGACCCGCCACTACCGAGAGCACCAGAAGGGCAAGGAGACCTCGACCAACTCGATCGCGTCGATCTTCGCCTGGACCCGCGGCCTCGCCCATCGCGCCAAGCTTGACAACAATCCGGAGCTGGCGAAGTTCGCCACCACCCTGGAGAAGGTCTGCGTCGCGACCGTCGAGGACGGCTACATGACCAAGGACCTCGCGCTTCTGGTCGGGGCCGACCAGCGCTGGCTCTCGACCACCGGATTCCTCGACAAGGTCTCCGACAATCTCGCCAAGGCGATGGCGGCCTAAGGGCCGCCCTGTTCGGGACAACAGACAACAGCGAGCGAGCGTAGCCATGGCCCCTCTCAGGAGCGTTACGCTCGCTTTGTTGTTGCTGACCGGGTCGGCAGCCCACGCCGCCGAACCGCTGCCCGCCGCTATCGCGGTGTCGGGCGAGACCACGGTGCTCACCGTCCATGCCGAGGGCGCGCAGGTCTATGAGTGCAAGGCCGTGACCGACGGCAACCTCGCCTGGTCGTTCCGCGAACCGGTCGCAACCCTGATCGAAGGCGGCCGCACGGTCGGGCGGCACTATGCCGGCCCGAACTGGGAGGACGTCGACGGCAGCGCGGTGACCGGGCGCACCACCGGCGAGGCGCCGGGCGCCACCGCATCGGACATCCCCTGGTTGAAGCTCGCGGTGATCTCTCGTCGTGGCGAAGGCGTACTGTCCACCGTCAGCACCGTGCAGCGGATCAACACCTCGGGCGGCAAGCTCGCGGGCGCCTGCGACAAATCAGGTGAGCTGAAGAGCGCGCCCTACTCGGCGGATTACGTCTTCCTGCGCAATTGATCGCACGCAGAAGAGAATCTGTTGCGATCACGCAAATGCAACTTGAAATTTCCGAAGCTTATGCAATAATCCTTAGATAGTTCATTCTAAGGTTGCATCTCATTTCGTTTCGCCGGAAGCGGATATTTTAGCTTCCTCCCGCTTCCCAATCTCTCAACAGAATTCGCCAGCGCGTAGCGCCAGTGAATGGAGTGGACCGTTCAGCCGATCCGGCCGAGCGGAGCGATCGTTCGCGCCCACTCGAGACAAGGAACAAGGACCATGGATTATCTGGAGCGCGCGCAAATCATCGGCCACGACGTCACCCGTTTGAAGAACGGCGAGACGATCCGAAGCACGGTCCTCGTCGACAGTCTCGAGAAATTCAAGGCGATCTTCGCGCACGACCTGACGCTCGATCAGCGCGGCAAGTTTTCGGAGCAGATCGGCCACCTGCCCTGGACCTTGCAGTTCGGCTCGCTTCCCGGCGCATCGATGACACGGCTGATCAACAACGTATTCGGCCTCGGCAGCCTCGCGATGAACGACGTTGCGGTCGCCACCGCGATCTTCCCGCTGCGGGTCACCGCGGTTTCGGGATCGACCGTTACGATCAACACCGATGAGGTCTTCGGACCGAGCAGCGCACCGGTCGCGATCAACGCCGGCACGCTGATCTTCAACGGCGGCTCGATCACCACCCTCAACACCGTCATCACGGTGAGCGCGGACACTCTTCAGATCAATAGCGGCGGCTCCTTGCCTTATCATATCGGCATCAAGGGAGTGGCGGGCGCCACCGGTACCGCCGGCGCGACCGGTTCGACGACACCGGGCCAGGCCCAGGCCGGCAGAAAGGGCAACGAGGGGTCGCCCGGCGTCTGCACCGGATCGGACAGCGGCGGTACCGGAAGCGGCGGAGCCACCGGTGGCGCCGGAGGGACCGGACTGATCGGGGCCCAGGGATTGCCCTCGCTGCCGGCGACCATCACCGTCAAAGGGTTCTCGCAGAATACGAGCTTCGTGGTCTACACGCAGTCGGGCGCCGGCGGCCAGGGTGGTCCGGGCGGACAAGGCGGCGCCGGGCAGCAAGGCGGCAACGGCGGCGATGGGTGCAGCAGCGGTTGCGAAGGGACGTCCGGCGGCAACGGCGGACAAGGCGGCGCGGGAGGCGCGGGAGGCGACGGCGGGCCAGGAGGCCCTGGCGCCCCCGGATTGCCGATCAACATTAGTTTCCCGCAAGCGGCCCAATCGTTCCTGGTGATGACGCAGGACCTCGCTCCTCCGGGTGCAGGCGGCCAGGCCGGCGCCGGCGGTGCACCCGGCGGGGGCGGCGGCTCCGGATCGGGCGGCAAGCACAAGAGCGACGGTGCGGGCGGCTCGAGCGGCTCCAGCGGCGCGGCTGGAAGCGCCGGGAAAGCCGGCACTGTCGGCGGCGCTCCCGGCAACTACAACCCCACCTACACCTAGGATGACGCCCTTGATGTCCGTTGGCCTCGAAGGCGGCTTCCGAAACCGGGTCCTGGCCGCCGATCCACGCATCGACCTCCGCATGCGCGCAACTGCGCCGCTCCCGGCGCCCGGCGAAGACTGGACCGTGGGGACGCATTTCGTCGAGATCCCCACCCTCCCCGATATGCGGCGATTGCTCGGCCCGGCAGATGCCGCCATGCGGCGCGCGCGAAGCCAGGCATTCTATGGCGGCGCCCATGATCGGGCCCGCGCGCGATTGGGTCTCGGCATGCATGATCGCGGCGAGGAGTACGTCTTCGCCGATGGGCAAATCCACGCCCGCGACTTCCTCGGCCAGGCTCGGCATCTGCCCGCGCATGTCAAAGCCGTGCGGCTGCCGAGCATGCGCATCGAGAGCGGTCAAACCTGGGATCTCAGCGTCAGGCATACCGCCTGGAAAGACGTCGGCGCGCGCGAAGAGCTCTATGTCTACGTCCACGTCGATCGCCTGACGGTTGCTCCCGGCGCCCGCATCGAGATCCACGGCAACGTTTTCATTCTCGTCTGCGACGAGATCGTATTGCATGACGGCGAGGCCGGCCGCGGTCCGCACGGCCATGACGGGCTCGACATCCGCATCCTTTCGACCCCGCACGCCGCGTTCAGCCGCTTCCGCGCTGCACCGGCGCGGCCGGGACTGCCAGGCGCCGATGGCGCCAGCGGCGCCGGCAGCCGTGCAACTGCCGTGGTTGGGACGCCGTTCGGTCCGTGCCTGCAGGAATTTTCGCCCGATCGCGACGGCGAGGCCGGCCGCGATGGCGGAGACGGCAGCGACGGCACCGCCGGCGAGAATGGCGGCATGACCATGCTCGCCGATGTCAGGATCGGTGCGCTGACGGGATTCGGTCCGGAGCAGTTGCGCATCTTCGCGCAAGCCGGCGCGGGCTTCCCCGGCGGCGACGGGGGTCAGGGCGGCAAAGGCGGCGACGGCGGCAGCGGTGCCGACGGCGTCGACGGCATCGAGGGATTGAGCCGCGGCGGACATGGCGGGCGCGGCGGCGATGGTGGACGCGGCGGGAGTGGCGGACGCGGCGGCAACGGCGGGCTCGCCTCCAACATCTTTATCGAACTCCCGGCGGCGCATCGTGCGTGCCTCGAGCTGTGCTCCAAAGACAGCGAAGGCGGAGCTGGTGGCGCTGCCGGACCCGCCGGCGCCGGCGGACACGGCGGAGCGCACGGCGCATGCGCACGCCCGGACGCGCCCGTCCTCGACGGCAAACCAGGACGCTGCGGGTCTGCGGGCGCACCGGGCAAACCGCGCAGCGGTCCGAAGATGCACGTCTTCACTGTTCCATGATCAACCCCGGCGCCGCGCAGGATCGCGGCGCCTCGTGATGCAACGCTTCAATGGAGAGCGACCATGCTCAATCCACGGGATCTCAACACCTACGCCAAGACCGCCAAGCTCCAGATCGGCGGCTCGGGCAGCTCGTTCGGCACCTCGATCATCACATACGAAATCCGCAGGTATCAGGACATCCGAAATCTCGGCAACGAGTTCGCGTATCTCCTGACCTGCAAGCATCGGGTCATCATCCCGAACGCAAACAACTACCAGGTCGGCCCGACTTCCAGCACCGGATACTCGAACTATCCCGCCGCGATCTTCAACTCGGTCACGCTGGCCGCCAACAACGGCGCGACGCTGATGCTGCGCGAGATCTTTCCGAGGACGCTGAACACCTCGGTCACGACATCGGTCAACTCCAATGTCGGCGGAAACACGACGACGTCGAACCAGCACACCACGGGCTCCTCCACGTCACAGACCAACTCGTTCGGCGTGGCGGTATCCGGTGGCTTCTTCGGCGACATGCTGACCGGCGGCATCACCCTCGAGAACCAGAACGTGTGGGGATCTGGCAAGTACAGCTCCGACAGCTCGGACGCCGGGTCCGGACGGCAGTTCGATGCCTCGAGCGGCGAAACCATGAGCGTCAAGGACTGGAGCTCCTACGGCTTCATCAACGAGACCACCGGCTCGGCCAACTGGATCTGGGGCCAGTCCTATCCGTGGGACGTCATCCTCTACAATCAATCGACCAACGCATCGACCGTCAATCTGCCGTCCTTCGTGCAGGGGCGGATGAAGGACAATTACGACGCGCAGAACTATATCGTGCTGCCGCCAAGCCAGCTCTCGCTGATGGGGGTCGATTTCACGATGCGGGCGAGCTGGCTGATCGAATTTCCGAGCGGGATATCGGCAGCCGAGAGCATCACCATCAGCCACAACACGTCGTGCTTTCTCGCCAGCCATTCCCTGAACGGAAGCGCGGTGTCGGCCAGCCTGCAGACGGCGTCGGCGGCATCGAAGTCGACATTCGTCTCGCCGGCGCTGCCCCTGAGCACCTATGCGCTGGACCCGATCGCGGACGCCGGACCGAAGAACGGCGCCGCAATCGGCTTCACCGCGAACCGCTTCACCTTCCCGCCCAATGCGAACGGCGGCCCATTCCAGATCGTCTCGCCGTCCAACAATCTGAAGGTCTCGGGCGCCGGATTCGACCCGGCGATGACCAGCAACTTCGCGCAAGCCACCAGCTTCACGATCGAGTTCAAGATCCTCGACAACACCAACGAGTATTCGTTGCTGCTGATGCACTGGATCGGAGCGTCGAGCGGCGCCTGCAAGCTGACCGTCACCACCAACGGAACCTCGACCACGGTCGTCTACGTCGACTCGCCCGAAGGACAAGGCGGCCAGAGCAACGTGACCGCGATCGAGCTCCGAAACGCCGATTTCTCGTCGATCAACTATCACGATTATCTCGTGATCGGGCTGAACACGATCACGATCACGGTCGAACCGGTCAATCCGAACCAGTCCAACCTCTATACGCTGTTCGCGCTGGCGATCGGCAATGCCTAACGGGTCGTCGACCGCCCAGCCGACCGCCGCGGCCAGGTTCAAGCGCCAGCCGCCCGGCTCTCAAAGTGCGACCAGCGGCGCCGGAAAGAGGGCCAGGGCGGCGGCGACAGCGCTGAGGAAGCCGAAGAAAAACGTCCTCGGCGGCGCCAGGGTGTCGCACAGCGTGCTCAACCGCCGGGCCAAGGAGTTGGGACTGCGGGCGCGGGTGAAATTCGCTACGTTCAGCGGCCTGAGCTTCAACAAGAGCAATGCGAAGCTCAGGACCAACGTCATGAAGAACCTGATCGCGCAGGCCGCGAAGAGCAAGTCGGCCAACCCGATCGGCTCCAACTTTCCGCGGATCTGGCGCGATGCCCTGCCCGCGCATGACGAACTGGTCTCGACCTCGTTCATGCGGGAATTCCTCGCCGGCTTCTTCACCAAGTCGGATTCGCCGCTGACCGACGACCAAAAAGCGCTGATCAACAATGTGGTGGACCAGATGTCCGACATCCGGCTGCCGACCAAGTTTTCAGGCTTCGCGACGGCGAACAAGGTGATGCAGCATCCGACCAGCCGCGCCGAGGCCTTCTTCGCCGACCCCTACAAGACCGCGAGCCTTCATTCGGCGATGGACTCCTCCAGGAAGACCTATGTCACGCGCGCGATGGAACGCGTGGTGACGAACGGTGGCACCTTCAAGGAGATGATCGAGGCGGGCCTGCGTGCCGGCATCGAGTTCACCCTCAACTATTTTACCGCGCCGGTCACCGCCAGGAACGTGTTCAACTTCAGCCTGCGCAACAACACCGTCCTGACGGATCGTGAAAATCTGGAGCAGGTCGAAGCGCGCGAGCGCATGAAGGACGCCTATGAACAGCTGAGCGGCAAGTTGCGGATCGCAATCCCCGACGAGTCGGCGCAGCAGAGCCTCGAGCGCGACTGGCCTGGCCTGCCCATGCTCGGCGACGGCCAGGAGCCGCCGGAGGCGCCGCCGAGCCCGCGCCGGACCACCGTGTTCTCAAGCCAGTCATCCAACGTCAACAAGGCAGCGGACGTCGAGATGGTGGCGCTGGCGCTGTAGCGCGGCCGTGCAGCAATCAATCCCGGTTGCCGCCGTCGGTCTCCGCCGGCACGGCTGCCGCGATCTCGGTCGGCGCCACGTCGCCGCTATCGGCCGCGACGGTGTCGGCAAGCCGCGCCTCCGCGGTCTCCTTGACATGCGCGGCGAGCGCCGGCATGCGCTCGATCAGCGCGTGGAAATCCAGCGCATCGAGCACCAACAACCTGGTCTTGCGCATCGCCGTCACGGTGCCGGACCGCTTGGTCCGGCGCAGCAGCGCGATCTCGCCGAAGAAGGAGCCATCGGCCAGCCGCACGCGCTGGCTCGGCAGATCGATCTCGACCTCGCCCGCGGTGATGAAATACATCGATGAGGCCGTATCGCCGCGCCGTACCAGGACCTCGCCGGGCTCGATGGACTGCGACCGCAGCAGCCGCATGATGTCGGCGATCTCGGCCGCATTGAGCTGCGCGAACAGCGGCACCCGCGCCAGCATGCCCCAGGTCACGACGAAATCGCGGCGCCGCACCTCCTCGGCGAACGCGGTCGAGATGATCGCGACCGGCAACGCGATCATCGCAAAGCCGACCACGATCGCGAACACGGTGACGATCCGCCCCAGCGGCGTCACCGGCACGACGTCGCCATAGCCGACGGTGCCGAGCGTCACGATCGCCCACCACATCGCCTGCGGCATGGTGCCGAACTTGTCCGGCTGCACCTTGTGCTCGATCGCATAGAGCAGCGAGGCAAACAAAAGCACCGCGCCGGTCAGGATCACGACACAGCCGAACAGCGTGCGCCGCTCGGCATGCAACGCGGCCAGAAGCGAGCGCAGCGCCGGCGAATAGCGCACCAGCTTGAGGAACGGCAGCATGCCGAACAGCACCAGCGCGGTCTTGTCGCCGATCGCGAGTGCGATTGCCGACGGCAGGAAGGCCAGCAGATCGATCACGCCGAGGGTCGAGAAGGCGTATTCCAGCCGCGCGCGCGATGGCGTCATGTCGCGCAGCGAGTGGCCGACCACGCTCCAGAGCCGCGCGGCGTATTCGAGCGCAAAGGCGATGACGGCTGCGATCTCGATCGTCGACAGCAGCCCGCCGAACCGGGCGTCGATCTCGGGCACGGAGGCCAGGATCGCCGCCAGCACGTCGATAGCGATGATGGCGGAGATGAACCAGGCGAAGCGCGAGCCGCCGGAATGCGGCAGGTCATCGCGTTCGAGCAGCTCGTAGAGGCGGTCCCGCAGCTCCGGGTCACCGCTGCCGCGCTTGCCCGGAACCGTCGCCACGATGATGCCTCTCCGTCAGGCGTTGGCCATCGCCTGTTCGATCGCGGTCAATGCCGCGTCGGCCTTGGCGCCATCGGGACCGCCGGCCTGCGCCATGTCGGCCCGGCCGCCGCCGCCCTTGCCGCCGAGCGCTTCGGAGCCCTTGCGCACCAGCTCGACCGCGTTGAAGCGCGAGGTGAGATCGGCGGTGACGCCGACCACGATGCCGGCCTTGCCGTCCTCGGTGACGCCGACGATCGCAACCACGCCGGAGCCGATCTGCTTCTTGCCGTCGTCAACAAGACTCTTCAGGTCCTTGGTCTCGACGCCCTCGACCGCGCGGGCCAGCAGCTTGACGTCGCCGACCTCGCGGACGGCCGAGGCTGCGCCGTTCGATCCACCGCCACCGCCGCCCATCGCGAGCTTCTTGCGGGCGTCCGACAAATCGCGTTCGAGCTTCTTGCGCTCATCGAGCAGCGTGGTGATGCGGGCCGGCACGTCCTCGACCGTGGTGCGCAGCTCGGCCGCCGCGGTCTTGGCCAGCGCCATGGTGTCGTTGGCGTGCTTGCGGGCATAGCGGCCGGTCAGCGCCTCGATGCGGCGCACGCCGGAGGCGACCGCGCCTTCGCCCGTCACCGAGATCAGGCCGATGTCGCCAGTGCGCCGGACATGGGTACCGCCGCACAATTCGACCGACCAGCCCAGCGCGTTCTGGCCGTGCTCGCGGTCGGCGTTGCCCATCGAAACCACGCGGACCTCGTCGCCATATTTTTCGCCGAACAGCGCGCGGGCGCCGGCCTCACGCGCGTCGTCAACGCCCATGATGCGGGTCGAGACCTCGGCATTTTCGAGCACGACGTCGTTGGCGATGTCCTCGATGCGGGCGAGCTCTTCCGGCGTGATCGGCTTCGGATGCACGAAGTCGAAGCGCAGCCGATCGGGCGCGACCAGCGAGCCGCGCTGCGCAATGTGGTCGCCGAGCACCTGGCGCAACGCCTCGTGCAGGATGTGGGTCGCGGAATGATGCGCGCGGATCGACGACCGCCTGGTGTGATCGACCTCGAGTTGCAGCGCGGTGCCGGCCTTCAGCGTGCCCTGTTCCACGGTGCCCAGATGCACGAAGAGATCGCCGGCCCTCTTCTGCGTGTCGGTGACGCGGAACGTGACGCCCTCACCCGTCAGCACGCCGATGTCGCCGACCTGGCCGCCGGACTCGCCGTAGAACGGCGTCTGGTTCAACACGATCGCGCCGCTCTCGCCCGCCTTGAGGCTATCGACCTCGGCGCCGTCCTTGACCAGCGCCGCAACGACGCCTTCCGCGCTCTCGGTCTCATAGCCGAGAAATTCGGTGGCACCGAGCTTCTCGCGCAGCGGAAACCAGACGCTCTCGGTCGCCGCCTCGCCTGAGCCTGCCCAGGAGGCGCGCGCCTTCTCGCGCTGCCGCTCCATCGCGTCGGTGAACGAGGCCTGATCGACGCTGATGCCGCGCGACTTCAGCGCGTCCTGCGTCAGATCGAGCGGGAAACCGTAAGTGTCGTAGAGCGTGAAGGCGGTGTCGCCGTCGAACATGTCGCCCTTCTTGAGGCCGGCGCTCTTCTCGTCGAGGATCGACAGGCCTCGCGCCAGCGTCTTGCGGAAGCGGGTCTCCTCCAGCCGCAGCGTCTCCTCGATCAGCTTCTCGGCGCGCACCAGATCCGGATAGGCCTGGCCCATCTCGCGGACCAGCGCCCAGACCAGGCGGTGCATCAGCGGCTCATGGGCGCCCAACAGCTGCGCATGGCGCATTGCGCGGCGCATGATCCGGCGCAGCACGTAGCCGCGGCCCTCGTTGGAGGGCAGCACGCCGTCGGCAATCAGGAAAGCCGACGAGCGCAGATGGTCGGCGATCACCCGGTAGGATGCGACGTTCTGCTTGCTCGGCCCGTGGCCGAGCGCGGACGAGGCCGCATCGATCAGGTGACGGAACAGGTCGGTCTCGAACACGCTCTCGACGCCCTGCATGATGGAGGCCATGCGCTCCAGCCCCATGCCGGTGTCGATCGAGGGACGCGGCAGCGCCACGCGCTCCTCCTTCGTCACCTGCTCGTACTGCATGAACACTAGGTTCCAGAATTCGAGGAAGCGGTCGCCATCCTCCTCCGGGCTGCCCGGAGGGCCGCCCCAGATGTGCTCGCCGCGGTCGATGAAGATCTCCGAGCACGGGCCGCACGGGCCGGTGTCGCCCATCGCCCAGAAGTTGTCGGAGGTCGGGATCCGGATGATGCGATCGTCGGTGAAGCCCGCGATCTTCTTCCAGAAGCCGGCCGCCTCGTCGTCGGTGTGGTAGACGGTGACGAGCAGCTTGTCCTTGTTCAGCCCGAAATCCCTGGTGATCAGGTTCCAGGCAAGCTCGATCGCACGCTCCTTGAAGTAATCGCCGAACGAGAAGTTGCCGAGCATCTCGAAGAAGGTGAGATGGCGCGCGGTGTAGCCGACATTGTCGAGGTCGTTGTGCTTGCCTCCGGCGCGCACGCATTTCTGCGAGGTGGTGGCGCGCTGATAGGGCCGCTTCTCGACGCCGGTGAAGACGTTCTTGAACTGCACCATGCCGGCATTGGTGAACATCAGGGTCGGGTCGTTGCGCGGCACCAGCGGCGACGAGGAGACGATCTCGTGGCCGTTCTCCTTGAAGAAATTCAGAAAAGTCGACCTGATGTCGTTGACGCTGCTCATGTTCATCCAACCGGAAAAAGGGCCGGTCAGGCGCAATTTCGCGCCCTTTTCCGGCCGAACGCTTTTAGACATTGCGGGCGACGGTGTCCAGAAACTGTGCAGGCAGATCATGGGCTTGCCGCGACAGCACAAAGCCCGTTGGATAGTAGCGAGAGCTGCGTTGACAGTCCTGGTGGTGCCGTGTTTCTTACCATCCTGTTACTAGTCACGTCGGGAGAGACCGGCCTTGCGCCGGCGCCGAAGGAGCAACCGCCCCGGAAACTCTCAGGCAAACGGACCGCGTGACGTCTGACATCTGGAAAGAGGCGCTGGGGTTCTCCCCTATGCGTCCGCCGACGGGATAATACTCTCAGGCACAGCGACAGATGGGGCTTTCTGCAGGTTTCCTGGGGGAAATAGGTCCCCGGCGGGAACCCGCGAGGGCCTCTGGATGCTTGCGCGCGAAAACTCCCCGCTGAAACAGACCCCGCTGCATGCGCTGCACTTGGCGCGCGGCGCCAGGATGGTGCCATTCGCCGGCTATGACATGCCGGTGCAATACACGGCTGGCGTGCTGAAAGAACACCTGCACACCCGCAAGGACGCCGGACTGTTCGACGTCTCGCATATGGGCCAGCTCGTGCTGAAGCCGAAGTCCGGCAAGGTCGCCGACGCGGCGCTCGCGCTGGAAAAACTGGTGCCGCAAGACGTTCTCGGCATCGCCCCGGGACGGCAGCGTTACGCGCAATTCACCAATGCTGACGGCGGCCTGCTCGACGACCTCATGGTCGCGAATTTCGGAGACCATTTGTTCCTGGTGGTCAACGCCGCCTGCAAGGATGAAGACGAGGCACATCTGCGCGCGCAGCTCTCCGATACCTGCGACATCGTTTCGCTGGCCGACCGCGCGCTGATCGCGCTGCAGGGACCGAAGGCTGAATCGGCGCTGGCGAAACTTTGTGCAGATGTCAGTTCGATGAAATTCATGGATTCCGGCCCGCGCCGCATCGGCGATATCGACTGCTTCGTCTCGCGCTCCGGCTATACCGGCGAGGACGGCTTTGAGATTTCCGTCCCGGCCGACAAGGCGGCAGCCCTGGTCAGCACCCTCCTCGACAATCCGGACGTGCTGCCGATCGGGCTCGGCGCCCGCGACAGCCTGCGGCTCGAAGCCGGACTCTGCCTCTACGGCCACGACATCGACACCACGACGACGCCGGTCGAAGGCGCGCTGGAATGGTCGGTGCAAAAAGTCCGCCGCGACGGTGGCGTCCGCGCCGGCGGCTTTCCGGGAGCCGACAAGATCCTCGCCCAGTTCGCGCAAGGCGCGTCGCGCCGCCGCGTGGGCCTGAAGCCAGAAGGCCGCGCGCCGGTGCGCGAGGGCGCAGTCCTGTTTGCCGATCCGACCTCGACCGAACCGATCGGAAAAGTGACCTCGGGCGGCTTCGGCCCGAGCCTCAATGCGCCGGTGGCGATGGGCTATCTGCCCAACTGGTTGACTGCCATCGGCACCACCGTTTTTGCCGAGGTGCGCGGCCAGCGGCTGCCGCTGAAGGTCGCCGCCACGCCGTTCGTTCCCAACACCTACAAACGCTAAACGCCAGAGGTTTTCCATGACGACGCTGTACACGTCCGACCACGAGTGGCTCCATATCGAAGGCGACGTCGCCACCATCGGCATCACCGATTACGCGCAGTCGCAGCTCGGCGACGTCGTGTTCGTCGAACTGCCCAAGGTCGGCCGCAGCCTGAAGAAGGCCGAAGCTGCCGCCGTCGTCGAGTCCGTCAAGGCGGCCTCCGACGTCTATGCGCCGATCACCGGAGAGGTGGTCGAGGTGAACGAGGACCTCGCAGCCGAGCCCGCGCTGGTCAATTCGGATGCCGCCGGCAAGGCCTGGTTCTTCAAGCTGAAGATTGCAGACAAGAGCGAGCTCGGCGGCCTGATGGATGAAGCCGCCTACGCCGCGCACATCGCCTGAGGTGTTCCCATGAACGCGCCCTTCAAGCCGACCAACGACGCCGCCACCGATTTCGTCCGCCGCCACATCGGCCCCTCGCCGCGCGACATCGACGCGATGCTGGAGACGGTCGGGGCTGCAAGCCTGCAGGCGCTGATGGGCGAGACGCTGCCGTCTTCGATCCGCCAGAAGATGCCACTCGAGCCCGGCCGCGCGCTGAGCGAGACCGAGGCGCTCGCCCACATGAGCGAGCTCGCCGCGCAGAACCAGGTGTTCACCTCGCTGATCGGCCAGGGCTATTCCGGCACCATCCTGCCCGCGGTGATCCAGCGCAACATCCTGGAGAACCCGGCCTGGTACACCGCGTATACGCCCTATCAGCCGGAGATCAGCCAGGGCCGGCTGGAGGCGCTGTTCAACTTCCAGACCATGATCTGCGATCTCACCGGGCTCGACGTCGCCAACGCCTCGCTGCTCGACGAGGCGACCGCGGCGGCGGAGGCGATGGCGCTCGCCGAGCGCCATTCGCAGGTGAAGGCAAAGGCATTCTTTGTCGACAAGGAGGTGCATCCGCAGACGCTCGCGGTGATGCGCACCCGTGCCGCACCGTTGGGCTGGGCCCTGATCGTCGGCGATCCCCTGACCGAGCTCGACAAGACCGACGTGGTCGGCGCGCTGCTGCAATATCCGGGCACGACAGGCGCAGTGCGCGACCTGCGCCCGGCCATCGCAGGTCTGCGCGCCAAGGGTGCGCTGGCGATCGTCGCTGCCGACCTGCTGGCGCTGACGCAGATCGCCTCGCCCGGCGAGCTCGGCGCCGACATCGCGGTCGGCTCGGCACAGCGTTTTGGTGTGCCGATGGGCTATGGCGGGCCGCATGCCGCCTACATGGCGGTGCGCGATGCGCTGAAGCGCTCGCTGCCCGGCCGCATCGTCGGCCTCTCCGTGGATTCACGTGGGCAGCCGGCCTATCGGCTGGCGCTGCAGACCCGCGAGCAGCATATCCGCCGCGAGAAGGCGACGTCCAACATCTGCACTGCGCAGGTACTGCTGGCGGTGATCGCCTCGATGTATGCGGTCTATCACGGCCCCGAGGGCCTGACCCACATCGCACGGAGCGTGCATCGTCGCGCCGCCGTGCTCGCCGCTGGCCTGCGCAAGCTCGGCTTCGCGCTGACGAGCGAGGCCTTCTTCGACACCGTGACCGTCGAGGTCGGCACGAAACAGAGCGAGTTCACCACCCGCGCGTTTGCCGAGCGGATCAATCTCCGCATCGGCGCGACCACGCTCGGCATCGCGCTCGACGAGACCACCACGGCGGAAACCGTCGAGGCTGTGTGGCGCATCTTCGGCGGCAAGCTCGCCTATGCCGAGATCGAAGCCACCACACGCGACGCGCTGCCGAAGGAACTCAAGCGCACGAGCCCGTTCCTCACCCATCCGGTGTTCAACACCCATCGCTCGGAGACCGAGCTGTTGCGTTACATGCGCAAGCTGAGCGACCGTGACCTGGCGCTCGACCGCGCGATGATCCCGCTCGGCTCCTGCACGATGAAACTCAACGCGACGTCGGAGATGATTCCGCTGACCTGGCCGGCGTTCGGCCATCTGCATCCGTTTGCGCCAGCGGATCAGGCCAAGGGCTATTACGCGCTGTTCAAGCGGCTGGAGGCGTGGCTGTGCGACATCACCGGCTATGACGCGGTGTCGCTGCAGCCGAATTCCGGCGCGCAGGGCGAATATGCCGGGCTGCTCGCGATCCGGGGCTATCACCTCGCGCGCGGCGAGCCGCACCGCAAGGTCTGCCTGATCCCCTCCTCCGCGCACGGCACCAATCCGGCCTCGGCCGCGATGGTCGGCATGAATGTCGTGGTGGTCGCCTGCGACGCGCGCGGCGACGTCGATGTCGGCGATCTCCGCGCCAAGGTGGAGAAGCATTCCGCCAATCTCGCCGCCGTGATGATCACCTACCCGTCGACCCACGGCGTGTTCGAGGAGCACATCAGCGAGATCTGCGACATCGTGCATGCCCATGGCGGACAGGTCTATCTCGACGGCGCCAACATGAATGCGCAGGTCGGGCTGTCGCGGCCGGGCGATTACGGTGCCGACGTCAGCCATCTCAACCTGCACAAGACCTTCTGCATTCCGCATGGCGGCGGCGGCCCGGGCATGGGCCCGATCGGCGTCAAGGCGCATTTGGCGCCTTACCTGCCCGGCCATCCCACGACTGATGACGCGACCGTGCATCCGGTTGGCCCGGTCTCGGCCGCGCCGTTCGGCTCGGCGTCGATCCTGACCATCTCCTACATCTACATCCTGATGATGGGCGGCGAAGGGCTCACGCGTGCCACGGAGGTTGCGATCCTCAATGCCAACTACATCGCCGCGCGGCTCGAGCCGCATTTCCCGGTGCTGTATCGCAATGCCAAAGGCCGCGTCGCGCATGAATGCATCATCGACCCGCGACCGCTGAAGACGACGAGCGGCGTCACCGTCGACGACATTGCCAAGCGCCTGATCGACTACGGCTTCCACGCCCCGACCATGAGCTTCCCGGTCGCGGGCACCTTGATGATCGAACCGACCGAATCGGAGTCCAAGATCGAGATCGACCGCTTCTGCGACGCCATGATCGCGATCCGCAACGAGATCGCCGAGGTCGAGAAGGGCCGCTGGACCATCGAGGTCTCGCCGCTGCGCCACGCGCCGCACACGGTCCACGATATCGCCGACGATGCGTGGAACAGGGCCTATAGCCGCGCCGAGGGCTGCTTCCCCGCCGGCGTCTCGCGATCAGACAAATACTGGAGCCCGGTCGGCCGCGTCGACAACGTCTATGGCGACCGCAACCTGGTGTGCTCGTGCCCGCCGGTCGAGGATTACGCCGAAGCCGCGGAGTAACGCTCTCGTAGGATGGGTGGAGCGCAGCGATACCCATCATCTCGCCACGCGCACAAAAGTCGATGGGTATCGCTGCGCTCCACCCATCCTACAGACTACGGTCTGCTATCGTAAGACCGCGGCAGGAGGTGACATGCGCGAGGCGTTCTGGTTTCACTTCCCGTTTCGCGTCCGCTATTCCGAGGTCGACGCGCAGGCCGTGGTGTTCAACGCCCACTATCTGACCTACTTCGACACGGCGATCACCGAATATTTCCGCGCCGTCGGCTATGACTATCTCGGCGAGGTCGCGCGATCAGGCATCGACTTCCACACGGTGAAGTCGGTCGTCGAATACAAGGCGCCGATCCGGTTCGACGAGGACATCGACGTCTGCGTCCGCGTCGCAAAGATCGGCCGCTCCTCGATCACACTGGCACTCGCGATCTTCGCCACGGGCTCGGACGACCTCCGCGCCACCGGCGAGATCATCTGGGTCGCGACCGACCAGACGACGCATCAATCGGTCGCGGTGACGGAGGAATTGCGGGCACTGATTGCTGGCCGGGAGAAGGCGCTGGCGCAGGGGTAAGGCTTGCTCGCGCGCGGCTGGTCAGCTCATGGACTTCACTCGGCATCCTTTGGCGTTGCCGGTTTCTCCGGGAGCACATCCCAATGCATCGTGAAAATGACGAGCATGGAGACGAGCAGAAACAGCGCAAAGATCATCAGGATTGAATATTTGCGCGTGCGCGTTGCCCGCCCGGTCTGAACAAGAAACATCGCCTGCCCCGCTTCGTTTCTGTGCCGGCGCTACGGTCCCGTGAGCGTGAGATCGGAACGCCAGAGATTGTCGTTGGTGAGATGCGTGCAGCCCCACCAGCGATCGATTGGGTTGTGACGCGAGAAGTCTTCCTTGTGCGCCAGCACTGCCTTGCCGAATTCTGTGACTGACAGGCGGCTGCGCTGATAGGCAGCAAGGCGGTCTCGCAGATTCCCATGGTCGATGACGCGCAACTCATCGTCCAATCCCGATATCGCCGGTCTCGGACCGTGTGCGAGCCCTTCGAGCAGGGTGCCGATTTCCCAGTCGTTGAACACATCGCATTGCCGGAAACCGCGAAGGTAGAACAGCACGTTCGTGCCCATGAACCCTGCCCCGATCAGCTCGAGCAGGCGCATTTCGGTCGCGCCCAGTCCCGACGACGCCCAGGGAAGCTCCTGAAGCAGGTCGAGCAGAGCCGGCCGCAGCAAGGGAAACGCGCTCAGGTCACGCTGGAGCACGTCAAAGCAGGCCTCGGGTGTCGAGGTGCCATACGCCCGCCAGACCTCGCTTGCGGCCGCGACATGCGCCGGTCGGACGTTGACAAGAGGCACCTCCTTCCATCCGGACCACGTCGGTTCGACGGTGATCAGATGGAAGCCGACCAGGCGCAATTCGAGCTTGGCCATCGTCTCCGAATGAGACCGAACATAATCGAGCAGGCAAGCCAGTTGCAATTGATCGTTCGGCTCGGGATCGAACCACAGTTCGATGCGATCGAACGATTCGCAATATTCGATGAAGGTAAGATGCTTCACGGCATCGCGGTCCCGCCGCCGGAGCAGCCAGTCGGACCAGTGATCGCCCGGGTCCTGGTCCAGCCGCACGCCGAAATAAGCATCGAGCTTCTGCGGCAACGGTAACGGCCCCCAGACGAACCGAAACCTAAACGACAGGACGCTCTCAGCCAGCCCCGCGCGCTCCAGGTCGGTACCGGACGAACCTGTCAAAATCAAACGCTTCATCGACTCGCTCACTCAACATCATCAAGCGAAACGGGCACTGAGAACGTCGGCAACTCAACGTCCTCAGCGCCCGCTTGCAGCGACATCGTATCGGCCGCGAGGGCTTACTCGTCGGCAGGCTCCTCGCCTTCGGCGTCACGCTCGGGCGTGCCGGCGAGAATCTGCTCGGAGATCAGTCCGGAATTCTGCCGGATCGCGGCTTCGATCTTGGCGGTGATGTCGGGGTTCGCTTTCAGGAACGCCTTGGAATTCTCGCGGCCCTGGCCGAGCCGCTGGCTGTCATAGGAGAACCAGGCGCCGGACTTCTCGACCAGGCCGGCCTTGACGCCGAGGTCGAGGATCTCGCCCATCTTGGAGACGCCCTCGCCGTACATGATGTCGAACTCGACCTGCTTGAACGGCGGCGCCAGCTTGTTCTTCACCACCTTGACGCGGGTGGTGTTGCCGACCACCTCGTCGCGCTCCTTGATCGCGCCGATCCGGCGGATGTCGAGGCGGACCGAGGCATAAAACTTCAGCGCATTGCCGCCGGTGGTGGTTTCCGGCGAGCCGTACATCACGCCGATCTTCATGCGGATCTGGTTGATGAAGATCACCATGGTGTGGGACTTGTTGATCGAGGCGGTGAGCTTGCGCAGCGCCTGGCTCATCAGGCGCGCCTGCAGGCCCGGCAGCGCGTCGCCCATCTCGCCCTCGAGCTCGGCCTTCGGCACCAGCGCGGCGACCGAATCGATCACCAGCACGTCGATTGCACCCGAACGCACCAGCGTGTCGCAGATCTCCAAGGCCTGCTCGCCGGTGTCGGGCTGCGAGATCAGGAGCTCGTCGATGTTGACGCCGAGCTTGCGGGCATAGACCGGATCGAGCGCGTGCTCGGCGTCGATGAAGGCGCAGATGCCGCCCTTCTTCTGGCCTTCGGCCACCGTGTGCAGCGCCAGCGTGGTTTTCCCCGAGGATTCCGGCCCGTAGATCTCCACGACGCGGCCCTTCGGCAGGCCGCCGACGCCGAGCGCGATATCGAGCCCGAGCGACCCCGACGACACCGTCTCGACGTCCATCGAGCGGTCGTTCTTGCCGAGCTTCATCACCGAGCCCTTGCCGAACTGACGCTCGATCTGGGAGAGCGCAGCTGAGAGCGCCTTGGACTTGTCCATGGAGGATCCTTCGACGATACGCAGGGCAGTGGCAGACATTGGGATGTGCTCCTTATGGCGGGGATTCGCTAGCGGGACAAACGGGTGACGAAGGCCGGATCGTATGCGTTGTTAATTGGGAACGATGTACCATGTTTGTTCTATGTTCGCAATATGTTCTTTCCAACAGGTAAATCCCGTTCACGATAAAGGCCGCCTAAGCCGTGGCCGGCGAAGTCGAATCCCGGCGCTGCTCGCGTCCAATTAAGTCAGTCGTAACCGTGCCTTACTACGTTCTCAGTAGGACTACCGAAGCGGCCGGCGCGATGTTCTCCTGGAATGGATCGACGCCGAAATTGCCGTGGGCTTCGTCGTCCCTGATGGGGTGATCAAAGCCGTGCGCGGGATGACAAGAGTATCGCGATCGCGCCCCGATGCGCCGCTCGCCTTCGGCCTCGGCATCCGAATCGCATCGGCGCTTGTCGCCTGATGCCGCCGATGCCGATGATCATTCAGCGCACCCATGCGTCCGTAGTTCTCCGGGCCAGAACAAAGTTCCGGGCTTGCGGATGGACGTCACCCCCGCTCGGCCTTCTTTCGCGAAATCAGGCAGTTAGAAATAGTTTTCAAGTACGGCCGGCGCTTCCCTGCAAGGGTTCGGCTCCATCCGCATACGACCTTGGTCCCTCTCCTGAGCCCCAAAAAAATTCGTAACCTTCCGCGGAAGAGCTAAGTTCCATCGGTGTTCCCTTAGCAATGACCGATGCTGCAAGGCCGATCGCGCCCTGGCAGTCCGCCGCGAACCGCGATCAGGGTTCACAATAAACTGAGGCCCGAACAGCGGGCAGCATCATATTAGCGTTTGACGTGTTTTAATTATTGATACAACTTTTGGTTTAAAATTCGACTATCGGTTCGAGTCGCCGCGGGGCCTCGATCAATGATCCACAAGGGCATCGAATTCAGCGTCACCGAGATCGTGGCCGGCGTCTGGCAATGGCGCTTCCAGATCGGAACGCGCGTCTACACGGGCAGGACCGAGGCCAAGCTCGATCTTTTGGCGATCCGAAGGGTGCAATTGAAGATCAACCGCGAGCTGAAACGGCTTGGTCAGGGCCGGAACGACTGACGCCCGGATCCGGACGAACTGCGACACCGCATTTGCGTCCTCGTCCCGCTTTCAGTCCGCGGTGGCCAGCCGCCGCATCGTAAATTCGATGTCGCCGCCGGGCAGTTCGCGCCAGCTCTCCACTGCGCTCATATAAGCGGCCTTCGGATAGCGGCTAAGGAACGCGCGGGCCCGTGTGCGAGCCTGGTCACGCGGCAGTGTAAAGGTCTCGCGCAGATAGCCGTCACCGGCCTTCCGCCGAGCGGCCATCCGGCTGGCAAGATCGCGCGGCCGAGACACCATCTGTCGCAACTCCGGACCAACTGACGACGCCCTCCAATATAGGGCCGATGTCGGCGGAATCCGAGTCCGCAGCGATGTGAGCGGCTACTGGCTTTGCTGGGCGGTGCTGCCAGTCTTGGTCTTCGGCTTGGCGGAGGGATGGGCCGCCTGTTTGGGCGGATCGCTGCGCACCGCCCCCCAGGGGTCGGACGACGTCTTGGCGTCTGGAATCTTGCGCAGCGAATCCTTGTAGGCCTTGTCGTTGACCGCGTCCTGGTCCTTCTGCTCCTGGGTCTTGCTCTGGACCTCGGGCATCAGGTTGATGTTGGGCATCTGCGCATAGGCCGGCGCCGACAGCAGCGCCGCAACCGCAACCGCGCATAAAACTCTCATGAGAAGGCTCCCTTGTCTTTGGTCAGGGGTATATCACCGCCGAGCGCGCCTGCCCTAGGCCCCGTCATGTTTCTAGAGATTGTCCGACTTGCAGGATTTCGGCGAGTGCATCCAGTCGTCCCAGATCGGGCCGCACCTGGTGCAGCCGCTGAGTGCAAGCCCGATCGCAATCACGCTGCCGAGCATCAGAAGTCTGCGAAACATGAGCGGCCCATCCCCTCGCGCATATCCCCGTGCACGTCCCCTTGGCGAGCGTGCGATAAAGCCCCAAAACTGGGGCATTTTCAAGCCGGCGACCCACCGCGGGCCGGGGTGAATTGACCCTGCATGACGGCAAATTACAGTGCGAAACAAAGGGACATAAGGAATCGACGGCATGACTTTAGCGATGAGCTGGGACGAATGGGCGCAGCATGATGGAACGGCGCTCGCCGCCCGCGTCAGGAGGGGCGAGCTCACGCCGAAGGAGCTGGCAGCGCAGGCCGCCGCCGGGGTCGCCAGGGTCGATGGCGCGCTCTCCGGCGTCGTCGAGCTGTTCGACGACGTGATCGCCGATCCCGCCCGCGACGGCGTCAACCTCGACGGCCCGTTCGCCGGCCTGCCCTTCCTGATGAAGGATCTCGGCCCGACGCTGAAGGGGCGGCTGCAGGAGATGGGCTCGCTGATGATGCGCGGCAATCGCGCCAAGGAAGATACCTTCCTGACGACGCAGCTGCGCAAGGCCGGCCTCAACCTGATCGGCCGCACCACGACGCCGGAATTCGGGGTCTGCAGCTCTGCGGAAAATCCCGCCGTCTATGTCACGCGCAATCCCTGGAATACCGACTACACCACCTGCGGCTCGTCGGCCGGCAGCGCGGCGATGGTCGCCGCCGGCGCAGTCCCGATCGCGCACGCGACCGACGGCGGCGGCTCGATCCGCATTCCAGCCGGGGTCAACGGCAATATCGGGCTAAAAGTGTCGCGCGGCGTGTTCTCGCTTGCGCCGCATCTGTCCGATCTCTCCGGCCTGGTCTCGATCCAGGGCTGCCAGTCGCGCACGGTGCGCGACACCGCCGCCTTTGTCGACGCCTGCCGCGGGCCCGCGCCCGGCGAGTTCATCCCGTTCTGGAGTTCGAGCGAGCCATACACGGCGATGATCGCGCGCGATCCCGGCCGTCTCAGGATCGCACTGTCGCACCAATGGGGCGACCATCGCGCGACGCCGCACATCGCAGCCGAGCTCGAACGGGTCGGACGCTTCCTCGAAGGCCTCGGCCATCAGGTCGACTACGCCCTGCCCGCGATCGACTACCAGGCGGCGTTCGCCGCCCAGACCACCTGCTACATCAGCAATTTCGCGGTCGTGATCGGCAACATGCTGGCGGCGCGCGAGATGGAGCGTCCGCCGGCGGATTTGATCGAGCCGATCAACATCCGGATCTGGGAGCATGGCAAAGACACGAGCTTCGCCGATCGCGCCCGCATGCAGGCGGTCTTCAACACGACATCGCGCGGCTTCGGCGCTTTCTTCGAGGACTGGGACATCATCCTGACGCCGGTCACGGCGCTGCCGACGCCGAAGGTCGGCACCACGGAGTATCTCACCATCAGCGACAATCCATCGGTGCTGGACTGGTTCGGCAATCTCTGGCGCAATTTCGCATTCACGCCGCTTGCCAATCTCTGCGGCATCCCGGCGATCTCGCTGCCGCTCGCAACCAACGAGCACGGCCTGCCGCTCGGCATCCAGGCGATCGCCAGGCAGGCCAATGACGGTCTGTTGCTGCAGCTCTCGGCCCAGATCGAGCGCGCCATCGGCGGCAAATGGAACGACGGCAAGTTGCCGGGCGTGCATGTCGCGCACGGCTAGGCCACGATGACATCAGCAGGGGAAACGGAACGTCATGCAGCAGGCCGGTGAGTTCGGAATCGAAGATGCGAGACGCGCGCTCGGCGAGATCTTTGCGCCGTGGGTGCTGGAGCTCAACCTGTCGCTCGAGCAGTTCGAGTTCACCCCGCCGCCCGGCAACGCGGCCGACTGGCAGCCCGGCGCCGTGCTGCGCATGCCGTTCTCCGAACGGCTGTGCCGCAGTGGCGGCATCGTCAGCGGCCAGGCGCTGATGGCCTTCGCCGACACCGCGATGGTGATCGCCAACCTCGCCGCCAACAAAGGCTATCGGCCGATGACGACGGTCGATCAGACCACGCATTTCATGCGCGCGGTGACCGCTTCCGACGTGCTCGCCGATGCGCGCGTGGTCAGGCTCGGCCGCACCATGAGCTTCGGTCGCGTCACGCTTTTGTCCGCCACCGACAACAAGCCGGTGGCGATGGTCTCGAGCGCGTTCGCGATGCTGTAACTACTTGCCGAGCACGGCCTCGGCGGCGTTGACGATGCTCATCGTCGGGTTCTTGCCGCAATAGGTGCCGAACTTCTTGGCGTTCTCGACGAACACGTCGGTGTCGATGATCGCCTCGTCGGAATCGCCCTTGTACCAGCCGTCCATCCAGGTCAGCACCATCTTGATGGTGTCGTCGCCGCCTTCGACGAACTGCTTGCAAGTCATGGTCGAGAGGTCGAGGACGACGGCATTGGCCGGCGCGGACGACAGGGCGAGCGCGGCGGCGAGCAGGATCGAGGCAGTGACCTTCATCGGAAATCTCCGTAAGCAATGTCTGAAAATGAACAGATCGCTGGGAATCCCCCGGCGACTCCGCACGCGAATTCGTAAACGAAACGTCGCGGCACCTGCAAGCATGACACCGCGCCGATCAAACCGCACGTCGTTTCGATGCGCGCGTTGAGAAATCGTGTTTCTGATTTATGACAATGCCGCGGTGCAACGGGCACGCCGGCGGATCAGAGCTTCAGACAGCGTTGACGCGGCGCGCCCTCCGCCGGCGCCGCAGCAATACGACCAACGCAACGAGGGCAATCAGCACGAGCAGCGCCTCGATCGCCTTGACTGCAAACCTCCCACCAGGACGGTCGACCAGCCGCGTCCATAGCGATGCGCCCTCGCCCGGCTGCGGCAGGCGAAATGCCACAACGCTGTCGCCGATCGAGGTACCGGCCTCGGAATGGCCGCCGGCGCCGATCGCGACATACTGCTCGCCCTTCCACAGATAGGTCATCGGATTGGCGACGCCCGGCACCGGCAGGCGGCCGAGCCACAACTCGCGGCCCGACTTCGCATCGAAGGCGCGCAGATAGGCATCCATCGCGCCCGTGAACACCAATCCGCTTGCGGTGATCACGACGCCGCTGAGCAGCGGCGTGCCGGTATGGAGCGCAATGCCGAGCGGCGCCAGATCCTCGCTGGTGCCGACCATCGAATGCCAGAGGATCTTGCCGGCCTTGAGGTCGACCGCCACCATCTCGCCCCAGGGCGGCTTGTTGCAGGGCGTGCCGAGCGGCGACACCGCAAGCCCGCGCAACATCGCGAACGGCGCACCCTCCTGCCGGCCGAAATCATGGCCCGGCGGCGGATTGAAGCCCTTGGCCTCCTCACGCGGCATCAGCTTGACGATGTGGATGGCGTGGCTGACATTGGCGTAGAGGATCTGGTTGACCGGATCGAACGCCGCGCTGCCCCAGTTCACGCCGCCGCCGGTCATCGGATAGACCACCGTGCCCTGCGTCGAGGGCGGCGTGAACAGACCCTCGTTGCGCGAAGCGGCGAGCAGCTGCTCGCAAGCTGAACGCCCAAAACCCTGGGTCACATCGTCGACGGAGACGCGTTGCGTCAACAGCGGCGGCACATGGGTCGGGAACGGCTGCGTCGGCGACAATTGCTCGCCTTCCGCGCCACCCTGTGGCACCGCGCGCTCCTCGACCGGCCACACCGGCTTGCCGGTGTCACGGTCGAGCACGAACACGAAGCCCGTCTTGGTCGGCTGGATCACGACGTCGCGCTGGCCATCGCCGGTGTCGATCCGTGCCAGCGTCGGCTGCGCGGGCAGATCGTAGTCCCAGACATCGTGATGCACGGTCTGGAACGCCCACACCAATTCGCCGGTCTCGATCCGCAACGCCACCACCGAGTTGGCGTGCTCATCATTGCCCGGTCGCTTGCCGCCCCAAAAATCCGGGCTCGGCGATGTCGTCGGCAGGAACACCAGTCCCCGCGCCTCGTCGACCGACATCGGCGCCCAGACATTGCTGTGGCCGGCGCTGACCCCGTCATGAACCAGCGGATCGAAACTCCAGCGCGGCTGCCCCGTCCTTGCGTCGAAGGCCCGCACCGCGCCGAGCGGCGCATCGGCCCGGACGTTGTCGGCGATCGACGATCCCACCACCACGACGCCGTGGCCGATCACCGGCGCAGAGGTAATCTGGAATTCGCCGGGCCACTTCAGACCGATCCCGGGATTGATCCTGATCTCGCCACCGCTGCCGAAATCCGCGCACGGCTTTCCGGTCTTGGCATCGAGCGCAATCAGCCGGACGTCGTTGGTGCCGGTGAAGATCCGCGACCGGCACGCCGCGCCTTCCGGTGCGCGGTCGTCGACCCAGTAGGCGACGCCGCGGCAGTTGTAGCGGTTGGCCGGGCGCTGCGCGGTCGAGATCTTCGGATCGAAGCGCCATTTTGGTGCACCGGTGCCGGGATCGAGCGCGATCACCTCGTTGAACGGCGTGCAGAAGATCAGGCTGTCTTCGACGAACAGCGGCGTCGCCTCGAACTTGGTGCGCTTCATCACCTCGGGCGCGCGGCTTTCGAGATCGCCGGTGCGGAAGTCCCAGGCGCGCAGCAGCGTGCCGACATTGTCAGGCGTGATCTGGTCGAGCCGTGAGAAGCGCTGTCCGCCGCGGTCGCCGCCCCAATGCTCCCAGGCCAGCGCGGGCGAAGCAACACACAGCAGCACAGTGAGCAGACGAAGCAGGGATCGCATCGCGTCCTCCGGCCGATGCGATCATTCCCGTTCGCCGCATCCGGCAGACGATGTAAGCGATCGCTGCCTCAGTATCTACCCCCGCGGCCACGTCCGCCGCCATAACCATAGCCGTACCCGCCACCACGAAAACCGCCGCCATAGCCGATGCCGACACCGACCGGCGGCCCCACCGGTTCGTAGACCACGGCCGGCGGCGGACGGCGCACCACCACGACATCGTCGTCATCGGCGGCGCGCGCCCGGCGGGTCTTGCCGCGCTTCGGCGGTTCGGTTTCGACGCGCTTTTTCTTCGCCGGGGCATAGGCTTTCTCGAGCGTCGGCGCATCGACCTTCTTCAACGGCGCCGGCGCGACGCTGCACGGACAGGTCGGGCCGGCCAGCGCGACATTGGTCGCCGGCACGATGGCGGCCATGGTGTCGGGCCGGTAGCGCAGCCGCTCGATCATCTTGCGCGCGGTCAAGGTGAGATCGCTGTCGGGATACTGCGCGAGGAAGGCGCGATAGGCCGCCGCCGTGTTGGCGAGCACGGCATTTTCCCACGCCACCATGCGGCGATGCCGGTCGAGCCAGTCACGCGCCTGCAGCCCGCGCGGCGTGCCGGCATAGACCTTGGCGAAAGCCTCATAGGCTTCATCGGTGGCGGCGCCCACGATCAGCTCGTTGGACGCTTCGACCGGCTTGCCCTGCAATTCGCGCGTCCAATCGTAGACGCTGCGCTTCGCCGCATCCGGCTTCGGCTCGACCGCGGACGCCTGCGCCTGCTCAGGCGCCGACGCCGGACCGGCGACGAAGCGGAAATCCTCGGTCAGCGACGATGAATCCCACGGCGTCTGACGGCCGTCGGTCGCCTGGTTCACGGCAAGGCGGACGCGCTTGAACGTGTCCTCGATCGGAACGCCCGGCTGCTTGGCGGTGGCCAGCAAGGCCGTCGTGTACGGGCTGTTGGCGCCGCTGCCATCTTCGGCCTCAGCGCCCGGCGAGGTCGAGAACGACACGAAGGTGCCGGGCGCGCCGATCCTGGCGTCGACGATCGCAAGCCCATGGCCCGCGGTCTTGCTGAGCTCGGGGAACGGATTGTTGCGGCAGGCATCCAGCAACAGGATCCGCATCCGGCTCGGCACCGAGGCCAGCGTGTTCAGGATGTCGTTGAGGCGCACCGCCTGGAGCGGAATGTCGGCCTCGCGCTTCGGGTCGACATCGACCGGCACCAAATAATTCTCGCCGTCGATCTGCAGGCCGTGTCCGGCGTAGAACACCAGCGCGACGGCGTCGGCGCCCTTGGCCGCGACCTCGGCGGCGAAGTCGCTGATCCGGGTGCGCATCTCGTCCTGCGACAGATCGGAGGCCGACGTCACCGTGAACCCGGCATTGGTCAGCATCTCGGACATCGCTCTCGCGTCGTTGGCGGGATTGGGCAACGCCGGCACGGATTTGTAGGCCGACTGCCCGATCACCAGCGCAAGCCGGTTCTCGGCGAGCGCCGGACCATTCGAGAGGAAGATGACGGCCGGCACGATCAGGCTGAGCAGCAAGCGTCTGAACACGGCGACCTCCCGACCACGGCATCAACAATGGGTCGGGAGTATGCGGCGAAGGTTCACGCCGATCTGTGATGCAGCTCACGGCAGTGGTCGAATTGTCGCAGCCAACGATGATCGACGCCGGCGAATCTATTTCGGCTTCTTGGCAGGATCGACCGCCGGCTTGGTGACGCCCCAGGGATCGTATTTTTCCTTGGGCGTGGGGATGCGGTCGAGCGCGGCCTTGTAGGCCTTCTCGTCGACCTTGGGCTTGGCGTCGGCCGGCTTGTCCTGGCCCTTCGCCCCGCGGTGCCCCTGCGCCAAAGCCGGGCTCAAGGCCGGACCTGCGACCAGCGCGAGAATGACGGCAGCGACCGTGACGCTCTTCATGTCTATTCCTCTCCCCTGCCGGTGATGGAAACATCCGGCAACACCCCGGGCCGATCATAACGTCTCTCTCGACATTTGTTGATCGGCAAAACTGCAACGCCGCGCGAATTAAGCACGACCAGGGGGCGCAATCTTGGCGACGGCACATTAAATGATCGCCATGGGACAGGGACAGATAAGCGTGGCAGCGCTGCTCGCCGGCTGCGCGTTGGCATTGGGCGGCTGTGGGCTCGCCGACAGCCACGCGGTGTGGCCGGAGGCGTTGCGCGTCAAGGCGAACGAGCCAGCGCCGCTGGAAGCGCCTCCGGACGTCAAGCGTCTGGTCGGCGGCAAACTGGATGCGGTGTTCACCGCGGGCTCGCAGCCGAGCCATGTGCGGGTCTCCGCCCCGTTGCACGACCCGCGCGGCATCGGCTGGACGGCTTGCGTCCGCGCCGAGCTGACATCGGTCGTCGGCAAGCCGCTCGGCACCCAGACCTACCGCGTCTTCATCGACAACGGCACGGTCTATGACCGCAAGCTCGCCGAGGCCGACGACAATTGCCTGACGGAGAACTACGAGGCGATCGAGGCCGCAGCGCCGATCGGCTCGACGGCCGCGCGATAGGAGGCGACGTGGTTGCACCGCTCGCCCAGCACGCGGCGTCGTCACCCGTGCATGCGGCTTCGTCATTCCGGGGCTCGCGTCAGCGAAAGCCTGGAATCCATAACCACGATCCTGAGTATGGATTCCGGGCTCATGCTTCGGATGCCCCGGAATAACGGCGAGAGCCCGCCATAGACCGGCACGACGGCCATGCTCAACGGCTCGTTAACATTACCGCTCAAATTGCCCGAAGGCCGCGGCGGCATTATCCATCTGTTTCCGCTAGCGTTGCCGGTGACGACGCGGGCCGGCTGGGAACCGGCTTCGCGCGGGGAAAACGGGACGTGGCCGAACTCGCTGACCAGGCAGTGCTCCACCGTGCATCGCGACGCGATGCCACGGATGCGCATGGGCTGCCGCCGCTGTCCGACATTCCGATCACGCAATGGCGCGCGGTCGCCGATCGCGCGATCGAGCTCAACGGCTACTATCAGCCGGACTGGGAATTGGCGGTCAACGCCTCCGCGCGTGGCCGCACCGACGCCTCGGCGCTGAGTGCCACCAACGACGCGGGCCAGTTGATCGGGCTGCTGCCGGTCGTCCCGATGCGGCGGATCTACAAGACGCCGCTGCCTGCGCTGGTCGGCGCCGAACCCTATGGCACGCTGTGCACGCCGCTGCTCGATCGCGATACCGCCGAGGACGCGGTTACGAAGATACTGCGGCAGGCGCGCGATGCGGGCGCGCATGCGCTGATCCTCCGCACGATGTCGCTCGAAGGCCCGGCGATGGCGGCGATCAGCGCCGTGCTGGCGCGCGACGGGCTGCACCCGCGCGTGCTGAGCGCCTGGCAGCGCGCGCAACTGGACGCGACGCGCGATGCCGACACCTTGCTGCGCGATGGGCTTGGGCCGAAAAAGTTGAAGGAGCTGCGCCGGCAGCGTCACCGCCTCGCCGCCCATGGCGCGGTGCGCTTCGAGGTCGCGCGCGGCCCGCGCGAAGTCGCATCGGCCCTCGAGACCTTTCTCGCGCTAGAAGCCGGCGGCTGGAAAGGCAGACGCGGCACGGCGCTGAGCCAACATGCCGGCGATGCAATTTTCATCCGCCGCGCCACGGTTGCGATGGCCGAGGCCGGCGGCTGCGAGCTCGTCATCCTGCATGCAGGCGAGACGCCGGTCGCGGGCGGCATCGTGGTGCGCCATCGGGACCGCGCCTTCTTCTTCAAGATCGGCATCGACGAGCGCTTCGCAAAATTCTCGCCCGGCGCACAACTGACGCTGGATCTCACCCGTCACCTCTGCGCCGATCCGGCGATCGTCTCGGCCGATTCCACGGCCGCGCCGGGCCACCCCATGATCGAGCCGATCTGGCGCGGCCGGTTCGCGATCGGCGATGTGCTGCTGCCGCTGCGTCGCAACGATCCGCTTGTTGCAATGATCCACGCCGCGGTGACGCTGCACAAGGTCGCCTACGAGCTCGCGCGTGGCGCGATCCATCTCCTCCGCAATCGGCGCGCGCCTTCCTGAGAACGAGCGAGCCACGCTCGACCCGCTGGAACGTGTGCACTGCACGTTCCCGCCCCTTCGCGTTTTGCCTCCCGAAACATTTCATCGCCGCGCCGGAACCGATCTCAGCCGGTTTGCTAAGTCGCGCCCGTGCCGCGGCAGGCGTAGGGTGCGCTCCTCACCATAAGAAAATACGGGAGGCCCAATGACGACAATTGACCAGCCCGCCCAGGGGCGCGCCGCGGACATCCTCGCCCGCCTCGACCGACTGCCGGGCACCGCGCATGTGTGGAAGCTGATCACGCTGCTCTCGCTCGGCGGCATGTTCGAACTCTACGATCTCTTCATGACCGCCTATGTCGTCCCCGGCCTGATGAAGGCAGGGCTGCTCAAGGACGTCGCCGTCAGCATTTTCGCCGGCCCGGCGCTGTTCGTGGCGGCGACCTTCACCGGCCTGTTCATCGGCACCTGCGCGTTCGGCTATGTCGCCGACAAATACGGACGCCGCACGGTCTTCACCTATTCGATGCTGTGGTACAGCGCCGCGACCTTCGTGATGGCGTTCCAGAGCACCGGTCTCGGCGTCAGCCTGTGGCGCCTGATCGCCGGCATCGGCATCGGCGTGGAGCTGGTCACGATCGACACCTACGTGTCCGAACTGGTTCCCAAGTCGATGCGCGGCCGCGCCTTCGCCTTCAACCAGGGCGTCATGTTCTCGGTGGTGCCGATCGTGGCATTCGTCGCCTACATGCTGGTGCCGATCAGTCCGTTCGGCCTGGACGGCTGGCGCTGGGTGGTGCTGATCGGCTCGACCGGCGCGCTGATCGTCTGGTTCATCCGCCGCGCGGTCCCCGAGAGCCCGCGCTGGCTGATCAACCAGGGCCGGCTCGACGAGGCCGATGCGATCACGACGGAGATCGAGACCAGGGTGCGCCGCGATCTCAACGGCGCGGCGCTGGCGGCGCCCGGGAGCCATGCGGTCGAAAAGACCGAAGCCACCGGACGGCTCGGCGAGATCTTCGAGCCGGCCTATCGCGGCCGCACCTTCATGCTGATGATCTTCCAGTTCTTCCAGACCTTCGGATTCTACGGCTTCGCGGCCTGGGTGCCGACCCTGATCGCGCAGCAAACCGGCATCAATGTCGGCGCCAGCCTGCTCTATTCGTTCATCATCGCGATCGCCAATCCGTTCGGCCCGCTGCTCGCCATGACCTTCGCCGACAAGTTCGAGCGGAAATGGCAATTGGTCGGCGCCGCCTGCGGCATCGGCATTTTCGGCATGCTGTTCTCGTATCAGACCACGATGCCGCTGTTGATCCTGTTCGGCGTATTGATCACGCTCGCGAACAACATCCTGTCCTACTCGTTCCACAACTATCAGGCCGAATTGTTCCCGGCCCGGATCCGCGCCCGTGCGGTCGGCTTCACCTACTCGCTGAGCCGGCTCAGTGCGATCTTCGCGAGCTTCGTCATCGGCTTCTTCCTGCAGACCGCGGGCACCAAGGGCGTGTTCGGCTTGATCGCCGCCGCCATGCTCATCGTGGTCGTCGCGATCGCAGGATGGGGCCCGCGCACGCTCGATCGCGAGCTCGAGGAGATCTCGGGATGAGGTAGGGCGTCGGCACAGTCGCAGAGACGGCTGGCTTCAGGCCAGCCGTTCTCCGCTGCATGAATTTCCCTACTTCAACGGCGAATGCGGCGCCGGCAGCATGATGGTGGAGTGCATCTCCTCCAGCAGCAGCGTGCCTTTGCCGAGAAACTCCTGCCAGGCCGGATCCTTCATCGCGGCACCGCGCGCCTCGGCGCGGGCATTGAGATCGGGGTAGGCCCAGATGTGGCAGACCTCGTTCGGCTGGCCGGAGTCGGTATGCCAGAGGCCCACGATCTTGGAATATTTTTCGCGCACCGGCATCACGCCGGTGAACAGGTCCTGCCACTGCTTGACGCCGCCGAGCGGCTTGGCGCGGTAGTTGCGGAATTCGTAGACGTTGCCGCTCTTGGCCGGCTTGACCGGCGGGATGATCGCATTGAGCAGACGCACGTCCTGGCGCACCAGATGCGGACGGATCGCCGGAATATACTCGCCGGTCCAGCGCGGGTTCTTGCCGAGCTCGGCGCGCAGCCGCGTCCGTTCGTTGAGATCGGCATAGCTCCACATGTGCATCACCTGGTTGAGCGGGCCGATCTCGGTGATCCAGTAGCCCTCGAGCTTGCCGAAATTGTCGCCGCGGATCTCGCGCGAGATCGTGCTTGCCGCTTTGACCATTTCGCCGACGGTGCCGGGGCGCGTCGTGTAGGTGCGCAGCTCATAGATCATGATGGTCTCCTTGATCGTTTCTGATTGATGATGTGGACAAACGAAAAAGCCCGGCGCGAGCCGGGCTTCTCGGGGATTGCGGCCTATTCCGCCGCCTGCGCGTTGATCTCCTCGGAGACCTGGCGGATGGCACGGGCGAGCTGCTCGGCACCTTGCGCGCCGGACACCGCGTATTTCTGCGCGAACACGAAGGTCGGCACGCCGGAGATGCCCTTGTCGGAGGCTTCCTGAGCCTGCGCCGACACCAGCGCAACGTCCTCGTCGGTCGCAAGGCGCTTGCGCACGTCGTCGGCATCGAGCCCGACATCTTTGGCTGCCTGCACCAGCGTGTTGACGTCGGTGAGATCGCCGCCGTCGCGGAAGTACAATTCCATCAGCCGCTGCTTCATCTCGGCCGCCTTGCCCTTGGCTTCGGCCCACTGGATCAGGCGGTGGCAGTCGATGGTGTTGGGCTGGCGCTTGACCAAGTCGGGCCGATAGCTCAGCCCCTCCTCGCCGGCGGCTGCGACGACACGGCCGGCGATGCCCTTGTAGGCCTCGACCGAGCCGAATTTGGCGGTGAGATACTCGTCCCGGCCGATGCCTTCGCGCGGGATCCAGTTGTTGAGGAAGAACGGCCGCCAGTGCACCTCGACCGGCACGTCGGCGACCTGCTTCAGCGCCTCCTCGATGCGGTGCTTGCCGATGTAGCACCAGGGGCAGACGACGTCGGAGACGATATCGAGGCGAAGCGGTTTCAAGTCGCTCATGGCGGGGCTCCCGGCGCAGAATGGAACCCCAAAAGTAGGCCGAAAGCGCCCTCAGGCAAGCCGCTATTTCAGACTGGCAGCCATCTGCCGCATCCGTTCCGCAGTGAGTTCGTCGGCCGGAAAGAAGGTTTCCAGCGCCAGTTCCTGCAAGGTGATGTCGACCGGCGTGCCGAACACCATGGTGGTCGAGATGAAGCTCAGCACCTCGCCATTGTGGCGCAGCTTGAACGGAAGCGCGACGTTGTTGTCGGCGGTGATCGGGGCCGATCGTGCCGGGATCGGATAGGATTTCAGATCCTGATAGAGCTTGATCAGCTCTGGATCGGCGGTGGCCTCGCATTGCCGGTGCAAGCGCTCCAAAAGATGCGCGGCCCATTCCGGCAAATTGACGGTGCGCGGCGCCAGGCCTTCGGGATGGAAGGCGAGACGCAGGATGTTGAAGGGCTGGCCGAGCAGCCGCTCCGGCACGCCATCGAGCAGCGGCGCCACCATGCGATTGGCGGAGACCAGATTGTAGTGCCGGTCATAGGCCAGCGCCGGATTGGGCTCATGCGCCTTCAGCACCAGGTTGATCGCCTCGCGCGCCGATTTCAGCGCGGGATCGTCCAGCGCGCGCTGCGGGAATGCAGGCGCGAAACCCGCGGCGACCAGCAGCACGTTGCGTTCGCGTAAGGGCACGTCGAGGCGCTCCGCAAGTTTGAGGACCATGTCGCGCGACGGCGCCGAGCGGCCGGTCTCGACAAAGCTCAAGTGTCGCGCCGAGATCTCGGCATCGACAGCGAGATCGAGCTGGCTGAGATGGCGGCGCTGCCGCCATCCGCGCAGGTGCTCGCCAATATGGACGGGTTTGGCGGGCTCGGCCCAAAGCGTGGATGCATGTGCGTTCATGCTGCAAAACCTACCATGCGGATTTCGTGCCTTCCATTACGCCTGAGGTAATCGAATTGGCGCGCAGGGTGGCTCATCTTCCCCGGCACAGGAGATGACCATGCTGATGCTGCCCCTCATCCGCGCTGCCGCTGTCCTGATCCCGTGGCTGATCCATCTGGCCACCTGGCTGGTCGCGCGCTCGCTCAACATGCCGCAGCCGCTCGTCCACGCGACCGGCCTGTTCGTGTTCGCGCAGGTCTACGAAGCGGAGATGAAGGTCGGCAAGGCGCTGTGTCCGCTCCGGCTGCGGCGCCAGCTGCAGTCCTGGTTCCGCTGAGAAACCCAACCCAACGAGAGGAGACCTGCCATGATCCATCCATCCCCCTTGCTGCGCCGCGCCTTGCTTGCCGACGCCGTCTTCAGCGGCCTATCGGCGATTGCAATGGTGCTCGATGCGAGCGCTCTTGCCTCGCTACTGAGCCTCCCCGAAGCGCTGTTGTACGAGACCGGCCTGTTCCTGGTCGCCTACACTGCGCTGGTCGGCTGGCTCGGCACCCGCGCCGCGATGCCGAAGCCGCTGGTGATGCTGGTGGTCGCCGGCAATGCCGCCTGGACGCTCGTCAGCATCGCGCTGCTGTTCTCGGGCGCGGTGGCGCCGAACCTGCTCGGGATCGCCGTGATCGTGGCGCAAGCGATTGCCACCGGCGTGTTCGCAGAGCTGCAATATGTCGGATTGCG
Source organism: Bradyrhizobium genosp. L (assembly GCF_015624485.1). Classification (NCBI taxonomy): domain Bacteria; kingdom Pseudomonadati; phylum Pseudomonadota; class Alphaproteobacteria; order Hyphomicrobiales; family Nitrobacteraceae; genus Bradyrhizobium; species Bradyrhizobium genosp. L. The sequence continues at coordinate 5,011,489 of NZ_CP061378.1, forward strand.
AAGGAGCGCGGGTGTGGTGGCGGCGTAAGCACCGGCGTCATTCCGGGGCGCGCCATTTGGCGCGAGCCCGGAATCCATTTCGCCGCAGAGGTTATGGCCCGATGGATTCCGGGTTCTCGCCAAGAGGCGAGCCCCGGAATGACGAGGATTTTCGTCTGTATCGCTCCCCAACCCCGAGCATCACGCCCTGCCCGCTGGCGACGCCCATCTCGAGGCTGGACGCAATACGGCGGGCGCGCTCGATGAAATGTGTCGCCGCGACTGGCGGGCACAGTTCCTGCGCGGTCGTCTCGAACAGCTGGAGCCAGCGGTCGAAATGCGCGGCGTCGACCGGAAGCCGCATATGCTTGACCATCGGCGTGCCGTGATAGCGACCGGTCATCAGCGCGACCGAGGACCAGAACGCACACATCTGCGCCAGATGCGGCTCCCAGTCGGTGATCCTGGCTTCGAACACCGGCGCCAGCATCGGATCGCTGCGAACCCTGGCATAGAAGCCGTGCACCAGGCGTTCGATCATGGCCTCGGTGATCCCGGTCCGCCCGACAATCTCGGCCGTGATCTGCTCGCGGCGCTCTGCCTCCGCCATTGCGGTCTCCCTAAATGGGTATTTCAAATACCTATTTAGCCGGCTATACCGGATCTGCCAAGCCGGCATAGCGAGGGGCATCCATGCGCCTGACGTCGTTCACCGATTTTGCGCTGCGCGCCCTGATGCGGCTGGCCGGCGAGCCGGATCGCTGGTTTGCCACCGGAGAGATCGCGGCCGAGTTCGGCATCTCCCGCAACCATCTCGCCAAGGTGGTGCGCGACCTCGCGGGATCAGGCTTCATCGCGACCCAGCGCGGCGCCGGCGGAGGCTTTGCGCTGGCGCGGCCGCCACAGGCGATCACGCTCGGCGCGGTGGTGCGCGCGCTCGAAGGCGACAGTGCGCTGGTGGAATGTTTCGGAGAGGATGGCGGCGATTGCGTGCTGCTGCCGCGCTGCCGGTTGAAGGCAAAGCTCGCGGCGGCGCGCGAGGCCTTCATGCGCGAGCTCGACGGAACGACGCTGGCGGAGTGCGCTTACGTGCCGCGCAATCCGAAACGAGTTGCGTAGGGTGGGCAAAGGCGCGCAGCGACGTGCCCACCATCCACGCCGTGTTCGTGATGGTGGGCACGCTTACGCTTTGCCCACCCTACGGCATCCCGCTAAGCGTGCAGCAGCCGCGATGACGCGCGCTTCGAAGGCGCCTTCTTGGCCGATGGCCCTGTCAGGCTGTGGCCGTTGAGGTGCTTGCCGTTGGCCTTGGCACCATTGCTCGCCGCCTTGGCCTTCCGTGCCTTGGCCCGCTCCTCGGCGAGCTTTTCGGCCTTGCGCTTGGCTTTCCGCTCGGCCTTTTCCTTCAGCCGCGCCCGCTCCGCCCGCGCCTCGGCGCGCTGCTTCTTGCGCTTCCGCTCGCAGGAATCGCATTTGCAGCCGATCGGCTTCAGATAGGCTTTGAAATAGTCGGTGCCGTAGTCGTAGTTGATCTCATCGCCCGGCTCGATGTTCTTGATGGCGCGGATGAACACCTTGCGCTTGCGCGGGCGAACGTCGGATTCCGCGTTCGGCCGGCAGGAATGATTGATGTAGCGGGCAACGTTCTCGCGGACCGAGCCGTCGATGGTCCAGCGATTGGTCAGCTCGAACAGATATTTGTTCTCGATCGCGTCCTCATCCTTCTTCTTGGAATCGAGGATCGGCCCGAAATAGCGGACGATCTTGTCGCCTTTCTTGATCGGCTTGGTGGCGAAGAGGCCGAGGCCGGTCTTGGAACGGCCGACGCGATAGGGTTTGTGCGATGATATCGTGGGCATGACGATCGAGGTGACGGCACGCGAGGTGCACGCGACAAAAGTTGCGAAGGCGCCCTTCTAGGACGATTCCGCGCGGCTGTCAGGTGTTTCCCGCGTGTCCGTTGAACCTTCCCCAGATTGCATATGTCAGACACAGGTAACGTTGGGATCGGCGATGAAATACCTTGCAATTGCAACAGCAATGATGGCGCTGGCTGACGCAAGCCCAGGTCAGGCCGGTGCTGAAACAATCAGCAGCTCCTACACCTCGACCGCGCCGAAGGACTGCCGCACGATCGGCAAGCCCGACGAAGAGAGCGGCAGCAGCACCCGCCTTTGCCCGGGAAAACACAGTTTTGTGGTGCTGGTCAGCGAAGGCGATCTGCGCGAAGTGGTCTCGGTCGGCCGTAACCGTGCGGCCGCGGCCGAGGAACCGGCCGCAAAGGCCTGGTTCGGGCCGTTCAGCTCGACCGGCGACACCGTCGAATGGCGCGCGGCCGGCCAAAAGCCCTTCGCGATCATCCAGCGCTGGCTAATTGCCGACAACAGCGAGCAGGACAAGCGCGGCGGTCCCATCTCGCGGGCGATGCTCGCCGTGACGCGACTACCGCCCGGCGCGGTCTGTCACGTCGCCTATGTCGATGTCGCGGCCAATCCCAACGCCAACGAACTGGCGCGGCAGGCCGCCGACGAATTCGCCCGCGACTTCAAATGCGGCGAGGACAAGGTGAGGACGATCGGCCAGAGCGGCAGGACCACGTCGCTGGTGAAGCGCTAGCAGACGCCCGGCGGGCGCGGCATCGAACCCTTCAGCATTGCCTCGAACAGCATGTCGAGCGTGGTGCCGGGCGGCATCCGCTTCAGCACGTCGGTCAGCCGCCCGTCGAGCAGCAGCATGGTGAAGCCGTGGACCAGCGACCAGGCGCGCACGATCGCCGCGGCCTGATCGAGCGACAGCCTGCTCTCCTCGATCTGCTCCTGGCGGCTCTCGCCGATCGAGCCGGCGAGGCCGGCGAACGATGTGTTGGCCGCCTCGTGCAGCGAAGGCCGGGTCATGTCGAGCCGCTCGGTGCGGAACATCAGCCCGTACATGCCGGGATGGGCCTGCGCATAGGTGACGTAGGCTTTGGCGCGCGCCAGCCCCTTTTCCATCGCAGTCGTGCCGCTGGCGCCGGCCGCGATCATCGCGTCGTTGAACTGGCGGAAGCCGATCGCAGCGAGTTCGCTGACGAGCCCGGTGAGATCGCCGAAATGATGCGTCGGCGCTGCGTGCGACACGCCGGCCTCGCGCGCCACCGCGCGCAATGTCAGCCCCGATAGCCCGTCACGCTCGAGCACCTGCTCGGCCGCCTTCAGCAGCGCCTCGTGCAGGTCGCCGTGATGATACGGCGCATCGCTCGCCCGTCGACGCTGGACCGGGCGGTCGGCGGCCTTGCGTGCAGCCTGGCTCCGTGCCGGAGCGGGTCGGGTCGCCTTGTTTTCCCTGGATAATCTAGCCATGCGTCACCTTATATGACGCAATTTTTACACTGTAAAGATTTTGCTTGACGATCGACGAGATCGCCTCTAATGCTATCTTTACGATGTAAAGATGAAAATGGCAGGGAGACGCGGCATGCTCGACCAGGTGACATCAAACACGGCGCGGACCAACCTGGCGCCGATCTCCTTTGAAGCCGATGCGCCCTTCCTCAATATCACGGGCGAATTGCCGCGCGAGCTGAACGGCACGCTCTACCGCAACGGCCCCAACCCGCAATTCGACGTCCCGGGCGCGCACTGGTTCGTCGGCGACGGCATGCTGCACGCCTTCCATCTCGAAAACGGCCGCGCCAGCTATCGCAACCGCTGGGTCCGCACCGCCAAATGGCAAGCCGAGCACGATGCCGGCCGCGCGCTGTTCGGCGGCTTCGGCCGCAAGCTCGCCGATGCGCCGGAGACGACCACGACCGATGGCTGCGTCGCCAACACCAACATCATCTTCCACGGCGGCAAGCTGCTGGCGCTGGTCGAGAGCCACCTGCCGACCGAGATCGAGCCCGGCACGCTCAACCGCCTCGGCTATTGCGACTACAAGGGCGCAATCTCCGGCCCCTTCACCGCCCACCCCAAGATCGATCCGGTGACCGGCGAGATGGTGTTCTTCGGTTACAACGCCGCGGGTCCCCTCACCCCGGCGCTGTCATACGGCGCGGTCGACGCCTCAGGCGCGGTGACGCGGTTCGAGCGCTTCGAATCGCCCTACGCCAGCATGGTGCATGACTTCATCCTCACCGCGAACCACGTGCTGTTCCCGATCCTGCCCATCACCGGCAGCATGCAGCGCGCAATGCGGGGACAGGCGCCCTATGCCTGGGAGCCGGAGAAAGGCGCCTATGTCGGCGTCATGAAGCGCAGCGGCGCCTCGAAGGATATCGTCTGGTTCCGCGCCGAGAGCTGCTATGTCTTCCACGTCATGAACGCCTGGGAGGACGGCAACCGCATCATCGCCGACGTGATGCAGTTCGACGAGGCACCGCTGTTCAACCATCCCGACGGCTCGCCAACCGATCCGAAGAAGAACCGCGCGCGCTATTGCCGCTGGACCTTCGATCTCTCCGGCAATACCGACCGCTTCACGCAAACCTATCTCGACGACCTCACTGGCGAATTCCCCCGTGTCGACGATCGCCGCGCCGGACTCGCCAGCAATCACGGCTGGTACGCCTGCGCCAACCCTGATCTGCCGATGTTCGGCGCGCTGTCCGGCATCGTCCATGTCGACGGCCGCGGCAAGCGGCTCGGCCATTATCTGCTGCCCGCCGGAGACACCATCTCCGAGCCCGTGTTCGTCGAGCGCAGCAGCGATGCCGCCGAGGGCGACGGCTGGCTGCTCGCGGTGGTCTGGCGCGCCCGCGAGAACCGCAGCGATCTCGCCGTGTTCAATGCGACCGATGTCGAGGCCGGCCCCGCGGCGCTGGTGCATCTCGGCCACCGTGTGCCGGATGGATTTCACGGCAATTGGGTGGGCACGACGTAGCGGCCGTTCATGTCCTGACGCCCCCTCCATTCCCACCCACGCGTCATGCCCGGCCTTGAGCCGGGCATCCACGTCTCTGCGGCCGCTTACTGGTAAGACATGGATGGCCAGGGCAAGCCCGGCCATCACGACGCGTGAAAGGCGCGACTGCCCGATTACCACGATGATTCTTATGGGTTTTCTTCGTAGCTTTCACGATTTTGACACTGTAAAGATTTCGCTTGACGCCTCCACTTCCTAGCTCTAGGTTATCTTTACGGTGTAAAGATCATCAGCCCATGAGGCTCCCATGACGATCTTCCTGATCCTCGCCCCCTACGGTGCCTTCGCCGCGCTGATGACCGTGACCTCGGCCAATCTCAGCCTGCTCTGCGGCGCACTGATCTGCCTCGGCGTGATCGGCTTCGACATTGCCCGCGGCCGCAGCATCAAGATCCTCACCGTCGGCTCGGTGATCGTGTTCACCGCCGTGGGCCTCTATCTCAGCTTCGTCGATGCGACGCCGAGCGCCATCGCGGTGAAGGTCGCGGTCGATGCCGGCATTTTCCTGGTGTCGCTGTCGTCGATGCTCTCGGGACATCCCTTCACGCGGCAATATGCGCTGGAGCAGGTCGACGCCGAAACCGCGCGCTTGCCCGGCTTCGTTTATGCCAACTACCTGATCACCGGCGCCTGGACCGCCGCGACGGCTTTGATGATGGCCAGCAACATCGCGGTGCTCTACGTGCCTGCCCTGCCGCTGTGGACCGGCCTCCTGGTCGCCTTCGCCGCGCGCAACGCCGCGGTCTGCTTCACGCGATGGTATCCGCAATATCGCAAGGCCAAGTACGGCACGCCGCCGGTGAATGCGCTGCCGTCGCACTAGTCGGTGCGACAAGATCGATCCATCAAAGCAACGGAAAGCACGACGATGAAGAGCGTTTTGGCGAAGCTTGCGACCGACTTTCTCTCCACCATCGTGTTCCTGGTGGTCTATGTCGCCACCGACAATGTGGTGCTCGCCACCGGTGTTGCCATCGCCGGCGCGATCGCGCAGGCGATCTATGCCCGCATCAAGGGCGAAGTGCTCGGCTTCATGACCTGGGCGAGCCTCGCGCTGGTCGTCGTGCTCGGCACCGCGACGCTGTTGACCAACGATCCGCGCTTCGTGCTGGCGAAGCCTTCGATCGCGCATTTCGCGATCGGTGCCATCATGCTGAAGCGCGGCTGGATGCTGCGCTACATGCCGCCGCGGGTGACGGAGGTCATTCCGGAGTATGTCACGGTCGCCGGCTATGCGTGGGCGATCCTGATGTTCGCCCTCGGCGCCGGCACCATCGCGATTGCATCGACCGGCGACATGAAGCTGTGGGCCACCTATGTGGCCGTGGTGGCGCCGGGTGCCAAGATCGCCGCTTTCGCGATCCAGTACCTCGTCTTTCGCGTCATCATCACCAATCGGCTGCGCGCCACGGCCCGCGCCTGATCGCCGCAGCCCAAAACTAGGCGTGACCGATAAGATGGGCTATATCCCCGCGCACGCTTTTCATCTCGAGGGGAGACATTTATGGCGGTAGACGGAAACTGGAATCTCACCATGACGACGCCGATGGGCGAGCGCAAGGCGACGCTGTCGCTGGCGAGCTCGGGCGGCACGCTCACGGGCACGCAGGGCGCCGAAGGCAATTCCACCGAGATCTTCGACGGCACCGTGAACGGCGATGCCGTCGCATGGAAGGTGTCGATCACCAATCCGATGCCGCTGACGCTCGAATTCACCGGTACGGTTGCCGGCGACGGCATCTCCGGCGAGATGGGCATCGGCCCGATGGGCAGCTTCCCGTTCACCGGCGCGCGGGCGTAAGCACCCGATCTAGAACCAGATCTGCATCGGCAGATCGAACACGTCGCGCGGCGGCGTCCCCTCGGGAACGCTGCCACGCGGCTCACATGCGGCGATCGCGACGGCGCAGGCATCCAACACGTCATCGCGCTTGGCACCGGTGCCGATCCGCGTCTCATTGAGCCAACGATCGATCTCGCGAAAGCCTGCGCGCTTCACCAGCCTGCAGCGGAGGGCATCGCCCTCCTCCGACTTCTTGCGGGGCAACGGCTTGCCGCCGTTCAATCGCAAGAAGACAAGCTCGGGATGCACCTCGCGAATGTCGCGCGTGGGGTTCGCGCGAACATAGGCGTCGACTTCCATGATCTTCGGCCCGAGGTGCCAGAGCTGGCGCGAGACGCGGGTCTGGCCGCGGTGCAGTGCTTCCGCATTGGCTTCGTCGGGATCCGAGAATTCCTGCCACAACCAGCGCCGCGCACCCGTGAAAACGCGCGAGCTGTGTGGCCGTAGCATCGCGCGCGCCAGGAGATCGCACGCGCGCAAGCCGTCATCGGTCAGGCCGATCGGGATATCGATGCCGGCACGGTCGAATGGACGCGTCAACGCGTCCGCGATGTCGGGATGGAACGAGATGGTTCGCCGGTCGCCGTCGATACTGACGGCGACCCAGCCTTTGGAAAATCCGTCGAGGCCTATGACCCTCAACCGAGATTCAGTTCCTTGAAGAAGTCGTTACCCTTGTCGTCGATGATGATGAAGGCCGGGAAGTCGACCACGTCGATGCGCCAGATCGCTTCCATGCCGAGCTCGGGATATTCGACTACCTCGACCTTCTTGATGCAGTGCTCGGCGAGGTTCGCCGCCGCACCGCCGATCGAGCCGAGATAGAAGCCGCCGTGCTTCTTGCAGGCCTCGCGCACCGCGACGGCGCGATTGCCCTTGGCGACCATCACCATCGAGCCGCCTGCCGCCTGGAACTGGTCGACGAAGGAATCCATGCGGCCGGCCGTGGTCGGGCCGAACGCGCCGGAGGCGTAGCCGTCGGGCGTCTTGGCGGGACCGGCGTAGTACACCGGATGGTTCTTGAAATAATCCGGCAGCGGCTCGCCCTTCTCCAGCCGCTCGCGCAGCTTGGCGTGCGCGGAATCGCGGGCGACGATCATGGTGCCGGTCATCGAGACCCGGGTCTTGGTCGGATATTGCGACAGCGTCGCCAGGATCTCCTTCATCGGCTTGTTGAGGTCGATCTTGACCACCTCGCCGCCGAGCGACTGCTCGACCGCGGGCAGATACTGCGCCGGGTTGTGCTCGAGCTCCTCGAGATAGACGCCGTCTTTGGTGATCTTGCCGAGCACCTGGCGGTCGGCCGAGCACGAGACGCCGAGCCCGATCGGCAGCGAGGCACCGTGGCGCGGCAGCCGGATCACACGCACGTCGTGGCAGAAATACTTGCCGCCGAACTGCGCGCCGACGCCGAGCGACTGCGTCATCTTGAGGATTTCCTGCTCCATCTCGAGATCGCGGAACGCGTTGCCATCGGCCGAGCCGTGCGTCGGCAGCGCGTCGAGATAGCGCGCGGAAGCCAGCTTCACCGTCTTCATGCAGAGCTCGGCCGAGGTGCCGCCGATCACGATCGCAAGGTGATAGGGCGGGCATGCCGCGGTGCCGAGCGTCAGCACCTTCTCCTTCAGGAACGCCAGCAGACGGTCTTTCGTCAGGACCGACGGCGTCGCCTGGAACAGGAAGCTCTTGTTGGCGCTGCCGCCGCCCTTCGCCATGAACATGAACTTGTAGGCCGAATCTACTTCTGAAGAGCCGCCCTCGGCGTAGATCTCGCATTGCGCCGGCATGTTGTTGGCGGTGTTCTTCTCCTCATACATCGACAAGGGAGCGACCTGCGAATAGCGCAGGTTGCGGCGCAGATAGGCGTCGCGCGCGCCTTCGGACAGCGCAGCCTCATCATCGCCGTCGGTGATGACGTTGCAGCCCTTCTTGCCCATGATGATCGCGGTGCCGGTGTCCTGGCACATCGGCAGCACGCCGCCGGCGGCGATATTGGCGTTCTTCAGGAAGTCGAACGCGACGAACTTGTCGTTGTCGCTGGCTTCCTTGTCCTCCAGGATGTTGCGGAGCTGCTTCAGGTGGCCCGGCCGCAGATAGTGGTTGATCTCGCCGAACGCGGCCTCCGACAGCGCCCGCAGCGCGTCGCGCGAGACCACCAGCATGTCCTTGCCCAGCACCTTCTCGACCCGGACGCCCTCGCTCGTCACCTTCTTGTAGGGCGTGGCATCCGCGCCCAACGGGAACAGCGGCGTGTGCTTGTAGGGCGGAACGGGCTTTTGCTGATCGGGAAAGGCGCTTGGGGCGTTCATGGGCTGCTCTTTTGGCTGCGCGACGGTTGGAACGGCCGGCCCGGCCCCAAGGGGCCACCGGCAACATAGAGCCGTTCTAAGCATTTCGGGGACAAAGGAAAGAGACGCCGGCCGTCCCCAGCCATGCGCACCGCAGCAATCATTGTGGGATCAATCACAGACGTGTAATCTAAAGTTGCGTATTGATCAGAACCGATATCATTTTGAGGGAGGCAATCATGAAGACAGGACTTTTCGTCTCGTTTGCATTGGCATTGCTGATCGCGGCCCCGACAGGCGCCGGTGCGGCCGGCCAGAAGTGCGGCGGCTTTGCCGGGTTCGTCTGCGGCGCCGACGAATTTTGCCAGTTCAAGGCTGGCACATGCGGCCGCTTCGACCAGTTCGGCAGCTGCGTGCGCAAGCCGCGCTTCTGCATCAAGATCTTCAAGCCGGTGTGCGGCTGCGACGGCCAGACCTATGGCAATGATTGCGAGCGCGAAACCGCCGGGGTCTCCAAGGCCCACAACGGCAAGTGCAAGCCTTTCGCTTTCTAGGCGCTGCGGCGCCTGACCCGGCGGGCCGAATGACGATCTGTGACCGCTCCTGCGGTCACCGCACATATTGACGCGCTCCGCGGGAGCCTGCATGAACCTTCGTGCATGTCCTGCCGCGGGGGATTTCATGACTGACACATTGCGCCGACGCTTGGCCGTCGGCATTCGCTTCGCTTCGGCCGCCGCGCTGATGACGCTGAGCGCCTTCGCCGCAGCGCCGGCGCATGCCGACCCCTGCGCGGACATCGCAAAACAGCTCGCCGGCCAGATCGACGGGCTGAAGGTCAACTTCACCGCCGCCAACATCACCTATCTGACGCATCCGGCGGCGAAGGAATTGTCGCTCGGCTGCCGCGGCAAGGACTATTCGATCGAGCTCTACGCCAAGACCGACCGCAAGATGAAGCCGGAGTTCTTCAACCTGGTCGGCGCCGCCACAGCACTGGTGTTCACGCTGCCGAAAGACGACACCATGACTGGCACCTCGCGCTGCCTGAAGCGGATGGGCATCCTGCGCGGCAGCACCATCACGATGCGCTACCGCCGCCTCAACATGGAATGCACGCGCAACAGGACCGAGGCCTCGATCACCGTCCGCCGCGGCACCAGCGAGTAAGCCCCAGGGACGTGTCAGGCTTCCGCGGCGACGCGCCCGATGGCGTCGACGATCTTGCCCCAGCCCGGGCTCATCATGTCGAAGGCATAGCGGTTGCCGGGGAAGACGAAGCCGTCATGCACCATGCGGACCCGGGTGCCGGCCTCGACCGGCGTCAGCGTCCAGGTGACGACGGAGTCGAGCTTCGAGCCGTACTCCGGATTGGTGTCGGCGCCGCCCTTCCAGGAATAGCGCAGCAGATGCGGCGGGTCGCAGACGAGCACCTCGCAATGGACGACGCCGTCCCAGTCACCGATCGGCCGCGTGCGGAAATTGAGTCTGTGGCCGACGACGGCTGTGAAATCGTTCGGCATCAGCCATTTGGCCAGCAGCTCGCGCGTGGTCAGCGTCCGCCAGACCTTGTCGACGGCGCAAGGCAGCACTTTCTCCACCGTGATCGCACGCGTCTCACCCATCACTCACTCTCCTTCAACAGATTTTCCAGGTTCGCGAAGCGCTCGGCCCAGAACGTCTCGTAGTAGCCGAGCCAGTCGATCAGGGGCCGCAGCCCCTTCGGCGCGACGCGATAGTGGATGTGGCGGCCCTCGCGCCGCTCGGTGACGAGGCCGGCATCACGCAGCGCGCGCAGATGCTGCGACACCGCCGGCTGCGACACTTTCGAGCCCTGCACCAATCCGGTCGCGGCCACCTCGCCTTCCCGCGCGATGCGCTCGAACACCGCGCGCCGGGTCGGGTCCGCGAGGGTCTTCAACACACTGGTGAGCTGCATCGCCGCGGTCATGACAATATATAAGCAATTACTTATATGAATGTCAATGCCGACGCAGCGCAGGAACGCTCCGCCTGCTCCGAAAGTTGATCGCCGCGGTCGCATGTTCGCCGGAAAAAAGGTGCGATGATCGCCGACGGAATCGCGCGGAGCCCGCCATGATCGCCAAGCTCCTCCTGCAGAACACCCTGTTCGTCGCCGGCATGGCCGCGCTGCTGTTTGGCGCCGCCGGCACACTGGATTGGCCGGGTGCCTGGGCCTATCTGATCGCCTCGGCGGTGATCGGCCCGGCCTGCGGCCTGTGGCTCGCCAAGGTCGATCCCGGATTGCTCGCCGAGCGCATGCGCCTCACCGCGCGCGAGGAGCAGCCCAGGGCCGACAAGATCTTCATGCTGATCTTCGTTGCCGTCGCGGTGCTGTGGTTCGTCGTGATGGGGCTCGACCGCCGTTTTGGCGGCGGCAATGCCGGCGTCGCGCTGATGCTGCTTGGCCTTGCACTCTATCTGCTCTCGACCGTGCTGATCCTCTGGGTGTTCCGTACCAATTCCTTTGCGGCGCCGGTCGTCAAGGTGCAGACCGAGCGTCAGCATCAGGTGATCTCCGACGGCCCCTACGCTCTCGTCCGTCACCCGATGTATGCCGCCGTGATGCTGTTCTTCATCGGCGTGCCGCTGACGCTCGGCTCGTGGTGGGGCCTTGGCTTCGTGCCGTTGTACTTCGCGATGTTCGCGTTCCGCACCGGCATCGAGGAACGCACGCTGGTCGCAGGGCTGAAAGGCTATGCCGAATACGCGGCGAGGGTGCGCTACCGCCTCGTGCCGGGATTGTGGTGAGGGATGATCATGGAGAGTTGAACATGGAAGACAGCAAGACCTACACCGGCGGCTGCCATTGCGGCCAGGTCCGCTTCGAATGCACCACCGACATGGCTTTCGTCACCGCATGCAACTGCTCGATCTGCACCAAGAAGGGGCTGCACTTCGTGTTCCTGCCACCGACGAGCTTCCAGCTCCGCGCCGGACAAGAGAACCTGAAGGAATATCTGTTCAACCGCCACGCCATCCACCACCAGCTCTGCCTCGATTGCGGCGTCGACGTGTTCGCACGCGGCAAGAAGCCCGATGGCAGCGATATAGTGGCGCTCAATGTCAGCTGCATCGACGGCGTCGAGCTGTCGAAGCTCGCGATGACGCCGGTGGATGGGCGGAGCCGATAGCGAACCGCTTACGTATTTCGTCATGCCCGCGCTTGACCCGGGCATCCATCGCGCAACAACGTGGACAGCCGTGGGTCAAGCCCGGCCATGACGATCAGCGCAAGATCACGCGGCGATACTCAAACATCCAGCGCCTTGTAGCGGCGGAAGATGCCTTCCTCGTTGAATGGAATGCGGCGGTCGCTGGCGAGATAGGCCTTGATGTTCGGCCGCTCCGCGACGCGGTCGCGCAGCGCGATCAAGCGAGGCACCTTTTTCTCGAACCCCGCCATGCGCCTGGGAAATGCGTAGCGCAGGCCCTCCACGATCTGGAACAGCGACAGGTCGACATAGGTCGCGCGCCTGCCGGTGACGAAGCCGCCGCCATTGGCCTGCACAAGATCCTCGAAATAGCCGAGATATTTCGGCACCCGCGATTCCCAGAAGTCCTCGCTGCGCCGTTTCGCCGGCGCCTTCTGGTCCTCGTAATAGAGCGACGGCCCGAGCGGATGATGGGTGTCGTGGATCTCGAGCACCAGATCCGTGATCGTGAGCTGCAGCTGATGCACCCACAATTTGCCGCCCTCCGCTTTCGGCGCCAGACCGTGGCGCGCGCCGAGATAGAGCAGGATGTTGGCGGTCTGCCCGATCACGAGCTTACCTGCGGTGAGGAATGGCGGCGCAAACGGCGGCGTGCCCTCGTGCGCCTCCATCATCTTCGTCATCGCGCCCATGCCAGCCTTGCCGCGCGCGACGTCGGTGTAGGGCGCACCGGCATCCTCGAGCGCGAGCCGGACATACTCGCCGCGGCCCTGGATCATCGGCCAGTAGTAAAGCTGATAGTGCATGCGCGGACCCCTGGGTCGATGACGGCCGATATGGCCCCACAATCTTGCGGGAGCCGTCGAGCGGACGTCAACGCACCAGTTTGCGATCAGTTCGCCGCGAAGCAGTACAAGAGGCCGTCGCCGCCGGTGCTCTTCAGATCGCTTTGCGAGCAGCCGCCGTCGGGGCCGCGCGAGGGGTGCGACGAATTCCAGGATTTCGACGCATCGTCGTCGCGCAGGCCGATGCGGTCGGAATGGCCGAGCATCGCGGAGCCTTGCGTACTGCTCGTCCAGTTCTTGCAGGTGCGGTCGTCGCCGGTGGCAAAGGCGGTGCCATCGCCCTGCGATCCCGTCAGCACGTCGTGACGGTTCGGCGTGTCGCCGCGGCCATTGATCACCTCGCCCTTCTCGGACAACGCGGTCTGCTTGGTCAGATTGTTGGCGGCGCCATGCAGCTCCGTGACGTCCTTGGCGACCACGACGCCCTTCACATTCTGCCACGGTCCCTTGCCGATGCGGTCGCGCGCGTTCACCGCGGGCTTGCCGTCGGCGGCCTGCGTCGACAGATAGGCGCGCCAGGTCTTCGGCGCGCCGAAGCCTGCGGCCTGCGCCAGCTCCTGGCAGCGATTGTCTGCGCCGGCGAGGCCGCCGAGATTGCCGCCATTGCCGATACCGTTGCTGGTGACGAAGAAGCTGGTGTTCGCGGTCTGCGCCCGCACCGGCGATGTGGCGACGGCTGCGAACGCAAGACAGGCAGGAACGGCAATCCAGGCAACGATCTTCATCTCATCCTCCCGACGGTTGTGATGGTCCGCTGACATCAACCCGCGGCATCAACGGATATTCCAACGCCACGACGCGCGCATGAAGCACGCAAAACAAAAGCGCCGCGGGGTGAGCCGCGGCGCTTTGTGTTGTTCATAGCCGACAACTGGTCAGTTGGTCTCTCAGTTGGTCTCCTGGATCGCCGAGAGCTCCCAGTTGCCGCCACGCTGGCGCAGGAAGGTCCAGACGTCGGTGACCTCCTGCGGCTGCTCGCTGCCGCCGACCAGACGGTTGCTGTTGCGATCGAGCATGACGTCGACCAGCGAGTACCGCATCGCGACCGTGGCATATTCGCTGTCGCCTTCGCGCCAGGCTTCCGCGAGGTCGCCCTGCAGGAGCTTCACATTCGTCACCTTGTTGATGACGTTGCGCGCCTTGTTGTCCTGCAGATCGTTCGAGAAGTACGAAACCATCTCGGGCGTCGCCAGGGTGTGCAGCTTTGCGATGTCCTCGTTCGACCACGCGGTCTGGATCTCGCCGAGCAGTCGCTCGAACGCCTCGTAGTCGGCCGGCGTGATCTCGACCGGCGCATTATTGCCGCCGCCGAGCCCAAAGCCGAAGCCCGAGCGCGTGTTCGGCTGCGCGCCGGGGCCGACATCGGGTCCGCCGGCATAGGCCGGGGACGGCGAATTGCGGCGCTGCCACCACGACATCGCGAACCGGACCACCAGCACGATCAGGCCGATCTGCAGGATCAGGCCGAGGATCGACGACAGGCCGCCGAGGCCGGAGAACAGGCCGCCGCCGAACAGCATGCCGAACAAGCCGGCACCGAGGAAGCCCGCGGCGAGACCGCCGAGTAGGCTGCGGCCCATGCCCGGACGGCCGAACAGGCCGCCGGAGTTGGCCGCCGGCGCGCCCATGCCCGGGCCGTTGGGCTGGCTGAAGGTGCGGTTCAATGGGGCGACCGAACCCGGCGCGGTGTTGGTTGAGGGCGGCGCGGAGAAGGTTCGCGAGCCACGCGAGCCTCCGCTGCCGGCGCGCGCATCGGCCGCCGAGACGGTCATCATCACGGGCAGCGCCAGCGCCATCACGACGGCGATCGCCCGAACAATTCCACGCGTGCGGTGCGAGAAATTCATGTTGGTTTCCTCAAGGAATCCCCGGCATGGGGAACGCCCCCTAAGATGGGCATCGAACGGTAAAAGTGAAGCGGGAAAGCGGAACCGCGGCTGCGGCCCGCGGTCGCGGAGATGTGGCGATTTTGACCCTTGCGGACGCGAAAGCCGGCCCTCACGCCGGATACACCGCCGCTATTACGCCGTCATGGTCTCCTTCACCGCCGCGACCAGCTGCGTGAGCGTGAACGGCTTCGGCAGGAACGCGAACTGCTGGTTCTCGGGCAGGCTCTTCTCGAAGGCGTCTTCGGCATAGCCTGAGACGAAGATGATTTTCAGCTCCGGATTGCGGCCACGCATCTCCTTCAGCATCGTCGGACCGTCCATCTCCGGCATCACCACGTCGGAGACGACGAGATCGACGGCGCCCTGCTTCTCCTCCAGCGCCTCGATCGCCTCGACGCCGTTGGCGGCCTCGATCACGCTGTAGCCGCGCGAGCGGAGGCCGCGCGCGTTCAGCGAGCGCAGGCCGTCCTCGTCCTCGACCAGCAGGATCGTGCCCTGCCCGGTCAGATCCGGCTTCGGCTTGGCGGCTTCCGCGACGGCCGCGACCTCCTTCGCCGCACCATTGCCGGCATGGGCTTCGGGCGCCACTTCCTGCTCCGGCCGGTGCCGCGGCAGGAAGATGCGGAACGTGGTGCCTTCGCCGGGGACGGAATCGACATAGACGAAGCCGCCGGTCTGCTTGACGATGCCGTAGACCGTCGACAACCCAAGGCCGGTGCCCTTGCCCACCTCCTTGGTCGAGAAGAACGGCTCGAAGATCTTGTCGATGATCTCGGCGGGAATGCCGGTGCCGGTGTCCGAGATCTCGATCTTCACATAGTCGGCCGCCGGCATGCCCTTGTTGGCGAGCTGCGCGGCCTCGTCCGTCGGCACATTGCCGGTGCGGATGCTCAGCCTGCCGCCGTCCGGCATCGCGTCACGCGCGTTGACCGCGAGATTGACGATCACCTGCTCGAACTGCGAGACGTCGACCTTGATCGGCCACAGATCGCGGCCGTGCACCAGGTCGAGCTTGACCTTCTCGCCGATCAGCCGGCGCAACAGCATGGTGAGATCAGACAGCGCGTCGCCGAGGTCGAGCACCTGCGGCCGCAGCGTCTGGCGGCGCGAGAACGCCAGCAGCTGCCGTACCAGCGTCGCGGCGCGGGTCGCGTTCTGCTTGATCTGCATGATGTCCTGGAACGACGGATCGGTCGGCTTGTGCGCGTTCAGCAGGAAGTCGTTGGCCATCATGATGGCCGAGAGCACGTTGTTGAAATCGTGCGCGATGCCGCCGGCGAGCTGGCCGACCATCTCCATCTTCTGCGACTGGTTGATCTGGTTTTCCAGCGCCCGCCGCTCGGTGATCTCGAGCATGTAGACGATCGCGGTCTCGGCGTCGCGCTCGTTCTTCTCGACGGTCGTGACGAAGAACTGGGCGAAGCGCTCCTTGGCGCCGTCGAGCATCACCTCGACCGGCGCGATGTCGCCCTGCCCTTCGGCAGCCTGGTTGATCGCCGCGATCAGCAGGCCGCGGTCGCGCGGATTGACCGCGCGGAAGATCGATTTGGCGGCGCCGCCCTCACCGTTCAGGTTCTGCGTCAGCTTGGCGTAGCGCGCATTGGCGCCGACCACATTGCCGCCGCGGTCGACGGTGGCGATCGCCATCGGCGTGTGGTCGAAGAAGCGCATGAAGCGCACCTCGGCGGCACGCTCCGGATCGGAATGCTCGTCGCGGGCGCGGCTGATCACCAGCGTGCGCGAGGCGCCCGCCGCGCCGTCGGCGCCGAAGGCGAGCTTGTGATAGAGCCGCACCGGCACGGTCTTGCCGCCGCGCATGCGCAGATCGATGTCGAACACCTCGGTCTTGACCTCGCCCGGCACCGGCACGATCGAGGTCAGCAGCGAGGCGCCGTCGCCCGAGACGATATCGGAGAGCTTCAGCCCGCCCGAGCCGATCTCGGCGAGGTCGTAGTCCAGCCAGTTCGCCAGGGTCGCGTTGACATAGGCGATCTCGCCGGCCGCATTGACCGAGAAGAAGCCGCAGGGCGCGTGGTCGAGATATTCGATGGCGTGCCGCAGCTCCTGGAACACGTCTTCCTGGCGCTCGCGGTCGCGGGTGATGTCGGCGATCGACCACACCGCGTATTTGGACTCGCGCTTGCTCTGGCCGAGCGGACGCACCCTCAAGCGCAGCCAGCGGCCTTGCGCCCCTTGACCGGTCTGGCCGGCGTCGTGACCGGGGCCGGCAATGCGGACCTCCTCCTGCTGCCGCTTGCCTTCGCGCGCGGCCTTCAACAGGCGGAACACGGCCTCGGAGACATCAGGGTTGCCGATGAAAACGCGCTCGACGGGGCGGACATCCTGCGGCGAGGCCGCGCCGGTCAGCGCCAGATAGGCGGCATTGGAATAGACCACATGGCCGCGCTGGTCGGTGACCACGAGCCCCTCATGGGCGTGGTCGGCGATCCGCCCCATCACCGGGTCGTCGGTGGCGCGGTCGGAGAAGCGGATGATGCCGGCGGCAAAGGCGAACAGATTGAACAGCCCGACGGTGGCGAGCAGCGCCAGCACACCGAGGATATAGGGCTGGGCCTGGGTGCGGCCGATGGTCATCAGCCAGACCGCCACCGCGACGATGCCGGCCGCGATCAGGAGCACCAGGAGGATGCTGCCGCCCCGCCGCGTTGGCCCGTGGGCCACGAACGGCTCGGTCGCGGGAGGATGGTTGCTATCGGCGGTCATCTGGAGAGACATGGCTCGTCGGCATCGTTGGGGCGCCCGGAGCGGCCGCCCATCCCTGAGTGCCTGAATCGGACCCGAAAACGCAAGTCCGCCGGGCGGCAATTTCGCAAGTTACGCGCATTTCAAGCGGATTTCCGCCGGCTCCGTTCAGCTGCGCAGGCCGGACAGGCCGCGCTTGAGCCGCATCACGTAACCGATGATTTCGGCAACCGCATGATAGTGCTCGACCGGAATCTCCTGGTCGACCTCGACGGTGGCGTAGAGCGCGCGGGCCAGCGGCACGTTTTCCACCATGGGAATGTCGTGCTCCTTGGCGATCTCCCTGATCTTGAGGGCGACGAGATCGGTGCCCTTGGCGAGGCAGACCGGCGCCGGCATGCCGCGGTCGTAGGCCAGCGCCACCGCGAAGTGGGTCGGGTTGGTGATGATGACCGAAGCCTTGGGAACCTGGGCCATCATGCGCTTCTTGGCGCGCTGGGCCCGGAGCTGTCGGATCCGGCCCTTGACGTGCGGGTCGCCTTCGGACTGCTTGAACTCGTCCTTCACCTCCTGGAGCGACATTTTGTGTTTCTCGAACC
Organism: Bradyrhizobium genosp. L; assembly: GCF_015624485.1. Classification (NCBI taxonomy): domain Bacteria; kingdom Pseudomonadati; phylum Pseudomonadota; class Alphaproteobacteria; order Hyphomicrobiales; family Nitrobacteraceae; genus Bradyrhizobium; species Bradyrhizobium genosp. L. The sequence continues at coordinate 5,029,710 of NZ_CP061378.1, forward strand.
AGGTCCGGTACTGGAAGAAGTAGTCGGCGATCGCGACCAGTGCGAGGAACGCGACCACGGCGGCCAGCAGATGCAACGTCATGCTAGTGATCGCGGGCAGCAGGTCCGCCGGGTCGACGCGCAGGAACGATTCCATGCGCATCCGCTCGGGCCACAGCACCATGACCATCACGGCGCCGAGCGCGATCAGCTTGAACAGGCCCTTCAGGAAATTGACCCCGGCCTGCTTGCCGAACAGCCGCTTGAGGCCTGCCGCCGGCGATATCTTGGAGAATTTCGGGATCAGCGGCTCGGCCGACCACACCAGCCGGTGCTGGATCATGTTGGCCGCGATCGCGGCCAGCGCCAGCAGCAGGAACGGCACGCCGATCGCGGCGATCACGGCGTAGCCGAGCGACTGGGCCAGCTGCAACAGGCCCGGGCCGTCGGTGCGGATCATCCAGGAATTGGCGATCAGATTGCGCAGCGGCATCGAGATCCCGCCGCCGACCGAGCCCGAGAACATCGAGAACAGCAGCGTGGCGCCCGCGATCACGAACCAGGTGTTGACCTCCTGGCTCTTGACGACGTCGCCTTTCTCGAGCGCCTCGTCGAGACGTTTTTGCGTCGGGTCTTCTGTTTTGTCGTCGGTATCCTCGGCCATTGCTGGTCCCTAGTTCATGGGGGCGAGCTGGCGCAGGACGCCGAGGAAATAATCGAGATAGGTGCCCATCATCGCGGCGAGCACGACGCCGAAGATCACGAAGCCGGCGAGGATCATAAGCGGCACGCCGACGAAATAGACCTGCATCTGCGGCATCAGCCGCGCCAGGATGCCGAGCCCGATATTGAACACCAGGCCGAACACCAGGAACGGCGCCGACAGTTGCAGGCCGATCTTGAAGGCGGCGGAGAAGGCCGATGTCGCGAGCGAAGCGACGTCGCCGGTCGGCATCACCTCGCCCGGCGAGAAGATGCGGTAGCTTTCGCTCAACGCCGCGATGACGAGATAGTGGCTGTCGGTGGCGAACAGCAGCGTAAGGCCGAGGATGGTGAGGAAGTTGCCGATGATCTGGCCCTGCTGTCCCTGGGTCGGATCGATCGCGGTGACGAAGCCGAGGCCGAGCTGCTGGGCGATCACCGAGCCCGCGACGTTGAGCGCCGACAGCGTCACCCGCGCGGTCGCGCCGAGCACGATGCCGATGATCAGCTCGTGCACCATCAACACGCCGAGCGCGGAGATCGACGTCATGTCGACGTGATAGGCGTTGCGGTGCAGCGGCAGGATGATCAACGTCAGCAGCAGCGCGATCGACAGCTTGATCTGCGTCGGGATGTTGCTCTCGCCGAAGCCGGGCAACAGCATCACCATCGCGCCCACGCGCGCGAAGACCAGCACGAACGTGGCGGCCAACGCCGGCAGGAGCGAGATATCGATGCGCATGACCGGGGCATTACTGCCTCAACCGCCGATGATTCGCGACGAAATCCGCATCATGTGGGCGTTGAGCTGGTCCGCCATGAAGGGCAGTGCCAGCAGCAATGTGACGAAGATCGCGAGAATCTTCGGCACGGCGGCCAGGGTCTGCTCCTGGATCTGCGTCAATGCCTGGAACAGCGACACCACCACGCCGACCGCGAGGCCGACCACCATCGGAGGCGACGACACCACCACGATGGTCCAGAGCGCATCGCGTGCCACGTCGAGGGTTTCAGGGCCGGTCATTGTTGTTCTCTCTTTTTTTGGAACTGCTTCGTCGACGTCAGATCGACATCTTCATGATGTCTTCGTAGGCTTGGATCACCTTGTCGCGCACCGACACCAGCGTCGAAACCGCGACGTCGGTTTCCGCGACCGCGGTCACCACGTCCATCACATTGGCCTTGCCCGAGGCCATCGCCATGGTCTGCGCGTCGGACTTCTGGCCTGCTTCCATCACGCTGCCGACGGCGTCCTTGACGAGCGCGCTGAACGAAGGGCCGCCGGCGGCGGCCTGACTTGCCTTCTCGGCGCCGCCCCGTTCCATCATCTTGGCGAGGCTGGCATAGGCGTTGGCGGCGACTGTCGGGGAAGCCATGATCTACGATCCCTGGTTTTTCTGTTGCGTCAGGATTTGAGGATGTCGAGCGTGCGCTGGATCATCCGCCGCGTCGCGCCGATGATGTTGAGGTTGGCCTCATAGGAACGCTGGGCGTCGCGCATGTCGGTCATTTCGACCAGCGAGTTGACGTTGGGATATTTGACGTTGCCGGAGGCATCCGCCGCCGGATTGCCCGGCTCGTATTTGACGCGGAACGCCGAAGAGTCGGTGCGCACCCGGCCGAGCGCCACCACCTGGGCGTCGAGCGTGCGGTCGAGCGCCGACGAGAAGGTCGGCACCTTGCGGCGATACGGATCGCCGCCCGCGGTCTGCGAAGTCGAATCCGCGTTGGCGATATTTTCCGAGATCACCCGCATCCGTCCGGCCTGCGCGCGCAGGCCCGAGGTCGCGATGCTCATAGAGCGGGTGAAGTCGCTGACGTCGTCTGCCATGATGTCCTCCTGCCGCCGTCAGCGGCCCTAGCCTTTGCCGATCGCGGTCTTCAGGAGATGCAGGCTCTTGCTGTAGAGCGAGGTGACGGCCTGGTAGTCCATCTGGTTGGCCGACACTTTCAGCATCTGGTCCTCGAGATTGACCGCGTTCCCGGCCGGCCGGGTCTGGAAGCCGCTCTTGCCGCGGTCATTGTCGAAGGTCTCCGGTGCGCCCGACGCCGACATGTGGGTGGCGCTGGTCTGCAACATCGGCAGCGTGCCCATGCCGCCGCCGACCGTGGAGCCGGCCTTGTCGAACTTCGGCTCGACCAGGTCGCGGGGGCGGAAGTTCGGCGTGTCGGAATTGGAAATGTTCTCGGAGAGCACGCGCTGGCGTTCCTGGTGCCACTGCATCTTGGTGCGCAGCGCCGACAGGATCGGGAGATCGTTCATGGACATGGCGAGCTGCTCCGTTAACCTCTTGGACGGCCGCTGGGGCTCCCGAGGTAGGCAGAATTTGCCCGGTCTATGGTTAACGGGTGGTTAAAATACCGGACTGATCCGTGGAGAACCTCCGAACCGCGGCCTGCGAGCGCATTTTCGCCACGAATGCTGCGTTAACCAGCCGAGGCCAAGTCAGCGTGGGGCGCTGAGAAGTCGTTTTGGGACAAGCGATTCTTGGTTTATTAATAGAACAGTCGGCTGCAAGCCGGTGGGAATTAAGGAATAAGGCGAATCTCGGGCGCGATTCGCTTTACGCAAACCACGTTTGTCAGTCCGCGCTCGCTGAAAGCGGAAGCTGAGGAAGGCCACATGGCCGGGGACTCCAGTATGCAGGCAGTTACATTCATCCTGGCGTTCGTCGCCGTGCTGGTGCTGATCGTGGTTGCAGCCTGGTTGGTCCGGCGCTTCGGCGGCGGCCGCATCGGCGCCAACGCCAATCGCGGACGGATGCCGCGACTCGCGGTGATCGACGCCGCCGCCGTCGACGGCCGCCGCCGGTTGGTGCTGGTCCGCCGCGACAATATCGAACATTTGCTGATGATCGGCGGTCCGACCGACATCGTCGTCGAGCCCAACATCGTCCGCGCGATGCCTGGCCGCGATCAGATGTCGACGCGTCCCGCGGTCGCGACCGACTCGGCGCCGCCGCGCGTCGCGCCGCTGCCGGATGCCGCGTGGGCCGAGAGCGAAGCCGCCCGCGCGGATAGTTTCGACCAGCCTGAACCCGAACTGCCACCGCTGCCGCGTCAGACGCGCCCTGCCTTTGCCGACGAGTTGCGCCGGCCCGCACCGGCTGCGGAGCGCCGTAGCGATCCGCTCGCGGGCCTCTCGACTGAGCGCACCGAGCCGCGACCTGATCCGATGCCGCCGCGGCTGCCGCGCGCCGAGCCGGCGATCCCGCGTCCGCCGCGCGCCATCGAGCCGAAGGCGCCGCCGCCGTTGCGCAGCCCCGAGCGTGCCGCCGTGCCGCCGCCACCTCCTGCGCCCCCGCCTGCTGCGGCAGCGCCGCCGGCGCCTCCGGCCCCGCCGGCCGCAACGAACGCCGACGCCAATCTCGCCGAGATGGCGCAGCGGCTCGAGGCGGCGCTGCGCCGCCCGACACCAGGTGGGGCAGAGACCGTCGCGCCGCCGGTCGCGCCCGAGGCGCCGCCGGTGCGTCCGGCGCGCAGCGAGCCGCCTGCCGCGCCCGCGTCGCAGAAGAGCGGGTTCGAGAATCTCGAGGACGAGATGGCGTCCCTGCTCGGCCGACCGAAGTCCCCTTCGTGAGATCAGGGGCATTTCCGCGTAGAGTTTTTTTCATCGCTGTCCTGATCGCCGCCGGAGCCTTCGCAGTTCCGGCGATGGCGCAGGATATCTCGATCAATCTCGGCGGCGGCAATGGCGGCGTCACCGAGCGCGCGATCCAGTTGATCGCGCTGCTCACGGTGCTGTCGATCGCGCCGTCGATCCTGATCATGATGACCTCGTTCACGCGCATCGTGGTGGTGCTGTCGCTGCTGCGCACCGCGCTCGGCACCGCGACCGCGCCGCCGAACTCGGTGATGATCGCGCTGGCGATGTTCCTCACCGCCTTCGTGATGGGGCCGGTGCTGCAGAAATCCTATGACGACGGCATCAAGCCGATGGTCGCCAACCAGATCGGCGTCGAGGAAGGATTGCAGCGCGCCTCGATCCCGTTGCGCGGCTTCATGCAGAAGAACGTGCGCGAGAAGGACCTGAAGCTGTTCATGGACCTCTCCGGCGAGCCGCCGCCGGCGACGCCCGACGAGATGTCGCTGCGCATCCTGGTGCCGGCCTTCATGATCTCCGAGCTGAAGCGCGCCTTCGAGATCGGCTTCCTGCTGTTCCTGCCGTTCCTGATCATCGACCTCGTGGTCGCCTCGGTGCTGATGTCGATGGGCATGATGATGCTGCCGCCGGTGACGATCTCGCTGCCGTTCAAGCTGATCTTCTTCGTTCTGGTCGACGGCTGGTCGCTGGTCGCCGGCAGCCTGGTGCAGAGCTACGGGGGGTAGCTCCGCGCAAGCGTCATGGCCTCCCGGCTGGATCGGGCACCGCATTCGACTATCATCGGCGCCGTCGCATCCCGGGAGCCGCGTTCATGCAACAGCCGTTCGACCGCGCCGCAGAAGACCTCGGCAATTCCATCCATCTCGAGCATATCAATGTGCAGGTGCCTGACCAGCGCCTCGCCACGCTGTTCTATGTCGCCGGCATCGGGCTGACGCGCGATCCCTATCTGATGGTCTCCGACGGCAACATGTGGGTGAATGCCGGCCGCAGCCAGTTTCATCTGCCGAGCGGCCGGCCGCAGGTGCTGCGCGGCCACACCGCCATCGTGATCGCGGGACGGCAGGCGCTGCTCGACCGGCTGGCGTCGGTTGCGCCGAAGCTCGAAGGCACCGCGTTCAGCTATCGCGCACACAACGATTATGTCGAGGCGACCTGCCCCTGGGGCAACCGGCTGCGCTGCTACGAGCCCGACGCCGATCGCTTCGGCCGCATCGCGCTCGGCGTGCCCTATGTCGAGTTCGAGGTGCCGCGCGGCACCGCGGAGGCGATCACAAGGTTCTATCCCGAGATCATGGGCATTCCCGCAAGCCTCGCCAACGGCGACGCGACGGTTGCGCGCGCCAAGGTGGGCAAGGATCAGTATCTGCAATTCCGCGAGAGCGACGCGACGCAGCCGGAGTTCGACGGCCATCACGTCCAGATCTACATCACGGACTTCTCCGGCCCCTACAAGCGGCTGCGCGCGCGCAACCTGGTCTCCCGCGAGGACAATCAGTACCAATACCGCTTCTGCGACATCGTCGATCCTGCCGACGGAAGGCATCTGTTCACGGTCGAGCACGAGGTGCGCAGCGCCACCCATCCGATGTATCTGCGACCGCTGATCAACCGCAACTCGGCGCAGACCAATCGCACGTTCGCCCACGGCTACGACCAGGCGCAATGGGCAATGGGGCCGGATCAATATGACGGATGACGGCGGGCACCTTGCACCGAACCCTCTTCCGCAACGCCAGCCTTGAGCCGACATGCTTCCCTCACAGCGCGATCTATTCGATGTCCCCCGCGACGTCTGCTACCTGAATTCGGCGTCCTATAGCCCACTGCCGCGGCAAACGCTGGAGGCCGGCCGCGCCGCGGTGGCGCGGAAGGGCCAGCCCTGGACGCTCGATGCGGGTTTCGCCAGCCGTCAGTATGAGCGCGCCCGCATCGCGGCGGCGCGGCTGATCAATGCCGATGCGGACGACATCGCGCTGATCCCGGCGATCAGCTATGGCGTCGCGACAATGGCAAAGGTGTTGACGATTCCGCGCGGCAGTCGCGCCATCGTGCTGGAGAACGATCATTCCTCGCCGGTGCTGGAATGGCATGCCCGCGCCGAAGCACATGGCTTCATCGTCGAGACCGTGCGCCAGCCCGCCGACGGTGACTGGACTGCGGCGGTATTGGCCGCGATCGAGCGCCCCGGCGCAGCGCCGGTCGGGCTTGCCTCGATCTCGTCGGTGCATTGGTCGGATGGCGGCATGATCGACGTCGACCAGGTGCAGGCGGCGCTGAAGCGGCACGGCGCGCTGTTCGTGATCGACGCGACCCAGAGTGCGGGCGTCGTCGCGATGGACGTCAAGGCGCTCGATCCCGACGCGGTGCTTTTTCCAACCTACAAATGGCTGGTCGGCCCCTACGGCCGAGCCTTCCTCTACGTCGCAAAGCGCCACCACAACGGCGTGCCGCTGGAGCAGACGTCCGCCGGCCGCCGCAACGTCAACTCCGAAAATGCGGTCTATTTCGGCGATCTCGGCTATGTCGACAATGCCCGGCGTTACGACATGGGCGAGCGCGATTATTTCATCTCGCTGGAGATGGCCTCGATCGGCATGGAGATGATGGCGGAATGGGGCACCGCCGCGGTCCGCGCGCGGCTTGCGATGCTGACGCAGCGGATCGCCGACGGCGTGCGCGATCTCGGTCTCAACGTGCTGGAGCGTAACTTGCGCGCGCCGCACATCCTGAGCCTCGGCATGACCGGTGGCGTGCCGAAAGACCTGATCGCACGCCTTGCCGCCGAGAACATTTACGTGGCGTTGCGCCTCGGCCGCATGCGCATCTCGCCGCATGTCTTCAACGACGAGGCAGATGCCGACCGCTTCGTCGCGGTGCTGACCCAGAAGCTGCGCAGCTAGCCGCGCTGGCGCCCGATCGCGATCGCGCCGACCAGCTCGATCGCCAGCGCCGCGACCACGGCAGCCGCGCCGATCACGAACAGCAGCGCATAGTCGCCGCCATTTTGCGCGAACAAATAGGACAGACCGTAGGCACCCGCCGCCTGGAACAGCGCGAAGGTCGTGGTCGCCTGCGCCCACGCGGCACGCTGGTTCGCGGCGGAATGCGGGATCAATTCGTGGATGCGACCGATCACCAGCGGCACGATGCCGGGCGTAAAGCCGCCGACGACGATGCTCGACACGATCAGCGCCGCCGGTGACGCCGACACGGCGGGTATCGCGACCGCAACGGCCTCGATCAGGAAAGCCGCGCGCAGCGCGGCGGCAAAGCCGGCGCGATCGGCAAGATGCCCTGATAACAGCGGACCGACCACGGCGCCGAGGCCGTACAGCACCCAGTAATACGATCCGGCGGCGATCCCCTGCCCGAGCCCACGCGCCACGAAGTCGACCAGGAACACCATGTGCGGCACCAGCGCCAGCGCGTTGAGGCCATATTCGACGCACAGCGCGATCACCAGCGGCGAACGCACGCCATGCGCTGCGGCGTGATGCTCCGCGCCGGCATGTGCAGCGGGCGTTTCGGCGGGCCACGCCTTCCAGCTGATCAAGGTCAGAACCGCCGACAACAGGCCGAGGCCGACCCACGCCTGCTTGACGCCCTGCTGCAGCAGCAGCGGCACCAGCGTGCCCGACGCCGCGATGCCGAGCCCGACCCCCGCAAAAATCACGCCGCCGATGAGCCCCCTCCTGCTCGGCGCCGTCTGCGGCAGGATCGCCGTCGCCGCCAGCACCATGATCACACCGCCGCTGACGCCGGCGAGGACGCGCAAACCGAAGAACCACACGAACGAGATCGGCACCGCGCAGGCAAAGCAGGTGACCGCGGCCAGCGCCATCGTGCCGCGTAGCGCCCACACCGAGCCGACGTGCGCGCCGAGCTCGCGGGCGATCAGCGCACCGGCGAGATAGCCGGCCAGATTGGCGGCGCCGAGATAGACCGCCTCGGCGGGCGTGAACCATTTTGCGGCGATCAGCGCCGGGATCAGCGGCGTGTAGGCGAAACGCGCCAGCCCGAGCCCGACCAGCGAGGCGCACAGCCCGGCAACCGCGGACAGCCACACCGGCCTGCCGGCATGCTGATGCGGCGCGGCGTGGTGATGATCGACATTGGCGGACATGGACATTGGCGTAGGCCCTTCGGCAGTTCGTGAAAAATGATTAGTTCCGATCGCAGCGATCACTCGCTGCGATGCCGGAACCCACACCCTTGTGCGCTAATGGCCGGCGCTCTGGCCGCCGTCGACATGGAGGATCTCGCCGGTGACGAAGCCCGCGTTCTCCAGGAACAGCACGGCGTCGACGATGTCCTTGGCTTCGCCCATCCGTCCGACCGGATGCAGTTTGGCGAGGAAGTCGTGGGTCGCGGGCGCGTGCATCGGCGTCTTGATTACGCCGGGTGAGACCGCGTTGACTCGAATGCCCTTGGCGGCATATTCGATCGCGAGCGACCTGGTCGCCGCGCTCAGGCCCCCCTTGGTCAGCGATGCCAGTACGGAAGGAACGCTGCTGTTGGCGTGATCGACCAGGCTGGTGGTGATCTGCACGATGTGCCCGGAGCCCTGCTTCAGCATCTCGCGCGCCGCGCGCTGCGTCAGATGGAAGAAGCTGCCGAGATTGATCGCCAGCACCCTAGCGTAGTCCTCGGCGGAATATTCTGTGAACGGCTTGGCGATGAAGATGCCGGCATTGTTGACCAGCGTGTCGACGCGGCCGAACCGTGCGAGCGCCTGCTTGACGACGCGGTCGGCCACCTCGGGGTCGCTGATATCGCCAGCGACCGCCAGCACGTCCGGATCGGACGACGGCTTGATGCTGCGGGAATTGGCGACCACGCGATAGTTGCGATCGCGAAAACCCTCGACCAGGCCGAGACCGATCCCCTGCGACGCACCGGTAATAATGGCGACCTTCTGCTCTGCACCCATGGCCTCTCTCCATCTGTCGGTGAGGCGGCAATCAGCACCGCCTCGATGGAGCAGAACTTAGATACATGTGCCATCCGCGCGAATGCCCACTATTCGGCAGACACTCTTCCGCGCGGCGAACGAGCGAGCATGATCCGGAAAAGTGTGAGGGCGGTTTTCCCTCGCGACAAACGCGGAACGCGTTTGCGCGGAGATCATGCTCAAACAAGAAACCAAAGCGCGATGACAATTCATCGCGCTTTGGCGCCGGCGTTGCGGCTGGCCTCGCGCGTCAGCCGCTCGAAATAGCGCTTCAGCCGCGGAGTGGCGAAATCGACGAAGGCGCGAACCTTCGGCACGTCGAGCCGCCCTTGCGGAGCGAGCATGTGGATCGGCACCGGTGGAGGCTCGTCCTTGGCGAGCAGGATCTGCAGCCGCCCGTCGCGGATCACCTCGCCAAGGTGATACGAGAACAGCCGTGTGACGCCATGCCCTTCGGCGGCCGAGGCGACCGCCGCGCGAATGGTGTTGACCACGAGGCGCGGCGTGAACTGGATCGCACGCGCGACCTTTGATTTTTTCGCCGGCGGAAAGCTCCAGGAGTCGATGCCGAAATGCGTCATCGCGATGATCCGGTGTTTCGCCAGATCTTCTGGCTCGCCGATCACAGGATGCTGCGCGAGATAGGCAGGCGACGCCGCAACCACCCGGCGCACCTCGCCGAGCTTGATCGCCACGAAATTGGAATCGGCGAGATGGGCGATGCGCAGCGCGATGTCGATGCCCTCGTCGATCAGATTGACGGTGCGGTCGAGCATCGCGAGCCGCACCGTCACCGCCGGATATTCGGTCGTGAAGGCATCGAGCAGCGGCCGCAGCACGTCCTCACCCACCACGACCGGTGCGGTGATGGTCAGCGTGCCGCGCGGCGCCGTGCGCTCGCCGCCGGCCAGGATGTCGGCCTCCTCGAGCTCTGTCAGGATGCGCCGGCAGGCCATCGCATAGCGCTGGCCGGCCTCGCTCAGCTTCAGCGACCGCGTCGTGCGATGCAGCAGCTCGGCCCCGACATGCTGCTCGAGGAACGCGATCGCCCGGCTCACTGCGGCCGGCGACCGCCGCAACCGCCGTCCCGCGCCGGCAAGGCTGCCCTCGTCGACAACAGCGACGAACACCTTCATGGCGTCGATGCGGTCCATCCGATCTCCCCGTATGCGACAATGGCTCCGGCTTACCTCGCCCCGCGTGCGGGGAGAGGTCGGAACGCATCGTCAGATGCGTTCCGGGTGAGGGGGAGCCTCCGCATAAGCAACTGTCACCATCTGCGCGTAAACAGCCCCTCACCCCAACCCTCTTCCCGTAAGAACGGGGCGAGGGAGCGCAGTGCCGTCGCCGCTACCGTTCCACCCGAGTTCATCGCGTGGCTGCCCTACCCCTTCACGTCATACTGCTTGCTGAGATGGTCGCCGATCTGCACCAGCATCGCGACGCATTCGGGATAGCCGGGCTTTGCGATCGTCGCCTCGTCGGCGCTGGCGCGGAATTCCCAGCTATCGCCGTCGCGCAGGACGGAGATATCGATGCCGTCGGGGCAGTCGGCATGCACCTTCAGCTCGGTGCGCGCCATCGCGATGAGTTCGGCTTCGGTCTTGATCGGCTTGCTCATGTGACGGCGTCCTCCCGGCTGGCCTAGCTCTTTAATTGAGCATGATCTTTTCGGAAAACCGCTTCACACTTTTCCGGATCATGCTCTGCGTAGAGGTTGCCGGTTTGATCGACGTCTGTCGAGAGGGCGCTATTGCGCCGCGCTGGCCTGCTTCTCGCCCCTGATGGCTGGCAGCGCGCTCACCGGCGCCGCTTTGGCCTTCTCAGGCAGCGATCCGGTCGCGACCGGATCGGGCAGCGGCGCGCGGGCGGTGGCGTCGGGGAAGCGGGTCTTCATCTCGCGGATGAAGCCGTCGAGCGTGTCGACGCTCGCCGCCATGCGCGCGATCTGGGCGAACTCGGGGCTCGAGGTCGCGACCGGCTTGCTGGCCGCATCGAATGCCAGTTTGTCGGCGTCTCCCGACATCAGCGGCGCGTATTTCTCGCGGAAGCGCGACAGCCCGATGGCGTCCTCGGCGAGCGCGTAGCCGACCACGGCGCGGATGATGTCGGCCTTCTCACCCGGATTGAGCGGCGTGAAGTCGCGCCAGCGGTCGGCGTAATAGAGCTCGATCTGTTCGGAGGCCTCGCGCCAGTGCCGCGACGCCCAGTAGATGTCGGCGCGCAGCCGGATCGCCTCGCGGCCGGTGATGTTGGAGATGATGTCGAGCGCGAGGTCGTGGCGGCCGACATCGCTCTGCGCGCGCGCCTCCAGCAACAGCCGCTGCTGGCGCAATTCGCCGGAGAGATCGGCGATCCTGCTCGAGCGCAGCGCGGCGATAGCGCGGTCCGGCTTGCGGTTCATCAGATAGACCATCGCCAGCCTTGCCGCGATCTGGGCCCGTGCCGCGCCTTCCAGCCGCTTGTCGACCTGGTATTGCAGGAGGTCGGCAGCCTGGTCGAGCAGGTCGACGCCGACCAGGCGATCGGAGAGGCGGCGGATCATCTCGTCGCCGCGGCGGCCGATCGGGGTCAGCTCGCGATATTCGTAGAAGGTGCCGAGCGCGTCGATCGGCGACATCTCGTCGCCCTTGGGGCCGAGGAACAGCTGCGTGAACAGCGCCGAGGCAGCATCCTGCGCCTGGCGCGATTCCGGCGCGTTCGGCTGCAGCCTTGTCGCGGCACGGGTGACCGCGAAGGCGTCGGCGTAGCGTCCGGTCTCGGCGTAGATCTTCGACAGCACGTACAGCGTCTTCAGCTCGATGGAATCACCGCGCCACAGCATCGACAGCAGCTCGAGCTCCTTGAGCACATCGTCGCGGCCGATCTCGCCGCGCTTCTGCCGCAGCAGGGTCTCGAGCAGCTTGCCCTCGGCCGCGGCCTGCCGATCGGCCGAATTTGCGGCGAAGCGGTAGGCGTCGAGCGCATCCTTCTCCTGGCCGAGTGCTTCGGCCAGCCGGCCTCGCAGCACCGCGACCGCCGGCCTGAGATCGTCGGGCACGCCGACGACGTCGAGATCGCTCTTGCGCCGCGCGGCGCCGGCATAGTCCTTGATCTCGAGCGAGGCCTTCATCGAATCCATCGTGATGATGCGCTGCAGGTCCGATGGCAGCGTCGCCACCGAAAACTCGGCATTCTTGAACTTCTCGCGCGCATCGGCCCATTTGCCTTCACGCGCCAGCGCGAGCCCCTTCCACAATTGCGAATCGTAGCCGTTGCCGATCACGGGGTTGGCGAGGTCCTTGAGGCCCTGTGCCGGGTGGCCGATCAGGATGCCGGCGACCGCATGGATCATCACGACGGCAGGCTGTTCGCTGCCGCGCTTGCTCTCGGACAGGATCAAATTGGTGACGCCATGAGCTTCCTGATACATGCCGTTTGCCATGTAGAAATCGGCAAGATCGAGCCGCGCCTGCGGCAGCTGCTCGGCATTGGCGGACGCAGCCGCCGCAATCAGGCCGTCGAGCTGCTTGAGGAAATTCTCGGACTGGTTCTTCCTCCACTCATCCGCGTCGAACAACGGCTTCACCGCGGCGGTGGCACGCTCGGCGGCAACGTCGGCCGACGACAGCGTCAGCCCGCCTGGCCGGCCCAGCATCACCTTGTCGGCGCCGACCTCGGCCTTGACGTCGTCGGCGTTCGGACGAACCACGAGACCGTGAATCGATTCCAGCAGCGACAGCTCGACGAAATCCTGCCGCTTGATGATGCCGCGGGTCGGCGGCGGCGCGGTGACGACCCAGAGCACGTCGCCGGCATCGGGATCGACCAGCCGATGCAACTGGCCCGCATTGGCGAGCGGCACGCTGACATTGGCGAGCGCGGGATCGGTGATGTTGCGCACGACGGTGAGCGGCAGCGGCGGCTTCTCGACCTTGTCGGCAAAGGTCAAGGTCCAGCTCACGCCACGCGAGCGATCGTCGCTGTCGAGCGAGGGCATCTGCGGCCGGTTGAGGCGGAAGCGGACCGCCTGGCCCTTTTCCAGCGCGATCCGGGTGATGTCGGCCATCAGCGCGCCGCCCTTGGCGCGGATCGGCTCGACGTCGATCGGATCCGATGTATCGAACACCATCCACACCGTGTCGGCACGGCGGAACAGCGCGGCCGGCGTCGCCGCCGCGAAGGAGAATGTCACGCGCAGTCCGTCACTGTCGCGCTGGGCGTCGACGGCGGGCTTGCCGCTCGCGGATGACCGCGACGGCGTCGCGGCCGGCTTCGGCGACGGCAACGCCGGCGCCTCCGCAACCGGGGCCGCCGGTTTCGGCGGGTCGATGGCGGCTTTCTCCGCCGCCGGTGCACCACCTTCACGCGGCATGGCCGGTGCCGGCGCGCTCTCGACGGCGGGTGTCATCTCCGCCGCGGCGGCCGCGATCTTCGGCAGCTCGGCGTTGGGCAGTTCCGACCGCGGCTGCTCCGGTTTGGCCGGTGCAGCGGCTGGCTGTTCGGACCCGGCTGACCCAGCCTTCATCGGCTCGGGTTGTGATTGCTCCGCCCTCGCGGCCTCTTTCGCTACCTCGGGCTTGATCGCAATCTTGGCCTCGCGCGCAATGCTCTCCGAGGTCACGGGCGCGAGCGGCGCCGCGGCGCCCTTCGGCTTGCCGCGCGGCGCGGGCATCAGCGCGGAGAGCTCCGGCTTGGCCGGGGTCTGCTGATCGTTCTGCTGGAAGGCGATATCGACGATGTAATTCCGCTCCTCGCGGAACGAATGCACGTCGACGTCGCCGATCAGCGTCACGTCGACCGCGGACGTATCGGTATCGGTGCGCGCGGTGATCGAGGCGACGTTCGGCGGTGCGGCGATCTTGGCGTCGGCGAGGTCGAAGGTCAGCGGCGTGTTGAAGGACAGCGTCAGCTTCGGCTCGTTCAGCACCGAGGAGACGCCGACGCCGTCGGGCACCTCGAACACGAAGCGGACGAAGGTCGGCTGCACCAGCGCGCGGACGCGCACCGGCGGCCGCTTCTTGGCGGCATCGGCGGCGCGTTGCTGGCGCAGCAGCCGCTCGGCGGCGCGGGCGCGCTCGGCGAGCTCGCGGATCACCTCCTGCGGCAGCGGCGGCGGCGCGCCCTTCCAGTCGTCGGGCAGGAAATCGACGAAGATGCGCTCGCCCGCGCTCATGGTGTTGATGGTGGCGCGGCGGGCCAGCGACAACCGGATCGCCATCCCGTCCGGATCGCGCCGCGCCGCGCCGACATAGTCGGGCACCGCGTCGCCGATCTGATCGACCGAAATGTCGACCGGACGCTTGAAGCGGATCACGATGATCGAGCCGGCGGTGGTCACCTCGGACTCGACATCCTCCTTCAGCTTCAGCACCAGCCGGGCATAGCCGTTGGCGGCGGAGAACGTCGCCTCACCCGGCACCGGTGGCGGCGGGTCCTCGGCCCGCGCGACGGTCGGGAATGTGAGGGTCGGGAGCGCAAGACCGGCGGCAATTAGGCACAGACGGGCGAGCCGCGCAAAGGCGCGGCCTAGCGACCATGTTCCAGCGGCAGCCGTTCGCGCCATCTCGAAACGTCTTCTCGGGACCTCAGCAGACACGCGCGAAGCGCCCTCGCCCACGCCGGTACGATCTTGGCCGGGCGGCGTTAAGGAGCTGTTAACGTCAACGGATTGCGAACTCGGTCGGCAGGCATTATCAAAGCGCTAAGGGCCACAAGTGGGACCAAACGCTTCGAAGGGCAGCTGGCAGCGAGGACATCCAATGCGGCATTACATCGCGCTGGTCCACAAGAACCCCGATAGCGACTACGGTGTTTCGTCTCCCGATCTGCCCGGCGTGATCACCGCAGGTACTGATCTTGACGACGCGCGCGCGATGGCGGCTGAGGCCTTGGCCCTTCATCTCGAAGGCCTGGCCGAAGATGGTGAAGCTGGACCTGAACCCTCTTCTCTCGAAGAAATTATGGCCAAGATCGAGAACTGGGACGGCATCGCTAGCTTGGACGTGTCAAACGAACAGCTCGGCGAATGATCCTCCGCGAGAGCACTGCCCGATCGCAAGCGCTAAGCCCGCGGCTATCCAGCCGCAGCCGTTGACATCAATTCGGCCACCTCCTCGGCCGGCTCGCTCAGTTCATCCTCCCATTTCGCAACGACGGCGGTTGCGACGCCATTCCCGATGACGTTCGTCATCGTCCGTCCCATATCGAGGAAGGCGTCGATCCCGATCAGCAGGACCAGGCCGCCCGCCGGCAGGCCGAACGTCGGCAACGTCGCCGCGGCGACGACGAGCGAGGCACGGGGCACGCCCGCGATGCCCTTGCTGGTGACCATCAGCAGCAGCAGCATCGCGATCTGGGTGGTGATCGGCATTTCGATATTGAAGGCCTGGGCGACGAACAGCGCCGCGAAGGTCTGATACATCATCGAGCCGTCGAGATTGAACGAATAGCCGAGCGGCAGGACGAAGCCGGTCATGCGCTCCGAGATACCGAATTTCATCAGCTGCTCGATCATCTTCGGGAAGGCCGCCTCGCTGCTGGAGGTCGAGAAAGCGATCATCATTGGCTGACGAAGCAACCGAAGCAGGGTCTTGATCCGGCCGCCGAGCACGACGCTACCGGCGCCGATGATGATCGCCCATAGCACCACCAGTCCGAAGTAGAAGGCACTGACGAACTTTCCGTAGGTCACGAGAACCCCGAGCCCCTGCGTGGTGACGACAGCGGCCATGGCGGCGAACACGCCGACCGGCGCGAACCGCATGACGTAATCGGTGAACTTCAGCATCACGGGAACGATCTGATCGATCGACTTCGCGACATCGGGGGCGAGCGTTGCCTTGACGGCGCTCAGCGCGAAGCCGAAGAACATCGAGAAAACGAGAATCTGCAGCACTTCGTTTCCTGCCATCGCCTGGACGACGCTGACCGGGAAGACGTGGGCGGCGAAGTCCTTGATGTTCAGGCTGCTGGTCTGGACGTTGGTCGTGGTATTCGCCTCGGGCAGCGCAAGACCGAGCCCGTGGCCCGGCTGCAGCAGGTTTGCGAGCACGAGCCCGACCAAGAGCGATACCAGCGACGCGATGATGAACCAGGCCAGCGACTTGATGGCGATGCGCCCGACGGCACCGCCGCTTGCACCCAAGCTGGATATTCCGGAGACGATGGTGGCGAACACCAATGGCGCGATGATCATCTTGATCATGCGCAGGAAGATATCCGACAGGATGGCGAAATAGCCGGCAATCGCCTTGGCCTGTTCCGGGCTCGCGAGTGTATTGCACGCGTAACCTGCGGCGATGCCGAGCACCAGGCTGACCATGATGGCGCGGGTCAGCCGGTTCGGATTTTGAGTCTTGCTGACTGCCTGCATGACACGATCCTTCGCGCCACCTTGGATTTGCAGCATCCGAGCTGTGGCGCCTTGGGCGTCTCGGGATGCCGCTTCGGAGAAGCTAGAAGCGCACGGCGGCTACCCGAGCTTGGACAAGACGGCCGTGCGGGCCTGGACGGACGGCGCATTGCGCGCGCGGATGGCCTCGATCAGCCGGTCGATGTCGGCCTTGGTGTTGAACATGCCGAGCGACACCCTGATGCCGTCGCGCTCGGGTGAGACACGGATGCCGTTCTGCGTGAAATAGTCGAGCCAGTCGGTTGCCGGCAATGCAATGACATAGATGTGCGGCGCCCGGTGCTGCCGCTCGCGGGGGCCGACCAGGCCGACGTCGAGCCGATCGAGATGATCGATCAGATAGTCGCCGAGATCGAAGCAGTGGCGCTGAATGTTCTCGATACCGACCGCGTCGATGAAATCGATCGCCGCGCCGAGGCCATGGACCGCCGGAAGGTTGAAGTTGCCGAGTTCGAACCGGCTCGCCGTCGCCGGCAGGGCCATGTTGTCCGGGCTGGCAATGAAATCCTGCGGCGGTTCGGCAAGGCTGGCGGCCGCCAGATAGGCCGGCTCCAGCTCAGTCCGCATCGCGTCCCAGTAGAGCAGACCGAGCCCTTGCGGGACCAGCAGCCCCTTGTGCGTGCCGGATCCGATAAAGGTGGCCTTCACGGCCTTGGCGTCGATCGGCACCACGCCGATGCCCTGCATCGCATCCACGATGAAGTAAAGCAAATGTTGCGCGCAGAGTTCGCCGACGCTTTCGACGTCGAACCGGTGTCCGGCATGGAACGTGACATGCGACATCGAGATCGCACGCGTCTTGTCGTCGATATGCGGCCGGAAGCTCTCGGCGTCCACTACCTCGGTCATCGGGATGAAGACGATCTCGACACCTTTCTTCCGCAGGTTGAGGAAAGCGTAGGCGTTGTTGGGATGATCGCCATGGATCATCAGAACCTTGTCGCCGGCACGAAGCGGCAGTGCGTTGGCCGCGATGTTCATGCTCTCGGACGTGTTCTTGGTGAATGCGATTTCGTTCGGCTTGGCGCCCAGCAGGGTCGCGACCTTGCCGCGCGTCTCTTCGAGACGGTTGAGCCAGATCTGTTTGGGACCGGCAGTCTCGAAGCCCTCGCACAGAAACCGCTCATAGGCTTCCTTCACGGGACGGGAGAGCGGCGTCTGAAAACCGCTGTCGAGATAGACGACGTGCTCGGCGGCCGGAAACGCCTTGCGAACGGCGGCGACGTCGTAATGCTGGCTCATGATCGCTCCAGTCAATTGGGCACGGCGAGGCCTTCCGCCGGATGGCCCGGCGGCAGTTTGAACAGTCAGGCGTTGGCGACGTGGACTTGCAGAGAGCTGGCCGTACATCCGGCCAAGCTCTGATCTGCCGGAGGGTACACAAAGCTTGCGCGAAATCGAGATGTCTATTCGAAAAACGAGAGCATTTATTCCGAAAATTGAGAATCAACTAGATCGTCGTCATGATCCTGCAAGATCGTCTGCGACAGCAGGGACGCTGCTTCCTGGAGCGGCGCAATGAAGGCATCGAGGCCTGCAAAGCCGACGCGTGCGGCGGGAACGGACACGCCAAGGCAGGCGATCAAGTCACCCTCCGGGGAGACGATCGGCACGGCGCATCCCACCACGCCGCGAACGAACTCCTCATTCGTCTTGGCCCAGCCCCTGTGCCGCGTCTCTTCGAGCAGCGCCAACAACGCCTCGGGATCATCCACCGTGGTCGGGGTGAAACGGACGAGCGGGAGTGAACGGACCAGTCGTTGCCGGACCTTGATCGGCAACCGGCTCATGTAGATCTTGCCGGTCGAGGTGCAGTGCAATGGCGCGGCTTCGCCCGGATTGAACTGCAAGCCTTGATGCTGCTTGGATCGCACGCTGTCGACATAGACCACGACATTGTCGCGGACCACGCCGATCTCGCACTGTTCGCCGATGCGATCGGCCACGGCACTCAGGACCGCGTGGCGCCGCACGGTCCGGAATGCGGCGCCGATCGTCTTCGCCGCCAGCGTGACCAGTCTGCTGCCCACGGTGTAGCGCTTCGTCCCGAGGGCCTTCTGGATCAGCCCCCGGCTTTCGAGATTGCCGATCAGGCGGTGCGCGGTCGGTAGCGGCAGATCGAGCGCTGTGGCGATCTCGGCGGCCGTGAGCGCCTTCTTCTGCTCGGCGACGAAGGTCAGGATCGCGATGGCGCGATCCAGAGGTCCGTCATTGGCATTTTCGGGTTGCTTGGCCACAAGGCATTTCTATGGGAAGCCCTGCCTGCGCGTCCAGAGCGGTGCCCTCAATTCCCCTTCGGCGTCAGCATCCGGCCTTCGATCTTCGGCAGATCGTCGGTCGACGCCGACTTGTCACCGCCTGCCCTGCGCGCGAGCTCGACCGTCAGCCGTTCGGCGGCTTCCGGGTTCATCAGGCCCAGGATATCGGACATCTTGCGCGGCTGGATCTGCGAGGCGATCTGGTAAAGCACGCCCATGTCGAGGCGGTCGAACACCTTGGCGGCGTCCTTCGGCTTCATGTTCTCGTACATCGTGACGATGCCCTTGAAGCGGGCGGCCTCGGCGGCGGCCTGGGCCTGCGCGTCGGCGGTCGCCTTGGCATCGTTGGCCTTGGCCTCCTCGACCTTGGCCGAGATGCGCTTCTCGGCGGCCTTCAACAGGCTCTCGCGGATCTCGACCTCGCGCGCGCGCTGCTCGAGCTCCTGGCGGCGCGCCTGCAGCCGTTCCAGGATCGCGCGCTCGGAGGCCGACACCGGCGCGGGCTGATCCAGATTGACCACGACGCCATCGGGCTTGGCGGCCTCGGCCGCGGGAGCCGCCGGCTTCGGCGCCTCCTCCTTCTTCGCGTCCTTTTCCTTGTCCTTGCCCTCGACCGAGCCGGTGATGTCGCCGGGATCGCCCTTGGCCCTACTGTCGACGGCCTTGCTGCCGCCGGGGAAGTTGAAATTCTCCTGCGCCCAAGAAGGACCAGGCGGACCCGCCGGCCCGGCGGCCTGCGCCTCGCCGCCGAACACATAGCCGCCGTCGAGCACGAGGCCCGCAACCTTCAGCACCATCAGGCCGAAGATCGCAACCAGCACAACCGGAATAACTCTGATGTCACGAAGCAACTTCATGCAGCGAGGCCGTTGGCCCTCCGGCGTTCGGTGAAGGCCTCAGCCGCCGCGGCCACAGCGCGGGCAGCGGAGACCCTGGGTGCCGGAGCCACCGGCACAGGTGCCGGCACCGGCGCCGCGGCGACGGGTTCGGAGGGCCGCGCGGCGAGCGCGATCTTGGACAGGCGGCGCACCACGTGATCGCCCTCGAGCAACTGGTTCTTCAGATGCGCGGTCATCTGGGTTGCCGCCTCGAGCTGGTTGCCGAGGTTCTCGTTGACGTCGCGCACCGCGTGCTTCAGCCCGCCGATCGCGCGCTCGGCGATCTCTGTCGCGGTGATCAATTCGGCGATCGTCGCCTTCAGCGAATGCTCGTCCGCCTTCAGCCGCTGCAGGCGCTTGTTGAGCAGCCAGCAATAGCCGATCGTCAGCATCAGCAGCACGGCCACCAGACTCTCTATCGCCAGTCCCAGCACATGACTCATGGTGCCTCCATCATCTTGGTCTGCTCGTCCGCCTTCTCGAACATCGCGAAGGTGGTTTGCGGCTTGCGCAAATTCTTGGTGACGCGGATCGCGACGCGGTCGCCGACCCGGCCCATCCGGCCTTCGGTCAGGGTGACATTGCCGCAACGGACCGAGACCAGCGCGTCGGCGCCGATCTCGAGCGGCAGCGTGTCGCCGACCTTGAGCTTCATCAGCTGCTTCAGCGGGATGTCGGCCTCGTAGAGCACCGCGTCGACCGCAATCTCGGCCTGCGCCACTTCCGTGGCGAAGTGGCCTTCCCAGATCGGGTCGCGGCCGAATTTCTCGCCCATGAACATCTGCAACAGCACGTTGCGGATCGGTTCGATGGTGGCGTAGGGCAGCAGCAATTCGACATTGCCGCCGCGGTCTTCCATGTCGATGCGCAACCGCACCAGGATCGCGGCGTTGGCGGGCCGCGAGATCGCGGCGAAGCGCGGATTGGTCTCGAGCCGGTCGATCGTGAAGGTCACCGGCGACAGCGGCCGGAACGCCTGCTCGGCATCGGCCAGCACCACCTCGACCAGCCGCTTCACCAGATTGGTCTCGATCGTGGTGTAGGGCCGGCCCTCGATGCGCAGCTGGGTCTGGCCGCGACGGCCGCCGAGCAGCACGTCGATCATCGAATAGATCAGGCTGGAATCGACGGTGGCGAGCCCGAAGTTCTCCCACTCCTCGGCCTTGAACACCGAGAGCACCGCGGGCAGCGGGATCGAGTTCATGTAGTCGCCGAAGCGAACCGAGGTGATGCGGTCGAGCGAGACCTCGACGTTGTCGGAGGTGAAATTGCGCAAGGAGGTGGTCATCAACCGCACCAGGCGGTCGAACACGATCTCGAGCATCGGCAGACGCTCGTAGGACACCATCGCGGAATCGATGATGGCGCGGATGCCGGAATTGTCGTCGAGATTGACGTCGCCGACCGTGAAGCCGAGCAGGTTGTCGATCTCCTCCTGCGACAGCACGCGCTCGCCATTGGCGTTCTTGCCGCCGAAGTCACGGCTGCCGTCCTCGACCATGGCCGCCCATTGCAGCGACATGCTCTCGGTGAGCTCGTTCTTGGCAGCTTCCGCCGCGGCCGCCGCGGGATCCTCGGAATCGAGCGAGGCTTCCCACTGCGCCGCAATGGCGTCCTGGTCCATCTGGTCGTTGCCGGCCATGGCTTTACATCCACCCCGTCACTGGATCACGACTTCCTTGAACAGCACCGCGTTCACCTGGTTGGGTGCGAGCGCGAGATTGACCCGCTTGGTCAGCTCTTCCTTGAGGCGGAACAAACCGGCCGAGCCGTTGAGGTCGCTCGGGCGCAGCTCGCGCATGTAGGTCTGGAACAGGTCGGTGACCCGCGGCAGCGCCGGCTTGATGGCCTCGGCCTGCTTCTCTTCCTTGACCTCGAGCACGAGCTTCAGCTTGAGATATTGCACGCGCTCGCCGGGTGCGCCGACCAGATTGACCAGCATGTCCGGGATATCGACGAAGGACGGCGGCTTCGGCGGCGGCGCCGCCTCCGCGTGCTGCTCGTCGCCATGGCCGCGCATGAAGAAGAACCAGCCCGCGCCGCCGCCGACCACGACGAGGATACCCACCGCGGCAATGATCAGCTTCAGCTTGCTCTTTTTTGGAGCCGGCGCTGCGCCCTCGCCTTCCGTCTTGTCCCCGTCCGCCATCGTCCGCCCGCTTCACCCTGAGAGGGATGCGAACGCGATTGCCACCAGCCTTGGCTTTAAGACGCGATACAAATGCCGCCGGCGCACACGCGCCCCAATGACGTCAACGCTACGGTAACAATGGTTAACGGAAACTTAGGATTACCCTTCAAGTAGGAAAAAACTGCCGGGCAAACATGGTCAACAAGACCTTTCTGCCGCCCCTCGGATCGCCCGGCCAAACACCTAATCCTTTCAGATATCTGCATATTCCGGTTTGGCACGGCTTTCGCTGAGGAGACGGCGTGACCTTGCGGGCTTGGGAGAGCCCGAGAGGTGACCGACGGTCCGACGTGAAGGCTTGGGAGAGCCGAAGCATCGGACCACCTCACAGGGGAGAACCACCGATGCAGAACACCCTTCTGGTCGGACTATCGAAGCAGATGGTGCTGGAGCGGCAGATCGATGTCGTCGCCAACAACATCGCCAACATGAACACCAACGGCTACAAGGCCGACCGGTCGCTGTTCCAGGAATATCTGGCCTCGAACGCGCATGAGGACAATTTCGTGTCCGCCGACCGCCGCGTGTCCTTTGTGCAGGACCGCGCGACCTACCGCGATCTGTCGCAGGGCCCGACCGAAGAGACCAAGAACCCGCTCGACGTCGCGATCGACGGCGCCGGCTATCTGGTGGTGCAGACCCCCGCCGGCGAGCGCTACACCCGCGACGGCAATCTGCAGATCAACAACCGCGGCCAGCTCGTCACCTCGGACGGCTACCAGGTGCTCGGCGATTCCGGCCCGATCGTGTTCCAGCAGACCGACCACGACATCAACATCGCCGCCGACGGCTATGTCTCGGTGCTCGAGGGCACCGCCACCCTCGACTCGGTGCGCGGCAAGCTGCGCCTGGTGTCGTTCGCGCAGGCGCAACGCCTGCTGAAAGAGGGCTCCAACCTCTATTCGCAGGGCGAAGGCAACGCGCCGGTCGCCGACACCAAGTCGTCGCTGCGCCAGGGCTTCATCGAGAAGTCGAACGTCAATTCCGTCACCGAGATGAGCCGATTGATCGAGATCAACCGGACCTACACCCAGATTGCAACCATCCTGCAACAGCAGAGCGACCTGCACAAATCGGCGATCGAGAAGCTCGCCGACGTGCCGACCTGAGCGGAGGGCTGATCCATGCGCGCACTTTATACCGCAGCGACCGGGATGGCGGCCCAGGAGCTCAACGTCCAGGTGATCTCCAACAACATCGCCAACCTGCAGACCACCGGCTACAAGAAGCAACGCGCCGCGTTCCAGGACCTGATCTACGACCACGTGAAACGCGTCGGCGCCCAGGCCTCCGCCCAGAACACCATCCTGCCGATGGGCATCGACCTCGGCGGCGGCGTCAAGACGGTCGGCACGCCGCGCATGATGACCCAGGGCACGCTGTCGCCGACCGGCAACGACCTCGACATCGCGATCCGCGGCGAAGGCTTCTTCAAGATCCTGATGCCGGACGGCACCTTCACCTACAGCCGCGACGGCTCGTTCCAGATGGACAACCAGGGCCGCATCGTCAACGCGCAGGGCAACCCGGTGCAGCCGACGATCACGATCCCGCAGAACGCGTCGGGCATCACCATCAACGCCCAGGGCCAGGTCTCGGTGACGCTGCCGGGCCAGACCGCCTCGACCACGATCGGCCAGATCGGCCTGACCCGGTTCATCAACAAGGCGGGCCTCAACCCGATCGGCGACAATCTGTTCACGGAGACGCCGGCGTCCGGCCAGCCGCAGGACGGCACCGCCAACACCGACGGTTATGGCGACATGCAGCAGGGCAACCTCGAGCAGGCCAATGTCGAGGTGGTCAGCGAAATCTCCAATCTGATCGCGGCGCAGCGCGCCTACGAGATGAACTCCAAGGTGGTCTCGGCCGCCGACCAGATGATGCAGACCACCTCTCAACTGTTCCGCTGAGGATGATGTCGATGATCGCCCGCCCGCTCCTGATCGCCGCCGCGCTGGTCGCGCTCACCGTGACGCCGCTCGCCGCGCAAAGCCGCAGCGAGACCATCGCGGTGCCCGTGCTGCGCGCCAGCGTCACGGTCGCGGACGACATCGTGCGGGTCGGCGATCTCATCGACAATGCCGGGTCTGCCGGCAACATCGCGATCTACCGCTCGCCGGATCTCGGCACCACGGGCACGCTGCCGGTGGCGCAGGTGCTCAACGTGCTGCGCGCCCATCAGGTGATCGGCGTCGACACCCACGATCTCAAGGAGATCACGGTGACGCGGCAGGCCCGCACCATCGACGGCAAGGAGCTCGAGCAGCAGGTCGCGCGCGCGCTGGAGAACCGCCATGGCCTCGGCAGCGCCGCCAACATCGCGCTGACCTTCGACCGCGACCCCGGCGATCTCAGGCTGGAGGCAACCAATTCCGGCGCGCTGCAGCCGGTCGCGGTGCGCTACGAGCCGCGCTCGACGCGGTTCGACGTCACCTTCGAGATCGGCAATGCCGCCGGCACCGCGCCGCTCAAGCTGCGCTTCACGGGCACTGCGATCGAAACCGTGGAGGCCGCGATCCTGACCCGCAGCGTCGAGCGCGGCGACGTGCTGAAGGCCTCCGACGTCGTAATCGAGCGCCGCCCGAAGGTCGAGGTCGGCGCCGATGCCGCTGTACGCGACAGCGCGGTCGGCATGCAGGCCCGCCGCCAGCTCGGCGCCGGCCGCGCGCTGCGGGTGCTTGATCTCGCCAAGCCCGATCTCGTCACCCGCGACCAGAACGTCACGCTGATCTACCAGAACGGCGGCCTCTATCTCACGATCCGCGGCAAGGCGATCGATGGCGGCGCCGAGGGCGACGTCGTCAGCGTCATGAACACCCAGTCCAAGCGCGTCGTCAGCGGCGTCGTGTCCGGCCGCGGCGAGGTCACGATCTCGGTCGCGACGCCGCGCCCGGCGCCGTCGGCCGACGCATCCCCGTCAACGTCAGCTCCCGTCAAGCTCAGTTCAGTCGCTCCAACCGAGTAAAGTTCATGTCGCAGTCACGTATCAATCGCCTCGTCCTGGCCAGTGCGCTGCTCGCCCTCGGCACCGTCGCCAGCGGTTGCTCGGCGATCGATCGCCTGACGCAGATCGGCGAACAGCCGAAGCTGTCTTCGATCGACAACCCGACCACGCAGCCCGGCTACAAGCCGGTGCAGATGCCGATGCCGAAGCCCGAGGTCGCCTCCTACAGCCCGAACTCACTGTGGCGCAGCGGCTCGCGCGCCTTCTTCAAGGACCAGCGCGCCGCTCGCGTCGGCGACATCCTGACCGTCACGGTGAACTTCACCGACAAGGCCGCGATCGCCAACGAGACCCAGCGCAGCCGCACCAATTCGGAAGACTCAGGGGTCACCAACTTCCTGGGATCGCAGACCATCACCCAGGCCAACAAGGTGCTGCCCGGCCGGCTCTTGACCGCGGACTCCTCGTCGAACAGCGACGGCAAGGGCTCGGTGAACCGCCAGGAAGCCTTGCAGACCAACGTCGCCGCCGTCGTCACCCAGATTCTGCCGAACGGCAATCTGGTGGTCGAGGGCAAGCAGGAGATCCGGGTCAATTTCGAGGTCCGCGAGCTGATCGTGGCCGGCATCGTGCGCCCGGAGGACATCCAGAGCGACAACACCATCGACTCCTCGAAGATCGCCCAGGCCCGCATCGCCTATGGCGGCCGCGGCCAGATCACCGACGTGCAACAGCCGCGCTATGGCCAGCAAGTGCTCGACGTGCTGCTGCCGTTCTAGCTTTCTTCAGAGCTCCCACATCTCGTCGCGAACCTAGGCGCGGCGCGGTGTACCGACACGGCCCTCGCCAGCTCCCCTGGCGAGGGCCGTGGCTTTTTATGACCGGTCGCATGCGCTCGCGCGAATCGCGCACGGCAGCAGCGGATGACCTCCTCGCGCAAGTTGCACGATTGCCTTCTCGCTTCGTTAACTGTCGCCGCAACGCGCAGTAGCAGTCCCGCCGCTTGCAACGTAGGGAAAGGACAACGCAGGGTTTCTGTTCGTGACGTCCATGCAACGAGATGGTCAATATG
Source organism: Bradyrhizobium genosp. L (assembly GCF_015624485.1). NCBI lineage: Bacteria > Pseudomonadati > Pseudomonadota > Alphaproteobacteria > Hyphomicrobiales > Nitrobacteraceae > Bradyrhizobium > Bradyrhizobium genosp. L. The sequence continues at coordinate 5,055,688 of NZ_CP061378.1, forward strand.
CAGCCTGGTTCCGGACGCCGCGCGGCGAAGGCACCGGAATAGTCTATCTCGCAAACGGCACGATCTCCGGCGGCGACTGCATGTTCGCCTATGGCGGCTCCTATCAGCTCGTCGATGACCGCTTCACCGCGACCTTGACGACGCGCCGGTTTGCCGATGGCCCGACCACCGTGTTCGGCTGCGACGAGGTCGAGGCGGAGCTGATCGGCCAGTTCAACGGCAATCGCGCGGTGTGCACGGGTACCGCGAGGCAGGCGCCCGGCGTGCGCTTCGAGGCGACACTGTTCCTGCAGCAGCACGAGACGGACCCCGCGCCCCGACCGCGCGAAGCGCCGACACGCGCCGAGCTGGCTCGGCTGCCGACATTCCCCATCAACCGCCGCAGCGCAAAGCCGTTCGCCGGAAAGCGCGTCGGCTGATCACGGCTTGGCCGCCGCCTTTTTGGCCGCCTTCTTTACCGGCTTTTTCTCCGGCTTCTTCTTGGCCTGGTTGAATGCGATCGCGGCGCGGATCATCGCCTTCAGCGCGCGCTCGTTGATCTTGTCGCCCTCGAACAGGTCGATTGCACGGCGCTCATTGCCTTCGAAGCCGGCATTGAACAGTTTGTCGGGATCCGGCAGCTTGGCGCCGTACATGAAGGTCAGCTTGACCTTGCCCTTGTGGGGATTGCCGACCGCGATGATGCCGTCGCGTTCCCAGACCGGGCTGCCCATCCACTTCCATTCCTCTGTTATTTCAGGATCGGCGGCGAGAATGATCTTGCGCAGGCTGGCGAGCGTCGTGCCGCGCCAGTCACCGGTTTCGGCGATCATCCGGTCGATCTGTTCTGACGGGGTCATGGCTGCCTCATGTTTTGCCGTTCGTGCCATGCAATCACATCTGCGATGCCGGCGTCGATCCCCTCGCCATCCGCCGCGGCGCCAGATAGGGCAGCGCGAACATATAGAGGCCGGTGAGCAGCAGCGGAATCAGCGGGACCAGTGCCAATAGTCCGATCCAGACGGCCGGCACCTGCAGGATCATGGCGACGATATTGGCGATCACCGCCAGCGTGAAGGCGATCGAGAGCCAGCGGTGGAGCTGGCGGATTGCATTGTTCCAGTTCAATGGGACCTCCTTGTTCGATAGTTCTGAACACTTGCTTCGGTCATGGCGAGGAGCCGCGCCTCACTTCTCCCGCGCCACGACCTGCTCGAGCTTCTCGAAGAACTGCTTCCATCCGGCATGCGCGCCGCCAAAGGCCTGCTTGTGATGCGGCTGGAAGCCGGCCTGCTCGACGCGCAGATGGGTTCCGGTCGCCGTCGGCGTCAGCGTGAAGGTCACCACGCTCTCGATGTGGAAAGCCGGATCGTCGTTGGCGTGATTCCAGGTGTAGGACAGCGTCTTGTGCGGCTCGACGGCGAGCACCTTGCAGTCCAGCACGGCGCCCCACTCACCGCGCAGATTGAAACCGTGCCCGACCTCGGGCTTGAAGTCGTTCTTCATCAGCCACTCCTCGATCAGATGCGGTTGCGTCAGCGCGCGCCAGAGCTTTTCCGGCGAATGGGGAAATTCGCGCTCGACGATCGCGGAGCGCGTTTCAACGGTTGGCTTGCTCATTGGTCCATCCTTTTGAGGAGATCTTCGAGGTGGTCGAACCGGCTCTCCCAGAAGCCGGCCATCCGGCTGGTCCAGTCGATCAGCGGTGCCAGCGCGCCAAGCTGTGCGCTGTAATGAGTCTGACGCCCCTCATGGCGATCGCGCACCAGCCCGGCCTGCTTCAGCAGGCCGAGATGCTTCGAGACCGCCGGCTGCGAAATCCCGGCCTGGGCCGTCAGCGCCCCGACCGTCTGCTCGCCGCCGCGGCACAGTCGCTCGAAGATCGCCCGGCGGGTCGGGTCGGCGAGCGTTCGGAACAGTGCGTCGTGGGCGCTGGACATGGTTGATAAATAACCCGCTGGTTATGGATTAACTCATAACCTAACGGTTATAGATCAGTCAAGCCCCTCTGCTCGTCATTCCGGGACGTGCCTCTTGGCGGGAGGCCGGAACTATATTCACGATGGTGGTTATGCTTCGCATGCTCCGAAATGACGGAGAGTGACGTGCTGTGTGACTGCCCGACGGGCAACTCAGCAAAACCTGTCAATCCCGCTGCAAGAAAATAATTCGTTTTATCGGAAGAGCGAATTGGTGTATAGATGTCGCGTCTCACCCGATCGAGGGGCGCTTCGCGGTCGTCATTAGTGTTGCGGTGAGATGCGGTGGACGCCGAGTGCGCGAAGACGTAGCGCGCGCAAGGCGGACGGTGAAGTCGTGCAGGCCTGACGCCCTAGTGGCAGGTGTTGATTCCAGTGATGCGAAAGCGTTGCGGATGACGGTGACACAAAAGCCCAGTCTCGCCGGGGCGAGCACGTATAAGCCGTAACCCATCGCGCAGGGAAAGCCGGGTTGTTCCGGTTACACCTGTGGTCCTACCCCGGTGCTTTTTGTTGCACCGGGCCCATGGGTGCAATCGGCACCCGGCTTTCCCTGCGCCCTCTGCTAACCGAGGGCGGAACGACAAGCAAAGCTCGGGCAAAACATGTCGCGAGATGGCGAAGCTGTACCCTCATCCACACCTGTCATCGCCCGATTTAATCGGGCGACCCAGTACGCCGCGGCCTCTCGGCTCAAGCACTGCTGCCTCTGGAATACTGGATCGCCCGGTCAAGCCGGGCGACGACACCGAGTAGGCTGTTTGACATGTGAATCACAATCGACGTCGTCCTGGCGAAAGCCAGGACCCATTACCCCAACGGCCTGTTGGTGCGCGACGCTGGGGCCGCAGTCCCGTTCACAATCACATTCGGTGGTTATGGGTCCTGGCTTTCGCCAGGACGACGAAGAGGAAACAGCGAGCGCTACGTGAACGTCGCCTCCACCTTGCCGAGCCCGTCGAGCTCCATCAGCACGGTGTCGCCCGCCTTCAGCCAGATCGTTTTCACCAGGCTGCCGGTCAGCACGATCTGGCCGGCATGCAGGCCTTTGCCTTCGGCGGCGAGATGATTGGCGAGCCAGGCGAGTGCGTTGTGGGGATGGCCGAGCACGTCGGCGCCGCTGCCGCGTCCCTCCTCCTTGCCGTTGACGATGGCGCGCCCGGTGACGCGCAACAGATCCGGCGCGGTGATGTGCGGCACGGCCGCGCCGAGCACGCAACCGGCAGCGAAGAAATCGTCGGCGATCAAAGTCGGCGCGCCCAGCGTCTCCCATTTGACGTAGCGGTCGTCGACGATCTCGATCGCGGGATGATAGGCCTCGATCGCCTCGGCGACCCACTCGGCGGTGAACGGCGCTTCGCCGGGCGCGAGGTTGCGCTTGAGCCGCACCGCGATCTCGCATTCGACACCTACATGCACAAAGTCTGCCGCCGGCAGGCTCACGCCACTCACGTGCACCACCTTCTCGAACACGCCGCCGCCACAGGGATGGGTGATGCCCATATAGTCCTGCATCACCGCGCTGGTGCAGCCGATCTTGTAGCCGACGAGATCGCCGACTTGGCCGCGCAACAGGTCGTGCAGCGCGCGCTGCACCTGATAGCCCTCGGCCTCGTCGCGCGGAACGGCGTCCTTCGGCAGCGCCTTCAGCGGCGCGCGGCTGCGGCGCCCGGTGGCGATTGCCTTTGCGGCCGCGAGGATTCTGTCCATAGCCGCAGCCTCCCTGTTGTTCTGCTTGCTCGATGCAATTCAGCACTCAGGGACGCCGCTGGCAAGCGGCGCAGAGGACGCTGCGACTCACGCCTTGACGAGGCCGAGCCGGATCAGGCTCTCGGCGGTCGCAACCAGCATCTCCTCGTTGCTGCGCGGACGCCAGCCGAGCAGGTTTTGCGCCTTGGCGCTGGTGGAACGCCTGACCTTGCCGAGCAGCGGCAGCGCCGCGCGGGCCAGCGGGTTGCGCAGCGCGGCGAGCCGTATCAGCCAGTCGGGCGCCTGGAACCGGGGCACGCGCCGCGCCTTGCTGCCGAGTTTTGCGCGCAGCACGCGGCCGACCTCGAGGATCGACAAGGTTTCACCGGAGACCGCGAGGAAGCGCTCGCCTTTGGCTTTCGGCGACATCATCGCGCGCAAATGCAGGTCGGCGACGTCGCGGACATCGACGAGGCCGAAATGGATCCGCGGCACCGCCGGCATCGCGCCGTCGAGCAGCGCCTTGATGATGCCGATCGATTCCGAGAAGTCCGGCCCCAGCGCCGGGCCGAACACGGCGGTCGGATTGACCACGGCGAGCTCGAGCCCGCCTCCCTCGCGCGCAACAAAATCCCAGGCGGCGCGCTCGGCCAACGTCTTGGATTTCGGGTAGGCCTGCACGTCCGCGCTGTCGAGATTGGACCAGGTGGTTTCGTCGAACGGCGTCGTGCGCTCGGGATGGCCGTAGCCGATCGCGGCAAACGACGAGGTCACGACGACGCGCCTGGCGCCGGCGTCGCGCGCGGCGCGCAGCACGCGCAGGGTTCCTTCACGTGCCGGGATGATCAGCGCATTGTCGTCCTCGGGCACGTTGTTGATCAGCGGCGACGCCACATGCATCACGTAGTCGCAACCGGCCGCCGCCTCGCGCCAGCCATCGTCGCGCAACAGATCGGCGGTGATGAAGCCGATCCTGTCAGGCGTGGCAGCGCCGCCCTCGCGCAGCATCGCGATCACGTCCTTGGCGCGATCGGGATTGCGCACGGTGGTGCGCACCTCGTGCCCGGCAGCGAGCAGCTGCAGGATGACATGCGCGCCGATAAAACCAGATCCGCCGGTGACCAAAACCGTGCTCATGCCGTTCCGCCCTCTCCCATGGTTCGGGCGCGGCGCGGAGATCGCGCCGCCCACCCTGCACAGGCCGCATCTGGTCACTATCTCAGTCGGGACAAGTAGGATGAAATTGGGGACCAGTATGGAAATCAATACCACCCATCCATGCGACTGCGACGACAGCGAGAGCTGCCCGACCGATCCGGCGATCCTGATCGAGTTCAAGCATGCGATCCACACGCTGAGCGGCAAATGGAAGCTGGAAATCCTGTTTCTGCTGATGCAGGGCGGCGTGCGGTTCGGCGCGCTGCGCCGCGCGCTCGTGCCGGTCACCCAGCACATGCTGACCGCGCAGCTGCGCGAGCTCGAACGCGACGGCCTGGTGTCGCGAAAGGTGCTCGCCGAGAAGCCGCTGCAGGTCGAATACGAGCTGACGGATTCGGCCTGGGGCCTGCTGCCGGCGTTTCGCGAATTGCTGACGTGGTCGAAAGCTTACGGCCCGCGGCGCGGTGTGGCGAGCAGCGAGACGATACTCGGAGTTGGCATGAGCTGAATGATGCCGAGCTCCCGAAGCACCGGAATTGCGCGCCCCTCTCCCGCTTGCGGGGAAAGGGAAGCGCGATCAGCCCAGGAATAAAGACCGAAGCGATGTCGAGAGTACGCGTCATCTTGGCGACGCAGAGCTGCAGCCGGCGCGCGCCGGAATCAATCTGTGGCGGTTCACCGCCACTATTCGTCGCGATAGACCTTCTCGCGCTTCTCGTGGCGTTCCTGCGCCTCGACCGACAGTGTTGCGATCGGACGGGCTTCGAGCCGTTTCAGCGAAATCGGCTCGCCGGTCTCTTCGCAATAGCCGTAGGTGTTGTCTTCGATGCGCTGCAGCGCCGCGTCGATCTTCGAGATCAGCTTGCGCTGACGGTCCCGGGCACGGAGTTCGATCGCGCGGTCGGTTTCGGAGGATGCGCGGTCGGCGAGGTCCGGGTGGTTGACGTTCTCTTCCTGCAAGGTCTGCAGCGTGATCTTCGATTCGCGGAGGATCTCGTCCTTCCAGGTCAGGAGCTTGACGCGGAAATAGTCGCGCTGCCGCTCATTCATGAAAGGCTCTTTTTCAGTCGGCCGGTAGTTCTTCAGCTTTTCCAAAGGCAGCCATGTCCCTGTCAGGCGGAGGGAACAACCCCCCTCCGCGCGGCGCCTTATATAGCTAGGTCTTGTGACAGACAATATCTGCAACCAGGAAACGCGGGCGACCCCCAACACCTTGCACAGGCAAACTTATCCGCGCCGGCCGGGGGCCCCCCGAACCGGTCAATAACCGACCGTAAAACGCTTGCCGAGGTGCGCCGGACGCTCGATTTCGTCGGCGAGTGCAACTGCGAAATCCTCGAACGAGATCGAGCTCTTTCCGGCCGGATCGGTCAGGAGCTGGTCGGTGCCGAGGCGGAACTTGCCGGTCCGCTCGCCGGCCACGAACAGCGCCGAGGGCGACAGGAAGGTCCAGTTCAACTCCTTCTCCTGGCGCAGCAGATCGAGGAATTCGGCGCCTTTGCTGGCCTCGGCCTTGTATTGGGCGGGGAAATTGGGGGTGGTCACCAGCCGGACACCGGGCGCCACTTCGAGGCTGCCGGCCCCGCCGACCACGAGATAGCGGCCGACCTTGGAGGCTTTCGCCGCCCCGATCAGCTTGGCCGGATCGCTCACCGTGAAATGGACCGAAGAGATCGCAGCGTCATGGCCGGCCCACAGCGCGGCAAGCGCGGCCTGGTCGTTGACGTCGCCCTTCCGGGCGGTGACGCCGGGCAGATCGGCGATCTTCTCCGGATTGCGGGCGATGGCGGTCACGGTGTGGCCGCGGCGGGCGAGTTCCGCAGTGATGCGCGAGCCGGCCTGGCCGGACGCGCCGGCGATGGCGATCTTCATCTCAAGTCTCCGTTTGATGGTTTCCAATAGTGACTAGATAGCCAAATGGATGTAAGTGTGAAGAACGCACTTACGCGTCACCTGATTACGCGGGAGTAACCAGCGATGAAAGCCGCCAGCCCGAAACCGGACGCCTATGCCGCGAATTGTCCGACCCGCCAGATCCTCGATCGGGTCGGCGACAAATGGGCGGTGCTGATCCTGCTGCTGCTGCGCGGCGAGCCAATGCGGTTCAACCAGCTGCGCCGCGCGATCGAGGGCATCTCGCAGAAGATGCTCTCGCAGGTGCTGAAGAGCCTCGAGCGCGACGGGCTGTTGCGCCGCCGCGCCATCGCGACCGTGCCGGTCACGGTGGAATATTCGATCACGCCGCTCGGGCTGACGCTCGCCGAGGCGGTCGATCCGCTGCGCGACTGGGCTGAGGCCAATCTGAAGGAAGTGCTGGCGGCGCAACGCCGCTACGACACGCAGCGCAAGGCGCACGCAGCATGAGATGAGTTAGTCGATGGCGGAAGGATCAGTACTGGCCGGCCTTGGCGAGCTCGACCTCGACGCGCAGCTCGATCTCTCCGAGCACGGCATCGAGGCCGGGATCGCCGGAGGATTCCTTCAGATTTGCGGCGGCGGTGCGCAGCCGGCTCACCGTCGCGGCATCGAAGTTGCCGGAGAGCAATCCGAGCTTGAGATCGTCGAGCACATCGAGCGCGCCCTTGCCGCGCGCCACCGAGCGCTTGCGGCGTTCGGTCGGATCCTCGATGCCTTGCAGCGCCATCAGCGCATCGAGACTGGCTGTGGCCTTCGGCGCGGTGGTGGCGCGGACCTCGTCCTGCGCGGACGCAGCATCCGGCAGCGAGAAGCCGCTCGACGAGGTGCGGCGGGTCGAGCTGGTGGACGTGCCAATCGTGGTGCCGTTCGGTCCGGTGATGCGCATCGCATTGATCTCGCAGACTTGGGTAGCGCGAGCATCGCCGCCTTATGGTTAACGATGCGTAAACGACCCGGCAATTTCTGCCGTCGTCCGGCAGTTTCGCGCGGGCTGACAAACCGGAGAGAAATAGCGAGCCGACAATTTCGATAAAGCTATCAATACATTGCGCTGACGAAACGATATGGCACGCGACTGGCATGGTTAATGGCGGATCACCGTCATGGGAGTGTCGCGTGGTCCAAGAGTAGATTGAGGGGAGCATCGGGATGCCCGGCATCCGCAACGCGAGATTATTGGCGATGGGGGTCGCTGCGATGGTGGCGCTGGCGGCATCCGTCATGCCCGCAGCCGCGACGTCGCGGATCAAGGATCTCGCCAATATCGAAGGCGTGCGCCAGAACCAGCTGATCGGCTACGGCCTCGTGGTCGGCCTCAACGGCACCGGCGATACGCTCAACAACATCCCCTTCACCAAGCAGTCGCTGCAAGCGATGCTCGAGCGCATGGGCGTCAACATCCGCGGCGCCACCATCCGCACCGGCAACGTCGCCGCCGTGATGGTCACCGGCAATCTGCCGGCATTCGGCACCCAGGGCACGCGGATGGACGTCACGGTGTCCGCGCTCGGCGACGCCAAGGATCTGCGCGGAGGCACCCTGCTCGTCACCCCGCTGCTCGGCGCCGACGGCAACGTCTACGCGGTGGCGCAGGGCACACTGGCGATCTCCGGCTTCAACGCCGAGGGCGAAGCCGCCAAGGTGGTGCGCGGCGTGCCGACGGTCGGCCGCATCGCCAACGGCGCCATCATCGAGCGCGAGATCGAGTTCGCGCTCAACCGCCTGCCCAATGTCCGCCTCGCGCTGCGCAACGCCGACTTCACCACCGCCAAGCGCATCGCGGCCGCGGTCAACGACTATCTCGGGGTCAAGACCGCCGAGCCGATCGATCCCTCCACGGTGCAACTCTCGATCCCGCCGGAGTTCAAGGGCAACGTCGTCGCCTTCCTGACCGAGATCGAACAATTGCAGGTCGAACCGGATCTGGCGGCCAAGATCGTGATCGATGAACGCTCCGGCATCATCGTGATGGGTCGCGACGTCCGCGTCGCCACCGTCGCGGTCGCGCAAGGCAATCTCACCGTCACGATCTCGGAGAGCCCGCAGGTCAGCCAGCCCAATGCGTTATCGCGCGGCCGCACCGTGGTGACGCCGCGCAGCAATGTGCAGGTCACCGAGGACGGCAAGAAGTTCGCGGTGGTGAAGGACGGCGTCTCGCTGCAGCAACTGGTCGACGGCCTCAACGGACTCGGCATCGGCCCGCGCGACCTGATCAGCATCCTGCAGGCGATCAAGGCCGCCGGCGCGATCGAAGCCGACATCGAGGTGATGTGATGGCGAGCCTGATCAACAGCTCCGGCAGCAGCATGCCGAACAATGCGGCGATGCCGATCTACAAGGGCCGCCCCGATCCGGTGCTGCAGGATGCGCTGACGAAAGTTGCGCCGGACGCACAGGCCAAGGCGAAGAAGACGGCAACCGATTTCGAATCGATGTTCCTGAACACGATGTTCTCGCAGATGACCTCCGGGCTGAAGGGCGAAGGCCCGTTCGGCGACACCGTCGGCACCGGCGTGTGGCGCTCGATGCTGACCGACGAGTATGCGAAGAATTTCGCCAAGGCCGGCGGCGTCGGCATTTCCAACGAGGTGTTCCGCTCGCTGATCCTGCAGCAGGCGAACCAGGCGCATTCCGTCAAGGGAGCAGCGTGATGAATCAGCGTCCACAGCAGCGGCCAGTCAGCACCACCGCCAGGCCCGTGGCGTCGACGCCGCCCGACGTCGCACGGCTTGCCAACGAGTTGATCGAGGTGATGAGCGGGCTGCTCGTCGTCGTCGAGCAGGAGACCGCGCTGGTGCGCGCCGGCAAGGTCGCAGACGGCATGCGGCTCGAGGCGCAGAAGTCGGAACTGTCGCGGCGCTACATGGTCGCGGTGGAGCATCTGAAGGCGATGCAGAAGATGCTGTCGCAGACCGAGCCCGAGATGCTCGCGACGCTGAAGCGCCATCACGAGACGTTCCGCGCCATGCTGCAGGTCAATCTCACCGTGCTGGCGACCGCACACGCGGTCTCCGAGGGTATCGTGCGCGGCGTCAATGCCGAGGTGCAGCGCCGCAACATCCCGAACACCTACACCGCGAGCGGCCAGCGCGCCGCACCCGGCCCGCGCAACATGCGGCCGATCGCGATCAGCCGCACGCTCTGAGGCAATCGCGTACAATTTGCCTCAATTCGGCGCGCCGACGTCAGTGCGCCGTTCAGCGTGTTCTCTAACATGCTGTTGAGGGGTTCCCCGTAGAGTTGCGGACGGGAGTGGGTTGGGATTTGACTCAAGCAAACGAGTGCTAGCGCACTACGAGGCTGCCATGAGTACGGATTTCAACATCAAGCCGGTGGGTGCACCGGTTGCCGCGCCGATGGTCTCGCCCACCAGCCAGACCGCGCAGAAGGCGGTGCAGACCGAGTTGCCGGCGAGCCAGAGCGTGACCGCTCCAGAGCCGAGCGTGCGCGTCAGCATCGACCAGGATGCGCTCAACGCGTCGCTCGCAGATCAGGCCGCAACGAAGGACCAGGTGATCATCGACCGCGATGCCGGCACCGTGGTCTATCAGATGATCGACAGCCGCACCAACCTGGTGGTGCGGCAGTATCCCGAGGACGTGGTGCTGCGCCGCCGCGCCTATTTCCACACGCTCGACCTCGGCAAGGACGCGCCGACGCGGACCCGCGCGACCGATCGCAGCGCCTGAGTCTCAGGTCTTCTGCGCGGCGTAGGCCTTGTCGAGATAGGTCGATCCGGTCGCGGGATCGGTGACGACATTGGCGATCAATGCGGTGCCCTGCTGCACCAGCGAGAACTTGGTGTCGCCGATCCGGAAGGAGCCGTCCTTGATCAGCACGTCCTGGTACTTGCTGGTGCCCTCGCTCTGGTAGTGCACCTTGGCGCGGAAGCCCTGGACGTTCGACACCTCGATGTTGAACGACTTGTTGTTGGCGTACTTGCCGCCCCAGCTGCCCTCATAGAGGTCCGGATCGACCGCCACATAGGGCGTCTTCGAGGGGACAGTCAGCCCTGCGGCCTTGTAGTTGGCCGACAGGATGCTCATCAGGTCGGCCACGTCGCGGCCTCAACCGCGGCCGGACAGGCCGGCGGCGAGATGGCAGTTGATGTCGATCAGCGACTTCAGCTTGGCCGGATCCGGATTCATCTGGATGTCGACGGTCTGCTTCATCACGAACACGCCGATATTGGCGATGTTCTGCCGGACCTCGAGTGGCTGCGGATTGTCGTCGCCCTGCGCCGCGCTCAGGAAGATCGACCACAAACGGCGGTTGAACAGCAGCGCGTGATCGAGCGCCTTGTCGGCGCCGTTCCAGTTGCTCTGGACTTCCTGCAATTGCCGAGCAGCCTTCAGCAGCGCCTGCGCTTCGATTTCACGTGGGGATGCGGTCGTCGTCGACGTGCGAGCGTAGGCTTGGGCAGCATTGGACATTCATGACCTCGATGGTGCGGATTTCTCGAGCCGCGGACGCGCAATTCTAGCGCCCGGTATTTATGCGCCGCCTGCCTTTAAATATGGTTAGCAGCCGTTACGACATGCGCCCTTCCCGTGGCATGGAAAGACCCCGTAATGCTGCGGAAGCAAACGGAAAACGGCGGGGTCTCCCCCGCCGTCCGTGTCGCGTTCGTCGTCGTGCTCAGCGCAGCAGTTGCAGCACGCTCTGCTGGCTCTGATTGGCGAGCGCAAGCGCGGAGACCGCGATCGACTGCCGGGTCGACAGCGCCTGGCTGTTGGCCGCTTCCTCGTTGGTATCGGCCAGCGTCAGGTTGGACGAGCCGGTCTGCAGCACGTTGATCAGGTTCTTGGAGAAATCCTGACGGATCTGCACGATCGACAGGTTCGAGCCGAGCGTCGAGGCTTCGCTGCGCAACGCGGAGCTCGCCGAGCTCAGCGACGAGATCACGCTGTTCGCCGAGTTGTTGTCGAGGAAGTCGGTGCCGGCGGCGAGCGATTTCAGACCGAGGCCCGCGGCATCGAAGCTGACCCCGGTGATGCTGAGCGTCGACTTGCCGGTTTCGTTGAAGGTCAGCTTCAGGCTGTCGCCGCTCAGCAGGTTGATGCCGTTGAACGAGGCGTCCTGGGCCGTGGTCGTGATCTGCGCGATGGTGTTGTTGTACTGGGTCACCAGCGCGGCGCGCGCCGACTGCGAGGCCGCATCGGCGACCGGAGCGGTGGCGGCGCCGAACGTCGCGGTGCCGGTGCCGGTCAAGGTCACCGCACCGATCGTCGAGGACGCGGCATCGTTGGTCGTGGTGATGACGATCTTGTTCGAGCTGTCGAGGCTCGCCGTCAGATTGCTCGCGGCAAGCGACGAATTCAGCTGCGCCAGCGAGGTAGAGGCACCGAAGGTGAAGCTGAAAGCCGGCTGGCCGGCCGAGGCCACGATCGCCAGAACGTCACCGCTCTTGATCGTGGTGCCGTCGACGAGGTTCGCCGCCGTGCCACCGACGGCTGCCGCGGAGCTGGCGGTCGATCGCGAGGTATAGCCGGTCGGGCTCTGCAACACCTGGTTGGCGATCGACTTCGCGGTATCGACCAGCTTCTGCAGCGAGGTGATGCCGGTGTTGGCGGACTGCAGCACCTGCACGCCGTTGCCGATGCCGTCGAGCAGATTGTTGATGTCGCTGGCACGATTGTCGAGCGACTGCGCGGTGAAGAAGTTGGTCGGGTTGTCGAGCGCGGTGTTGACCTTCTTGCCGGTGGCAAGACGGTTCTGCGTGGTGGAGAGCAGATCGGCGGTGGACTGGAGGGAGAGCAGGTTCTGGCGAACCGACGAGGAGAGAACGATATCGGACATTTTCATACCTTTCTGGTGTGAAACTGAGAGAAACAGCCGCGGCGATCCTTTCTGACCGGGCGGATGCGGACATCGTTGCGGACAAGCCGCGAAGGAAAAAGAAATCTTCGCGACGGCATTTTAGGCAAATGCGGGAGAATAAATGATCGCCGCCACACGAAGTCCGTCCCGAAAACTACTGAGGTCACGGCGATTCCCCTGCGCCATCGGCGGCCCGGATGGCCCGTCTTCACCAACCGTTAACCATCATGGGAAAGGATCGCAGCCGCATCGGCCCCGAGCTGCAACGGCGGTTGCTAAGCAGTGCCGAATTCAATCCGCTGCGACGACGTCACGCGACTGCCGGCAAAGGAGAACGGGCATGGCCTTGAAGGTCGAACTCAAACCGAACGAGCGCATCATCGTCGGCAATTGCGTGATCACCAACACCGACCAGCGCGCCCGCCTGCTGATCGACGGCGACCGCATCCCGATCCTGCGCGAAAAGGACATCCTGACGCCGGAGACATCAGACACGCCGGCGAAGCTGATCTATCTCGCCGTGCAGCTGATGTATCTGTCGCCCGATCCGATGGCGCATCACCCGACCTATTTCAGCCTGGTGCGCGACATCATCACGGCGATGCCGAGCGCCTGGCCGTTCATCGAGACCATCAACAACTTCATCCTCAACGGCGATCTCTATCACGCGCTGAAGGAATCCAAGAAGCTGATCGCGCATGAGGAGAAGCTGCTGGAGACCGCGCGGAGCCTGCAGAGCTCCGGACAAGCCGACGCGCGCAAGAGCGCCTGAGCGGCCCTCGCCCCGAAGAAAAGGCCTCCGCGAGGAGGCCTTTTGTGTTTCGGGGCCTGGTGCCGCGCGATCAGCCGATCGGCAGATATTTCAGCAGCGTCGTCTGGTACAGCATCGACGTCGTCTGATACGACGCCTGCAGGCTGGTCTGCAGCGCCAGTATCTTGGTCGCGACCTCGTCCTGATTGATGCCTTCGACCTGGTCGAGCATCGTCTCCGCCATGCCCTTGAGCTGGGTCTGGCGATCGGTCGCCGCCTTGGTCGCGGTCTGCGCGCCGGCGAACTCGGCCTGCACGTCCTGGATCTGCTGCTGGCCGTTCTGCGGCGCAAGGTTTGCGGCAACGCGCTGCGCCAATGCCGTCACCTGCGCACTGGCATTCGGGTTGCTGGCGTCGATCGTCACCGCCGCATAGACCGCGACGTTTTGCAGCATGTAGCGGAACGCCTGCTCATTGGCGCGCGCGCCATATTGCACCGAGATCGACTGATCGACCTGTGCCACCGCGGTGCCGCGCGCCGAGCCCGCGCCGTTCTCGCCGGTGTACCAGGTGACCGTATTGGCCGGCGTGCCCGCGACCAGATTGGCTGCAGTGTCGAACGGCGGACCGCCGACCCGCAACGGCGCCGCGGTCGCGGTGGTGTTGTTGGCAATGCCGAGTGCGCCGAGCGCCGCCGTGTTGGAGCTCGAAATCGACAGATCCGCGCCGTCGGCGCCGTGCAGCGTGATCGCACCGTTGCTGACGGTCGACGGATTGGTGCCGCTGATCTCGTCGATCTTCGAAAGCAGCGTCTGCACACTGTCGGTGACGTTGAGCTGGTTGCCGGTCGCGCCCGAGGCCACGAAGGTGATCGGCGTGCCGTTCACCGTGATGGTGTCGCCGGCCGCGAAGCTTGTGGAGAGCGAGTCGGTGCCAACAGCCCCTGACAGCGCCGTCGCGCCGGTGATCGGCGCCGGCGGCGTATTCTGGTTGTTGACGGCCGCACCCGAGACGGTCGCGACTGGATTGAAGAAATTGTTCGACGCCGCGACCGCGGAGGCCGCGACCAGCGAGGTGTCGCTCAGCGTCTTGATCGACGACGTCAGCGTCGATTGCAGGTTCGCCGTCGTCGCCGCGGTATCGGCGCCGATCAGGAACGAGCCCGCTGGCGGCGGGTTGGTCGTGGTCGCGGTCAGCTCGATCGCTTCGGTGCTGCCGTCGGGCAGCGCGAAATTGAACTTGATCTTGTCGCCGTCCTTCGGATTGACGGCGCCGAGATCGACCGACGCCGTCTTCGGCGTGCCGTTTGGCTGCGTCACGCTGGCGCCGCCGGTCAGCGAGGACTGCACCGACAACAGCTTGAGCCCGAACGGCGAGCCGTCCTCGGCGACATCGGTCACCGTCGTGGTCGCCGGCGGCGACGACACGGTCAGGCGGCCCATCTTGGCAGTGCCTTGATCGGCCTGCTTGCGCTCATCAATCAGCTGCGTGAGGCCGGCCTGCGTCGCCGTGCCGTGCAGCATGGTGTTGGCGGATACCGTGGCCGGCGTATCCATGGCGCGGCCGGAGAACAGATAGCGGTCGCCGGACTGGCTGTTCAGCATCGACACCGCGTTGGAGAAGGCGGCCTGCGCCGTGATCTGACCCGAGGTCTGGCCGTTCTGGTTGAGCGTCAGCGTCGCCGTGGTCGCTGCTTTCTTCACCTGGGCGTTGATGTCGGACAGACCTTGCAGGGCGAGATTGGCGACGCCGAGGCGCGTGTTGAGGTTGGTCGCGGTGTCGGCGAACGCGTTGATGCTGCTGATCTGCGCCCGCAGGCTGAGCCCGAAGCCGCGGTCGAGCCCCTGCCCTGCATAGGTCGTCGACACCTTCCCGGTAGCAAGCTGCGTCGTCAGGTCGTTGAGCTGATCGCGCAGGTTGGTGATCGTGGTGCCGATATAGGAAGTCCGGCCGCTGACGCCTGAGATCGTCATGTTAGCCTCCGATCTGCAGCAGCGTGTCGTACATCTGCTTGATCGACGACATCACGCGCGCATTGGCGGAGTATGCATTCTGCAGCGACAGCAGATGCGCCATCTCGTCGTCCATGTTGACGCCGGAGACCGCATCCATCTTGCTTTGAAGCGTGTTCAACACGACGTCCTGGCCGTCGGCGAGCTGCTTGGCGGCGGTCGCCGCCTCGCCCTGCTGGCTGATGAACTGCTTGGCGAAATTCAGCAGCGTGCCGGTGAACGGCGCGCCGGTGGTGCCGAGGCCGGTCTGCGGCGAATAGCTGTACGACGTGGTCGACAGCTGCTTCAGGATCAGGTCGGAGCGCGTGGTGTCGCCGGCCGGCGTCTGCGGATTGGTCGAAAACAGCACCATGCGCGAGGGATCGCCGACCAGGGCAGTATTGACGCTGATGCGCGCGGCAAGCCCCGTGCTTTGCGAGCCGCTGGCAGTGATCGCGCCGGTGTAGAGCCCGCCATTGTCGGTGAACAGCGGCAGTTGCGGATCGCCCGAGGTCAGCGACGACACCGTCGTGGTGACGGAGGCCGCGGTCACGTCGGCGCGGTTGCCGACGCCGTCGTCGAGCACGCGCAAGGTCGATCCCGACGGATTGGAGAATTGCAGCCCCGTGGTCGCACCGAGCGCGCCGTTGAGCTGCGCCAGCACCGAACTCATGCCACCGGAGAAATCGACGCCGAGCACCTCGTCGTTCGGATCTGTTGTCGCGTTGTTGCTCAGCGGCAGCACGCTTGGATCGTTGACCCGGACGATCGACAGATTATGCGTCAGGCCGGTGCTGTTGTCCTTGTAGCTGACATGGATGACGTTGCCGTTCTGCAGCCCGGACAGGTCGAGGTCGTAGCCGGACTGTGCGCCTGACGTGGCGGCAGTGCCCGCGGATGTCTTGTCCGACAGCGCGCTCGCCATCGAGGCGGCGAACTGGTCGATCTGCGTCTGCGCCTTCACCAGCGTGTTGTCGCGCAGCTCCAGATACGCTGCGATCTTGCCGGAGCGGATCGAATTGGTCGACACCATGTCATAGCTGCCGCCATGCGGGAAATTGATGGTGATGGTGCCGACCGAGCTCTTGGTCGGATCGGAATTGTACTGCGTGTTGGGCGTCATCGTGCCCTGGGCATTGAAGCTGAGCGTCGCCGCCTCGGTGCCGACCAGCTGCACGCCGGAATTGGTGAACACGGTCACCTGGTTCTGGCTGTTGGTGACGGTGCGGATGTCCATCAACTGCGACAGCTGGCTGATGTACTGATCGCGCTGGTCGAGCATCGCCGCGGTCGAGGCGTCGGTCTGGCCACTGGTGGCCTGCAGCTGGACGTTGATGCGGGCGATCTGCTGCATCGCGTTGTTGGCGGTGTTGACGGAGTCGTTGATCCCTGCCTCGGCGTTGGCGCGCAGGGTCTGGATGCCCTGCGATGTCGCGTTGAGCTGCTGCGCCAGGGACTGCGCGGCATTGACGGCGCCGATCCGCGCCGACTGCGATTCCGGGCTGGTCGACAGGCCCTGCAGCGCGGTCAGGAACTTGTTGTAGGAATCCTCGATCGTGCCGGTGGAGTCCGGGTTGCCGTAGACGCCCTGCAGATTGGTCAGGAAGTCGGAACGGACGTCGGCATAGGCCGCGCCCGAGGTCTCGGTACGAAGCTGGGTCTGCAGGAACTCGTCGAGCTGGCGGTTGACGCCCGATATCAGCACGCTGGAGCCATAGGCGCCGGTGGTGCCGGCGACCTGGTTCAGCGTCTTCTTGACGTAACCGGGCGTCTCCGCATTGGCGACGTTCGACGACACGAGCGACAGCGAAGCCTGCGTGGCGCGCAGGCCCGACATCGCGGTGGAGAGGGCTTGGCTCAAACCCATGATCTGCTACTCGCCTTTACCAGGTATCGGCATCGTCGATCAGCGCATCACGTTCAGGAGATCCTGAACCATCGAATTGGTCGTGGTGATGACCTTGGTGTTGGCCGAATAGGCCTGCTGGGTGACGATCAGCTTGGTGAACTCGTCGGCGATGTCGGTGTTCGAGCTCTCCAGCGATGACCCCACGATGGTACCGGCCTTGCCGAACAGCGCCGCGCCCGATTCGTCGGTCGCCTCGAAGGCGCCGCCGTCGATCCGCTTGAGGAAATTGGTGCCGTTGAAGGTCGCCACCGATATCTCGGCGAGGTCGATATTGCGGCCGTTGGTGTAGTTGCCGACGATCCGGCCGTTGGTGGAGACGCTGACCGATTGCAGCTGGCCGGCCGGGAAGCCGTCCTGCTGGATCTGGTTGACCTGGACGTTGCCGTTGGAATCCGCGAACTGGGTCACGCCGCCGGACCCGAAATTGATCACGGGGCTGCCGAGCGAGACGCCGTTGACGACGGCATTGTCGAGCGTGACGGAAGAGATCGCCGGCGACATCTGGCCGTTCGCCCCGAAGGTGAAGTTGACGTTGACGTTCTGCCAAGCAACTTGCGTGCCGGTCGCGTTGGGATTGACCTGGTAGAACAGGTTCCAATTGTCGGTATGCCCGGAGCCGAGCGACGAGCTGTCGGTCTTGGCCCAGCGGAGCTGGAGATTCACCGGGGCGCCCGACACATCGTAGGCGGTGACCGCGCCACCCGAGACCGACTCGTCCAGAAAGGTCGAATTGTCGTTGCCGACGACCTGGCCGGTCCCGACCGTGCCGCCGCCGCCGCGATTGGCCGCCGCCGAGCCGGTGAAGCCGAGCGCCTGCAGCGCGGTCGAGTTCGAGCTGGTGACCAGCAGGTCGGCCGAGGTGCCGGAATGCAGCGTGATGGCGCCGTTGCTGGCGATCGAGGATGCCGTGGCCGTCCCGGAGATCGAATCGATCTTGGCGAGCAGCGTGCCGATGCTATCGGTGATGTTGAGCTGGTTGCCGGTCGCGCCCGAGGCCACGAAGGTGAGGACGGTGCCGTTGACCGTGATGGTGTCGCCGGCGACGAAATTGGCCGAGATCGAGTCGCTGCCCGCGGTGCCGTTCAGCTTGGTGGCCGATGTGTTGGCCACCGACGGTGTCGCCTTGTTGTTCTGCGCAGTGCCGCTGACCGCGGCATCGGTGTAGGGCGCGGCCGGCGTGCCCAGCGTCAGCGGATTATGGCCGTTGCTGAACGAGCCCGGCCGCAGCAGTTCTGAGCCCGGCACCGAGGTGTCGTGCTGGGTGGTCAGGGGATAGGACGCGAGGTTGGCGCGATAGTCGATCTTGGTGGTCCGCTGCGCCGGCAGGAAGTCGTTCTTGAAACGCAGCACCTGCGGCGAAGAGCCCGAGGGGTTGCCGGTGGTCGGGTCGATCGGCACGCCCTCCAGATAATAGCCCGCGCCGTTGACGAGGTAGCCGTCCTTGTTGAGCTGGAAGTCGCCGCGGCGGGTGTAGCGGTCGACGCCGTCGAACACCGGGGAGCCATCGGTGAAGCTGCCGGGCTTCTGCACCGCAAAAAAGCCGTTGCCGTTGATCGCCATGAAGGTCGCGACCTGGGCCGACTGCACGTCGCCCTGCACCGAATTGGTCGAGCGCGACTGCGCGGTGACGCCGCCGGCGAGCTGCGCGGTCACCGCGGTCTGCGGAATCAGGTCAAGGAACGAGGTATCGATGCGCTTGAAGGCCGTGGTTTGCGAATTGGCGATGTTACCGGAGACGTTTTCGAGCGCGTACGACTCCGCGCGCAAGCCGCCGACCGCCGTCGTGAGAGCGCCGAAGATACCCATGACATGTTCTCCAATTCGATTCCCGCGCGGCTGGCCAGCTGGCCGCGTCGGTGGAACATGTCGCAAGGGTCGTGCCAAGAAATCAGGGGAAACAAAATGTAACAAAATCATCCGCTTGAAAACGCGACCCCGATCGTTAAAGCGGGGTCGCATTTGCCGGCCGGCAACAATTGCCGGGAAGGAAGCGTCGTCAGGTCGCCGACGGCGCGGCCGGGTGGAACACCAGCGCAAACCCGTCCATGCAGTAGCGCAGGCCGGTCGGTTTCGGGCCGTCGTCAAAGACGTGGCCGAGATGGCCGCCGCAGCGGCGGCAATGGATTTCCGTGCGCAGCATGCCGAAGGTGCGGTCCTCGGTCTTGCCGACCGCGTTCTCCAGCGGCTGATAGAAGCTCGGCCAGCCGGTGCCGCTCTCATACTTGGTCTCGGACGAGAACAGCGGCAGGTCGCAGCCGGCGCAGGCGAAGATGCCCTTGCGGTGTTCCTTGAGCAGTGGACTCGACCCCGGCCGCTCGGTGCCCTCCTTGCGCAGGATCTCGTATTGCTGCGGCGTCAGCTGCGCACGCCATTCGGCGTCGGTCTTCTCGATCTCGAACTTCTCGGCGGCCTGGGCCGGCGAGGCGCGCAGCCAGCGGAACGCGGCGAGGCCGAACAGGCTGGCGACGGAAGCAAGCAGGATGCGGCGGTCGATCATCGATGGTCTCCGATGCAAAATTGTCCGTGTCGCCAATAGGTACGAACCCCGCGATGAGACGTTACATCCGCCCGTCGGAGATCCGCTCACTTTCTTGCGAGGCGTGAGGATACGGCTCACCGCCGTCCTCGGGCTGCCGCGGCGCCGGCGGCGGCACCGGACGGACCGCGCCCGGTGGCGGCGGACGGCGCGGCGGCGGACGCCTGGCTCCGGCCTTGAGATTGGCCTCGGCGAGCCGCGCCTCGCGGGCCCGCTCTTTCGCACGTGCCCCCTCGCGGTAGCGCGCCAACGCACCCGCCGCGGACGAGACACCCCTCGCCCACAGGCCGATGAAATGGCCGGCGACCCGGCCGGTGGCGCCGCCCGCCCAAACCAGCTCGAACGGCGAAAACAGCCGCCAGCGATCGTCGCCCCACAGGATGCTGCGCGCGATGATCTGGCCGGCAATCGCCGAGTTGCTGAGCCCGTGCCTGCCGAAGCCGCTCGCGACCCACAGGCCCCGGCGCAGCTGGCCGATCTGCGGCATGCCGTGCACGGTCACGCCGACCGCGCCGCCGAACACGTCGGCGATCGGCACCTTGCCGAGCTGCGGGAACACGGTGGCGATCCGCCGCTGCACCGCCGCGCCGAAACGCTTCGGCCGCGCCGCCCACGTGGTTTCCGGGCTCGCCCATAACAGGCGGTCGCCATCGACGATGCGGAAATGGTCGATGCCGTCGCTGTCGGTCACCGAACCGGAGAACGCGATCGCCTCGGCAAGCCGCTCGCCGAGCGGCTCGCTCAGCGCCGCATAGCGCCAGACCGGCAGCAACGTATCCGACAACCGCCGCAGCGGCGCACCGAGATGGATGTTGCCGGCGAGCACGATGTGGGTGGCGCGCAGCCGCGCCGACGGCGTCACGATGCGCTTGCGGATGCCCGAGAAGTCGATGCTGACGACCGGCGTCTCCTCGAAGATCCGCGCACCCGCGCGCGTCGCCAGCGCGGCAAGGCCATGGACATATTTGCGGCCGTCGACCTGCAACGCCTTCGGATAATAGATGCCGTGGAAGTAGCGAGGCGTCCTGAGCACGCTGCGCACGCGATCGACCTGCCAGCCCTCGACATCGGTCGCAAAATCCTCGCCCAGGGTCTGCAGCCGGCCGATCAGGGCCTCGCCGGCATCGACATTGGAGACTTCGAGCACGCCCTCGCTCGGATTGATGCCCGGCATCAACTCCTCGGTGGCGGTGGCGCGGACATAGTCGACGCCTTCGTTCGACAGCGCCCACAGCGCGCGGGCATGATCGCGCCCGACCCGCTCGATCAGGTCGGTGACCGGCAGGCCAAAGCCCGGCATCACGGTACCGAGTTGATGACCGGACGCGTTCCAGCCGACCTGACGGCCTTCGAGCACGGCGACACTGGCGCCAAGCCGCGCCGCTTCGCGCGCCACCGTCAGGCCGGCGAGCCCGGCCCCGACCACGCAAATGTCGACATCGAGATCGAACGCCAGGCGGTTGCGGAACGGCGAACCGCCATTGGGGCCGTCCGCCGCACTTGTGGAAGTCTCGCTCATGGCGTTTCTTACGAACCGCTGCGGCGCTTGTCACCTTGTCCAGGGCATGAGCCTGTAGAATTAATGCCACCTGACCGAATCGAGATCGACATCCATGCGCCGTTTGCTGCTGCTGCGTCATGCCAAGACCGAACCCGACGCACCGTCCGGACAGGACCAGGACCGTCGGCTCGACGAGCGCGGCCACCGCGATGCGGCGGAGATCGGCGGCTGGATCGCCGCGCATCCGCCCCTCCCCAACCTCGCACTGGTGTCGCCCGCTGTCCGCACGCGCGAGACCTGGGAGATCGTGCGCGATGCGATGAAGAGTGCCGGACCGCAGCCGAAAGTCGAATTCCTGCCGGAACTCTATGGTGCCGATCCTGCGCAATTGCTGACCGCGATCCGGATGGCATCGGTGACCGATCCGAAGCGGCTGATGCTGATCGGGCACAATCCCGGCATGCACGAACTCGCGCTGACCTTGACCGGCAGCGGCGACGAGGCCGCCCAGCGCGCGCTCGGCGATAACCTGCCGACCTCGGGGCTAGCCATCTTCGAGTTCGCGACCGACGACTGGAATGAGGTGTCGTTCCGCCGCGGCAAGCTCGTCCAGTTCGTCAGCCCGAAACTGTTGAAGCAGGCCTCGCGCAACTGACGCGGGCGGACATTGCGGTTCCGCCGTGATATATTGCCGTCGCGCGACAGGGGACTGGTTCGCGTCGACACAAGAAAAAGAGGGCGCGTCCTGACACCAGGGACACAACGGCTCCAGACCAATCGCGGACAGGAGGCGCCGATGTACAAGTCCATTCTCGTGCCGATCGACCTCGCCGATACCGATCTGGCGAAGGGAGCGATCGCAACCGCTGCGACGCTGTCGCAGACCTGGAGCGGCTCGGTCCGCCTGCTCAACGTGCTGCCGATGACGCCGGTGATGCTCGCCGAATATGTGCCGGCGGATTTCGACAGCCAGCAGCGCGAAACTTCGGAAGAGGCGCTTGCAATCGTCGCGCGCGAATCCGGCATCGAGCATGCGCGCATCTCGGCCGTCGTCCGCCAGGGCGGCATCTATCATGAGATCCTCGAGGAGGCTGCTGCGATGAAGGCCGACCTGATCGTGATGACTTCGCACCGCCCGGCGATGCGCACCTACTTCCTCGGCTCCAACGCCGGGCATGTCGTGCGCTACGCCAAATGCTCGGTGCTGGTGGTGCGGCACTAGCGGCAGCGGAAGTCCACCTCTCCCGTGGGAGAGGTCAACCAGGCGCACGTGGCGCAGCGTCCCTTACTGTCTCAGCGGGTTCGGATCCGCACCAGCTCGAGATCGAGATCGCCGGTCACGGCGCGCTCGATATGGCAGCGCGAGATCCCGATGTCGCGCAGCATGCGGTCGTCGAGCTGACGCAGCGTCTTGATCGCGTCGTGGCGCATCCAGTGGGTCACGAGGGCATCGCCCCATGCTCGGATCAATCGGAGCAATCCGTTTCCGATTCTAGGCCGCGCGGGGGCCGCCCCGGCCGAATAGATCGTGGTCATCGTCATCTCCTTCGGAGCCCGCGTGGCAACACTATATCTTTGGCGCAAATGCCGTTTTCAGCATTGCGCCTTGACGACTTCGGATTGCTTGCGCACTCCTCAGTGCAATCGCGGGCTTGTTCCTCTCTAAATGATCCGGTACACTTCTCGGAGCAAGTGAAACATTGCTCTCGGTGCAATAATGTCGAGATTCGAATATCTGAAGCTGGCGGATGTGGTGGCTGCCGAGATTGCGTCCGGGGCGCTGAAGGCCGGCGACCGGCTGCCGCCGCAGCGGCATTTCGCCTATGACCGCGGCATCGCGGTCTCGACCGCGAGCCGGGTCTACACCGAGCTGCTGCGGCGTGGACTCGTGGTCGGCGAAGTCGGCCGCGGCACCTTCGTTTCCGGCGAGACGCGCCGCGCCGCGCCGCCAAACGAACCGCGCGGCGCCCGCATCGACCTCGAATTCAACTATCCGCTGCTGCCGCACCAGGCGACCATGATCGCAAAAAGCCTCGAAGGGCTGGAGCGGCCCGAAGTGCTCGAAGGCGCGCTGCGGCCGGCGACCAGTTTTGGCACCCGCGCCGCGCGCACCATCTCGGCGGAATTTTTGGCGCGCAAGAGCTGGCAGCCCAATCCCGACCAGATCGTGTTCACCGCCAACGGCCGGCAGAGCATTGCCGCGGCGCTCGCGGCGGTCGTGCCGCCCGGCGGACGCTGCGGCGTGGAGGCGCTGACCTATCCCTTCGTCAAGGGCATCGCCGCGCGGCTCGGCGTAGCGCTGGTGCCGCTCGCGATGGACGAGCACGGCGTGCGGCCGGACGCCGTGCAGAGGGCGCATCGCGAGGCGCATCTGTCCGCGATCTACATCCAGCCGACGATCCAGAATCCGCTGAGTATCACCATGCCGGCCGAGCGCCGCGCCGAATTGCTGCGCCTGGTCGAGAAGCTCGACCTCACAATCATCGAGGACAGTGTGTACGGCTTCCTCGACGACGAGGTGCCGCTGGCCACGCTGGCGCCCGAGCGCTGCATCGTACTCGACAGCCTGTCGAAGAAGGTTGCGCCCGGCCTCGCGCTCGGCTTCCTGATCGCGCCGCCGCGGCTGCGCGAGAGCATCATGGCCGCGGTGCGCTCCGGCGGCTGGACCGCATCGGGCTACGCCTTCGCGGCGGGACAGCGGCTGATGGCCGACGGCACCGCCGCCGAACTGTCACGGCTGAAGCGGATCGATGCCGGACGCCGCCAGCAATTGGCGGCGAAGCATCTGGCCGGCTTCGAGGTCCAGACCAACGCAAAATCCTATCACCTCTGGCTGACCTTGCCGCCACACTGGCGCTCGCAGACGCTGGTCGCGGCCGCCGCGCGCCGCGACATCGCGCTGACGCCGTCGACGACCTTTGCGGCCACGCCGGGCCACGCGCCCAACGCGGTGCGGCTCGCGCTCGCCGCGCCGCCGATGGAGCAGCTCGACATCGGCCTGCGGACGCTGGCGGGCATGCTGAGCGCGACCGAAGAGGATTTCGACACGACGGAGTGACGTAGCGTTTTCGAGCGAAGTGGATTTCGGTTCGCGTGAAGAAAACGCGTCAAACAAGAAAGCCTGATTGCGCTCCTCAAGCGACCGGCCACTCCGCGATAAATCCCTTGGCCCTGTACGGCTCGATCTTGTCCCATTCGCTGAGCACGCGGCGGCGGAATTCCGGATCGGTGTGCCAGCGTGCCCGCGGGACCGCAAAACTGTCGACCATCACCAGCATCTTGGTCACCTCCGGCCAATGCCGCTGCAGCGTCATCGGATAGCGCCGCGCCGTCCAGGTGTTGCCGAGGCAGATCACGCTTTTGACATTGGCGCGGCCGAGCGTGGCCTCGATCACCGGCAGCGAGAAGATCACGTTCTCGCCGGTGTTTAGTGCGCGATGCTCCTCGAGAATGCGGTCCGCCGGCACGCCGCGCGCGACCATCGCAGCCTTGATGATCTCGCATTCGGAACGGTGATCGCCGGCCGTCACGCCGCCGCTCACGATCGACCAGCGCGCAAAGCCGTCGCGCCACAGCCGCACCGCCGCCTCGACCCGCTCGGCGACATCGACGCGGGTGCCGAACACGAACAGCAAATCGGCTGATACAAGCGGCGTCTCGATCAGATGTTGCGCATTGATCGCGGCGATCTCGTCATCCGACGGCATCCGCAGACTTCGATCGTCCAAACCCCTGCTCCCCGGCCCCGACTTCGCGTGCCAACGATGCCGTGCGCGGGCGCGCGCACGAAGTCACGTTTCATTGCTCTTGATTGCGGGCGGCAACAGCGCATCAGGCAGTTGATCGAAACCGTAGCGCCGCGGCCGGTTGCGGGTCAGGAAGCCGCCGACCTGCCAGGCGAACAATGCGGCAAAGCCGACCAGGAACAGCGCGCCCGTCCAGTTCGCGGTGAGCAGCGCCCGCAGCAGCAGGCCGAGCATCGCAACCGCGAGGCATGCCAGCAGCGCAAGCGCAGCAGTGTAGGTCTTCGGCCCGAGGCCACCGGTCAGCACGGCGCGGCTGCCCGCCGCCTGCATCCGACGATGCAGCGCGACGATGAAGTCGCGATAGAGATCGCCCTGCGGCGCCACCAGCGTCGCGGTCTGCCAGCTCGTCGAGAGGATCGCGATCCGGCCGCCTTTGGCGTTGTCGATGTCGGCGCGAAAGCGCTGCCGCTGCATCGACACCGGCCGATAGGACAGCTTCACAGCCGAGATGTCGGCGTAGTTCCATACGCCCGACCTGCCCGCGATCCGCCATGACAGCCCGCGATCGGTCAGCTCGAACTGGTGCGCGGAGCCGACCAGGGACGCCCGGTACGCGTAGCGCACCGTAGCGCCCTCGCCCGCTTCCGACCGATCCTGCAATGGTGTTGGCAATCCGCCGATCCGCATCCCTGATGCGCGCACGCGCTTGCGCGGCACATGGCGGCTATCCTACAAGCGGGCCATGCCCGAGACGACCACTTTTCCGCGTTATCTGATCCTTGGCGGCGCGATGGTGACAGGCGTGCTGCTGGCGCTCGCCGTCCACATGCTCGGCGCCCGCTACGGGCTCGATCTCGGCGGCCTCTGGCGGTCCGATACCCACGAATTCATGCCGGCGGGCGCAGCGATTGCGTGGTGGCTGATCGCGTCGGTCGGATTCTCGGGCGGCTATTTCACCGCCAACCTGATGCACAGCGCGGCGGCCGGCCAGATCCCGCGGCGGATGCGCCAGTTCCTGATCGTGATCGGCGTGCTGATCCTGGCCGGCACCGGCCAGGCGGCCGCGGCGCCGAGCACGGGGTCGACGATCTCAGCCGTGCTCGCCGGCCTTGCCGCGCTCTGCCTCGGCGCCGTGATGGCGTTCTGCGGCGCCTATTTCGCTTTGCGCAAGGGCTAGAGCATTTTCGGTTCTGATTGAATCAGAACCGAAGCTCTAGCTTTTTGTTTTGACGCGTTTTCTTCACGCGAACCGGTATCCACTTCGCTTGAAAACGCTCTAACCCTCACGCCACCGAACGTTTCGGCGTCCAGAGCAGCATCTTGGCGACCTCGGAAGCCGGCCGCGGCGGGCTGAACAGATAGCCCTGTGCCTGGGTGCAGCCCTCCTGCCGCAGCAGGTCGAACTGGGTATCGGTCTCGACGCCCTCGGCCGTGGTCACGATGCCGAGGCTCTTGCCGAGGCCGGTGACCGCGCGCACGATCGCCATCGACTCCTCGCGCGTCGCGAGGTCCATGACGAAGGAGCGGTCGATCTTGATCTTGTCGAACGGGAAGCTGCGCAGATAGCTCAGCGACGAGTAGCCGGTGCCGAAATCGTCGAGCGATATCCGGATACCAAGGGCGCGCAGCTCGTGCAGCACGGCCAGCGTCCCCTCGCTGTTCTGCAGCAGCACCGATTCGGTGATCTCGAGCTCGAGACGCGCCGCCGTAAGGCCGGAGTCCTCGAGTGCCGCCTTCACCGATGCCACCAGGTTCGGATTCTTGAACTGCACCGCGGACAGGTTGACGGCGACCGCGATCTCCTCGGGCCAGCCCGCGGCATCCCTGCAGGCCTTGCGCAGCACGATGTCTCCGAGCGGCACGATCAGTCCGGTTTCCTCGGCGACGGGAATGAAGTTGTTCGGTGCGATCAGGCCGCGCAGCGAGTGATTCCAGCGCGCCAGCGCCTCGAAGGCGACGATGCGATCGCCCTCGACGTCGCGGATCGGCTGGTAATAGACCGCGAACTCGTCGCGCTGCAGCGCCAGCCGCAGGTCGCGCTCGAGCATCCGGCGCGCCTGGGCGCGCGCGTCCATGCCGGTCTCGAAGAAGCGGTAGGTACCGCGGCCGTCGGCCTTGGCGCGGTACAGCGCGAGGTCGGCCTTCTGCAGCAGTTCGTCGGGATCCATGCCGTCCGCGGGGGCCAGCGCAATGCCGATGCTGACGCCGATCACGAGCTGATGGTCGCCGACCTCGTAGGGCGCGGCGATCCGCTCGACCACCCGGCTCGCCAACGCCGATATGGTGGAGGCTTCGCTGTTGCTGCAGAATTGCACGATCGCGAACTCGTCGCCGCCGAGCCGCGCCACGGTATCGTGCTCGGTCGCGCATTCGCGCAGCCGGCGCGCGACTTCGCGCAACAGCCCGTCGCCGATCGGATGCCCCAGCGTATCGTTGATTTCCTTGAAATGATCGAGATCGAGGCAGAGCACCGCGATCTGGTCGGAGCGCTTGGCAAGCCGCAGCGCCTTCTCGAGCTGCTCGCGGAACAGCGTCCGGTTCGGCAGGTTGGTCAGCGCGTCATGCCGCGCCATGTGCGAGATCTGGTCCTGGGCCTGCTGCCATTCGGTGATGTCCTCGAAGGTCGCGACCCAGCCGCCGCCCTTCATGGGCTGGTCGACGACGCGGATCGCGCGACCGTTGCGATTGATGATCCGCGTCGCGGTGTTGCCTGCCTTCGCTTCCGATATCAGGCTGGCGCAGAATTCCTCGGGATCGCCGTCCCACTCACCAGTCGAGCGCAGGTCCTGCAGCACATCGATCAGAAGGCGCCCGTGCAACGACACTCCGCCGCCCATCATCTCGTTGTAGCGCTCGTTGAACAGCATGATGCGGCCGTTGGCGTCGAACATGCACAGTCCCTGCGACATGTTTTCGAGCGCGGTGTCCAGCACCACCTTCTGCTTGTGCAGCTCAGTCTTGGCGCGGCGATCCAGCACCGAGGCGATCAGCGAGATGCCGAGGATGGCGAAGGCCGCAACCGCGGTCATGAACGAAAGCACGCGCGGCGAGATCGAGAGCCCGTCGGGGACGATCGTCGGATCGGGCACCAGCGTCACCGCACCCATCGCGGTGAAGTGGTGCGAAACGATCGCGATCGTCAACAGGCCGGTGGCCATCGCGGTGCTGCGAATGTGTTCGCTGCGCGTGGCGACGACGAGCGCAAGCGCGCCGAACAGGCTTCCGAACAGCACGGACGCCGCCACGATGCCGGGCGACCAGACGATCCGCGCCGGCAGCTCGAGCCCCAGCATGCCGGTGTAATGCATCGCCGCGACGCCGACACCGACGATTGCGCCACCGGCCGCCGCCGTCCACCAGCGCGTGTCGAGCAGGGCGACGGCGAGGCCGACGGCGAGGATCGCGACCGCGAGCACCAGCGACACGAACGTGATGGGGATGTTGTATCCGGCCTCGATGCCGGGGTCATAGGCCAGCATGGCGACGAAATGGGTGGCCCAGATGCCGCAGCCGCCAACCGTCGCGTCAAGCCCGATCCAGATCTCCCGGGAGCGGCCGTGCGCAGCGCGGGCACGGTGAAACAGGCTGATCGCAACTGCGCTGGCGAGCATGCAGATGACGCCGCCGAGGACGACCAACCGCCAGTCATGTTCCAATGTGAGACAAGTCAAAACGCGATACATTATAGGCCCCTGTTATGGACCTATAAAAACGACCCCATTCTTGTACGAACGGTTACCGGCCACGGCCCGGTTCCACGCATGGTGAAAAAGCCTTGAATGGAAAGCGAGGCCGCCGAAAAAAGCGACGGCCTTCCAAGCCGCCACGCACTTTATCCACGCAACCCCGGCACCAATTCGCCGCCGGTCTCGATCTTCAGCGACGAGCCGGCGAAGTCATTTCCGATCGGCTGACAGCGGCCACCAAGGTGCTTGGCGAGGAAGGCTTCGGTCACGCCGTAGCAGGCAAGCCGGTTCTCCGGACGCACGAAGCCGTGCCCTTCATCGGGGAACGTGATGTAGGTCACAGGCACGCCGCGCTGCTTCAGCGCGTTGACCATCTGCTCGGACTCGGCGGCCACCACCCGGACGTCGCGCATGCCCTGCGCGATCAGGATCGGCTTGGTGGCGCGCGCGATATGGGTCAGCGGCGAGCGATCGACCAGGAAGGCGCGGCCGGCCTCGGTGTCGGGATCGCCGAGCCGGTTCTTCCAGACGCTGATCCACGGTCCCCAATAGGGCGGGATCGTCGCCACGAAGGTGACGAGGTTGGAGATGCCGAACAGGTCGACGATGCAGGCGAACACGTCCGGCGTCCTGGTTGCCGCCATCAGCGCCGAATAGCCGCCATAGCTGCCGCCGAAGAAGCCGACGCGTTTGGGATCGGCGATGCCCTGCGCGACCGCCCAATCGACCGCGTCGATCAGATCGTCGTGCATCTTGCCACCCCATTCATGGTCGGCAGCGGTGATGAAGGCTTTGCCGAACCCAGTCGAGCCGCGATAATTGACGCTGAGCACCGCATAGCCGCGGCTGGCGAGCCATTGGTGGACCGGGTTGAAGCCCCAGCTGTCACGGTAGTAAGGGCCGCCATGGATCACGAGCACCAGCGGCACGCGGCCGCCTTCGGCTTGCGCCGGCCTGGTCAGATAGCAGTTGAGATGCAGGCCATCGCGCGCGGCGATGACGACCGGCTCGAGCTTGCGTAAGCTGAGACCGTCGAGCGACTTGCGCTGGGTGAACAGCTTTTTCACCTCGCGCGTCTTGCGGTCGAGCAACGCGTACTCGCCGCTTGCATTGTCGCGCTCGAAATACACGCTGCCAAGCCTGAGGTCGTCGCTGTTGCTGACGAAGGTGATGTCGCCTGAACCATGACGGGTCAGATCGGCGAGATCCTGCGTCACCAACGGATCGACGGCATGCCAGCGCATGCGCGTGGGATTGGCCATCGCCGCAAGCGGCCGGCGGTGTTCGTTGAAGATGGCGAGCGCAATGTCGGCATCGTCGTCGGCGGCAAGCAGCGTCGTCTGGCGCGTCGCCATGTCGAGGGCGAACAACGCCGCCATGTCGCGGCCGCGTGAGTCGATCAGATAGAGCGTCTTGCCGTCCTCACTGAAGTCGAGCAGGTTGGTGGTATCGACCTCGGCGATCGGCACCGTCATGAACGGAGCCCAGCTGCCGTCCGGACGACGTTCGAAGACCTCGGCCGAGCCATCGGCGATCAGACGCGATGCCAGCCGCAGCTTGAACGTGCTGTCGGTGATCAGGCCGGTATAGTCGTGGTTCTCATAGACAAGATCGCTGCTGCCGGTCACGATGTTGACCCGGTACATGTCGAAATAGCGCTTGTCGCGCTGGTTGTGCCGCAGCAGCATCTCCTCGGGAAACTTGCGATCGGATTCCTGCAGGAACGACTTGACGTCGGACTCCGGTGTCAGCGCAACGACCGCGCCGCTCGCAATATCGACGCTGGCCGCGCGGAAATTCTCATCGCCGGCGCGATCGCGAAAGAACACCACGTGACGGTTGGTGTGGCCCCAGCGATGCTCATTCGAGATATTGCGGTCGGTGACGCGGGTGATCGGCCGCGCCGCCTTGAGATCGGCAAGCGGCGCGACCCAGAGGTTGTTCACGCCGTCGACCGGCGCGATGTAGGACAATTGGGTGCCGTCCGGGCTCAGCCGGACATTGATGTAATCGGGGTTGTCGAAGAACACCCGCCTAGCGACCAGATCGGGCGTTTGCGCGCGCGCTGCGCCGATCAAGCCCGGAAATTGCAGCGAGACGCCGAGCGCGGCGGAACGGCCCAGGAAGCGGCGACGATCGATTCGCACGTGCATCTGATTGGCCCCCATCGGCGGAGCTGCCGACGGGGGCAAAGGTTAGATGCAGCTCGATCCGCCTGCAATCTCCGGCATCGATCATTGCCGCGCTTGTGATGGCATGCCGAGCCAGATCGCAGCACCGGCGGCAAGCAGCACGGCAGCCGAGATGACGAGCGAGACGTGCAGGCCGGCGATGAAGGCCGAGGAGCTGCCGACCAGCGAGCCGAACAGTGCGACACCGAGCACACTGCCGGTCTGCCGCGTCGCGTTGAGCACGCCGGCGGCGATCCCGGCGCGCTGCGGCTCGACGCTGCCGAGCAGCGTCGACGTCAGCGGCGGCACCAAGAGGCCGAGGCCCGCGCTCATCGCGATCAGTTGCAGGCAGATCGCGAGATAGCTGGTGTCGCGATCGACGAACAGCGCCGCCAGGCATCCGGCTGCCGTGATCGCGGTGCCGATCGCAATGGTGGCGGGCGGACCGATCCGTTCGGCGACGCGCGGCGCGATCAAATTGACCGGCAGCACGGCGCCCATCATCGGGACGAAAGCAAGACCGGTCTGGAACGCCGACAGTCCGTTGACCTGCTGGAAGTAGAGGCTGAACACGAAGATCAGGCCGTAGAATGCGATATTGACGAGCAGGCCGACCAACGAGCTCAAGGCAAAGCTGCGCTGCCGGAACAGCGACAGCGGCAGCATCGGCTGCGGCGCGCGGGCCTCGCGCCAGACGAACAGCACCGCAAAGCTCGCCGCGAGCGCGAAGCCTGCGAGAACGAACGGACTGCGCCAGCCGAGCGCGCCGCCTTCGATCAGCGCGCCGGCGAGCGTGCCGAGCGCGGCGATCGCCGCCAACTGGCCCGGCAGGTCGATCTCGCGGCTCCGATGTCGCGAGGTCTCGCCGGCGAAGCGCCAGGCGAGCCACAGGCCAGCGAGACCGATCGGCAGATTGACCAGGAAGATGGCGCGCCAGCCGACCAGCGTGATCAGTCCGCCGCCGACGAACGGGCCGGCGGTCAGCGCGAGGCTGGCGCCCGCCGCCCAGACGCCGACGGCGCGTCCCCGCGCCTTCTCGTCGGCATAGGCATGACGCAGCAGCGCCAGCGAGTTCGGCACCAGGATGGCGGCTCCGAGCCCCTGCACGCAGCGCGCCACGATCAACGTCACCGGATCGGGCGCGATGGCGCAGGCCAGCGACGCGGCGGTGAAAAGCACGAACCCGGTCATGAAGACGCGCTTGGCGCCGATGCGGTCCCCGAGCGCGCCGGCGGTCAGAATGAAGGCGGCAAACGTGATGGTGTAGGCGTTGACCACCCATTGCAATCCGGCGACGCCGCCGCCGAGCGACGTGCCGATGGCATTGAGCGCGGTGTTGACGATGGTGACGTCGAGCTGCACGACGCCGTAGCCGAGGCTCATCGCGGCAAGCGTCAGTGTGCCGGCAAGCCCGGCGGGCTCGGGGCGCAACGCCACCGGCCGGCCGGAGAGCGTGTTCTGAAATGTCTGATGCATCGGTTCACTCCGTTGCTTCCTGGGAAACCAATGCGAGAGATAGGCCTCCGTTGCGATCTGACACTTCGCTATGGATCGAACTGTGATATCGGCCTATCGCGCTCCCGATCGACAGCAGGACGCCGCGCGCGAGGCGGTCGCGCGCGGCGTTTTGTCTCATAGACCTAGTGACTAGCCCGCGGCGCGCAGATTGACCTGGCCTTCCGCCAGCGAGGTCAGCTTCTGGTCGGTCTTGCGCTCCTCGTCGAGCGTCTTTTGCAGCACCGAGGCGCAATCGTTGCGGCCGAGCTGGCGCGCCCATGCGATCAGGCTGCCGTAGCGGGTGATCTCATAGTGCTCGGCGGCCTGGGCCGCGTTGATCAATGCGGCATCCAGCACATTCTTGTCGGCGACCTCTCCGGCCACCTCGTCGGCTTCCTCGATGATGCCGTCGATCGCAGGGCAGTTGACCGCCTTGATCTCGGCATTGTGCATCTTGAAGACCTGCTCGAGGCGCTCGACATGAATCTTGGTCTCGTCGAGATGCGTCAGAAAACCCTGTTTGAGCTGCTTGTCGGTGGCTTTGTCGGCCATCTTCGGCAACGCCTTCACGAGTTGTTTCTCGGCGTAATAGATGTCCTGCAGCTGGTGCACGAACAGGTCGTTCATGGTTTTGATGTCTTTGGTAAACAGTCCCATCGCGGGTCCTTTCCGTCATGGGAACAAGGCCGGCACGCGCTTCCTCACCCCTACGCGCGGTTGAAAAATCCGGGCTCAAGTCCGATTGTCGATGCCGGGCTAACAGGCGCCTGCGGCCGGCGTTCCTGTGAAACCGGTGAAATCCGGGAAAAACAAATTAGGAACGCACCGAGCTGCGACGAATGGACGATTTGGGAATGGCTGGGCTGCGACTCGCGATGGGCAAGGCCTCACCATATGTAGGCTGTATGACAACGACGTTCGACGGGGGCTCAAGGTTGGCTTGTCAAGGGCTGCACAAGGCGCGCGTTTTGCCTTATGGGTCATCGCGCACGGTGCGTTTGCCCGTCGCCCGTCATCGTCCGTGACCGGGTCTCATTGATATCGCCGTCCCTCCGGGAGGATGAATGCATCGGCTGCTGACCGCGCTCGGGCGTGGCTTCAAGGGAAAGATCGGCTGGAAACGGCTCGGGATCGCTGCGAGTGTGCTGATCATCGTGTTCGCGGTCACGTCGCTGGTCCGGACGCTGAAGGGCGTCGATACCGGCATCATCCTGAGCGCGCTGACCGACATCGCCCCGCACCGGATCGCGATGGCCGCGCTCTGCGTGGTCGGGGCGTTCTGCACGCTGACCTTCTACGATTTCTTCGCGCTGCGCACGATCGGCAAGAACCACGTGCCTTACCGCATTGCAGCGATGTCGAGCTTCACCAGCTACACGATCGGCCACAATATCGGCGCCACGGTCTTCACCGGTGGCGCCATCCGCTTCCGGATCTATTCCGACTACGGCCTGACGGCGATCGATGTCGCAAAAATCTGCTTTCTGTCCGGGCTGACATTCTGGCTCGGCAATTTGTTCGTGCTCGGCATCGGCATGGCCTGGCACCCGGCCGCGGCGTCGGCGATGGACCTGCTGCCGCCGGCGATGAACCGCCTGATCGCGATCGGCTGCCTGGCCGGCATCGGCGCCTATTTCGTCTGGCTCTCGACCGGCGAGAAGCGCCGTGAGCTTGGCCAGAACGGCTGGAAGGTGGTGCTGCCCTCGGCCCGGCTGACGCTGCTGCAGATCCTGATCGGCGTGGTCGACCTCGGCTTCTGCGCGCTCGCGATGTATCTGCTGATGCCGACCGAGCCGCATATCGATTTCATCTCGCTGGCTGTCGTGTTCATCCTGGCCACCCTGCTCGGCTTCGCCAGCCATGCGCCCGGCTCGATCGGCGTGTTCGACGCGGCGATGCTGGTGGCGCTGCCGGAGTTCAGCAAGGAGCAGCTGCTGGCGACCCTGGTGGTGTTCCGCATCCTGTATTTCCTGATCCCGTTCGGGATTTCGATCTCGATCATGGGCATGCGCGAGCTCTGGCTCAACGTGGTCCAGCCCTGGCAGGAACGAAAGCGACTTAGCTCCGCCTGCACGGCATCGGCGACCGTGCGGCAACCGATCGAGAGCCGGCAGCAACGGATCAGGCAGCTGAAACGGTAACAGCGACGTTATCAAGCCGCCTCCGCGAGAGCCGCCCTCTCTTATTTTCGCCTTACCGCTGACGTCAAACGCGCCATGCTTGGTTTTTTGGCCCGATCATCGTTTCGTTTGACAGTTTGCGGGGCGCTGCTCGCCGGCGCGTTGGTCGCCGTATGGAGGACGGCCGCGCAGGCGCAGGACGCCAATGCGCTGCAGATCTCCTGGGAGGTCCGCAACCGCTTCCGCCTGTTCCGCGAGGAACGCGACTTCAAGCTCCATGTCGAAAGCGGCCTCGGGCGCAGCGTGCTGGCGTCCGAGCAGGCGCTGGAATTGCAGAGCGACGGCCGCGGCTGGGCCCGCAACGTGGTCAACCGGCTCTGCATCGACATGCTGGGCCGGGTCAGCGAGCCCTGCACCCGCGACAACGTCAAGGAAAGCTACCTGACGCCGATCGACCACCCGATCGTGGTCCGCCTCACCGGCGCGGTGCCGGTCGGCGCCACCTGCGCGTGGTCGTTCGACGACGGCGACGGGCCGCAAACCTCGACCTTCGATTGCGCCGAGCCGGTCAATCTGCGCGTCCGCTACGGACGCACGACGGTCGCGACCGTCGACGTTTCGAGCGCGGAAGCCAACCAGCGCGTCACCACCGAGATCGCGGTGCGCGATTTCCTCGTGGCAGGTCTCGGCGACAGCATCGCCTCCGGCGAGGGCAATCCGGATCGTGCGGTCGGGCTCTCGGACGAGGGATTCTGCTTCCGCTCCTATCTCGGCGGCGCGCAATATTACCGGCCGAGCCGTGCCGGCTACAAGGGCGGCCGCGCCTGCGAGGCGCCGGACACGTTGGCGAACTGGCAGCGCTACGGCGCGCTGTGGTTCAATGCAGCCTGCCACCGTTCACTCTACAGCTACCAGACCCGAACGGCGCTGGCGCTCGCCGTGCAATATCCGCATATCGCGGTGACCTATCTGCCGCTGGCCTGCACCGGTGCCACCATCGCCGACGGCCTGTTCGGCTCGCAGCAGGCGCGGGAGTGCCCGCCGGCGAAGTCGGGCGGCACCTGCTCCGGCACGGTCAACGGCCAGCTCGCCGAGCTGCGCACCGCGCTCGCGGCAGCCAAGCGCCGCCAGCCGGACCGCGCGCTCGACCTCGTGCTGCTGTCGATCGGCGCCAACGACATCTACTTCTCGGGTCTTGTCGCCAACGTCATCGTCGATACGCCGACCGAGCGTACGCTGTTCAAAGGCAGTTCGATGGCCAGCGTCGACGACGCCCGCTCGGCGCTGGCGCGCGATCTGCCGTCCGGCTTCGCCAAATTGCGCGATGCGCTGAAGCCGCTGGTCGGCGGCGACCTCTCGCATGTGATCTACACGGCCTATGCCAATCCGGCCTTGAGCAATGGCGGCGCGCCCTGCCCCGGCGGCCGCGCCGGCTTCGATATCCATCCCTCGTTCAACGCCGATCCGCAGCGGCTCGCCTCGGTCTCGAACTTCGTGCAGAACGAATTCCTGCCGCAGCTCAAGGCGCTCGCGCAGTGCCAGTCCGGCATCATCTGCCGCGATCCGCGCGCCGACCGCATGACCTTCGTCGATGCGCATCAGGATGCGTTTGCCAGCCACGGCTTCTGCGCGCGCGCCGCGACCGATCCGGAGTTCGACCGCGACTGCTTCGCCGCCAATGGCGACAGCTTCGTCTCCGACATCGTCAGCGCGGCCAACCAGCCGCTCAAATGCGGCCGCAGCGCCGGCGAGTATCGCGCCTATCTGCCGCGCGCCCGCTGGATCCGCGATGCCAATGACAGCTATTTCGCGGCGATGACTTATCCGCAGGGCCTGCCGGCCTCGATGCAGCCGACCGACATCCATGATGCGACCTGGGGAATTCTCTCGGCGGTCTATGGCGGCGCGGTGCATCCGAGCGCCGAAGGCCACGCGGCGATGGCGGATGCCGCGGTGCCCGCAGCCGCCAGCGTGCTGCAGCTCGACACCGGCGTCGGAGAGGTGATTTCGCAGCCGGTCGCGCCGCTGCCGACCGCGCCACCGCAGGCCGTGCCGGAGCAGCGCTAGCTCTTTTATTTATTTATTTAGTGCTTCTTCACAGGCGCCATCGGCGCCGCCGGCTTCACAGCCGCGGCCTGCGCCGGCAGGTATTTGGCGATGATCCCGGGATCGAGCTGCGCGATCGTGCTGTCCGGCAGCCGGGTCCAGACCTCGTCCTTGCCGAACAGCGAGATGCCGAGATAGCCGCGCATCGTCAGCGTCTGCCCGTCCGCACTCAACGTCATCTTGGCCTTGTAGATCTTGCCGTCGCGCGGATCGAGCACGTTGCCGTTCTCGTATTTCAGGCCGTCGCGCTTCATGTCGCGAATGAAGGACAATCCGAGCCACGGCGCGTTCTTGCGATCATCGGTGCATTTCGAGCAGATCGGGTTCGGCGGATCGCCGGGATCGGAAAAGATCTTGGCGAGCACGCCTTCGAAGATGCCGTTGTGGTCGACCACCAGAAACCAGCCTTCCGGCTTGCCGTCCTCGGTCTTCTGCCACAGGCCGGCGGCCGACACATCGGCTGCCGAGGCTGCAAGCGGAGCCGCGAGCACGAAGGCCGCGGCGATCGCGAAGATCAGCCGAAATCTGGAGAGCGTGTTTCGCATCATCGTCACCTGATCAATCGACAAATGGAATGGCGCGACTCTACGGCCATTTCACGACGTATGAAAGTACCTGCGCCACGGCGGCAACACGCCATGGCGCATGGCTTTGTCGCAATTTGGACGAAATCAGTTCACGCCGAGCTTCTTCTGCAGACTCGATGACGAGGTCGTGTACTGGAACACCAGTCGTTTGTCTGGATAGACATATCGGTGCGCCTTCTGCGCCATCAGCGCACCCTCGTGGAAGCCTGATAGAATCAGCTTCAGCTTGCCCGGATAGGTGTTGATGTCGCCGATCGCGAAGATGCCGGGAATGTTGGTCTCGAACGCGGCAGTGTCGACCGGCACCAGATTGTTCTCCAGCGCGACGCCCCAATTCGCGACCGGACCAAGCTTCATGGTGAGCCCGAAGAACGGCAAGATCGTATCGCAATCGACCTTCGACATCGCATTGTCGTTGCCCTTGACGTGGGCGCCGGACACCTGGCCGCTGTCGCCTTCGAGCGCGGTGACCTGGCCGATCTTCAAATCCATCTTGCCGCTGCCGACCAGCGCGCGCATCTGCTCGACGCTGTGCGGCGCCGCGCGGAAATCGTCGCGCCGGTGCAGGAGCGTGATGCGCTTGGCGATCGGATGCAGATTGAGCGTCCAGTCGAGCGCGGAATCGCCGCCGCCGACGATCAGGATGCTCTTGTCGCGGAATTGCTCCATCTTGCGCACGGCGTAGTGCACCGAGGTGCCCTCATAGGCCTCGATGCCGGGCACCGGCGGCCGCTTCGGCTGGAACGAGCCGCCGCCGGCGGAGATCACCACGACCTTGCATTCGAACACCTGCCCGGCGTCGGTCGTCACGCGAAAGCCGGGATCGCCGATCTTCTCGATCGTCTCCACCATCTCGTTGAGATGGAACGTCGGGTTGAACGGCTTGATCTGCTCCATCAGTTGCTCGGTGAGGCCCTGGCCGGTGACGAAGGGAATGCCGGGGATGTCGTAGATCGGCTTCTCCGGGTAGAGCTCCGCGCACTGGCCGCCGATCTTGTCGAGGATGTCGACCAGATGTGTCTTCATGTCGAGCAGGCCCAGTTCGAACACGGCGAACAGTCCGCAGGGGCCCGCGCCAATAATCAGCACATCGGTTTTGATCACTTCGCTCATATCCGCTTCTTTTCGTTTGAAATCGACTGCGACGGCTCGCGCCAGTCCAGCCAGGGGACGCCGGATCGGGACATGCATAATAGGGGCAGAGGGCGGCGCGGCAACCCCTTGCCGAGGCTGGACAAGTCGGCTGTATGGACGGCGAACCGACGGAGATCCCCCTCGTGAATGACGCTGCCCGCGCCGACGATACGCCGCGCCTCGAAGACTTCCCCTACCGCTTGTCCGACAACGTGCGCTTCGCCGATCTCGATCCGAACGGCCACGTCAACAACGCGGTCTATGCAACCTATTTCGAGACCGGCCGCGTCACGCTGGTGAAGGACATGAGCCACGGATTGATGCCGCCGGGGCTCGCCTGGATCATGGTGCGGCTCGACATCCATTTCCGCGCCGAGCTGCACTGGCCGGGACGGATCGAACTCGGGCTCGGCCTCGTCAGGTTCGGCCGGACCTCGACCGCATTCGACCAGGTGGTATTTTCCGAAGGACGTTGCGTGGCGTCGGCACGCTCGATCACCGTGATGATCGACGAAGCGACACGTCGGCCGACGCCGCTGCCGGCCGAGGTCAGGGAGAAGTTTCGACGCTGGGTCCGGCGCGGCGTCGATCCGGAGGCGGGTTGAGAAAGCTTAAGCCTGCCGCTCCGGCGTCGACACCACGAGGCCGTCGAGTTCGTCGGTCACCTTGATCTGGCAGGACAGCCGCGAATTCGGCCGCACGTCGAAGCCGAAGTCCAGCATGTCTTCTTCCATCGGCGAAGGCGCGCCGACCTTCTCCTTCCAGGCTTCATCGACATAGACATGGCAAGTTGCGCAGGCGCAGGCGCCGCCGCATTCGGCTTCAATGCCGGGAATCGCATTGCGGATCGCGCCTTCCATGACGGTCGCGCCGTTCTCGATCTCGATGATGCGTTCCTCGCCGGAATGGTCGATAAAGTGGATTTTGGCCATGATCGCTCGTATGCCGGAATAGCGCCGGACTATGGATGGATAAGGTCCCCGGCAGTCCTATAACGGGTCGGTCCGCACAGCGCTAGCGCCCGGGGGGCGAAATCCCGGGTCTGGCAGGCTCCCCTCCAGAGGCGCCCTGACGCGTCAGGCGCGGCGGAGAATCAGCTCGATGGCGGAGCGCGCTTCGGCAATCGCCGCGCCGAGCGCGGCGAGCGGCTGGGACGGGTCGGAACCGCCCGTCAACGCCGTTTCCAGTCGGGCGGCAGCATCCGCCACGCCAAAGGCCCCGATCGCACGGGACGATCCCTTCAGGGTGTGGGCGTGGGCAGCCGCGTCAGTCGGCAAGGCTGCCAACTCGCCGAGGATCCTGGCCGACTGGGTCGCGAACATCGCCAGCACCTCGCGCTCGAGGTCCGGGTCGCCCAGCGTCATGCGCTGGAGGTGGTCGAGATCGATCGGACCGTCGCCGGGCGCGAGCGGCGGCGATTGCGTCCATTCGACTCTTTCGAGATGCAGCGGCGGCATTGGCCTGTCCCCGTCGTCCCGCCGGGTGGGCCGCGGCGGATTTGTTCGCCCAGCCAATCACGAAACTGGTTAACGGATTGTTGCCGCGATCGTCTGCAAATTCGCCCGATTCCGGACAATTTCCCGTCACAATCGGCCTGATCTGGCAGGAATTTCGAGTACCCATAAGGCCTTATGGCGCGAAGCTGTTAACGATGATTAAGAAAGTATTAATCGGAAGCATTTCATTCGCTTCGCTCAGCCAATAGGATGTTTGAGGATGTAGCGGACAAGCCGCCGAGGGGGCGCTTGCGCTCCGCTGTGGGCACCGGCTTCGAACTTGCGGGGGGACAATCGCAAGCTCGCCGACGCGTAAATAGTGAGAGGGCTCAGACTGAACATGGCGAACACTCCCAAGAAGGTCAAAGATCCCACCGAAGTCGCGCTTTCTGCGATTCAGGAAGCCCTCAACATCAGCGAACAGGGCGCGGACAACCGCGGCGCCATCAACGAGAGCGCCACGCCGCCGAACCTGCCGCCGGCCACACCTGACTTCTCGGCCTCGTTCGAGACCCATCCCGCCGCGGACCGCCCGGTGTTCGAACCGATCGAGGAACCGCGCAGCCCGCGCCGCGCCGCCAACGACGATCGCGCCAATATCGGCCAGATGCTGCAGGACCTGCAGCGCGGCCGCCCTGCCCGCAACACGTTCACGCTGTTCGCCATCTGCTCCGGCGTCTGGCTGGTCGGCTGCTTCATCCTCACCGCCGCGTTCTGGTCCTCGGTGCACGCCGCAATGGCGGAAGGCTCCGGCGTGCTGGTGCTCGCCGGCCTCGCCGCGCTGTTCGTCGCGCCGATCCTGTTGTTCTACTTCGTCGCGACGCTCGCCACCTACGGCCAGGACATGCACAAGATCGCGCAATCGATGGCGCAGGTCGCGATGCGCTTCTCCGAGCCGGAACATGCCGCTGCCGAATCCATGGTGACGGTCGGCCAGGCGATCCGCCGCGAGGTCGCGGCGATGGGCGACGGCGTCGAGCGCGCGATCGCGCGCGCCGGCGAACTCGAAACCCTCGTCGCCAACGAGGTCGCGGCACTCGAACGCGCCTATTCCGACAACGAAGTGCGCATCCGCGCGCTGCTGCAGGACATCGCCCATCAGCGCGACAATTTGGTCGGCCAGGCCGAGCAGGTGCGCAGCGCGATCTCCGGCGTGCAGATCGACCTGCGCCACGACATCGCGCTGATCTCGGACGCCATCGCCTCGCGCGTCGACGAGGTCGCCAAGAGCATCACCGGTGCGCTGGAAGAGCGCGGCCAGCACATCACGACCGCGCTGAGCCATGCCGGCGACAACATGATCCTGGCGCTCGGCGAGCGCGGCGGCGACCTGCTCGACCGCCTCGAGGAAGCCAGCGCCGAGACCACGCGCGCCGTGATGGACGCCTCCGAGCGGCTGACCACCAGCCTTAATTTCAAGACCGGCCACGTCCACGACGAGTTCGTCGACCTCGCCGACCGCGTCCACGAGATGCTGAACGAGCGCATCGACCGCATCACCGGCGAGTTCGAGCAGCGTTCGTCGAGCATCGTCGAGGGGATTTCCGACCGCACCGAGCAGGTCCACGACTCCCTGAAGAACTCCGGAGACTCGCTGCTGCTGGAGCTCGAGCTGCGCAGCAACGACCTGATCGGCAAGATCGACGACGCCGGCAACCGCCTCGCCGGCCAGATCATGACCTCCGGCGACAAGGCGAGCGAAGCGCTCGACGTCACCGTCAACTCGCTGGTCGCCAAGGTGGTGAGCCAGACCGAGACCGCGCACGATTCGCTGTCGCTGCAGATGAGCGCGTTCGACGAGCTAGTGAAGAACCACGGCAGCGAGCTCGCCGAGAAATTCGCCCGCGACTCGGGCACGCTCGGCGCGTTGATCACCCGCCACATCTCCGAATTCGACCGCACGGTGAAGACCTTCGGCGGCGATATCGTCGAGCGCATGGGTCAGCGCACCCAGGACATCGCCGACAGCCTGAAGACCTACGTCGACACTTTCGATCACCGCGTCTCTTCGAACGGCGGCGAGATCACCGCCTCGCTCGACCAGCGCCTGCTGCAGTTCGAGACCACGCTCGGCAGCCGCGTCACCAACCTCGACGCCTCGCTGGACGACAAGCTCTCGAGCTTCGACAGTTCGCTCGGCAGCAAGATCGGCTCGCTCGACAGCACGCTCAACGGCCATCTCTCGACGCTCGACAATTCGCTCGCGACCCAGATCGGGTCGCTCGACGGCCGGCTGCAGTCGCTCGACGAGGTGATCGACGGCCGCATGAAGACGCTCGAAGTCACTTTCGAGGGCCGCGCGAAGTCGGTCACCGACACCATCGACGGCCACCTCGGCACGCTGGCTGCTCAGCTCACCGAGGGCGCCGCCCAGGCGATCCAGTCGATCGATTCCCGCCTCGGCCTGCTCACCACGACCCTCACCGAGGGCACCGTGCAGGCAATCGCCGCGGTCGACCATCGCATCAACAACGTCACCGAGACGATCAACGGCCACAGCGCGCGGCTCGCCGACACCATCAACGGCCACAGCGCGCACCTGACCGACACCATCACTGGCCACAGCACGCACCTGACCGACACGGTCTCGGCGCGCTTCATCGACATCCGTCAGGGCATCGAGACCCATGTCGGCGCTATCGCCAGCGACATCGACACCCGCGTCGCGCAGTTCGAGGACCTGCTCGGTTCGCGCGTCGAGGCGGTCGCCGGCCGCATCGAGAGCTCGGGCCGCCAGGCCAGCGAGGACCTGATGTCCCGCGCCGAGCTGCTGTCGTCCAGCATCAGGTCGCATGTCGAGGACGCCGAGCGCTCGCTCACCAACCTCGTGGTCAACACCAGCGAGACCATCCAGACCGGTGCGCGCACCGCGCAACAGGCGATGCTCAGCGTCTCGAGCGACGTCGGCGCCCAGCTCAAGCTGACCTCGGCCGAGGTCGAAGGCGTGCTGACCGCGGTCGGCACCAGCGCCGCCAACTCGATCCTCACCAGCGCCCGCGACGCGCAGGCCTCGCTGGTCACGGCCTCAGGCGACGTCACCACCCAGATCAAGTCGCTGTCGGAAGATGTCGAACGCACGCTGCAGGCGGCCGGCAGTGCCACCGCGGCCTCCGTGCTGTCCGGCGCCCGCGAAGCGCAGACCACGCTGGTCTCGGCTTCGGCCGATGCCGCAAGCCAGGTCAAGTCGCTGGCCGCCGACGTCGAGCGTTCGCTGTCGATGGTTGGCTCCGCCACGGCCGAAGCCATCATGACCGGCGCCCGCGAGGCCCAGACCACGCTGGTCGCGGCCTCGACCGAGGCCGCAAGCCAGGTCAAGTCGCTGGCCGCCGACGTCGAGCAGTCGCTTTCTATGGCTGGCTCCGCCACCGCGGAAGCCATCATGACCGGCGCCCGCGAGGCCCAGACCACCCTGATCTCGGTTTCGACCGACGTCACCAGCCAGGTGAAGTCGCTCACCAGCGATGTCGAGCGCTCGCTCTCGGTCGCCGGCACCGCCACCGCCGAGGCCGTCGTGGCTTCCGCCCGCGAGGCCCAGAGCACGCTTGCCGGCACGTCCACCGATGCCGCCAACCTCGTGCGCACGCTTGCCGCCGACATGCAGCACTCGCTGTCCACCGCCGGCACCGCCACTGCGGAAGCCATCGTCGCCGGTGCCCGCGAGGCCCAGACCACGCTGGTCGGCGCGTCCACCGAAGCCTCCAACCTTGTCCGGACGCTGTCGGCCGACATGGAGCGCTCGCTCTCGATGGCCGGCTCCGCGACCGCCGAGGCGATCACCTCAGGGGCGCGCGAGGCCCAGACCACGCTGGTCAACGCGTCCACCGAGGCCACGACCAAGGTGGCGGCGCTTGCTGCCGACATCCAGCGCGCGCTGTCGATGGCCGGCGCCGGCACCGCCGAAGTGCTGACGGCCGGCGCCCGCGAGGCGCAGACCACGCTGATCAGCGCATCGACCGAAGCCGCCAACCACGTCAAGTCGCTGGCGGCCGATGTCGAGCGCACCCTGACCTCGGTCGGCACCAGCACGGCGCAGACCATCCTCGGCAGCGCGCGCGAGGCCCAGAACTCGTTCGCGGCGACCTCCAGCGAAGCGGCAAGCCAGATCCGCGAGATCTCCGCCGAGATCGAGCGCACGCTGACCGCCGCGGGTGCGGAAACCGCACAAAACATCATCGGCAGCGCCCGCGAGGCCCAGGGTTCGTTCGTGGCAACCTCGAGCGAGGCG
This sequence comes from Bradyrhizobium genosp. L, assembly GCF_015624485.1. Classification (NCBI taxonomy): domain Bacteria; kingdom Pseudomonadati; phylum Pseudomonadota; class Alphaproteobacteria; order Hyphomicrobiales; family Nitrobacteraceae; genus Bradyrhizobium; species Bradyrhizobium genosp. L. The sequence goes on from NZ_CP061378.1 coordinate 5,099,685, forward strand.
GCCAACCAGATCCGCGCGATCTCCGCCGACATCGAGCGCACACTGACGACTTCCAGCGCGGAGACCGCGCAGACCATCCTGGGCAGCGCCCGCGAGGCCCAGAGCTCGTTCGCGGCGACCTCCGCCGATGCCGCCAGCCAGATCCGCGCACTCTCGACCGACATCGAGCGCGCGCTCGGCGCCGTCACGGCCAAGACCACCGACAATATCCAGACTTCGGCGCAGAACGCCCAGGCTGCGCTGATCACGATGTCCAACGAGGTCTCGACCAAGGTCAAGACCACCTCGGCCGACATCGAGCGTTCGGTGCTGTCGGCGTCAAGCGCCTTCGGCTCGGCGATGACCGGCAAGACCGACGAGATCGTCACCTACGTGCAGCAGCAGGCCGAACGCCTGTCGCAGATGGTCGACAGCCGCCGCGGCTCGCTGGTCGAGGCACTCACCGCCAAGACCACGCAGCTTGCGACCGACATGGATCGCGCCACCGCGGACGCGCTGAAGGCGATCGAAACCCGCGGCCAGGCGTTCTCGCAGTCGATGTCGGCGCATGGCAGCGATGTCGCGCGCAACATCACCTCGGCCGGCGATCAGGCGACCGGCGCGGTGGCGAAGTCGCTCAAGGACCTCGAGCAGGCCTCGCGGGCGGCGATCGATCAGTCCCGGCAGGTCTCGATCTCGGCCGTCACCGAGATGCAGGAGACCAGCAAGATCCTGCGCACCGACACGGTCGCCCTGTTCGAGCGGCTGCGCGAGGGCAACATCCTGCTGCAGGAGGTCTTGACCGGCGCCCACGACAACCTCAACTCGCTGGAGCGCGCGCTGGTGACCCGCGTCGCCGACTTCGTGTCCGCCATGAACGACGTCACCTCGCGCAACGGCGTGGCGACCCAGACGCTGGAAGACCAGCTCACGGTGTTCAACAGCAAGACCGGCAAGGCGCTGGAGGATCTCGGCGAGCTCTCGGGCCAGTTCGAGACCCATGGCAAGGCGCTGATCGAGGCGGCTGCCGTGGTCGAGCAGGCTAATCGCTCGACGACGACTTCCGTCAGCGAGCGCAAGACGGCGCTGGAATCGCTGGTCACGACCATCGACCTGCGCACCACCGATCTCGACCAGCGGCTGTCGCGCTTCACCGGCCTGCTCGATGAATCGCTGGCCGCCGCCGAGGAGCGCGCCCGCGACATCGCGCGCGTGGTCGCGGAGACCGCAGGTGCCGGCTCGGCGGCGATCAGCCGTCAGTTCGAGGCGGTGCGGCTTGCGGCCGAGAACGAGCGGCAGCAGACCGTTGACGCCATGAACGACCTGTACCAGCAGAGCAACGCCGAGACCGATGCGATGTTCAAGGAATCGACGGAGAAGTTCTCCGCGATGGTCACGGCGATGAAGCAGATGGCATCCGAGATGCACAACGAGCTCGAGGCCACCCGCAACGAGCTGCGCCGCGGCGTGCTGGAAATGCCGCAGGAGGCCGCCGAGAACACCGCTCAGATGCGCAAGGTGATCGTCGACCAGATCGAGGCGCTGGCCGAACTCAACCGCATCGTCGCCCATCATGGCCGCGGGCTCGACGTGGTCTCCACCACCGCCAACCGCAGCACCGTCCGCCAGGAGGAGCCGATGATGGCTGTCGCCTCCGGCGGCCGCACCGAGGCGCGCGTCCGCGATACCGGAATGCGCGACACCGTCATGCGAGACAACGGCAACAGCGCCTCCACGCTGCCGCCGCCCGATCTCGGCATGCCGGCGCCGCGCCGCACCGAGGCGCCCCCTGTGGCGCCGGCAAGCTCCGACAATGGCCGCGGCGACGGCTGGCTGTCCGACCTGCTCAACCGCAGCGACGCGCCGCCGCCCCCGCCGAACCGCGAGCCGCAGCGCCCGCGTCCGCAGCAGGCCGCCGCCAATCCGCTGGAATCGCTGTCGCTCGACATCGCCCGGCTGATGGACCGCAACCTCGCCGCCGAGATGTGGGACCGCTACCAGCGCGGCGAGAACAAGGCGTTCAGCAAGCGCCTCTACACGCCGGCCGGCCAGAAGGCGTTCGACGAGGTGGCCCGCAAGTACCGCTCCGACCGCGGCTTCAAGCAGACGGTCGACCGCTACATCGCGGAGTTCGAGCGCCTGCTCGACGAAGTCGCCCGCGACGGCCGCGGCCAGCAGGAGCTGCAAAGCCACCTGACCTCGGAGACGGGACTGGTCTACACCCTGCTCGCGCATGCGGCCGGGCGGCTGGGATAACGGCAAGGTCGATTGCAGACGAGAAACGGAGGCAGCGATGCCTCCGTTTTGCCTTTGGCCGATGCATGAATCACTTCACCCGCAAGCGCCGTCGCAGGGGCGCGCTACCAAAACACCGAAAACAACCCCATGCAAAGGCGCCGGCGGCGGACGGCATTCGAGCAAGCCGGCAACTTGACACGTCGGGCAAATCAACGATATCATTCTAATATTCCGAAATCGCGCAGTGCAGCCCCCGCAAGCGGGAGAAGGCCTTGGCGGCCGACGTCTTGCTTTCACGGCTCCGATGCCCACGGTGGCATCTGCTGCCAACGTGTCCAGGCGGTCCGCAGCTGGCTCGGAAACACGAAACGCAGCAGCCACAGCCCCGGCAGCACGACCACAAACAGGGCGATGCCGGCGATCAGGCCAGCCTTCGCCAGAGCCGGATCGGCAGCCAGACGGGGCTGGAAGGCGTAGGCGACGAACAGAGCCTCGACCACGTAGAGCGGCGTCGACGACAGGCCGGGGTTGGGACGGTAACCCAACAGGTGCGGCAACGCGTGAGACACCAGCGTGTCGGACAATCGCGCGCCGATCAACATGCCGAGCGCAAACGTGCTGCACGCCGGCCCGAGCGCACCGAAGATGCCGACGACGCCGATCGCCGACATCGTCAATGTCAGCGCCACGGTGAAGATCAGAAAGCCCCACCGGTCAGGGATCTTGAGGCCAACGATGGCGCCGAAATTGCGCCAGAGCGGCGCGCCCTCGCCCTTCCACTCCTGTAAGGAATGGTAGCAGGTGATCGCAATGTCGAGCACCAGGATCAGGACAAGAAACGGCATCGAGATGCGCGCAACATCCATGTGATGCATCCCCCAAAAGTTCGGCCGTCGGACGTCGCATCAGGATTTTGGCGAGCGAGCGTTTGCGGGTGCAAAGCGCCCGAGACGGCAGCCCAGCCTATATCAGGATCGTGGCACGCGGAAGTTGCATTATGCGCGAGCGCCGCCCGCGCCACAGTTGCTGCCGCCGAAGATCACTCCGGCTCGCCCATGCAGCGGCCCGGCTGGGTGAGTTTGATAGGTGAAACGGCCAATAGAAAACGGACGCCGAGCTGCCTCCGTTTTCATTTGATGCATGAGATCGAAGGCTTCCACCCAACCGCTGGATGCAACTCAAAAACACCAAACGCTTTCGTTGCGCAGGGAACAAAAGAGCGAGGGTTGGAACCGGTTTAGCTTCCATTTACCACCGATATTTGCTGTGCTAGGCAAGATGACATGACACGCGGATGACAGTGGGCAGCCGCGCGAAAATGTTGATTTGACGCCTGTGCCGTCCCCTTTTTCGGGATGCAGTTTTTCATTTGCGCGCGCCTTGGAGCGATCACGCTCGATCTTGGTGCGCAGACCGATTTTCGAGATGGCGGTTCCATACCGCCAGCAGTGCATTTGAAAGTATCAGATGACCGATTTGAATTATTGGCGCGGCGAATTTCTTGCAAACACCACCACAAACGGAGATCAGCGCTTCGCCACCGTTGCGGAGCTTTCCGATGGCGGGTTCGTCGTCTCCTGGACCGACTACGGGGCCAACGCCGGTGATACCGATCACACCGCCATTCGGATGCAAATCTACGATCCGAACGGCAGCAAATATGGCTCGGAAATTCTCGTCAACACGGCAACGGCAGGCGACCAGCTCGACTCGCGGATCGTTCAGCTGAACAACGGCAACTTCGTCGTCGTCTGGGGAGATGGAAGCGACACCGGAGGCGACACCAGCGGAGCCTCGGTACGCGGACAGATCTTCACGGCAGCAGGCGCGAAGGTCGGCGGCGAATTTCTCGTCAATTACCCGACCTTCGGAGATCAATACGATCCCGATGTCGTCGCACGGCCGGACGGCGGATTTGCCGTCGTCTATCGCGACGACAATCTGGACTACAATGGAAGCACCTACGGCACGAGCCTCGTTGCCGCGTTTTTCGATGCCAACGGGGTATCGACGAACACAAGCGGCTACTATCCCCTCAATGCCTCCAGCGGAACGAACCTCGATGCACATCAGGATGCGGTCGTCACGTCGCTGACCAACGGCAACACGGTGATCGCATATACCGAGTCGAACCCGTCGCTTAGTGACGGCAGCGGCTCCGCGATCAAAGCGGTCATTCTCGACGGCACCAAGAACTATCTGCAGACCACAGACGTCTACTTCACCGTCAACACGACGACCGCAGGGATCCAGAAGACGCCGGCGATCACCAGTCTGACGGGCGGCGGTTTCGTCGTCACCTGGGTCGACGGCAGCGACACCGGCGGAGATACCGATTCATGGGCGATCCGCGGGCAAGTTTATGCCGCAGACGGCACCAAAGTCGGCGGCGAATTTCTCGCCAACACGACGACTGCGGGCGCCCAGATCAACCCGACCGTGACATCCACGTTGGATGGCGGTTTTCTGGTCTCGTGGGAGGACCACAGCCAGGATGCCACGAACAGCGGCGACATCTTTGCGCAGCTGTTCGACGCCCATGGCGTCAAGGAGGGCATTGAATATCACCTGAATACCTTCACGGCCGGCGCGCAAGCCCTGCCCGACTCGGCGATGCTGGTCGACGGTCGCCTCGTCGTGGTGTGGGAAGACAGCAGTGGCGCCGGCGATCCGGGCAGCTATGGCATCCATCTGACGATGCTGGACCCGCGCGACGGCGTCCAGACCGGTCCCGCGAAGATCAGCGCATTCGACGCCGGCACGACAGGCATCGACTTCATGGGGTCGATCACGTCAGTGCTGCAAAGCGCGACGTCATTCCAGGGACTTCAATCCTCGGTTTTCGAAGTGACCAGCGGCAGCAACGCGCTGTTCTTCTTCGGATACGGCATCAACTACGACAACAATGGTGCTCCGACCAGCGGCACGGTCACCAATTTCGGATACTATGCCGGAACGACCGAGCTTTTCGTCGGCATGAACATGACGCTCAATGCCGTCGACGTTTACAACGCCGTCGCCGCGGCCGACGGCGGCAATACCGCACCGGTCACGGCGTTGCTCGATGGCTTTTCTTACAATCTCACCGGCGGCGCCGGCAACGACACGCTGGTCGGACACGGCGGCGACGACACATTCATCGGCGGCGCCGGAAATGACACCATCGTTGGCGGCGCCGGTAACGACACGGCCCAGTTCAGCGGAGCATGGCTCGACTACACGATCACCAAGAACGCCGACGGCAGCTACAAGCTCGTCGACCACCGCGCCGGCTCGCCCGACGGCACGGATACGGTCTCCGGCGTCGAGCAGTTCAAGTTCTCGAACCAAACCGTTGCGGCCGCGAACCTGCTGAATGCCGCACCGACCGACATCACACTCAGCAGTTCGGTGGTGGTCGACCATGCTCCTGCGGGAACGATCGTCGCCAATTTGAGCGCGACCGACCCGAATGCGATGGATGCGTTCACCTATTCGATCGTATCGGACCCTGCCGGCTATTTCGTGATCTCCGGCAACGAGCTTGCGGTCAGGAGCGGCGCAACCGTCAGCATTTCAGCCGGCACCGTGAACGTCGGCATTCGCGTCACCGATGCTGCCGGCGCGACCTACACCGAGACGGACACGATCCAGGTCGTTCCCGCGATTCCGACGTCAGGCAGCGAGTTTCGTATCAACACGACGACGTCGAATTTTCAGGGCTCCGCCTTGACCACGACGTTGAGCAACGGCCAGATCGTCGTGATCTGGGAAGACTATAGCCGAACCGGAGGCGACACCAGCGGCGGCGCCGTCCGCGGGCAGGTCTTGAACTCCGATGGAACGAAGTCGGGCGCAGAATTCCTGGTCAATACCGTCACCGCCAACGATCAATACCCGCTCGGCGTGGCGGCACTCCCCGGCGGCAAATTCGCGGCCATTTTCACCAACGCAATTTCCGCCAATGAACAGGATATTCGCGGGCAGATCTTCAATGCCGACGGCACGAAATCCGGCAGCGAATTCATCGTCGACAGCCTGCCCGGCGGATATGTCTATGGCGGCCAGGTCTATGCGCTGAGCAACGGCACGTTTTTGGTTTCGTCCGAGCACGCCGCGTCGCCATTCACGATGAACGGTCAGGTCTTCAACGCGGACGGGACGAAATCGGGATCGCCAATTCCGCTGACGCCGTCAAGCAGCTACACCACGTTTACGTCGGCGCCGACGGCGAACGGTCTGCTGCAGTTGTGGACGCATCAAGGCGCCGAATCGCAAACCCAGGCCCACGTCTACGACTACCTGATCCAGGGACGCTATCTCGACAATTCAGGCGTGCCAACCGGGGCGACCTTCCAGTTTCATGTGAACACGGGCGGCATCGTCAATCCAAGCGTCACGCAGCTCACAAACGGACAGGTTGTCGTTACATGGGATGACTACAATTATTCGCCGGCCGCGGGCAGCTCGAACGACACGATCAAGGCGCAGATCATCAATGCCGACGGCACCCTTGCAGGTCCGGAATTGAACGTCAGCACGGCCAACGTCGTCTTTCAGTCGTCTCCCGTCGTCACCGCGCTGTCCAATCAGGAATTCGTCGTCTCCTGGCTGGTTCCGAATGAATACAAGATTCATTCCCAACTGTTCGGCAATGACGGCACCAAGATCGGCTATGAGTCCTACCTTGGAATGATCACGGATTCCGGCGTGTCGTCGGCTGCCACGGCGGACGGGCGCTATCTCGTCACGTTTACCGAGCGCAATGCCGGGCTGGGCGACACCGACCAGGGCGCCGTCCACGGGCAATTCTACGACATCCGGACCGCACCGATTACCGTCCAGGGCACCGCCGCGGACGATCACATCGTCGGGACGCCGTTTGCCGACACGATCGGCGGCGGAGCCGGGAGTGACACACTGACCGGCGGCGCAGGTGCCGATACATTCGTGTTCGCGAGCGGCTACGGCGCGGACACAATCCTCGACTTCAAGCACGCCGAGGGCGATAAGATCGATGTTTCCGGTGTCGCCGGCATCTATTCGCTCGCAGATATCACCGCGCATGCCACCCAAAGCGGCGCGAACACCATCATCGACTTCGGCAATGGCGACACACTGACGCTGAACGGCGTGACGAAGACGAATCTCGTTGCGTCGGACTTCGTCTTCGCGGGTCCGCCCAATCAGGCGCCGAGCGCCGTTTCGCTGAGCAACACGACACCCACGATCGCCGAAAATACGTCGACCGCGACCCACATCAAGGTTGCCGACATCACCATCACCGATGACGGCGTCGGAACGAACGTGCTCGGCCTCACAGGTCAGGACGCCGGTTATTTCGAGATCGTCGGAAACGCGCTTTATATCAAGGCCGGAACCGTTCTCGATTACGAGACCAAGGCGAGCTATTCGGTTGCCGTCACCGTCGACGATGCTTCGGTCGGCGCCACCCCCGATGCGACCAGCTCCATCTATACGTTGCAACTGACGGACGTGAACGAGAAGCCGACGGCGGTGACGCTGTCGAACGCGACGCCTGCCCTGGCCGAGAACACCTCGACAGCGACGCACATCAAGGTTGCCGATATCGCTGTCACAGACGACGCGCTTGGAACCAACGTGCTCGGACTCACCGGCGCCGACGCGAACTATTTCGAGATCGTCGGAAACGCGCTGTACCTCAAGGCCGGCACCGTTCTCGACTACGAGACCAAGGCGAGCTACGCCGTTGCGGTCACCGTCGACGATGTCTCGGTTGGCACCACGCCGGATGCTACCAGCTCGATCTATACGCTGAACGTCACCGACGTGAATGAGAAGCCCACCGCGGTCACGCTGTCGAATGTGACGCCCTCGATCGCCGAAAACACGTCAACGGCCACGCATATCAAGGTTGCCGATATCGCTGTCACAGACGACGCGCTTGGAACCAACGTGCTCGGCCTCACCGGCAGCGACGCGAACTATTTCGAGATCGTCGGCAACGCACTTTATATCAAGGCCGGCACCGTTCTCGACTACGAGACCAAGGCGAGCTACGCCGTCGCGGTCACCGTCGACGATGCCTCGGTCGGCACCACGCCGGACGCCACCAGCTCGATCTATACGCTGAGCGTCACTGACGTGAACGAGAAGCCCACCGCGGTGACGCTGTCGAATGCGACGCCGTCGCTGGCCGAAAACGCGTCAACGGCCACGCATATCAAGGTCGCCGACATCTCGGTCACCGATGACGCGTTGGGGACCAACGTGCTCGGCCTCACCGGCAGCGACGCGAGTTATTTCGAGATCGTCGGCAACGCGCTTTATATCAAGGCCGGCACCGTTCTCGACTACGAGACCAAGGCGAGCTACGCCGTCGCAGTCACCGTCGATGATCCTTCCGTGGGCACCACGCCCGACGCCACCAGCTCCACCTACACACTGCAAGTCACGGACGTTAACGAAAAGCCGACGGCGGTGACGCTGTCGAATACGACGCCGTCGCTGGCCGAAAACACGTCAACCGCTACGCATATCAAGGTCGCCGACATCTCCGTTACCGACGACGCGTTGGGCACCAACGTGCTCGGACTCACCGGCAGCGACGCGAGTTATTTCGAGATCGTCGGTAATGCGCTCTATATCAAGGCCGGAACCGTTCTCGATTACGAGACCAAGGCGAGCTATTCGGTTGCCGTCACCGTCGACGATGCTTCGGTCGGCGCCACCCCCGATGCGACCAGCTCCATCTATACGTTGCAACTGACGGACGTGAACGAAAAGCCGACAGCGGTGACGCTGTCGAACGCGACGCCTGCCCTGGCCGAGAACACCTCGACAGCGACGCACATCAAGGTTGCCGATATCGCCGTCACAGACGACGCGCTCGGAACCAACGTGCTCGGACTCACCGGCGCCGACGCGAACTATTTCGAGATCGTCGGCAACGCGCTGTACCTCAAGGCCGGAACCGTTCTCGACTACGAGACCAAGGCGAGCTACGCCGTTGCGGTCACTGTCGACGATGTCTCGGTCGGCACCACGCCGGACGCCACAAGCTCGATCTATACGCTGAGCGTCACTGACGTGAACGAGAAGCCCACCGCGGTCACGCTGTCGAATGCGACGCCGTCGATCGCCGAAAACTCGTCAACCGCCACGCATATCAAGGTCGCCGACATCTCGGTCACCGATGACGCGTTGGGAACCAACGTGCTCGGCCTCACCGGCGGCGACGCGAGCTATTTCGAGATCGTCGGCAACGCGCTCTATATCAAGGCCGGAACCGTTCTCGATTACGAGACCAAGGCGAGCTACGCCGTCGCAGTCACCGTCGATGATCCTTCCGTGGGCACCACGCCCGACGCCACCAGCTCCACCTACACGCTGCAAGTCACGGACGTTAACGAAAAGCCGACGGCGGTGACGCTGTCGAATACGACGCCGTCGCTGGCCGAAAACACGTCAACCGCTACGCATATCAAGGTCGCCGACATCTCCGTTACCGACGACGCGTTGGGCACTGACGTCCTGGGACTCACCGGCAGCGACGCGAGTTATTTCGAGATCGTCGGGAACGCGCTTTATATCAAGGCTGGAACGGTTCTCGACTTCGAGACCAAGGCCAGTTATGCGGTTGCCGTCACGGTCGACGATGTCTCGGTGGGCACCACGCCCGATGCCACCAGTTCGGTCTACACGTTGCATCTGACCGATGTGAACGAGAAGCCGACCGCGGTGACGCTGTCGAACACGACGCCTTCGCTCGTCGACAGCACCTCGACCGCCACTCACATCAAGGTAGCCGACATCGCCGTCACCGATGACGCGCTTGGGACCAACGTGCTCGGTCTCACCGGGGCCGACGCCAGTTATTTCGAGATCGTCGGAACGGCGCTCTATCTCAAAGCCGGCACGACCTTGAATGCGGCGACGAAGGACAGCTACGCGGTCGCGGTGACCGTGGACGATGCTTCGGTCGGCACCACGCCTGACGCGACCAGCTCGGTTTTCACGCTGCATGTCACGCATCCACGCGTGTCGATCAACGATTTCAATGCGGACGGCCATAGCGATCTGGTCTGGCACAGCGACGACGGCGCCGCTTCCATCTGGAACAGCGGCCAGATCGCCAGCGCGCATCTGATCGCGGCAGCCGGTGTGGTGCCCGCGAGTTGGAATATCGTCGGCAAGGGCGACTTCGACGGCAACGGACACAGCGATCTGCTCTGGCAGAACAGCAACGGCGCCGTTTCGATCTGGGGCAATGGCGACATCAGCAACGCCCATGTCATTGCGCAGGCGGGCGCGGTGCCGTCGAGCTGGCACATCGCCGGCGTCGCGGATTTCGACGGGAATCTCAAGGACGACATCCTGTGGTGGAACGACAATGGCGCCGTGTCGATCTGGAACAATGGGGACATCAACCAGGCGCATGTCGTTGCACCGGCGGGAGCCGTTCCCGCCGGCTGGCACGTCGCCGGCACGGGTGACTTCGATGCCGACGGCAAAGCCGATATCCTCTGGCGCAACGACAACGGCGCACTATCGATCTGGGATGGCGGCCAGATCGGAAGCGCCCACATCGTCGCGGCGGCAGGCGTAGTGCCGACGGACTGGCACGTGGTCGGTACCGGCGATTTCGATGGGAATGGCCACACCGACATTCTCTGGCAGAACGACAACGGTGCCGTTTCGATCTGGGATAACGGTACGATCGCCGGCGCTCATGTCATTGCCGCAGCCGGCACCGTCGCCACCAGTTGGCATGTCGCAGGCACCGGCGATTTCGACGGCAACGGCCACAGCGATATCGTTTGGCGCAACGATAACGGCATGGCATCGATCTGGGACAACGGAAACCTGGCCAACGCGCACATCATCGCGGCGGCGGGGGCTGTTCCTGCGGGGTGGCACATCGTCTAGGCGAGCCGCTTATCCACCAATTGCAGGTTGGCGCGTCCCTAACGAACTCTCGGTCGACGCGCCCGGACCGTCACTGCCGCCGTCGCGGCCCCGGAGCGGCGGGGGCCTGGGCTGGCGCGGGCTCCGGTGTGCTGTTGTTGCTGCCGCCGAAGATCACCCGGCTCGGATTGCGGTCGAAATTGTTGACGGCGCGGCTGATGTCGCCGAGCGTCCTGCGACCGTCGGTGATCAGCAGGTTGGAGCGCTTGTCGAGATCCTCGGCCAGCTCGCGGATCGACTTCACCATCAGGTTGAGCTCGCTGCCATTGCTGCCGCCGGCGATCGCGTTCAGCCCGAGCATCAGATTGTCGGCCTTGCCCATCACGCCGTCGACCTTGAGCATGACCCCGTCGATCTTCTCGGAGTTGCGCGCCAAGGCCTGGGTGAAGGTCTCGAGGTTCTTCAGCGAGTTCTTCACCGACTGCTGGTTGTCGGCGACGATGCGGTTGACGTTCTGCAGGGTGGCGCGGATCGCCTCGGTGACGTCCTGCAGCGCGTTCGGGTCGGCGGTCAGGACCGGGATGCCGTCCTCATCGAGCGGCACCGGCGGGGCGGCCTCCTCGCCGCCCTTGAGCGAGATCGCGGCGACGCCGGTGAGGCCCTGGAATTCGAGGCCGACCACGGTGTCCTTGCGCAGCGGCGCGTTGTTCTCGATCATCGCCAGCGCGACCACGCGCCTGGGGTTGTCGAGCTTGACCGAGACGACTTCCCCTATCCGAATACCGTTGAAATTGACGTTGCCACCGTTGCGCAGGCCCGACGCCGGGCCCTCGAAGATCACCCGCAGCGGGCTGCGCTGCTTGGTGGTGTGCAGGCTCTGAAACCACAGCACGAAGCCGAACGCCGCGGCGATCACCGCCAGCGTGAAGGCTCCGATCAGGACGTAGTTCGCCCGCGTCTCCATCGATTACTCCCAGGCCCTCGCGCAGCTCGGCTGCATCAGGGCCCGTCGAACTCCCGGTTGGCGCATGATTTCGTCCGGAAACCGGTCTCCAAGGTTCAGGATCATGCGCTAGGCCACAACGGCGCGGGCGCGCTTGCCGTTGAAATATTGCTGCAGCCAAGGATGCTGCGATGCCTTCATGTCGGCGATCGATCCTGCAGCAATGATCTTACCGTTCCCTAAAACGGCGATACGGTCGCACGCGGTATAAAGGCTGTCGAGGTCGTGGGTTACCATGAAAACGGTCAGCCCCAAAGTGCGCTGCAGGGTGCGCACCAGCTCGTCGAAGTCGCCGGCGCCGATCGGATCGAGGCCCGAGGTCGGCTCGTCGAGGAACACGAGCTCGGGATCGAGCGCGAGCGCGCGCGCCAGCGCGACGCGCTTGATCATGCCGCCCGACAGCTCCGACGGATAGCGATCGGCGACCTCCGGCTTCAGGCCGACCATCACGAGCTTCGCCACCATGATCTCGTCCATCAACCGCTGCGAGACCCTTAAGTATTCGCGCACCGGAAACTGGATGTTCTGCCGCACCGTGAGCGAGGAGAACAGCGCGCCTTGCTGGAACAGGATGCCCCAGCGCCGTTCGACGCCGCGGCGCTGCGAGGAGCTCGCGGCATCGAGATCGACGCCGAACACCTCGATGCGGCCGGCGACCTTCGGCACCAGCCCGATGATGGTGCGCGTCAGGACCGACTTGCCGGCGCCGGACGGGCCGACGAAGCCGAGGATCTCGCCGCGCTTGACGTCGAGGTTGAGACCGTCGAGCACCCGCGTCTTGCCGAACTGCACGGTGACATCGCGGACCCGGATGATGGCGTCGACCTCTTGCTGTTCCGCCATGGTCACATCCCGATCGCGGCGAAGAAGATCGCGAACACGCCGTCCATCACGATCACGAAGAAGATTCCCTTCACCACCGATGCGGTGGTGTGCTGACCGAGCGATTCCGCCGAGCCCTGCACGGCAAGGCCCTCGACACAGGCGACGATGCCGATCACCGCGGCCATCACCGGCGCCTTGACCAGGCCGACGATGAAATGGTTGATCGATATGGCATCACGAAGGCGCAGCAAAAACGCTTCCGGATCGACGCCACCATAGAGCCAGGCCACCAGGCCGCCGCCATAGAGCGCGGCCATCGCACCGAGGAAGGCGAGGATCGGGAGCGCCAGCACCAGTGCCAGCATGCGCGGCAGGATCAAGACCTCGATCGGATCGAAGCCCATGGTGCGCAGCGCGTCGATCTCCTCGCGCATCTTCATCGAGCCGAGCTCGGCGGTGTAGGCCGAGCCCGAGCGGCCCGCGACCATGATCGCGACCAAGAGCACGCCGATCTCGCGCAGCACCAGCACGCCCAGCATGTCGACCACGAAGATGTCGGCGCCAAATTGCCGGAAATGGAAGATGCCCTGCTGCGAGATGATGCAGCCGATCAGGAAGGTGATCAGCACCACGATCGGCACCGCGCGCCAGCACACCTGCTCGAGGTGGTGCACCGTCGAGGCGAGACGGAAGCTGCGCGGACGGATCAGCACCGCGCCGGTCGCGGCCAGCACCGCGCCGAGCATGTCGAGCAGGCTGACGATGGTGCCGCCGATCCCGACCACGGTGCGGCCGATCTGCTCCAGCATCCCTAGGATCGACAGCGGATCGCTGACGACCCTGGGTGCCACGCCGACGCGGCTCACCTCGTCGACCAGGCTGGAATAATTGGCGGAGAGGCCCGCGATCTTGGCCTCCGCCGTGGCGTCGCTGAGGCTGCGGCGCAGCCGCTCGATCAGCCAGGCACCGAAGGTGTCGAGGCTTGCGACCTGCGACACGTCGATGAAGATGTGCGGGCGGCTGCCGCGCAGCTTCTCGGCATCGGAGACGATCCGCTCCAGCGCGGGTGCAAAGCGGGCGGTCCAGTTGCCCGCCGCGCACAATGCCAGTCCTTCGCCCTGGGCTATCCGCTCCAGTGTCGGGTCGCCGCTCACGTCTGCCTACCCCTCCAAGCCCGGTTGGCGGTTCGAACGCAGGTCTCCGGCGCGGCCGGATCGGCTTGTCGAATCTGTCACCAACCAGTCATAGTTGGTTTCGCCGTGCAAGCATACGGTTCAGGAAATAGTAGACTTTAAAATGACTTCCACCCCTTTCCGAACAGTTTCTGCCCGAACGCTTTCCGCCGGTATCGAGCGCTGGCCGATCGCAGGCTCCTTCACGATCAGCCGTGGTGCCAAGACTGAGGCGGTTGTCGTGGTGGCCGAGATCCGCCAGGGCAACCTGATCGGGCGCGGCGAATGCGTGCCTTACCCGCGCTATGGCGAGACCCCGGAGGCGACGCTGGCGGCGATCCAGGCGATGCTGGGGCCGCTTGCCGACGGCATGGACCGGACCACCCTGCAGGCAAAAATGCCCGCCGGTGCCGCGCGCAACGCGCTGGATTGCGCGCTGGCCGATCTGGAAGCCAAGACGGCCAGCGACCGCATCTGGAACCTGCTCGGACGGCCCGCGCCGGAGCCGCGCACCACCGCCTACACGATCTCGCTCGGCACGCCCGAGGCGATGGCCGAGGCGAGCGCGAAGGCCTCGCACCGTGCGCTGCTCAAGATCAAGCTCGGCGGCGATGGCGATGGCGAGCGCATCAAGGCGGTGCGCAAGGCGGCGCCGGCGTCCGAATTGATCGTCGACGCCAATGAGGCCTGGACCGAGGACGACCTCGCGGCCAATCTTGCCGCCTGCGCCGACGCCGGCGTCACCCTGGTCGAGCAGCCGCTGCCCGCGGGCAAGGACGCGGCGCTGGCGCGGATCAAGCGGCCGATTGCGGTCTGCGCCGACGAGAGCGTGCATGCGCGCGCCTCGCTCGAGGGCCTGCGCGGCCGCTATGACGCCGTCAACATCAAGCTCGACAAGACCGGCGGGCTGATGGAGGCGCTGGCGATGGCGGAGGAAGCCCGCGCGCTCGGCTTCGAGATCATGGTCGGCTGCATGGTGGCGACCTCGCTGTCGATGGCACCGGCGATGCTGGTCGCGCAAGACGCACGCTTCGTCGATCTCGACGGTCCGCTGCTCCTGGCGCGCGACCGCGATCGCGGCCTGCGCTACGAGGGCAGCCTGGTCTATCCGCCGGACGCCGCGCTCTGGGGATGATGGATGAAGCGCTTGCGCGACAGCCACATCACGAGCCCGCCGGCCGCGCCCATCGCCGCCATCATGTAGTAGGCGCCGAGCCCGTAACGCGCATAGACCATGCCGCACAGGATCGAAGTGGTGCTCGCAAAGATTCCGCTGCAGGCCGAAAGATAGCCCTGCGCGCGCGCCATCACATGGCCGGGCACGTGATGCACGATCAGCCCCATGATGCCGACCTGCGTCAAAC
Source organism: Bradyrhizobium genosp. L (assembly GCF_015624485.1). Classification (NCBI taxonomy): domain Bacteria; kingdom Pseudomonadati; phylum Pseudomonadota; class Alphaproteobacteria; order Hyphomicrobiales; family Nitrobacteraceae; genus Bradyrhizobium; species Bradyrhizobium genosp. L. Next base: position 5,115,134 of record NZ_CP061378.1, read on the forward strand.
CGAACGTCAACCCGTGGCCGAGTTGCACCACGGCGAGGATCGCAAGCGGCGGGTCCTGGGCGGTGACGGTCCAGCGCGCTACCGCGCTCGCCGCCGCGATCACCACCAGCACGGCCGACGGCAGCGTGAAACGCGGCGACAGCGCGAACAGCACGATCTCGGCGAGGACGCCGAGCGTCCAGAGGCCTGCGATCGTCAACCCGCTCAAGCCCGCCTGCTGCCAGGCGATCGAGGCGAAGGTGTAGTAGGCCGAATGGCTGCTCTGGATCAGCGCCGACGACACCATGATGGCGAGGAAGGCCGGATCGCGCAGCAGTTTCCGCGCTCCGCTCGTCGGCGCGGACGCGGCCACCGGATGATGCAGCGGCCGCAGCGCCAGGCTGACGATCGCGCCGAGCAGGGTCACGGCCGTGATGATCCAGATCAGATGGATTTCGGCGACGTAGCCGAGCAAGAACCCGCTTGCGAGCGCGCAGGCCATGAAGGCGGCCGAACCCCATAGCCGCAACGGCCCGTAGTTGAGGCCGTATTGCCTGACGCCGCGCAGCGCATAGGCGTCGGTCAGCGGCACCATCGGCGTCCAGACGCAGCAGGTCAGCGCATAGGCCACCAGCAGCGCAAGCGGCAAATGCTGGGTGCCGACCACGGCAAATCCGCACGCGGTGGCAAAGCTCGTCGCGATGATCGCGCCGCGCAGCATCTGGCGCCGTTCCGCCGCTGCGGTGACCAGCGGCAACACCGTGAAGCGTGTCACCGGCGGCACCGCAGTGATGAAGCCGATCCAGGTGGCATCGATGCCGACGGCCTTCAGCCATACCGTGAAGAACGGCAGCTGCACCCCGGTCACGCCGAACAACGTGGCATAGAATGCCGCAACGGGACCCGCGAATCGCCGCGATGCAACCTTTGCTGCAATGGGGATTTGTGATTCGGAAGACATCAATTCAATTGCGATTCGCCTGAGATCGTGGTGATCGTTAGCGTAACGCGCAGTGATTTGCGCGAAGAGATTGTGATGGCCGAAGAAGCATTCGCCCTGTCGCCGATTTCCGCCCGCGCGGCCCAGCCGAGCGAGGAGGACTATGCTGCGATCAGCGAGGCCTTCATGGAGACCTCGCGCGGCCGCTGGTTCCTCGGCGAATACGCCAAGCGCAACCGCAATGCCGACACGCGCATGGTGCTCGATGCCGTGGCGCGGATCGAGCAGAGCCTCGCCGAGCAGCGGCAGGCGACCGTCGAGGCGATCCGGGACGAGCAGCTGGAGGCGGCGCTGACGGTGCTCCGCGGCGCGGTCGAGGCCGCCCAGGCCTCCGCGCTCGCGGCGCTCGACGGCGTCAGCTTCGAGCCGCAGCTCGCGCCGGTGCGCAAGGGCGTGCGCGTGATCCGGGAGATCTCCTGGCGGTTGCGCGAGATCGGCAACGACGGCCGGATTTGCGACCTCATCGATTCGCAGGCCAGCGCCATCGAGGCCGGCGCGGCCCAGCTTTCGATGGACGACGCCAGGGCCGTGCTGGATGCCGCCTTTGCCGGGCTGGCCCGACGTCTTGGCGAACTTGATGCGAATGAAGCGGTGACGCCTGCAGCGGCACCGACCGCGGCTGAAACACCCGCGGACGCGCCGGCAGCGGCCGCCTCGCCGCCACCGATAGCCGAAACCGCCGCCGCCGAGGTCGTGGCCACCGAGCCGTTGCCTGCTTCAGAGACGGCCGCGACTCCTGCCCCCGAACCGGCCGTGGCCGAGACGCCGCAGCCGGATCAAACAGCGCTGGCGAAGGCGGAGGCGGCATTGGCCGAGGCGGAGGCCGCCGAGCTCGCCCGTGCCGCCGACGAGGCAGCTGCCGACGCCCACGACGAAGCCATGCTCGACCTGATCGCGGCGGAGATGGGTGCGCCCGATCCGATCGACGATGAGGAAGCCGCCATCGCCGAGGAGATCCGCGTCGCCGAAGCGATGGCCGAGCCCGAAATGGCTCCGCCTGCGCCCGAGCCTGCATTTGCCCCGGCACCCGAACCGGTCGCGCCGCCAGCACCGCTGACCGCGCCCGCACCGGTGGCCGAGTTGCGGATCGCCGAGACACAGGCGACCCCGCCAGCGCGGCCGCTTTACGTCGAAGCGGCGCCCGCTCCTGTTGCCGAGGTGTCGCTCGGCTCGACCATCATCGCAAGCGGCCTGGTGAAGCGGCCGAGTGCCGCGGCGAACGATCCGCTGGCACCGATCCGGCGAATGAGCCAGGTCGAGAGGATTGCGTTCTTCTCGTAACTTGCACCGTCATTGCCGGGCTTGCCCCGGCAATCCATCAATCCAATGATTCTTTTGCGATGGATGCGCGGGTCAAGCCCGCGCATGACAGGTTGAGTTTTGCGATCAATCGCTCAGGCGACCAGCTTCGCAAACAGGTCGGCGTCGACATTGCCGCCCGAGAGCACGATCACGACGTTCTTGCCCTTGACGTCGATCCGACCGGCCAGCAAGGCGGCGAGGCCGATTGCGCCGCCGGGCTCGACCACGAGCTTCAGCTCGCGATAGGCAAAGGCAACGGCGGCGCCGACTTCCTCATCGGTGGCGGCGACGCCGGCCGCGAGCAGCTTGCTGTTGATGGCGAAGGTGAGCTCGCCCGGCATCATCGCCATCAGCGCATCGCAGATGGTGCGCGCCGCGACCGGATGCGCCTCGCGGTGCCCGGCCTTCAGCGACAGCGCGTGATCATCATAGCCGGCGGGCTCGGCCACGATCACCTGGGCTAACGGAAATTTCGACTTCACCGCGGTGGCAACGCCTGCGATCAGGCCGCCGCCGGAGGCCGGCGCCACGACGATGTCGGGGGTGAGCCCGAGCGCGGCCATGTCGTCGGCGATCTCGCGGCCGGCGGTGCCCTGCCCTGCGATCACGAAGGGATCGTCATAGGGACGCACCAGGGTGGCGCCGCGCTTGCTCGCGATGCCGTTCGAGATCGCCTCGCGGTCGTCGCGGTCGCGATCGTAGAGCACGACCTCGGCGCCGTAGGACTTGGTGCGCTCGCGCTTGGTCAGCGGCGAGTCCGCGGGCATCACGATGGTCGCCTGCATGTTGAGGATCTTTGCCGCCGCCGCGACGCCCTGGGCATGGTTGCCGGAGGAGAATGCGACCACGCCGCCGCCGCGTCTGTCTTGCGGGATCGAGGCGAGCTTGTTGAAGGCGCCGCGGAACTTGAACGATCCGGTCCGCTGCAGCATCTCGGGCTTCAGGAAGACCTGCGTGCCCGCGCGCTCGTTGAGCACGGGGAAGCTCAGGAGCGGCGTGCGCACCGCGAACGGCGCGACCACCCTGGCGGCCGCGTCGATATCAGCGGCGGCGACGAGTGGGGTTTGGGCGATGTCCGTCATCCCCAGTTTGTATCGCGGCGGCCGGCGACCCGGCAAGGCGCTTTAGCGTGATGTGGACTGGGTCGCCGGCAGCGCGGCGAAATGGTGTTCGCCGGCGCCGAGCTCGATCGCCTCGCCCTCGCCATCCGGCAGCACCGGGCGGACATTCAGGCAGCGATCGATGAAGACCCGCGCCGAGGCCTGCCAGGTGTGGAGCGCGGCGAAATCGACACAGACCTGCCGGGGAATGCTGAGCGCCTCCAGGCAGGCCTGCTGCAGATCCTCGTCGAGCACCCCGACGGGCGCCGCGCCGATCACGTCCTGAGGGCCGGTGACCGGGAAAGCGGCAACCGGCAGGCCGCTCGCCAGCGCTTCGAGCAGCACCAGGCCGAACGTATCGGTCCGGCTCGGGAACACGAAGACATCAGCGGCGGCGTAGATCTCGGCAAGTTCCTCGCCATGGCGCGCGCCGAGGAACACGGCCTCGGGAAACTTGCGCTCCAGCGTCGCGCGCGCCGGACCGTCGCCGACCACGACCTTGGTGCCGGGCAGATCGAGCGCGAGGAACGCCTCGAGATTCTTCTCCACCGCGACGCGGCCGACACTGAGATAGACCGGCTGCGGCAGGCAGAGATCGACGTCACGTGGATGGAACAGCGCCGTATCGACGCCGCGCGACCACAGCACCACGTTGCGGAAGCCACGCTGGCGCAGCTCGCTTGCCAGCGCCGGTGTCGCCGCCATCACGGCCTGGCTCGATTTGTGGAACCAGCGCAGCGCGCGCCAGACCCAGCTTTCCGGGATCGGCGTCCGCGCCGAGACGTATTCGGGAAAGCGGGTGTGGAAGCTGGTCGTGAACGGCAGGCCGCGCCTGTGGCAGTAGCGGCGCACCGACAGCCCGATCGGGCCTTCGGTGGCAATATGGATGCTGTCAGGCCTCGCCGCCTCGATCAGCGCCGTGACCTTGGACTGAACCGGCAGCGCCAACCTGAGATCGCGATAGCTCGGCATCGCAAAGGTGCGGAAGGAATCCGGCGTCAGGAAGCTCACCTCGACGCCGAGCGATTTGGCGGCCTGCGCCATCATGGTCAGCGTGCGGACAACCCCGTTGACCTGGGGATGCCACGCATCGGTCGCGACCAGGATATGCGTCATGCAGCGCGTGCCGTGACCCGCGGAACCGGCGCGATGCGGCGTACCGGATCGGTCCAGGTGATGATCTCGAAGCGGCCGTCCTCGTGCTCGGCGAGCGCAGTGCAGCTCTCCACCCAGTCGCCGCAGTTCATGTAGCGGATGCCGTGCTCGTCATGGATCGTGGCGTAGTGGATGTGGCCGCAGATCACACCGTCGCAGCCGTGGCGCCGCGCCTCGCCGGCCAGCGTGGACTCGAAGGCGCCGATATAGTTCACCGCCTTCTTGACCTTCAGCTTGGCCCATTGCGACAGCGACCAGTACGGCACGCCGAACATCTTGCGGAAGAAGTTGACGAAGCGATTCATCTGGATCGCGAAGTCGTAGGCCTTGTCGCCGAGATGGGCGAGCCAGCGCGCGTTCTGCACCACGAGATCGAAGATGTCGCCGTGGATCACCAGATAGCGCTTGCCGTCGGCGCCGGTGTGCACGGTGTTCTCCACCACGTCGATGCCGCCGAAATGCGTGCCGTAGAAATTGCGCAGGAACTCGTCGTGGTTGCCCGGGACGTAGATCACCTTGGCGCCCTTGCGCGCCTTGCGCAGCATCTTCTGCACGAAGTCGTTGTGGGTCTGCGGCCAGTGCCAGTTCGACTTCAGCGCCCAGCCGTCGACGATATCGCCAACCAGATAGATCGTGTCGGCATCGTGAGAGCGGAGGAAGTCCAGCAGGCGGTCGGCTTGCGAACCGCGGGCTCCGAGATGGACGTCGGAGATGAACAAAGTGCGAAAGCGCCGCTCGGGGCTTTCTTCACTCAAGGAGTCGCTTCCCATGCCGTGCACCTAACAGATTCCTGTGACAAGGCGATGACGATTCCCGTGACGCAAGGCCCCACAATCAGTTAACGAGAATCAGTCGCATGCCCCTTCATCCGCGATAACAGCGCGATGCGACAATCTGGCGACATCGGCCGCCGCAGGTGTGGGCAACAGCGATGTGTTGCCGCTGTGTCGCGACGGAACAGGTGGCAATCTCTCGTCATTGCGAGCGAAGCGAAGCAATCCATCCACGCATGCGGGCAAATGGATTGCTTCGTCGCTATCGCTCCTCGCAATGACGGGGATCGCGCGAAGCCTAGGCGCTGCGGCGTTTCAATAATACTTGTGGAAATGATGCACGGGTCCGTGGCCGTGGCCGACGGCGAAGCGATCGGCTGCGGCGATGGCTTGCGTGATCCACGCCTTGGCGTCGCGCACGGCGGTCTCGGTGTCACAGCCTTTGGCAAGCCCTGCTGCGATCGCCGAGGACAGCGAGCAGCCGGTGCCGTGGGTGTTTGCTGTCGCGATGCGCGGCGCGCGAAGGGCGATGCTGCGTTCGCCGTCGATCAGATAGTCGATGCTCTCGCTGCCGTGGCCATGGCCGCCCTTGACCAGCACCGCGCGGCATCCCGTCGCCAGCAACTGCCTGCCCTGACGTTCGACGTCGGCCTCGCTTGCCGCAACCTCCTCGTTCAGCAGCGCCGCTGCCTCCGGCAGGTTCGGCGTGATCAGCGCTGCCTGCGGAAACAACTTCGTCTTCAGCGCCTCGACCGCCTCGGCCGCCAGCAGCCGATCGCCTGAGGTCGCGACCATCACGGGATCGAGCACGACATGACGCGGCGACCAGCGCGCGAGAGCGGCGGCGATCGCCGCAATCGTCTCGACCTGGGCCACCATGCCGATCTTCACCGCGCCGACCGCGAGGTCGGAGAACACCGCGTCGATCTGCGCGGTGACGAATTCGGCGGGCACCGGATGAATGCCGCTGACGCCCGTGGTGTTCTGCGCCGTCAGCGCCGTGATCACGGAGGCGCCGTAGACGCCGAACGTGGCAAAGCTCTTGAGATCGGCCTGGATGCCCGCGCCGCCGGACGAATCCGAACCGGCGATGGTGAGCGCGATCGGCGTCATGCTGCCGCGCCAGCGATTAGGACGTATCGGACCATAGCCTGTCCTAGCGCGGCAGCCCGTTGGCAGCAAGTTCGCCTTGATTTGCCGTGACTTGCCGGGCGATTGATCGTCGTCCGGCGTTGCCCCGACCTTGCCTTCGCCGCCGGTTTTTGGCCTATAGTCGGAAAAATCCCCGGAGACGACTTCGATGGTTCCCTTCTTCGTCCAGATCAAATGCAAGCTCGGCCAGTCCTACGCCGTCGCCAACGCGCTGGCGGAGGCCGAGATCGCGTCGGAGATCTATTCCACCGCGGGCAATTACGATCTCCTGGTCAAATTCTACGTCGATAACGAGACCGACATCGGCCACTTCATCAACGAGAAGGTGCAGGTGATCCCGGGCATCCAGGACACGCTGACCATCATCACCTTCAAGGCATTCGGGGCGAGGTAGCGCCTCAGAGACCGAGACTTTCGCGCAGCCGCTGCAGCTGCGGCCGGATATGCTCGCAATCGATCTCCTGCTCGAACCTCCTGAACGCCTCGACGCTCGGCTCGCGGCGTAGCTCGGCGAGCCGCGCGGCATCGCGCGCACAGACGTCGGCGGCCGACGCCTGCGGAGCAGGCGCCTGACGTTGAGCCTGCTTGGACGCCGCGGCAGGCGCAGTCGGGGCCGGAACGGCTTGCGCCGGAGCAGCCTGGGTGGGTACGGCTTGGGTGGGCGCGGCGGCGACCGGCGCGGCCTGAGCAGGCGCGGCCTGCGGCTGCGGATCGATCGACACGCTTTCCAACAAGCGCTGCACCTGCGCCCTGAGCCGCTCGCACACCAGCTCGCGCCGGAATTTGGCGATCTCGCCCGGTGACGGATCGGAGCGCAACCGCGCCAGGCGCTGTTCGTCGCGGCTGCAGGCCACCGCGGGATCGACCGTATCGCGTACCGCGGGCTGAGCTGGCGGCGGATTGGGCGCAAGCGCCACGCGTGCCGACGGTGAAGTTGCGGCGGGCTTCGGCGAAGCCGGTGCCGCCGGCGGCGGACTGCCGGGAGCCGCGGCGACGGGCGCCTGTGCTGGCCGCGACGCGGCCGGAGCGGCAGGCTTCGACGCCGGGGACGGATTGGCGGCCGGGGCCAACGCGATCGGCTCCGCCGCCTTCGGTGGGCCGTTCGACACCAGCGAGATCGTGGCACCGCCGAGCGAGCCATAGATGAAGGGCTCCTGCCGGCCGCCGGTCATGCTGATGACATCATCGCGCACCCGGCCAAGCGCGATGCGGATGTCGACGCCGGGCTCGGTCAGATGACGCAGCAGCGCGGTCGCATAGGGGCTGTTGACGCCGTCGCCGTCATAGGACACCGAGCCCGCTTTCGCGGCGTAGGCCACCAGCGTGTCGGCGCTGACGTCCTCCAGCTTGCCGAGACCACCCTTCATGTTCGAGCGCAAGCCGGCCGAGCGGACCCGCGTCGGGAACGGATTGTCGCGGCAGGCATCGAGCAGGATCAGACGCAACCGCCGTACCGGCTGCAATGCCCAGATCAACCGGTCGAGCGCGACCGCCTCATCGTCGATGTCGTAGTCGCGGCTCAATTTCGCATCGACCGGGATCAGATAGTTCGTGCCGCCGATTTCGACGCCATGGCCCGCGTAGTAGACCACAGCGACATCGGCATTTTCAGCGGTGAGCAGGAACTCACGCACGGCACGCTTGAAGTCGACGACGCCAAGATCGTTGCGCGAGATCACGACTTCGAAGCCGGACGACTTCAGCAGGCCCGCGATCGCGGTTGCGTCGCTGATCGTGTTGCTGAGCGTCGGCGCGCTCTTGTAAGCCGAATTGCCGATCACCAGCGCCACGCGTCGATCCGCGGCTGCGACGCTCCCTACGGTCGCGACAAGCATCGCGACTGTGAGGCAGAAGGCGTGGATGGTTCGGCTCAACTGCATCTCAGTAGCGGTAGTAGTGTCGCCAGTGATGTCTCTTCCGGCGATACGGAGGACGGCCATCGGCGGTCACGTTAACGGTGATGACTTCGGAGAACACCGCCGGATCATGCGGCGTGTGGCTGAAGTCGGCGAACAGCAGCCGCAGCTTGTGCTGGCCAAGCGGCAGCGTGATCTTGGCCTCGGTCTGGCCGGCGCCGAAATGCAGATGGTTGAAGTCGCTCGGAATCGGCTGGTCGAGCGGCGGCAGATCGGTGTCGACGAGCAGATGGTGATGCCCGGTGTTCGGCTTGTCGAAGCCGGCCGGTGCGACGCCCATGTTGAGCAGGCCGAAACGGATCACCGGATTCGGCGGGATGTAGCCGCCGTCCTTCGGATAGATGAAATAGACCTTGGCGTCCTTCGGCGAAGGCCGGCGGCCGGCCGGCGGCGCTGCAGCGGCCGGCGGAGCAGCTACTGTTGGTGCCGGCGCGGCCTGAGGCGCAGCGGCCTGCGGCGTCGCGGCCGCATCGACGACCTTGACCTTGATGCGCTCGGAGATCACCGGCGGCGAGTGCGGAACGTGGTTCTTGTCGCCGAACACGAGCTGCAGCGTGTGCTCGCCGGGCGGCAGCGCGAGCTCGGTCTCGGTCTGGCCGGCGCCGAAATGCAGATGCTGGAAATCGTTCGGGATCTCCACATTGAGCGGAGGCGTCGGCGAATCGATGATGAGGTGATGGTGACCCGAATTGGCGCGGTCCGAGCCGGCCGGCGCCACGCCCATGCCGCGCAGGCCGAAATGGATGGTCGACTTCGGCGGGATGGTGTCGCCGTCCTTGAGGCCGATGAAGTAGACGGCCGCATTTGGCGGCGACGCCGTCGGCCCTCCGGTCTGCGCCTGCGCAGGCGCGGTGAATGCGAAGAGAGCAAGGAGCGGCACCATGGCCAGCGGGAAACATCTACGCATCATTGCAATTCCCCAATCTCGGCCGCCTTTCGCGCGGCCAATGCATCATCAAAAATTGCGTTCAGTCTCGTCTGCGCGGAAACTCAGCTTGCGCGGACACTGCTACTTGCCCGCTTCCGACCTCGGCTTGCCGATCATCGCTGAATGGAGCATTCTCGCGTCGCTCTATTGTATCTTTGCACTGACGATAATTGGCACTTTGGCCGGAAACGATAGATGAAATTACATTCCCTGTTTGTGATATCCATCACAGCAATGGCCGCAACACTCGGCGCCAGCGCCGAAGCCATCAACCTGAAACAGGATAACGAAACCGGCCCAGACCGTCCAGCGCCTCCGGGATACCAGGCCGTGGCGCAAGCCCAGGCGCAGCCATCGACGCTGGAGCCGGGTGACGTGTTCAAGGATTGCACAGAGTGCGGGGAACTCGTCGTGGTGCCTGGCGGGGAGTTCGTGATGGGCTCCAACGACTCGCCCTACGAGAAGCCGGAGCGCACCCTGACCATCCCGCGGCCGTTCGCGATCGGCCGTCGCGAAGTCACATTCGCCGAGTGGGATCAGTGCGCCGACGCCGGCGCCTGCAAGTACCGGCCCGACGATCACGGCTGGGGCCGTGGCAATCAGCCCGTCATCAATGTGAGCTGGGAGGACACCAAGCCCTTCCTCGCCTGGCTGTCGCAGAAGACCGGGCAGAAGTATCGCCTGCCGACGGAAGCCGAGTGGGAGTACGCCGCGCGTGCGGGAACCAAGACCGCGTTCTGGTGGGGACGCGACGCCGGCACCGGGCGCGCCGAGTGTTCCACCTGCGTCACTCCGCCGCCCCAGAAGATGGCGGCGGCCGGCTCCTTCCGTCCCAACGGCTTCGGCCTGTACGACACCGCGGGCAACGCCGCGGAGTGGGTCGAGGATTGCTGGAATGACAACTACCGCGGCGCGCCGAAGGATGTGTCGGCCTGGACCGCCGGCGATTGCCGGCTGCGTGGCTTGCGCGGCGGCAACTTCACCAGTCCCGCGGCCGCGGTGCGCTCGGCGGCCCGGTTCCGCTACGACATCGACGTGCGCTATTACGGCAACGGATTCCGCGTGGTGCGGGAGCTGCAATGATGCGACGGCACTCGCACCGGCTGATCGCGCCGGCGCTGCTCGCCGCCTGTGTGATCTGCGCCGGGTGCGGCCTCGCGCTGGCGCAATCGCAGTCCGCCAATGGCCAGATCGGCTACCTCGGGGAATGGGAGATGAAGGCGGATCTGACGACGTCAGCGAACGGCGCCGGCCCCCTGTATGCCGGCCCGATCACCTTGCGGCATGTCGGCCTCTGCAGCGTCAACGGCGTCGAGGAAAAATCCGGAACGCTCGAGCTGAGGATCTCGACCAGGGCACCGGGCGTCGAAGGCACGCTGACATTGGCCGACGACAAATGCCACGTCACCGTATCCGGCACGCGGGCCTATTCGGGGCTGCTGCGATGCCACGACGGCAACGACGTCCCGATCAACTTCTCGATCGATCCGATGCGCAGCGCCGAACACGTCGCATTGCCCGTCGGGAAATAGCGCTGCGTCAGCTATCTTTCTTCTTCGGCTTCGGCGGTCCCTCGACCGGCGGCAGCGACTTGATGTAGTCGGCGATCGCATCGCGATCAGCGGCGGAGAGCTGCGAGGTGTTGCGGATCACGCGCCCCATCGAGCCGCCGGCACTGTCGCCGTCCGGCGTCTGCCCGCTCTCCAGGAAATACGCGATATCCTTCGCGCTCCAGTCCGACAGGCCCTTCTGCGTGATGTTCGGTACCCAGCCCTCGCCTTCCGGGTTGGGTCCGCCGGCGAAGCGTTGCGCGGCGATGATGCCGCCGAGCAGATTGCGCGGGCTGTGGCACTCGGCGCAGTGGCCAAAGCCGTTGACGAGATAGGCGCCGCGATTCCACTGCGCCGATCGACCGGCATCGGCGACGAGCGGTTTGCCGTCCATGAACAGGAATTTCCAGACCCCGATGTCGCGGCGGATGTTGAACGGGAACGGCACGTCGTGGTCGCGGACCTTGGCGGCAACCGGCGGCAACGTCTTCAGATAGGCAAAGAGGTCGCGCACATCATTGAGCCTGGCGTGCTGGTAGGATGTGTAGGGGAACGCCGGGAAATAATGCGTCCCCGCCGGCGAAGTGCCCTTCATGACGGCGGTGACGAAATCGGCCTCGCTCCAGCGGCCGATGCCGTCGTTCGGATCGGGCGAGATGTTCGGCGCGTAGAAGGTGCCGAACGGCGACGGAATCGCGAGCCCGCCGCCGAGCTTCAGGCGGTCGTCCTGCTTCGGCACGGCATGGCAGGAGGAACATCCACCTGCATTGAACGTTGTGAGCCCGTTCGCCAGGTCAGGCTGATAGGCGGGCAGCGCACTTGCAGCAATCGTTGCGGGGATCGTCAGCCACCAGAACACACCGCAGCCGGCGATGCAGGCCACCAGGGCCAGAAGGAGAATTCGTCGCAGCATTCACCGATCCGTCATTGGGCGTCTCAACGCATCGACCAGTATGATGGCAAGCGGTGGCATGCGCTCGCATGAAATTTGTGGCCCTCACGATCATTTTGGGAATAAATCCGCGAAGCCGCTGTTTGAAGACTGAAACCGTCCTGTGACGTCAAAGGGGAGAAAACCATGTCGAACAAGACCCTGCTTGCCACGCTGACGCTCGGCGCCGCGATCGCCTTCGCCGGCCCCGCCTTCGCCGAGAAGCTGAAGGCGACCTTGAGCGGCAAGACCGAAGTACCGCCGAACACCAGCGCCGGCACCGGCACCGCTGATATCGACTACGATGCCGCCTCCAAGAAGCTCACCTGGAAGCTGACCTATTCCGGCCTCTCCGGCCCCGCCACCGCGGCACATTTCCACGGTCCCGCCGAGACCGGCAAGAATGCCGGCGTCGCGGTCGCGATCCCGAACGCCACCTCGAGCCCGGTCGACGGCAGCGCGACGCTGACCGACGCGCAGGCCGCCGATCTGTTGGCCGGCAAGTACTATGTCAACGTCCACACTGCAGCCAACCCGGGCGGCGAGATCCGCGGCCAGGTGACGAAGTAATTTCAACAAGAAAAGGCCGACACAAAAAGGGCGGACGCTTCGCGGCGTCCGCCCTTTGCATTGATGCTCGCAGCGTCGGAAACCGCGATCAGCCCTTCTTGACGCGATAGGTCTCGTGGCAGCCGCCGCACTGCTTGCCGATGATGCCGAGCTCGGCCTTCAGCGTGTCGACATCCTTGATCTTGCCCTTGGCGTCGCCGACGGCCTTGGTGAAGCTCGCGATGTGCTGCTCGAAGCCGGCCTTGTCTTCCCAGATCTTCGGCGAGGCCGAGTAGTCGCCATCGGGCTTGAGGCCCTTGGTGCTCTCGGGGAACAGGGTCGGCAGCTTCTTGGCGGTGTCCTCGAACTTCGCCAGCGCGGCATCGACGGTCGCCTGGTCATAGGGCTTCTCGCCCTTGATGATCGCGCCGAGCGCGCCGGCGTTCTTGCCGGTCTCCTTCATCTGGGACTGGGTCTGATTGACCCGGTCCTGCTGGGCGACGACGGCACCGGCACTCAACGCAAGCATCGCTGCAACCACGACGATCCGCTTCATCGGCAAAATCCCCTCAATCCCGGTTGTGCCGTTCCACGGTCTGTGGCCGGCCTGTGTTTTGCGAACACCGCGCGCGGAGCTTCATTCCGCCCGCGGCAGTTTGTCAGAGCTTGTGCAGGCGCTGGGCCTCGCGGATCGCGATCCAGACCCGTTCGGGCGTTGCCGGCATGTCGATGTGGCCGATCCTATACTCGCGATGTAACCCCTCGATGATCGCGTTGACCACCGCCGGGCACGAGCCGATCGCGCCGGCCTCGCCCGCGCCCTTCACCCCGAGCGGATTGGTCGTGCAGGGCACGTTGTGGGTCTCGAACACGAAGGACGGTCCGTCCGCGGCGCGCGGCATCGCATAGTCCATGAACGTGCCGGTGACGAGCTGGCCGTCGGCGGGATTGTAGACGCCCTGCTCCATCAGCGCCTGGCCGATACCCTGCATCGCGCCGCCATGCACCTGGCCCGCCAGCATCAGCGGATTGAGCGTGACGCCGAAATCGTCGACGATGACGTAAGAGACGATCCTGATGATGCCGGTGGCCGGATCGATCTCGACCTCGGCGAGATGGGTGCCGTTCGGATAGGTGCCGTCGGCGCTCGCAAATGTCGCGCTGGCGTTCATCTTCGATGTGTCGCCACCGGGACGCTTGGCGAGATCGGCAAAGCTGACCGAGCGGTCGGTGCCGGCGATACGGATGCGGCCATCTGCAATTTCGAGGTCGCCGGCGCCGGCCTCCAGCGCCTGCGCCGCCAACTCCTTCAGCTTGGTGCCGAGCTCGTGCGTGGCGCGCTGCACGCTGACGCCGCCGGACGGAATCGACGCCGACCCGCCGGTGCCGAGCCCGGTCGCGATCCTGTCGGTGTCGCCCTGCAGCACATGGACGCGCTCCGGCGGCACGCCGAACTGCTCGGCGACGATCTGGGCATAGGCGGTCTGGTGGCCCTGCCCGCTCGACTGCGTGCCGATCAGGATCGAGATATCGCCATTGGCATCGAGCGCCACATTGGCGGTCTCCTCGCCCATCGTGCCGCAGACCTCGACATAGCTCGCCATCCCGATGCCGCGCACCAGACCGTCCTTCTTGGCAGCCTTGGCGCGCTTCGGAAACTCCTTCCAGTTCGCGATCTCCATCGCGCGCTTCATATGCGCGGCGAAGTCGCCGGAGTCGTAGACCTTGCCGGTAGCGGTCGTATAGGGCAGCGACTTCGGCGGAATGAAATTCTTCCGCCTGATGGCGTCAGGCGTCGTGTCGAGTTTTCGTGCGCAAGCGTCGACCAGGCGCTCGATCACGTAGGCGGCCTCCGGGCGGCCGGCGCCGCGATAGGCATCGACCGGCACCGTGTTGGTGAAGACGGTGCGGACACGGCAGTGGAAGGCCTTGATGTCATAGAGGCCCGGCAGCATGCCGGCGCCGCCATGCGGGATGTAGGGCGCAAACGTCGAGAGATAGGCGCCCATGTCGCCCATCAAATCGACGTCCATGCCGAGGAATTTGCCGTCCTCGGCCAGCGCCATCTTCGCGGTGGTGAGATTGTCGCGGCCCTGCGCGTCGCCCATGAAGTGATCGGAGCGCTCGGCGGTCCACTTGACGGACTTCTTGAGCTGGCGCGCCGCAACCGAGATCAGCGCGTATTCGCGGTACGGGAACAGTTTGGTGCCGAAGCCGCCGCCGACGTCGGGGCAGATCACCCGCATCTTCTCTTTCGGCATCTTCAGGATCATGTCGCAGAGGATCTCACGCAGGCGATGGCTGCCCTGGCTGCCGATCGTCAGGGTCAGATGATCCTTCTTGGCGTCATATTCAGCGACCGCCGCGCGGGTCTCCATGAAATTGGTGATGACGCGCGGATTGACGATGGTGATCTCGGCCACGGCATGCGCCTTGGCGAAGGCGTCTTCCGCGGCCTTCTTGTCGCCGATCGAGACGTCGAACAGCACGTTGCCAGGTTTGTCCGGCCAGACCTGCGGCGCGCCCTTCTTGACGGCATTGACGAGGCCGGCCACCGCCGGCAGCGGCGTCCATTTGACGTCAACAGCCTCGATCGCGTCGCGGGCGTGGTCGAGCGTGTCGGCCACCACGAAGGCGATGGCATCGCCGACATGGCGCACCTCGTCCCTGGCGAGGATCGGATAGGGCGGCGCGGTGAACGGATCGGTCTCGAGGTTGAACAGGCACGGCAGGCCGCCGAGTTCGGCGACATCGGCCGCGGTCAGGATCAGCGCCACGCCGGGCATGCCGCGGGCCTTGCCGGCATCGATGGTATAGCTCGCATGCGCATGCGGCGAGCGCAGCATCAGCGCGTGCAACGCGGGAGACGGGGCGACGTCGTCGGTGTAGCGGCCCTTGCCGCGAATCAGGGCGTCATCCTCCTTGCGCCGCACGCTTTGTCCGACGCCGAACTTGATGGGAGCTGCCATCGTCTCTCCAATTGGCTTGGTTGTTTGGCCGCATATTGGCGTGGTTGGCGGGGAAGCGCAAACGCCTTTCTCGGGTGATTTCGGCACTTGCGAAACCGGCCGCGATCACTATCGCGGGACCGGGCGCAGCGGCCTTGGATCGATCGTTTGCCGGTAGAATTCGATCGCCCTTCCGGCCTCATCGAACCGCAGCCAAACGGGCTGACACCCTTCGAAGGTGCGCGGCGCCAAAACATGCAAAACAACCCCATGCAAAGGAGCCGGCGGGGGCCTCGACAGGCAACTTGACATGTCGGGCAAATCAGGAGCACACTTCCATTATTCCGAACTCACGAAAGCAGGCCCCGTAGCCGCAAGCCAAACAGCGCGCCTTGATGGTCGCAGCTCATCTAGGGCGTGCGCCTAAAAGCCCGGCAGTCGCCATGCGACTTGTGACGGCGTCCACTTTGCTTCCCATAGCGACCATGTTTGTGGCTGCGCACTCCGTCGCGATGGGCCAGAAGCAGACACTGACAGGGAATGGCATTCTGGTGCTGGAGTCCGTTAGGGACACTCATCGCATGTTAGGAGCAATGCCAATTGAGTGCACTGCGGCCTAATTCGGAAATGTAGCGATTGTGTCACGGTCGTCAGATAGAAAATTTGCCTCAAGCGTTGGCGGCGAGCCATATTAACGAACTTCATGACGCAGCAACGCGAGATCATGGAAGCATGCGATCGTGGCAGAGTCGCTAAACGGCCAACCCCGAACTGCTAATCTCGCGACGGCCGCAGTACGAATCCTGTCAGTTGCAATCCTGTCAGTTGCGTCAGTGTCGGTGCATGCCGCTCAATCCGACGAAAGGCTAATGACCATCCACACCGGCGAACTCCTCGGCCGCTGGGGCCTCGCCTCGTTCGAAATCCCGGCCGATCGTGTCCGTACCGAAAGCGCCGCGCGCGGCCAGTGCCGGACGCCTTATGTGATCCGCGCCGGAAAGTCCGGCGGCGTCATGATGCATCAGGCCGATCGGACTATCCCGCAGGAATTGTGGCTAAAGGGGGGGCCGGGTGGCAGGAAGTATATCGGCCCGCGCGGTCCGACGCCCGGCGAGCAAGATCGCGAGATCGTCTGGTACGATGGCCAAGTCATGATCACCCGTTTCGTCGAAAAGAGCGCCGCCACCCGCTACGGCAACATGGTCTACGTCCGCTGTGAGACGGGGACGTAAGGGTTTCTATCTAACCTCAGCCGAATGGATTGCCGTGAAGCTCATGAGGCCGAGCAAGCCGCGCTGCTCGCGCGCTACGAGTCCGCTCCCTACCCGCGCCGGAGCGCGAACAGCCAGCCGCGGCCGAACAGCGTCAGGACCAGGAAGGCGTAGACGAAGCCGCCGACTGCCATCAGCAGCAGCAAGATCAATTCGTCGCGGAAATGCTGCATCGGCGCGAACCAGATCGCCGCGAAATGCGAGGTCAGCCACAGCGTCACTCCAAGCACGATGCCGCAGACCGCAAACGTGCCGAACGAGCGCAGCAGCGCGCGGTCGAGCGCGAGATAGCCGCGGCGTATCGCGAAGAACAGCACCAGCAGCAGGTTGATCCAGGCGCCGATCGCAGTCGCAAGCGCGAGCCCGACCTGCGCCAGCGTGCCCATCAGGACAATCTTGAGGAGAACGTTGACGGTCAGTCCCGTCAGCGACGCCTTGACCGGCGTGGCGGTATCCTTGCGGGCATAGAAGGTGGCGACTGCGCTCCTGATCATCACGAACGGAATCAGGCCGACGGCGTAGGCGGCGAGCGTCGCGGCAGCCGCCGACGCGTCGGCCGTGGTGTAGGCGCCGCGCACGAACACCGCGCGCACGATCGGATCCGGCACCGCGATGAAGGCCGCGACGAACGGGATGGTGGCAAGCAGCGTCAAGTCGAAAGCACGGCGCTGCGCGTGCGCGGCGCCGGCGATGTCATCCGCCGACAGCCGCCGCGCCATCTCCGGCAGCAGCACGGTCCCGACCGCAATGCCGATCACACCGATCGGCAGCTGATAGAGCCGCTCGGCATAATAAAGCGCGGCCAGCGCGCCTGACGGCAGGAAGGTCGCAATGATGGTGTCGGCGAACACCGCAACCTGCGTCCCCATCGAGCCCAAGGTCGCGGGGCCGATCGCGCGGAAGAAGGCCTTCACGTCCTCGTCGAGCCGTGGCATGGCGAAGCGCGGCAAGCCGCCATGCCGCGCCAGATCGCCGGCGAGCAGAAAATATTGCAGGAAGCCCGAGATCAGCACGCCCCAGGCGGCGGCATGTCCGGCGGTGGGAAAGAACGCCGCGAGCGCCAGCGTCGCCATCATCGACAGATTGAGGAAGATCGATGCGGCGGCGGCGGTCGCGAAGCGCTGCATCACGTTGAGGATGCCGCCATAGAGCGTCACCATCGTGATCAGGAGCAGATAGGGGAATGTGATCCGCGTGAACTCGATGGCGAGCCCGCGCTGCACCGGTTCATCGGTGAAACCGGGCGCGAGCAGGCGCAGCGCCTGCGGCATGAACACCCAGGCCAGCACCAACAGCCCGAGCTGGGTCAGGAACAGCAGCGTGAAGATACGGTCGGCGAACAGCCGCGCCGACGAGCCGCCGCCCCTGCCATGGACATGGGCATAGGCCGGGATGAAGGCGGTGTTGAACGCGCCCTCGGCGAAGATCGCGCGAAAATTATTGGGCAGCCGCCAGGCGACCAGGAAGGCGTCGGCGATCGGTCCGGCGCCGAGGATCGCCGCGAGCATGATGTCGCGCGCGAGCCCGGTGAGCCGCGAGAGAAGCGTATAGCCGCCGACCGTGAAGATGCGCCCAAGCATGCGGTGCTTCTAGAGCCTTTTCCGTTCCGATGGAATCGGAACGAGGCTCTAGATTCTTTTTTGACGCGTTTTCTTTATGCGAACCGGTATCCACTTCGCTTGAAAACGCTCCGCCGCATGCTCGCCATACGTCAAACTGGCGTATCAGGCCGACAGCGCGCCGCGCACAGCCGCGATGACGCGGTCCTGGGCCGCCTCGTCGAGATAGGCGTGCATTGGCAGGCTGATGACGTCCTCCGACAGGCTTTCGCTGACCGGCAGGCCGCCGTCGGCGACCGGGAAGTCGCGATAGGCCGTCTGCTGGTGCATCGACTTCGTATAGTAGATCGCGGTCGGCACGCCCTGCGCCTTCAACGCCGCGGCGAAGGCGTCGCGATCGGTGCCCTTGGGCAGGCGGATGGTGTATTGCGCCCACACCGAGCTGCAGCCGGAGGCGAGCCGCGGCACGGTGACGAGGTTGCCGAGCCCGCGGGCATAGCGATCGGCCACCACGTTGCGCGCGGCGATCTCGTCGTCAAAGATCTTCAGCTTCTCGATCAGGATCGCGGCCTGCATGGTGTCGAGCCGGCCGGTGAGGCCGAGGCGAACGTTGTCGTATTTGTCGGAACCCTGGCCGTGGACGCGGATGCTGCGCAGCGTGTTGGCGAGCTCGTCATCATCGGTGAAGATGGCGCCGCCGTCGCCGAAGCAGCCGAGCGGCTTTGCCGGAAAGAAGCTGGTCGCGGTCGCAAGCCCGAAGGTGCCGAGCTTGCGGCCCTTGTAGCTGGCGCCAAAGCCCTGCGCGGCGTCGTCGAGCACGAACAAACCTTCGGCCCTGGCAACGGCGGCCACCGCGTCGTGATCGGCGCTCTGGCCGAACAGGTCGACCGGGATGATGCCGACCGGCTTCAGGCCACGCGCCCTCGCGGTCGCGACGCCGCGCTTGATCGACGCCGTGTCGATGTTGAAGGTCGCCTCGTCGACGTCGACGAAGACAGGCGTGGCACCGGTCAGCGCCACGGCCTCGCCGGTCGCGCAGAAGGTGAAGGACGGGCACAGCACCGCGTCACCCGGACCGACGTTCTTTGCCATCAGCACCATCAGCAGCGCGTCGGTGCCGCTGGCACAGGTCACCACGTGCTTGGCACCGCTGTAGGCGGCGAGGGCCTGCTCCAGCGCGGTGACTTCCGGGCCGTTGATGAACTGACAGTGATTGAGCACGCGGGCGACGGCTTCATCGATCGATTTGCCGAGGCGCTGGCGCTGCGCGGAGATGTCGATGAAGGGAATCGATTCAGGACGCATGTGCTGGTTCATGGAGTCTTTCGCGCGTGATTTGCAACGTGACTTGAAGGGTGTCGATCAGCCGACGACGCGGCGCGGACCCTTGCGTGCCGTCGAGGCGGCGGGCCTGGCGGGCGATTCCAGGCAGCGAATCGCAATCTCGAGGCTCGCAACGCCCTGGTCGCCGGACACGGCCGGCAGCTTGCCGCTGCCGACCGCATCGAGGAAGGCGATCAGCTCGGCGCGCAGCGGCTCGTCGTGGCCGACGGGCAGATGGCGCATCGAGTAGCTGCCGTCCGGCTTGAAGCCGAAGCATTCGGTGACCTGGCGCGTCAGCAAATCACCCATCACATATTTGCCGCGGGTCGCGACCGTGACGTTACGCGCCTTGAACGGCGTCAGCCAGTTGGTGTTGATGTGGGCGAGCACGCCGGAGGCGGTGCGGAACTGGAGCAGCGCAATGTCCTCGCGCTCGGCGACCGCGCTCGAAAGCTGCGGCTGCACCTCGACGATATCGGACTCGGTGAACCAGCGGATCAGATCGATGTCGTGCACGGCGAGGTCGATGACGACGCCGACATTGGACATCCGCGGCGGGAACGGGCCGACCCGGGTGATGCCGATCGACAGGATATCCTCGCCCGAGATCGCCTGCTTGATCGCGGCGACCGCCGGATTGAAGCGCTCGACATGGCCGACCATCAGCGTCACGCCGGCGCGCTCTGCGGCGGCGACGATCTCGCGGCCCTCTTCGACCGTAGAGGCGATCGGCTTCTCGACCAGGATGTGGATGTTGCGCGCAAGACATGTCAGCGCGATCTCGTGATGCAGATGGGTGGGGGCGGCGATGGTCACCGCATCGACGCCCTCGGCGAGCAGTTCGTCGAGGGTCTCGAACGCGCGGCAGCCGACCAGCTCGATGGCGCGCGTGCGGTGTTCCGGCAGCGGATCGACAATCCCGATCAGCACCACACCGGGCAGTCCGGCCAGCACGCGGGCATGGTTGCTGCCCATCACGCCGGCGCCGATCACGCCGACGCGCAAGGCGCGCTTGATGTCGGCCTTGGCGCCCGATGCGGACACTTTTGCATTCATTTCATTGACCCCAATTGACGTTCTGGCGGTTGTCCCGGCTGCTTGCAGCGCCACCCCCGGCTCCGCGGGAATCAGCGTGAGAGGCTATCCCCGTTCGGCGCTCTTGGCGCGCACCACGACCCGCTTCGTTGGCAGCCGCTATAGCACGGCGTCACAAATGTGGCGAATGCCAACAACGAATTCCGGACACGTTTTGATTCAAAGAGTTACATCGACCGGCGGCTCGTTTTGGGCACGGGAACCGGCGTCAGCTCTATCCCGTCATTGCGAAGATCGACAGTGACGACTTGTCCGCCAAAGCTTTGGCGAAGGCGGAAGCAATCCATGTTTCCACGTATGCGGAACGATGGATTGCTTCGCTGGCGCTTGCAATGACGAACTGGGGCGCTCACGTCCGCTGGTAATCATCCTCGATGCGGATGATGTCGTCCTCGCCGAAATAGCTGCCGGTCTGCACCTCGATCAGCTCGAGCTGGATCTTGCCGGGGTTTTCCAGCCGGTGCACCGCGCCGATCGGGATGTAGATCGATTCGTTCTCGTGCACGGTCTTGATCAGCTCGTTGACGGTGACCTGCGCGGTGCCGCGCACCACGATCCAGTGCTCGGAGCGGTGGTGATGCTTTTGCAGCGACAACCGCCCGCCGGGCTTGACGATGATGCGCTTGACCTGGTGACGGTCGCCATTGTCGACCGACTGGTAGGAGCCCCAGGGACGGTGGACCTTGATGTGGCTCTCGGTGACTTCGGGCGCAGTCACCTTGAGCTTGGCGACCAACCGCTTCAGC
This sequence comes from Bradyrhizobium genosp. L, assembly GCF_015624485.1. Lineage (NCBI taxonomy): Bacteria > Pseudomonadati > Pseudomonadota > Alphaproteobacteria > Hyphomicrobiales > Nitrobacteraceae > Bradyrhizobium > Bradyrhizobium genosp. L. Next base: position 5,136,411 of record NZ_CP061378.1, read on the forward strand.
CCGTTGGCGTCCTTCTGGCGTGACACCAGCACGGCGTCCTGGGTCGCGACCACGACGAGATCGTCGACGCCTTCGAGCGCAACCAGCGCACGGTCGGTGGTGACGTTGCAGTTGCGGGAGTCCTCGAACACCGCAGCGCCGCGCGCCGCATTGCCCTGGCTGTCCTTGTCGGAGAGCTCCCAGACCTGGCGCCACGAGCCGATGTCGGACCAGCCGCAGGCCACCGGGACGACAGCTGCATGCGAGGTCTTTTCCATCACCGCATAGTCGATCGAGATCGCCTTGGCCGCGCCGAACGCCTGCGCATCGAGCTTGACGAAGCCGAGATCGCGCGCCGCGTTCGACACGGAGCCTTCGATCGAAGCAATGCTCGCGTCATCGACGTTGCGATATTCATCGAGCAGCATGCTGGCGCGGAACATGAAGTTGCCGCTGTTCCAGAGATAGCCGGCATCGATATAGCCGGCCGCGGTCTGCGCATCCGGCTTCTCGACGAATTTTGCAACCGCCCTCACCTCTCCCGCGACGGCCTCGCCCGGGTTGATGTAGCCGTATTCGGTCGCAGGTCGCTCCGGCTTGACACCGAAGGTGACGATGCGGCCCTGCTCCGCCGCCGCGAGCCCTTCGCGGCATGCGGCGACGAAGGACGGCGTGTCCCGCACCAGATGGTCGGCCGCGAGCGCCAGCACGATCGCGCCGCTCTCGCGGCCTTGCGCGAACGCCGCACCGGCCGCGATCGCCGGGCCCGAATCGCGCCGCATCGGCTCCAGCAGCACGTCCGCCTCGCGGCCGATCTCGGCCAGCTGCTCCAGCACCATGAAGCGATAGGCCTCGTTGGTGATCACGATCGGACGCTCGAACAGGCTCGCGTCCGCGACCCGCAGCAGCGTCTCCTGGAAGGTCGAGCGGGCCCCGAACAGCGACAGGAACTGCTTTGGATGCACCTCGCGCGAGGCCGGCCACAGCCGCGTCCCCGCGCCGCCGCACATGATCAGGGGAATAATTCGTCGGTCCATCGATGCCTCTAGGATGCCTTCAGTCTTTGCCGTATCCGCTGGCTCATACATCAAAATTGCGTCAAGGCCGCCGCCCGCGACGGCCCTGTTGCCGGGAAGCCCTACCACGGAGCAGTATCACGCGACCCCGCATGTCGGTCCGGATTTTACCGGTATTGTAAACTCCCGGTGCTGGCAGGTCCCCGTTCGGGCCTCTTTAGCCGGCCCCTCAACCCTGCCGCAATAGGCCGGCGCAACGCCCTATTGCCAGATCGTCGCGGAAACCATACCAAGGCGGCAAATTTGGGCGCGCGAACGCGTTTTGCGCTGTTTTCGACACATTCTGAAACCTGGCAAGCGCGGTCAAAATGCGCCGAATCCTGCTCTCTACCCTGAAGATCCTGGTCTCGGTCGCGCTGCTCTATCTGTCGTTGCGCAAGGTCGACCTGCATGAGTTGCTCTCGCGGATCCGGGTCGAGAGCCTGGGCTGGCTGGCGCTGGCGATCGCGGTGATGATGCTGCAGATCTTCCTCGGGGTGCTGCGTTGGCAGGATGTCAGCGAGGAATGCGGCGCGCCGCTCGGGCTTGGGCAGGCGATGCGCTTCAACGTCATCGGCACCTTCTTCAACCAGACGCTGCCGTCCTCGATCGGCGGCGATGCGGTGCGGCTGTGGCTGGTTGCGCGCAGCGGCGCCGGCTGGCGCGCGGCAACCTACTCGATCTTCGTCGACCGTGCGATCGGGCTCGTCGCGCTCGCCGTCGTGATCGCCGCGACCCTGCCGTGGAGCTACCGGCTGATCACCGATCCCCATGGCTGGACGGCCCTGCTGCTGCTGGATCTCGCCGCGCTCGCCGCCGGTTTCGGCTTCCTCTTGATCGGGATCCTGCCATGGCCCTGGCTGAAGAGATGGTGGGCGACCCATCATGTGCATGCCTGCGCCGTCATCGCCAACAAGGTGCTGTTCAGCCGCAAGTACGGACTGCGCGTAGCGACGCTGTCGCTGGTGATCCACGTGGTGACCGCCGTGATCGGCTGGTGCGTGGCGCAGTCGATCGCGGCCCCGGTCACGTTTGGCGAGGTCCTTCAGCTGGTCCCGCCGGTGATGCTGATCACGATGGTGCCGATCTCGATCGCGGGCTGGGGGGTGCGCGAGGCCACGATGGGATTGGCCTTCGGCTATGCCGGACTGGCCGCCAATGAGGGCGTCAACATCTCGCTGCTGTTCGGCGCGGTGTCGTTCCTGGTCGGCATTTTCGGCGGTCTGCTGTGGATCCTGAGCCCGGAAAAGGCCGCCCAGGGCGCGGAGCCGATCGAAGTCCCGGGATCGCAATAGCCGAACCGATGAGCAGTTTCGAGATTCTCCTGTCATTCATCGCGGCCGGCCTTGCCGCTGCGATCTCGGCGGTCCTGATCGGCGCGACGCGGCCGATGCTGCTGCGCGTGGCGCTGGCGAAGCCGAATGCGCGCTCCTCGCACCGGGTTCCGACGCCGCAAGGCGCCGGCATCGCGGTCACCGCGGCGACGCTGCTTGCCGGTGGCATCGTGATCGTGATGGCGGGGTCGCCGGCGCTCACCGTCCCGTTCACGGTGTTCGCGGCGAGCCTGTTCATCGCCGCAGTCGGCTTTGCCGACGATGTCCGCCCGCTGCCCGTGGTGCCGCGGCTGCTGCTGCAGGCCGCCGCGGTGGCGGCCGTGCTGTTTGCCGCGCCGGGCGATCTGCGCATCGTGCCGGCCTGCCCGTTATGGCTGGAGCGTGCGTTTCTCCTGGTCGCCGGCCTCTGGTTCGTCAACCTCGTCAACTTCATGGACGGGCTCGACCTGATGACGGCGGCGGAAGCCGTGCCTGTTGCCGTGGCGGTCGCCCTGCTCGGCAGCACCGGCCACGTCCTTCCCGTGACGACCATCGTCGCCGCCGCGCTGTGCGGGGCGCTGCTCGGCTTCGTGCCGTTCAACCGGCCGGTGGCGAAGATCTTCCTCGGCGATGTCGGCAGCCTGCCGATCGGGCTGTTGCTCGGCTGGTGCCTGCTGGAGCTCGCGCTGCATCAGCACGTCGCCGCCGCATTGCTGCTGCCGCTGTACTATCTGGCGGATGCGACCGTGACGCTGCTGCGCCGGATGGCGCGGCGCGAGCCGTTCTGGGCCGCGCACCGCTCGCACTTCTATCAGCGCGCCACCGACAACGGCTTCTCGGTGTGGCGCGTCATAGGCGAGGTGTTTGTGCTCAACGTCGTGCTGGCGCTGCTCGCATTCGCATCCGTCGCGCTCAATTCGCCGGCTGCCGACATCGTGCTGCTGCTGGCCGGCGCGCTCGCCGTCGCGGTCGTGCTGCGCCGGTTCTCACGGCCGCGCAGGTCTTGATGAAGAAGGTCTTGATGAAGAAGGTCCTGATCAAGAAGGTCTTGATCAAGAAGGTCCCGATCAGGCCAGGGGCGGGCCAAGCGCGAGCTTCAAACCATCGTCGAGGCTGATCGGCGGCTGCCATCCGCTCGCGGCAACCTTCGACAGATCGAGCTCGAGCGAGCCGAGCAGGCTGTCATTGGCTTCATTGCGGCCGCTGATCCTGAGCAATGTGCTCAGCACCGGGGTCGGCAACCGGAACAGCCGTGGCGAGGTGTGCGCAGCATGGGCGAGCCGCTCGATGAATTCCGGCGTCGACACCTGCTCGCTGTCGGCGACCAGGAACACGTCGAAATCCTTCCCCGGATGCGACAGCCGATGCAGCACGAAGGCGGCCAGGTTCTGCACCGACAGGAACGCACGGCGGTTGCTGACATTGGCGAGCGGCAGCGGAACGCGGAGCTTCACCGCCTTTTCCAGCAGCGCGAAATTGCCCTTGGCGCCGGCGCCATAGATCAGCGGTGGCCGGACCACGGTCACCCGCATGCCGGTGCCCGGAACCAGCTCCTGCAACCCCGCCTCGGCGGCGGCCTTCGACATGCCGTAGAGGCCACGCGGCGTCAGCACATCGTCCTCGCGGAACGGCGGACGCCCGCTGTTGCTGCGGCCGTGCACCAGGATCGTGCTGACGAAGATGAAATCCCGCACCCCCGCCGCGATCGCGCCGCGCGCCAGGTGCAGCGTGCCGCCAACATTGACGTTGTGGTAGAGCTCGATCGCGTGCTCTTCGTCCTGGTGATGGACGCGGGCGGCGAGATGGACCACGGCATCGACGCCGGCGAGCGCGGCGCTCCAATCGGTGGTCGCCCCGAGCGACTCGATCCTGACGTCGTTGGCGTCGCGCGGCGGGGTTCGCACCGCGCGCCGCACCACCCAGCCGTTCTGGGCGAGCAAAGGCACGACGTGGCGGCCGACGAAACCGCTCGCACCGGTCACCAGAACCGTCGGTCGACGCGCCTCACTCATGCCATCCGCTCCCCATCGCGGTTGCATAGTAGCTCATTCACCAGCGCGGCATAACTGCCGAGCGCCCGTTCCGGGCTGAAGGTTCGTGCGGTCGCGATCGCCCGTTCGGCCATCGCGGCGTCCTGCGAGTGCGCGGCCTGGCGGATGGCGTCGGCGAGCTGGTCGGGCCGGCCCGGGGTCACGACCCAGCCGAGCCGGTTCTCCTTCACGGTGAGCGCTGCCTCGGCCTCCGGCTCGGAGACCAGGATCACGGGGCGGCCGGCGGCGAGCAGATTGTAGAACCGGCTCGGCACCGACACGCCGGCGACGTTCTTGCGATAGGGAATCAGCCAGACGTCGGCGCTGGACAGCAGCGCGTCCAGATCGCGGTCGGCGACGCGCTCGACCAGCGTGACATTAGCGAGCTCTGCCTCGGCCTGCAGCTCCTTCAGCCGCGCAAAGCCCATGCCCCAGCCCGACAGCAGGAAATGGATGTCGGCGTCGCCGCGCATCAGCCGCGCCGCCTCGAACACGATGTCCGGATCATGGGTGAAGCCGAGATTGCCCGACAGCCCGACCAGGAAACGGGCCGCGATCTGCCTGCGGAACGGATTGTCCGGGCTGACCGGACGGTTGCCGGGCACCAGCGTGGTCCAGTTCGGGATGAACCTGATCTTGTCCTGTGTCATCCCGCCATAGCGCAGCAGCAGCCGCTCGGCGTCGCGCCCGATCACGATGACGGCGTTGAGTGCGCGGAACATCAGCGCGTTGATCGCGCGCAGCGCGCGCGCCGCAAGCGAGGTCGGCTTCAGCAGCCCGGCCATCACCAGCACGTCGGGAAACAGATCGTGCAGGATCAGCACCGACTTCGCACCCTTCAGCCTTGCTGCGGCGGCAACCGCATAGGGCAGCACGAACGGCGCGGTCACCGTCAGCGCCACGTCGCCGCGCTTGAGCCGCACCAGCAGCGCAAAGAAGATCCGCGCCGTGAACAGCACCTCGGCGAGCGCACGCTTGATCAGCGCCGCCTTGCCCGGCAGCCAGTTCCTGATCTCGACGACGACGGGGCGCCCCGGCGCGCCATCCTGCGCCGAGCCCGGCATGCCGGAGACCACCACCACCTCGGCATCGCCGGCGATCCGCTCGGCGATCGCGGCCATGATCGCGGCGGTCGTCGAGTGATCCGGCGGATAATGCTGGCTGACGACGACGACTTTGTGGGACTTGCCGGTCATGGCTTTCGAGACTGGCTTCGGAAATGCTTCTGCCGCGCGCGCCGCGGAACGGCGCGATCAGGCGGCATTCGAGCCGAATTCGGGCACTGCGTCCTGCAGCACGGCGCGGATGGTCACGCGGTCGTCGCGCGCGATCGCGTCCTCGAGCGAGGCCAGCCATTTGCGCAGCGTCGACATCGGCGGCTGGTTCGGCTTGGCCGCCATGATGCCGGCGACGCCGATCTCGATGGTCGGCTCCTGGCTCGCGAACAGGATTTCGTTCAACCGCTCGCCGGGACGGATACCGCTGAACACCACCTCGACGTCGACGCCCGGCTGCAGCCCGGACAAGCGGATCATCCGCTCGGCGAGATCGACGATCTTGACCGGCTGCCCCATGTTCAGGACGTAGACCGAGACGTCGGGCCGCGCCGGCGTCACCGCATGGGTCGCGGCCGTCAGCACCAGGTCGCAGGCCTCGCGGATGGTCATGAAATAGCGGACCATGTCCGGATGGGTGACCGTGATCGGGCCGCCGGCCTCGATCTGGGCCTTGAACTTCGGCACCACCGAGCCGTTCGACGCCAGCACATTGCCGAACCTGACCGAGATCAGGCGCATATGCGCCTTGCTGGCCGCCTGCGCCATCAGGTCATGGTCGAGCGCCTGGCAATACATTTCCGCGAAGCGCTTGGTCAGGCCCAGCATCGACACCGGCTCGATCGCCTTGTCGGTCGAGATCATCACCATGGCGCTGGCGCCGGCGGCGAGCGCGGCATCCGCGACGTTCACCGAGCCGAAGATGTTGGTCTTGACGCCCTCGCTCCAGTCGCGCTCGAGGATCGGCACATGCTTGAGCGCGGCGGCATGGAAGACGATGTCCGGCTGGAACTCGCTCATCAGGCGGATGATGCGCTCGCGATCCCTGATATCTGCGATGCGGCCTTCGATCGCAGCGCCGGTGTCGCGGGCGGACAGCGCCTCGGTGACCGCGTAGAGCGCCGGCTCCGAATTCTCGATCACCAGCAGGCGCGCCGCGCCGAAGGTCGCGACGCGGTCGCAGATCTCCGCGCCGATCGAGCCGCCGCCTCCGGTCACGATCACCGACTTGCCCTTCACCAACGTCTCGAGCCTGGCATAGTCGATCTTCTGGGTCGGGCGCAGCAACAGGTCCTCGACCGCGACATTGGTGAGCCGGGGCGCGTCGCCGCCCTCCAGCGACGGCAGGCGGCTGACGATCAGGCCGAGCCGCTTGGCGCGCATCAGCACGCTTTCCGGATGCGCCTCCGGCTCGAACGCCGAGGGCGTCATCACCACCCGCTTGATCGGACGCTTGCGGCTCTCGAAATCGCCGATCACCGCCTCGATGTCGTCGACCCCGCCAACCACGGGGATGCTGCGGATCATCTGGCCCTGGTCCGCGGCCGACGGCGACAGCACGCCGACCGGCCAGAGCCGCTTGATGGCCCCGTTCTCGATGCCGCGCAGCACGACCTCCGCGTCGGCGGCGCGTCCGATCAGCAGCGCGGGCGCGGCGCTGTCGGAGCGGGCATGCAGGCGCGTGCGCGAATAGCGGAAATAGCGGTAGCCGAGCCGCAGCGTGCTCAGGCTCGCCACTTCGAGGAAGAAGAACAGCACGATGGTGACGCGGCCGAGGAAAACGAAGCCATGCGAGCTCACCCCGACGAAGATGTAGGCATAGTCCAGCACCACCAGCGCCAGCGTCAGGATCGACGCGACGCGCAGGATGTTCAGCGCGTCCGGCAGCGACGTGAAGCGCCATTTCGCCGTGGTCAGGTTGCAGAAATAGCTGACCACGACGCTGAACAGCACGAACCAGGGCAGGATCCGCAGCAGTTGCGGCAGCCGATCGGCGAGCAGATTGCCCTCGAAACGCAGATAGAAGCTCGCCACCAGCGCGAACGCCGTCGCGAGCGCGTCATGGACCAGAATCAGGAAGTTGCGCAGCGAAAATTGTGAAAGGCGCGTCATGTAGCGTGCGGATCAGCGACAACCGGGAATTTTGAGGCGAGACGTGTTTTGCGAGCGAGGCATGTTTTGCGAGCGAGGCATGCAGGCTGATAGCGTATCTGTCGCGCGCATGCCAGCGATCATGGATGAATTGGGCGTTCAGGTTCCACGGCGGCGATCGAACGCCCCTTCAGCACCATGCCGCCGGCAACACCGACACCCAGGACGTACATCCAGCCTTCGTGAAAATCAAAGATGTGCGAATTGAACAATGACGTAAAAACATTCTGCACCACGACGAGGAGCCCGATCCAGTTGGCCAGCCCGCTGCCGCGGAACAGCAGCAGGTGCAGGATCCACATCGCATACAGGATCGCGACGCCCATAATGCCCCACTGCACGGCGACGTTCAACGTTTGATTGTGCGGATTGCCGATCACCTCGCCGGTGGCCTGGTTGACGCCGCCGATCGCGACGCGTTCGAACAGGCCGCGCGTCGCTCCGGTGCCGTGGCCGACCAGCGGCGCCTCGGCAAAGAAGCCGAGCGATTTGCGCCAGAACTCGAGCCGGAGCCCGATCGAGGTCGGCATATTGCGCAGCTTGTAGAGCTCGTAATCGCGGTTGAACGACTCGGCGGTGGTGCGCAATTGCGGCGAGGCATACCACGCCACCGTGGAGAACGCGGCGACCGCGCACAGGATCAGGGCGATGGCGCGCCAGCGCAGATGCAGCAGCGCAAACACCGCAAACATGATCGGGACCGTGACCAGCGCGGTGCGTGACACCACGACGAACGCCATGTTGGCGAAGAAGCTCACCGCGATCACGACCAGCAGCGCGGCCAGCACGAATCGCCTCGACCGCAGCAGCATCACGACCGGATAGGCCAGCGCGACCGCGCACAGGGTGAATTCCTGGCTCTGGTTGATGTGGTCCTTGACGAAGATGCCGCGCTCGGCGGTTGCCGGCGGCTTCATCGTCAGGCCGGGATAGCGCACGACCAGCCAGGACATCACCATCAGCAGCGTGCAGGAAATCAGGAACGCCGCAAACACCCAGGTGCCGCGTGCGGAGCGCTGGAAGTGATAAAACAGCAGCGGCAGCACCAGCAGCTTCGCGGTCGGCTCGACGGCATAGAACCGCGTGCCCCAGGGGGCGTCCGACCACAGCGTGCCGATCAGCGCGAGGCCGAACAGCGCGACCGGCACCGCACAGATCGGCCGCATCAGCAGGGTCCGGAATGCCCGCAGCTCGATCGTTGGCGCGATCGCGATCAGGAGCAGCACGCCGAAGATGCCGACCAGCGAGGTCGACCACGGCAGCGACAGCGCGATCAGCACCGCGACCACGTCGCTCGTGGTCGCCCAGCGCGCCGGATCGCGCCAGGCGGGCAGCGTCGCGGCCGATGGTGCGGAGGCCATGCTCGCGCTCACGCCTTGCCCCCGCGGGCCCGGTCGACCAGCGACGTCGTGCTGTGCCCGGGCAGGATGTCGACCAGCACCACCTCGCCGCCGGCGGCCTCGACGATCTCGTGACCGACGACCTGCTCGCGGGTGTAGTCGCCGCCCTTGACCAGCACGCTCGGCCTCGCCCTGGTGATCAGGTCGATCGGCGTGTCCTCCGCGAAGATCGCGACGAGATCGACCGCCTCGAGCGCCGCCAGCACCTCGGCGCGCGCCCGCTCGCTCTGCACCGGACGCCCCTCGCCCTTCAGCCGCCGCACCGAGGCGTCGCTGTTGAGCCCGACGATCAGGCGGTCGCAGGCGCCGCGCGCCGCGGTCAGCACCTTGACGTGGCCGGGATGCAGGATGTCGAAGCAGCCATTGGTGAAGCCGATGCGCAGATCCTGCCGGCGCCATTCCGCAAGATGCGCGTCGATGTCGCCGCCGACCGGGACGATCTTGTCCTCCGCCGCCAGCGAGGCATGCGGCAGGATCCGCCGCCGCAGCTCGGCCGACGTCACCGTCGCGGTGCCGGTCTTGCCGACCGCGACGGCGGCCGCGGCGCTAGCGATCCGCAGCGCGCCTTCCCAGTCGGCGCCGGCCGCGAGCGACAGCGCCAGCGCGGCCGCGACCGTATCGCCGGCGCCGGAGACGTCGCGCACCTTGACCGGCAGCGCCGGCACATGGATCGACTGGCCCTCCCGCGTCACCAGCGTCATGCCCTTTTCGCCCTGCGTCACCAGCATCGCCTCGCAATCCGCAAGGACCATCGCGTCGGGCGCGGCCTGCGCGATCGCGTCCTCGGTATCGGCGCGGCTGCGGGTCGCCTCGGCGAATTCCTTGCGGTTCGGCGTCAGCACGCTGGCGCCGCGGTAGATCGCAAGATTGGCGCTCTTGGGGTCGACGATCACGCGCTTCTTGGCCTGGCGCGCGGCGTCGATCACGTTGCGGATCACGCGCGCGGTCAGCACGCCCTTGGCATAATCCGACAGCAGCACGATGTCGGCGCGGGCAAGCTGCGGCAGGATCGCATCGATCAGTTGCTGCTCGATGTCGGGCGCGGCCGGTGCCGCGAGCTCCCAGTCGGAGCGCAGCATGTGGGTCGAGAAATGCTCGGAGACGAAGCGGACCTTGCGCGTGGTCGGACGGCCGGCATCGCGCACCAGCACGCAGTCGATCCCGTCTTGCTTCGACAGCTCCGCGGTCAGCGCCGCGCCGGCGGCATCCTCGCCGATCAGGCCGACGAAGATGCAGCGGCCGCCGAGCGAGGCGATGTTGCGCGCGACGTTGCCGGCGCCGCCGACATTGCTCTCGCTGCGCCGGACCGCGATGACAGGCGCCGGCGCCTCCGGCGAGATCCGCGACACCTCGCCATAGACGAACTCGTCGAGCATCAGGTCGCCGACACAGAGCACGGTCTGGCCGGACATCGCACGCGAGATCGCTTCAAAATCGAACATCTGTGACCGTGACCTGCTTCAGCGATAGCGATCGGCGCGGTTGAGGTAACCCCCAACATAGTCCGCGACAGCGTCTTCGAGCGTGGTGAAACCGCCATTATATCCGGCGTGCCCGAGACGATCGACCACGCTCTGGGTGAAATACTGGTAGCTGCCGCGAATCTGCTCGGGCATCTCGACATAATGGATGTTCGGCTGCATCTTCAATGCGCTGTAGGCCGAGACGATCAGGTCCTTGAAGCTGCGCGCGGTGCCGGTACCGACATTGAACAGCCCGCTGACACCGGGCGTTGCCACGAGCCACATCATCACCCGCACGACGTCGTCGACATAGATGAAATCGCGGCGCTGATCGCCGTCGGCGATACCCTCGCGATGCGACTTGAACAGCTGCACCGGCCGGCCCGCTTTGACGTCGTCGAAGCGGCGCGCCAGCACGCTCATCATCGTGCCCTTGTGGTATTCGTTCGGTCCGAACACGTTGAAGAACTTCAGCCCTGCCCATTGCGGCGGCAGCCTGTCCCCCTTGGCCGCGCGCTCGGCGACCACGAGGTCGAACAGCTGCTTGCTCCAGCCGTAGAGGTTCATCGGACGCAGCCGCTTCAGCGCCGCGACCGATTGATCGTCGTCGAAACCTGCTTCGCCATCGCCATAGGTGGCGGCCGACGAGGCATAGATGAACGGCGTGGCGTTTTCGGTGCACCAGTCGAGCAGCCGCAGCGAGAAGCGGAAATTGGTTTCGACCACGAGATCGCCGTCGGTGGCGGTGGTTTCCGAGACGGCGCCGAGATGGAGGACGGCCTCGAGCCGCCGCCCCTTCAGCCAGGCGCCGAGCTCGGCCGGCGGCACGAGATCGGCGAGCTGGCGCTTGGCCAGGTTCCGCCATTTGCCGTCATGGCCAAGGCTATCGGAGACCACGACGTCGCTACGCCCGGCGTCGTTCAACGCGGCCACGACGTTTGAGCCGATAAAACCGGCACCCCCGGTCACCAGAAACATCAAGAAATCCCAACCAGATCCACTGCGGCTGCAGCTTTGCCCCACTCCCGCGTCACAGGCAACGACGGCTTTACCTCTTGCCGCGAACCGGTTACCGACGCGACACAAATCGGTCCGGCCTTGCCGCTTTAGCTATGAATATGGATTCAGTATTAGGGATTGAGACCGAGGACGCGGCGGACACACGCCCGATTCTCATTGTTCCCTATATGTGGATTGGCGATTTCGTCCGTGGCCACACCGTGGTCAGGGTGCTGCGCAAGCGCTGGCCGAACCGGCCGGTCGACATCCTGGTCAGCCGCCTCTGCGCTCCGCTGGTCGACTACATGCCGGGTGTCCGTGCCGGAATCGTCTTTGACCTGCCACGCAGCCGGCTGGCGCCGAAAAAGCAGTGGGCGCTTGCAGCCGAGCTGCGGTCGCGGAACTACGCCACAGCGCTGGTGCTGCCGGGAACCTGGAAATCCGCCATCGCGCCAGCCCTGGCCGGCATCCCCGAGCGCGTCGGATTCTTTGGCGAGGGCCGGTTCGGCCTGATCAACGCGATGCGCTGGGGCGAGAACAAGCTGCCGCGCTTCATCGACACCAATGCCGTGCTGGCGCTGCCCAAGGACGCAGCACGGCCGCCGGAATGGCCGGTGCCGCAGCTCCGCGTCCCCACCGAGGCGGTCGCGCAATGGCGGCAGGCCAACGGATTGGGCAGCGGCCCCGCCATCGCACTCGGACCGGGCTCGGTCGGCGAGTCGAAACGCTGGACCTATTATCCGGAGACTGCGCGGCTGTTCGCCGAGCGCGGTTTTGACGTCTGGGTGGTCGGCGGTCCCGGCGAGAAGGCGCTGGCCCAGGAGATCACAGCGGTCGGCGGCGCGCGGGTCCGCGATCTCACCAGCAACGACCTGCGCAACGGCGTGCTGGCGATGGCCGCGGCCAATGTCGCAATCTCCAACGATTCCGGGCTGATGCATATCGCCGCAGCGATCGGCACGCCGACCATGGGCATTTTCGGACCGACCAGCCCCTATCTCTGGGCGCCCCTCAACGGCCTCGCCGCGACCGTGCTGCAGACCAAATCCAGGCTGCCGTGCCAGCCGTGCCAGCGCACGATCTGCACCATGAACGACCACCGCTGCATGCGCGACATCGCGGCAGCGGAAGTGGTCGGCATCGCCCGGAGCGTGCTGGCTCAGGTCAGCGTGCGATAAACCGCGGCGATCGCGTTGGCTTCGGCATCGAGACTGAACTTATCCACAACTCGTTGTCTTGCGCGCGCCCCCATCGCCGCGGCCGATGCCGGATCGCGCATCAGCGGTTCCAGCGCGGCGACCAGCGCGTCGGCGTCGCCGGGCGGCGTCAGCACGCCGGTGACGCCGTCCTCGACGACGAACTCGGCAGCGCCCGCGCGCGCGGCCACCAGCGCCGCACCGGCCGCCATCGCCTCGATCAAGGTGAGGCCAAACCCCTCATTGCGCGAGGTGAAGGCATAGATGGTCAACCGCTGATACCAGCGCACCACGTCCTCGATCGGCAGCTCGCCGGTGATGATGATGCGCGACTGCAGGCCCGCGGCTTCGATGCGCCGCTTCAACTCATTGGCAAAGCCCTGCTGCTCCGCCACCACGGCGCCGACGACGACGGCGGTGAAATCCGGATAGCGCGGCAGCAGCCGGCACATCGCATCGACGAACACGTCGCTGCCCTTCTGCGCGCGCACGCGGCCGAAGCAGCCGATCGCGTAGCGCCCCGGCAAGCCGCTTTCGGCGAACGCCGCGGCGCGGTCGGCCGGTGGCGCGTAACGGTCGGTGTCGACGCCGTGCATCACGACGGTCGCTTCGCGCTTCAGATACGATGCAGATAGCGGGCTGGTCGCGATGATCGCGTCCATCTTGCCGATCAGCCAGCGCGTCAGCCGCTTGTGATGACGCTGCCCGGCCGAGGTGAACAATAATCTCAGCGGCCAGCCGAGGCCACGCAGCAACAGGCCCGCGATCATCTCGTCGTTGCGCCGCGCATGCCAGATCACGGATCGCGGCCGCCGCCACAACCGCATCAGGCCGGACAATCCGAGCGCATCGATGCCGTCGGGCCGGTGCGAGCCGAACCAGGCCGCGCGAAACATCTTTGCGAGCTTCGGCGCGACCATGCGGTTGGTCGCGGTGACGCCGGAATAGCGTCTGTGCAAATTCGGCACGATGAGCGCAAGCTCGCCTTCGGATTCGTTCTCGATCGGCACGCAAGTCTCCGTTTCGCGCCAGTTCCTATACGCAACATTAAGCATAGTGGCCAGTTCGGCCGCGGCGAAACCCCCTCTTCACCCGGCACCCGCTAGCATCGCCCGTTAAAGAGAAACGGGAGAGCCCTGTCCATGACCGTGCTTGTAACCGGCGGTGCCGGCTATATCGGAAGTCACATGGTGCATGCGCTGGTCGACGCCGGCGAGAGCGTCGTCGTGGTTGACAATCTCTCCACGGGTTTCTCCGCATTCCTCCCCGAGGGCGTGCCGCTGTTCATCGGCGATGCCGGCGACGAGAATTTGATCGAGGGCGTGATCGCCCAGCACGGCATCGACAGCATCATCCATTTTGCCGGCTCGATCGTGGTGCCGGACTCGATGCGCGATCCGCTCGGCTATTACCGCAACAACACCATGACGACGCGCAGCCTGCTCAATGCTGCCGTGAAGGGCGGCATCAGCCGCTTCATCTTCTCCTCGACCGCGGCCGTCTACGGCAATCCGGACCAGGTGCCGGTGCCCGAGATCGCGCCGACCCGTCCGCTGTCGCCCTACGGTTCGTCGAAGCTGATGACCGAGATCATGCTGCATGACGTCGCCTCGGCGCACGGCATGGACTATGTCGTGCTGCGCTACTTCAACGTCGCCGGCGCCGATCCGCAAGGACGCTGCGGCCTCGCCACGGTCGGCGCCACGCATCTGTTGAAGATCGCGGTCGAGGCCGCGACCGGCCAGCGCGCCAAGATCGACGTGTTCGGCACCGACTATCCGACCCAGGACGGCAGCTGCGTCAGGGATTTCATCCATGTCAGCGACCTCGTCGAGGCGCATCGCGCCGCGCTGTCCTATTTGCGCGCCGGCGGGCCATCGACGACGCTGAATTGCGGCTATGGCCGCGGCTATTCCGTGATCGAGACCATCGAGGCGGTGCGCCGCGTCTCGATGCGCAATTTCGCCGTCGCCTACGCGCCGCGCCGGCCCGGCGACATCATGACCATGGTCGCCGACACCAGCCGGATCCGCACAGCGCTCGACTGGACGCCGCGCTACGACGACCTCGAGACCATCGCGAGCCACGCGCTGGCCTGGGAGGAGAAGCTGTTCCGGGATCGCGGCGGCCTCCGCCAGCAGGCAGAATCGGCCTGAAAATCAAGCGTTTATTGGGCTTGAAAAAGCCCCGCCAAGCAGGCAAGGAGACTCCCGCAAGGCCTGACGGCTGGCCGATGCCGCCGTCGATGGAACGCGGATGGCTCAGTTTCCAAAGAAAATCACCGACGATCCCTATGGCGCAGCGATCCTGATTCGCCGCCTGGTCATGGAACAGGGCATCGTCTACTGGCGGCGCTATCTGACCGCGCTCGCATGGATGGCCGTTGCCGCCGGCGCGACGGCCGGCTCGACCTATGTGCTGGGCCAGGTCATCAACCAGGCCTATGTCGACAAGAACGTGGCCGGCATCGCGATGTTCGCCGGTATCACGGTCATTCTGCTGTTCATCAAGGGTGTGGCGACCTACGGCCACATGGTGATCCTCAACAAGATCTCCAACGCCATCCTCGCCAACAACCAGCGGCAATTGTTCGCCAAGCTGATGAACGAGAGCATCGGCTTCTTCTCCGAGCGGCATTCCTCCGAATTCCTGGCGCGGCTGACCGCCGGCGCCAAGTCGATCACCGACGTGCTCAACATGCTGGTGAACGCGATCGGCCGCGACTTCCTGATGCTGATCAGCATGCTCGCGGTGATGATCTGGCAGGATCCGCTGATGTCGATCATCGGGCTCGTCGCGGTGCCGCCGGCGATGCTGGTGCTGCGCAAGCTGGTCAAGCGCATCAAGGGCCTCGCCTACAACCAGTTCACCGGCACCGCCGACATCCTGGAGACGATGCAGGAATCGCTGCAGGGCATCCGCACCGTGAAGGCGTTCACGCTGGAAGGCGCGATGCAGGAGCGGATCGACGAGCACATCGCGACCGTCGAGCGCAATGCCAACAAGATGGCGCGGGTCGCCAACCGTTCCAATCCACTGATGGAGATGCTCGGCGGCTTCGCGGTCGCCGGCTGCCTGCTCTATAGCGGCTACCGCGTGGTGGCGCTCGGCTCCTCGCCGGGCCAGTTCTTCACGTTCCTGACCGCTTTCCTGATGGCGACCGAGCCCGCGAAACGGCTGGCGCGGCTCAACATCGATCTCAACAGCCAGCTGGTCGGCGCGCGCATGCTGCTCGAAGTCGTCGACAGCCCGGCCAGCGAGCAGGCCGACGACGACAAGCCGGCGCTGAAACTGTCGGACGCGCGGATCGAATTGCGCGACGTCTCCTTCGCCTATCGGCCCGGCGAGCCGGTGCTGAACCGCATGAGCTTTACAGCCGAGCCCGGCAAGGTCACCGCGCTGGTCGGCCCCTCCGGCGGCGGCAAGTCGACGGTGCTGGCGCTGCTGCTGCGCTTCTATGAAACGCAACAAGGCCAGATCCTGATCGACGGCCAGTCGATCTCATCCGTGTCGCGCAAATCGCTGCGGCAGCAGACCGCCTATGTCGGCCAGGACGTCTACCTGTTCCGCGACACCATCCGCGCCAACATCGCCTTCGGCAAGCAAGGCGCGACCGAAACCGACATCGTCGAGGCGGCAAAGGCGGCCTGCGCGCACGATTTCATCATGAGCTTCCCGCTCGGCTACGACACCCCGGTCGGCGAGCACGGCACGCAACTCTCCGGCGGCCAGCGCCAGCGGATCGCGGTCGCCCGTGCGCTGATCAAGAACGCGCCGATCATCCTGCTCGACGAGGCCACCGCGGCGCTCGACTCCGAATCTGAGAAGCAGGTGCAGGAGGCGATCGAGCATCTCTGCCAGAACCGCACCACCATCGTGATCGCGCATCGCCTTCACACCATCATGCATGCCGATGCGATCCTGGTCGTCGAAGGCGGCGAGATCGTCGAGCGCGGACGCCACGAGGACCTGTTGCGCCGCGGCGGCCGCTACGCGTCGTTCTTCCGGTTGCAGCATCGCCACGACGCGCCGGCGCTCGAGCTCGCGCCGATCAGCGCCAGGGCGTAAGCGTCTCATCCCTTCGGCGCCAGGCCCGCGTGGAGCACGCGCAGCACGTTGCCGCCCATCACCTTGCGGATGTCGTCCTCGGAAAATCCTGCCGTCATCAAGGCCTGGGTCACCGCGACGACCCCGCTGGCATCGAACCCCGTGGTGGTCGAGCCATCGAAGTCCGAGCCGAGACCGACATGATCGATCCCGACGAGGTCGCGGACATGGGCGATCGCCCGCGCCACATTCTTGGGATCGAGCGAGCAGACCGCGCCCTGCCAGAAGCCGATCCCGATCACGCCGCCAGTGCGCGCGACGCCCCTGATCTCGTCGTCGGTGAGGTTGCGGTTGACCTTGCAGGTCGCCTGCACGCCGCCATGGCTCGACACCACCGGGCGCGTCGCCATCGCCAAGACGTCGGCGACCGTGGCGTGGCTGGCATGCGCGAGGTCGACGACCATGCCGATCGCCTCCATCCGCTGCACCACCTGCCGCCCCAGCGGCGTCAGTCCGCCCTTGGCGACGCCATGCATCGAGCCCGCGATATCGTTGTCGAAGAAATGCGCCAGCCCGGCCATGCGGAAGCCCGCGGCATAGAGCACGTCGAGATTGTCGATCTTGCCCTCGAGATCGTGCAGCCCCTCGATCGACAGCATGCCGCCGACCACGGTGGCGCCGCCCTTGCGGTCGGCCAGCAGGCGGTCGATGTCGTCAGGCGTCGCGATCACGCGCAGCCGTCCGCCGGACTCCGTGGCGAAGCGATGCAGCTTCTCGGCATGCCACAGCGAGCGCT
Source organism: Bradyrhizobium genosp. L (assembly GCF_015624485.1). Lineage (NCBI taxonomy): Bacteria > Pseudomonadati > Pseudomonadota > Alphaproteobacteria > Hyphomicrobiales > Nitrobacteraceae > Bradyrhizobium > Bradyrhizobium genosp. L. Next base: position 5,153,895 of record NZ_CP061378.1, read on the forward strand.
GCAGCAGCGAGAACCAGGTCCGTGGCGGCTGCAGGTCGACGATGGCGAGGTTGGTGACGGTGTCGCTGTCATCAGGGTTGGAATCGTAGTTCTGCCCCTTGGGCGATTTGGTGAACGAGGAGAATACTTGCAGCGCGTAGTGCCCCTCGATCAGGCGCGGCAGATCGATATGGCCGTGGTTGGCCCGCGCGAGCAGGTCGCGCTTCCATGCCAGGCTGTCGGCATGCATGTCGGCGACGTCGAGCGTCGCCTGCAGGGCATGCGCGGCCGGCGTAACATCGAACGCAATATGCTTCACCTTGTTCTGGGCGCGGTCGATCTTTTCCGGGGTGACCGCGAAGAACCTGATGGCGCCGACGATCAGGACGGCGGCGACCACGGCAATGCCGATCCGAAGCCATTTCCTCATCGAGGCCGCCCTTCCCGCAGAACGGCACCAGCCCGGCTCATCCGAAAGGAGGCCTCACATCTGCGCGCCGCGCAGCCGCAGCCCCTAGCCCGGAGCCCGGCGACCGCGTAAAAACGGGCCGCATTCCCGCCCTCAACCGTCCGAGACCCGTTCATGAACGCCGCCTCCACCGTCATCCCGCTTCCCCCGCAAGCCTCGCTTCCCGTCGTCGGCGAAGCCGGCGTCTACCCGGTGCGCCGCATCTGGTGCGTCGGCCGCAACTATCTCGAGCATATCAGGGAGATGGGCAATGACGAGCGCGCGCCGCCGTTCTTCTTCGCCAAGCACGCCGACATGCTGGTCGCCGACGGCGCCACCATCCCCTATCCGCCGCTGACCAAGGACCTGCATCACGAGGTCGAGCTGGTGGTGGCGATGAAGAGCGGCGGGCTGAACATCCCGGCCGACAAGGCGCTCGAGCACGTCTACGGCTACGCGGTCGGCATCGACCTGACCCGCCGCGACCTGCAGATCGCCTCGCGCAAGAAGGAGCGCCCGTGGGAAATCGGCAAGTCGTTCGATTATTCCGCGCCCTGCTCGGCGATCCAGCCGGCCGCGAAGATCGGCCACCCGACCGCGGGCAAGATCTGGCTCACGGTGAACGGCAAGGAAGCCCAGAAGGGCGACCTCACCGAGCTGATCTGGAACGTGCCCGAAATCATCTGGCAGCTGTCGCAGCAGGTGAAGCTCGCCGCCGGCGACATCATCATGACCGGCACGCCCGCCGGCGTCTCGCAGCTGCAGCCCGGCGACAAGCTCGAATGCGGCGTCGACGGCGTCGGCACGCTGAAGGTTTCGATCGGCAAGCCGGAATAATCTGGCCACGCTTTTGCGGACGTGACAAAGCCCCGGGCATCGCGCCCGGGGCTTTTTGCCGTGCGTGTCAGCGCATCGTGCCGGGCATGCAGGGCGGCTCGGTGAAGGGCGCGGTCGCGAACGATCCGACGTTCGGTGCGCGCACGCAATTGGTCTTGCCGGCGCTCGCCGTCGTCGCCTGGGCATGAGCGCGCCGCACCGCGGCATTATTGCCAGCCGCCAGGGCCTGCGCCGAATATGCAGCTGCTGCGACCAGGGCGGCCGCCATAAAGGTCAATTTGGTCATCGATGCTCTCCGCGCGATGGACGAAGCCCGAACAAGCTCGGCTTCTGAGACCAAGTGCGGCGAACGGCCGAAAACATTTCATCACGCGCGATCACCGAAGCGCGAGCACGTCGGTGAATCCTGGCGTGACGCCCATCGCCGGCGGCAGCGGGAATACGACCGCGGTCAACGGAATCATCCATCGGAGCCGCACGAAGCACGGTGACGGCGGCACGGAGATTCCCAAATGATCGCATTCAAGCGACTTGGCGGAACTACTCTTCTTGTTATGACGATCGTGGCCGCCCCAGCCTTCGCATCGAACGAAACCGCGACCAGGCCATGGTCGGCGCCGGTCGGCCATCGTCAGCCGCGCGCGGCCGACATCCCCGCATCGATGTCGACGCCGCAGCAGATCATCGACCAGGAGGACGCGATGGTCGACCGCAAGATCAGGGGCATTTGCCGCGGCTGCTAGATGCTCCCCGCTCTCAATGCCGCTCCACCGCCTGCGCTGCGGCCGGGCCGAGATGTGTCTTCTCGTATTCGAGGAACAGCTCGATCAGAGCCATGAAGGCAACCACAGCACCGGCCGCGATGGCAAAATGCATCGCGCGGGTGTGGGTGAAGCCGAGCAGCCAGGGCGAGACGATCAACCACGCCGCCACCAGCAGGTTGATCCACTCCTCCCAGACCGAGAACGCGAGGATCGCCGCCAGCGACAGCAGCCCGATCACAGCGCCGCTCATCCTGAGATCGACCGCCGCCGCAGGATTGTTGCCGGCAAACATCCAGGGTGCCGCCAGCAGGAAGATCGCCGCCGCCAGATTGTAGAGATCGAGCGCGGATTCTTTTCGCCAGTTCGTCATGCCGGGTCCTCCCTTGCTGCTCGAGCCGGTCGACCACGTCGATCGCAAGCCCCATCGTGGACCGGATCGTTTGATCACAAACGACACCGGCCCGGCGCGGGTTCCAATCGGACCAGGATATTGCGGCTATAACTTTAGTCGGCCTCCGCCGTCACGCCGCTCCCGCGCGCCGATACGGCACGTATTGCGGCGACCACATCTTGGCGCGGATGCGCGCCTCGATCTGGTCGACCGGAACGTCTTTGGCGAGCCCTTCCTTGTGCGCCTGCACGGCCACGGCCATCGCGACGGTGACGGCGACGTCGCGCAGCGCGCTGACCGGCGGCAGCAGATTGTGCTTCGGGTTGCTGCGCGCCGGCGAGGCGCTGGCAAGCGCCGTTGCCGCCGCCATGAACATGCCGTCGCTGATGCGGGGCGCACCGACCGCGAGCGCGCCGAGCCCGACGCCCGGGAAGATGTAGGAATTGTTGGTCTGGTCGACCTTGAAGCGGGCGCCATCGCGGGTAATCGGCGGGAACGGGCTGCCGACGCCGATCAGCGCCCGTCCCTCGGTCCAGGCCTCGATGTCAACGGGCGTCGCCTCCTCGCGCGAGGTCGGGTTCGACAGCGGGAAGATCACCGGGCGCTTGTTGCATTCGGCCATGGCGCGGACGATCGGCTCGGAGAATGCGCCGGCCTGGCCGGAGACGCCGATCAGCACCGTCGGTTTGGCGTTGCGCACCACATCGAGCAGCCCGATCTTGTCGGGATGGCCGACCTTCCAGTTCGCGATCGCCTCCTTCTTCTGCAGGAACGGCAACTGGAACGGCGCGAGCCCGGTCATGCCCTCGAGCAAGAGCCCATCGCGGTCGACCATGAAGAAGCGTGTCGCCACCTCCGCTTCGGAGACGCCGGCGTTGCGCATCGCCGCGCGGATCAGGCTGGCGATGCCGCAGCCGGCGGAGCCGGCGCCGAGCACCGCGACGCGCTGCTCGGTCAGCGGCACGCCGGTGACGTTGATGGCCGAGAGCAAGGCGCCGGTCGCCACCGCCGCGGTGCCCTGCACGTCGTCATTGAAGGTGCAGAGCCGGTCGCGATAGCGATCGAGCAGCCGCGTCGCATTGTTCTTGGCAAAGTCCTCCCATTGCAGCAGCACGCGCGGCCAGCGCTTCACTACCGCCGAGACGAAGGCCTCGATGAAATCGTCGTAGTCCTGGCCGCGCACCCGCTCGTGGCGCCAGCCGATATAGAGCGGATCGGCAAGGCAGTCTGGATTGTCGGTGCCGACGTCGAGCATGATCGGCAGCGTCGTCGCCGGATGCAGGCCGCCGCAGCCGCTGTAGAGCGCAAGCTTGCCGATCGGGATGCCCATGCCGCCGGCGCCCTGGTCGCCGAGGCCGAGGATGCGCTCGCCGTCGGTCACCACGATCGCCTCGACGGAATCGAAACGCGGATGGGCGAGGATGCGGTCGATCCGGTGCTTGTGCGGCACGCTGAGGAACAGCCCGCGCGGCTTGCGGAACAGCCGGCTGAATTTCTGGCAGCCCTCGCCGACGGTCGGCGTGTAGACGATCGGCAACAGCTCTTCCAGATTGCCGACCAGCAGCGCGTAGAACAGCGTTTCGTTGGTGTCCTGCAACTCGCGCAGGAAGGCGTAGCGCTCGAGATCGGTCTCGAAGCCGCGCAGCGCCTCGAGCCGGCGCGACACCTGCTCGTCCAGGGTCAGGATATTGGGCGGCAGCAGGCCGTGCAGATCGAACGCCTCGCGCTCGGCATCGGAGAACGCGGTGCCCTTGTTGAGCTGTGGATCGGCCAATAATTCGTATCCGCTCATTGCGGTGGTGGCGAAAGATGTATCGGCCATGACAAGGGTCCCCTCAATGCGAAACGGCAGGATGGACTGTAGCACTTCAGTGCGACGGATCGAGCGTGAAGGCGCCGTGCCGCGCAGAGTTGAACGTCGCCGGACCAGACAAAAAGCCCCGGAGCTCGCTCCGGGGCTTCTGAATTCCGAAAAGTTACAGGGCCGATTACCTGAGTGCCGACATCACGATCAGGCCGAGGATCAGCGCGGTCACCGAATATTTCAGCGTGTAGTACACGTTGCGATTCCACGCCTTGACCTTGCGACTCCCGAGGTGAAGCTCGTAGAGCTTGCCGAACACCTTGTTCAGCGCGCCGACATGCTCGCCGTCGACGTTCTGCGTCGCCGACGCCTTGACGATGTTGTGGCTGACCCAGCGGTTGATCCGCGTCATGAAACCATACTTCATCGGACGCTCGACGTCGCAGAACAGGATGATGCGGTTGACGTCGGTCTTGTTCTCGGCGCTGTGGATGAAGGTCTCGTCGAACATGAAGGCCTCGCCGTCACGCCAGACGCATTCGACGCCGTCGACCAGAATGCGGCACTGGTTCGAGTTCGGCGTGACGAGGCCGAGGTGATAGCGCAAGGAGCCGGCGAAGGGATCGCGGTGCGCCCCGAGCTTGCCGCCGGGCGGCAGCATCGCGAACATCGCGCCATGCACGTTCGGGATCGAGTTCAACAGCTCGACGGTCTTCGGGCACAGCGTGCGCGCCGACGGCAGGAAGTCGTCGTACCATTTCAGATAGAAGCGCTTCCAGCCGCTCTTGAAGAATGAATAGAAGCCCCAGTCGTTGTTCTTGGCCGCGGCGCGGATGAAGCCCTCGTCGAACAGCCGCGTCGCCTCGTCGCGGATCGTCTCCCAATTCTCCGAAAGCTTGTTCAACTCCGGAAACTGCTCGACCGGGATCACCGGCGTGTTGGGCACCGCCGAGCCTGCATACATCAGCACGTTGTAGGGCGCGAGATAGGTCGAGTGATCGCCGATCTGGCGCGCGAACCGCAGCCGCTGCTTGCCGCGGAAATGGACGTAAAGCGTGGAAGCCACCAGCACGTAGAGAATGACGAGCTGCGGTGCGAAAAGCTGTCTCAACATGATCGATCTCAGATCGCGGCCGGTCGACGCTATCCCGTCCGTCCTGGTCGCCCAGAACCGACGAAGGCTTGGAGCGCCTCGCGGGCGTGCGAAAATTCCCCTTGTTTCACAACGACTTGGTACCTCAGCCGGGTCCAGAGCCTAAGGCCTGCCGAGGTACCGTCCGAAAGCATCTTTGTAAGCGTTTGCTCACCGAAAGTGAAGGGTGGCGCAATCAGTGGAAACAATCGTGTGACCTTCTTGCATCATTCGCCATTGACAAATTGATTAGATAATTCCTAATCAAGCAATATCCGCCGGAGAATGCGGGACATCCAGAGGAGGAACGATGAGACATTTGTTGGCGGTGGCAGCCATGCTTGCGGCCATGACCGCAGCCGCGCAGGCGCAGATTTCCGACGGCGTGGTGCGGATCGGCGTGCTGACCGACCTCTCGAGCTGGGGCCGCGACAACTCCGGGCCGGGCTCGGTGGAAGCGGCCAAGATGGCGGTCGAGGAATTCGGGCCGACCGTGCTCGGCAAGCCGATCGAGATCATCGCGGCCGATCACCAGATGAAGACCGATGTCGGGGTCCAGATCGTCCGCGACTGGTTCGACAACGGCAAGGTCGACGCCGTCGCCGACATCCCGAATTCCGGCATCGCGATCGCCGTGCACAACATGGTCCGCGAGCGCAACAGGATCGCGCTGCTGTCCGGTCCCGGCGCGAGCTCGCTGACCGACGAATTGTGCAGCCCCAATACGGTGCATTTCTCCTACGACACCTATGCGCTCTCCAAGGTGACGGCCTCCGCCGTGATCAAGGAAGGCGGCAAATCCTGGTTCTTCATCACCGCCGACTACGCGTTCGGCCAGCAGCTCGAGAAGGACGCCACGCGCTTCATCAACGAGATGGGCGGCAAGGTGCTCGGCGGCGTGCGGCATCCGACCAATACCGCCGACTTCTCCTCCTTCGCGCTGCAGGCGCAGAGCTCGAAGGCCGACGTGGTGGCGTTCGCCAATGCCGGCCAGGACACCGACAACGCGATCAAGCAGGCCGGCGAGTTCGGCCTCGCGCAAGGCGGCCAGAAGCTGGTCGGCCTTTTGATGTTCGACACCGACGTACATGCGGTCGGGCTCAACGCCGCGCAGGGCACCTACATGACGACGGCGTCGTACTGGAATATGGACGACAAGACCCGGGCGTGGTCGCAAAAATTCTTCGCCCGCGCCAAGGTGATGCCGACCATGATCCACACCGGCGTCTACGGCTCGGTGCTGCATTATCTGAAGGCGATCCAGGCCGCCGGCACCGACGATCCGCAGAAAGTAATGGCCAAAATGCGCGAGCTGCCGATCGAGGACGTCTTCGTGCACGGCGGCAAATTGCGCGAGGATGGCCGCGTGATCCGCGACATGTATCTGGCGAAGGTCAAGAAGCCTTCGGAATCCAGGGAGCCGTGGGATTATCTCGACATCGTCAAGACGGTGAAGGGCGAAGACGCCTTCCGTCCCGTCTCCGAGTCCAAATGCCCGCTGTTGAAGAAATAGGATCGCTTCACGTGGCCAGCGAAGAAACGTATGAATGCGACGCGCTCGTCATCGGCTCCGGCTGCGCCGGGCTGTCGGCGGCGGTCACCGCCGGCCATCATGGCCTGAAGGTGCTGGTGGTCGAGAAGGAGCCGAAATTCGGCGGCACCACCGCGCGCTCCGGCGGCTGGCTGTGGATCCCCGGCACCTCGCTGGCGAAGGCTTGGGGCATCGAGGAGAGCACGGACCAGGCCAAGACCTATCTGCGCCACGAGGCCGGCAACAGTTTCGATGCCGCGCGCGTCGATGCGTTCCTGACCGAAGGGCCGAAAGCGGTCGACTTCTTCACGACCAAGACCGCGGTGCGTTTCGACATGCCGCTGACCTTCCCGGACTATCATGCCGAAGCGCCCGGCGGCGCGCAGGGCGGCCGCTCGATGGTGACGCGGCCGTTCGACGGCCACGAGCTCGGTGAGGCCATCAAGGATCTCGGCAGCCCCCTGCCCGAGCTCACCGTGTTCGGCATGATGCTCGGCTCCGGCAAGGAGATCGTCCATTTCATGCGCGCGACGCGCTCGCTGACCTCGGCGGCCTATGTCGCGAAACGGCTGTCGAAGCACGCCATGGACGTCGCGCGCAGCGGCCGCGGCATGACCTTGACCAACGGCAACGCGCTGGCCGGCCGGCTGGCGAAATCCGCGTTCGACCTCAATATCCCGCTGTGGCTGTCTTCGCCGGTGCGCGAACTGATCGTCGAGGGCGGCGCGGTGACCGGCGCCATCGTCATGCGCGAGGGCCGCGCGGTCCGCGTCAACGCCAGGCACGGCGTGGTGCTGGCCTGCGGCGGCTTCCCGCACGATGTCGCCCGGCGGCAGAAGATGTTTCCGCACGCGCCGACCGGCAAGGAGCACTATTCGCCGGGTCCCATCGGCAACACCGGCGACGGCCTGCGGCTCGCCGAATCCGCCGGCGGCCGCGTCGAGGATACGCTGCCGAATGCGGCGGCCTGGGTGCCGGTCTCGGTGACGACGCGCAAGGACGGCTCGAAAGGCGTGATGCCGCACTTCATCGATCGCGCCAAGCCGGGCGTGATCGCTGTCACGCGCGACGGCAAGCGCTTTGCCAACGAAGGCAATTCCTACCACGACTTCGTGCGGGCGATGATGAAAGCCGCAAAGCCCGGCGAGGAGATCGCAGCCTTCCTGCTCTGCGATCACCAGACGCTGCGCAAATACGGCCTGGGCTGCGTGCCGCCGCGCCCGATGCCGCTCGGCCATCATCTCAAAAGCGGCTACCTCAAGCGCGGTGCGACCTTGGGCGAGCTTGCCGCACAAACCGGCATCGACGCCAAGGCGCTCGAGGCCACCGTCGCCGAATTCAACGCGGCCGCAGCCGAAGGCCGCGATCCCGCCTTCGGCAAGGGTTCGCGTGCCTACAACCGCTACCAGGGCGACGCGCTGCATGGCCCCAATCCCTGCGTTGCGCCGGTCCAACACGGCCCGTTCTATGCCATCAAGATGGTGGTCGGCGATCTCGGCACCTATGCCGGCATCCGCACCGACGCCAATGCCCGCGCGCTCGATGCCGACGGCCGGCCGATCCAAGGCCTCTATGCCGCTGGCAACGACATGGCGAGCATCATGGGCGGCAACTATCCCGGCGCCGGCATCACGCTTGGCCCTGCGCTGACCTTCGGCTACATCGCGGGCAAGCACATCGCGGGCGCGGCTGCGACATAGCCGAGCGAGAGCCGGCACGAGTTGACGGGACCACATGACGAAAGAGAGCCGCGGCATCCAGTCGATCGAAGTGGGCGGCGAGCTGTTGCGTGCGCTTGCCCGCAACGGCGAGCCGATGATGCTGCGCGACCTCGCGCGCGAAGCGGGCATGCCGCCGGCCAAGGCGCATCCCTATCTCGTCAGCTTTTCCCGCATCGGCCTGATCGAGCAGGACGAGAGCACCGGCCGCTACGAGATCGGCGCGCTGGCGCTCGAGCTCGGCCTGATCAGCCTGCGCCGGCTCTCGGCCGTGCGCATCGCCACGCCGCGGATCGCCGCCCTCGCCGACAGCGTCAACCACGCCGTGTCGCTCTCGGTCTGGGGCACGCACGGGCCGACCGTGGTGCGGCTCGAGGAGCCGAGCCATCCCGTGCATATCGCGATGCGCGTCGGCTCGGTGGTCGCGCTGCTGGAGACCGCGACCGGCCGGGCGTTCGCCGCCTTCATGCCGCCGAACGCGGTGAAGGCCGCGCTCGATAGCGGTCTCGACCGGCTCGGCGTCGGCTACAATCCGAAACGTGCGCCGGCGAGTGCGAAGACGGTACAGATGTTGGCCGAGGTCCGCAGCCACCGGCTCGCGCGCGCGATCGGCGACCCCCTGCCCGGCGTCAACGCGTTCGCCGCGCCGGTGTTCGACCATGCCGGCCATGTCGCGCTGGTGATCACCGCGATGGGACCGGAAGGCACCTTCGACGCCAACTGGGACAGCCCGATCGCAGCCGCGCTACAAGCCTGCGCCGGCGATATCTCGCGGCAGTTGGGCCACAGCCTATCGCCGTCGGATCCGCGGGGCGGCTGAGGCCGACACAGCGACGCATCCGCGGTCGACGACACCGCGTTGTTTGCAACGTTCTCACGGTCGTCCTGGCGAAAGCCAGGACCCATTACCCAAATTGCCAATTATCGCGCGACGCTGGGACCACAATCCCGTTCACAATCAAATTCGATGGTTATGGGTGCTGACTTTCGTCAGGACGACGTTGGAGAAAGCGCCGCACCCGGCAAAAAGCCCCGGACAATGCCGGGGCTTTTCACAATCTCTCGCAGCAACAGCGGATCAGTAGCGGTAGTGGTCGCTCTTGTACGGACCTTCCTGCTTGACGCCGATATAGTCGGCCTGGTCCTTGCGCAGCTCGGTCAGCTTGACGCCGATCTTGGCGAGATGCAGGCGGGCGACCTTCTCGTCCAGCGACTTCGGCAGCACGTAGACTTCCTTCTTGTACTTTCCGTCCCTGTTGTTGGCGAACAGCTCGATCTGCGCCAGCGTCTGGTTGGTGAACGACGCCGACATCACGAAGGACGGATGGCCCATGGCGTTGCCGAGGTTCACCAGGCGGCCTTCCGACAGCATGATGATGCGGTGCTTGTCGGGGAATTCGATCTCGTCGACCTGCGGCTTGATGTTGGTCCACTTCAGATTGCGCAGAGACGCGATCTGGATCTCGTTGTCGAAGTGGCCGATGTTGCAGACGATGGCGCGGTCCTTCATCGCGCGCATGTGCTCGATCGTGATGATGTCCTTGTTGCCGGTCGCGGTCACGAAGATGTCGGCACGAGGCGCGGCGTCTTCCATGGTCGTGACTTCATAGCCCTCCATCGACGCCTGCAGCGCGCAGATCGGATCGATCTCCGACACCATGACGCGGCAGCCGGCCTGGCGCAGCGAGGCGGCCGAACCCTTGCCGACATCGCCGAAGCCCGCGACCATTGCCACCTTGCCCGACATCATCACGTCGGTGCCGCGGCGGATGCCGTCGACCAGCGATTCACGGCAGCCATAGAGGTTGTCGAACTTCGACTTGGTGACACTGTCGTTGACGTTGATCGCCGGCCACAGCAGCGTGCCGGCCTTTTGCATGTCATAGAGACGATGCACGCCCGTGGTGGTCTCTTCGGAAACGCCCTTGATGCTCTTGGCGATCTCGGCGAAGTAGCCCTTCGGCTTTTCCTTGAGCTGCTTCTTCAACAGCGCGAAGAAGACTTCCTCTTCTTCCGAACCCGGCTTGTCCAGGAAGGCGGCGTCGCCGTTCTCGGCGCGCAGACCGAGATGGACGTACATGGTGGCATCGCCGCCGTCGTCGAGGATCATGTTTGGATGACCGCCACCGTGCCAGTCGAACAGCTTGGCGGTGTAGTCCCAGTACTCGGTCAGCGTCTCACCCTTGACCGCGAACACCGGAATGCCAGCCGCGGCGATCGCGGCAGCGGCGTGGTCCTGGGTCGAATAGATGTTGCAGGAGACCCAGCGAATGTCGGCGCCGAGCGCTGCCAGCGTCTCGATCAGCACGCCGGTCTGGATCGTCATGTGCAGCGAACCCGCGATACGCGCGCCCTTCAGCGGCTGTTTCGGGCCGTACTCTTCGCGGGTGGCCATCAGGCCGGGCATCTCGGTCTCGGCGAGCGAGAGCTCCTTGCGGCCGAAATCGGCCAGCGAAATATCCTTGACGATGTAGTCGGTGAAGCCGGGCTTCGTGGGGGCGTTCATGTGAGCGTCCTGTTGTTGTATCGGTCATTCCGGGACGCCTCGGCGGCGAACCCGAAATCTGGAGGTGATGGAGGAGGATTCCGGGTTCGCTCGCTCGCGCGAGCGCCCCGGAATGACGCGGGGATCAGAGCGCGCGCTTCAGCGGCTCGACGAGATCGGTCTTCTCCCAGGAGAAGCCGCCCTCATTGTCGGGCGTGCGGCCGAAATGGCCGTAGGCCGAGGTGCGCGCGTAGATCGGACGGTTGAGGTCGAGATGGCTGCGGATGCCGCGCGGCGTCAGGTCCATCGCCTTGGCAACCGCCTTCTCGAGCTCATCCTCCGACACCTTGCCGGTGCCGTGGGTGTCGATGTAGATCGACAGCGGACGCGCCACGCCGATCGCGTAGGCGAGCTGCAAGGTGCAGCGGTCGGCGAGACCGGCCGCGACGACGTTCTTGGCGACGTAGCGCGCGGCATAGGCCGCGGAGCGGTCGACCTTGGTCGGATCCTTGCCGGAGAACGCGCCGCCGCCATGCGGGGCCGCGCCGCCATAGGTGTCGACGATGATCTTGCGGCCGGTCAGGCCGGAATCGCCGTCGGGACCGCCGATGTAGAACTTGCCGGTCGGGTTGATGTGCCAGATCGTCTTGTCGCTGATCCACTCCTTCGGCAGCGCCTGACGCACATAGGGCTCGACGATGTCGCGGATCTGCTTGGACGAGATGTCCTCGACCAGATGCTGATGCGAGACCACGATCTCGCGGACGCCGACCGGCTTGCCGTTCTCGTACTGCACGGTGACCTGGCTCTTGGAGTCCGGGCCGAGCACCTTCTCGCGGCCGGAGTGGCGGGCTTCCGAGATCAGCCGCAGAATCTTGTGGGCGTAGAAGATCGGCGCCGGCATCAGGTCGGGCGTCTCGTTGGTGGCGTAGCCGAACATGATGCCCTGGTCGCCGGCGCCCTCTTCCTTGGTCTCGCCGGGCTGCAGCGCGTCGACGCCCTGCGCGATGTCGGCCGACTGCGGATGCAAGAGGATCTCGATGTCGCACTTCTCCCAGTGGAAGCCGTCCTGCTCGTAGCCGATGTCCTTGATCGCGGAGCGAACCACGCCCTCGATCTGGTCATTGGTGACCGAGGCCGGGCCGCGGGTCTCGCCGGCGATCACCACCTTGTTGGTGGTGGCGAGCGTTTCGCACGCTGCTCGGATGGCCCACGGATCGATGCCGGCCTTCGGCCCTTCGCGGTAGAACAGGTCTACGATCTCGTCCGAGATGCGATCGCAGACCTTGTCCGGATGGCCTTCGGAAACCGACTCGCTGGTGAACAGATAGGACGCGCGCATCAGCAAAACCTCTTAATGATCGCCATTCCGGCGGTGGTTGTTATGGTGTGTCATGGAATGTCAGTCGCGACGACGCGAGATGACGTAGGATTCGTCGTAAAACCAAAGCCCGTTGTGTCGGCGCAGCACCTCTCTGGTTGCATCGAGGGTCCGCGCGCTATCAGTCATGTCGGTCAACCGGTCGTCTTCAATCTGCGCGACATACACCGCCGCGTTCCAGGCTGCAAAGGCCGTGGAGGTTCCGATCGAGCCGGTCACCTCGTTGGGCAGCGCCTCCATATCATATCGAAAGATCGAGCGGTTATCCGCATACGCATTAAAGTTAAGCTCGCGTCCGGCCGCGCCGAGCTCGTATTTGACAGCGCGCAATATCTCATGGCGGCTGACCGCGAAAGGGTGTTCTCCGGGCCAGACCGCTTGAATGATTTCAAGCCCGGGATCGTGTCCGTGGGAGTGGATTCCTATCAGCCGGCCGCCGCCGCGCAGCGCGCGGGCGAGCGGCGCGATGATGCGCTTGGCACGGAAATTCACCGAGGATTTGGCGCGGTAGGGCTGCGAGGCGATCACGAGATCGAAATTCGCCTCGGTCTTACCCGCCCGGGGGATGATGGAATCGAGCAGGAACCGATGGTCGTCGCGGTATAGCACCAGCGCCACCGGCCGGTCGTAGATCGGCATCGAGGTCCGCGGGCTGACATTGGCGCGCCAGTTCTGCTCAAGGAACGGGCCAAGCTCGGCGATCTGGGTTTCGAACTCGCCCGAGGATGTGCCACGCAGCGGCACCTCGTGCCAGACCATGCTGGCAGCCGCCGTGGACGACTTGGGCGTCAGCCAGGGCGCTTCGGCGTAGTACATATTGGTGAAGACGAAGACGCTCGCCGGATGCTCCAGCAGGCGATCCGACACCTTGTCGAGGGTCAGGCGAAGGTCTTCCAGGCTCAGTTCCTTGCCCGCGACATAGAACGGCATATGCGGAAAGCGCACATGCATGGCGCGCAACACGCGCGCCAGCACGGTGCCGTCGCCCATCCCGGCGTCGAACACCCGCATCGCCGGCGGCCGCGGCTGGATCGCGGACAATTCCAGCGCGACCCGGTCGGCGATCACCCGCTTCTCGCTGCAGGTATGCACGAACAGCAGATAGCGCTGGCGGTTCTCGAAGAAGCGGAAATTGCCCCTGGGATCGCGCTTCTCCGGCGGCACCACGAGGCCGCGCGGCGGCGCCACCCCGCCCGGCGTGGCGGCCGCGATGAAGGCGTTGATGCGGTCGAGCGTGTCGATGGTGATGCGCTTGCCCTCGCGCAGCCGGTGCACGAGCTTGCCGTCGTTGACCGAGCGACGGCCGAACGTCGTCTCCGCCATGTCGGAACGGCGGCAGAAATCCGTGATCTGGCTGAGGATTTCGTCGTTCTTCATGAGGCCAGGGATGGGCGGCGGCGAGTGGGACAAAAGTGGGCAGAAACTGAGATGCGCGGGGTCTTACCACTGTTTTCCCACCAGTTGAACCCCTTTCTGGGGTTCGACCACAAACAATCTATCGACCGCCTCGCCGTCACCCGATTGTCACAACCACCGCCCCTGGATGCTCCATGCGCCGCCTGCTCCTGATCCCCTGCCTGCTTGCCGCCGTCCTGTGGGCAGTGCCCTGCTTTGCCCAGTCACGCGCGCAGCTTGGCCCACTCTGCACCACCGACACGACGCCGGCGGACCAGATGGTCGATGCCTGCAGCAAGATCATCGCGCTGAAAGCGTTCACCGGCGAGAAGCTCGCCACGGTCTATTTCTGGCGCGCGGTCGGCTGGAACAAGAAAGGCAATTACGCGCAGGTGATCGCTGACGCCACCGAGGCGATCCGGCTCAAGCCCAGCACCGCCGTCTACAATCTGCGCGGCTCGGCCTACTACGACAAAGGCGAGTACGACATCGCGATCGCCGACTTCAACGATGCGCTGCGCATCGGGCCTGCGAACGGCATCGTCTACCACAATCGCGGCAATGCCTGGCGCGGCAAGGGCGACTACGCCAAGGCGATCGCCGACTACGATGCCGCGATCAAGGCCGGGCCGAAATCGGCGTTCTCCTATCAGAACCGCGGCATCTGCCGGCTGGCGCTCGGCGATCTCGACGCCGCGCTCGCCGACATCAACGACGCCATCAGGATCGATCCGTCGCTGCCGCAGCCGCTGATCAACCGCGGCGTGATCTGGCGCGCCAAGGGCGACATCGACCGCGCGATATCAGACACCACGGAAGCGATCCGGCTGGCAAAGGCAAAAGCCCCCGCCAACATCATGACGCCGCCCGGCAGCGTGTTGATCTCGGCCTACACCCAGCGCGGCCTCGCCCATGAAGCCAAGGGCGACGCCGAGCATGCCAAGCAGGATTACGCGACGGTGCTCGAAGGTCGGGCCTCCGACGCCGGGAGCAAGGCCAACCAGGCCACCGCCAAGGTACGTCTCTCGCTATTGCAGGAAGCGGCTACTGCGCCGCGCAAGGCCGCCGAGGCGCCTGCTGCCGCGCCGGCAAGCGCTGCGCCGACCACCGCCGCCACGGCTGCTCCAGCCGCACCGGCACCGGCCGCGCCAGCGGAGGCCGCAACAAGCGTGCGGCGGGTTGCGCTGGTGATCGGCAACGGCGCCTACGCCCATGTCAGGGCGCTGCCCAATCCGACCAATGATGCGCGCGCCGTCGCAAAGAGCCTGCGCGAGATCGGCTTCACGGTCTCCGAGGGCCTCGATCTCGATCGCGACGCGATGCAGCGGACGATCCGTGACTTCCTGCGCGAAGCGGCGCGCGCGCAGGTCGCCGTGGTCTATTATGCCGGCCATGGCGTGCAGATCGACGGCCGCAACTATCTGGTGCCGGTCGACATCGATCTCACGCCCGGCAGCCGCATCACCGATGCAATGGTCGACATGGACACCATCATGGCCGGCCTCGACGATCAGATCCGCACCAACATCCTGATCCTCGATGCCTGCCGCAACAACCCGATGGCATCGCAGCTGGCGTCCGCCGGTCCGAGCCGCGGCATCGAGGCCAGTCCCGGCCTGGCCGCGCCGACTTCGCTCGGCTCAGGCTCGACGCTCGGCGCCGGCACGCTGATCGCATTCGCGACCGCGCCGGGCCAGATCGCGCTCGACGGCGAAGGCGTCAACAGCCCGTTCTCGGCAGCGCTGTCGCGCCACATCGGCACGCCCGGCCTCGAAGTGCAGCAGATGCTCACACGGGTGCGCGCCGAAGTGGTCGCCGCGACCAAGGGCAAGCAGGTGCCATGGTCGAATTCCTCGCTGCTCGGCGAGGTCTATCTGGCGGAGAAGTGACGGGTAGGCTTATCGCCCCCACACCTCTTCCGCGACCTCGACGGCGAGCCGCAACTTCGCCCACTGCTCCTCCTCGGAGAGGATGTTGCCCTCTTCGGTCGAAGCAAAACCGCATTGCGGCGACACCGCGAGCTGCTCGAGCGGCGCGAACTTCGCCGCCTCCTCCAGCCGCCGCTTGATGGCGTCCTTGCTCTCGAGCTCGCCGAACTTCGAGGTGATGACGCCGACCACCACGACCTTGTTGCCCTTCGGCAGGAAGCGCAGCGGCTCGAAGCCGCCGGCGCGGTCGGAATCATATTCGAGGAAGTAGCCGTCGTAGTTGGTGCCGGCCAGCATGGTCTCGGCGACCGGCTCGTAGCCGCCGGAGGAGATCCAGGTCGAGCGGAAATTGCCGCGGCAGACATGTGTCGATATCACCATGTCGGACGGACGCTCGGCGATCGCGTAGTTGATGATGCGGGCGTAGATCTCCTGCAGGCCGTCGGGATTGTCGCCGCGCTCGCGCGATTTCTGCAGCTCCTCCTGCGAGCACAGATACGCCCACACGGTGTCGTCGAACTGCAAATAGCGGCAGCCGGCGTCGTAGAACGCCTTCACCGCTTTCCGATAGGTCTTGCCGAGATCCTCGTAGAATTCCTCGAGATCCGGATAGACCTCCTTGGAGATCAGCTTGCGGCCGCCGCGGAAATGCAGCACCGCCGGCGACGGGATCGTCATCTTCGGCGTGACATGGGCCTGGTCGGCATATTTCTTCAGGAAGCGGAAGTGATCGAGCATCGGGTGCTGATCGGAGAAGTCGAGCTTGTCGATCACCCGGATGGCATCGTGCCGGGTCTGCACGCCCGCGAACTGGATGCCGATGTCGGGATGGAACAGCTCACAGCCGGTGAGGTGGCTGAGGAAATCGAAGTGCCACCAGGAGCGGCGGAACTCGCCGTCGGTCGCGAGCTTGAGCCCGATCGAGGCCTGCTTGTGCACGACCTTCTCGATCTCCATGTCCTCGATCTTGCGCAGCTCGTCGGCTGCAATCTCGCCCTTCTCCAGCCTGGCGCGGGCCTCCTTGATCTTCGGCGGCCGCAACAGGCTGCCGACCTCGTCGGCGCGGAACGGAGGCTTGGTTCGCTGCATGATCAACTCCCGAACATTTCTAATGTGCTTTGGCCCCGGAGACGCCGAGATGGCGCTCCAGGATGGACGGATCGGCCTTCAGCGCCCGGCTCTCGGCGTCGTGCACGATCGTGCCGCGCTCCAATATCACAACGCGGTCGGCGAGCCCCAGAATCTTTTGCGCGTGTTGTTCAACGATCACAGAGCAGATGCCGCCGGCCCGTGTGATGGTTCCGATCGCCCTGAGCAATTCCTCGACGATGATCGGCGCGAGCCCCTCGGTCGGCTCGTCGAGCAGCAGCACCTTCGGGTTCAAGGTCAGCGCGCGGCCGATCGCCAGCATCTGCTGTTCGCCACCGGAGAGCTGATTGCCGAAATTGCTGCGCCGCTCCTTGAGCCGCGGGAACATCTCATACACCCGCTCGACCGTCCATGGTCCCGGCTGCGCCACCGCGGTCATGTTCTCCTCGACGGTGAGCGAGCGGAAGATATTGCGCTCCTGCGGCACCCAGCCGATGCCAGCGCGGGCGCGCTGGTCCGGCCGCAGCGCCGTGATGTCGTGACCCGCGAGCGCGACCGTGCCGCCAAAACGCCTGACGATGCCGACGATCGAATTGATCAGCGTGGTCTTGCCGGTGCCGTTGCGCCCGAGCAGCGCCAGCACCTGGCCTTCGGCCAGCGACAGCGACATGTCGGGCAGCACCACCGCCTCGCCATATCCGGCGCGCAGGCCCTCGATGGTGAGAAGATCAGGCATCGGCGGCCTCGCCGAGATAGACTGCCTTCACCTGCGGATCGCGCGCGACCTCGTCGGGCGCGCCTTCGGTCAGCAGCCCGCCATTGACCAGCACCGAGATGCGGTCGGCAAAGGAGAACACCAGGTCCATGTCGTGCTCGATCAAGAGCACCGTGACATCGCGCGGCAACGCAGCGACCGCAGCCAGGATGTCATGACGCTCGCTCTCGGGCACGCCGGCGGCGGGCTCGTCGAGCAGCAGCACCCGCGGCTTGGCTGATATCGCGACCGCGATCTCCAGCAGCCGTTGCTTGCCATAGGCCAGCGTCGCGGTCGGCTCGGTCATGACGTCGAGCAGATGGAAGCGCGACAGGATCTCGGCGATCTCGCCGTTGACGTCGTCGCGCGTCCCCATCCGTCGCCACCAGTCGCCGCCGCGGCCCATCCGCTCGGAGACCGCAAGGCCGATGGTCTCGAGCGGGGTCAGGTCGGCATAGAGCTGGTTGATCTGGAAGGTGCGCGACAGCCCGCGCAGCACCCGCTTGTGCACGGGAAGATCGGTGATGTCGCTGCCTTCGAGCAGGATGCGGCCGCTGTTCGGCTTCAGCACGCCGGTGAGCTGGTTGATGACGGTGGTCTTGCCGGCGCCGTTCGGCCCGATCAGCGCATGGCGGGCGCCCTGCGCCACCTTCAGCGAGAGATCGCGGGTGACGCGCAGGCCGCCGAACGATTTCTCGAGATTGCATGTTTCGAGCGCGATCGTCATGACGCGTCACTCTCCGGCACCACGACGACGGCCTTGCGTCCCGCGAACTGGCGGATCACGAGGTTCGGCAAGAACAGCACCCAGCGATGGATGCGGGCGCGGCCGACCAGCACGATCACGACCAGCACGAGGCCGATCCAGAACAGCCAGTATTGCGGGGTGAGGCTCTGAAACAGCTCCTGTAGCATCTTGAACACGACCGCGCCGATCAGGCCGCCATAGAGATAGCCGGTGCCGCCGATCACGAGCACCAGCATCAGGTCGGCAGAGCGCTCGAAGGCGAACACGTCGAGCGAGGCCAACGCCGTGGTCTGGGTGAACAGCGCGCCGGCGATGCCGGCATAGAACGCGGCGAACGTATAGATGGCGATCAGGCGGCGATTGACCGGGATGCCGATCGCGGCCGCGCGCAGCGGATTGTTCCTGATTGCGCGCAGCGACAGGCCGAACGGCGAATGCACCACGCGGCGCGCCAGCAGGAACAGGATGAACAGCACGATCAGCGAATAAAAGAAGCCAACCTTGCCGAACATGTCGAAGCTGAACAGCCCGAGGATCGGCTGCATCTCGATGCCCTGCAGACCGTCGGTGCCGCCGGTGATGTCAGCGAAGCGCTCGGCGAGCGCCTCCAGCAGCAGCGCAATGCCGAGCGTCACCATCAACCGCGTCAGGTCGACGCCGCGGATGACGAGAAAGCTGGTCAGGAAGCCGAGCACCGCCGCAACGAGGCCTGCGGCGACCAGCGCGACGACGGGCTCATTGATGATGCCGTGCAACGCCAGCAAGCCGGCCGAATAGGCGCCGACGCCGAAGAAGGCCGCATGGCCGAGCGAGACGATGCCGGCATAGCCGAGGATCAGATCGAGCGACAGCGCGAACAGGCCGAGCCGCACGATGTCGGTCATGATCAGATAGCGCGACGGGAACAGGATGCCGCAGGCCAGCGCCAGCACCCAGAACGCGACTTCGCTGATCCGCCAGCGTGCGCCGGCGATGGCGTGAGAGGAGACGTCGGAGCGCGCGGTCATCGCAGCTCACCGTGCAGCTGGGCGGCCGAACAGGCCGTTCGGGCGCCAGAGCAGGATCACGATCATGACGGTGTAGATCACGAACGGGCCCATCTTCGGCACGTAATATTTGCCGGCGACGTCGGCGATGCCGAGCAGCAGCGAGGCGAGGAACGGCCCGGTGATCGACGAGGAGCCGCCGACGGTCACGACGATCAGGAAGTAGATCATGAACTTCAGCGGGAAGTACGGATCGAGCCCGAGGATCTCCGCACTCAGCGCACCGCCGAGGCCGGCGAGGCCGCAACCGAATGCAAAGGTGAAGGCGAACACCTGCGGCACGTTGATGCCGAGCCCGATCGCGGCGCGCGGATCGTCGACCGCGGCGCGCAGCCGGCTGCCGAATCTGGTCTTGGCCAGGATCAGTTGCAGTGCCAGCGTCAGCAAGCCGCAGATCACGACGAGCATCAGCCGGTAGCGGCCGATGCCGACGCCGAACAGATCGATCTGCCCTTCCAGCGCCGCGGGAAGCTTGATGAACACCCGCGACGATCCCATGATGTAGTCGACCGCGGCCACCGACATGAAGACCAGCCCGATCGAGAACAGCACCTGGTCGAGATGGCTGCGGGTGTAGAGATGGCGGTAGAGGGCGCGCTCCAGCACGACGCCGATCGCGGCACTTCCGACAAAGGCGAGCGGCAGCGCGGCAAAGAACGGCCAGCCGAGATTGTTCGCCAGCACCGCGCAGATGTAACCGCCGGCCATGGCGAAGGCGCCATGCGCGAGGTTGACGAAGTTCATCAGCCCGAGCGTCACCGCGAGCCCGCAGGCGAGCACGAACAGCAGCATGCCGTAGGCGACACCGTCGAACAGGTTGGTGAGGATGGAAGCCATGAGGTCAGCTTATCGAGAGAAGGCCACGACGCGAATGCCGAACAGACCGTCACGGCCGGGCTTGTCCCGGCCATCCACGTCTTTCCCGCCGCGGGGACGGGCGTGGATGCCCGGGTCAAGCCCGGGCATGACGTGGAAAGGGCGGAGCTCAGACCGGGAGAGCGCCCTCGCCTATCATTTCTTTGTCTTGCCGGAATCCTTGACGGCCTCGAAGGTCTGGAACTCGACATTGTAGAGCTCACCGTCGACCTTCTCGACCTTGCGGATGTAGATGTTCTGGACGATGTCGCGGGTTTCCGGGTCGATCGAGATCGGGCCGCGCGGGCTTTCCCACTTCATGCCCTTCATCGCCTCGATCAGCTTGTCGCCGTCCGTCACGCCGCCCGTCTTCTTCAGCGCCTCATAGATCAAATGGATGCCGTCATAGCCGCTGACGGCCATGAAGCCCGGGCGGTTGCCGAACGCCTTCTTGTAGGCGGCGACGAAGTCCTTGTTCATCTGCGAGGGGTGCGCTGCCGAATAGAGATGCGCGGTGACGGCGCCGAGCGCGGCATCGCCCATGTTGTTGAGCAGGTCGTCGTCCATGACGTCGCCCGGCCCGATCACCTTGATGCCGCTCTTGTCGAGCCCGCGCTCGGCATATTGCTTCATGAAGTTGCCGCCCTGCCCGGCCGGCACGAACACGAACATCGCGTCCGGCTTGGCGTCCTTCATGCGCTGCAGGAACGGCGCGAAGTCGGGATTGGCCAAGGGCACCTTGACCTCCTCGACGATCTCGCCGCCGCCGGCGGTGAAGTGCTGCTTGAAGGACGCCAGCGCGTCATTGCCCGGCGCATAGTCCGAGGTCAGCGTCGCCACCTTCTTGATGCCGTTCTTGACCGCCCAGTCGCCGATGATGGTGGAGGATTGCGCCAGCGTGAAGCTGGTGCGTACGATATAGGGCGAGCGCTCGGTGATGATCGAGGTGCCGGCCGCCATCACCACTTCCGGAATCTTGGCCTGCGTCGCCAGCGGCGCCGCCGCCAGCGCAGCGGGCGTCACGCCGAAGCCGGCGATGAAGTTGACCTTGTCGTTGACGATCAGCTCCTGGGCGAGGCGCTTGGTGTTGTCGGGAATTGCCGCGTCGTCCTTCAGGATGACCTCGATCTTCTTGCCGGCGACGGTGTCACCCTTCTGCTGCATGTAGAGCTTGACGGCGTTGTCGATCTGCTTGCCGGTCGAGGCCTGGCCGCCGGTCATCGGCAGGATCAGGCCGATCTTCACGGTATCTTCCGCGCGCGCCGGCGCGATCGCACACAGGCCCGCGAGCGAGGCCGTCGTGGCGGCCCACAGCAACATTTTGCGACGATTATACATCAACGTCCCTCCCCCTTCCGGTCTTCTGCCTCGAACCGATTGCCCCGGTCCCTGTCTGCCGCTCGCTTGCATTGCTTGCCGCGGCAACACAACGCGACATGGCGTCTTC
The DNA here is from genome assembly GCF_015624485.1 of Bradyrhizobium genosp. L. Taxonomy (NCBI): domain Bacteria; kingdom Pseudomonadati; phylum Pseudomonadota; class Alphaproteobacteria; order Hyphomicrobiales; family Nitrobacteraceae; genus Bradyrhizobium; species Bradyrhizobium genosp. L. The sequence goes on from NZ_CP061378.1 coordinate 5,175,627, forward strand.
CAACGCCCGGTTGTCAATCGGACGATGGGCGTGTGCCTCTCGCGACGCGACAAATCCCGTCGCGACATTTGGTATCAAAATACCGCAATAGATTGGTCGGCGCCGTTTGTACGATTGTACAAATCAAACGTGGCCGTCAACAAAGAAGCACAATTGAAGCCGATCGGTCGCGCCCTAAATCCATCATCGTTAAAGGTTACGGCTGTACCCTTCGCCCATGCCGATCGTCGCCCGCCATATCCGCGCTATCGCCGCCCTCGCGCTCACAGCCTGCGCACTGGGAGGCTGCGGCACGATCAACGAGAAGCTCGCGGGCGGCATGGCCGACGCCATTCCTGCCTGGGCCGGCGGCCTGCCCTCGGACGCGCCGCCGCGCCAGGGCACGCCCGAATACGACGCGTACATGAAGGAACGGGAACGCAAGCGCCTGATGCCGGCCGCCGAGCGTGGCGACGATCCGGCCAAGCCCGCAGCTTCGACATCACAGGACGCCGTGCATTAATCGACGAACACCACGGTCTTGCGGCCGTTGAGGATGACGCGGTCGGCGAGATGGTAGCGGATCGCGCGCGCCAGCACGCGGCGCTCGATGTCGCGGCCCTTGCGAACGAGATCATCGGGCGTGTCGCGGTGGCTAATCCGCTCGACGTCCTGGTCGATGATCGGCCCCTCGTCGAGATCGCTGGTGACGTAATGCGCGGTGGCGCCGATCAGCTTGACGCCGCGCTCATGTGCCTGGTGATAGGGTTTTGCGCCCTTGAAGCCCGGCAGGAAGGAGTGATGGATGTTGATGCAGCGGCCGTTGAGCCGCGCCGACATCTCGTCCGACAGGATCTGCATGTAGCGCGCCAGCACGACGAGATCGGTCTGCGTCTCCTGCACCAGCTTCCACACCGCATCTTCATGCTGGCGCTTGGTCTCCCTGGTCACCGGCAGATGGTGGAACGGGATGTCGCCGAAATCGAGCGAACCGTAGACCTCGCGCGGATGGTTGGAAACGATGGCGGTCGGTATCATCTCGAGCTCGCCGGTACGCCAGCGGTAGAGGATATCGACCAGGCAGTGGTCGGACTTCGACACCAGCAGCATCACGCGGCGGCGGCTGGCGCGGTCGCGCATCTGCCAATCCATGGCGAAGCGCTCGGCGATCGCGGCAAAGCCGGTCTGCAGCGCCGTGAGTTCGACCGCGAGGTCGGCCGCGGTGAACACCACGCGCATGAAGAATTTGCCGGTCTCGATGTCGTCGAACTGCTGGGCATCCAGGATGTTCTGCCCGTTGTGGGCCAGGAAAGTCGACACCGCGGAGACGATGCCCGGGCGATCCGGACAGGACAGGGTCAGAACGAATTGATGGTCGGGCATGCGAGTTGACCAAAGCTTGAGCAGGAACGCGGGATCGCGATTTCGGGCCCCCGTCTATCACCGCCCGCGCCCTTGCGCCAATCCTGCGGAGTGTTCAAATCGAACCAATGACGGCAACGTTTGTTAGAGCACCATCATGGCTGACCGGCTGAACGGCTACCGCATCCTGATCCTGGAGACGCGCGAGGAGGCGCAGTTCTCCCGCCTGCTCACCGAGCAGGGTGCCGACGTCGTGCAATGCCCGATGTTCACCATCCACGATGCGCCGGATCCGGCGCCGATCGAGGCCTGGATCCGCCATGCCATCGAACGGCCGCTCGACGACCTCGTGCTGATGACCGGTGAAGGCCTGCGCCGCCTGATGGCGGTGGTGCGGCGGCTCAGCCTCGAGGCAGAATTCGTCGGCAGTCTCTCCCAGACCCGCAAATTCGCCCGCGGGCCGAAGCCCGGCCGCGCGCTGCGCGAGATCGGGCTGGAGCCGCAGGTGACGACGGAGAAGCCGACGTCCGAGGGTGTCATCGAGATGCTCTCAAAGCTCGACCTGAAGGGACATCGGCTCGGCCTTCAGCTCTATCCGGACAAGGACCATGCGGCGCTGATCAACGCGATCAAGGCCCAGGGCGCAGAGGTCGATACCGTGCTGCCCTATGTCTATGACGCGCAGGCCGCCGATGCCAATATCGTCACCGCGATCGAGGAGATGGCGCGGGGCCGGATCGATGCGATCGCGCTGACCAGTTCTGGCCAAGTGCGTCGGCTGATCGACGTGGCGAAGGCGCATGGTTGCGAGGCGGAGCTGCGCGAGGGGTTGAAGCAGACCCCGATCGCTTCCGTCGGGCCCGTCGTCTCGGACGAGTTGCAGGCCCATGGCCTGCGCACGGACATCGCTCCGGCGGATGGTGCCTTCTTCATGAAGCCGCTGATCTCGGCGATGGCGACTGCGCTGGCGAGCAGTCCGCCGCGGGCGGGAGCGCGGTAGTCGCCACAGCCGTCATTGCGAGCGAAGCGAAGCAATCCATCTGTCCACATATGCGGCGCGATGGATTGCTTCGTCGCTTCGCTCCTCGCAATGACGTTGGAAAGAGCGATACCCTACTCCGCCGCCTGCTTGGTCTCGTTCAGATAGGCCTGGTACGCGCGCCGGATGCCATCCTCCAGCGACGTCGCCACATGCCAGCCGAGCTTGGCCAGACGGCTGACGTCGAGCAATTTTCGCGGCGTGCCATCGGGGCGCGAGGTGTCGAAACCGATCTCGCCGCGATAGCCGACGGCGGCGGCGACTACGCGGGCAAACTCGGCGATCGTGATGTCCTCGCCGGTGCCGATATTGACCAGTTCGGGCGAGGAATAGGTCTTCATCAGATGGATGCAGGCGTCGGCGAGATCGTCGACATAGAGGAATTCGCGGCGCGGCGTGCCGGTGCCCCAGACCACGACATTGCTCGCGCTGGATAGCTTCGCCTCGTGGAAGCGGCGGATCAGGGCGGCGACGACGTGGCTGTATTCGGGATGGTAGTTGTCGCCGGGACCGTAGAGGTTGGTCGGCATCACGCTGATGAAGTCGGAGCCGTATTGAGCGCGATAGGCCTCCGCCATCTTGATGCCGGCGATCTTGGCAATGGCATAGGGCTCGTTGGTCGGCTCCAGCGGGCCGGTCAGCATCGAATCCTCGCGCAGCGGCTGCGGCGCCAGCCGCGGATAGATGCAGGACGATCCGAAGAACATCAGCTTCTCGCACCCATTGGCATGGGCGGCCTGGATCACGTTGGTCGAGATCGCGAGGTTGTCGTAGAGAAACTCGGCGCGCAGCGTGTTGTTGGCGACGATGCCGCCGACCTTTGCCGCGGCGAGGAACACCGCCTGCGGCCGCTTCGCTGCGAACCACGCATTGACCGCGGCCTGATCGCGCAGATCGGCCTCGCTGCGCGACAGTGTCTGTAGCTGCACGCCTTCGCTTCCCAGCCGGCGCACCAGCGCCGAGCCGACCATGCCGCGATGGCCGGCGACGAAGACCGTCTTGCCCTTCAGTTCATACGGAGTGCTTGCCATTGGCGGCGTCCTGTCTGGCTTCGGCGAGATCGCCGGCGACCATTTCCTTCACCAGCTGCGCGAACGGGGTCTTCGGCTTCCATCCAAGCTTGGCGTGCGCCTTGCTGGCGTCGCCGATCAAAAGATCGACCTCGGTCGGGCGGAAATAGGTCGGATCGATCTTGACCAGCGTCTGGCCCGAGGCCTTGTCGACGCCGATCTCGTCGACACCCTTGCCGCGCCACTCGATGCTGCGGCCGACCTCGCCGAAGGCGAGCTCGACGAATTCGCGCACCGAGCGGGTCTCGCCGGTCGACAGCACGAAGTCGTCGGGGGTGTCGGCCTGCAGGATCATGTGCATGCCCTCGACATAGTCGCGGGCATGGCCCCAGTCGCGCTTGGCCTCGAGATTGCCGAGGAAGATGGTCTGCTCCAGCCCGGTCTCGATGCGGGCGACGCCGCGGGTGATCTTGCGCGTCACGAAGGTCTCGCCGCGGATCGGGCTCTCGTGATTGAACAGGATGCCGTTGCAGGCGAACATGCCGTAGGCCTCACGGTAGTTCACCGTGATCCAGTAGCCGTAGAGTTTCGCGACGCCATAGGGCGAGCGCGGATAGAACGGCGTGGTCTCCTTCTGCGGCACTTCCTGCACCAGGCCGTAGAGCTCCGACGTGGAGGCCTGGTAGAACCGGGTCTCCTTCTCCATGCCGAGGATGCGGATCGCCTCCAGCATGCGCAGCACGCCCACCGCGTCGGCATTGGCGGTGTATTCCGGGCTCTCGAAGGAGACCGCGACGTGGCTCTGGGCGGCCAGGTTGTACACCTCGGTCGGCCGGATCTGCTGCATCAGCCGGATCAGATTGGTCGAGTCGGTCATGTCGCCGTAGTGCATCAGGAACGGCACGTTGCCGACATGCGGGTCCTTGTAGAGGTGATCGACGCGCTGGGTGTTGAACGAGGACGACCGGCGCTTGATGCCATGCACGGTGTAGCCGAGGCCGAGCAGATATTCGGCCAGATACGCGCCGTCCTGCCCGGTGACACCAGTGATCAGCGCCACGCGCCGCTTGGAATCCTGAACTGCCATATCGTCTCCAGAGGGCGCACGAAGCGCGCGGTCCAAACCGGGCCGGTCTGTAGCATCCGACCCGGCTCAAGTCTAATGTCCCGGCGGTCCGGAACAGGGGCTTTTGGGCTCGCAAAAGCGCCCCCTCGGGAGCTCCGGCCCGGCTCATTCGCCGTAGTGGCGGAGCCGCTCCAGCTCGATGATGGTCACCCCGCCATATTCGAGCCGGAGCAGCCCCTCCCGCTCCAGCCGCTTCAGGCACTGGTTGGCGTTCTGCCGTGAGATCCCCGACAGCGCGCCGATCTCCTCCTGGGTGATCTCCAGATGCCGCGTCAGGTCCGGATAGAGGATCGGATTGAACAGCGAGGCGATCGAGCGCGCCAGCCGCGCGGTCGCATCCAGCGTGCGGCCATATTCGAGCAGAGCGATGAACTGGCCGAGCCGCTCGTTGAGCTGGCCGACCAGGAAGCGGTTGAAGCCGACGCTGTTCTCGAACAGCCAGACGAAGGTCCGGCGGTCCATCAGCGCGAGCCGCGTGTCTCGGAGCGCGACGACGTCGTAGCGGCGGAGCTCGTTCTTGAGCACGGTGCCCTCACCGAACCAGGCACCGGCGGTGAGACCGGCAAAACTCGCGGCCTTGCCGCCGCGCGAGACGATGCCCATCCGCGCCAGCCCGGTGACGATGCCGGTCCAGTACTGGAAATTGTCGCCGCGCGCGAAGATGAATTCGTTGGCACGGTAGGATTTCTCGGAGATGCCGGCACGCGCGATCTCGATCTCCTGCTCGGTCAGCTCGCGCGACCAGGCCGCGATGCGCTTCAGGTAATCAGCAGCAATCATGCGAGCGACGGCACTCCACCCCAGCCAATATTGCACCGCAACAGCACGGCGCCGATCAGAACCCCGAGGCCTGGAATGCCAGCAAAATTTCCTGACCAATTGTCGGGCACATGACAATCCAGCCTATCGCTTTCCCGTATGGAGAGCCACCTCGCGTCACGCCGCGCGCAACCCCTTGTGGATTGCCGACGGCTGATGATGCGAGACTGGGTTTGCAGTCGGGTGCGGCGTTACCGCGCATGAGGTCGGTGGTCTCTCCGCGGCCTCGTTAGTCGGATGGTCACCCCACAGCGGCCCATGTAAGGTCGAAGCAAGATCGAATTGGTCTTTGGAATGAAGATCAAGAGCGCGCCAAGCGCCTGATCTGGAGGGAACAGGGTGGGCTATAGTCTCGAGGTGCGCGGAGTCTCATTGCGCTTCGGCGGCGTCCGCGCGCTGACCGAGGTGAGCTTCGGCGTCAACGAGGGCGAGCTGTTCTCGATCATCGGCCCCAACGGCGCCGGCAAGACCTCGATCGTCAACTGCATCTCCGGCCGCTACCGGCCAACCGAAGGCCAGCTGTTCTATCGCGGCAAGGACATCACCGGCCTCAACCCCAATGCGCGACCGCGGCTCGGCATCGGCCGCACCTTCCAGAATCTGGCGCTGTTCCACCATATGAGCGTGCTCGACAACATCATGGTCGGCCGCCATCACCTGCTGAAGAACAACTTCATCACGGGATCGCTGTACTGGCTGACCGGCGCGCGCCGCGAGGAGCTCGAGCATCGCCGCAAGGTCGAGGAGATCATCGACTTCCTCGACCTGCAATCGGTGCGCAAGGCGACCGCCGGCACCCTGCCCTACGGCCTGCGCAAGCGCGTCGAGCTCGCCCGCGCCATGGCGCTGGAGCCGCAGCTGATCCTGCTCGACGAGCCGATGGCCGGCATGAACTTCGAAGAGAAGGAGGACATGGCGCGCTACATCGTCGACCTCAACGAAGAGTTCGGCATGACGGTGATGATGATCGAGCACGACATGGGCGTCGTGATGGACATCTCCCACCGCGTCATGGTGCTGGATTTCGGCCGCAAGATCGCCGAGGGCGATCCGGCATCCGTGCTCGCCGATCCCCACGTCAAGCGCGCCTATCTCGGCGAAGAGGACGAGGTGCTGGTCGACCCCGACGACAAGCCTGCGGTGACGGAGAGCGCCGCATGATGGACTATGCCGGACGCGCCGCGCAGGCCGACACCTATCCGAAGCTGCTGCGCCTCAACGCGAAGCAGCACGGCAGCGAGATCGCGTTGCGTGAAAAGGATCTCGGGCTGTGGCGCGAGTTCTCCTGGAATGACTACCAGACCCGCGTGCATGATTTCGCGCTCGGCATGGTCGCGCTCGGGCTCGGCCGCGGCGACGTGATCGGCATCATCGGTGACAACCGGCCGGACTGGGTCGCCGCCGAGATCGCGGCGCATGCGATCGGCGGCATGAGTCTCGGCCTCTACCGCGACGTGCTCGACGAGGAAGCGGCCTATCTGCTCAATTACGGCGAAGCCCGGCTGGTGTTCGCGGAGGACGAGGAGCAGGTCGACAAGCTGCTGACGCTTGCCGATCGCGTGCCGCATCTGGCGCACATCGTCTATTCCGATCCGCGCGGCATGCGGAAATACGATGATCCGCGGCTGATGGAAGCGAGCAAGCTCGTCGCACTCGGCCGCGAACGTGCGGCGCGCGAGCCAGGACTCTACGACAGCCTGGTCGATGCGACCAAGGGCGAGGACGTCGCGATCCTCTGCACGACGTCGGGCACCACGGCCAATCCGAAACTTGCGATGCTCGCGGCGGGGCGCGTGCTGCGGCATTGCGCGACCTATCTCGCCTTCGACCCAAAGGGGCCGGACGACGAATACGTCTCGGTGCTGCCGCTGCCCTGGATCATGGAACAGGTCTACGCGCTCGGCAAAGGACTGCTCTGCCGGATGAAGGTCAACTTCGTCGAAGAGCCCGACACCATGATGAACGATTTCCGCGAGATCGCGCCGACCTTCGTTCTGTTTGCTCCCAGAGTGTGGGAATCGATCGCCGCCGACGTCCGCGCCGGGGTGATGGATGCCTCGCCACTCAAGCAGCGGCTCTACGACCTCGGCATGAAGACCGGACTGGCCGCGCTCGCCGGCGGCAAGCGCTCGCTGTTCGCCGACCAGCTGCTGTTCCGCGCGCTGCGCGACCGGCTCGGATTTACGCGGCTGCGCTCGGCGGCGACCGGCGGCGCGGCGCTTGGCCCTGAGACCTTCAAGTTCTTCCAGGCGATGGGTGTGCCGCTGCGCACGCTCTACGGCCAGACCGAGCTGCTCGGCGCCTACACACTGCACCCCGAAGGCAAGGTCGACCCTGATACCACCGGCATCCCGATGGACGACAGCATCGAGATCCGGGTCGATAACCCCGACGTCAATGGCGTCGGCGAGATCGTGGTGCGCCACCCCAACATGTTCCTCGGCTATTACAAGAATCCCGAGGCGTCGGTCGCCGACATCAAGGACGGCTGGATGCATTCCGGCGATGCCGGCTATTACAACGACAACAAGCAGCTGGTCGTGATCGACCGCATCAAGGATCTCGCCGAGACCGCGCGTGGCGAGCGCTTCTCGCCGCAATATATCGAGAACAAGCTAAAATTCTCGCCCTATGTCGCCGAGGCCGTGGTGCTCGGCGCCGGCCGCGATGCGCTCGCCGCCATGATCTGCATCCGCTACTCGATCATCTCGAAATGGGCGGAGAAGAGCCGGATCTCGTTCACGACCTACACCGACCTCTCCTCGCGCCCCGAAGTCTACGCGCTGCTGAAGCAGGAGGTCGAGACCGTCAACGCCACCTTGCCGCCGGCACAACGCATCTCGCGCTTCCTCCTCCTCTACAAGGAACTCGACGCCGACGACGGCGAGCTGACCCGGACCAGAAAAGTCCGCCGCGGCGTCATCAACGAGAAATACGCCGAAATCATCGAAGCGATCTATCGCGGCAAAGCCAACATCCCCGTCGACACCGTGATCCGCTTCCAGGACGGCACCACGCAGCGGGTGCGAACGACCTTGCAGGTGGTGGATCTCGGCCGTGCCGTCACCGCGGAGGCTGCGGAATGAGCGCAACCGCGGCATATTCCGTCGTCATGCCCGGGCTTGACCCGGGCATCCATCCCGTTCGCGAAAATGCCTTTCTTGCGCGATGGATCGCCGGGTCAAGCCCGGCGATGACGAATGGCACACCTGGCAGCACCTCATGAACACCGCATTCCTGATCCAGCTCATCGTCAACGGCCTCGTGGTCGGCACGCTCTATGGCGTGGTCGCGATGTCGTTTGTGCTGATCTACAAGGCGACCCAGGTGGTCAACTTCGCGCAGGGCGAGTTGCTGCTGGTCGGCGCCTGGGTGTGCTGGGCGCTGTTGACGAAGTACCAACTGCCGTTCTGGATCGGGATGCCGATCACACTCGTCTTCATGTTCGTCTTCGGCATCGCGATCCAGGTCGTGATCCTGCGGCCGATGATCGGCGAACCGATCATCTCCGTCATCATGGTGACGATCGGCCTCTCGACCGTATTCCAGGCCGCGCTGAAGTGGATCTTCGGCGTCAACCCGCAGCCGTTTCCGCGCGTGTTCGAGAGCCAGGCGATCCATCTGTTCGGGCTGCAGATCCAGACCGTCTATGTCATGAGCCTCGTGGTCTCGCTCGCCATGATGGTCGGCATGGCCTGGTTCTTCCGGGCTTCCAAATATGGCCTTGCGATGCGTGCCACCGCGTTCAACCAGCAGGTCGCGCAGTCGCTCGGCATCTCCGTCAAGAGCGTGTTCGCGATGGCCTGGGCGATCTCGGCCACCGTCTCGGCGGTCGCCGGCGTCGTCGTCGCCGTGGTCAACGGCGTGTCGTCGGGCCTCTCCGCCTACGGAATCAAGGTGTTTCCCGCCGCCATCCTCGGCGGGCTCGATTCGGTCGGCGGCGCCGTGCTCGGCGGCATCATCATCGGCCTCCTGGAGAACGTCGCCCAATATGTCGACAGCGAGTATCTGCATTGGGGCAATCTCTACGAGATCGCGCCGTTCTACGTCCTGATCATCATCCTGATGATCAAGCCCTATGGCCTGTTCGGCACCAAGGATATCGAGCGGATCTGATCGATGGCAACAAGCACTCTCATTCCGTCGGGCGACTTCCGCACCTCCTACGCGGCCGACACCACGATCTTCCCGACCACGACCAGCCGCAATTTCGCGATTGTCGGCATCGCGCTCGCCTGCTTTGCGCCGATGCTGCTCTCCAATTACGGGCTCTCGATCGCAATCCAGATCGGCATCTTCGCGATCGCGGCGCTCGGCCTCAACATCCTGGTCGGATTCACCGGCCAGATCTCGATCGGCCATGCCGCGTTCTTCCTGCTCGGCGCCTTCACTTCGGCCTACATCTCCAACAACGCGCCGATCCCGGTGTTCTTCGCGATCCCCCTCGCCGGCCTGATCACGGCGCTGGTCGGGCTGGTGTTCGGCGTTCCGGCGGCGCGGCTGAAGGGGCTCTACCTGGTGATCGCGACGCTCGCCGCGCAATACATCCTGCTCGACTTCTTCTCGCGCGCCGAATGGTTCTCCGGCGGCTCGGTGCCAGCCAGCGCCAACCCGTTCTCGATCTTCGGTTATACTTTCCGCGGCGATAGGCAGTATTTCTACGTCGTGCTCGCCTATGTCGTGATCTGCTACCTGCTCGTCACCAATTTGATGCGCACGCGCGACGGCCGCGCGCTGGTCGCGATCCGCGACCATTATCTGTCCGCCGAGATCATGGGCATCAACCTGACGAAATACCGGACGCTGTCGTTCGGGCTTGCCGCCTTCTTCGCCGGCATCGCCGGCGCGCTCTACGCGCACTACCAGCTCGTGGTCTCGCAGGAAGGTTTCGGCATCGAGCGCTCGGTGCTGTTCCTCGCGATGGTGATCATCGGCGGCACCGGCTCCGTCATGGGCACTTTGATGGGGACCGCGTTCGTGGTGCTGCTGCCGGAATCGATGGAATGGCTGAGCGCCGCACTGAAGGGCGGCGCGATCGACAAGGCGCTGCAGCTCAACAACAACATCACCTTCCTGCGCGAGATCGCGATCGGCCTGATCATCATTGGCTTCCTGATGTTCGAGCCTGATGGCCTCGCGCATCGCTGGCGCCAGATCAAGGCCTATTGGAAGCTCTACCCGTTCTCGCATTGAGGCAGGCACGAAACACACTACAAATTCGGTTCAACGAATAAGCAAGGAGGAAACAAGATGACGATTAGATCCCTTTTGAGCTCGGTCTCCCTCGCGCTGCTGATCGGCGGCGCGGCCACCGCCGCGCAGGCCCAGATCGCGATCGGGCATCTGGAGGACCTCTCCGGCGGCACGTCCGACGTCGGCACGCCCTACGGCCAAGGCGTCGCCGACACCCTCGCCTGGGTCAACAAGAACGGCGGCGTCGGCGGCAAGCAGCTCAACGTCGACAGCACCGATTATGGCTATCAGGTGCCGCGCGCGATCGCGCTGTACAAGAAATGGTCGGCGCCCGACGGCAAGGTCGCGGCGATCATGGGTTGGGGCACCGCGGATACCGAGGCGCTGACCGGCTTCCTCGCGCAGGACAAGATCCCCGACATCTCCGGCTCCTATGCCGCTGCCTTGACCGATCCCGAGGGCACCAGCGGCAAGGCCAAGCCCGCGCCGTATAATTTCTTCTACGGCCCGAGCTACTCCGATGCACTGCGCGCCGAATTGACCTGGGCCGCCGAAGACTGGAAGGCCAAAGGCAAGCCCGGCAAGCCGAAATTCGTCCATATGGGCGCCAACCACCCCTATCCGAACGCGCCGAAGGCCGCCGGCGAAGCGCTCGCCACCGAGCTCGGCTTCGAGGTGCTGCCGCCACTGGTGTTCGCGCTGTCGCCCGGCGACTATTCGGCGCAGTGCCTCAGCCTGAAGAGCTCCGGCGCCAACTACGCCTATCTCGGCAACACCGCGGCCTCCAACATCTCGGTCATGAAGGCCTGCAAGACCGCCGGCGTCGACGTCCAGTTCCTCTCCAACGTCTGGGGCATGGACGAGAACGCTGCCAAGACCGCGGGCGATGCCGCCGATGGCGTGATCTTCCCGCTGCGCACGGCAGTCGGCTGGGGCGGCAATGCACCCGGCATGAAGACGGTGATGGAGATCTCGAAGATGTCGGACCCGTCGGGCAAGATCTATCGCCCGGTGCACTACATCGCCGCTGTCTGCAGCGCGCTCTACCTCAAGGAAGCGCTCGACTGGGCCGCCAAGAACGGCGGCGCCACCGGCGAGAACGTCGCCAAGGGCTTCTACCAGAAGAAGGACTGGGTGCCGGCCGGAATGGAGGGCGTCTGCAATCCCTCGACCTGGACCGAGAAGGATCACCGCCCGACCACCAAGGTCGACCTCTACCGCTCCAAGATCTCAGGTGCGACCGACGGCGACATCAACGACCTGATGGGCAAGGGCACGATCAAGCTCGAGAAGGTGAAGACCGTCGACCTGCCGCGCAAGCCGGAATGGTTCGGCTGGTGAGCCAGCAATTCGCTGACGCGCGAATATGGTCACCGGGCCCGTGGGCCCGGTGACGGAAAGTAAACAAGCACGCCGCTCGCGGCGCGCTTCGCTCACACGATATGCCAGCTGTCGGGGACGACACCCGCGGCGGCGGCAGTATGGGCGGTGGTGGGCTGGGCACCATCCCAGATCGTGAGCGTGCCGTTGCTGCTGTCTTGCAAGAGGATATCGTCGTGGCCGTTGCCGTCATAGTCGCCGATACCGACGATGTACTGGGAACTCGTCACCGTTCCCTGGCTGGCGACCCAGTGGGCGGCGTTGATATTGCCGTTGTCCCAGATCGAAACCGCGCCGTTGTCGTTCTGCCAGAGAATGTCGTCCTTGCCGTTGCCGTCGAAGTCACCGACGCCGACGATATGCCAGCTCGATGGCACCTCGCCGGGATTGGCGATCAGGTGCGCACTGTTGATGTTGCCGTTATCCCAGATCGACACCGAGCCATTGTCGTTCTGCCACAGGATGTCGTCCTTGCCGTTGCCGTCGAAGTCGCCGGTGCCGACGATGTGCCAGCTCGACGCCACCTGGCCCGGATTGGAGATCCAGTGTGCGCTGTTGATGTTGCCGTTATCCCAGATGGAGACCGTACCGTCGGTGTTCTGCCAGAGAATGTCGTCCTTGCCGTTGCCGTCGAAATCGCCGGTGCCGACGACCTTCCAGCTGTCCGGCACGACGCCGGCCGCGGCAAGCGTTTGCGTGCTGCCGGACTGACCGGCATTCCAGACGAAGACCGCGCCGTCGTCATCCTGCCAGAGGATATCGCTGGTGCCATTGCCGTCGAAATCGCCGATGCCGACCACGTGCTCCGAGCTCTGCACGACGCCGGGGTTGGCGATCCAGTGCGCGCTGTTGATGCTGCCGCTGTTCCACACCGACATGGTGCCGTCGTCGTTGCGCCACAGGACGTCGTCCTGACCGTCGCTGTTGAAATCCGAGGGCACCAGCAAATCCACGGGCGGTGCAGGCGGCGGAGGCGGTGGTGGCGGCGGCACAAAGGCCGTTCCGGTGAAGCCGTGCTGATGCCCTTGGCTATCGTCGTAGTACCCGAATATCTCGCCGGAGCCCGTGACGCCGCCGATGCCGGTGTCGGTCGCACCGGGCACGTCGACCGTCGCGAGGACGCCGTCGATGTCCGTGAAGCCGTGAAGATGTCCGGAGCCGTCGAGGTAGTTTCCGACGATCTCGCCGGACGGGTTGATCGCGGTAATCTCGGTGTAGCTCGAGCCTGGGACATCGAACGGGCTGATGCCACCGTTGCTGTAGTAGACATAGCCGTGGCTCTGCGAGGAAGGGTCGGTGTAGTTGCCGACCGCCATGCCGGCGTCGCTGATCCCGATCAGGCTGCTCGTGTAGGCGCCCGGCCCGTCGACCGTGGTGGTGACGCCGTTCTGCATGATGAAGCCGTGATTGTAGTAGTCGGCGCCGGAGTAGGAGCCGACGATCTCGCCGGAGGCGTTCATGGCGGAGGCCGATGTCGCGCTCGATCCGCTGACATCGACGAGGGAATACACATTGTTGATCACGGCGAAGCTCGCGACCCCTCCGTAACCGCCATAGAAACTGCCGAGCATGTTGCCGGAATCGTCGAGATACGAAATGACGGTGTATTCATTCGGCGCGAAATTGTACTGCGTCACGCTGCCATTGTTGTCGATGAAGCCGTCCTGCCGATTGTATTGATCGACATAATCGCCGTAGATCACGCCGCCGGCGGTAATGTAGACGCCGTTGGTGTTGCTCGATCCCGGAGGATCGAACGTGGTACCGACCGAGCTGCCGCGCGCTGCGGTGAAGCCGTGGAAATACGAGTCATCGTCACCGTCGGTGTAGCCGTAATAACCGACCGCATCGCCGGATGCGTCGACTCCGCTGACGCCAACATAGGTGTAGGTGCCGGCCGCTGCCGGAACGTCGATCGACTGGAAGGTGTAGGTCGTCATCTCAAGGCTCCGAGGTCACCGCCGCATCGCACCGAACCTGTGTCGTCCGGCATTGGCTGGACGTTCGACCGCCGCCGCCGCCGAGCGCGATCCGCAGCGTTAAATTTTGCCAAGGTTGGACGGCCGGTGATGCAAAGCCACGCCGCGCCTGCACGCGGCGCATTTCAAAACATTTCAAGTGAATCGCCCCGGCAACGGAAGGACGTTACCCGTGCAAGTCTCCGCATCTGAACCGCACGCGCGCCCCGAGATGGTCACGACGCAATTGCTCAGCGTGAACAACATCGAGGTGGTCTATGACGACGTCATCCTGGTGCTGCGCGGACTGAGCCTCGAAGTGCCGAAGGGCGCGATCGTCGCGCTGCTCGGCGCCAACGGCGCCGGCAAGTCGACCACGCTGAAGGCGATCTCCGGCCTGCTCAAGACCGAGGACGGCGAAGTCACCCGCGGCGAGATCCTGTTCGAAGGCCAGCGCATCAACGGCATCGATCCCGACAAGATCGTCCGTCGCGGTATCTTCCAGGTGATGGAGGGCCGCCGCATCGTCGCCGACATGACCTCGCTGGAGAACCTGCGGCTCGGCGCCTTCACCCGCCGCGACAACGAGGTCTCAAGCGACATCGACATGGTCTTCAAATATTTCCCGCGGCTGAAGGAGCGCACCGGCCTTGCCGGCTATCTCTCCGGCGGCGAGCAGCAGATGCTCGCGATCGGCCGCGCGCTGATGGCGCGCCCGAAGATGATCCTGATGGACGAGCCGTCGATGGGCCTGTCGCCGCTGCTGGTGAAGGAAGTGTTCGCGATCATCAAGGAGATCAACCGCGACCTCGGCGTCACGATCCTGCTGGTCGAGCAGAATGCGCGCGCCGCGCTGTCGGTCGCGAGCCACGGCTACATCATGGAACAGGGCAAGGTGGTGCTCGACGGCTCCGCGGACGAGCTGCGCGACAACGAGGACGTCAAGGAATTCTACCTCGGCGGCGCCGGCGACCAGCGCAAGAGCTTCAAGAACCTGAAGAGCTTTAAGCGGCGCAAGCGCTGGCTGTGAGAGTTGAGGAGCGGTTCGCGTGACGATGCGTCCAACCAGGATCGTGCGTTCAGCCGAGCACCTGCTCCGCTTCGGTGACGGCGCACAGCACGTGATAGAACGACGACGCCGGAATCGTGGCGATCAGCGAATTGCCGTTGCGGTCGAACTGGTCGTACCAGCCGCCCGCCACCTGATGGTTGAGATATTGCCGCTCGAGCAGCAGCAGCGCCGCACGCGCCTCGTCCGCAGCACCGTTCTCGCCCGACTCGGCCTGGGCGATCCACGCCTTCGCCAGCTCGGTCTGCGGCCACAGCCGCCGGCTGTCGCGGCGGATGCCGCCCTCGGCGGTGCCCTCGTCGACCAGGCAGCCGGTGGCCGCGTCGCGATAGCGCAGCGCAGACGCCAGCAGTTCTCCGCGATGGCGCCCGGTCGGGCAGCCGGTGATGCGCTCAAACCCCTTCAGGAGCCAGACCCACTCCGCAAGGTGGCCGGGCTCGACGCTCACCGGCGGTATCTTCGACCAGTCCTCCTCGAAATATTCGCCGAGCACGCGGGTCTGCTTGTCGTAGAGGCTGGCGAGGAACAGCGCGAAGAACTCGCCGGCGCGGTTCTGGAACGACAAATCATGCGTCGCATCGAAGCAGGCGATCATCGCCTCGAACAGATGCATCTGCGGATTCTGCCGGCGCGGCATCGACGGCGGCAGGCCTTCCTGGAAGCCGCCATGCGGCGAGCGCAGCTGGGTGTCGAGGAACGCCAGCAGCGCGTCGATCTCGGCGCGGATCTGGGCGTCCTGGTCGAGGCCGTAGACGGTCGCCAGCGCCAGCAGCACGAAAGCATGGCCATAGGTGTCGCGCAAGGGATCGAGCACGGCACCATCAGGCGTCAGGCTGTAGACGAAGCCCGGGCGTCCGTCCGGCGCCTTGGCCTTGGCGAGCAGGTCCTCCAGCCCCTTCAGCGCGATCGCGCGGCCGTCCGGGTACCAGCCGAGCTGCGCCGCCTTGGCGTAGCAATAGATTTGGCGCGCCTGCACCATCACGCGGCGCGGCGCGGCGCGATCGGCGCTGCCGTCCTGATGCAGCCGTTCGATGAAGCCACCGGCCGTATCGTCCCAGCCGACCGTCGACCACAGCGGCAACGCCCGCTCGATGATACCGCGCTTCAATCTCGCGACGACATCGGCCGCATCGTCAGCTGCAACGTTCCCTGCCTCGGCCATCGTCTTCCCTGTAACCGTTCCAACGCCCGCGATCGCCGTCTGATAGCACGCGCGCGCCGGCGCGCAACCTGCGCAGAAATCTCCCCAAGGATCCGCCATGACCGACCATTACGACGCCCTTGAAACGCGCGCGCCGGCCGAGCGCGAGGCCACCCTGTTCGCCCGGCTGCCGCAGGTGCTGCGCCACGCGATGGCCGCGCCGGCCTATGCCAACCTGCTCCGTGGCGTCGATCCGGCCGCCATCACCAGCCGCGACGCGCTGGCGCGCCTTCCGGTGCTGCGCAAATCGGAACTCCCGGCCCTGCACAAGGCAGCCCCGCCGTTCGGCGGCTTTGTGGCGGAAAAACCTGGCGCATTCGCCCGCCTGTTCACCTCGCCGGGGCCGATCTTCGAGCCCGAGGGCCGCCAGCCCGATCCCTGGCGCGGCGCCCGGGCGCTGTTCGCGGCGGGCTTTCGCCCGGATGACATCGTGCTCAACACCTTCAGTTATCACCTCACCCCCGGCGGCTTCATCTTCGACAGCTCCGCGCGCGCGCTCGGCTGTGCGGTGATCCCGGCGGGTCCCGGCAACACCGAGCAGCAGTTCGAGCTGATCGAGGCCTATCGCCCGATCGGCTACAGCGGCACGCCGGACTTTTTGAAGATCCTGCTCGACGCCGCGGCCGCCGCCGGCCGCGACGTGTCCTCGATCAAGCGCGCGTTGGTATCCGGCGCCGCGTTCCCGAAATCGCTGCAAGAGGAGATCAAGGCGCGCGGCATCGATGCCTACCAGGCCTATGGTACCGCCGACCTCGGCATGATCGCGTTCGAGACGGCGGCGCGCGACGGCATGACGGTCAACGAGGAGCTAATCATGGAGATCGTCAAGCCCGGCACCGGAGAGCCGGTCACGCCGGGCGATGTCGGCGAGATCGTCGTCACCTCGCTCGACCCGCATCACCCGTGGATCCGGCTCGCACTCGGCGATCTCTCCGCGGCGCTGCCGGGGGCAAGCCCATGCGGCCGCACCAACATGCGTATCAAGGGCTGGATGGGCCGTGCCGACCAGACCACCAAGGTCAAGGGCATGTTCGTCCGCCCCGAGCAGGTCGCTGAGATCGGCAAGCGGCATCCCGAGCTCGGACGGCTGCGTCTCGTCGTCACGCGCGCCGACGAGGCCGATGTGATGATCTTGAGGGCGGAATGCGCCTCGGCTGCCGACGCCCTGCAGGCCGAGGTCGCGGCATCGCTGCGCGCCATCACGAAACTCGGCGGCAAAGTGGAAATGGTCGGCGCCGGCACGCTTCCGAACGACGGCAAGGTGATCGCGGACGAGCGCTAGGCCCTATTCAGCCGATCAAGGGTGATCCTGTTGCTCATTGGGCAGAACCGCCCAATAGTTCCGGCCGTTGGTGTTGGGATTGCTGCAGTCGCTGGCCGAGAAAACCAGGCCGCTTCTTTGCCAGTGCGCAAATCGCCCCCCGCCCAGCCGGGCGACGTCCGCGAACGTGCTGTGGCCGAGCCCGATCGCAATGCCATCCTCGTAGATCATGATCGGCGATTGCTGTTTCTCGACGCTGTCGTCATCGGCCCACTTCGCAAGCTTGCTCAGCACGGGCTGATGGCTGACGGCCGCGCACTGATAGACCTCGAAAGGCTTGATCAGCTGGACGACAATCTTCCCCTTCGGAATCGGGTCGACAAAGTTGTGGTTGATCCACGCGGCGAGCGGGAAGTAGAGGGCGAACAACACGGCAACGGCAGCACTGAGCCTGGTCCTCAACGCGCGACCATCATCGGCCAACGAGAAATTCGTCATTCCACAAACTCGTGCCCGTCTCAAGACCGCATTGCCGGTCCAAAATCTAGCACAGCCAAACCCGCTGCGTTAGGGGCCAGTTCGCATGGCCTCGCGCTGCCGTGGGTTGCGCGACTGCACCGCGTCGTGCAATTGAATGCGCGAAAACGTCTCCGCTCGAGCCAACGCACCACCATCCGATGAATGCCCTTTCCCCTGATCGAGCAAAGCGACCGGCGGTTTTCTTCGATCGCGACGGCGTCCTCAACCACGACATCGGCTATCTCTTCGAGACGCACAGACTGGTCTGGATCGACGGCGCCCGCGAGGCGGTGAAGGCCGTCAACGACATGGGCTATTTCGCCTTCGTCGTAACCAACCAGTCCGGCATCGCAAGGGGCCTCTACAAGGAAGTTCACGTCGAACTGTTGCACAACTGGATGGCGGCCGAGCTTGCCGGGATCGGCGCGCATATCGACGCCTTCGAATATTGCCCATTCCATCCCGATGGAATCGTGGAGCGGTATCGGCAAATCAGTCCTCGCCGCAAGCCGGCACCCGGCATGATCAATGACCTCCTGCAACGTTTTCCGGTCGATGTCGAACGCAGCTTTCTGGTTGGCGACCAGCCGACCGATCTCGAGGCCGCCAGGGCCGCCGGCCTGAAGGGCCATCTGTTCGCAGGACCGAACCTGGAACGGTTTGTGAGACCGCTGCTGCAAGCCGGCTGACCTTGGCGACGGCCAAGACGCTTGAGGACGCTATCGCGATCACCTAAGAGCGGTCTTCAGACCGTCACCCCACGAGAGCGCCCGACCGCGATGCCGTCCGAGCTGCCCAAGCCAACCAACCGGAACACCTTCAAACGGGTCGTCTTGGCCACCCAGTTCTATCCGCCGGATACGACGACGACGGCCACCTATCTCGGCAAGATTGCCGGAGCCTTCGCCGAAGATGCGGAGGTCGTGGTGCTGTCGGCCCAGAAGGGGTCCGCCTCCCCCGCGGACGGCGTGCGCGCCAATCCGTTCGTGGTCGAGTTGAAGAGCCCGCAGCCGGGAAAGCAGGCCGTGATCTGGCGGGCGCTCGCCGTGCTCGGTCTCGCCGCATCGATGTTTTGGGCCGTGCTGAGCAAGGCCCGCAGGAATGACCTGGTCTTCTGCGTGACGACGCCGTTCACGCTGCCCTATGCCGTCGTGCTTGCCGCCCGGCTGCGCGGCGCCGCCACCGCGCTCCTGATCTATGATCTCTATCCCGAGGTCCTCGAAGCCTCCGGCTTCATCAGTTCGGCATCCCCGCTCAACAAGGTCCTGCGCTGCCTCAACGGCATCATGTTCAGGGCGCTCGATGCCATCGTGGTCATTGGACGCGATGTCCCACCGCTTCTGATGAAATACCGCGGCGTCACCGCGGACAAGCTCCACTTCATCCCGAACTGGACATTTCTCGCCACGGGCTATCGCGAGCTGGCGCCGTCGAATCAGTTCAGGCCGCGCGACGGCGCGCATCTGGTGGTCGGATTGTCAGGCAATCTCGGCTTTACGCACGATCCGCGCACGGTGTTCGAAGCGGCCAAAATCGTCCGCGACGACGCCGGAATCCACTTCCTGCTGTCGGGCTGGGGCGTGGGCTGGCAGCAGCTGAAGGATCTTCAGGCTGCCGAGAAGCTGCCCAACGTGACGCTGCGCGATCCGGTGCCAGCCGAGCAGCTGGTCGAGTTCCTGTCCGCCGCCGACGTCTGGACCATTCCCTATCGCCGCAACATGGCCGGCGTGTCGATTCCCAGCCGTCTCTACAATCTGCTGGCAATCGGACGCGCCGTCATCGTCGGCGCGGAAGAGCATTCGGAGGCCGCGATCGAGGTCACTGAGGAAACGATCGGCTGGGTGGTCCCGCCGGAGGACCCTGCCCGCCTCGCCGAGGCGGTCCGCGCCGCCGCAACCGATCTGCGCGCGGTCGCCCGGATGGGGTGGCAAGCGGCGGTGGCGGCCGAGAAATTCACCGAGCAGACGGCGCTGGCACGCTACCGCGACGTGATCGCAGGCATCAAACCTGCAAGCTAGAACTTCCGGACCAGCTCGATCACCTCGTCCTGCTGGGCCCGCGTGATCTCGGCGAACATCGGCAGCGAGAGGATCTCGCCCTGGTCGCGATGCGCGTTCGGGAACTGCTCCGGACGGTGCGCGAACCGCGCAAAGGCCGGAAGCAACGGCAGCGCGGTCGGATAGTTGATCGCGGTCTGTACGCCGTTGGCGGCAAGATGCGCCGCCAGCGCCTCACGGCGCGGATGCCGGATCGTGTAGAGGTGATAGACGTGGCTGCGCCCCGGTGCGACCTCGGGCACCACGACGTCCTCGATCTGGTTGAGACCGGCGTCGTAGACATCGGCAGCTTGCTGCCGCGCCTCGGTCCAGTCGGCGAGATGCGGCAGCTTGGCGGAGAGGATCGCGGCCTGCATGCCGTCGAGCCGGCTGTTGACGCCCTCGATCTGGTGCTGGTGCTTCACCAGGCCGCCATGGCGCGCCAGCATGGCCATCTGCTCGGCGAGCGCGGCGTCGTTGGTGACGACGGCGCCGGCGTCGCCCATCGCGCCGAGATTCTTGCCGGGATAGAACGAATAGGTCGCGGCCTCACCGAACGTGCCGACCATCCGGCCCTTGTAGCGCGCCAGATGCGCCTGCGCGCAATCCTCGATCACCCAGAGCTTGTGCTTGCTCGCGATCGCCATGATCGCGTCCATGTCGGCGGGCTGCCCGTACAGATGCACCGGGATGATGCCGACCGTGCGCGGCGTGATCGCGGCCTCGATCGCCGCCGGATCGATCGTGAACGTCGTCTCGTCTGTGTCGCAGAACACGACGGTGGCGCCGGAATGGGTGATCATCGCGGCGGTCGATATCCAGGAATGCGCCGTCGTGATCACCTCGTCGCCGGGCTTCACCTTCAACGCCCGCATCGCGAGGTAAAGCGCATCGGTGCCGTTGGCGCAGGACACGCAATGGCTGACCTCTGCGGCCGCGGCGAACTCCCGCTCGAAGGCGTCGACATAGCTGCCGCGGATGAAGGCGTTGTCGCGGATCACGCCGGCGATCGCTTCATCGATCTCGCTTTTGATGCTCTGATATTGCAGCTGCAGATCGGCATACGGCACCGGCATTGGATATCCCCTATTGGCTCGCCAACAGCCGGCGTGCCGGATTGCCGGCATACGTGCCTGATGTCGTGATGTCCTTGGTCACCACCGAGCCGGCGCCGATCACGACGTCGTCGGCGATCCTGACCGGCATGATGGTCGCGTTGGAGCCGATCGACACCCGGTTGCCGATCACGGTCTCGCGCCACAGCTCTTTTCGTCCGCGCGCCGGACCGCCGGTGGAGAAGGTGTCGTTGACGAACATCACGCCGTGGCCGACGAAACAGTCGTCGCCGATGGTGACCAGCTCGCAGACGAAGGCATGCGACTGCACGCGGGTGCGCACCCCGATCACGACGCCCTTCTGGATCTCTGTGAAGGGCCCGACAAAGCAGTCGTCGCCGATCGTGCAGCCGTAGAGATTGCACGGCTCGACGATCTTGACGCCCGCACCGAAAGTGACGTCTCGGACGCCGGACTGGTGCACCTCGGGCCGGTTCACGAGACGACACCCAGCCGGCTCAGCCGCGGCGTGAAGCGCAGAAAAACCTCGGCGCCGGTCTCGATCGATTCATAGAGCGCGGAGATCAGCTCGAGGCTCCTGCGGCCCTCGAGCCCGTCGACCAGCGCGGCGCGCTGGTTGACCAGGCAATCGACCACGTGATGGTAGTAGGCCTGATGGCCGAAGCCGTAGACATTGGGCGGATTGACCGAGAATTTCTCGACGACGTCCTTGTCGGACGGCAGCTCGTCGACGAAGCGCCAGTGCCGGATCTGGTTGACCGCAAAGCCGGAGATCTCGACCGTGCCCCGCTCGCCGAGGATCGAGAGCGATCCTTCGAGATCGGTCGGGCGCGCCGCGGTGGTTGCCTCGATGATGCCGAGTGCGCCGTTCTTGAATTTCAGCGTCGCGACCGCGGTGTCCTCGGTCTCGATCTTGGCGAGCGCGGTGGCGGCGCGGGCATGGACGCTGACGACATCGCCGAAGAACCATTCCAGCATGTCGACGTGATGGCTGGCCTGGTTGGTCAGCACGCCGCCGTCATAGGCCCAGGTGCCGCGCCAATCGTCCTGGTCGTAATAGGCCTGATCGCGGCACCAGCGCACCCGCACCGTGCCCAGGATCAGCTTGCCGAAGCGGCCGGCATCGAGCGCCTCGCGCGCCTTGACCACCGGCACGTTGAAGCGGTTCTGCTTGACGATGAACATCTTGACGCCGGCCTCGTCGCAGGCCCGGATCATGTCGTCGGCATCCTGCAGGCGGAGCGCCATCGGCTTCTCGACCACGACATGCTTGCCGGCCCTGGCGCAGGCGATCACATGCACCGGGTGCAACCCGCTCGGCGTCAGCACCGCGACCGCGTCAATGTCCTTGCGCGCCAGGAACTCGTCCATGTCGTAATGGGCCGCGACGCCGAACTTGGCAGCGACCGCATCGGCACGGGCGCGATTGGGGTCGCAGACCGCAACCAGGCTCGCGCCCTCGATGTGATTGCCGCCCAGAAGGTCGGAGTGACGCTTGGAGATGCGCCCGCAACCGAGCAGGCCAAATCTGATCATGCACAGGCCCTGTCTTCTTATGGTCCTTGGCTTATGGTCCCTGGCTCATCGCCAGCCATCGCAACCGGCCAAACAGCCGAGGGAACAAGCGGCCTGTTGGGGCCGCGCGATACCGTCCATTACTCGGAAAACTCGGAGCAAGGCAAGGCATATGCGCCCTCGGCCAGCCGACGGCCGGGATTTCCGACCTACGAGCCCGCCGGAGCGGTGTGGGCAGCGCGGCCACTCAGTCGCCGACACAGGCATCGCCGCGGCCGGTGCGACGATAGAGCTCGATCGAGAGCGGCGGCGTTGCGTCGTCGAACGCCTGCGCGTCGACCCGCTCGAAGCATTTCGTCAGTCCGTGCGCCACCAGCGGCGCGTCCGGGGCCCAGATCAGCCAGGACGGAAACCTGTCCGGCCGCCGCTGCACGACCAGAAACTCATAGTCATTGCGCATCCAGCCTACGGCGGTCGAATCGGTCCATAGCGACAGCTCGCCGATCTCGGCCGTCGTCACCGCCTTCTGCTCGGCGGTGAGATTGTCGTTGAGCTTGCGGTAGAACGAGTTCAGCGCCAGCGCGACCGGGGGGATCCGCATGTCGGCCTCGGCCAGTGCGAGCGGAATCCTCGGGTCCGAGCCAACCAGCCCCACCAGCGAATGGGCCGGCAGATGGCCCTTGAGAGCGTCGGCGATCCGACGCACCTCGCCGGGAAGCGCGGTCGCCTGATTGCGAATCGACGGCAGCCTGTTGCTCCCCGACAGGTACCAGGACTGCAGCGACGCCAGCACCAGCGAGCCGGCCACCGCGCCGATCAAGACCATGCCGCTGACCTCACTTCGCTGCACCCGTTCCGACAATCCGCTCAAGGCAAGCGCGCCCGCGAGCGCGCCGAAATAGTCGAAATAGTTCGCATAGCCCTGGATGCAGATCGGGCAATAGGATTGCGCGCCGAAGTGATGGAACAGCAGCAGGAAGACGTAGGCGGCGAGGAACACCGCGATCCATCCCCGGTTCGGCATGCCGCGGACCGCCAGCGTGCCGAGCGCGAAGATGCTTGCGGCGAGCGGCAGGACATGGTGCGCCACCAGCCAGTTCAGCATGATGTCCGCGCCGAACATGTAGGCCAGCAACTGGGGCAAGGTACGGGTCGGACTGTCGAGCAGCAGCAACTGCTGGCTGAGGGTCATTGCGTGCGGGAACGGCATCAGGCCGGCACGCGACAGCCAGTCCGTGACGATCGGAAACCACAGCGAGACATAGATGAAGCGGCTGCCCCAGATCGACGCCAGCGCGACCCATGTCGCGATGAAGATGGCCGCAGCGCAAAAATAGACGCGCCAGCGATCGCGGCCGGCCCTCACCCAGGCGATCAGCAGAATCACGGCAATGAACGACACCAGGTTGACCCTGATGAAATAGATCATGGTCAAGACGACGCCGAGTGCGATGGCGACGGCGTAACCGGCCTTGCCGCGCATCGACAGCGTCAGATGCAGCGCGATCAGCTGGAGGCAGATCGAGAACGCGAACGGGGTCGCGCTGCTAAAGTAGAACACGCTGTCCTCGGTCAGCGCGAAGACGATCACCGCAAAGAGCATCGGCCAGATGCCGCAGTTCAATCGGCGCAGCAGGCCGGCGAGCAGGCCGATATTGATCGCGGTGAACAGCACGGCGACCACACGTGATGCGATGACGCCGTGACCGAACATCCATTGCCAGATCCCGATCACGTAATAGATCAGGGGCTGATACCAGGTCGCGTCCTCGGCGGAATAGGGACGCACCGCGCCGCTGATGTACCACCACGATTTCAGGATGTAGGCGGTCTCGTCCGCCCAGGTGCCCTGCCGCGACACCGCGAGCACCGACAGGCCGAGCCACAGCAGGACGATGCAGACGAAGGCGATGCTGCCCGCCGCCTGGAAACGCTTCTCGCCCTGTGCGCTGATCATATGGTCGGTCACCCTGCCCGCTTGCCTCGCTGTCTCTCGCAGTCCTGCGCCACGATTTCAAGCTGAGGCGCCAGGATCAGGCGCTGAGGCCGACAGCCTTGCCGGGGGCCAAGCCATGGGTTATTCAGCCCGGTGCTTTCCGCGGGAGAATTGGGATGTCGGGAACAGGACAAACACTTTACCGGCGCGCCCGCAAGGTGATCCCCGGCGGGACACAATTGCTGTCGAAGCGGCCGGAAATGTTCCTGCCCGAGCAGTGGCCGAGCTACTTCAAATCGGCCAAGGGCGCCGAGGTCACCGACCTCGACGGCAAGACCTATCTCGACATGAGCTATTGCGGCATCGGCGCCACCATCCTGGGTTTTGCCGATCCCGACGTCGATCAGGCCGTGAAGACCGCGATCGACCTGGGCTCGATGTCGACCCTGAACTGTGCCGAGGATATCGAGCTCGCCGAGCTCCTGGTCGAGCTGCATCCATGGGCGGACATGGTGCGGTTCGGCCGCGCCGGCGGCGAGGCGATGGCGATCGCGATCCGGATCGCGCGCGCCGCGACCGGCCGCGACATGGTGGCATTCTGCGGCTATCACGGCTGGCACGACTGGTATCTCAGCGCCAATCTCGGCGAGACCACGGCGCTCGACGGCCATCTGCTGCCCGGCCTCGATACCAAGGGCGTGCCGCGCGGCCTCGCCGGCCTGATGCATCCATTCCACTTCAACAAGCTCGACGAGATCGAGGCGATCGTCGCCGCGCATGGCGATCGGCTCGCCGCGATCGTGATGGAGCCGGTGCGCTCGAGCGAGCCGGAGCCCGCCTTCATCAAGGGCATCCGCGCGCTCGCCGACCGCTGCGGCGCCGCGCTGATCTTCGACGAGGTGACGTCGGGCTTCCGGATCAATTCCGGCGGCGCGCATCTCGCCTATGGCGTCGACCCCGATATCGCGGTATTCGCGAAGGCGATCGCCAACGGCTTCCCGATGGCCGCGATCGTCGGCCGCGCATCGGTGATGGACTCCGCGCAGGAGACCTTCGTCAGCTCGACCGCCTGGACCGAGCGCGTCGGTCCGGTGGCAGCGCTCGCCACGCTGCGCAAGCATCGCGAGCAGAATGTCGCCCGGCACCTGATGCGGATCGGCACCCGCGTGCAGAAGGGTTGGACCGAAGCGGCGCAGGCCAACGGCCTCCCCGTGCACGTCTCCGGCATCTCCCCGCTCGGCCACTTTGCGTTTGAGCTACCCGAGGCGCAGGAGGTCCGCACACTGTTCACCCAGATGATGCTCGACCGCGGCATCTTCGCCACCGGCTCGTTCTACGCGATGTGGGCGCATACCGACGCCCATGTCGACCGCTATCTGGAGGCGGTGAACGAGGTGTTCCGCGAGCTGCGCTCCGCAGTCGACCAGAAGGCGGTCAAGCAATTGCTGCGCGGCCCGGTCGCGCATTCCGGCTTCAAGCGGCTGACCTGATCAGCGCGTTTTCGAGCGAAGTGGATGCCGGTTCGCGTCAAGAAAACGCGTCCAAAATCTAGCTCGTAATCCCGAAGATGCCGCGCATCACGTTGCGCGACGTCGGCGAACGGCGCGCATTCGGATAGATCCCGTGCAGCACGCTGTCGGCCGCAAGCACCCCGCCGTCGATGATGATCGCGCCGGTCGAGACAAAGCTGTTGTCGCCGACCGCGGTCTTGCCGATCACCCGGCCGCCGCCATACATGACGACGCCGCGGCCGAACGACGGATAGTCGTTGTCGAGGTTCGCCCCGACCGTGCAGTTGTGATAGCAGAGAAAATAATCCGCATAGCTGGCGCGCCCGAGCACGGTGCCGACCGGATGCTGGACCGCGAACACGTCGGGCAGCTCGACCTCGTAGAACGCATCGAGCCCGTGCAGCGCCTTGTTCAGCGCATAGGCCTTGTCGGCGATCGGATGGCCCGGCTTCTCGCGAAACGCCGTGTTGGCGAGGTAATACAGGAAGATCGCATACTGGTCGGAATGCCGGTGCGAGAACCACGCCTCGCCATTGGCAGAGAAGCCCTTCAGCCTGACCCGAGAGAAGCAATGCTCGACCCGGCCGAGCGCCTTGTCGATGAATCCCGGCAAATCGCCGAGATCGGCGCCATCGGGAAACAGGTTCTCGAACTGCTTCTGCACGTAGAGCACCAGTTCGTTACGGCCAAGCGAGAGCTGCATGGTGCTAGTTCCTGCTCGACGAGCTCGCGCGCACGTCGAGACCGCGCGAGAACAGATGGCTGCGCAGCTTGATCGGGCTGTGATCGGTGAACAGGAACATCGACGAGATCGCGACCGCCGACGCGCCGGCCTCGAGCGCGTCGATGGCATGCTGCAGCGAGCCGCAGCCGCCGGACACGATCAGCGGCACGCTCAGCGCGCGCGACGCTTCGTGGATCACGTCGAGGTCGTAGCCCGACATGGTGCCGTCGCGGTCGATCGAACCGAGCAGCACCTCGCCGCAATGCAGATCCTCGCAGCGCCTGGCCCACTCAACCGGATCGAGCGCAACCTGCTCGCGGCCGCCGTCGATGAACACACGAGCCTCACCGGGGCCGGTCATCTTGTAGTCGATCGAGACCGTCATGCACTGGTCGCCGAAAGTGCGCGCCGCCTCGCGCAAAAATCCCGGGCGGCGCACCGCCTCCGAATTGACCGAG
The DNA here is from genome assembly GCF_015624485.1 of Bradyrhizobium genosp. L. Taxonomy (NCBI): domain Bacteria; kingdom Pseudomonadati; phylum Pseudomonadota; class Alphaproteobacteria; order Hyphomicrobiales; family Nitrobacteraceae; genus Bradyrhizobium; species Bradyrhizobium genosp. L. Next base: position 5,202,799 of record NZ_CP061378.1, read on the forward strand.
ACCTTGTCGGCGCCGGCGCGCAGCAGCATGTTGACGTCGTCGAGCGTCTTGACTCCGCCGCCGACCGTGAACGGCATGAAGATCTCTTCCGACATCCGCTCGATGATCTCGACGACGCGGCTGCGCGAGGCCGCGCTCGGCACGATGTCGAGCACGATGAGTTCGTCGACGCCGTAATCGTTGTAGACCTTGGCCGTGGTCACCGGATTGCCGGCGACGCGCTCGTTCTCGAAGAAGCGGGTGTATTTGACGAGCCTGCCGTCGCGCAGCAGGAATTTCGGAATCAGGCGCTTCTTCAGCATCAGGGATTCCAGCGCAGGAAATTACCGACCAGCTCGATGCCGCTGTCCTGGCTTTTCTCCGGATGGAACTGGGTCGCCGCGATGTTGTCGCGGGCGATGATCGCGGTGACCGGCTGGCCGTATTGGGCGTAACCGACCACGTCGGCTTCGGCGTTGCAGCGCATCGCGAAGCTGTGGACGAAATAGAACGCCAGATTGTTCTCGCGGATGTTGGCGAGGATCGGGTGGCTGCGCTGCTTCGCCACCATGTTCCAGCCCATATGCGGGATCTTCAGCGACGGATCGTTCGGCGAAAGCCGCAGCACGTCGGCGTCGAACCAGCCGAGCCCCCGATGCCGCACGCCGTCATCGGTGTGCTCCTCGGAGGTGTTGGCCAGCAGTTGCATGCCGAGGCAGACCGCGAGAAACGGCTTGCCCTTCTCGCGGACATGGCGCTCCAGCATCGCGTCGATGCCGCGGGCGCGGATGTTGCTCATGGCGTCGCCGAATGCGCCGACGCCGGGCAAGATCACATGCGAGGCGCCGGCGATCGCGCCCTCGTCATGGGTGACGACGGGGTCGAAGCCGCAATACTCGACGGCGTTGCGCACCGACCGCACATTGTTGATGCCGTAGTCGACGATCGCAACGTGTGACATCGCCCCGCTCCCGCCGCGCACCGCGGCCCGGTCCGACTAGCCCTTGCCGCCGATCTCGACGCCCGGATGGTTCGGCCACGCGACGTGGGTGTTGTTCCACTTGTCCATGTCGGGCATGCGCCGGCCGGGCTCGACCTTGTTCGGGGAGAATTGCCAGGGGCTGACCTCGTGCTTGATCGCAATGCCGAGGAACTGCTCCTCGGTCAGTTGCAGATAGTCGAGGAACAGGTCGAGGCTCGGCGGCCGCTTGCCGTCGAACTCGCGCACCAGCGCCTCGCCCTGCTCGCGGGTCATGCGCTTGTTGCGGATGTCGATATTGGCGAGATGGTTGGTCCGGCCCATGCCGCGCTTGATGTATTTCAGATAGTCGCGCACGCCCTGGAAGAAGCACTCGATCTTCTCATAGTCGAATTCCGGCGGAATGCCCTCGACCTCCTGGCCCTTCCAGCCGAGCTCGCGCTTGATGATCTCGACGTGCTTCCTGGTGTCCCACTTGATGTAGCTGCCGAGGCAGATCGAGCGGCACTTGATCCGCATCAGATCCTTGCGCGGCGGATAGACGAACGGGTAGAGGTCGCGCTTGGCGACGCGGCCGCCGAGGAACTCGTACATGTCGTCGGCGGTGATGCCGAGATTCATCGCGCGGTTGAAGCGCTTCTCGTCGACCTCCTCCATCTCGTCATAGGAGTAGAACGACTGGTATTCGGCCAGGCTCTCGCCCCAAAACAGCAGTGGCGTCTCGTAACGGATCGCGATCTGCATGGTGTGGGCATAGATGCCGGTATGGCAGTGCCAGCAGAAGTCGCCGCGGCGCTTCAGCGATTCCAGCATCAGCTCGCGCACCACGTGCCAGTTCGGCGTGAAGTTCAGCACGTCGACGCCGAGCTGCTTGAACACGCTGGTGTTGTTCTCTTCGACCAGCGGCCGGTAGAACCAGTGGTCGAAGCGCACCACCAGCGGCTTGAGGCCGAGCTTGCGCACCACGTACCAGAGCTGGAACACGCTGTCCTTGCCGCCTGAAAACGGCACGATGCAGTCGTACAGCCCCTTGTCGCGGTATTGGCTGACCAGTTCCTGCATCTGCTTGTAACGGTCATCCCAGTCGATCTGGGTGTCACGCACCTCGATCTGGCGGCAGACGCTGCACGAGCCGGCGTCGTCGAACGATGTCGCTTCGGCCGTTTCCGGCAATAAGCACTTGCTACAGCTCAACATTTCGAAAGTTCTCGCAATTGCATGGACTTTGTTGACGGCTTACCACGCCGTCCAGCCTCCGTCGACCGCAATGCACTGGCCGGTGACATAGGCCGACAGGTCGCTCGCCAGATAAGCGACGGCGCCCTTCATGTCGTCCTCGGTCGCCATCCGGCCAAGCGGCGTGCGGGCCACGTAGCGGCTCAGGAACGGCTCCGGCGTGGCGCGGAACACGCCGCCGGGCGCGACGGCGTTGACCCGGACCCGCGGCGCCATGGTGGTGGCAAGCCACCGCGTCATCTGCAACAGGCCGCCCTTGCTCGCCGCATAGGCCGCCGGATTGCCGAGGCTGGTTCCCTCGTAGAGCCGCCAGTCCGGCCCGGCGAGCCCGTAGATCGAGGAGATGTTGATTACGCTGCCATGGCCCGATGCCGCGAGGTCCTCGGCCGCCGCCTGAACCAGGATGAACGGTGCAGTCAAATTGACCTCGAGCGCCCGCCGCCAGGTCGAATCCGACTGCTGCGCGAACGGCACCGCCCAGCCTTCGAGCCCGCTGGTACCGACAAAGGCGGCGCAATTGACGATGACATCGATGCGGCCGAATTTGTCGCGCACCCGGCGCGGCAGCTCATGCACGGCGGCGGACTGCTCGAAATCGCACGCGAAACCCTCGGCGCTGACCGACCAGCGCTCGGCCAGCGTGGCCGCGGCATCGGCGCCGGCGGACTCCGCGATGTCGACGAGCGCGATATTAGCGCCGAGCTCGGCAAGCCCGTCGGCGATCGCACGGCCGATATGGCCGGCACCGCCGGTGACGAGCGCGACGCGCCCGCCGAGCGACATCATCTCTCGCAGCGAGCGCTCGGTGCTCATCCAAAGATCCTCTGGAATTCGTCGGAGGCGCGCTGCAAATCGTCGAGACGGCCGACATCGATCCAGTATTCCCGCAGCGGGAACACCACCGATTGCTTGCCGTCGGCGATGGTGCGCTCGATCAGCGTCGGCATGTCGACCGCCTCGTTGGGCTTGAGATGATCGAGCATGCCGGGATCGAGCAGATAGACCCCGGCGTTGACGAAGAACTTCTGGGTCGGCTTCTCGCGGATGCCGACCAGGCGATGATCGTCGAAGTCGATCACGCCGAACGGCACGGTCACCGAATGCTCGCGCACGCAGACCGTGGAGAATGCCTGATGCTGGTGATGGTATTTCAGGAGCTGCTCGAAATTCACCGTGGTGAGCAGATCGCCGTTCATGACGAAGAACGCCTGCTTCGGCCGCTCGGGCAATAGTGACAGCGCGCCGGCGGTGCCGAGCCGCTCATTCTCCTGCAGGTAGTTGATCTCGACGCCCCAGGCCGAACCGTCGCCGAAATAGTCGCGGATCATGTCGGCCTTGTAGTTCACCGAGATGAAGAACTTGCCGAAGCCGGCCTTGACGAAGCCGCCGAGCACCGTCTCCAGGATCGGCTTGTCGCCGACCCGGATCAGCGGCTTCGGAATCTCGTCGGTCAAGGGCTTGAGCCGCGAGCCGAGCCCACCGGCCATCAACACCACCCAGTGATCGGATTGCTGGGCGAGCGCCAGATCGTCGATCAGCTTGACCTCGATCACCCGGCCTTCGGGATCGACGATCGGCAACTGATGGATCGAATACTTGCGCATCAGGTTCAGCGCCGCGGGATTGGAGATGCCGGCCGGCGCGGTGATCGGCTTGCGGTTCATCACAAGCTCGACCGACGCATCGAGCGCGACACCGCCGAGCAACGCACGCCGCACGTCGCCGTCGGTCACGGTGCCGACGATCCTGCCGTCGCGCTCGACGACGGCAAGCTGCAAATTGCCCTCGTCGATCCGCCGCAGCGTCTCGATCAAAGGCGTATCTTCACTGACGACAAACACCCCGTTCATGGCAATTCAATCCCGGCCGCCGGCGAAGGCGCCCGCCTCAATATTCTTTGCAACCACGGCGCCGGCGGCGACGATCGATCCCGCCCCCACGTTGACGCCAACCAAGATCACCGCTCCGGCGCCGATATGCGCGCCCTCGCCAACCGACGCGCCGCCACACAGGATGGCCCCGGGAGCAATATGCGCGTGATCACCGACCACGCAATCATGCTCGACCACCGCGCGGCTGTTTACCAGCGCGTTGCGGCCGATCCGCGCCGCGGGCTGGATCACCGCTCCCGCCATCACCTGCGCGCCGTCGCTGAGCACGGCATCGGAGGCGATCACGGCGGAGGCGTGCGAGATCACCGGAAACCTGTAGCCCAGCTCGGCAAAACGGCCAAATAGCGCGCGCCGGCCGGCGAGCCCGGAATCGGAGCGCGAGGCGCGGTTGCCGAGGCCGTTGGCCAGTTCGACCGACGCGACGTCCATTTTAAGGATTTCTTCGTCAGGTCCGGTGATCGGAACGGCGCCGATGGACTGGCCGATCCGCGCGGCGTCGCGGTCGGTCACGGCCGTGGGCCTGACGCCGCGGCTCAGCAAGGCCTCGATGACGACGCGGGCATGGCCGCCGGCGCAAAGCACGATCAGGCTCATGGCTCCAGCGCCTCATTGGCCGCGTAATCGTGCAGCGCGGCGCGGCCGAGATAGCTCCAATATTCGATCGGCGGAACGCCGCCGCCGGGGCGCTTGACGCCGAGATTGTCCTCGGTGAAGCGTTCGCCGCGCTTGACCGCACGCAGCGCCACGAGGCTGCGGCGCGCCACCGCGCGGTTCGGTACCTCCTCCGGCGCCGGCACCTTGCGGCCATCGCCGAGCGCCGCCTCGATGTCGCGGATCGAGGCGACCATCGCGGCCATCTCGTCCGGCTCGATCGAGGCGCGGTGATCGGGACCCGGCAGATTGCGATCGAGCGTCAGGTGCTTCTCGATCACGGTGGCGCCGAGCGCGACAGCTGCGGCCGCGACATGGATGCCACGGCTGTGGTCTGAGAAGCCGACCCCAAGTCCGAACGCGTCGCGCAACGTCGCCATCGCACGCAGATTGATCGAGGCCGGGTCGGCCGGATATTCGGTCGTGCAATGCAGCAGCGTGACTTTGGCCCGCAGTTCGTCCCACACCGCGCGGTCGAGCAGCACGTCGGCGAGATTGGCTGGCGTCGGCCGCGCGCCGGCATCGCGGAGATAGCCGAAAGCGATCACGCCGAGCGCCTGCTCGACTTCGGCGAGCGTCGCCATGCCGGTCGACAGGATGATCGGCAGCCTGAAGCGCGCCAGATGCAGCAACAACGGTGCGTTGGTGAGATCGCCGGAACCGACCTTCAGCGTCGAGACGCCGATGCGCCGGACCAGATGGGTCGCACTGTCGGCGTCGAACGGCGTCGACATGTAGATGATGTCAGCGGCGGCACACGCGGCCGCGATCCGCGCCTCGTCATCTTCGGACAGCTCGAGCGCGCGCAGCATCTCGAGCTGGGACTGCTCGGTCCCCGTCGTGACCTGCTGATAGCTTGCCTTCGCCGCCTCGCTGGTGGCGAGCTTGTCGGCGCGGAACGATTGAAACTTGACGACGTCGGCGCCGGCCCGCGCCGCCGCATCCACCAGCGCCAGCGCCCGCGCGGGATCGCCGTTGTGGTTAACGCCAGCCTCGGCAATGATCAGGGTTCGGCGATGCATCGGGTTTGTCGCGGGACGCGGTGGGCAATCGAAATCACCCGCCAATCAAGCGGTTGTCTTAGTCGAGTACACTGGTAAAAGCAACGCGAGCGGGCGGCTTGCACCGGTGTTCCCAAGCCTCCTGTGCGGCATGGAATAACGCCGCTTTCAGATGGCGCAGATCGCGGGATTGTCGAGGCAAATGACTGATACGGCGCAGATCCTGTTTTTGTTGGTGGGCCGCGGCGGATCGAAGGGCGTGCCGCGCAAGAATCTGCGCGAGATCGGCGGCCTCAGCCTGATCGGCTACAAGGTCCGATCGGCGCTCAAGTCGCGCTACTGCTCCCGCCTGATCGTCTCCAGCGACAGCGCGGAGATCCGCGACGAGGCCAAGCGCCATGGCGCCGAAATGCTGTTCGAGCGGCCGGCCGAGCTTGCCACCGACACCGCCTCCTCCAACGACGTGGTGCTGCACGCGATGGACTGGATCGAGCAGCATGAAGGCCGCCACTACGACGCGATCATGCTGCTGGAACCGTCGTCGCCATTCGCGCGGCCGGAGCATTTCGACGAGGCGGTCGAGCTGTTTGTGGCGCGCCAGGCCAGCCTCGTGGTCGGCATGCGCGAGACCGAGGTGGCCTCGGTGTTCGTCGGCACGCTCGGCGAGGACGGCTCGATCGGCGGCATCGTCGAGAAGATGCTGAAGACGCCGGCGCAACGCCGCCAGGACCAGGCGCCGGAGGTGACGATGAACGGTGCGCTCTATCTGGTCGGCTGGGACGCCATGCGCAGGCATCGCAAGATCTACGCCGACCCGGCCGCAAGCTACGGGATCATGATGGACCGCCTGCACTCGATCGAGATCGAAAGCGCGGCCGACCTCGCCTATGCGTCCTACGTCATCGAGCATGGCATGCTCGACGCCTCGCCCTGGCGGACGTGACCATGACCGCCGCGCCCCGCCACATCGCCGTCGTCACGGGATCGCGGGCCGATTACGGATTGCTGCGGGGCATTTTGGCGCGGCTGAAGGCCGCCGACGACGTGACGCTCAGCGTGATCGCCTGCGGCATGCATCTGGTGCAGCGATTCGGCGAGACCTGGCGCGCCATCGAGGCCGACGGCTTTCCGCTCGCAGCGAAGATCGACCTCGCGCTCGCCGACGATCGCGCCGAGACGGTGGCGCGTGGCACCGGGATCGGCATGTCAGGCTTTGCCGACACGCTCGCCAGGCTGAAGCCCGATCTCCTCGTCGTGCTCGGCGACCGCTATGAGATTTTGGCCGCTGCAACCGCGGCGCTGCTGCTCAACATCCCAATCGCGCATATCCATGGCGGCGAAGTCACCTCAGGTGCGTTCGATGACGCGATCCGCCATGCCATCACCAAGATGGCCTGCCTGCATTTCGTCGCGGCTGAGCCGTACCGGCGCCGGGTCATCCAGATGGGCGAGAATCCCGATTTCGTCTTCAACGTCGGCGCGCCCGGCCTCGATCTCGCAAGCACCGCACCGGCGCTGAGCCACGGCGAATTGTTCGCGCAACTCGGCATCACCGGCCCGGAGCGCTTCCTGCTGGTCACACTGCATCCGACCACCGCGCAGCCGGAAGCCGATGCAGCCAATATCGCCGCGCTGCTCGACGCGTTGGCGCAGGTCAAGGACCGCAGCTTCATCTTCACCGGCGTCAACGCCGATCCCGGATATCGCGCGATCGACGATGCGGTCCGCGGCTTCGTCGCGGCGCGGCCGGACCGGGCGCATCTGTTCGCCTCGCTCGGCAGCGAGCGCTATTGGGCGGCGCTGCGGCTCACCGATGCCGTGGTCGGGAACTCGTCGAGCGGCATCCTGGAGGCGCCGGCTGCGGACGTACCCTCGATCAATATCGGCGATCGCCAGCACGGCCGGCTGCGTGCCGCCTCGATCATCGATTGCCCCGCCGATTCCAGCGCCGTGCTCACCGCCCTCGAGGACATCCTGGCCGGGCGCTTCAAGGTCGATCCGTCGCTGGTTCCGCCCTATGGCCGCGGCGGCGCGTCGGAGCGAATTGCTGGAACCCTTCGAACGATCGACCTCCGCGGGGCTTTCCCCAAGCATTTCCATGACTTATCCGCCGCTTCGGACGGCGCGAATCCCGTTTCATAACGCCGCGCCCCGGTTGCCTGCACAACACGGCAGGTTGTATAGATCGGGCCGGCCCGGATAATCCCTGCGCCGCCGGAGAACGCGACATGACGACAATCGACTCCCTTTCCGATGCAGCGCCGAACGCCCGTGCCGCCGCTATCGGTGAGCTGCCGATCCCGCCCTATCGCGGCACGTCGATTCCCGAGATCGACTATGACGCGCATCCCGCCTATGGCCTGATGCTGCCGAAGCCGACCTTGGCCGAGCGCCTGCAGTCGCTGAAGGTGTTCGCGCGCACCTTCGCCTTCGTCACCATCCGCCGCATCGTCGACTATGAGAACATGCCGCTGCTGACCAAGGAAGCCGGCTTCACGGGCCTCAATGCCGCGACCGCGTGGCGTTTGATCTCACTGTACGCCCGCATCCGCACCAGCCGCATGATCGGCTCGCTGACCGGCGCGCGGCGTCCGGCCACGCCGGCGAATCCGGCGCTGCTGAACAAGATCAAATCCGACGGCATCGTCTGCCTCAATTTGACGGCGGACGAGCTCGATCAGATCCGCACCGCGACCAAGCCCGCTTTCGACAAGCTCGACGAGCGCCGCGTCCATCTGCCGCCGGAGAAGCGCAAGTTCGACGACAACGTCTACTGGTGCACCCGCTCGGCCGACCCGAACGCATTCGCGACCGTCGATGCCGTCTTCAAGCGCTACGGCGTCGCCGAGGCCGCCAGCGCCTATCTCGGCCGCCCGGTCGGCGTGAAGCATGTCAACGCGCAGATCAACGACCAGGATCTCGCCTTCTGGCGCCGCGTGTTTCCGGACACTCAGCTCGCCGATCCCTGGGGCAGCTACCTGCACATCGATGCCACCTACGGCATGCTGAAATGCGCGATCTATATCCATGACATCGGCCCGGATGGCGGCCCGTTCTGCTACATCCGCGGCAGCCAGAACGCCAAGGTCGGCCGGTTCGAAGGCATGGTACGCCGCACCATCGACTTCGCGGGCTTCTCCAGCCGCAAGCCGGAGGCGCGCAAGAAGTTCATGGCGTTGCCCGCCTTCCTGCGCAAGAAGGCCGATTTCGGCGGCGACCTGCCGGACGATTCGCCGGAAGTGCCGCGGCTGCGCGAAGGGCATTTCGCCGCGACCTCGAATTACGGCAACTGCATCCTGTTCGACGGCAACGGCATCCATCGCGGCGGCATGGTCAACAACGGCGAGCGCCGCTGCCTGTTCATCATCCTCGCCGAGATCTGACGGCGCGTCGCCGGCGGACGGGGTAATCCGACCCCTTCAAGCCAAACTCCGGATGTCAGCATGCGACAGCCGGGCTCAAACCGGTCGCGTGCGCGATCTTGCCTGGGTCATGGCGACGCCGGAGATCGCGAGCAGGCCACCGACAATCAGCTTGGGGGTCATGCGGTCGCCGAGGAACAACACGCTCGACATCAAGGCGAACACCGGAAGCAGCAGGCCGAAGGGTGCGACGCGCCTCATCGAGCAACGGGCGATCAGCCAGAACCACAGGCCGAAGCCGACAATTCCTCCGATGAAGATCGTATAGGCGAGCGCCAGCCAACCGCGTTGATCTGCCGTCACGAGGCTCGCCAGTTGCCCATATTCAAGCAGCAACGACATCAGCAAGACCTGCGGCACCGTGAGCAGCGACGACCACCCCATCAACATCAGGGGATCGAAAGGGCCGTAGCGTTTGGTCAGGACGTTGGACACCGCGAATGCGAAGGCTGCCCCGACCACGAGCAGCAGCGGAAGCGGATGTGCCGACAGGCCAGGCTCCGCTGCCAATACGACCACGCCGCCGAATGCAAGCACCACGCCGGCAGACGTCGCGAGCGACGGCCGCTCCGCGAGCAGCGGCCAGGCCAGCAGGACGGTGAACGGCGTGGCGAGTTGATAGGCGACCGCCGACAAGCTTCCCGAGCCGAGCCCAAGGCCAACGTAGAACAGCCCGAAGTTCAAGCCGCCAAGGAACAGCGAAATGGCTGCGACAGGGCCGAACTGTTGACGCGTGGGCCGCTTGACGAAAGGAACCAGCAGCAGCGCGATGGCCAGGAAACGCAGCGCAAGGAAGAACAGCGGCGGAAACTCCGCAACGCCCACCTTGATGGCCACGAACTGATAACCCCAGAGCAAGGGAACGGCCACTGCGCAGATGATCTGGATCGCAGACATGGCATCCTTCCTTTCAAGACCGATCGGTCCAAATTTCGGCGCACCGACGGCCGAGGCGCCCGTGGTTGCTTAGCTGATGAAGCGGTCGAGAAGCGCGTCGGCAGTGGCTTGCGATGCGGTCGGCGTCGGCGCCGTTTTGCCGACCACGCGCAGCCCCTCGACGAAACAGACGAGAATCCGGGCGGCACTTGAGGGCTCGACGCCATCGGCCAGCTTGCCCGCCGTCCTGGCACGATCAAGTGCATCCGCCACCCTGCTCTCCATGGCCTTGAAGAAGCCCGCGACGCGCCGACCGACGTCGGCATCCTGGCCAGCCAATTCCATGGCCGTGGCCACCAGCAGGCACCCACGCCGGCCATTGGCACCGCTGGTGCGTTCGACATAGCCGGCAAGATAGGCCCGCAGGCCCTCGACCGGCTCTCTACGCGGGTCGAGTTCGATATCCATCCGTGTCACGGCATCGGCAATGTAGCGATCGAGCGCACGCAGGAAGAGTGAGTGCTTGTCACCGAAGGCCGCGTAAAGGCTGCCACGCGAGAGCTTGGTCGCCCGAAGCAGGTCCGGGAGCGCCGTGGCGTGATAGCCGCGCGACCAGAACACGCCCATCGCGCGCTCGACCGCGGCGTCGACGTCGAAACTTCGCGGGCGGCCACGCGGCAACTGCACAGGGGTCTGGCGGCTCATTCCCAATATATAGACCAACTGGTCTAGAAATCGCAAGTGCCACTCTCGGTCAAACGACGACCGGGCGACCGCTGGGGATATTTGCTGCTATCCGGGAACCGGGCGTCTGAACTGCCGCGAGAAGGGCTTTGACCGAAGCGCTCGGTCGCCGCGCCAATCAGGCGCCGGCCTGCGGAAGCCTGCGCGACGTCCTGAGATAGTCCGTCAGCTGAGCCGGCGTGAAGGTTGCGGTCTTGCTGCGCAGCACCGAATCCTTGCGGACGAAGGCAAGATCGATCTGCGCGAGCGCGCCGTCCAGCGACCGCATATGGCCTTCCAGCACGTCATAGACCGCAAAGCCCGCCTCGTCGCAGAACCGCACGATCTCGGCGAATTCCGGGATGCCATGGCGCGCCTGCATCATGGTGGTCTCGAGAATCATCAGGTCGATCTCGCCGATGCGCGAGCCCAGCCCCTTCAGCACCTCGAGCTCGGCGCCCTGGGTGTCGACCTTGAGGAACACGGGATGTTCGAGCTTCTCCGGCAGCAGCGAATCCAGCCGCCGCATCGGCGTCGGCCGCGCCTCGCCGTCGAGCGCCTTGCCTTCGACCTGGCCATACAGGCTCGAACCGGAGACGTCTTCATGGACGTTGAAGATGACCTCGCCGTTCTCGGCGCCGGCGGCAACCTGGAAATATTCGGCGTTGAGCCGCTGCTTGAGTGCTTCGAGCACCGGCTTGCATTCGGCGACCGGCTCGATCAGGAAGTAGCGCGCGCGCGGAAACGCCTCGTAGATCGGCGGCGTGCCGAATGCGATGCCGATATCGATTACGGTCTTGACCTCGAAGCCGAGCGACCTCAGGTGCTGAAAGAACAGACGGAAGTTCCGCACCGGCGCGCTGGTGCGCATCAGGCGCAGGCCGATCAGCTCCAGGACGCGGTTGATGGCCTGGAATACGGCAGAAACGAATGCCTTCATGAAGCGAGCGCCGGTTGGACGGGTGACGGAAACCGCCGATCGCAAAATGCTCGTCTGGTGAGAATATAGCCGCAGTTTGCAATCGACTGGTCGGTTTGGTAGATCAGCCCGGCAAGCTGGTCAAGCGACCGCTTCCCGAGCAAAAACAACCAATTTCGCATGAAAATTCTTATCACCGGCAGCTCCGGCTTTATCGGGCAGGCGCTCGCGCAACGATTGAAGGCCGAAGGTTGGCAGGCCCTGGGTCTCGACAAGCGGCCGGGTCCGGCGACGGATTTTGTCTGCGATATCCTCGATGCCGGCAAGCTGCAGCAGACCGTTCAGGCCTGCGCGCCCGATGCACTGATCCATCTGGCTGCTCGAATCGACATCGACGAAACTGCCGGCGTTGAGGACTATCCCGCCAACGTCGAAGGCGTTCGCAACGTCGTTGCGGCCGTCAGCCGCACGCCGTCGATCAAGCGGACGATCTGGACGTCGTCGCAGCTCGTCTGTCGGATCGACTACGTTCCCAACGGCGACACCGACTACAATCCCGATTCCTCCTATGGCCGCAGCAAGGTGCTGACCGAGCAGATCGTGCGCGAGCAGGACGGCGGCGGCAGCGTATGGAGCCTCGCCCGCCCCACCACGGTGTGGGGACCGGGCATGAGCGCGCACTACCAGCGCTTTCTGCGCATGATCCAGCGCGGCTACTATTTCCATATCGGCAGCGAGCCGCTGCTCAAATCATTCAGCTATGTCGGAAACATCGCCCATCAGTACCTGCAATTGCTGAAGGCCCCCGAGCGGCAGGTGCAACGGCGGACGTTCTACCTCGCCGACTACGAACCGCTCGATCTGGTCGCCTGGGGCGACGCGTTCCAGCGCGCGTTTCACGCCCGCCGCATTCCGCGGATGCCGGTTTTCGTCGCGCGCGCGCTGGCGCATTCCGGCGACGCGGCCATTGCGCTCGGGCTCAAGCAGTTTCCGCTGACCTCGCGCCGACTGAAGAACATCCTGACCGAGTATCAGTTCGACCTGTCCGCGACCAGGGAAGTCTGCGGGCCACTGCCGAGCGACTTCCGGCAGAGCGTCGAGCAAACCGTGGAATGGTTCAACAGCCTGTCACAACCGAAGGCCTAGCGGCGCTGGGGCCGCGCAAAATTCTTCAAATAATTCAAAGGCCGGGATCTGTTCCTATCTTCACAATAGCGGCGATTGCGTGTAACAGCCGCACGTAGCACGGCAAGGGAGCGGACATATGCAGCGCACGCAGATCGTCGACCTCATTGTGGATCGCCTGGAAGGCGAAAGGGCCAACATTCTGTCGCAGTGGCAGGCTCCCGTCGGCACCACGACCCGGCACTTCTACGTCGACAATTTCCTGCCGATCGAGCTTGCCGATGAAGCCTACAATGCCTACCCGCGCGACGGCTCCGGCTTCTTCAGCAAGGAGACCTTTCGCGAGAAGAAGCGGACCAGCGCGCATCTGTCGGAATACGCGCCGATCCTCGCCGACCTGACCTACGCGATGCAGGACCCCGCCGTCGTCGCGAAGGTGGCCGACATCGTCGGCTTCACGCAGATCGAGCCCGACCCGTCGCTCTATGCCGGCGGCCTGTCGATGATGTTCAAGGGCGATTTCCTCAACCCGCATATCGACAACAGCCATGATGCCAAGCGCGATCGCTATCGCCGGCTCAACCTGCTGTACTACGTGTCGCCGGACTGGGCGATGGAGAATGGCGGCAATTTCGAATTGTGGAACGACGACTGCTCGATGCCGGTCACGATCATCTCGCAGCAGAACCGCCTGCTGGTGATGGAGACCAACAAGACCTCGTGGCACTCGGTGAGCCCGGTCCAGGTCGACCGTCCGCGCTGCTGCGTCTCGAACTACTATTTCTCGACGATCTCGCCCGATGCGACCGACTATTTCCACGTCACGTCGTTCACCGGGCGCCCCGACGAGACCGTGAAGAAGATCGTCGGCGTGGCCGACAACGCGCTGCGCAACATGGTCTCGAAGACGCTCGGCGTCGGCCGCGGCAAGAAGGAGATCAACTCCGATCCCGGCGCCGGCCCGAACAGCTAGAGCGCGATGTCGGCATCACACCGCCGCGCACGGCGCCGCGGTACGACCTGAGGCGTAGGAGATGTCTCCCACTCTCACGCCTTGGTGCGCTCGCCCGCAGATCTGGTCCAGATGTCGACGGCGAGGCCTGCCGCGAGCATCGAGACCAGCACCAGAGCAGAGTTGGCAACGCCCAGCGGACCCTGAACAGGGCTGAGCAAGATGCTGGCGAGAGTGAATACCAGCAACAGCCGCGGCGTCAGCAAGTGGGACAGTTTGGTACCCGCCGCACTCCATCCCGCCATGCATCCCCAGACCAGGATGTAGATGATCGCGCCGACCAGCCCGAAATCGATGAAGGCGGCGAGCCAGGCCGACGGGAAGAAACCGAACAGCCCGGCCGATCGCTGTTCTGCCTCCACCTTGTTCACCTGCTGGTCGCTCCGGAAGAACACCCGCAGGATCGGCGACAGCACACCAACTTCATAGACGCCCCATTGCGGGGACAATCCGTCACGGGCCTGCCAGCCGACATCGATCGAGCGCACGCCATGTGTCAGGTAGAAGTAAGTGCTCAGCCCAATCATCATCGCGCGCGGCGACAGGTAGCCGGCGTTGACCGCGGCGGTGACGTAGCCGCGCGGCTTCACGTGCCAGGCCTCCAGCATGATCGCCAGCACTGCGTCGGCGGAAAGCGGCTGCGGCGCCGGCGCCGCGCTGGGCCCCGTCGTTGCGGCAGCCATCTGCTTGCTGAGATCGGTACCGGAGATCACTTCATTGGATTTCCGAGTCTCGGCGGCGGCCGGTGCAGGCTGTTGTTGTTGTTGCTGTTGCTGTTGTTGTTGTCGTTGCTGCAGTTGCTGCTTCTGCTCCAGCTCGTGAATCAGCGGCGTCAACTGGGCGCAGAAATTCTGCCGGCTTGACCAGATCGAGCTCGAATAGACCGCAAACAGCCCGACCGCGAGCACCGCCTTGAGCAGCAAATAATGCCCGGCCGGCAGCGGCCGCCGCCCCTCGCTGACGCGGACCAGGATCGCGGCAATCACCAGCAGAATCACGAGCAGGATCGGCATCCGCCCGGAATAAAGCAGCGCATAGCCTACCGGCGACACGATGGATAGTTGGGCCAGCGCCGCCGCCCATCCCCTGACAACCTCGCCTTTCAGCAGGAACAGGATCACGGAGACGAAGCCGAACGAGAACATGACATAGCCGAGATAGAGGATCGGCGTGCGCTTGATCGCGATGGCATTGACCAGTCCCGGCGCGCAGCGCAAGAGCTCGGCGTAGACGCCATTGCTCACGCCGCTCAGGACCATCCGATCGAGCGCGACGAAGCCTATTCCCGCGATCCCGATCAGCGACGTGATCGTGACGGCGCGGTTGAGCGTCCTTGCCGAGGGTTCCGCAATCGGCTTCCCGCGCCCGAACCAGCGGTCAAACATGGAACCGCCGCCGCGATAGCCGAGGAGAAACAGCACAATCCCGATACCGACCACCGCCAGCACGGCCAATGACGGCTGCCCCGGGTAATCGATCGGCCCGACAGCGACCAAAGCGAGCGCTATTCCCCAGACCACGACAATGAGAGTCGCCGGCGACGAAAGACCGCCGGCCAGCCCAATAAATCGTTGCATATTGCCCCGCCAAAAAATTCCGGCGCCAACCCAAGGCTGTGTAGCAAGCTCGCTCCGGTACCGCAATGCAGTGCCGCGCGGCCTCAGGGATAGAGCATGTCGGGGTCGGTCGGCAGGCCGACGGTCTCCGCCGCGCTGCGTTCCGCGCCATTCTTGCGCACCCTGCGAACAGCGAAGCCGGTCAGCGAGGCGAACAGCACCGTGCTCGCAGCGGCGCCGGCCAGCGCCGCGCCATAGATGCCAAGCCGCGGAACCAGCGCGAGGTTGAGCAATGTCGCGACCACCGCGGAACCAAGGTTGCAGAGCAGCAGGTATTTGTCGGATCGCGCGGCGTAGAGCGCATAAGAAGGGACATCGGACATCATGCGCAGGAAGATTCCCGGCAGCATCGCGTAGAAGACCCCGACGCCCGACGCATAGGCGGTCAATCCGAGCATCGTGAGCATCGGTTTCATGACGAGGCCGCAGCCGACCATCGCGGCCGTCGCAAGCCCCAGCATCGACCAGAAGAACGAGCGCAGCGCCCCGCGATAGGCCTCGGCGCCGGCCGCGTGTCCGGCAATCACTTTCGGCAAGAACTGATGCGAGACCGATGCGCCGAGCGACAGCAGGCCGATCAAAATCGTCGAATAGAATGTGTAGATGCCGAGCGCATCGCGCCCGACAAACCCATCGATTGCGAAACGGTCGACATAGGAAATCACCAGCGCCCCGGCCGAGGTCACCATGAACGGTCGCGCCGTCCACAGCCCTTGTCGGATCGCCTGCCAGTTAGGGCGGTATCCGGTGAGCCCGCGCCAAGGCAAATCGGACAGCGAAATCGCCGAAAAGCCGATCGCCGCCACACCGCCGAGCGCCCACCAGGCCAGCACCGTCCCCAGCGTGCGCGTCGAGGGCGTCGTCAGCATCAGGACTGCGATCGCATAGACCCAGATGCCGCCGCGCAGGAATATGCCGATATAGGCCCGCACCGGGCGCGAGGTGATAATGAGGATCCGCGTCGCCTCCAGCGATAGATGCTCGGTCACCAACAGCAGAAGGAACCAAGGTGCGAGCTGTGCCGGAAACAGGCCGGCGAGGATCGCGCCGATGACGACGAGGCCGATCCCCAGCAATGCGAGCGCACAAAGCGCGATCTGGTCGACGATGATCCGGGCGCGCCGGTCGGGCGTCGCCGGTACCATCTCGCGCAACGTGTACGAGTAGAATTCGAGCCCGACCGCAAGCAGCGCAAATGCCAGCACCGCGGTCAACAGGCCGTATTCGCCCATCTCTGCCGGCGACAGCATCCGCGCCAGCAGCAGCGATAGCAGGAAGCGGCTTGCGAGCGTCAGCGCGCGCAGGATCAGCGCCGACATGGTGCCGGCGACCGCGGGCCGCCTCACGAGCTCGACCAGGCGGGACAGCTTCATGCTGCCGGCTCGCGCAAGCGCGGGGCTGCGACGGCCGCCACCACCGCCGGCCATCTTGCAAAGTCAATCGTTTGCGCTTGCATCGCTTCATTCCCCGAGCGCCGGCTCGGGCGGGTCATGGAGGAATTGCGCATTTACCGTGTTTCGGCGCGCGTGACAAATGCCGCGCGAAATCCTAAAATGCTCGCCTATCCGGACACTTAGGGAACTACGGCAAATGCCCCCAAATACGGGACAAACTCTCGCTCTGGTCTATGGCTGCCTCGACGAGATCAACGACCTGAGACCCCCGGAAGAAGCCATCGAAAAACGTCCCGACGTGCTGCTGGTTGGCGAAGGCGGCAGCCTCGACTCGCTGGCGCTGACCATGTTGATTCTCAACCTCGAACGCCAGGCCAGCAAGATGTCCGGCAAGGAGATCAGCCTGCTCGACGGGCGCGAGCTCGAGGACAATCTGGCGCGCTTTGCCACGCCGGCAGCCCTCGCCGAACTGGTCGATGAGGCCGTTGGCGCATGAGCACGCCCTGCAACGTCCTGGTGGTGTCCGATTTCAACGCCGAGCTGGTCTCGCGATATATCTCGGCCGACCGCACGATGCCGGCATGCGCCGCGACCAGCGCGCCCTACGGCCAGGTCTTCCAGGTGCTCTCCAGTGACGGCGCCGCGGCGCCCGGCAGCGTTGCGCTGATCTGGACCCGGCCCGAAGGCGTCATCCCGGAATACGCCAAACTGCTGGCGGGACATCAAAGCGAGCCCGCGCGCCTCGACGCCGAAGTCGACGCATTCGCCGCGATGATCAGGACGTTCGCGAAGCGCTGCAAATATGTCTTCGTCGCAAGCTGGGCGGCGACCTTCCATGATCGCGGGCTGGGCTTGCTGAGCTGGTCCAGGCAAGGTGCCGCCGGCCTGCTCGCGCGGATGAACCTGCGGCTGGCCGAGCAGCTCGGCGGGGCCGCCGATGTCTTCATGCTCGACAGCCAGCGCTGGATCGACGCCTCGGACAATCCGCGCGATCGCAAGTCGTGGTATCTCGCCAAGGCGCCGTTCACGGAAAAAGTCTGCAAGGCCGCAGCCCAAGACGTGAAGTCGGCGCTACGCACGGCGTCGGGCCAGAACCGCAAGCTCGTCGTCGTCGACCTCGACGACACGATGTGGGGCGGCATCGTCGGCGATGACGGCTGGGAGAATCTGCGGCTCGGCGGCCACGACCATGTCGGCGAAGCCTATGCCGAATTCCAGAGCGTGCTGAAGACGCTGGTCAACCGCGGCATCGCGGTTGCCGTCGTCAGCAAGAACGATGAGGCGGTGGCGCTCGAGGCGATCGCCCAACATCCCGAGATGATCATCCGCAAGGACGACCTCGCCGCCTGGCGCATCAACTGGAAGGACAAGGCACAGAACATCGCCGAGCTGGTCGAAGAGCTCAATCTCGGCCTGCAATCGGTCGTGTTCATCGACGACAACCCAATCGAGCGCGGCCGGGTGCGTGAGGCACTGCCGGAAGTCCTGGTGCCGGAATGGCCGGGCGATCCGTCGAAATATGCCGACGCGTTGCGCCAGCTCGACTGCTTCGATCGTGCCTCGATCACGACGGAGGATCGCGAGCGCACCCGCATGTATGTCCAGGAGCGGGAGCGGCGCGACAGCCTCACCGTCGCCTCTTCGCCGGAAGATTGGCAGGCCTCGCTGGGCGTTCGCGTTCACGCCGCCCCGGTCTCCGCGTCGAACGTGAAACGGATCGTGCAGCTGATGAACAAGACCAATCAGCTCAATCTGCGCACGCGGCGGACGACAGAGAAGGAGCTGTTTCAGTGGCTCGAAGAGGGCCATAACCGCAACCTCGCGGCGGTGACCGTCTCCGATCGCTTCGGCGACCTCGGGCTGACCGGCATCGTGAGCTGGGAACAGGTCGGCGCTGCCATCGAGATCGTAGACTATGTGCTGAGCTGCCGTGCCATGGGCCGGCGGGTCGAGGACCTGATGGTCCATCTCGCCGCGCAAGCCGCCTCGCGCGCGGGCTGCGATACCGTGAACGCACGGTTGATCCCGACCGCGAAGAACCGCCCCTGCCTGGAGTTCTGGCAGAACTCCGGCTTCACCGACGCCGGAGACAATGTCTTCGTCTGGAACACCGCGACCGACTATCCGAAGCCGGCCTTCATCACGCTGGAGAACGATGTCGCGCCGGCCGCGCCCATGGCTGCCGCGATCTGACCGATGGGCATCACCCTCGAGCTGTGCGGGCTTTCGGATCGACAGGATCTGATGGACTTCATCCGCGACTACTGGAGCGCCAACCACGTGCTGGCGCGCAGCGAAGCGCTGATGGACTGGCAACACCGCGACGAGGCCAACCAGCGCTATAATTTCATCGCCGCGCGCGACGATGAAAAGGGCATGGTCGGCATTCTCGGCTTCATCCTGGCGAGCCGGTACGACCCCACCCTTGCCGGCGAGGCCGATACGCTGTGGCTGACGACCTGGAAGGCGCGGCCGGATTTCGCCCACGGTCTCGGGCTTTTGCTATTGCGCAAGCTCGACAGCCTGATGGCGCCGAAATGGATCGGCACCGTCGGGCTCAACCTCGCGACCAAAGGCATCTATCAGGCGCTCGGCTATCACGTCGACATGCTGTCGCGGCATTACATGCTCAACAGCGCGATCGAGAACTACAAGTTGGCAACCGTGCCTGCGGACTCGCGGAGCAGCCCGAATTTCAGCTCGGGTGCGACGCTCACTGTGCTTGATCGGGACAATTTCTGGACCGCCACCGAAGGTCTCGGCCTGGACGCGTCGCTTCAGGTCCCACGCAAGACCCGTGCGTTCCTCCATGGACGCTACCTGTCTCATCCCTTCTATCACTATCAGGCAATGCTGCTGGTCGATGGGCTGCACGCCGCGATCTGCATGCTGCGGAGCTGCACAGCCGAAGGTGCGACCGCGCTGCGCATGGTGGATTTCCTCGGCGATGGCGCGGCCTTGCGACGCGCCGGCGCCGCTTTCCAGGAGTTGCTGCGCGCGAGTGACGCCGAATACATCGACTTCTTCTGCAGCGGACTGCAGGCCGAACTTGCAGCGGCCGGCTTTCTCACGGTGCCGCCGGGCAAGGATGCCGGGATCGTGCTGCCGGGCTATTTCGAGCCGTTCGAACGCTCCAATGTCGAACTCGCCTTCTCGCTGCGCGGTCCGGGCGACGATCGCATCGTCTGCAAGGGCGACGCCGATCAAGACCGCCCCAATTTGCTGATCAGTCCATGACGGCCGCTCGGCGACGGTTCGAGATCGACGATCAGCGCTGGTTTGCGGCCGCCTCCGGCGACCACAATCCGATCCATGTCGACGGCGAATGGGCGGTACGGCATTTTCCGGGCGCGCTGGTGGTGCATGGCATGCACGTCCTGCTGTGGGCGCTGGATCAGTTTGCCCAGCGGCGGCCGGGCGCGTCGTTTGCCGCGATCGACGCGACCTTCGTCAAGCCGATCGTCGTCGGCGACGAGGTCGTCGCAACCGGATCCGATGACGGCAAGCTGATCCGCGTCACGGTGGGGCGCGAAATCGCCCTGGTCGCGCGCATCGAGCCCGGCGAGACCGTCGTCGACGGTCAGCTGCGCTTTGAGCCGGGCACCCCGCCGAGCGTACCCTCTCCCCGCACGCACGCGGACATCCCGGGCTTCGCCGGGGTCATCGCGCTTCCTGAGACGGCGTCCTCCCTCCCCGCCCGGTTCGGCGCACTGGCCACCGCACTTGGTGTCGACCGCGTGATTGGACTTGCTGCCGTCTCGACCGTGGTCGGAATGGAGATCCCGGGACTTCGCAGCATGCTGTCCAAGATCGCGCTCAAATGCGTGCCGTCGACAGCCGGCGTGCTCGGTTTCGCAGTTCACAAGTTTCACGACGCCATGAGCCTCGTCGAACTCGATGTTCTCGGCCTGGGCATCCGAGGAACCGTATCGGCCTTCGCGGGACGCGAGCCGCCCGCGCCCGCCACGGACGAAGCCTTGCGCCGGATGGTGGCGCCGGCCGAATTCAGCGGGTCGCGGCCGCTCGTGATCGGCGCGGCCAGCGGGCTTGGCGCAGTCACAGCGAGGCTGCTTGCAGCGGGCGGCGCCGATCCGGTGCTCACCTGGCACGCATCCGATCTCGATGAGACGCTGCAGAGCGTGCGCAACCTCGGCGCAACCGGCTGCGCCCTCAAGCTCGATGCGACATCGCCGTCGCAGGGCCTCACCGATCTCGCCGCCACCGGCTGGGATGGCGGGCAAGTCTACTATTTCGCCTCGCCTCGCATCTTCCGCCGCCGTATCGAGCTCTACCAGGCCGGAGACTTCCGCGATTTCGCCGCGGTGTTCGTTGACGGTTTCTACGCCGTCGTCCAGCAACTGCTCGCACAGACCAGCGGCAGGTTGACCGTGTACTACCCGTCGACCGTCGCGATCGACGAAAAGGCATCGGACTTGCTGGAATACGCTGCCGCGAAAGCGATTGGCGAGCAGCTTTGCGCGCGGCTGGAAAAAAGCAATTCTCGCCTGAAGATCATCGTGGCGCGGCTGCCGCGGATCACGACGCGGCAGACGGAAACCTTCCTGAAGGTGAAGGCCGAGCTGCCGGAAGCCGTGATGCTGCCGTTGATCCGCACCGTGCAATCGGCGTGAGCGAGGGAAACATGGACAGGCCGACCGGCAAGCTCACGATCGTCATGTACCACTATGTGCGGCCGCTCAAGCGCACGCGCTTTCCACGCATCAAGGGCCTCGATCTCGACCTGTTCGAGCAGCAGCTCGGCTATCTCGCGCGACATTATTCGCTTGTGACGATGGAGCAGCTGATCGATGCCATCGACGGCCGTGGGGAGCTTCCGCCCCGGCCCGCGCTGCTGACCTTCGACGACGGCTATCTCGATCATTACACCTACGTGCTGCCCAAGCTCGTCGAGCGTAAGATCCAGGGCTCGTTCTTTCCGCCGTCATGCTCGGCGATCGACCGCAAAGTGCTCGACGTCAACAAGATCCATTTCATTCTCGCCTCCAACGTCGATCCCGACGATCTCGTCGCCACGATCGAGACGGCGTGCCGCGAACGCGCCGAGGAATTCGGTCTGCAGCCGATTGCTCACTACCGCGAGAAGTACATGGTCGGTAATTTCCTCGATCCGGCCAACGTCGACTATGTCAAGCTGATGCTGCAGCATGCGCTGCCTTCAGCGTTGCGCAGCGAACTGATCGAGCAGCTCTTCAGCCGTCACGTCGCAGCCGACGAGGCGACCTTCGCGGGCGAACTGTACGCGACGGTCGAGCAGTTGCGCCTGATGCGAGGCTGCGGCATGCACATCGGTTCGCACGGCAGCCTGCATCAGTGGCTGGGCCATCTGCCCAGAGAAGAGCAGGAAGCCGACATCGACGGATCGCTGGCGCTGCTCGACGCGGTCGGGGTCGCTCCCGCCTATCGCAGCATGTGCTATCCCTATGGCAGCTACAACGACGACACCGTCAGCGCGATCGCGTCGCGCGGTTTCAAGCTCGCGCTCACGACCGAGGTCGCGCTGTCGGAAACGAATGCCGCGGCCCGCTTCCGACTTCCGCGTCTCGATACCAATCACCTGCCGAAGGACGCATCCGCGCCGGTCAATGAATGGACATTGGCGGCCGAAACCTGATCGCCGCGGCAATCAGGGCTTCATGAACCGCGGCATCAGGTCCGGTTCGCGCCGGCGGCGAGGAACGGGCTGCTCGGCAGGTTGATGCAGCGCGTAAACATGTCCTCGGCGACGCCAAGCGGCGCGCGCGGGCAGTCGCGGTACATCGGCAGCATGTGCATCGGCGTCCACAGCGGCCGGGCGCGGATGCCGTGGCCGTGCAGCGCCGACAACAGCCGGTCGCGCTCAGCCGCATGATCGCCGTCGAGCACCAGCGTGTTGAGCCAGTAGTTGCTCTGCGCGCCGTCGGGCTCGCGAAAGATCCGCGCCCAGGGAAACGCGCTGAACGCCGCGAGATAGCGCTCGGCGAGTTCGCGCTTGGCCGCGACCATCGCCGGTAGCCGCTCCATCTGCCCGCAGCCGAGCGCGGCATTGATGTTGGGCAGGCGATAATTGTAGGCGACCTCGTCATGGTCGAACGCCCAGGCGTGCGACCTCTTCGCGGTCGAGGTGAAATGCCGGGCGTGACGGGCGTGCTGGTCGTCGTCGGTCAGGATCATGCCGCCACCGCCGGTGGTGACGATCTTGTTGCCGTTGAAGCTCAGCACCGCCGAATGGCCGAACGTGCCACAGCCCTGCCCGTTCCAGGTCGAGCCGAGCGATTCGGTTGCGTCCTCGACGACCACGAGGCCGTATTTCGCGGCAATCGCATTGAGCGCGGCCATGTCGGCCGGATGGCCGAAGATGTGGACAGGAACCAACGCGCGCAGCCGGCGCCCGGTTTCCCTGTTCACCCACCCGCCATCGCGTTGCGCGGCGATCGCCGCGAGATGTTTCTCCAGCGCAACGGGGTCGATGCCGAGCGTATCCCAGGTCGAATCGACGAAATGCGGGATAGCGCCGGCGTGGCTGACGGCATTCGCGGTCGCGACGAAAGTGATTGCGGGCAGCAGCACCTCGTCGTTGGGCTCGACGCCCTCGAGCAGGAGCGCGGCGTGCAGGGCAGCCGTGCCGTTGACGATTGCGACAGCATGGCGGGCGCCGGTCGCCTGCGCGACCATCTGCTCGAAGCGGTTCACATACTGGCCAGCCGACGACACCCAGTTGGTATCGATGCAATCGAGCACGAATTCACGCTCGCGCGCGCCGAGCCGCGGCTCGTGCAATTCCACAGGACGCGGGTTGGCGCCGAGGACGGCGTCGACCGCGTCGAGGGCGGGTTGCAGGTCGAGTGGCGCCGATCCGGCCTTGCCGGCTTGTGCGGACGAAATGCTCATCGAGGTCACAGCGTGTAGGCGTTGGCGCGATAGCGGGACAGGTTCTCCTGCTTGGTGAACCAGGCGATGGTCTCCTCGAGGCCCTTGCGCAAGCCGTCGACGCCGGCAAAACGCGGCGACCAGCCGAGCAGCCTCGCGGCCTTGGCATTGCTGGCCCACAGCCGCTCCACCTCGCTGCGGTCGGGGCGGACGCGGACGTCGTCCTGCTCGATCTCGATCTCGACGCCCATCAGCTCCGCGATCAGGCGCGCGGTGTCGCCGATCGAGATCTCGAAGCCGCTGCCTATATTGACGACCTCGCCGATGCCGGCCCTGGTCCCGAGCGCCGCCAGGAAGCCGCCGACGGTGTCCGAGACATAGTTGAAGTCGCGGGTCGGGTGGATGCTGCCGAGCTTGATGCGGCGGCTGCCGGCCGCGATCTGGGTGATGATGGTCGGAATCACCGCGCGGGTCGATTGCCGCGGGCCGTAGGTATTGAAGGGACGCACCACCGTCACCGGCGTACCGAACGACTTCTCGAACGACAGCGCGAGCTGGTCGGCCCCGATCTTGGTTGCCGAATAGGGCGACTGCCCCTGCAGCGGGTGCTCCTCGGTGATCGGAACGAACTGCGCGGTGCCGTAGACCTCGCTGGTCGAGGTGTGCACGACATGGCCGACATCGAGGTCGCGCGCCGCCTGCAGCACGTTCAGCGTGCCGCGGATATTGGTGTCGAGATAGGTGTCGGGCGAATGATATGAATAGGGGATGGCGATCAGCGCGGCGAGATGCAGCACCGCATCGCACCCCTTCATCGCGGTCCGTAGCCCGTTTGGGTCACAAATGTTGCCCGCGAACACGTCGATCTTGCCGAGGATTTCGGCCGGCAGCGAATCGAGCCAGCCATAGGATCCCATGCCGTTGTAATGCACGAAGGCACGCACGCCGACCTGTCGGCGGACCAGTTCTTCCGCAAGGTGAGAGCCGATGAATCCACCCGCGCCGGTCAGCAATACCTTTTGCAAGCTCCGAGTCTCCTGCAAGCTCCGTGTCTCCGTGAGCGCCAGCACCCGCCGCCAGCACGCCGCTTCTAGCTACTCCGGTGCCGGGAGGCCAGACGGAAAGTGCCGAAAGCCGGCGTCGCCGTCCAAAGGGCTCTTGCAATCGCCCGTAGGATCTTTTTCTTAGATCCTAATAAGTATCTGAATTTGCTATGCTATCTAAGACGATCTAAAGATCGGACGACACCGCATCCGGTCGCCGCGGACGTAGCGAAGGGGTTGGCGGTGTGTGCGATCGGCCTCCTCTGGATTGCACGACGACAAGGCACACGACCCGGGGCGAAGGAGTCTGGCAACGCCTGTTCGGGATTCGCAGAGATGAGAACACCGGGAACAGCAGGGAACATGCCGTGGCGCGTAACGCACAGGCTACAGACGCGCACAATCGCAACAAACGTTGTATGGGCGTTTTGAATGGGGTATCGGACGACGTGTTGGCGTCAAGCCTTGCTGGAGGAACTAGGTGAGTGGGATCGGTCGCGGCCTGATGCCGGAACGCTACAGGCTGCCGCTCCTGGTTTTTCTCCATATCGCGGTGGTCTGCCTGTCGCTCGGCTGCGTCGCGTATCTCTATTCGGACTATCACATCTTCTTCCGCTGGGACCGCATGGCCTCGGCAGCGGCCGTGGTCGCCGTGTTCTCGGTTGTCGCCGTTCTGTTCCTGTACGCCGAGTTCAGCTTTGGCTATTTCGTCGGGTTTTACCTGTTCACGATGATTGCCGGCTATCTCTGGCTCAACCAGTTCTCGGAATTCATCTACAACCACGCCCTGAGCGGGCTATCGGCGGCGGCATCCGCCATCGCGTTCCTGCTGCCTGCGCTGTTCATCCGATCGCCGCTGCCGCAAGTCTGGACCCTGTCGCCGAAGGCGCTCGACCGCGTCATCGACGGCATCCTGGTGTTCGGCGCCATCGTGGTGTCGATCGGCGCGACCTACGACTTCAGGCTGGTGTCGATCGAACAGATCTACGACTACCGTGAGTCGCTGCGGACTCCGACCGCGCTCAACTATCTGATGGGGATCGCGAGCGGCGCGCTGCTGCCGTTCGCCTTTGCCTGCTGCGTCGAGCTGAAGAGGCCGTTGCGCGCCGCGATCGCGCTGGCGATCCTGCTTGCCTTCTATCCGGTCACGGTGAGCAAGATCTCGCTCCTCACCTCCGCCTGGCTGGTGGTGATGACGATACTGTCGCGGATTTTCGAGCTCAGGATCGCCGTCGTCGTCTCGCTACTGGCGCCGCTGGTCGCGGGCCTGTTGGCGTTCATGCTGTTCGAGCTCGAATGGGTGCCCTATTCAGCGACGGTTCCCTATTTCGGACTGGTCAATTTCAGGATGGTCGCGATCCCGTCGCTGGCCATGGACTTCTACAACGATTTCTTCTTCAAGCATGATCTGACCCACTATTGTCAGATCGGGTTCCTGAAGTCCCTGGTGTCCTGTCCGTATAACGAACCGCTTTCGGTGGTGATCTACAAGGCGTTCGGTATCGGCGGATACTTCAACGCATCGCTGTTCGCGACCGAGGGGATTGCGTCGATCGGCGCCCTGTTCGCGCCGGTTGCGGCTTTCGTCTGCGGGCTCGTCGTCGCGCTCGGCAACCGGGCGTCGGCCAACCTGCCGCCGCGTTTGGCGCTCATCTCCGGGGCGGTGCTGGTCCAGTTGATCCTCAACGTCCCCTTCACCACCGTGCTGGCGACCCACGGCGCGCTATTGCTGTTCCTCTTGTGGTACGTGACGCCGCTGCGCGCCGAACGCAAGCCGGATCAGGGCTATTCCGGCCTGTCAGCTTAGCGCTGAACGGCCTGCCGCATGGTGGCCGCGAAGCTTGCAGCGAAGGCGCTGACATTGTCATCCTGCTGCGGGACGACATTGCGAACGGTGAGCCCGGCGGCCTGCCGTGACGCCTCCATGAGGTGGTCGGCCAGCGCAACGGGATCGTCGACGCCGAAATAGCGGGCACCGCCCGCGGTCTGCTCCCGGTGCACGTCGATGTCGGACAGGATCATCGGAACGCCGAACGATTTCGCCTCCTCCACGGTCGAGCTCCAGCCCTCGAAACGCGACGGGTTGACCATGGCGGTCGCGGCCCGCAGCAGCGCGTAGACATGAGAGAACGGAATGATGCCGACATGGCGGAAGTGCCGCTCGAGGCCGCGGCTGTGCACCTCGGCATTGACCTGATCGTAGTAGCCCGGCTCGCGCCGGTCCTCCGTGCTGCCGGATGCGCAGACCACCACATCGGCCCCGCGCTCTTTCAGGATCGCCAGAGCATCGACCACCAGCTGGTGGTTCTTGTGGCGGTAGAACTGATTGGGCAAATAGAAATAGTTTTGCGGCAGGCCATAGGCCGCAATGACTTCGGCCGGATCGGTGTTCAGCAGGCCAAGCTGCGGCTGGGTGGCAAAGCGGACCACGCGGACGTTGTTCTTGACCCGCGGGTAGTAGGCCCTGAAATCGCGCAGCGCGCTTTCGCTGCTGAGCATGATAGTGCGGCGGCCCGCGATCTGCATGCGGAAGCCGAATTCGCGCCGCCAGCGCGCGGCCCTTGGAAAAAGATGCGGCAGCGAGCGGTGCTGCAGATCCGGGATCCAGGCGATCGCCGGGATCGGCAACCGCCAGCCGAAGAAGCGCGCCGATTCGACCACCGCATCGATCCGGGCGGCGCCAAACGCCGCGCTGGCTTCGCGCGCCAGACCGAGGGCGAGTGCCTTGGCCAATTCCGGCTGGCCTTCGAAGGCCTCCGACCGCACGATCTCGACGCCGGAGATCGCGGCAAGCTGCGCCAGCTCGCCTGCGTCGCCGCGGCTGCTGGCGAACACCACCGGCGCGAACTCGCCGGGCCGGAACCGGGCCAGCGCCGCGAACAGATTGCTCTGATAATTGTACCCGCCGGCCCACAGGGTGCGCGAGATGTAGTTGAACGCGATGCGCATCGGAGCTTGCGGTGTCATGAGGCCTGCTTGAACCACGCCACATAGTCGGCAAGGCCGCGGTCGAGCGGAATCCGCCAGTCGAAGCCGACGCGGCGCAGGTTTGCATCGTCGGCGAGCAGGCTGACGGGATCGCCGGGCCGGCCGATACCGGAGTAACGCACGACCGTATTGCCGCCCAACTCCCTGACCAGGCCGTTCGCGATGTCGGCGACGCTCGCGCCCCGACCCGAGCCGCCATTGACGACGCGGAAGCCGTCCTGCCGCGATTGTCCCGCAAATTGCGCCAGCAATCGCGCGACATCGCGCACGTCAGTCCAGTCTCGGATCTCGGTGCCGGTGCCGCCGAGGCTGAGCGGCTGCTCCCCCGCCTTCAGCCGCGAGCAGATGTCCCACAACAGCTGCTTGCGCAGATTGGGGCCATAGACCGAGAACAGTCGCACCACGGTACAGCCGAGGCCGAAGGTTCGGGCATTGCTCTCGCACAACTGCTCCATCATCAGCTTGTGCTGTCCGTAAGGCGACATCGGCGTCGGCACGGCACTCTCGGCAATCGGGCCTGCGTGATCCGCACCGTAGACGGCAGCGCTCGAGGCTGCGATCACCGCGCAGTCCGGCGCGGAGCCGCGCAGCCATTCCAGCAATCGCGCCGTGCTCGCCACGGTGCGGGAGAAATCCTCGAACGGCCGCTCGATCGAGACCCCGACCGATGATCCGCCGGCCAGGTGCAGCACGCGCGTCGGCCGTCCATGCGCGGCGGCCAGCGCGTTGAGATTGGCCGCATCGATCTCGCCATTGATCCAGCTTGCAAGGCCGAGCCGGCGCGTCTCTGCCGCATCGAGCGCGCCATGGCCGACGCCATGCACGGCATGCCCCGCTGCCGCCAGTTCGCGAACCAGATGGCGGCCGATAAACCCGTTCGCGCCGGTGACCCAGATCGTCATGCGCCCTTCATGCCTCGAGGATGGACTTTACCACACGCGCGGGATTTCCGGCGACCACCGTATCATCAGCCACGTCCTTGGTGACGACGGTACCGGCCGCGATGATGGCGCGGGCGCCGATCGTGAGACCCCGCATAACGAATGCGCCGGCGCCGATCCAGGCGTCGTCGTGGATCGTGACCGGACGCTCGTCGAGATCGAGCTTGCGCGGATGGCCGCGGGTGAACATTTCCTGGATCTGGCTGTGACGCGCCACCGGGTCGACCGGATGGGTCAAATTGTCGAAGATGTTCACGCCGTGCGCGATCAGCACCCTGTCTCCGATCCTGACCGAGGCTGCCGACCAGATCCTCGTATGCTCTCCGACGTAGCACCACGCGCCGATCTCGATCCGCCCGCCATGCGCAAATGTCAAAAGCTCGCCGCGGATGACGCTGTTGTCGCCGACCACGATGCAGTCGCCGTCGCCGCGGATATTGCGAATCCGCGCTGTCGGCATCAGCCTGGCCTGCGGTCCAAGCCGGCAGGTCGCGCGCCCAACAGCTCGCTGCAGCCAGTAGTCGAGATTCATCTGATCATCTCGATGCAGGCGATGGCGCGCGCGCAGCCCGCATTGTCGTCGAGTCGACCGCGGCCGCTGTGCGGATCGAACGCCGTCGCATTGGCGACGTCGGCCTGCGAGGCGCGGCGCCAGCCGGCTTTGTCGTAGGCAAAGAATTCGAGATCGAAGGACGACGGCCCGAAGGCATCGATCAGCGCCTGGATCATCGCGCCGTCGAACAGCTGGAACCAGTTGAAATTCTCGTAGCGGCCGTAGGGCACCGTGATCAGGCAACGACCGCCGGGCGCGATGATACGCCGGAACTCGCTGACGGCATCGGCGAAGCCATGCTTGTTGGTTTCCGATTTCGTGGGATCGCTGGTGTAGAGCATCGTGTTGTCGAGCCCGACATGCTCCAGCGTCGAGATGCTGACGATGGTATCGAACGCCCCGTCCGCAAAACTGGTCTTGCGGAAATCACCGAACACGTAGGAATAGCCATCGTACCAGTAGCAGCGTTTCTCGGGCGCCAGCGTCATCATGGTCAGATCAGCCTTGCGCAGCGGATTCCGGCTGAGGACGTAGTCGTGATTCAGCGTCGAGCCTGCGTCAAGCATCCGGCCGAGCTTGACGCCGTCACGGCGCAGCCGATCGAACAGCCAGGGATATTCGACGACGCGTTCGTCGATCCCGACACCGAAGCCGTCGGGGAGTTGGCGTCCGGGTTGCACGGCCGCGCCATCGATCGCGCTCTCGATACTCGCCTTCTTGCGCGTGTAATAGCCGAGCGACCAGGGCCTGCGCCCGCTCAATTGATAGAGCGGCGACGCCGCGGCGTCGGCGATCTCCTTGATCCTGAAAACCAGACCGTCAACGTGCATGCCTGCTCCTAGAGGCGCTCCAAGAGTTGTCCAAATAGAGCCCACTGGCGCTCTTTGCTATACAAATCTCTGACCGCGGTCCGCCCCTTATCGGCCCGCGCCTTCAGTTCGTTCCAGCCACGCAGGCAATTCTCGACCTCGATCGGGCAGTCATTGCCGCTCTGATAGATCGCAATCGTCTTGCCCTCCTCCATCCCCACCGGATAGTTCCCGGCATCCGACAGCAGCAGCGCGCCGCAGCCCATCGCCTCGAAGCAGCGCATGTTGCCGCGATCGTTTCCGGCCATGTCGATCGCGCCGTTGAGCACGATCTTGGCCGAGCCGAACAGCGCGTAGAGATCGCGGCCGAACACCGGCGCCCGCGCGATGCGGGCAATGGCGTCGGGACGGCGGTGCTTGCCGAGCGGCAGCAGGCGACCGAGCGCGCTTTCGGCGAGCCGGGTCAATCGCGAGGCGTCGAGGCAGAACACGATCTTGTGCCGGGCCGAAAGATCGGCCACCTGCTCCAGCGTCCTGCCGCGCGCGCTGTGATGCCGCGAATAGCCGCCGACGAAGGCGACGTCGATCGGCCGCTCGCCCTGGCCGTACTCGTCCATGACGGGATCGACCGCGGGGAAGAACAATTCGGCCCGACAGCCCTTGGCTCGCCAGGACTCCAGGATCGAAGGGAAATTGCCGAGCACCGCGCCATAGCCGGTCAGGTCCGCATTGCCCGAGGGCGCCGCGCGCCAGCACAGTGTGGTCTTCACACAACCAGGCAGCTTGGCTGTGAACGCACTCGGATAGCGCACCGGGTCGAGATTATAGAACACCTCGGCCTCGTGATGCTCGATCTGCGCGAGCAGGATTGCTTCCAGCGTCGGCGTGCCTGCCATGCCCTGCGCGCGCGCCCACTGCCGCTGCAGCACCTCGTCATCGCCGTTGGTGAAAAAGGCCTCCGGCGCGCCATCGAGCACCGGCTTGAGGAAATGCGCCGCACCAAAGCGATCGTGCAAGAACACGTCGCGCCGCGCTTCGAACGTCGACGCGCCGGCGGCGAGTTGGTTCAGGCGCGGCAAATAGGACGGATAGA
Source organism: Bradyrhizobium genosp. L (assembly GCF_015624485.1). NCBI lineage: Bacteria > Pseudomonadati > Pseudomonadota > Alphaproteobacteria > Hyphomicrobiales > Nitrobacteraceae > Bradyrhizobium > Bradyrhizobium genosp. L. The sequence goes on from NZ_CP061378.1 coordinate 5,233,918, forward strand.
GGCCGCTATTCTGGAACAGGCGCATCGCTCACGCGTACCTTGCCAACATCCATTTCATGTTCAGATAGGGCCAGATCCGGCCGACGCTCTCCCAATCCCAGCCTTGCCGCGCGGTCAGGCGGCCGACCGCCCGCACAAGCTGCACCTCATCGACCATGTCGGCAAAGGCCGGCACCTTTCGCGCCAGCAGCTCGGCGGTCCAGCTCGAGAGCGGCCCGTTCAGCCATTCCGGCATCGGCGAGTTGAAGCCGACCTTGCGCCGCGCGGTGCGGATGCTTTCCGGCATCAGATTGGCCATCGCCTTTCGTGCCACCGCCTTGGTGATGCCGTCGGAGAGCTTGCTCGTCTCCGGCAGAGCCATCGTGTAGGTCACCAGACGCCAATCCATGAAGGGCATGCGGACCTCGATGCCATGCGCCATCGAGAGCCGGTCGAAATTGCGCAGGATCGTCGGCAGCGTGCTCGAATGGAACATGCGGTAGAGCCGCCGGTTCAGCGCACCCCAGTCGCGCGGCAGCTCGTCGTCCTCGGCGACCAGCGGCAGCGGCGCCGGCGTCGCGGCAAGCCCGCCGCGCAGGAAGTAATGCCCCTGGCGGCGGATCATCTGCGCCCGCGCCAGGTCGACGCCGCGCTGCGCGAACGGCAAGCGCGAGGTCAGCGCGGCCGCGGCGTTGCGGACACGAAACGCCGCAGACTGGCCTTCCTGCAGATAGGCGCCCATCAATTCGTCGGCGCCATGGCCGTCGAGTGACACCGTGACGTTCTGCCGGCGCAGCTCGCGGTAGATCAACCAGGCCGCGCTCGGCAGTCCGATATAGACGTCGTCATTATCCGCGAGGATGCGATCGAGGTCGGTCAACGCATCGCCGCGCCCGATCGCGAGGAAGGTCGGCTCGACCTCGGCCCAGGCCGCCGCTTCCTCGGCCGCCGGCCGCTCGTCGTTGCTGGCGCCGGGAAACGTCGCGACAAAGGCATGGCGCCAGGCGGTCGAGTCACGCGGGCCCATCCCCGCGCGCTCATGCGAGGCCATCGCGCAGATCACCGCGGACGAATCGAACCCCCCGGACAGGCAGGTCCCGATCGGTACGTCGCTGCGCATGCGCAGCGCGACGGAATCCTGAAACAGCCCGCGAAAGCGGTCCACCCGCTCGGCCTCGCCGCTCGGAATCTCCGGCAGGTGATCCACGGTGCGCCACCAGCGGCGCATCTCGACGCGTCCCTGGCGCAGCCACATGCAATGGCCGGCCTGCAGGCGGCGCACCTGCCGGAACAGGCTCCGCGCGCTGCCTTCGATGCCGAACGGATCGAGCAGCAGCCGCCGCGCCACGTCGAGATCGATTGTTGCGTCGATCAACCCGCTGCCCGCCAGCGCGCGCTGTTCGGACGCGAACACGAAGCGCTCGGGCGTCAGCGCATAGAGCATCGGCTTGATGCCGAAGCGATCGCGGGCGAGGAACAGTTCGTCGGTCGTCGTGTCGACGATGGCAAGCGCCCACATGCCGTTGAAGCGCAGCAGCATCTCCTCGCCCCAGGCTTGCCACGCGGCGAGGATCACCTCGGTGTCGGATTGGCTCCGGAAAGTCGCACCCTTCGCCTCGAGCTCGCGGCGCAACTCGAGGAAATTGTAGATCTCGCCATTGTAGAGGATGACGTGGCGGCCATCGCCAGAGACCATCGGCTGATAGCCGCCGTCGGTCGGATCGATGATCGCGAGCCGGCGGTGGGCGAAAGCGAGATTGCGCTTCGCGTTGAACCAGTTGCCCTCGCCGAACGGCCCCCGATGCGCGATCAGGCTGCTGAGCCGCGAGAGCTCGGCCGGCTCGACCGGATTGCCCCGGAGATTGACGATGCCAGCGATCCCGCACATCTCTAGACGGCCCTCAACGGCAAGAAGCGAGTGACGATGGCGCTGAGATCGCGCCGGCAGACGGTGCGATAGGGCCCAAGTTGCGAGGCGGCGACCGCGGCAACGAAGATCGCCGCCGCCGACACCACGTAGAGCGAGATCACATACCACCATGACGGCGCGTGGTCGAATGCCGCGTGGCCGAGTTCTGCGCGCAACGCCAGGGCGACCGCGATGCCGACGCCGAGCGGCACCAGGACGAAATGCAGAACGCGCGACCACAGGCCCTCGAGCCTGAACGTCCGCTGCAGCAGGACCACGGTCGTGACCATCTGCGCGATCATGCCGAGGCAAGTGCTCCAGCCGGCGCCCTGCCAGCCGAACATGGGCAGCGCGATGGCGCTGGTCGCCAGCGTGAAAATACCCGTCATCAGCGAGATCAGCGCATTGGAGCTGGAGCGGCCCTGCGACAGCAGATAGAATGCAAACACATTGGCGCAGGACCCCAGGATCCCGCTGATCGACAGCACCACCAGCACCAGTTGCGCTTCGTTCGCGACCTCTGCGCCGGTCCAGCGATAGAGCAGCGCGCCGGCAACCGGGATCAGCCCGCCGAGCGCGCTTGCCGCGAGCACGTTGAGGATCCAGGACGACCGCAGCAGCAGGTCGACCTTGCGGTCGTCGGCTTCCTTTTGCAGCGTGCTGAAGAACGGGAACAGGATCTCGCCGACCCGCAGCACGCCGATATAGACTGCCTCTTCCAGCCGCTGCGCGACGCTGTAGAAGCCGACGAATTGCGGCTGCAGCAGCGCGCCGAGCAGATAGCGGTCGGCCTGCCCGGCAAACAGCGCGCCGCTTTGAGCCGCGAGCTGCCAGCCACCGAGCTTGACCAGCGCGTGCAGCGCGCCGCGATCGAGCGCGGGCCGCGCCAGCCACTCACGGATCACGCGCCGCGACCAATAGACGGCCATCGCCAGATTGGTCGCAAAGCCCAGCGCCTGGCAGCCGAGAAAGGTCGAGGCGCGTGGCGCCAGCGGGATCAGCGCGAGCATCGACAGCGTCGCCACCAGCGTTCCGGAAATGCTGATCGAGGCGATCCGCCGATAGTCCTGCCGCGCCGTGAACAGCGACAGGAACACCGCGAACAGGCACTGCGCCAGCCAGCCGGCGCCGGCAAGCGCAAAAGCCAACGTGAGGTCGTCGGCGGCAGCACCGCTCAGATGAAAGCCCAGCCGCGCCAGCGGCGCTCCGGCAAGGCCCAGCACGAGCGTGATCACGCCGCCGGCCAGGAGCGCCATGGCAAGCGCGGTCGCAAAGAAACGCCGCGCCTCGCCGCGCTCGGACGGCGCCAATCGCTGCGCGAGCTCGCGCGCGGTCGACAGCCCGAGCGCATTGCTGAACATCAGCGCCGGCGCGACGCACGCCGTCACCAGCCCCGCGACACCGAACGCGGCGAGTCCGAGACGGAAGATGACGAACGGCAGGATCGCGAGGTTGAGCAGCACCGCGACCGCAAAGGCGACCGCATTCCACGCCGAGTTACCGAGCAGATCGGACGGACTTTTTTTCAACGCCATCCTTTTCTCAACAAACTTGCCAGCTTTCAGGCGATCGCCTCGATCCGCCTCAAGTGCCTCTGCCATCAAGGCAAAACCTTTTCAACCGGCACGGGCTAGCAGGGGCGGCGCGGAATGTCGAGGGTAGGCGTCTATCGCGCCGGCTGATCGGCGGGGTGGGCGAATTGGCCGTTGATTCCACGACCCGAAACCGCCTATCTGGCGTCATCCGCCCTTCAAATCCGCCGCCATCCCAGCGTCCGAAAGCAGCAACGTGGCCATCGACCCGATTCCGTTCAACCGGCCCTACACGACCGGGAAGGAGCTCGACAACATGGCCGAGGCGCAGCGCGCCCTGCATCTGTCGGGCGACGGCGGCTTCACGGCGCGCTGCCATCGCTGGATCGAGCAGCAGACCGGCTGCGCCCGGGCGCTTCTAACCCATTCCTGTTCGTCCGCACTCGATATGTCGGCGCTGCTGCTCGACATCGCCCCCGGCGACGAGATCATCATGCCGTCGTTCACCTTCGTCTCGACCGCGAATGCGTTCGTGCTGCGCGGCGCCGTCCCGGTGTTCGTCGATATCCGCGAGGACACGCTCAATCTCGACGAACGCCTGATCGAGGCCGCGATCACGCCGCGGACACGCGCGATCGTGCCGGTGCACTATGCCGGCGTCGCCTGCGAGATGGACGCGATCATGACGCTTGCGCGGCGCCATGGGCTCGCCGTGGTCGAGGACGCCGCGCAAGGCGTCGCGGCCGACTACAAGGGCCGCGCGCTCGGCGCGATCGGCGATCTCGGCAGCTTCAGCTTTCATGAGACCAAGAATGTGATCGCGGGCGAAGGCGGCGCGCTGCTGGTCAACGATCCCGCGCTGGTGCAGCGCGCCGAGATCATCCGCGAGAAGGGCACCGATCGCGCCCGCTTCTACCGTGGCGAGATCGACAAATACACCTGGCAGGATGTCGGCTCGTCGTATCTGCCGAGCGAGATCAACGCCGCATTCCTGTGGGCGCAACTCGAGCAGGCCGAACGCATCACCCGCGAACGCGTCGCGCTGTGGCAACGCTATCATGCCGGGCTCGAGCAACTCGAGCAGCGCGACCTGTTGCGGCGTCCGATCGTGCCGGCGGAGTGCCGGCATAACGGCCATCTCTACTACGTGCTGCTGGCGCCCGGCATCGATCGCCAGACGGTCATCAGGAAGCTGAAAGACGCCAGCATCTCGTCCGTGTTCCACTATGTGCCGCTGCATTCGTCGCCGGCGGGCCGGCGGTTCGCCCGCGCCCATGGCGAAATGTCGCTGACGACGGAGCTCTCGGAGCGGTTGATCAGGCTGCCGATGTGGGTCGGCCTGAGCGAAAGTCAGCAGCAGCGCGTCTGCGACGTGCTGGGCACGATCCTCGCGGGATGATCGCCGGCACGGACAGGCTCAAAGCCCGTCCGACTCGCCATTCTTCGGCGTCGAGCGCGGCACGAACGGCGCATAGGAGCCGTCTGCGGCACCGGCCACCGGCACCGGCGGCAGCGCGGGGTTGACCAGCGGCGTTCCGCCGATCTGGCGAGGTACGCCACCGCTGCTCACCTGCGACGTAGCCGGGGCGTCCTGGCGCTGCAGGGCAATGACCTCGCTGCGGCCGCTCTTGACGAGGGTGACCTCGCGCGGCTGCACCGCGCTGAGCTGCCACCCCTGGTGCGTGTCGCCCTGGCGCAGCCGAATCGCCTTTTGTGTCATGCGGTCGATGAACACCGCGAAGGCGTCGCCGTCGCCGACCACGGCGCCGATCAGGCTCAGCGCCGGATGCTCGGGTTCGGCAGGAGGCGGCGGCGCGGCAGCGACCGGCACCGCCGCCGGCGCAACCACGGCGCGCTGCGGCGGCCGCCGCGAGACCGAGAAGATCGGCCGGTCCACCGTCGCAGTCAGCGCCGACAGCGGCACCGCCCAGAGCGGGTTTCCGCTCGGCAACGCCTTGGCCGGCTCCCGGGCAGGTTGCGCCAGCGGCCTCAAATTGCCGATGTCGACCGAATCGCCGGCGTCCCCGGCCCGCTCGGCCGGAAGCACGTCCAGCGACGACGAGGTCGCGGCCTTTAGCTCAAGCGGCGTGGCCACGGACAAGGCCGCGCCCGACAGCAGCGCGAGAAGCAGAAATTTGGGCCACTTGTCCATGCTCATCCAAAAGCATTGTGCGATGCGGTCGCGCCGCACCCGGTCGAGCCACCCTATCCGCAGCAGGCCATCCCATCAACTCGACGCGATTCGCGGCACCGTCTCCGGTAATGATTGTTCCATGCGCTCATTGCGAATGTTGCCGAACAGTCACGCAGTCCAAAATACGCAGGCCCGAGCGCCAGAACAGCGGCACAACGCTGTGAGATCATGGCAGAAATTGGCGTGTTTCGTGACTCCGGCCGCGAAGACGTTTTGACCAAAACAATTTTTGAGACAGGCGCCATGGCTGAGCTGAGATTGCCCGTGCGGAATGCCAGGAGCGGATTGCGGTCCGTGACGCGGCATTCGATTGCGGTGCTGCTCGCCGCCACCGCATTGGGCGTCGTCTCCGCGCATGCGACCGACGGCACCTGGACCGGCACCTCCAGCAACGACTGGACCGACGGCACCAACTGGTCATCTACCCCGACCGTTCCGGACGGCACCGCGACCTTCACCAACAACGGCGCTCCGACCAACGTCGACAGCAACGGCGCGGTCAATGTCGGAACCGTGGTGTTCACCCCTGCTCCGGCCAATGCCCCCGCCTACACCATCAACACCAACGATTTCTTCATCGTGAACGGTGTCGGGGTCTCGAACAATTCGACCAACACCCAAACCTTCAACATCAATTCGGGGATGGTCTTCTCGAATGCGAGCAGCGCGAGCGCGGGCACCAACGGGGTAACCTACAACGTCAATGGCGGCGCTGCGCTGAGCTTTACCGGCACCAGCACCGCCGGCACCGCGACCATCAACAGCACGATCGGGGACATCGAGTTCTACAACAACAGCACCGCAGGCTCGGCGACGATCGCAACCGGGCTGGTGATGAATTTCAACGACGCCTCGTCGGCCGGCAGCTCGCTCATCACCAACACCGGCACGCTCGGCTTCAACACGACGGCGACCGCGGGAACGGCCAGCATCACCAACGACGCGATCGTCGCCTTCACCGGTTCGGCCACCGCCGGAAGCTCGACCATCACGACCGACAATGCGGCGACCACCGGTTTCTCCGGCTCGAGCACCGGCGGCAACGCGCGCTTCATCACCAATGTCGGCGGCACGGTCGACATCTCCGGCCTGACCTCGGGCGGCATGACGTCAGGCTCGATCGAGGGCGCCGGCGATTACGTGCTCGGTGCCAACACGCTGACGACCGGCAGCAACAACCTCTCCACCCAGGTCGACGGCACGATCTCCGGCACCGGCGGCGGGCTGACCAAGGTCGGCACCGGCACCCTGACGCTGACCGGCTTCAACAGTTATACCGGCGCCACCACGATCAATGCCGGCACGCTGGCGCTGTCGGGCTTCGGCGGCATATCGAGCTCCAGCGTCGTCACCGTCAATGCGACGTTCGATGTCTCCGGAGCAACGCTTCCCTTCGCCGCGATCACGACCCTCGCCGGCAGTTCCGCCGGCGTCGTGACGCTGGGCAGCACGCGCCTGATCATCACCAACGGCTCCACCGAATTCGCGGGCTCGATCCAGGGAGCCGGCGGAATCGATATCTTCGCGGGAACGCAAACGCTGTCCGGGGTCAACACCTACGGCAACGTGTCGCAGATCGAGGCCGGCGCGACGCTGGCGCTGAAAGGCAGCGGCTCGATCGCGAATTCGCTCTATGTCGGGCTCGCCGGTCCGGGCGCGACCTTCGACATTTCGCAGACCACATCCGGCGCATCGGTCGGCGGCCTGCTCTCGTCCGGGACCGACGGCACGGTATCGCTCGGCTCGAAGACGCTGACCATTACCAACGGCAACTTTTTCGGCGGCGTGATTCAGGACGGTGGTATCGGCGGCGGCACCGGCGGCAACCTGGTCATTGCCAACGGCGCCTGGCAGCAGCTCGGCGGCGCCAACACCTATACCGGCACGACGACGATCGCCGCCGGCGGCGAGCTTGACCTGATCAACAACGGCGCCGTCAACGGCAGCATCGCGACCTCCAGCAGCGTCATCAACAACGGCTTGTTCGATATTTCCGGCGTCACCAACGGCGCCTCGATCAAGTCGCTGTCGGGCGCGAGCACCGGTTCGGTCAATCTCGGCAACAACACGCTGACGATCACCAATGCGAACGGCAACTATGCCGGCGTGATCGGGGACAGCGGCCTTGTCGGCAGCCTCGTGATGTCGGGCGGCACGCAGGTGCTGTCCGGCACCAACACCTACACCGGCACGACCACGGTGAACGGCGGCACGCTGGTGGTCGACGGCTCGACTGCGACCTCGTCGCTGACGACGGTGAATGCCGGCGGCACCCTGGCCGGCTCCGGCATGGTCGGCGCCACCGCCGTGAACGGTGGCACGTTGGCGCCGGGATCGGCCGGCGGCAGCGCCTTCGGCCCGCTCACCGTAGCGGGCAACCTCTCGTTCACCGCAGCCTCGACCTACATGGTCCAGGTGACGCCGACCGCCTCCGGTCTCACCAACGTGACCGGGTCGGCCAATCTCGGCGGCGCAACGGTGAGCGCAGCGTTTCTTCCGGGGAGCTACGTCAACAAGCAATACACCATCGTCAATGCCACCGGCGGAATCGGCGGCACGACATTCAATCCGACCGTTGTTTCCAACAATTCGAACCTGCAATCGTCGCTCAGCTACGACGCCAACAATGCCTATCTCAATATCAAGCTGGTCTTCACCCCGCCGCCACCACCCAGCGGACCGAGCGGACCGAGCGGGCCCAGCTTGCCGAGCGGCTTGAACATCAACCAGCAGAACGTCGCCAACACGCTGGTCAATTACTTCAACGGCACCGGATCGATCCCGCTATCGTTCGCTTCGCTCAATGCGTCGGGCCTGACGGTGGCCTCCGGCGAACTCGGCACCGGCGTGATCCAGTCCTCGATCAACGCCGACAGCCAGTTCCTCGGCCTCATGCTGGATCCCACCATCGCCGGTCGCGGCACGGGCTTTGCCACGCCCGGCGGCGCCTCGGGCTATGCTGCCGAGATCAGTGCTGCGTCCGCCTATGCTATGCGTCCGGCAACCGAGAGCGAGCGGGCAGCCTATGCGATGGCCACCAAGGCGCCGTTATTCGCGCCGCAGCCGCTCAACCGCTGGAGCGTCTGGGCCGCAAGCTATGGCGGCTCGGCGACGACCAACGGCAACGCCATGGTCGGCTCGCAGGACGCCAAATCCCAGGTCTGGGGCATGGCTGCGGGCGCCGACTACAAGCTCTCGCCGGACACGTTGATCGGCTTCGCGCTCGGCGGCGGCGGCACCAATTATTCGCTGGCCAACAACCTCGGCAGCGGCTCGGCCGACCTGTTCCAGGCCGGCGTGTTCGGGCGTCACAATTTCGGCGCCGGCGGCTATCTGTCCGCGGCGCTGGCCTATAGCTGGCACGACGTCACCACCAACCGCACCGTGACCTTGGCCGGCTTCGACCAGTTGCAGGGCCGCTTCCAGGCGGAATCCTTCTCGGCCCGCTTCGAGGGCGGCTACCGCTACGCGACGCCGTGGGTCGGCCTCACGCCTTACGTCGCGGCGCAAGTGGTCACCTTCAACCTGCCCGCCTACGCCGAAACCGCAGTCATCGGCACGCCGCTGTTCGCGCTCAACTATGCGAACCAGAGCACCACCGTCGGCCGCACCGAGCTCGGCCTGCGCACCGACAAGTCCTATGCGCTGCAGGACGCGGTGCTGACCTTGCGCGGGCGCACCGCCTGGGCCCATGACTATAACAACAACAACTCGGTCAGCGCGATCTTCCAGTCGCTGCCGGGCACCAGCTTCGTGGTCAACGGCGCAACCCCGAAACCCGACTCGGCCCTGGTTAGCGCCGGCGCCGAGGTGAAGTGGCTGAACGGCTTCTCGGTTGCCGCGACCTTCGAGGGCGAGTTCTCCAGCAACGTCACCAGCTACGCCGGCAAGGGCGTGGCGAAGTATAGTTGGTAGGTCTTAGCAGACCCCGCAGCCCTTGACGTTGACGCGATTGTATCCTATAGGATACCTCAATGTTTGAGGTTCTGAAGACCGACTTGTTCGACAGTTGGCTTTCGAACCTCACGGACCGGCGCGCTGCCGCCAAGATCGCGTCTCGAATTGAACGTCTCGCGCTCGGCAATCCGGGTGACGTCAAGCCGGTGGGCGAAGGCGTGAGTGAAATGCGTCTGGCCTACGGCCCGGGATACCGCGTTTACTACAAGCAAACAGGACAACGGATCATTCTGATCCTGTGCGGCGGCGACAAATCGAATCAGGACCGCGACATCAAGCGTGCCAAGGAAATCGCGGCACAACTCTAGCAGGCAGCAAGATGGTCAAGATTTCAAAATTCGACGCGGCTGACTACCTGAAGGATCCGGTGTCGATTGCAGCCTACCTCACCGAGGCCTTCGAGACCGACGATCCCGTCTATATCAGCATGGCGCTCGACACGGTTGCGCGTGCCAAGGGGATCGCCGACATAGCGAAAGCCACCGGATTATCGCGCGAGAGCCTCTACAAGACATTCAAGGAGACCGCACGTCCGGAGTTCGAGACGGTTCGCAAGGTGATGAGTTCGCTCGGCGTCAAACTGGTCGTCGAGCCGATCGACGCGCAGAAGGTCGCCTGACGTCCAGGTATGATCGCGCCCTACTTCCCGCCCTGCCACTGGCCGGAGACACCGAGCACGACGCGGATCGGGCCGGTACCGGCTTCGCTGGCCGTGGTCAGCTGCGGCACCTGGACGTCGAGCTGATCAATGAACAGGAAGGGCATGCCGACCTCGAGATCATAGAGCAGTTTCTGCAGCGCCGGCTGCTCCATCTCGCAGCTGACGACGAGGCCGACGAAGCCGTCGCGCGCCTGGGTGCCGAGCACGTCGACCTGCGAAGACTGCACGGTGCCGCCGACATTGCCGATCGCGCTCGCGACCCGCTGCAGCAGCGCGGCGCCTGCGACCGTCACGGTCGGCCCTTCCAGGAACGGCGTGCCCGGATGCTCCGCCGACAGTGCGGCCGGATTGCGCGGCTTGCGCCCGCGCAACTGCTCGAGCAGGTCGGAGGTCCGCGCCAGCGTGCGCTGATGGTCGAGCATGCCGACGACTGAGACCACGCTCATGGTCGCGAGCCCGCCGAGCACCGCAAGATACAGCACCACCGCGATCAGCGGCGACTGCGCCAGCGTGCGCGTCACGATGTTGCTCGCCGCACTCATGGCGTCACCAGGCCGGTGACGCTGTTCTTCGGCTCGACCCGCGCCTCGATATGGAAGCGTTCGCCCGGATCGGACGGCCCACGCGTGGTCGGCGCAAAGAAGGTGGCGCGGGTGAAGTGCTGCGACTGCTCGATCAGCGGGATCAGCGACGGCGCGTTGCTGGTGATGCCGGAGATCTGCAGCTTGTTGCCGGCCAGATGCAGCTCCGTGACATAGGTGTGGTCGGGCAGCAGCCGACTCAGCGTCTCCAGCACGATCACGCTCGACGGCGTCTCGTATTTGCGTCGCTCGAGGGCTGCGACCGGCGAACGGTCGCCGCCGTCGGCGCCGGCGCGGATCGTCGCGCGCCGCGCCGAGATCTGCCGCGCCAACTCCTCTTCCTGGGCGCCGAGGCTGCTTCCGACATAGGCGGAGACGCCGGCCGAGATCACCGCGATCACCGCGGCGGCGCCGAGCACGAGTTGCAGCGCGCGGGCCAGCCGCGCCGCATCGAGATGGCCGCGCGCGCTCTGCTCGTACACTTTGACGGGTGCCGCCTGGCCCTCGACCCGGGTCGCGACCGCGACCGCCGACGGATGGAAGAGAGCCACCGCCTGCGCATAGGAGGTCGCAACCCTGCGCGGCGCCGCCGCGATCATGGTGGAGATGGCATCGCCGCTCGATGAAACCGGCGCCGTGCAGCCGAACACGGCGTCCGCCGCGCTCCATGGCGTCAGCCGATCGATCTGGGCGCGGACGATGCCTTCGAGGAAATCCGACGCCCGCCCCGGCAGTTCCAGCGGCCGGAACAGGAAGCGCTTCGGCTGCAGCACGATCTCGACCCGCTTGCCGCGGAACAGCGACGCGAGATTGGGGGCCGACAGGGCGCCGTCGGCAAAGCCGATCCGCGCGGGGACGTTGTCTTGCTTGCCCGCCGTCTCGACCGCAAAGCCGCCGTCGTCGCCCTCGACCAGACGGACCACGCGCGGCGAGACGACCCGGTTGATGGCCGCGATAAGAGCGTTGGCGACGCTTGTCGTCCAGGCGCTGACGATCGCCGTGAGGCTCGAGACCATGCTCATCTCGTGGAAACCCTTTGCGGCGCCGTGCTGCCGTCCGAATTATTGCGCCACGACAATACACGATAGGGCTCGTCGCCGCTTTCGAGAAGCAGGATCACGACCTCACTGCCGCGGCGGCTGCCGTCGGGGAGCTCGGCCTCGACGATGACGCGATAGGCCTTCGAGGCGGCCAGCGTCGCGCCCTCACCGCCGGTCATACCGACCAGGGCGCGCGGATCGGCGGTGGGATCGGCGCGCTGCGACAGAACCGATTGCAGCATCTCCGGCGTCATGTTCGGCAGCGCCGCCAGCACCTGCGGCGCGGCGTCGTGGACGTTGACCTGCGCGACATTGCTGAACACGGTGACGAAGGGCAGCATGCGCTCGATCAGCGCGGGCGGAATGCCGTACACCAGCCACAGCTCCTCGGGCGCCGGAAACGGCGCGTGCCGCGGCGCATAGGCGACGCCGGAGTTCTTGTAGAAGGCGGTCTCGGGATCGTTGTCGCCTTGCTCGGTCGGCGCCCGCCACGCCAGGATGCGGTCGGCGTAGCCGGCGGCATCGGACGCGCCGGCGCCGAGCCCGGTCATCAGGCCCGCCAGCAGCGCCTTCGGCGCGACATTGAGGTCGATCCGCGCGGCCTCGGAGCGGAACGTCACGAAGACCCGGCCGGCGCCGACCCGTGCATCGAAGGTGCCGCTGGTCGGGCGCCCGGCCTCGGTCGTGCCGGAGAGCTGCAGCGCGGTGAGCTCGAGGCCCGCTGTGACCATCGCCTCGGCCTGGATCCGCTCGGTGCTGCCGGCGACGACGACGGCGGTGTTGGTGACATAGGTCAGATAGATCAGCACCAGGCCCGCGAGCGCGGCGAGAATCCACAGCACCGCGACCACGATGAAGCCGCGCTGCAACGTGCGAGGAAGTGCGGCTGTCAAAGCTGCTCCTCCTTTTTCTCGGCCGCGGGATTGGCCCGCGTCGCGAGGCAGGCCACGGCATTCTTGGCACGAGCGCATTCCGCCGGCGCGTTGACGTGGACGGTCGCGGCGCTCGACACCGCCAGCACCTGTCCGGTGGCGGCGTCGCGCACGGAGACGCGGACCAGGCTCGGCAATTGCACCTGGTCGCGCCAGGTCGGCTGCCAGACCTGGTCGGGCCCGGCATAGGCGAAGGTGACGCGGAAGGGCGCGCGGACCAGCACCACCTGGTCGACAAAACGGATCTGCTCATCCGGCGAGCGCGGACTAAACGGCGAACGCTCGCGCACCAGCGCAAGCCCCTCTGCGTCGGCCTTCTCGATCAGGCGGATGATCTCGAGGCCGGGACGGGTGTTCGGCCCGACCGCGGTGCGGACGAAGGTGACGGAGAGCTCATTGCCCTCGAACAGCGGCCGCTTGCCGTTGCCGCTGATCGGGATCATCTCGGCGACCTCGAGATCGGCGAGCGCCCGCTCCAGCCCGATCGCGAGCTTTTCGGCGCGCTGCACCCGCAGCATGCCGCGGTTCCAGTTCGGCAGCCATTGCGCCGTGACGGTGGCAAGCGCGGCGAGGATCACCGTCATCAACAGCGTCGCCAGCAGCACCTCGAGCAGCGTAAAGCCCGCTTCGGCGCGCTGAGCACCGCGCCGAGACTTGCGCCACCATGACGTCATCGCGTTCATTGTGGCGGCGCCTTCGGCACCAGCCGCACGGTCGTGACCTGGATCTGCGCGCCGCCCGGTCCTTGCATGCGCAGATTGACCGCGAACGGCACGAACCGGTTTGTAGGCCCATCAGCAGCACCGGCATTGATCGGCGCGACGTCGATGCGCCAGCGATGGCCGGCGAGCGTGCCGCTCTGCCGTCCGACCTTCAGCGCGCTGCGCTGTGGCAGCGACGCCAGCACCGTCTCGGCGGCGCCGCTCAGCGCCAGTTTCTGGTCGATCGCGCGGGTGCCCTGCACCGTGGTGGCGATCACCGAGCCGATCGCGCCGAGCACGGATGCGACGATCGCGAGCGCCACCAGCGCCTCGATCAGGGTAAAGCCCCGAGAGTGTTTTTGAGCGAAGTGGGCACCGGTTCGCGTGAAGAAAACGCGTCCAAAAAAAAGAAGCGAGCCCGGTTCTGATCCAAACAGAACCGAACGGGCTCGCTCGCCGTCAGAGCAGATTCTGCGCGACAATATCGACCCCTCCGGTCAGCCAGTTGACGCGAATCTCGTAAGCCATGCCCGGCCGCGCCAGCGCGATGGTGCCGCCGCAGGACATCCCCGACGGAAAGAAATCGATCGAGCGCCCCGCGCTGCGGTCGGCGCAGCGCGAGGCCAGCGCCGTGTTGACGGTGACGTCGCTCGGCAGCCGGACGATTTGCCCGGTGGCGCCGGAGCGGATCGCGCGCGCCGGCGCATCGACCAGCGTCGTGACCTGGACATGCCTGCGCAACGCCGCGCTGCGGTCGGCCTTGAGCAGCGCCGCGGTCGCGGCCGCGTAGCTCTCCAGCCGCGTCCGCGTCGTGCTGCGCGGGATCGCCGGCAGGATGATCGCGGCCAGCATGCCGATGATCGCGAGCACGCAGACCATCTCCAGCAGCGAGAATCCCGCCTCGCCCCGCGGGGCGTCAGCGCACGGCACTGGTGACGTCAGCGGCCGTGCCACTGCCGCCTTCCTGGCCGTCCGATCCGAGCGAGATGATGTCATAGGCCGCGCGCTCGCCTGGCGAGCGGTAGATGTAGCCGCGGCCCCAGGGATCGTTCGGCACCACGCCGCCGCGCAGATAGGGCCCGTTCCAGCCCGGCGCGTTGTTGCCGCGGGTCAGCGCGGCGAGCCCCTCATTGCTGCTCGGATAGCGGCCGAGGTCGAGATAATAGAGATCGAGAGCGCTGGCGAAGCTCTCGATCTGGATCTTGGCCGCCTTGGATTTGGACTCGCCGAGATAGTTCAGCACCCGCGGCCCGACCAGCGCCATGATCAGGCCGATGATGGTGATGACGACGAGCATCTCGACCAGCGTGAAGCCGGCCTCGGAATGACGCCGGCGTCGCGCCGGCCGCTTGGCAGGTTCGTGAAATATCCTCATGGGCAACATCCTCAACCAACAATCTGACTGACCGACATCAACGCAGTCATCACAGACACAATCAAGCCACCGACCACGACGCTGATCACAATGATCGCCGCGGGGCCGGCGATGCCGACCACGCGGTCCAGCGTGCGTTGCAGCTTGGCCTCGTAAAATTCCGCGACCCGCCCCGCCAGCATCGGCAATTGCCCGGTCTCGTCGCCGAGACGGAGCATGCGCACAGCCATCGCCGGCAGCGCCTCGGTCTCGGACATCGCCTCCGACAGCTTGGCGCCGTGCCTGACACGATCGGCGGCCTCGGTCCAGACCTCGGACGAGCCGATCGAGGCCATCATATCGATCAGGATGCGCAAAGTCGTCGTCAGATTGACGCCGCTGCCGAGCAACAGCCCGAGGTTCCGGCAGAACAGCGCGGTGCGATGATATTTCATCACCTCGCGGATCACGGGCAGCCGCGCCATCGCGGCCAACAGCGAGCGCCGCACCCGCTCCTGCCGCAGCAGGAGCCAGGCCGAGCCGATCGCCACCACCAGGATCATCAGCACCGCATCCGAATTGCCGCGCAGCCAGGTCGACAAATTGAGGAAGGTCTGGATGAACGGATCGACCTTGGCGTTGAAATCCTGCAGCACGCTGGCGAACTGCGGCAGCACGAAGGTGAGGAAGAACAGCAGCACGCAGCCCGCCGCGCCGAGCACGAACAGCGGATAGCGCACGGCATCGCCGAGCCGGCGCTTCAGCGCCTCGCTGCGGCTGCGCTCGTCGGCCAGCACCTCCAGCACATGGTCGAGCGAGCCGGAGGCCTCACCGACCCGGATCAGCGCGACATACATCGGCGGGAACAGGCCCTGGTGCCGCGCCAGCGCCTCGGCAAAGCTCTCGCCGGCCATCACGCGCGACCGCACGTCGGCGACCACCGGCCGCAGCCGGCCGAAGTCGCGATCGGCGGCCAGCAGCTCGAGCGCGTCGTTGATCCGCGCGCCGGCGCGCAGCAACAGCGCGAGGTCGCGGGTGAAGATCGTGACGTCTTCCGGCTTCGGCGCGTTGAACAGGCTGAAGGCGCGGCCCGCCGAACCGCCTTCCTCCAGCGTGACGTTGTCGACCAGCACCA
Source organism: Bradyrhizobium genosp. L (assembly GCF_015624485.1). NCBI lineage: Bacteria > Pseudomonadati > Pseudomonadota > Alphaproteobacteria > Hyphomicrobiales > Nitrobacteraceae > Bradyrhizobium > Bradyrhizobium genosp. L. Next base: position 5,249,893 of record NZ_CP061378.1, read on the forward strand.
GGCCGAGCCGCTCGATCCTGGCTGCGACGTCGCCCGGCGCGGGGGCTGCGATCGCGCCCGAAACCAGCTCGCCGTCCGAATTCATCGCGCGGTAGCGGTAACTCGGCATCACATCACCGGATCGTCGTGACGCGGAACACTTCGGGCACGGTGGTCACGCCGGCGCGGCATTTTTCGACCGCATCCGCCAGCATCGTGGTCATGCCGCCCGATATCGCAGCCTGGTCGATCGCATGCGAATCGGTCTGCGGCCCGACCAGCTTGCGCACATCATCGGTCATCTCGAGGAGCTCGAACACGCCGTTGCGGCCGCGATAGCCGGTGCCGCCGCAGCGCTCGCAGCCGCCGGCCTCGTGCACCACCTCGCCGGCGGCAAAGCCGATCACGGCAAAACGCGGGTCTTTCTCGATATCGTTTGCCGAAAGTGTGTGCGGCACCTTGCAGCGGTCGCACAGCACGCGCACCAGCCGCTGCGCCACCACCGCGCGCAGGGTCGAGCGCAGCAAAAAGCCCTCGACGCCGAGATCGATCAGCCGCGGCACCGCGGCGGCGGCGGTCTCGGTGTGCAGCGTGGTCAGGACCAAGTGGCCGGTCAGCGCCGCATGGATCGCGATATGCGCGGTCTCGGCGTCTCTGACTTCGCCGACCATGATCACGTCGGGGTCCTGGCGGACGAAGGAACGCATCGCGGACGCAAAGGTCAGCCCGATCGAAGGCTTGACCTGCGACTGGTTGATGCCGGCGATCTCGTACTCGACGGGATCCTCGATGGTGAGGATTTTTCTGGTCGGTTCATTGAGGATCGACAGCATCGTCGCCAAGGTCGTGGTCTTGCCGCTGCCGGTCGGGCCGGTCACCACGATCATGCCGTGCGGCAAGGTCAGCAGCCGCGACAGCATCTTCTCATCGCGCGCAGCCAATCCGAGCTTGCTCATTTCCAAGAGGCCGCGGTCGCGCGGCAACAGGCGGATCACCGCGCTCTCGCCGCCTTGCGTCGGCATGGTCGCGACGCGGACGTCGAGCTCGGTGCGGCTGACGCGGACCCGAGCGGCGCCGTCCTGCGGCAGCCGCCGCTCGGCAATATTGAGGCCCGCGAGAATTTTTACGCGCGAGATCAGCGCTTGTGGTGGAACCGAAGACGGCGCGGGCAGCGCGCGCAACAGCCCGTCGACACGCATGCGGACGACGAGGCCGGTGCGGAACGGCTCGATGTGGATATCGCTGGCGCGTAGCTCGACCGCACGCTCCAGCAAATCGTTGAGTGCGCGCACCACCGGCGCGCCGGAGGCGAGGTCGCGCAGGCTTTCGATATCGTCGTCGGATTGCTGGCTCGCGGCCACCGCGCGCTCGTCCGTGGCGGCATCGGTGGCCGCGATGCGCTGGTCGAGCACCGTGGTGATGTCCTCGAACGAGGCCACCGCCAGCTCGACCGGCTCGCCGAACACGATCTCGGCTGCGCGAATGGCCGCGGTGTCGGAGGGATCGGCGACCGCGATGCGATAGCCGCCGTTCGGCGCGCGCAGCGGGAACACGGTGGATTCCCTGAGGAAGCGATGCGAGAAGCCGTCGAGGCACGGGGTCGCGGCAAGCAGTTGCGGCAGGCTCAGCCGCTCCACGCCGAAATAGTCGGAGACCTCGTCGGCGAACTCGGCAGCCGAGAGATCACTGGTCTCCCACAGCTCGCGCAACGGACGCGTCAGCGTCGAATTGGCGTGTTCGGCGCGCGTTCTCACGCGCGTCGGCACAGCGTGCTTATCCAGGAGATGCTGCCGGAAGGTTTCGGCGGACAAATCGCGCATCGAAGTCCCACCGCTCACGTTGTTACCTGAATACAACAGCTCGTGCGTGCAGCAATCCGGCCCTTGGCGCTTGACTCTTGTAACATCAAAAACATAATCGTGTCGTGAATTTACCGGGCGTCCGAGCCGAGGGGGATCGGACGTTATTCAATTTCAACGATAGTACTTGATAGGCGTATTTTGTTCAAAGTGGTGCATCCGCTTGCGCGCCCGCGTTCAGCGTTGACTGGAACGCTCGTTCTGTTTTTGTCCGCGTTCACGCTTTCCGCCTGCATCGTCACCGCCGATCAATCGGTCGAGACCAATCCGAAGGATCCTCGCGCGCCGGACCTTGTGGAGAAAGTGAATTCGCTCGATCTGCAGCCCCGTCAGACTACGGATACGCCGGCAGGCAGCCTGCGCCAGCAGAGCGCATCACGGCCTGCGATCTTTCTCTCCGACGGCACGCCCACCGGCGGCGAGCTCGCGGAGCGCGACGGCGGCGGCAATGGCTACGATCTGAATTTCGAGAACGCGCCGGTCGCGACCGTGGCAAAGGTCATCCTCGGTGACGTATTGCAGGTCGGCTACACCATCGATCCGCGGGTGCAGGGCACCATCACCCTGGCCTCGGTCCGTCCTGTCCCGAAACAGGACGCGATCTACGTGCTGGAGAATGCGCTGAAGATGTCCGGCATCGCGCTGGTGCGCGATCGCACCGGCAGCTACCGCCTGCTTCCGTCGGCGGAGGCGGGCCCCGGCGGCATCGACCGCAGCGCCACGGCCGAAGCCGGCCAGGGCGTCAGCGTGGTGCCGCTGCGCTATGTCTCGGCACAGACGATGTTCAAGCTGCTCGACGGCTTCGGCGTCAAGGCGACCACGCTGCGGCCCGACAATGGCCGCAACACGCTGCTGGTCACCGGCAGCGGCTCCGATCGCGCCGCGGCGATCGACACCATCATGAGCTTCGACGCCGACTGGATGCGCGGCCAATCGGTCGGCATCTTCCCGGTGCGCAACTCCTCGCCGGAGCCGCTGGTCGCCGAGCTCGAGAAAATCATGGATTCCGGCGAGGGCGGGCTCAGCACCGGCGTGGTCAAGTTCCAGGCGATCAACCGCCTCAATGCCGTTCTCGTGGTGAGCCAGAAGCCGGACTATCTCAAGCGCGCCGGCACCTGGATCGCGCGGCTCGACCGCTCCGACACCGAGGCGGTGAACCTGAAGTCCTATCCGCTGCGCTACGGCAATGCCAAGGTCGTGGTCGGCATGCTCAACGAGATGTTGGTGGCGCCCGGCAACAACGGGTCTTCCAACCTGCTCGATAACGGCACCAGCCAGATCGCGCCGGGCTCCGGCCTGACATCGTCTTCATCCTCGTCTTCGTCCGGCTCCGGCCCGATCGCCTCGCTAAGCGCGATGCCGACCGCAGCTGCCGGCGCCTCGACGCCGGTCACCGGTGTCGGCGGCGCGTCGCTGAACGCGCGCCCGGCACCTTCGACCAGCGCCGACCAGTCGCTCTCGAACGCGTCACAGTCCGGCGGCAGGGGTGCCTCCGGGCCGAGCTTCCTGCCCAATGTCCGCATCACCGCCGACATCACCAACAACGCGGTGCTGGTCTATGCCAACGCGGAGTCGCAGCGCATCGTCGAGCAGACCATCCGGCAGATCGACCGGCCGCAGCGCCAGATCGCGATCGAGGCGACGATCGCCGAGGTCACGCTCAACAACGACCTGAACTACGGCGTGCAGTTCTTCCTGGCGAGCCAGAAGGGTTCGGTCGTCAACACGATCTCGAGCGGCGGCGGCGGCACTAACAGCGTCGATCCGCCGAGCAACGCGGTCAACGCGGCGGCCGGCGCGTTGATGGGGCGGGTGCTGCCCGGCTTCAATCTGCTGGTCGGCTCGGAGAATTCGCCGCGCGTCATCCTCGATGCGCTGCACGGCGTCACCGACGTCAAGGTGCTGTCCAATCCCTCGCTTGTCGTGCTCGACAACCAGGCCGCCACCTTGCAGGTCGGCGACCAGGTGCCCTACTCGACCGGCACCGCGACGGTGTTGACTGCCAACAACACCGTGGTCAACACCATCGACTACAAGAACACCGGCATCATCCTGCGCGTGCTGCCGCGCGCCAACGCCAACGGCAACATCGTGCTCGACATCGAGCAGGAGATCTCCAGCGTCTCCAATGCCGGCGCCAACGGCCTGACGCCGACCATCTCGCAGCGCCGGGTCAAGAGCTCGATCGCGGTGACGTCAGGCCAGACCGTGCTGCTCGCCGGCCTGATCAGCGAGAGCGAGACCAAGGGCAAGCAGGGCATTCCGGTGCTCGACCAGATTCCCGGCATGGGCGATGCGTTCTCGCACCAGACCAACAACCGCAAGCGCACCGAACTGATCCTGTTCATCCGCCCGACCCTGATCAAGGACGGCGTCGATGCGCATGTCATCGCCGAGGAGATGCGCAGCAAGATGAACAGCCGCCTGGTCGGCACCAGCAACGCCGTGGTCGTGACGACCCCGCCCGGCGTGCCGCCGCGGTAGCGGGGAAACGACGCGCTGCGGGGATCAATCCAGCACTCGTTCCATGAGGATGGTGCGCTCGTCACCATGATAGCTGTCGCGCACGGCCTGGAAGCCAAGCCGCGCGTAAAAGGCTTCGGCGGTGACCGAAGACGGCACCGCCAGTTTGGAGATATTTCTTTCGCGCGCCGTACTCTCGACCTTGTCCATCAGCAACTTGCCGACCCCCCGGGCCTGGACATCCGGCGCAACGAACACCGAACGGACCACGTCTCCGTCGAGGCTTGCGGTCCCGACCACGCGGCCATCGATCTCGGCGATAAACACGGTCCGCCTGCCGATCAGCTCCCGCACGGCGCTTGGACTGAAGCTGCGCTCGACCCGCTCGATGATCTCGGCCGTGTAATCCTGCGCATTGGTTTCGCGCAGCGCACGCAGGATGACCGCGCTGATTGCATCGGCGTCGTCATCAAGCGCAGGGCGGATCGTGCAGTGCATTGCTCGGCTCCACCCGATCAAAATGGTCCGCAGTCACGACGGCAAGTCTTCGCCCCTCAATGCTCCCGCACCGGCGCCCATTCCAGCGCGCGCAGCCGCGCTTGGGCGATCTCGCCGCGCGACATCTTGCTGGTGACGGCGTCGCGGATGCGCTGGCGCGCGTCGCGCGCGCTCGGCGGCGCCGCGGCGACCGAGAGGTTGAGCCATTTGCTGGCCTCGACGATGTCGCGTGGCACGCCCTGCCCGCGGTCGTAGAGCAGGCCGAGCGAGTATTGCGCCAGGCTGTCGCCCTGCGTGGCGGCGCGGCGATACCACATCGCGGCTTCGGTGTAGTTCTGCGGCACGCCGTGGCCGGTCTCGAACAGGAAGCCGAGATAGGTCTGCGCCACCGGATTGCCGTACTCGGCGAGTGGAATGAAGATCTGCGACGCGCGCTGATAATCCTGCCGCTTGGCGGCCGCGACGCCCTGGCCCAGCGACTGCGCCGACGCCGGCGCGACGATCGAGATGCCCAGCATGACGGCCGCGAAAACCAGCGCGGCAAGCAGCGCGCCGCGCGTCCGCTTGCGGGAAACCTGGTCGTCACATTCGCAACCGCCGCGATCCGCATTCATCATGTTGCCCTGCCCGCTCTCTGCCGGGCGAGACTATTCTGCCGCAGCGAGGGAATCCATAGCCGGACGCGCTGGAAATCATTCGACGCAAGCCGGCAGGAACTCGCCTGCGATAACGACGTCACAGCGCTGTCATTCTCGATCGACGAGCACTCCTGCCTCTGGTGATGACACTGAGCTTGCCGAACAGAGGCAGTGTCGTCCCGGCGAAGGCCGGGACCCAACCACGAATGCTTATTGTTGCGCGCGCTGGGGCCACAGCTCACTTCAACAACACAACCCTGTGGCAATGGGTCCCGGCCTTCGCCGGGACGACACTGGAAAGAGCCTGCCCTACACCGCCCGCGCGACGACGACGCGGCTGCCGCCGGCGGGCCAGCGGAATCCGGCCAGGGTCATCCGCACCTCGGCGCGCAGGATCGCCGTCAGGATGCGGTTGACGAGTGGGCTCGGAGCGAATTCATGCTCTTCCTGATTGGCCGCCTTGCTCTTCTGCAGCAGGCGGCTGACCGCCATCAGCGGCAGCAGCAGCGCCGTGTAGGAGGACGAGAAAACGATCTCGAAGCCGTTGCGGCGCAGCTTGTCCTCGAGCTCGCCACGGCGGTAGCGGCGCTGGTGGTGGCCGATGTCGTCGGCGGCGCTCCACAGCCAGGGATGCTGCGGCACCGCGACGATGATGCCGCCGCCGGCGCAAGTCGCCGCGCGCAACCCGCGCAGCACCGCCTCGTCTTCGGCGATGTGCTCGATCACGTCGAAGGCGCCGGTGAGATCGAACACGCCGACGGCCGGAATGTCGCGCGCGTCCATCTGCACGAATTCGACCCCTTCGGGCAGCCGCTGCCTCGCATGAGCCAGGCCCGACGGGTGCAGCTCGGAGCCGACCAGGCGCTGCCAGCGGCGCGCGCCGGCCAGCGCGCCCAGCACCATGCCGGTGCCGCAGCCGATCTCGATGAAACGGCGGGCCTGGGGAAAAAATTTTCCGGCCAGGCCGGTGATCAGCTCGCCGCGCGGCACGAACCAGAAGTGCCCGGCCTCCACCCTGGCGAGCACCGCAAAGCCCTTGGGATCGACGCCGGAGACGGTATCGGCAAGGTCGGGGGCGAACATCGGGATGCCGTCGTCCTGCGCGACCACGGCGCCGCAGGCGGAGCAGCGCCATCCAGGCGGCCACAGCGGCGCGCCGTCGGCCACCGCCTCGACCGCGCTGCAGGCAAGGCAGCGCCGGCCCGATCCCTCCGGCAGGCTCATGCGGAACGTGGGGCAGGCCGGCCGGGACCGAACCGATCGAGGATTATGCGTGCTTTCGGCATAGAGCGACTATAAACACTTGCCCAAGCCGTGGCCAGCAACCCTCACCGGCTGGCAATCCCCGCGGCGTTCCCTGGTGCCCGATCCGGGTGCGACACCGATTTTGACGGTCAGAAGAGTGGCACGTTGCGCGTCAGCATCATCCAGTCCTGCTACATCCCCTGGAAGGGCTTCTTCGACCTGATCGGGCAATGCGACCAATATGTCGTGTTCGACAGCGCGCAATACGCCAAGCGGCACTGGCACAACCGCAACCGCATCAAGACCGCCAACGGGCTCGCCTGGCTGACCATCCCGGTGGTCACCAAGGGGCGCTTCGAGCAGCCGATCGACGAGGTCGAGATCGAGAAGCCGTGGGCCGAGAAGCATTGGCGCGCGATCGAGCTCGCCTACCGCCCCGCCCCCTTCTTCGACCAGTTCGCGCCGACGCTGCGGACCTTCTACGAACGGGCCGATGCGGAAACCAGGCTCACTAATGTCAACGAGCTGTTCCTGCGCGGGCTGGCTGAACTGCTCGGCCTCACCACCCGCATTGTCCGCGACAGCGCCTATCCGGCTGACGGGACCAAGACGACGCGGCTGAAGACCATCGCCAGCGCGGCCGGCGCCGATCGCTATCTCAGCGGCCCCTCCGCCCGAGATTATCTCGACGAAGCCGAGCTCGCCGACGCGGGAATCGCGACCGAATGGATGGGTTACGAAGGGTACCGCGAATATAACCAGCTTCATGGCGGCTTCGAGCACGCCGTCAGCGTGATCGACCTGCTGCTCAACACCGGTCCGGAGGCGCCGCGCTACCTGCGTCGCGGAGCCGCACCATGAGCACAGCGATCGTCCCAAGACGCAAACCCCGGGCGCTGGCGCCCGGGGTTCCGTCCGTCATGAGATCGATTGCCCTACTGCTGCGCAGCGGTGTTGAAGGCGCCGACCGCCGCGTTGCCGACCAGCCGGTTGGTGCCGAAGCTGGTCGGCGTGCCGGCATAGGCCGCCGTCGTGTTGAAGTTGATGTCGGAATCCGCCACGCGGATGCCGCCGCCGTTGACGCCCGTCGCATTGCTGTTTATCGCGCTGCTGTTCACCGTGATCTGCGATCCGGTGTCGCCGGTGACGCCGGTGCCGTTGTTGCTCAGATCGCTGCGTTCGACCGTGACGTTGTTGCCGGTGGCGGCCGCAAGCCCGAATGCGTTGTTGTACGAATACAGGCCTTCGACCGTCGCATTGTTGGTCGCCGCACCAGCGACAGAAACGCCGGCGCCGCCGTTGAGCGAGACCAGAGTATTTTTGACGTACAATTTGCCGCCGGCGTTGGTGCGCGCGTCGAGGATGCCTTGCTGGGTGAACTGGGTCACGACGCAATCCTCGATCGATACCGATCCGGCGGTATTGATCTTGACACCAACCAGGCCGGTCCCGATGCCCTGGATCTGGAGATTGCGGAGCACGACCTTGTCCGCCGCGCCGGCGCTGATGTTGAGGCCGTTGGTGCCGGACACCAGCACGGAGCCGAACACCTCATGGCAGTTGATGGTGATCGACTTTGTGATGGTCAGCGCGCCGAACCCGCCGGGATCGAGGCAATTGATCTCGCCCGCGGCGGCGGTCTTGGAGATCGCGCCGGCAAACGTCTTGCAGGGTGCGGTGCGACTGCATGGGTTGGCGTCGTCACCCACGCCGGAGACCCAGGTTCGGGTCGCCTGGGCATGGGCCGGGGCGGCAGCGAGAAGCGGTAGGAACAGGCCAGTGATCAATGTGAGCAAGGCTAAGCGGCGCATAATCGAACCCTCCAGTTGAAAAATGAACGTAATATTCACTCGTCCCAAAAGTCTGCGTCCCGGCATCGAAGGACCCGTACTGCAAAACCAGAAATGGGCATTGCAGCCGATAACTGAACGACAAAGTCTCGGGAGTCCACTGAACCGACCCCGTTCGCGTGAAGACGAACCCAGCCCAGTTAACCATTATGTCCGAGTATTGCGGGTTTGGTTCAAGCAGAATCGCATCGCGCGCGAGGATCCTCCGCGCCACAACTCGCGAGCGTCATCTGCGTGTTTCATATCTTTCATTCAACCTTCAAGAGCGTCCGACGCCGGGTAACTTTCTTGCGCGGGGGTCCCTGGCCCCATAGAATTCGGCGTTCCGAGGCGGGAAACCGGCTCCGTGCGGACCCGGGCAGCTTGCTGGGACCAATCCGGAATGGCATCAACGGCGCTACGGACGCCGGTTTGCCGGCCAAATCGGCCACGACGAGTGCCGATCCATCCAGGACCCGCGTGTGAAACTCTCCATTGTAACAACCCTGTATCGGTCGGCGACCACGGTCGAGGCGTTCTACCAGCGGGCCATGACCGCGGCGGAAGCGATCTTTCCGGAGATCGAGCTGATCATGGTCAATGACGGGTCCCCCGACGACAGCCTGGCGCGCGCTCTGGCGCTCCAGAAAAAGGATCCGCGCATCGTGGTGGTCGACCTGGCGCGCAACTTCGGACATCACAAGGCGATGATGACCGGCCTCGCCTACGCCGCCGGCGACCTCGTCTTCCTGATCGACAGCGACCTCGAGGAAAAGCCCGAAGATCTTGCGGCCCTGCACCAGCGCTTTGCGAAGGGCGACTGCGACGTGGTGTTCGGGGCGCTGCCGACGCGGCGCGGCGGCTTCTTCGAGCGACTGCCGGGCGCCCTGTTCTTCACCCTGCTCGACTTCCTCAGCGACCATCCGATCCCTCGCAACATCCTGACCTCGCGCCTGATGACCAGGCAGTATGTCCAGGCGCTGCTGCGGCACCGCGACCGCGCATTTTCGATCTCGCATCTCTGGCAAGTGACCGGGTTTCGGCAACAGGCCATCGCGCTCGAGAAGCTCTCGGCCTCGCCGACCAGCTATTCGCTGCGGCATCGCGTCGAGATGGCGATCCGCGACATCACCACGACGTCGAGCAAGCTGCTCTACCTGATCTTCTATGTCGGCGCCTCGATCTTCGGACTTTCGATTGCCGTGATCCTGTTCGTGCTGTGGCGCTATTTCGCGATCGGCATTGCGGTCAGCGGTTTCACCTCCGTCATCATCTCGATCTGGTTCCTCGGCGGCCTGATCACCCTTATCCTCGGTATTCTCGGAATCTATATCGCCAACATCCTGGCTGAGACGAAGCGCAGGCCATACACGATCGTGCGCAAGGCCTACCGCAGCGACGCGCCGGCGATTGTGCCCCTCCCCCGTCAGGATCAACCGGAAGGGAGCGTCCGGTGACGGAAGGCACCCACCCCGAGATCCTGCAACAGGTGGCGGTGTATTACGCCTCGCGGCTCGCGCAGCACGGGCCGACCCCGCAGGGGGTCGATTGGAACGGCCGGAGCTCGCACGAGCTGCGCCACCGCCAGTTTCTGCGCCTGCTCGACGACGCGCCGAATGGATCGCTGATCGATCTCGGCTGCGGCTTCGGCGACTTCTGGCGTTTCCTGCGCGACGCCGGCTACGAGGGAGCCTTCACCGGCTACGACGTCGCGGCGAGCATGATCGACAAGGCGCGGGAGCTATATGGCGAAAACGAGCGCTGCCGATGGCGCGTCGGGGCCGAGCCGGCGGAGCCGGCCGATTTCGCCGTTGCGAGCGGCATCTTCAACGTCAAGGGCGCGGTCGCGGCGGAGCGCTGGGCCGGCTATGTCAGCGACACGATCGACGTTCTCGCCCGCGCCGGGCGGCGCGGCTTCGCCTTCAACATGCTGAGCCTCTCGAGCGATCCCGAGCGGCGGCGAGCGGATCTGTACTATGGCGACCCGGTCGCGATACTCCGCGATTGCCTGGCGCGCTTCGGCCGGTCCGTCGCCCTGCTTCAGGACTACGGATTGTATGAATTCACCGTCATCGTGAGGCACCCCGGCGTTTGATTTGAGCACCTCATTCAGTTACGGATGAGACCGGATTGCGCCTACTACCCGAATTCACTGACCTAGCAACGCCCATGTTCAAGCTGGATTTTCGATGAGCATAATTGAGATAGATCCCGCCCGGATCGACGACGAACTCAATGCGAACGGATACGTGATCTTCCGCAATGCGGAGCTGCAACGGCTGAGCGAACAGGCGCGGTCCGAATACGAGGCCTGCCTGCGCGCGTCACCGCTGCAGGCGACCCGCGAGAAATTCCATTACAGCTCGCTGGCTGCGCGTCCATGGCGGAAGCTTGCGATCGGCTCCAGCAACGGTCTCGGCGAAAGCTACGCGCAGAACCTGCAATCGATCTACTTCTCGGCCGAGAACCCGGCCTACCCGGCGCTCGGCGTGTTGTTCAAGGAGATGATCCGGATCCGCAACAGCCTGATGGGCGTCGATCCGTCGTTCGGCTCGAACCCGGATCGCGACCGGTTTTGGGATGCCTGCCGCATCCATCATTATCCGCGCGGCGGCGGCTTCATGGTCACCCACAGGGACACGCACTTCCCTCAGGTGATCGCGTCGCAGATCGAAAAGCCGTTCTACCAGATCTGCGTGCTGTTGAGCCGGAAGGGCACCGACTTCCACACCGGCGGCGGCGTGATCTATGACGGCAACAAGCAGCGCATCGACCTCGAAGACGCCGGCGGGTTCGGATCCCTGATCCTGTTCGACGGGCGCACCTATCACGGCGTCGAGGACGTCGATCTCGATCAGGTGATCGACTTCTCCAGAACGGATGGACGGCTCGCCGCGTTCGTCAACCTCTATAAGGTGCTGTGATCGCACGGCGTCCGAATGGCTGCGCGCAAACCGGGATGAAGCAGGTTGAAGTTCGTCAAGATCAATCCTCCCGGCACCTTCTGCACCCAAGAGGCGCTCCGCGATCTCTTGAAGGGGCAGCAGGCCAAGACGTTAGGTAAGACGTTCCTGGAGGTCGGCTGTGGCAACGGCGACCTGTCCCGGATGCTCTGCGATGCCGGCCTGACCGGGATCGGCGTCGACTTCTCCGCGCAGGCGATCGAGATCGCGAAGACGGCGCTCGATCCCTATCTGAAGGACGGCCGCTACCAGCTGCATCTCGGCGACATCCGCGATCTGCCGGCTGACGCCGCCAAGGTCGACATCGCGGTCAGCTACATGGTGATGGAGCATGTCGAGGACGACGTCGGGTTCATCAGGAAGCTATCCGAGTTCGTGAAACCCGGCGGCATGGTGATCCTTGGCGTTCCAGGACGCCGCGACCGCTGGTCGTTCGAGGACGAGACGGTCGGGCACTTCCGCCGCTACGACCGCGGAGATCTCGAGGCCACGCTCGAGAAGGCCGACCTCCGCCAGGTCTCGGTCTGGTCGGTCGGCGTTCCCACCATCAATCTGCTGTTCAACGCCAGCCTCTACATGATCAAGCGCTCCGGTGCGGCATCGCATCTGGCGGAGAGCAAGCGGCAGCAGACCGAAACCAGCGGCATCCGGGAAATTCCGTGGAAGACGGTATTCCCGTCATGGGTGCGCATCATTCTCAACAGAACGACGCTGTTTCCGCTGTTCGTGCTACAGAGGCTATTCTACCGCACCGGGCTCGGCCTCGTGATGATGGGGGTCGGCAGAATCTCGGAGAACCGGCCGGGAGCCATGCTGGACCAGGTTGCACATGACACACAGCGACACGCCTAGACGCTACGGCGTTGCCGAGCAGACCCGCTCCGACACCGATGTCGAACGAACCTGCGAGACGATCCGCCAGCTCGGCTACGGGATCATCGACGGCGGCTACGACGGCGCGCAGTTGGCCGCGCTCTCGGCGGCGTTCGACCGGGCGCAGCAGCGCCATGGCGGCGAGCATGGCGGCCTCGACGCGCTCAAGGCGATCGACGAGCACAACACGATCCGCCTTCCCCTCGCCTACGAGACGGCGTTTCTCGAACTGGCGACCAATGCAGGGATCCTCGAAATCTGCCGCAAGCTGATAGCCGATTATGTGATCCTCAATCAGCAGAACGGCATCATCAATCCGCCGAACGGGATGCGCTACAATCAGGGCGCCTGGCATCGCGACCTGCCGTATCAGCATTTCGTCTCGTCGCGGCCGCTCGCGATCAATGCGCTGTTCTGCCTCGACGCGTTCACGATCGAGAACGGCGCGACCATGGTGCTGCCGGCTTCACACCGGCTGGAGGCGTTTCCGTCCGACCATTTCGTCGATACGCAGGCGGTGAAGGTCACCGCGCCTGCGGGCTCGTTCATCGTGCTCGACTGCATGGTCTTCCATAGCGGCGGCGTCAATGTGTCGGCGCAACCGCGCCGCGCCGTCAACCATGTCTATTCGATCCCCCTGCTGCGCCAGCAGATCGACCTGCCGGCTGCGCTCGGCGAGGATTTTGTCAGCACCCCCGAGTTGCGGCGGCTGCTCGGCTATGATGTTCGCCAGCCGCGGTCCGTCGCCGAATATCTGGCCGGCCGTGCACCGCCGCGGCCCTGACGAGAGCATGATCCGGAAAAGCGTGAAGCGGCTTTCCGAAGAGATCATGCTCAAGCTTCAGAGAGCGAGCTCGCCGTCCCAGACCGCCAATCCGATACCGGTCGCGCCGTAGCCGTTGCCGTTATAGGCGAGCCACAGCCGCTCGCGGTGCCAGAACAGCGCCGGATAGCACGTCATCTCGCTTTCCCAGGCCTGGTCCGACGGGCCGAGCCCCATCACCCCATCCAGCCGCCGCCAGCTTGCGCCGTCGTGGCTCGTCGCCGCACCGATCCGGTAATGCGGACCGCGACAGGCGAGGCACATCAGGAACCGGTTGCCGACGCTCACCACCGTCGGGCGCGCCAGCGCGTACTCGTCCGGCGTCGCAAATCCGACCACAGGTTCGGCCTGCCTGCTCCAGCGAAGTCCATCCGCCGACCGCGCCAGCTTGATTGCGTGCCGCATATCGGTACCGCCGACCACAGGAGCGAGATTGGAGCCGTACCACATGCGCCAATCCTGCGGCCCGAGCCGAAGCACCCAAGGATAGGATAGCGTGTAGGGATCTTCCGGCGAACGATCCAGGATCGGCCCCGGCGAGAATTTCACGAAGGGTTCGCCGGGCGCCGGCGACCGCGCCAGCCCGATCGCATTGCGCCATGCCGAGCGGACACCGAGATTCCAGCCCATGTAGTACAGCGAAAGCCCGCTGTCCGCCGCAACGACGCAGCCGACGCCGATGCCGCTATCGTCGAACGAACCATCGGCACCGGGCAGCAGCACCGGCTGCCGCCCGACCTTATCGACGCGCGGCGTGTCGGATATCTCGACGTCGATCCATCCCACATGCGAGCGCTGCTCGGCATCGCGCGCGCTGTAGAACACCCTGTATACGTCACCATCGAGGTGCACCGGCGTCGGCAGCGACGCATGGCTGCGCGCCCATGGCTGGTCTCCGGCAGGAGCGAACACCAATCCGAGACGGCGCCAGGGCATTCAGCGCCTCACAGTTTTCTCAGGCGTGTGCTCGGCACCGGCGAGCGCTCCGTTCCGCGCGGCGCGAGTACGGAGAAATCGGGCTGATCCTCCAGCACCAGCGCGCCGGCGCCCAGCACGCATCTCTCGCCGACGGTCACGTGGTCGCGGATCGTGACGTTGACGCCGACGAAGCTGCCCCGGCCGATCCGCACCCCGCCCGACACCACGACATGCGATGCCAGGAACACGTCGTCCTCAATGACCGAGTGATGGCCGATATGGTTGCCGCTCCACAGCGTGACATTGGCCCCGACCTTCGCGAAAGGCTGGATCGTGTTGTCCTCCAGGATGAAGCAGTTCTCCTGCGGCTCGAAGCCGGGAAACACCGTCGCGCGGCTGCTCAGGTAGGTCGCGAGCCGGTATCCCTTGGCCCGCGCAGCGGCCACCTTCTCGGCCCTGACGGCATTGATCTTCGCGTAACTCACCGCGACGAACATGCCGAACTCACCGGGCGGGAATCTCTCGGCCACCTCTTCGAACGCGACGACCGGCCGGCCGCGGAATTCACCCTGCTTCAGATACGCGGCATCGACGGTGAAAGCCGCGACCTCGACGTCGGAATCCTCGGTGAAATAAAAGTCGGCGAGTTCGGCAATCTCGCCGATCCCGAAGATGACAATGCGCCGCGCCTTCAATTGCAGTGCCTCCGAGCTGACAGCCGTCTCCGCGCGCTACGCGATGTGCCACGTCCCGGGCACCAGGCCGGCGCTGGAGATCAGATGCGCGCTGTTGATCTGACCATTGTTCCAGATCGAGACCGCGCCGTTGTCGTTCTGCCAGAGAATATCCGAATGGCCGTTGGCGTCAAAGTCGCCGATACCGGCGACGTGCCAGCTCGAGGCAACGTCACCAGGAGTGGCGATGAGGTGAGCCTGGCCGATCTGACCGTTATTCCAGATCGAGACCGCGCCATTGTCGTTCTGCCACAGGATGTCGGAATGCCCGTTGCCGTCAAAATCACCGATGCCGGCGACGTGCCAGCTCGAGGCAACGTCACCCGGTGTGGCGATCAGGTGAGCCTGGCCGATCTGGCCGTTATCCCAGATCGAGACCGCGCCATTGTCGTTCTGCCACAGGATGTCGGAATGCCCGTTGCCGTCGAAATCGCCGACGCCAAGGATGTGCCAGCTCGATGCATAGGAATCCCCGGTGACGATGAAGTGCGCGGTGCCGATCTGGCCGTTATTCCAGAGCGACAGGGTGCCATTGTCGTTGCGCCACAGGATATCCGACTGCCCGTTGCCGTCGAAATCACCGACGCCGGCGATGTGCCAGCTCGACGGCACGGCACCGGCGGCCGCGACCGTCTGGCTTTGGGTCACCTGCCCGTTATTCCAGATGAACACCGCGCCATTGTCGTCGCGCCACAGAATATCGCTCTGACCGCTGCCGTCGAAATTGCCGACGCCCTCGATGTGCGACGTACTCGCGACGCTGCCGGGACTCGCGATCCAGTGCGCGGCGCCCGATTGGCCGCTGTTCCAGAGCGATACGGTTCCGTTGTCACTGTACCAGAGGATATCGCTCTGCTGGTCGGCCGTGAACAAACCGGTCGCATAGTTCGCGGTGGCGTTGCTGACGTCGACATTGATATGGAACGTCACCGTCCCCGACGTCGCTCCGGACGGGTTCGAGACCGAATACTGGAAGCTGTCCGAGGACACGCCGAGGCCGGTCTCATGGTAGGTGACAAGTCCGTTGTTGACGTCCGCTTGCGTGAACGAGGTCGTGGCCGCTCCGTTCAGCATCAGCGTGCCGTGCCCGGGCACACTGGTGACCGCATAGTGCAACTGAGAGGCGCTGGCGTTGTCGACCGTGCTCAGATAGCTCGAACTCACGATATAGGCCGCGCCGGTCGCAAGCCCGAGCGGGTTTGCGGTGGCCGCAACCGTCGATAGCCCGATCAGATCGGCAGTGGTCAGCGCAATGTTGCCGGTGAGATCGATAGCGAAATCGGCGCTGCCGTCGCCGTTGATATCCCCCCGAAGTGTCGTCACGCCGGTCGTGCCGTTGTAGCCGTAGTCGAGCTCGTAGGCGCTGTGGTCGAACGACGACGTACCGATGAACTTGAACAGACCGAGGCCGCTGAGATCGATGTGATCCACGCCCGATGCGAAATCCGAGATCAGATCGTGACTTCCGCTCGCCGCAGTGACGTCCCCGGTCGCAAACGCGAAAACGTCGCCGGCGCCGTTGCCGGTCATGATGTCGGCGCCGGAGCCGGCGATCAGCCGGTCGGAACCGGCGCCGCCGATCAGCGTGTCGTTGCCCGCGCCGCCGATCAGGGTGCAACCGTTGTCGTTCGCGATCAGCGTGTCGTTGCCGCTGCCGGCGATCGCCCTCTCGATGATGGTGTTGGTCGCGATCCCGATGTTGTTGACCAGACCGCCGACCGACGAGAAGGCACCGGGATGCAGATCGATGGTCTGCGCCGCGGAGTATCCCGAGCAGTCCAGCGTGTCGTTACCGCCACTGTCGTAGATCGTCAGCGCGGGTGCCTGGTTGTAGTTGGCGAAACTGAAGATCGAGCCGGCGTTGCTGTGGAAGCCGTAGACGGTATCGCCCGTCCGCGTCGTGGTCGACGCGCCATAGATCTGGTCGACGGCGTAGATGTCGGCCATTTCCGGCGTGACGACGTAGCGATAGGAGCTTCCGGAATAATTGTCCTGCGAGAAGTAGGACATGATCGAATATTGCCAGGTGTCGTCGGCGTAGATCGCGTCGGTCGAATAGACGGCGTTGTTGTTATAGGGCCCCTGGTGGCCGAGGCCGAGCGCGTGACCGATCTCGTGGATGTACGTCTGATATCCGTAGCTGTCGATCCCGGTCTTGCCGTCATTGGTGCCGCCGTCGCTCGTGATCCAGTCGGCGCTGATGTCGACCGTAGCCGAGCTCATGATGCCCGCGCCATTCCAGCTCGCGTTGGTCATGGCCGTCATCGTGCCGGTGTCGACGAAGGTGATGTTGGCAGCGCCGCCGGTCTGGACGAAGCTGACATTGGCGACCTCGTGCCAGGCTTCGAGTGCCGACAGCGCAAGCGTCTGCTCGGCGGAATTCAATCCATTGATATTGTAGCTGACGGTACTGGAGCCCCAATGATGGGCGATCGAGCCTTCATAGGCCCAGTAGCCGCTGATCAGGTAGTTCGCAAGCGTGGGGACACTCGCCACTGTTTTGGTGGAGCTGGCATTGACCAGAGTGGCGGCGGTGCTGTCCGCAGTTGGATATGGATCGCCGGAATCTGCCAGAACGGGGGCGGCCGCCGCCCCCGCAAACGCCGACGGTCCCGTTGCGAACGACGGGTCAACCAAGCTGTCGAACAATGAATCCGTTCCGAGATCGTCGTGAAGCCAGAAGCCTTTTCGCATCATGTCGACCATACCTTGAGGTAATTGCCTGGGATGAATCGTCTGATGAACACAGACAGAATAACATAGAAGGACGACATTTCGTTTGCCGCGATCCCGCGGAAACGCCGTTGGCGGAAGATTGAGGCGACCGGGAAGATGCCGGCATGGCCTGAACGAACGTCAAAGTACCAGAGCGGAACCTGATCGGGAAAACAAAGGCCCGCAGATCTGCGCGATTGCAGCCAGCCCTGCGACATTCTGCGCCAAACCGGGCTTGGGAATTGAGCGGCCGTCTCACCAGGCGGGCCGCGGCGCCGACATTTACGCGATGTGCCAGGTGCCCGGCACGGAAGCCGCGGCAGCGACGATATGCGCACCGGAGAGCTGGCCGTCATCCCAGATCGAGACCGCGCCATTGTCGTTCTGCCAGAGAATGTCGGAGCGACCGTTGCCGTCAAAATCGCCGATCCCGGCGACGTGCCAGCCTGCGGCGACGGAGCCTGGGCTGGCGACGATGTGGGCCGCGTTGATCTGGCCATTATCCCAGATCGAGACCGCGCCGTCGTCGTTCTGCCAGAGAATGTCGGAATGCCCGTTGCCGTCGAAATCGCCGATCCCGGCGATGTGCCAGCTCGAAGCGACGGCGCCCGGACTGGCGATGACGTGGGCCGCGTTGATCTGACCATTATCCCAGATCGAGAGCGCGCCATTGTCGTTCTGCCACAGAATGTCCGAATGCCCGTTGCCGTCAAAATCGCCGACGCCGACGATGTGCCAGCTCGAGGAATAGGAGTCTCCGGTTGCGATCCAGTGCGCGCTGCCGATCTGGCCGTCGTCCCACAGCGAGAGGGTGCCATTGTCGTTGCGCCACACGATATCCGACTGACCGTTGCCGTCGAAATCACCGACGCCGGCAATGTGCCAGCCGGCAGGAACGACACCCGCGGCGGCGACGCTGCGGCTGTCGGTCGGCTGGCCGTTGTCCCAGATGAACACCGCGCCGTCGTCGCCGCGCCACAGAATGTCACTCTGGCCGTTGCCGTCGAAATCGCCGACCCCTTCGATATGCGACGTGTCGGCGATGGTACCGGGACTGGCGATCCAGTGTGCGCCGCTCGACTGGCCATCGTTCCAGAGCGACACGGTTCCGTCGTCGCTGTACCAGAGGATGTCGCTCTGGCTGCCGCCATTGAACAAGCCGGTCGCATGGCTGGCAGCGGGATTGCTGGTGTCGACGTTCACGTTGAACGTCTGCACCTGCGATGTCGCGCCGAGCGGATCCGAGACCGAATACTGGAAGCTGTCCGCAGACACCCCGAGGCCCGTCTCGTGGTAGGTCACGCGTCCACTGTCGATTTCGGCCTGCGTGAATGACGTCGTCTCCGCTCCGTCCAGCAGCAGCGTGCCATGGCTGGGATCGCTTGCGACCGTGTAATGCAGATCCGCAGCATCCACGCTATCGTTTGCCGCAAGGAAGCCAGAGGTCAGGGCATGATCGCCACCGGTCGAGACATCGAGCGGCTGGGCCGCGACGCTGATCGCAATGCCGCTCAGCGCCGCGGCAACGGCCGCATCGGCCTGCACCAGGCCGGCGCCGCTGACGGCCGCATCCGCCATCGGCAGCGCCGTCAGCTCCATGAAGTGTTCGACCTGCGCCGGCGTGAGGTTGGGATTGGCCGCCAGCATCAGTGCGGCGACGCCGGCGAGGCTCGCAGATGCAGCCGAGGTGCCGTAAAAATCGCCGAGGCCGCCGGACAGCGTCGTCGCAATGTTGTCCAGGCCCGAGACCGCGACCGGGCTCAACAGATCGGGCGTCGACAGCCGCGTTCCATCATTGGCGAACAGCAGCTCGGTGCCGGCTCCCGACGACGAGAAAGACTCGCTCTGCGCGGGGCTCACGCCGTAGACAGGCACCGAGGCAACGTTGACGGCACCCGCGGTGATCGCACCGGGCGTCATCGCATGACCAAACACCGTGCCGGTGTCGGCGCCGCTGATCGTCACCGGCAACCCGTCGGCGCCGGAAACCAGCTTGATCATCGTCGGATCGGAATTGGAGATCGACGACAGATTTTCGATCACGATCTGGTAGGTGCCGGATGCCGTGAACTGCAGGCCCGTCCACGGATTGGTCGCCACGCCGCCGACCGATCTGTTGGACACCGCCCCCAGATAGGTTCCGTTCTGGAAGACGTTCAAAACGAGATCGGCCGTGGCCGCGCCGTAGGCCTGATCCCACTCGAGCAACAGCGGAGATGGATTGGTCTTGCTGGCCGTGACCGTGATGTTCAAGACCATGCTACCGCCGAAGCTCTCGGCGTCTGCGAAGCCAAATCCATCGTAGATGCCGAACGTCGGCCGCCATGCCGCCTGATAGGCGTTGCTGGCATTGTTGCCGGCGGCCGTGACGTAGGTAACGCCCTCGGACTCCACGGTCTGAATGGCCTGGGCGACGATGCCATTCTGGAAAAACGGCTCGTCGAAATAGCTGACGTCGTCGCAGATCACTTTGCAGCCGGCCGCCGCAAGCGCGAGAATGCCGTTGGCAAAATCCTGCTCGCTGACATCGGCGGTATAGAAGGCGAGGCTGGCGCCCGGCGCGATCTCATGCACGATCTGCATCATCGCGCGGCCTTCGTCCGTTCCGCCCGACGATCGGTCTTCCAGCACCTGGATATTCGCGGCGGACGGCAACGCGCCGCTGGCCTCGTCGGCGGCCGCGCCGCCGAGATCGTTGAAGCTGTCCGAGATCACGCCGACTTTGATCCCGGAGCCGGTGCCGCTCAGGCCGCTTTCGCCAAGGGCCTGTTGCACCTGCCCGGCAGTGGCACCCTTGGCGCTGGCGGCGGCACTTGTGCTTCCGCTCGATCCCGACACTGGATTGGCCAGGCTGGCGAGGCTGTTGATCGCCTCAAAGGCCCCAACGCTCGGCTGGACCAATGCGGCCAGGCCGGCGTCGAGCTGTGGGAACTCACTGCCGGATACAAGCGGCGCCTGCACAGGCAACACCACGAACACCGGCGTGGCACTCGTTCCCGCGTCCCATGTGTCAATCAAATTACCGGTTTGATCGAGACCGTCCCAGCTCGAAATAAAATCGTCGCCGAATGCATCAAAAACGTCGTGAGGGCGCTTCATCGGTCAGTCATTTTCTTATTCAGGCAGAATTACTCGGTGGTCCCACGGCGAACGCTTGGATGAATCAGCCCGTCCCCCTGAGTCTTATCACGCGAAATATTTGCTGGCGCAATCTGCGAATGCGCTAAAGCCGGGACCATCTGTGCGAAGCGACGAAGTCGGCCTTGCGTGTATGAAGATCAGTATACCAGACCGGTCGCAGTCGGGGTCGACGGCTCCGTGGATTTACGGAATCCTAGTGAGCCGTCCGACCCCGCAGTGAAACGCCGCGTTGGGCAGGTCAGTTGTTTCCAGCTATTTCTGACGGGAGGACCGGTTGGAAACGCCGGTCAAATTGGCTAAGCCAGACGGGCCCCTTCGGGCCCGCCAATCAAGAGGTGTTCTCAATGCCCTTCCCCCGCGCGTCGCAAGCCCTGTCCCGTTTCACCGTGCTGGATCTGACCCGCGTCCGTTCGGGGCCGACCTGCGTGCGGCAGCTTGCGGACTGGGGCGCCAATGTCATCAAGATCGACGCGCTATTGGAGGATGCCGGCGGCGAGCAGCTCGGCGGGGCACGGCAGGGCTCCGACTTCCAGAACCTGCATCGCAACAAGCGCGCGATGACGCTGAACCTGAAGGACCCCAAGGGACTCGAGGTGTTCAAGCGGCTGGCGGAACAGGCCGACGTCGTCGTCGAGAACTTCCGGCCGGACGTCAAGGCCAAGCTCGGCATCGATTATGAGAGCGTGCGCAAGATCAACCCGAAGATCGTCTACGGCAGCATCTCCGGGTTCGGGCAGGACGGCCCCTATCACAAGCGGCCCGGCTTCGATCAGATCGCGCAGGGCATGGGCGGGCTGATGTCGATCACCGGCGCGCCCGGCGAAGGACCGATGCGGGTCGGCATCCCGGTCGCCGACCTCACCGCCGGACTGTTCTGCGCCATGGGCATTCTGACCGCTCTGCTGGAACGCGACGTTTCCGGCCAGGGCCAGTGGGTGCAGACCTCGCTGCTGCAGGCGCAGATCTTCATGCTGGATTTCCAGGCCGCGCGCTGGCTGATGGAAAAGGACGTCGCAAAACAGGCCGGCAACAATCATCCGACCTCGATTCCAACAGGCGTATTCAAGACGTCCGATGGCTACATCAATATCGCCACGACGGGCGGCCGGATCTGGGAACGCTGCGCGCAGGCCCTCGGCGCGCCCGAATTGTTCAGCCATCCGGATTACGTCACCGCGCCCTTGCGCTCGAAGAACCGCGACGCGCTGAACGCGACCATCAACAAGCTCACCGCGACGAAACCCACCGAGACCTGGGTCAAGGAATTGAATGAGGCCGGTGTGCCCTGCGGACCGATCTATTCGATCGACCAGATGTTTGAGGACGCCCAGGTCAAGCATCTCGGCATGGCCCAGCACGTTCCCAATGACGAGAACCGGCACATCCAGCTGGTGAGCCAGCCGGTGACGCTGTCGCGGACGCCGAGCAAG